>NZ_CP115182.1:0-1337500 GCF_027625375.1 Diaphorobacter sp. ED-3 | reverse complement strand
CTCAGAATGTCCCCTGGTCGCAAGCCGCCACGTGCAAGACAAAGGATCGTATCGAACTGCCATGCGGATTGATGCACCTTTAGCGCAAGCTTCTCTATGAGGTTGTGATACTCGTCGTAGCTTACGTACAAATGCTTGCCGTCTTCCGTCAGCATACTAACTCCTGAATTGATAGCAACAATCGCCTTAACAGCGGGCGACACACTCCAACTTCCCCACCATGCCCTCAGTCCGCCGCGTAGGGATGGCGCATCAAGATCGTGTGATCACGGTCTGGACTGGTCGAGATCATTGCGATAGGCACCCCCGTCACTTGCTCAATACGCTCCAGATAGCGGCGCGCATTGGACGGCAGGTCCTCATAGCGAGTCACTCCCACGGTGGATTCCGTCCAACCGGCAATATTCTCGTAAATAGGTACGCAACGTGCGATTTCTTCGGCACCCATTGGCAGAAGGTCGATCCTTTCACCGTCCAACTCGTATCCCACGCACAGCGACAGTTCCCTCAACCCGTCCAGAACATCCAGCTTGGTGATGCAGAGCCCTGAAAGACCATTGACCTGCGCGCTACGCTTGAGGAGTGCGGCATCAAACCAACCGCAGCGACGGCTGCGCCCAGTCGTCACCCCTTTTTCGGCGCCCACTGTACTCATGTGATAACCCGGTGTTCCAGGCGTTTCCCATTCAAGCTCGGTCGGGAAAGGCCCTCCCCCCACACGCGTGCAATATGCCTTGGTGATCCCCAAGATGTAGTGCAGATGCCCCGGGCCAACGCCCGACCCCGCTGCCGCATTACCCGCCACACAGTTACTGGACGTGACATAGGGATAGGTACCATGGTCCACATCGAGCAATGTGCCCTGCGCCCCCTCAAACAGCAGATTTGCGCCCACGGCATGCGCTTCGTTCAGTTCACGCGAGACATCTGCCATCATGGGCTTCAGCATCTCTGCATGCCGCATGGCCTCCTCAAAGACCGGCTCAAACTGCACTTGCCCGCCCGTGATGTAGGGCTTGAGTGCATCGCCAAACTGAAAATTGGCCGAGCCCAGGAAGGTGCTGAGGACATGGTTGTGCAACGCCAGCAATTCGCGCAGCTTGGCGGCAAAGCGTTCTGGATACTTGAGGTCTTGTACGCGCAGGGCACGGCGAGCGATCTTGTCCTCGTAGGCCGGTCCGATACCACGGCCCGTGGTACCAATCTTCTCGGCGCCACCGTGTTCACGCGCCGCTTCACGCGCCACATCCAGCGCCGCATGGAACGGCAGGATCAATGGACAAGCTTCACTGACGCGCAGACGCGAGCGCACTTCGACGCCCGCTTTTTCGAGCCCCTCGATCTCCTCAAACAATTTGCCTGCCGAGAGAACGACGCCGTTGCCGATGTAGCACTTGACACCCGGGCGCATGATCCCGCTGGGAATCAAGTGCAGCGCCGTCTTGACGCCGTTGATGACCAACGTGTGACCAGCGTTGTGCCCGCCCTGAAAACGCACCACCCCCTGGGCGCTCTCAGTCAGCCAATCAACCAGTTTGCCTTTGCCTTCATCGCCCCATTGGGTGCCGACCACGACAACGTTACGACCCTTGCTTGCTTTCATGTCAAACCCGATTCAAATGCTGAAGAAACTCAAATCGCCTTTACGACCCAGTTGCCATCCACCAGGACAAGCTCCCGATCGCAGTGGAATTCGTCCACTTCGCTGCCGTGCCCCGGCAGCACACACACCACGGTTTCGCCCTGACGACGCAACGTAGCAATGGCAGCACTGAGCGCACCACCATCGCCCCAGGGCGCCCGGATGGCCGCACGCAATGACGGAGCCGACACCACACCCACCAGCTGCTTCACGTCCAAGCTAAAGCCTGCGGCTGGCCTGTTACGGCCGAAGACCGCGCCGACCTCGTCATAGCGGCCGCCTCGCACCAGCGCATCACTGGCGTCCTGCGCATAAATCGCAAAACGCGCGCCGCTGTAATAGGCATAACCCCGCAGATCTGCCAGATCAAATGTGACCCGCACACCGTCCATTCGTGCCGCAATCGCCCTCAAATCTGATAGCGCCTCGCGCGCACCAGGAAAGGGCTTCAACAAGTTTTCGGCCTCATTCAGCACTGCTGCATCGCCATACAGCTGCAACAGTGCCAACAACCCTTCCCGCGATGCAGACGGGAAATCGCGTGTCAACGACGCCAGTTCGCTGGCATCTTTGGCAGCAAGCGCACCGTGGACTTGGGCGAGCTGATGCATACCGACAGGAAGTCCTGCAAGCAGACTGCGCACGATACGGACGTCGGCCAGATCTACGCTCACCTCCTGTACGTGGGCACTACGCAAGCACTCCAACGACAGCAACACTGCTTCGATATCCGCCTCGATACCTGGATGACCGTAGATCTCGGCTCCAAACTGCAAGGGCTCCCGGGTGGCATGCGGACGATCGGGACGCGTGTGCAGTACTGGGCCGCAATAGCATAGACGCGCCACCCCCTGCCGGTTGAGCAGGTGCGCATCAATGCGTGCGACCTGTTGGGTCGTATCGGCCCTCAAGCCGAGAGATCGACCCGAGAGTTGGTCCACCAATTTGAACGTTTGGAGGTCCAGCGCCTCGCCAGTGCCCGTCAACAGTGATTCCAGATGCTCCAGCAAAGGAGGCATCACCAACTCATAACCGTAACTGCGTGCAGTATCGAGCAGTCCGCGGCGAAGTTCTTCAATGTGCCGCGCCTCGGAAGGCAAGACATCGGCAATATGATCCGGCAGGACCCAGGCAGACATGGGATGGGGCAGGCTGTTAAAACGTTGATTCTACCGGCATGGATAAGCCCCACCCCGGGACCCAAAGCGGCCAGGCTACGTGAGCAGCAGAATGGCGCCGCCAGCGATCAGCCCCAGCAGCGCGCAAAATCGAATCTGGCCGTCACGCAATTGCAAAAGCTGCGTGAACATGCGGCGCCAACCACCAGGTGACACGAAGGGCAGCAGCCCTTCGATGACCAGCACCCAACCCAACGCGATCCAGAACCCGTTCATGGAAGCCGACCACCGCCATCAGTCGCTCATCAGCGGCGGGGGGTCGCAGATGCGTTACCCGTCCCGCCTCTGAATACCTTGAAAAATTCAGTGTTCGCCGGATCCAGCACCATGACATCGCCCTTGCGGTTGAAGCTCGCCTTGTAAGCTTCGAGACTCCGGTAGAACTGTGCAAATTGTGGATCACGGCCGAATGCCTCCGCATACAGACGCGCAGCTTCCGCATCACCCTCGCCCTTGATCTTCTGTGCGTCGCGGTAGGCATTGGCAATGGTGATCTCGCGCTGCCGGTCTGCGTCTGCGCGAATCTTCTCCCCCTCCGCCGCGCCCGTGGAGCGCAGTTCATTCGCAACGCGCTTGCGTTCCGCTTCCATGCGTCGATAGACGGACTCCGTGATCGCTTCTACGTAGTCGACCCGCGTGATGCGCACGTCCACGACATCGACACCCCAAGGCTTGGAGCCGCGGACAGCTTCCAGCACTTCCCGTTTCACGTCGGACATCAGCGCATCGCGCTTGAGCGACAGCAGCTCCTTGACGGTGCGACGGTTGACTTCTTCCTGAAATGCATTGCGGACCACCCGATTGAGCTGCAGTGCACCTGCGTTCTCGTCCAGTCCCACATTGCGGATGTACTCGGATGGGTCGGTAATGCGCCAGCGCACATACCAATCGATCACCACGCGCTGCTTCTCGGCTGTCAGCATCGACTCGGTGTCTGAACTGTCCAGCGTGAGCAGACGCTTGTCGATGTAGCGAACGTTTTGGAAAGGTGGGGGTAGCTTGAAATTCAAGCCTGGTTCCGTGATGACTTCCTTGATCTGCCCCAACGCGTACACCACGCCAAACTGGCGTTGGTCGACGACGAACACCATCGAGCTGAACAATGCCAGCAACAACAGAACTGTCGATGCGATAAATCCGATTCTGTTCACACGGCTCTCCTATCGGGACTCACGTTCGCGCGAACGGTTGGCATCACGCAACCGAGAATCGCCGGGGAATTGAGAGGTCGCGGCAGGAGGGACTGTCGCTGGCGGCGTATCGGTCGCCGCAGCCGCCGAAGTCTGCTGTGAAACGCTCTGCATGATCTTGTCCAACGGCAGGTACAGCAAGTTGGATCCTTGCCGCGACTCCACCAGTACCTTGGTCACATTGCCGTAAATCTGCTGCATGCTCTCCAGATACATGCGGTCTCGCGTCACCTGCGGTGCCTTCTGGTATTCAGCAAGGACGGCGCTGAAGCGCTGTGTGTCACCCTGCGCCTGCGCCACGATGCGCGCCTTGTAGGCTGCCGCCTCCTCAATCAAGCGGGACGCCGTACCCGTGGCACGCGGAACCACATCATTGGCATAAGCCTGGGCTTCATTCTTAGCGCGCTCCCGCTCCTGGCCCGCCTTGAGCACGTCATCAAAAGCCGCCTGTACTTGCTCAGGAGGGCGCACCCCCCCTTGCTGCAGGTTGATGCCAACGACTTCCACGCCGACCTTGTATCGGTCCAAGATGGTCTGCATCAGATTGCGCACGCGCGGAGCAATCTGGTCCCGCTCTTCCGCCAAGGCGGTATCCATGCGCATTTTGCCCACGACTTCGCGCACCGCCGTCTCTGCCGCCTGAACCACGGCTTCGGCCGGATTGCGGCTCTCGAACAGCCACGCACGCGCGTCATTCAAACGATATTGCACTGCGAACTTGATTTCGACGATGTTCTCGTCTTCGGTCAGCATGGCGGACTCACGCAATCCCGTGCTCTTGATGACGCTATCCCGCCCCACATCAGCAGACCGGATTTGGGTCACGAACACCAGTTCATGGCGCTGAATGGGGTAAGGCAGACGCCAATTGAAGCCGGCGTTGACCGTGCTCTTGTACTTGCCGAACTGGGTGATCACCGCTTGCTGGCCTTCTTGCACGATGAAAAAGCCAGTGCCCAGCCAGATCAGCACCGCTATGGCGGCGATCAATCCCACGCCAACTCCCGCGTTCTTCATGTCTGGCTGGAAACCACCATTGCCGCCACCAGAAGCGGGGCCACGCGACCCGCCGCCGCCAAACAACCCACCCAGCTTGCGGTTCAGATCACGCCACAACTCATCCAGGTCCGGCGGCTGTCCCGAAGGATTCTGGTCACGTCCACGTGGACGCTGTGAGTTATCCGGAGAAGGGCGCTCCGAATCAGGGCGCTGCCCACCCTCGCCCTTATCGTCCCCACGGCCCCAACGAGGATCGTTGAGATTGAACATCCCCCGAATACGCTCAGGCAGCACGGCCCAGCGAGAGGCCCGGTTAAGAAGGTTCATGCGCGAATTCTCGTACTCTCAATAGCAATAGAACACCAGCATTGTGCCCAATCAGTCCCACTCGCCCTTCAATTCAGCCACCGTCTCAGGGGGCATGCCCGACGAAAGTGACTTCTGAACCATGTCTGCCAATAACTGCCGCAAGTCAGCCACCCCTTCGCCAAGGCCGGCACTGACAAAAATCCGCGGTACAGCCCGCCCATCCAGTTCATAGGTATCTTGCCGCACGTTAGGACGCACTTCGGGCGTGAGGGCATCCAATTTGTTGAATACCAAGAGTTGTGGAATATCGGCGGCGCCAATCTCACCAAGAACCAGTTGCACCTGTGCAATCTGCTCGGGAAAGGCGGGGTTGGCGGCATCGACCACATGCAGGAGCAGATCCGCGTCCACGGCCTCCTGCAACGTGGCCTGAAACGCATCCACCAGCCCGTGCGGCAGATCACGAATGAAGCCCACGGTATCGGACAGGGACACCGAACCCGCGGCTTCGCCCAAATAAAGATGACGCGTGGTGGTGTCCAGCGTGGCGAACAATTGGTCCGCCGCGTAGGCTCGCGCCTTCACCAGTGCATTGAACAGCGTGGATTTGCCCGCGTTCGTGTAGCCCACCAGCGAGATATTGAATGTATCGCGCCGCTGCCGCTGCCGCCGCTGGGTCGCCCGTTGGCGCTTGACCTTGACCAGGCGCTCCCGCGTGCGCTTGATGGCTTCGCTGATCATGCGACGGTCGAGCTCAATTTGTGTTTCACCCGGTCCGCCCCGTGTACCGATCCCCCCGCGTTGACGCTCCAAGTGCGACCAGCGCCGCACAAGTCGAGTGCTCAAGTACTGCAAACGCGCCAACTCCACCTGCAGCTTACCCTCGTGGCTGCGGGCGCGCTGGGCAAAGATCTCCAGAATGAGCAGCGTGCGATCATTGACGGGCAATTCCAGGCTTCGCTCCAGATTCCGCTGCTGCGCCGGACTCAGCGCCTGGTCGAACAGCACCTCCTTCGCGCCATGCATCTGCGCCAGAGTGCGGATCTCATCGGCTTTGCCGCTACCCACGAACAGCGCCGCATCAGGCGTCTTTCGCTTGCACGTCAGCCGCGCGACAGGATTCAAGCCTGCAGTCTGGGCCAATAGGCCAAGCTCTTCGAGTTCGGCATCGAAATGGGGCAAACCAAAATCCACGCCTACCAATAGAACAGGCGTGGATTTCGTGTCAGGAGAAGAATGGGAACTCAAGGCTGCGTGCCCTGGGATGCGCAATGCTTGCGCCGTGGCGCAGCCTTGAACTGCCGCAGGGGCTTACTGGTTGTCCCCGTCGGCGGCGGGTTCCGCAGTCGAGAAGTTGACGGCACGACCAGGCACGATCGTGGAAATGGCGTGCTTGTACACCATCTGCGTCACGGTATTGCGCAGCAGCACGACGTATTGATCGAAGGATTCGATTTGACCCTGCAGTTTGATGCCGTTCACCAAATAGATCGAAACCGGCACATGCTCCCGACGCAAGGCGTTCAGGAAGGGGTCTTGAAGAAGCTGACCTTTATTGCTCACGATATTCTCCGTGTTCAAAAATGTTGTTGTAAACCAGCACCTTACCACACCCAGACGGCCATACGCCGTCCAGGGGCTCAGGAGTTCTGCTTGTCCGTATAAGGATTGCTGGAGGTTTTCATTTCGATACGCAGCGGCGTACCGACGAGGTCAAATTCTTTGCGAAAACGCGCCTCAAGAAAGCGCTTGTAGGCGTCCGTGACATGCTCCAGCGAATTCCCATGGATCACGA
This sequence comes from Diaphorobacter sp. ED-3, assembly GCF_027625375.1. Taxonomy (NCBI): domain Bacteria; kingdom Pseudomonadati; phylum Pseudomonadota; class Betaproteobacteria; order Burkholderiales; family Comamonadaceae; genus Diaphorobacter; species Diaphorobacter sp. ED-3. The sequence goes on along the minus strand of NZ_CP115182.1, from coordinate 1,330,387 downwards.
TCACCGGCGGATTCATGCCGCCCTGGTGCGCATAGCGCATCTTGGGCCGGAACATACCCGAGCGCTTGGGGCTCTGGAACTGCACCGCCTCCTGCAGCAGGCGCGTCAACACCGGCGTAGGCATCTTGCGGTTGGCAGACTTGTACGCCTGGATGATGGATGACCACAGCGGCCCAATGCCCTGCCGTTTCTTCGCGGAGATGAAATGCAACGGCGCGAACTTCAGAAACGACAGACGCGTTTCGATGGAACGCTCCAGCTGCTGCCGGCCATAGTCGTCCACCGCATCCCATTTGTTCACTGCGATCACCACGGCGCGACCGCTCTCCAGGATGTAGCCGGCAATATGTGCGTCCTGGTCCGTCACTCCCTGCGTGGCGTCCAGCAGCAGCAGCACGACATTGGCTGACTCGATGGCCTGCAGGGTCTTCACGACCGAGAATTTCTCGATCGCTTCAAACACCTTGCCTTTGCGTCGCAGGCCCGCCGTGTCGATCAATTCGAACTTCTGGCCGTTGCGCTCGAAAGGCACCGATATGGCATCGCGCGTGGTGCCGGGCATGTCGAAAGCCACCAAACGCTCTTCACCCAGCCATGTATTGATCAGTGTCGACTTGCCCACGTTGGGGCGCCCTGCCACTGCAAGACGGATGACATTCTTCTCGGCCGCCGCATCCTCCTCCTCAATCTCGGGCAACGCGAGCGGCTTCAGCGCGAGATCCACCAGGCTGCGCACACCCTGGCCGTGCGCCGCCGATACGGGGTGCACCTCTCCCAGGCCCAACTCATAGAACTCGGCCAGATGCATGCTGTCCTGCATGCCTTCGGCCTTGTTGCCGGCCAACACGCAGGGTTTGCCCAGGCGGCGAAGGTAGTTGGCAATGTCGTGGTCCTGGGCGGACAGTCCACCGCGTACGTCCACGACAAAAACCACGACATCGGCCTCCGCCACGGCCTGCTGGGTCTGCCTGGCCATCTCGCGGTAGATGCCGCTGGAGGCATCGGGCTCGAACCCCCCGGTGTCGATGACGATGTACTCGTGCTTGCCCTGTCTCCCATTGCCATAGTGGCGATCACGCGTGAGGCCGGCAAAGTCGGCCACGATCGCATCGCGCGACTTGGTCAAACGGTTGAACAAGGTGGACTTGCCCACATTGGGCCGCCCCACCAAAGCGATGACAGGCTTCATCCTGTGTCCTATATCCCTATCAGTCCGGACGGAAGCCGTAGACGCCGCCCTTGCGCGTCACCACCACCAAGGTGTCGCCCGCCACCGCCGGGGCCGCCGCAATGGCCGAGCCATCGGTCGTCAGGCGGTTGAGCGGTGCGGCGTCCTCACGGGACAGCAGGTGCACCAGCCCTGTATCGTCACCCACTACCACTGAACGCCCCAGCACCAAGGGCGCTGTGAGCTTGCGGAACTGCAGCCTGTCCGATGTCCAGGCGCGGGACCCATCGGTGCGCCGCCATGCGATCACCGTTCCGTTGCTTTCCGTGCCGAACAGCATGGTGTCATCCCCGTGGATGCCCACGCCGCCGCTGGCGGGCTGCGTCCACGAGACCGCCCCCCGGGATGCATCGATACAGCCCACCGAGGCCTGGAAAGCCCGCGCGCACAGGCTATCGCCCACACGGCTCGTACGGCCAACGATCTCCACCAGCCGCTCGACGTCATTGGTGCCGCGCGGGCTGGCCAAGGGCGCCTCCCAGCGCACCACGCCGTTGTCGGGATTGAAGCCGACCAGACGGCCGGACAGCCCCGCAACCAGGGTGTCACCCACGGCCATCAGCACACCGCCCTGGCGCAGGACCAGGGGCTCACCCGGCCGCTGCTGGCTCCAGAGCCGGTAGCCAGTCGCCGCGTCGAAGGCGGAAATGGAGCGATCCGCCGCCAGCACGAAGATGCGCTTGCCCGCGACCAACGGCGCCGTATAAGCCTGGGCGGGCAACGGCTTGCGCCAGATCTCCCGACCGCCGTCCAGTGCGATAACTTGATTGCCCTTCGACACCACCGCCGTCCAGCGCCCATCACTTCCCACGCCCGAGGCAAGCGGCTGGTTGAGGCGCGTGCGCCATACGTCGCCCCCCGTGCGAGCATCGATGGCCGCCACATCGCCATTGGCAGAGGCCACCGTCACCACGCTGCCCTCCACGTGTATGTCGAGCTCAAGGCCTTCTTGCGTCCCAATCTGGGACACCCACGCCTGACGCACTCCCAGCACAGGGACGTTGGGACCGAGCTCCGCCGGCTTCGGCTTCGGCGTGCCGCCCCACAACGAGCAACCTCCCATCACCAGCAGGCTCACCAGCAAAGAGGCGCCGGTCAGCGCCCTCATGGCATGACTACGTGCCTGGCTCATTGCACGCCCCCCGACGTAGCGGAGGCTACCGTCTCCACCTGTGCGCCCAAAGCGTTGAGCTTGGCTTCCACCAGGCGGCGGTATTCCACACGCTCGTCAAAAGCCTGGTAGGCACGGCGGTACTCGGCGATGGCTTCCTGCTTCTTGCCCTGCAACGCGAACACATCACCCTTGCGATCCGCGACCGTAGCAGCAAACTCTGCGGGGAATTTCCCCGACAGCTGCGCCGAGGCCTCGTCGTAGGCCTTTTGCTCGATCAGGACGCTGGCCAGGCGCAGCCGGGCCAAGGCCTGGTAACCCTCATCAGACGCTTTCTCGGCCACCCAAGCCAACGTACTTTTGGCGGCATCCCACTTGCCAGCGTCGGCCAGCGCTTTGGCAGCCAGAAGGCCTGCCTGCCACGCCTGCGCGGTGCCGCCGTAACTCGACTTCAAGTCGCCCACGGCTTGCTCCACGCGCGCAAGGTCACCCGCCTGCACGGCCATTTCCACGGCCTCGGCCAGTGCCGTCGCCTGCTGGGCCTGGCGGCCCTGCCACAGCCGGTAGCCGTTCCAGGCGGCAAGCCCCCCCATGATGACAATCAACACCCAGGTGATGGGCGTGCCCCACGTGTTCCAGAAGTGCTTGATCTGCTCAAGCTGTTCTTGTTCTTGAAGGTCGAAGTTGTTGGCCATGTTGTGGTTCCGTTCAGCGCGAGGATTGTAGGGTGGCCGCCCATTCGGCCAGCGCCGCCAGCGGGCGCTCCGCCTGCTCGCCGCTATCCCGCAGCGGCTTGACGGTCACGGCCCCGCGGGCCAGTTCGTCGGCGCCGAAGACCAGTGCATAGCGTGCGCCGCTGGCGTCCGCCTTCTTGAACTGGGATTTCATGCTGCCCATGCCCTCGCCTGCGGCGGTGGAGCTGTGCATCTGCACCGACACCCCCTGCGCACGCAGCCGCTGCAAGGTAGCCATGACCACCGGCAGGGCTGACGCGTCGGGCACTACGGCATAGGCATCGGCAGCTGGTCGGGCCACTTGCGCCTCCTGCTCCTTGAGCAACTCCAGCACGCGCTCCACCCCCAGCGCCCAGCCCACGGCCGGAGCGGACTTGCCGCCGATCTGCTCGATCAGGTAGTCGTAACGGCCCCCACCGCAGATCGTGCCCTGCGAGCCCAGTTGGTCCGTCACGAACTCGAATACCGTGAGGTTGTAATAGTCCATCCCGCGGACCAGGCGGGGATTGAGGCTCCAGGCCACGCCGTTGGCATCCAGGATCGCCTTGACGGTCTCGAAATGCTGCAGCGACGCCTCGCCTAGAAAGTCGATGAGCCGCGGGGCGCCTTCCACCAGCGCCTGCATCGCGGGGTTCTTGGTGTCGAGAATGCGCAGCGGATTGCTGTGCAGGCGGCGGCGCGCATCCTCGTCGAGCACATCCATGTGCTGCTCCAGGTATGCGATCAGCGCCGCGCGGTGGGCGCGGCGCTCGTCAGGCTGCCCCAGGCTGTTCAATTCCAGCCGCACGTTCTCCAGCCCCAGTTCCGCCCACAGCGCATGCGCCAGCAGAATGATCTCGGCATCGGCTTCCGCGCCGGGAAAGCCCAGCGCCTCGGCACCGATCTGGTGGAACTGGCGGTAGCGGCCGCGCTGTGGCCGTTCATGCCGGAACATCGGCCCCATGTAGTACAGGCGCTTGCCGCCGTCGTAGAGCATGGAATGCTCTACCACCGCACGCACCACCCCCGCCGTTGCCTCGGGGCGCAGCGTCAGCTGTTCACCGTTGAGCCGGTCCTCGAAGGAGTACATCTCCTTCTCGACGATGTCGGTGACTTCGCCCAGGCCGCGCACGAACAGCGGCGTAGGCTCGACGATGGGCGTGCGGATGTTGCGATAAGCGTAGCGCGCCATGAGGGTGCGCACCTTGTCCTCCAGCCATTCCCAGCGCGCCGAATCGGGCGGAAGAATGTCGTTCATGCCCTTGATGGCAACCAGCTTCTGCATCTTGTTCTATTGTTTGTGATTTTGAATCAAATCAGCCTCTAGCGCTTATCCATCAAGCGCTATAAGCTATAATATTTATAGCAAACTTGCGCACACTTCACTGTGCGCCTGCGCCGTTGCCGAAACGCCGGGCAATGTAGCCTTCAACGATATCCTGGAACTCTCGCGCGATGCCCTCGCCCCGCAGGGTCATGGCCTTTTCGCCGTCGATGAACACCGGGGCGGCGGGCGCCTCGCCCGTGCCGGGAAGGCTGATGCCGATGTCGGCATGCTTGCTCTCGCCCGGGCCGTTGACGATGCAGCCCATCACGGCCACCTTGAGTTTTTCCACGCCGGGATAGCGCAGCCGCCATACGGGCATCTGCGCACGCAGGTAATCGTCGATCTGCTTGGCCAGCTCCTGGAATGTGGTGCTGGTGGTGCGGCCGCAGCCCGGGCAAGCGGTCACGCTGGGCACGAACGCGCGCAGTCCCAGCGATTGCAGGATCTCGGAGGCCACCACCACCTCCTGGGTGCGCGCCTCGCCGGGCTGCGGAGTCAGCGACACACGGATAGTGTCGCCAATGCCTTCCTGCAGCAGGATCGAAAGCGCGGTGGTCGACGCCACGATACCCTTGGTACCCATGCCCGCCTCGGTCAGACCCAGGTGCAGCGCATAGTCGCAGCGGCGCGCGAGTTCGCGGTACACCGAGATCAGGTCCTGCACACCGCTGACCTTGCACGAAAGGATGATCTGGTCGCCGCTCAGGCCCATTTCCTCGGCGCGTTTCGCCGATTCGATGGCGGAGGTGATCAGCGCCTCGTACATGACCTGGCGCGCATCCCACGGCTGGGTGCGGCGGCTGTTCGCATCCATCAGCTCGGCCAGCAACTCCTGGTCCAGGCTGCCCCAGTTCACGCCGATGCGCACGGCCTTGTCCCAGCGCACCGCGGCCTCGATCATCTGGCCGAACTGCTTGTCCTTCTTGTCGCCCTTGCCCACGTTGCCCGGGTTGATGCGGTACTTGGACAATGCCTGTGCGCAGTCGGGAAATTCCGTCAGCAGGCGGTGGCCGTTGTAGTGAAAGTCGCCCACCAGCGGCACCGTCTCGCCCATGCGGTCCAGCTGCTCACGGATGTAGGGCACGGCCGCTGCGGCCTCCGGCGTGTTCACCGTGATGCGAACGAACTCAGAGCCCGCTTGCGCCAGTTCCTTGATCTGGATGGCCGTGCCGATCGCATCCACCGTGTCGGTGTTGGTCATGGACTGCACCCGCACCGGTGCGCCGCCACCCACCGTGACCACCCGGCTGCCCCAGACGATGCGTGCCTGCCGCGAGCGGCGTGCCTGGGGCTGTGCCATAGCGATCGGTGCGGCTGTGCCGGAGATATTCATTTACTTCACCTCGAAACGCGCAACGTTCTCGCGCGCAATCGCATTCAGATCCATGGGCTGGCCGCGCACAACCACCTCCGTGGCATCCGCCTTGCCAATGACGACCGACCAGGGAGGGCTGCCCGCCGCGGAAACACTCTCGCCCGCAGCCAGGATCTTCTGCAGCACGACGCCGCCCGCGGCGTTGCGCACCTGGATCCAGGATTCTCCCCGGGCGCGAATGACCAGCACGCCCGAAGCCTCGGTGCCCTTGGCGTCAACTCCGGCCTCGTTGGTCACGCCGTGGGATGGGGCCGGCTCCACCGCCGCAGCGGGGGCCGATGCGGCGAGGGCCGCTGAGGCCACCGCAGCAGAAGATGGCTCTGCCCGCACAGTGGCCTGTCCCCCTGAGGCAACGGACTCTTGTGTTGAGGGTACCGCAGCACTCACCGGGTCCAGTTGCGTGGCTTCGAGCGCGCGCTGTGGCGGTGTTACCACCTCCGGACTGCTGGCGACCGGCAAACTGTCGTTGCCCTTCGGGAGAAAGGCGATGGCCACCGCGGCGGCCAACAGCGCGGCAACCGTCACGCCCATCATGCGCGATCTGGGTCGCTCCAGCGTTCCCCCCTTGATGAACCGGTGACCAGGGTCTTTGAACGACGCGTTGAGTCCCTTGTCCACCACAAGCTGCACGGGGCCGCTCTGGGGCAGCAATGCGAGCACCGGCGCAGCATCGGCCTTCAAGGTCCGGCAGACGCCCGACGCCAACGCCCGCATGAAGACGGCGTCGGGAAATGCGTCGTATTGGTCCGCTTCCAGCGCATGCAGTTTGTTCGCGGGCACCTTCAGCGTTCCGGCCAGCACATCAACATGGACCCCTGCGGATTCGCGCAGTTGCCTCAGCAACTGCCCCGCGGTAACGCCGCCCGCCGGTTCAGTTCCGTGATCCTGCATCCGGTGATCAATCCCCCCAGCGGCGCCCATGGGCTCACTCATCGAATGCCCCTCGTTCGAATGCCAGGGTTTCTTTTGCGTTGGGGAAGCGCTTGCGCAATTGATCACCCAACTGGCGCATGGCCACGAACTCCTTGAGCACGCGCTCGATCTTCACGCCCAACCACAAAGACTCGGCATTGGCATACTCGCCATTGTTCACGCGACGGACATAAAACTGCGCCCGCTTGGCCTCGCCCCGCGCAAACAGCACGGCCGCCAAGTGGTACCCCACCGCCGGGTTGCCCGCATCAATCTCATAGGCCTGCTTCAGCGCTTGTTCGGCCTCTGCAAGACGCCCCGCCCGCTGGTAGCACAGGCCCTGGGACATCAGCGTCTTGCTGCGTGCCTTGTAACTCGGCACGGCAAGCGCCCGCTCGAACATCTGATTGGCGACGTCGTACTGCTGGCGCTGGCACTGCAGCCAGCCATAGTTGTGCATGATGTCTGGATCGGAAGGCTTCATGCCTTGGGCGCGCTTGAGGCTGTCTTCCGCGAGCGCCAGGTCGCCCATGTTCATGTATATCAAGCCGCGAAGGTGGTAGGCGTCGGCATACGTGGGATCGGTCGTGATCGCCTGCCGCACCTCCTCCATGGCCACGGTGGTCTGCCCCATTTGCAGGTAGTTCGCAGCCAGCTCCAGCCGGATACGTGCACGGCGACGCACGTCGGCTTCGCCGCCGCCGGACGCGGATTCCGCCACGGCGCCATTGGCATCGGAGGCCCCTTGGTGGGCACAACCGGCAAGGCCCGAGACGACAACGGCAATGCCGATCGCCGCCATCGCCCGCCACCCGCCGTGATTGATCCGCCACTTCGCCATGAAAGCCTCCCGTAATTGTTGCGCCACGCCGTCAGATGACCGGCTTGATCTCGATGGTCCTGAGCTTGGCCATGCGTTCATTGACCCGTGTTCGGTCCTTCACATCGCCAGCCAGTTGTCCGCATGCCGCATCAATATCGTCACCGCGCGTCTTGCGAACGGTCGTGACGATACCCGCGTCACTCAACAATTGTGCGAAAGCCGTCACAGCCGCCGGGGGAGATCGGCGCAGACCGGAAGCCGGGAACGGGTTGAAGGGGATGAGATTGAACTTGCACGACACCCCGCCGTCGGCCGCCTTGCGGCCCACCAGGTCAATCAACTGTCGCGCATGCTCTGGCTGATCGTTCACGCCTTCCAGCATGCAGTATTCAAAAGTAATGAAGTCCCGCGGCGCGTGGTCCAAGTAACGCCGACATGCCGCCAGGAGTTCATGCAGCGGGTACTTGCGGTTCAGGGGAACGAGGTTGTCGCGCAACACGTCATTGGGAGCATGCAGCGAAACAGCGAGCGCCACAGGACAATCCTGCGCCAGGCGGTCCATCATGGGCACGACGCCTGAGGTAGACACGGTTACGCGACGCCGCGACAAGCCGTAACCATGGTCATCGAGCATGACTCGCAGCGCAGGCACCAGTGCTGCATAGTTCTGCAGCGGCTCGCCCATTCCCATCATCACCACGTTGGAAATCACGCGTTCACCATCACCGCGGCGCTGCCGTAGTGCGTGTTCGGCATACCAGAGCTGGGCCAGGATTTCGCCAGTAGTGAGATTGCGGCTGAACCCCTGGTGACCGGTGGAGCAAAAACGGCAGCCTACGGCGCATCCAGCCTGCGAGGAGATGCACAAGGTGCCGCGATCGTCCTCAGGAATAAAGACTGTCTCCACGGCGTTGCCGTCGCCCACGTCGAACAGCCACTTCACCGTGCCATCCGCAGAGATATGTTCGCTGATGGCTTGCAGCCCTGCCACATGGGCGCAGCCCCTGAGCTTCTCGCGCAACGATTTCGCCAGGTCGCTCATCTGGTCAAAATCGCTGGCACCGCGCTGGTGGATCCAGCGAAACAGTTGCGTGGCCCGAAAACGTTTTTCTCCCAGCCGCTCGCAAAAAGCAGCCAGGCCGTCCAGGTCAAAATCCAGAAGGTTCGTGGTCATAACGTTCACGGATGTCCACGCCCACATAGCGCATCCGCGCGGGGGCGGCCAAACCAGGACCGCCCGGCACGCGGAGCCACTGCATTAGCGCGAGTAGATGTTCAGGCCGGGGAAGAAGAAGGCCACTTCCACCTGGGCGGTTTCGGCAGCGTCGGAGCCGTGCACCGCATTGGCGTCGATGCTGTCCGCGAAGTCGGCGCGGATCGTGCCGGGCGCCGCCTTCTTGGGGTCGGTCGCGCCCATGAGTTCGCGGTTCTTCAGGACGGCGTTCTCACCCTCCAGGGCCTGCACCATCACTGGGCCGGAAATCATGAAGTCCACCAGATCCTTGAAGAAGGGGCGCTCCTTGTGCACTGCGTAGAACTGCTCGGCTTCGGCGCGCGACAGGTGGATCATGCGCGCAGCGGCAATCTTCAGGCCCGCGGCTTCAAAGCGCGCATAGATCTGGCCGATCACGTTCTTGGCAACGGCGTCCGGCTTGATGATGGAAAGGGTGCGTTCGATAGCCATGTTGGTTTTCCTAGTGAGGTGTTGCGGTATTTTTGCCCTGAAGGCAAACCGTCAATTTTAGCTTTACGCCAATCCCCTACCGTCCGCCGCGGCGCGGCCCGTTGTTGCGTTGCTGTTGGCGATGGCGCGAGAAACTGTCGGCCCCGATATAGCCAAGCGACGTCTTCATCGGGTCCGGCTGGGCATTCGGTGAGGGCGGTCGCCCCGCACGCCCCCCCGTCTTGTCACGCCCACTGCCAGATGCCTTGCCCGGCCCCGCGGATCGACGATCGCCTTTGCGGCCGCCCCTGCCCTGGCCACTAGTGGGGCGCGCACCACCATCCAGCGTTGCACCTGCCGCCTGCATCAGGGCACGAATGTCGCGCTCATCAAGCTCCAGCCATGCCCCGCGCTTGAGCCCGCGCGGCAGCATCATGGCCCCATAGCGAATCCGAATCAGCCGGCTCACCGCATGCCCTACCGCCTCGAACATACGGCGGACCTCGCGGTTACGGCCTTCAGAGATGGTGACCCGGTACCAACAGTTGGCGCCCTCGCCGCCGCCGTCTTCCACGGAGCCAAAGGAAGCCATGCCATCCTCCAGCGGCACGCCTTCCAGCAAGCGCTGCTTTTCCTCGGTGCTCAACGCACCCAGCACGCGGACCGCATATTCACGCTCCAGCCCGAAGCGGGGGTGCATCAACTTGTTCGCAAGCTCCCCCGAACTGGTAAATAGCAACAAACCTTCGGTATTCAGGTCCAGTCGCCCGACGGATTGCCATTTGCCCTGCTGCAGCCGGGGGAGTTTGCGAAACACCGTGGGGCGGTTTTGCGGATCGTCATGCGTGACCACTTCGCCCACCGGCTTGTGGTATGCAATCACGCGTACCGGCGGTGGTGCAATACGGAAGCGGATGGGTTTGCCGTTGACCTTTATCTGGTCCCCAAACTGCACGCGCTGCCCGATATGGGCCGGCTCGTTGTTGACGGAAATACGACCTTCCAGGATGAGCTGCTCCATTTCCAGCCGAGACCCCATGCCCGCCTGGGCGAGCACCTTGTGCAGTTTGGGGGTTTCTGGCTGGGGAAGCAGCACCCGCTTGGCGGGGGCGAGCTCGGCGTTGGCTTCATCCTCGTCGAACTGACCCGACACCACGTCGGCAAACTGATAGCCATCACCCTTCGGCGCGCGCTTGGCAGCATGGCCGCTGGACTGTCGTGGCACCTCAACAGCAGCGCCTTGCTCATGCACTTCCTGCATTTTCACGTCCGATTGGGCACCGTCAGCACCACTCAGTTGCGGCACTGCCGCATCCTCCTGAAGCGCGCCTTCCGCAGACTTGCGCTTGCGGGGCCTGCGCGGCGCAGCAGCCTCCGATGCGGGCGAAGTCGAGTGGCCCGCCATGGAGTCCGGATCCTTGTGAGATTCATCATTCATATGTCAATGTCCCGTGGCCCCTCTTCGGCACCACTGTGTGTCGCGCCCACTACCAGATCAGGGGCATCTTCAATATCTACTTCGTCTACGGCCGGCACCTGCACGCCGTCCTCAGGTACCCCTGCAGTGTCTTCGCTCTGCGGTGCCCCCTGAATGGCGCCCAGCGCTTCAAACATGCTGACCTGCACGCCGGGGTCTTCGAGCGTAGGCAGTTGATCCAGTGATTGCAGTCCTAAATCGTCCAGGAACTGCCGTGTGGTAGCAAACAACGCAGGCCGGCCCACTGTCTCGCGGTGGCCAATGACCTCCACCCAGCCGCGGTCCTCCAGTTGTTTGATGATGAGGCTGTTGACCGTCACCCCACGGATGTCTTCGATGTCCCCGCGGGTCACGGGCTGCCGGTACGCAATGATGGCCAGCGTCTCCAGCGTCGCTCGCGTGTAGCGGGGCGGCTTTTCAGGATGCAGCCGGTCCAGAAATTCGCGCATCTCGGGCCGGCTCTGGAAACGCCAACCTGTGGCCACTTGTACCAACTCCACCCCTCGCAAGGCCCAGTCCTGCTGCAGTTCCAGCAGCAGCATCTTTACTGTATCGGAACCCAGCGCGTCATCGAACAATGTCCGCAAGTCACGGATCGATACAGGCTGCGGGGCACAGATCAACGCGGTTTCAAGAACCCGTTTGGCGTCCACCGAATTCATGGTCCAACAGTCCCTGGAAAGGCAGCCTCGCATCAAACGGGAGGCTGCGCCTTGGGTTGGAGATATTGCGGCGCAGAAAGCAGAGCGTGGCAATGCGCCTTCACGGGGCCGGTAGCTCATGCTGGCCGGCGGTTCACGGCAGAACAGCCGTCAGGGGCGATTGTAGCGCAGCCCCCAAAAATCCAGCGCCTGCGCCATGTCTTCCGGCAGCGGCGCGTGGAACTCCAGGGGAGCGCCAGTGACCGGGTGCATAAACGCCAGCCGGAATGCATGCAGCGCCTGTCGATGCATGGGCCCGGCCATCGCGCCGCCGTACAGTACATCTGCCACCAAGGGATGACGCATGGATGCCATATGCACGCGGATCTGGTGCGTTCGCCCCGTGTGCAGCGTGCAACGCACGAGGCACACCTCCTCGTTGGCATCTATCAGGTCGAAATCGGTGCGGGCTTCCTTGCCTGGATGCTGTGCTAGATCGACCACCGCCATCCGCAGGCGATTGCGCGGGTCACGACCGATCGGGGCATGCACCGATCGATGTGCGGCCCCCGTCCAGCCGCCCCACCCCAGCGCCACATACTGGCGGCTGACCTCGCGCGCAGCGATCATGCGGACGAGTGCATCCATGGCCGACCGGCTGCGCGCAACGACCATGAGGCCACTGGTGTCCTTGTCCAGTCGATGGACGATGCCCGCACGCGGCACCTGCATCGCCTGCGCATCCCGGCCAAGCAAGGCGTTCAGCAACGTGCCGCTCCAATTGCCGGGCGCGGGATGCACCACCAGCCCCGCAGGCTTGTGGATCACGAGGATGTGCTCATCCTCATACACCACATCCAATGGCCATTGCTCGGGCCGAAAAGCCTGGCTCTGCTGCGTAGGGCGCATCTCGACCGCGATGCGGTCCCCGGCCTTGACCCTGGACGCGGGCTTCTGTACCTCCCGCCCATTCAGGCGTATGCAGCCCTGGAGCAGCAACTGCTGTAGATAACTGCGGGAAAACTCTGGGACCAGTTCCGCGAGTGCCTTGTCCAGCCGCTGAGCATGCTGCTCGGCGCCCACGACGACCTCCCGCAGTTCCGCCTCAAACTCGTCCGCCTGACTCCCACCTGTCTCTGCCGGATCAGCATCCTCCAGCCAGGACGCCTCTCCCATGGAAGCCGGCGCGCTCAACGGGAGGGGAGGTAGCGGGCGGGGTCCACGGGCTTGCCCTGGCGCCGGATTTCGAAATGCAGTTTCACACGATCCGCGTCGGTGCTTCCCATCTCGGCAATCTTTTGCCCCCGGCGCACGTTCTGGTCTTCCTTCACCAGCAGCGTCTGGTTGTGCGCATAGGCCGTGAGATAGGTGTTGTTGTGTTTCAAGATCACCAGGTTGCCATAGCCGCGAAGCCCAGCCCCGGCGTACACCACACGCCCATCGGCAGCGGCGAGCACCGGATCGCCTGCCTTACCGCCGATGTCGTAGCCTTTGTTACGCACCTCGTCGAATCCCGCCAACAGGCTGCCCGACGAGGGCCAGATGAAGTTGACGTCATCTGTTGCCGCAGCAGCGGCGGGCGCGGTGGCCACCGCTGGCGCGCTGGGTGCCGCTGCCGGCGCCACCGCGGCCGGTGTAGACGCCGCCGACGCCGACGGCTTGGGTGCGCTCGCAGCCGATGCTGCAGCCAAGGGCGAAGACGTGACGGGGCGGGTGACCACACCGGTGTCAGATGCCACCGCAGTCGCCGCAGCCGCAGCAGGGGGCACCACACGCAGCACCTGGCCCACCTCGATCAGGTTGGCGTTTTCCAGGTTGTTCCAGCGCGCGATGTCTTTCCAACTTTGCCCGTTTTCCAGGCCAATGCGAATCAGCGTGTCGCCTGGCTTCACGGTGTAGTAGCCAGGCTTGCCCGCGTTTTCAGCACCAGGCAAGGGCTTGACCTCAGGCACGGCCCCGGCGGGCCCCGTCGTGCCGCTGCTCGCGGCAAAGGTGCCGCGATCTTCCACGGGAGCCCTGTTGATCGGGGTGCTGCACCCCGCCAGCAAACCGCCAGCCAGCACGGCAACTCCCCAAACCACAAGACTACGCGATACCAACATAAGCAAATCCTTCAGGCGATCCCCGATTTTAGGGGGACGAAATGCACGGCTTCCAGAATGCCCTGCTTCAAGCCTTGCGCAGTTTTATCAACGACCAGCAGCATCTGCTGGCCGTCGGCGCCCGCCAGTGGGGCGACCAGCCGGCCACCCACGGCAAGTTGCTCGCACCACGCGGCGGGAAGGCTATCGCCCCCCGCCGCGGCAATGATGCCCGCATAGGGCGCGCCGCTGGGGTAACCCAGCATTCCGTCGCCCAGGATCAGGTGCACATTGGCCAGGCGCAGGGGGCGCAAGTGGTCTCGCGCCTTTTCATGCAACGCGCGCAAGCGTTCAACGGTATACACCTCGCGCGAGACACGCGACAGCACCGCTGCCTGATAGCCGCAGCCCGTGCCGATCTCCAGTACCCGGCCCATTCCATTTCCGCGCGCGCACTCGGCCCCTAGCAACAATTCGATCATGCGTGCTACCACGCTGGGTTTGGAAATGGTCTGACCCAGTCCGATGGGCAGACTGGTGTCCTCATAGGCTTGGTTGGCCAAGGCGGTGTCGACAAAACGATGCCGCTCAATCATTCCCATGGCCTGAAGAACCGCCCCCGCCGAGATACCCGAGGCTGCGAGTCGCTGCACCATGCGTGCGCGCACGGCAGCGGAGTCCAGCCCCACGCCGTGCGGCGTGGGCGGCTGCACCTCGCGGCGCGCGCCTACCGGTGGCGCCGCGGTGGGTTTGCCGGGTGGGCGCCAGTCGATCCGCGCAGGAAAACCTGGCCGCCGCTGCATCAAGCCACCTCGCCGGACGCCTGCGCGGGTACGAGACGGGCCAGAGTCTGCGCCCAATACCCCAGTCCGTCGTAATCGGTCAGGTCCACCTTCAATGGCGTGACGGATACATGGCCGTGCGCCGTGGCATGAAAATCGGTGCCCTCCGCCGCGTCCTTGGCGGCGCCAGCGCCACCGATCCAGTACATCAGCTCCCCACGCGGGCTCTGCTGCTCAATGACACGCTCTGCCGCATGGCGCCGGCCCAGGCGGCACATGCGCAAGGGCCGCAATGCGTCATACGGCATATTGGGAATGTTGACATTCAACAGCCAGGGGGCTTCGCCGACCAGGTTTTGGCGATCCATCTGCTGAACGATCTCGCGCGCCTTGCGCGCAGCCGACTCGATCTCGCCCCACCCCTTGTCCACCTGCGAAAAGGCGATGGACGGGATCCCGAAAAGATAGCCTTCCATCGCAGCACCCACCGTGCCGGAATAAATTGTGTCGTCGCCCATGTTGGCGCCGTTGTTGATGCCTGAGACCACCAGATCGGGCCGGTAACCCAGCAGGCCCGTCAGCGCAATGTGCACGCAATCGGCAGGCGTGCCATTGACATAGCGAAAGCCGTTGTGCGCGGTTTGCACATACAACGGCGAATGCAGCGTCAGGGCGTTCGACTTCGCGCTATTGTTGTGTTCGGGAGCCACCACTTCCACATCAGCAATGGTCTTAAGGGCGTCATGCAGCGCCACGATGCCAGGCGCCTGGTAGCCGTCGTCGTTGGAGATGAGGATTTTCATGGTCTGGAAGGCGGAACGGCTGGCATTGTAGGAGCGCGCACACGCGCTGTCGCTGGTCACGCAAGGGACAACCCAGCCTCCGAGGCGGCCCCTATGATGCCCGCCCAACAGATTCGTACCGACCAAGGAGACATTCATGCACGCCTGGCTCTGCACCAACCCCACTGGCGTCGAGGCCCTGGCCTGGACAGAACTGCCCGACCCGGCTCCCAAGGCGGGCGAGGTCCTCGTCGAGATCCGCGCGGCAAGCCTGAATTTTCCCGACCTGCTGATGGTGCAGAACAAGTACCAGATCAAGCCACCCCTGCCTTTCGTGCCCGGCTCGGAGTTCGCGGGCGTCGTGCAGGCCGTGGGCGACGGCGTCACCCATCTGCAGGTGGGTCAAAACGTGGCCTGCCTTAGCGGCACGGGTGGTTTCGCCACGCACACCATCGCCCCGGCCGCACGCTGTATACCCCTGCCGGACGGCTTTGGCCATGTGGATGCGGCGGCATTCATCATGACTTATGCAACCTCCTACCACGCCCTGCTGGACCGGGGCCAGCTCCAGGCAGGCGAAACCGTGCTGGTGCTGGGCGCGGCTGGCGGCGTGGGCACCGCCGCGATTCAGATCGCCAAGGCCAAGGGAGCGCGCGTGATCGCCGCCGCCTCCACGGACGAAAAATGCGACGTGTGCCTGAAGCTGGGGGCCGATGCCGTGATCAATTACAGCGTGGAGGACCTGCGCGACGCCGCCAAGTCACTGACCGACGGGCGGGGACCGGACGTCATCTACGACCCGGTGGGCGGCACACTGGCAGAGCCCGCATTTCGCTCCATCGCCTGGCGAGGCCGCTATCTGGTGGTCGGCTTCGCATCGGGCCCCATCCCTTCATTGCCGTTGAATCTGCCACTGCTCAAGGGTGCTTCTGTCGTCGGCGTGTTCTGGGGCGAATTCGCCAAGCGCGAGCCCCAGGCCAATGCTTCGATGATGGGCACCCTGCTCCAGTGGTATGCGCAGGGCAAGATCAGGCCAGCCATCGACCGAACCATGCCCATGTCACAGCTACCCGCCGCGTTTGCCCACATGGGCGCACGTGCGGTGATCGGCAAACTGGTTCTGGTCAACTGACACGCTTTACACATGGCTTGACCCGGCCTGCTATCCAAGCGGGCTGCACTCTGTCACACTTTTGGTTGTTTGCATCTTCCTGCGTCCCTGCAGATGGCCTCCGCAAAATCCCCTTCTGAAATTGCCCGCGAGACGCTCAAGCTACTCGCTACGCGCCGGCTTCCTCCCACGCCCGACCACTACCAGGCCCTCTATGACGAAGTGGCCGGCACCACCAGCGCGCCGGCGTTTCCCAGCGCCCAGCTGCGGCAGATCTCGCGGGTGATCCCCGGCCAGACCCCGGCGCAGAAGCGGTTGCTGGGCCTGTTGGAAACCGCCATCACCCAGCAGGACTGGGGCGTTTTGCAAAACGTGTTGGTGGGATACGCCAACCTGGGACTCTCGCCCGTGGCCGCACCCGAGCCCGCGAGCACCCGGATTGACCACCTGCCGCTGACACTGGCGCAGAATCTGGCGCGGCTGGTGGACAACACCCTGCCGGCGCTGGGCGAGGACGATGCCCGCGTGCATGAGCTGGCTGCGCAATTGAGCACCTTCCTGCGCGAGCCCGACCCACCCGTCTCCACCGCCGAGCTGATGCTCGGCAACTTCAGCTACCGGCTGTCTTTCGCGGCGGAAGACCAAGCCGCCATCCGGCGGAGCTTGCTCAGCCTGCTGCGCCTGGTGTTCGAGAACATTGCCGCCCTGAGCATGGACGACGAGTGGCTGCACGGCCAGGCCGAGGCGCTGCTTGCGGCCTCCACCCCGCCGCTCACGCTGCGCCGGCTGGACGACGTGCAGCGACGCCTCAAGGACGTCATCTTCAAGCAGACTGAGGCCAAGGAACGCACCGTTCACGCGCAGATGCAGATGAGCGAACTGCTGGCCACATTCATCGAGCGCCTGGCGCAGATGGATGAATCCAGCAGCGCCTACAACGCCAAGATGGAGGATTGCGCCGAGCGCATCAGCCAGGCCACGCAACTGCAGGACATCATGCCGCTGCTGGAGGAAGTCATGGCCGCCACGCGCGCCATGGCGCTGAGCAGCCGGGTGACGCGCGGCGAACTGCAGGAACTGCGCGAGCGCACCGAGGCCAAGCACGCCGAAATCGACCACCTGCGCCAGGAGCTGGACCGCGCGAGCGCCCAGGCGCGCCACGACCCGTTGACGGGCTCGCTCAACCGCAAGGGCTTTGCCGAGGCCATGGAGCGCGAGGTCGCGCGTGCGCGCCGCCAGGACGCGCCGCTGTGCGTGGCGCTGCTGGATGTGGACAACTTCAAGTCCATCAATGACCGCCTGGGCCACACCGCCGGCGACGCGGCACTGGTGCATCTGGCGCAGGTCACCCGCGAGGTGATGCGACCGCAGGACCAGCTGGCGCGCTATGGCGGCGAGGAATTCGTCATCATCCTGCCCGACACCGAACTGGCGGAAGGCGTGAAGGCCATGGAGCGCCTGCAACGCGAGCTGACCACGCGCTACTTCCTCAAAGACCACGAGCGGGTGCTCATCACCTTCAGCGCCGGTGTGGCCCAGGTGGAAGGCGAAGAAGGCAGCGCCGACGCGATCCGCCGCGCCGACCAGGGCATGTACCTGGCCAAGCGCACCGGCAAAAACCGCGTGGTTGCTGCCTGACGCCTGGACCCCTTGTGCGATGTCCCGTGCACCTACCTTCGCTTGACATCTCGCGCCGCACACTGCTGCGTCAGGCCGCCGGTGCCGGCATGGCCACGCAACTGCCCCGCTGGGCCTGGGCCCAGGCCGCCGTGCGGCACGACCCCTTTGGCCTGGGTGTGGCCAGTGGCGACCCCGTACACGACGGCGTGGTCCTCTGGACCCGCGTGCTTCCGCCCGCGGACCTGGCCGGCACCCACGCACCCTGGGCCGGCCCCCTGACCGTACGCTGGGAACTGGCCGACGACGCGCAGTTTCGCCACATCGTGCAGCAAGGCACGGCGATGGCGCTGCCTGAACTGGGCCACAGCGTGCATGTGGAGGTGGCCGGCCTGCGCCCCGACCGCTGGTACCACTACCGCTTCATGCTGGGTGACGCCACCAGCCCCGTCGGCCGCACCCGCACCGCACCCGCACCGGATGCGCTGCCCGGGCGCCTGCGAATGGTGTTCGCCTCCTGCCAGCGGTGGGAGCACGGCCACTACGCCGCCTGGCGGCATGCCTGCGCGGACCAGCCCGACTTGGTGCTGTTCCTGGGCGACTACATCTACGAATATCCCAGCCCACAGGACGCCACGGGCTTGGCCCGCGTGCACCCGCTGCGCCTGCCTCGCAACCTGCAGGACTACCGCGACCGCTACGCCCTGCACAAGAGCGACCCCGCCTTGCAGGCCGCGCACGCCTGCGCGCCGTGGGCGGTGACCTGGGACGACCACGAGGTACAGAACGATTACGCCGCTGGCCAGGGCCGGGGCGAGCGCGCCGAATGGCTGCCGCTGCGCAGCGCCGCGTGGCAGGCCTTCTATGAACACATGCCGCTGCGCGCATCCACGCTGGCGGGCTCCGGCTTCCATCAGTTGCAGATCCACCGCCGCCTGCTCTGGGGGCGCCTGGCGCGGCTGCACATGCTGGACACACGCCAGTACCGCGACCTGCAGGCCTGCCGCACGCCGGGCAAGGGTGCGACCGGCGCGGTGCGGCCCGACGCCTGCCCCGAAATCCTGGACGGCCACCGCAGCTTCCTCGGCTGGGAACAGGAGCAGTGGCTGCACGCGGGTTTGGCAGCCGATGCGCGCAACCAAGCTACGCGCTGGAGCGTACTGGCGCAGCAGACCCTGTTCTCGCCACGCCGCTACCCCTCGGGCCTGCAGTCCACCGACAGCTGGGACGGCTACCCCGCCGCACGCGACCGCCTGCTGCAGGCGCTGGCGCAGCACCCGCCGCGCAACACGGTGCTGCTGGGCGGCGACATCCACCAGAACTATGTTTGCAACGTGATGGCGCCACACGGGCCGCATGCCCACGGTGCGCCGCGCATCCTGGCCAGCGAGTTCTGCGGCACCTCGATCTCCTCGCGCGCCGGCACCACGCAGGAGAAGGTGGATGCCATCGCCCGCCACAACCCCCATGTACTGCTGGCCCGCTGTGAGGAGCGCGGCTACGGCCTGTGCGACCTCACGCCCACGCGCTGGACCACCACGCTGCGCGCCCTGCGCGACCCGCTGGATGCTGGCAGCGCCGCGTACACTCTGGCCCGGTTCGTGGTGGAAGATGGCCGCCCCGGCCCGCAGCCGGCCTAGGGCCCGCACCAATCCTGGCGCGTCGCGCGCCTTGCCACTTTCGTCCGCACCCAAGGAACACGCACGCAGATGACCGGGAAACCCGCGCCCACCCCGCGCCCCGACGAGGCCGACTTCTCGAACCACACGCCGATGATGGCGCAGTACCTGGCCCTGAAGGCGCAGCACCCCGACACGCTGCTGCTGTACCGCATGGGCGACTTCTACGAGCTTTTCTACGCCGATGCCGAGAAGGCCGCTCGCCTGCTGGACATCACCCTCACCCAACGCGGCCAGTCGGCCGGCCAGCCAGTGACCATGGCAGGCGTGCCCTTTCATGCGCTGGAGAACTACCTGGGCCGCCTCATCAAGATGGGCGAGTCGGTCGCCATTGCCGAGCAGGTGGGCGAAGTGGGCGCCGCCAAGGGCCCCGTGGAGCGCAAGGTGGTGCGCGTGGTCACCCCCGGGACGCTCACCGATAGCGAACTGTTGTCCGACAAGAGCGAGTCCACGCTGCTGGCCGTGCACCAGGGCGCGCGTGCGCGCTGCGGCCTGGCGTGGCTCTCCGTCACCCAGGGTGTGGTGCAGCTGGCCGAATGTGCACAGGCCGACGTGGGCACCTGGCTCGCACGCATTGCCCCCAGCGAGGTGATCTACAGCGCGGGCATCACCCAGCGCTTTGAAGAACAACTGACCCAGTTGCGCCAGGGCGGCGTGTTCACCTGCCCCATGAGCCTGCGGCCCGACTGGCAGTTCGATGGTGCCCTGGGCGAGCGCAAGCTGCTGGAGCAGCTCGGCGCGGCCAGCCTGCAGGCCTGGAATGCCGAGGGCCTGCCCCACGCCCACGCCGCCGCCGCCGCGCTGCTGCAGTACGCCGAGCACACGCAGGGCCGCGCACTCACCCATGTGCACGGCGTGCGCGTACAGCAAAGCGACGAACTGATCCACCTGCCCCTGGCCACGCGGCGCAACCTGGAACTGGTGAAGACCCTGCGCGGCGAGGACGCGCCCACGCTGTTCTCGCTGCTGGACACCTGCATGACCGGCATGGGCAGCCGCCTGCTCAAGACCTGGCTGCTGGAGCCGCGCCGCGACCGCAGCGACGCGCGCCAGCGCCTGGCGGCCACGGCCGCGCTGCGCGGCGCCGGCAGCGGCCAGGGCCCGTGGCAGCTCCTGCGCAGCGAACTGCGCGGCGTGAGCGACGTGGAGCGCATCACCGCGCGCATCGCGCTGCGGCAGGTGCGCCCGCGCGAGCTGGTGGCGCTGGGCAAGACGCTACAAAAAGCAGAGCTGCTCGCGCTTAACAGTCAAGCGACAGAGCCGTTTTTGGCCCAAATCTTCAGCCACCTGCAGCCCCCCGCTGAATGCGCTGCGCTGCTGCGCGCCGCCATCCTGGAGGAGCCCGCCGCCCTGGTGCGCGACGGCGGCGTGATCGCGCCGGGCTTCGATGCCGAGCTGGACGAGCTGCGCGGCATCCAGAACAACTGCGACGACTTCCTGCTCGATCTGGAGACGCGCGAGAAGGCACGCACCGGCATCCCCAACCTGCGCGTGCAGTTCAACAAGGTGCATGGCTTCTACATCGAGGTCACCAGCAGCCACGCGGACAAGGTGCCCGAAGACTACCGCCGCCGCCAGACACTGAAGAACGCGGAACGCTTCATCACCCCCGAGTTAAAGACCTTCGAGGACAAGGCACTGTCGGCCCAGGAACGCGGCCTCGCACGCGAGAAGTGGCTGTACGAGCAGGTGCTGGACCAGCTGCAGCCGCATGTGCCCCAGCTCACGCGGCTGGCGCAGGCGCTGGCCACGCTGGACGTGCTGTGCACGCTGGCCGAGCGCTCGCTCACGCTCAACTGGTGCGCACCGCAATTCGTCAACGAGCCCTGCATCGACATCGAGGCAGGCCGCCACCCCGTGGTGGAGGCCCGGCTGGCCGAAACATCGAGCGGCGCCTTCATCCCCAACCACACGCGCCTGCACGCCAACGCGCGCATGCAGATCATCACCGGCCCCAACATGGGCGGTAAGTCCACCTACATGCGGCAGGTCGCCCTGATCGTGCTGCTGGCGAGCATGGGCAGCCACGTGCCGGCCGCGGCCTGCCGGCTGGGCCCCATCGACGCGATCCACACCCGCATCGGCGCGGCCGACGATCTGGCCAATGCCCAGTCCACCTTCATGCTGGAGATGACCGAGGCGGCGCAGATCCTGCACGCCGCCACGCCGCACAGCCTGGTGCTGATGGACGAGATCGGCCGCGGCACCAGCACCTTCGACGGGTTGGCGCTGGCCAGCGGCATCGCCACCCATCTGCATGACAAGACCCGCGCGTTCACGCTGTTCGCCACGCATTACTTCGAGCTGACCGAACTGGCGGCGCGCCACCCGCACGCGGTGAACGTGCACGTGGGCGCCACCGAGTCCGGCCACGACATCGTCTTCCTGCAC
The DNA here is from genome assembly GCF_027625375.1 of Diaphorobacter sp. ED-3. Taxonomy (NCBI): domain Bacteria; kingdom Pseudomonadati; phylum Pseudomonadota; class Betaproteobacteria; order Burkholderiales; family Comamonadaceae; genus Diaphorobacter; species Diaphorobacter sp. ED-3. Next base: position 1,308,674 of record NZ_CP115182.1, on the reverse strand, counting down.
GAGATCCAGCCCGGCCCCGCCAGCCGCAGCTACGGCATCCAGGTGGCGAAGCTGGCGGGGGTGCCCGCCGCCGTGCTGCACCACGCGCGCCACACGCTCGCCGCGCTGGAAGAACGCGCGGGCGAGGATGAGCTGCAGGTGGACCTGTTCGCTCCGCCGCCCGCGCCCGAAGTGGCGACCGTGAGCCCCGTGGAGTCCGCCCTGGCGCAGATCCACCCGGACCAGCTGTCGCCCCGCGAGGCGCTGGACGCGCTCTACCAGCTCAAGCGGCTGAGCACGCCCGGTTTTGAATAAAATAAGGCTCTAGCGCTTACCAGTAAAGCGCTAGCAGCTATGTTTATGGTAGCAAATACAACCTCATGAGCATGCCCGCCCTGCGCCCGCCGCAGCGCCGCAGCCGCGACACGGCCGCCCGGCAAAGCGCCCTACACTCGCCCTCTTCGCCTTCACTGCCCATCCCATGACGTACTGCGTCGCCATCAAGCTCAACGCCGGCCTGGTGTTCCTGTCCGACTCGCGCACCAACGCCGGGCTGGACCAGATCAGTTCCTTTCGCAAGATGATGGTCTACGAGCAGGCCGGCGACCGCTTCATGGTGCTGCTGTCGGCCGGCAACCTGAGCATCTCGCAGTCGGTGCGCGAAATCCTGCAGGTCGAGCAGATCCAGGAGCCCGGCGACAGCACGCCCATCACGCTGTGGAACGCCACCAGCATGTTCGACGTGGCGCGCGTGCTGGGCGCGGCGGTGCGCCGCGTGTACGAGCGCGACGGCGCCGCACTGCAGCGCGCGGGGGTGGACTTCAACGTCTCCCTGCTGCTGGGCGGCCAAATCAAGGGCGAGGGCATGCGCCTGTTCCAGGTGTATTCGGCAGGCAACTTCATCGAGGCCACGGCCGAGACGCCGTACTTCCAGGTGGGCGAGTCCAAGTACGGCAAGCCCGTGCTGGACCGCGTGATCACGCCCGACACGCCGCTGAGCGAGGCGGCCAAGTGCGCGCTGGTGTCCATGGACAGCACGCTCAAGTCCAACCTCTCGGTCGGCCTGCCGCTGGACCTCGTGGTGTACGAGGAGGGGCGCCTCGCCACCGACAAGATCGTGTGCATCGACGAGCACAACCCCTACTTCCGCATGCTGCACGACAGCTGGGGCGAGAAGCTGCGCCAGGTGTTCGACAGCATCGAGGATCCGGCATGGAACGGCGGCGTGACCGAAGTGCCCATCCGCGTGGAGCCCCTGCGCAGCCGGCCCATCAAGAAGATCACCACACCGCGCGACAAGCTCGTGTGAACCGTTCCATGGCCTGCATCGTTTTCTCCCACGCCAACAGTTTCCCCGCCGGCACCTACCGCGTGCTGTTCGATGAACTGCGCGAGCGCGGCTTTCGCGTCAGCGCCATCGAACGCTATGGCCACGACGAGAAATACCCCGTCAGCAACAACTGGCCCCACCTGGTGCAGCACCTGGCGGACTTTGCCGCCGAGCAGCAGCAGCGCAGCGGAGAGCAGGCCTTCCTGGTGGGCCATTCGCTCGGGGGCTTCCTGAGCGTGATGGCCGCCGCGCGCCACCCCGAGCTGGCACGGGGCGTGGTGCTGATCGACTCGCCCCTCATCGGCGGCTGGCGCGCCAGTGCCCTGGGGGTCGCCAAGCAGACGCAGGTGGTGGGCGCCGTCTCGCCCGGGCGCGTGAGCCGCGCGCGGCGCAACAGCTGGTCCAGCAACGAGGAGGCGCTGGAGCACTTTCGCCGCAAGAAGGCCTTCGCCCACTGGGACCCGCGCGTGCTGCGGGACTACGTGACACACGGCCTGCAGGACCAGGACGGCAAGCGCGTGCTGGCCTTTGACCGCGCGGTGGAAACCCAGATCTACAACACCCTGCCCCACAACCTGGCCCGGCTGCTGCACGCGCATCCGCTGCGCTGCCCGGCCGCCTTCATCGGCGGGCGCGATTCCGCCGAGATGCGCCAGGTGGGCATGGCGATGACCCAGCGCATCACCCAGGGCCGCGTGACGATGCTGGACGGCAGTCACCTCTTTCCCATGGAGCAGCCCCGCGCCACGGCCGCGGCGATCGAGGCCGCGCTGCTGAACCTGGCCCACATCGCGGATTCCTGACACGCGCAGCCCGCGGCAGCCCGCGGCAGCCCGCGGCGACTCGCCCTCTATCCGCTCACACCGCAGTCGTTACGCGGTGATACATTTGAACCTCCTGCGGAGGGTGCGATGCGGCTCTTGCTGTTGCTCTGGTGCGGAATCTTGCCTGGCGGCGTGCGGCTGCGCGCGGTGCTGGGCGGAATGCTGTGCCTGCTCGGCGCACTGCACCCCGGCCCGGCGCAGGCCTGCAGAGCCACGGTGCTGGAGCCAGGCAGGGGCCCCGTGGATCTGTGGGCCCACCTGTGCATGCGCTCTGACCCCAAGCTGGCACGCACGGTGCAGGAGATGCTGGCCACGCCCACGGAGTTCGCGGCACCTGCGACGCGCAGCGGTTCACTGGGCGTGCGCCCGGATGCCGTGTGGCTGAAGGCGACACTGGTCCCCCAGGCGCGCGCAGGGCCCTGGGTCATCAATGTGGACTTCCCCCTGCTGAACGAACTCGACGTCTATCTGGTGGCGGACGGCGAGGTGCTGCAGCATCACGCCCTGGGCAACCTGCAGCAGCCCAGCCCCCACGCGCTGGATTGGCGCACCCCCGCGGTGGTTCTGGCGCTGGAGCACGAACGCACTTACGAGCTGCTGGTGCGCGTGCGCACGCTGGGCGGAATGATTGTCCCGCTGCGCATCGGCACCTGGCGAGACATGGCTGCGCCCATGCTGCGCGAGCAGATGCTGCAGGGCCTGTTCGTGGGCCTGGCGCTGTGTCTGTTCATCTACGGTCTGCTGCAGGCCGTTGCGCTACGGGAAAAGGTGTTCGCCTACTACGCGCTGCTGGTGCTGGGCAGCGCGGGGTTTTCCATACATTTCTTTGGCATCGGCACCCTGTTCATCTGGGGGCACCACCCCTGGATGCAGCAGCACGCCGGCCCGCTGTTCGTCTGCATTGCGGTGATCGGCGCCTTCCTGTTCATGGGGCACTCGCTGGCGCGCGACAACCGGCCCGGTCGATTTCTGCGCACCATGCAGGGAGGAGCCGCGCTGTCCGTCCTGCTCTGCGCCGCGTTTCTGTCAAACGTTTTGAACACGCCCGCGACCCTCGCCACGCTGGCACTTCTGGGGCCGCTGCCGGCGTTGATCAGCCTGCCCGTGGCCGCGCGGCGCATGCACGAGAACGCCCCCGTGAGGCACACACTGCTGCTCGCATGGCTGGTCTATATCGGCACCGCCGTCGCGCTCGCTCTGCTGGTGCATGGGGTGCTCCCCGCCCGGTTCTGGCCCATGCACCTCTTCCAGATCGCGGCCGTGGTCAACATGCTGCTGTTCATGCGCATGCTGGGCCTGCGCCACGCACGCCTGCGTGACGCAGTGCAGGACGCCAGCCGGGAGCGCGATGCGCTCATGTCGCTGGCCCGCACCGACCCCCTCACCGGCCTGCCCAACCGGCGCGGCCTGGACGCAGCCCTGGGCGCCGCGCTGCCCCACGCGCAAGCCGACCGGCTGCTGGCCGTGTTTATGCTGGACCTGGACGGCTTCAAACCCGTCAACGATCAGCATGGGCACGCCGTGGGCGACCGGCTGCTGGTGGCCGTGGCGCAGCGGCTGCGCGCCCATTTGCGCCACGCCGACCTGATCGCACGGCTGGGCGGGGACGAATTCGTCGTCATGGCACAGCAGCTGCCCAGCGTGATGCAGGCGCACGATCTCGGGATCGCACTGCTGGAATCCTTCCTGACGCCGTTTTACGTGCAGGGCGTCGAGATCCGCGTGGGGTTGACGATCGGCTACGCACTCGCGCCCGACGACGCCTGCGACGCCTGCACCCTCATCCGCCTGGCGGACGCCGCCATGTACAGCGGCAAGCAGCAGGGCAAGTTCTGCGTGCGCCGCAACAAGGGCGACCTGGCGCTGGCATCGTCCTGACGCGGCTATTCGGCCCAGGTCACCAGGCCGCTCCATGCCGTGGCCAGCACCACCAGGCCAAACGCGATGCGATACCAGGCGAACGGCACGAAGCTGTGCGAGCTGATGTAGCGCAGCAGCCAGCGCACGCACAGCCAGGCGCTGATGAACGAAAACACCAGTCCCACGGCAAACAGCGGAATGTCGGCCGCCGACAGCAGTGCGCGCTCCTTGTAGAGGCTGTAGACGCCTGCGCCGATCAGCGTGGGGATGGCGAGAAAGAACGAATAGTCGGTAGCCGCCTTGCGCGACAGCCCCAGCAGCATGCCGCCGATGATGGTGGCACCGCTGCGGCTGGTGCCGGGCACCATGGCCAGGCACTGCACCAGGCCGACCTTCAGCGCGTCCAGCGGCGTCATGTCGTCCACGGAATGGATGCGCACGGCGGCCTGCTGGCGCCGCTCGGCCCAGAGGATGACGAAGCCGCCCAGGATGAAGGTGCTGGCCACCACCACCGGCGTGAACAGATGCGCCTTGATGGCCTTGCCCAGCAACAGGCCCAGCAGCACGGCCGGGAGGAAGCCGATCAGCACGTTCAAGGCGAAACGACGCGCCTGCCGCTCGGTGGGCAACGCCACCAGCGTCGCGCGGATGCGCTGCCAATAGACCAGAATGACCGCGAAAATGGCGCCGGTCTGGATGGCGATGTCGAAGACCTTGGCCTTGGCATCGTCAAACCCGAGCAGCGACCCGGCCAGGATCAGGTGGCCGGTGGAAGAGATGGGGAGGAATTCGGTCAGCCCTTCGACCACGCCCATGATGGCGGCCTTGAGCAGCAAGAGAGTGTCCACGCAAGCGTCCTGACAGCGGAAAAGCAAAGCGCGGATTATCAGCCCCGTGCGGCGTGACACGGGTGTCACGCCCTGTGTCCTGCCGGGCCATACGCCAGAACGGCTCCGCTCGCGCCCGCCAGGCAACCGCCCGCGCCACGCGGCTGCCGTTCGTCGCAATGCACTGTTTGGTGGGCCCCCTCTCCTTGCACAGTACGGCAACGGGGTGCAGTACCCCGTCTGGAGACGCGCCATGCATCACTCTCTTCATTCCCCGAACCGCCCGGATACCCTCGACCGCCTGGCCCCGCGGCGCGCGGGTGCCAAGCTGGGCTGGCTGTTGCACGCGGGCGTCTACCTCACCGTCCAGCTGGCGCTGGCGGGCCTGGCGCTGATGCTGGGGCGGACTTGGACGCCCTACCCCGCTCTCGGTTGGGGTCTGGGCCTGCTGCTGCATGGGGCGGTCGTGTGGCTGGCCCTGCCCGGAGCCCACTGGCGCGAAGCGCTTGTCGCACGCGAGCGGGCGGCGCTGGCACGCGAGCGCAGCGGCCACAACGACTCGGCACCGCAATGACGGGCCGGCCCTGCAGCACAATGACCCGTACCCCGCCTGTTCCATGAGCGTCAACCACCCCATCGCCTTCCTCTGCCGGCTGCTGACCACGGCGGCGTTCTGCTGTTTGGTGGCGCTGGGCGTCACGCTGGCGAGATCCACGCCCTGGGATGCGAACCTGGTGTATTCGCTCACCATCGGCCTGGTGAGCTGGTTCACGGTGGACCTGGGGCGCATGGCGCTCACACGCCACAGCGCCATTCCGTGGCCGCGGCGGCCATGGGGAGCGGTACTCATCTTTGCGGGCACGGCCATGGGCTTTGTCTCCGGCTCGGTGGTGGGACACCTGTACAACGGCGGCGCACTGGGCGACCTGGCCTGGCTGCGCGGGCACGAGGCCGTGTCCACCCTGGTCGTCACCATCGCGGCCAGCGCATCCATCTCGTTTTTCTTCCACAGCCGGGGCAAGGCGCGCTTTCTGCAGGCGCGCGTGGCCCAGGTACAGCGTGACGCGGCCGAGGCACGCCTGAAACTGCTGGAAACGCAGCTGGAGCCGCACATGATGTTCAACACCCTGGCCAACCTGCGCGTGCTGGTGGCCACGGATCCGCCGCGCGCCCAGGAGATGCTGGACCACTTCATCGCCTACCTGCGCGCCACCCTGGGCGCATCGCGCGCCGCGCTGCACCCATTGGCCGACGAGTTCGAGCGGCTGCAGGACTACCTGGCCCTCATGGCCGTACGCATGGGCCCGCGCCTGGACTACACCCTGGAACTGCCCGAGGCTTTGCGCAACGTGCCCGTCCCGCCCCTTCTGCTGCAGCCGCTGGTGGAGAACGCCATCCGCCACGGCCTGGAGCCACAGGTGCAGGGTGGCCACATCCACGTACAGGCCGCGCTACTGCAGGGCGGCACCCCGGCGGCGCGCGTGCAGCTGGCCGTGCGTGACACCGGCGCGGGCCTGCGCGACACACCACCCGCGGGCACCGCGGGCACGACCACCGCGCGCTTTGGCCTGCAGTAGGTGCGCGAGCGCCTCGCCACCCTGTACGGCGACGCTGGCACTCTCGAATTGATAGCTGCTAGCGCACAGGGCACGGCCTGCATCATCACTTTTCCCTTGAAGCACCATGCACTCGACATTCCCCCGAGCCCTGATTGCCGAGGATGAGCCGCTGCTGGCCGCGGCCCTGCGCCATGAGCTGCAGCAGGCCTGGCCCGCCCTGGAGATCGCTGCGAGCGTGGGCGACGGTCTGAGCGCCGTGCGTGAGGCGCTGGCACTGCGCCCCGACGTGCTGCTGCTGGACATCCGCATGCCCGGCCAGAGCGGCCTGGAGGCGGCAGCAGAGCTGGCCGATGCCTGGCCCGATACCGCAGCCTTTCCCGCGCTGGTCTTCGTCACCGCCTACGACCAATACGCCGTACAGGCCTTTGAAGCCCAGGCGGTGGGCTACCTCCTCAAACCCGTGCAGCCCGCGCGGCTGCGCCAGACGGTGCAGCGGCTGCAGCAACTGCTGGCACAGCGCGGCGCCCCTGGCGCGCTGCCGGCGCTGGAGCAAGCGCTGACCCAGTTGCGCGCTTTGGCGCAGGCCCCAGGGCTGGGCGGATCGGTGCGGCCCCCAGCGGGCGGCGGCGCGCCACTGCGCATGATCCAGGCCAGCAGCGGCACGCAGATCCACCTCGTGCCTGTGCAGGAGGTCGTGTACTTCGAGGCGGCCGACAAGTACGTGCGTGTGCTCACCGCCGAGCGTGAATACCTGATCCGCACGCCACTCAAGGAACTGGCCGGGCAGCTCGATCCGGCCGACTTCTGGCAGGTGCACCGGGGCACGCTGGTACGTGCCGCCGCCATCGCCAGCGCCATACGCGACGAAGCGGGCCGGATGCATCTGCAGCTGCGGGGCAGGCCTGAGCGGCTGGCGGTGAGCCGACTGTATGCGCCGCTGTTCAAGGCCATGTAAGCGCGGGCCGGTGCGCACGGCGCCTGCACGCGCGCCGCGTCCGGTGTAGCCTCGGGCCCCATGCCCAACGCCCCCTCCGCCGCGCCGCTTCCACCCGCCCCCATCGCCATGGCGCCGCGCGCCGCCCTGCTGATGCTGGTGGCGCTGACCTCGGGCTTCGCATTGAGCTCGGCCTTTCGCACCGTGGCCGCCATCATGGCCGCGCCGCTGCAGGCGGACTTCGGGCTGTCGCCGCAAGCGCTGGGGGTATTCGCGGGCGCCTTCCATTTCGCCTTTGGCGCCATGCAGCTCTTCATGGGCATCGGCATCGACCTGTATGGCGTGCGCCGCACGATCCTGGCGGCGTTTCCGCTGTGTATCGCGGGGGCGCTGCTGTCGGCGCTGGCGCCGGGCTACGGCGCGCTGCTGCTGGGCCAGGCGCTGATCGGCGTGGGCTGCGCGCCGGCCTTCCTGGTGTGCACGGTGTTCATTGCACGGCATTTCGCGCCGCAGCGCTTCGCGGCGATGTCGGGCATGGCGATGGCGCTGGGTACGCTGGGCATGCTGTTCACCGGCACGCCGCTGGCCTGGCTGGTGCAGCAGTGGTCCTGGCGCGCGGGCTTCGTGGTGCTGGCGGCGCTGGCGCTGGCGGCTTGGCTGTGGATCTGGCGCAGCGTGCATGAGCCCGTCGCCGCGCCGGCGCAGCAGGAGGCCCCGCGCGAGTCCGTGCGCGAGGCGGTGCTGCGCTTCGCCGCGCTGTTCGCCGTGCCGCACACCTGGGGCATCGTGGTGCTGGGCGCGGTGACCTATGCGGCGCTCATCTCCCTGCGCGGCCTGTGGCTGGGGCCCATGCTGATCGAGCGCCACGGTTTCTCGCTGGTGCAAAGCGGCAACGTGGCGTTGGCCCTGTCGGTGGTGGCGCTGTGCGGGCCGATGCTGTTCGGCCGCATCGACCCCGGCCCCGCCCGGCGCCGCCGCTGGATCGTGGCCTGCACCCTGGCCATGGCGGTCCTGTTCGCGGCCATGGTACTGCCGCACTCCGCCCTGCTGGACGTCGCCTGCATGCTGGCCGTGGGGCTGCTGTCGGGCTTCATCGTGCTGCAGTACGCGGACGTGCGCGCGGCCTACCCGGCGGCGCTCACCGGGCGGGCCATGGCGGTGTTCACCATGGCCATGTTCCTGGGTGTGGCGGCCATGCAGTGGCTCACGGGGCTGGTGGCGTCCCTTGCCAAGCGCGGGGGGACGGACCCTTACCTGGCAGTGATGGCCAGCATCGCCGTGCTGCTCGCGTTGGCGGCGCTGGCGTTTCGGCTGCTGCCGCATCCGCCGCAGGGTGAAAGATAGCAGTCAAATCTGCCGTTATCGCTTACAGGATAAGCGCAAACAGCTATCAATTAAATAGCGTCACATGCCAACTGCCCCAGCGCACGTTCACAGCGAGCTGGCGCTGGAGCCGTCGCCCCGGTAGAGCCAGGGCACGTCCAGCAGCCGCTCTCCCAGCAGCCGCAACGCCGTGTCGCGCCCCCAGCGCACGAGGCCCGTGGCATGGAAGATGCGCCCGTTGCGCCGCGAGCGCTCCTGCACGCGCGCGTTGCGCTGCCAGCGGTTGAGCGCGTAACGGCGCAGGCGCAGCGGCACTTCCAGGTCGTGCATGGCCAGGGCGCGCTGCAGCTCGGCTGCGTCCTCGATGGCCATGCCGGCGCCTTGCGCCAGGTAGGGCCGCATGGGGTGCGCCGCGTCGCCCAGCAACGCCACCACCCCCTGCACCATCTCTTGCGGGCCGGCGACGGGCGGGCGGTCCAGCAGCGGCCACAGGCGCCAGCCACTGCCCGCCTGGGGCACGGCGCGAATCAAGTCCTGCAGCGGCGTGCAGGTGCGGGCCAGCGCGGCCTCCAGATCGGCCGCGTTGGCGCCATGGTCCCAGGAATCGAGGTCGGCCGGCGGCTGCCCGTGGCGGATGGCCACCACGTTCAGCAATTCGCCACGGCGCAGCGGGTACTGCACCACGTGCAGGCGCGGCCCCAGCCAGGCGGTCACCTGCTGGCTGCGCAGCGCCTGGGGCAGCGCGTCCTGGCGCACCACGGCGCGGTAGGCCAGGTGGCCGGAGACTCGCGTGGGCGTCTCACCCAGCAAACGCATGCGCGTGCCGCTGCGCAGGCCGTCGGCGCCGATGAGCGCATCGCCTTCGATCAGCAGATCTTGCGCACCGCCCTCGCTGTCGCTTCCCGGGCCGTGGCGCGTTACGCGCACGGTGACCACGCCACCGTCTTGCGCATGGTGCACGATGGAATGGCCCAGGTTCAGGTGCACACCAGTGCGCTCGCGCAATGCATCGAGCAGCAGGCCGTGCAGGTCCGCACGGTGGATGGTGGCGTAGGCGGCGCCGTAGCGCTCGATGGCGGTGTTGCCCAGGCGCAGCGCCGCCAACTCAGCGCCGGTGAGCGCACTGCGCACCTGCAGACGCTCGGGGAAGGCGGCCACGGCCTGCAGCGCGCTCTGCAGGCCCCAGGCCTGCAGCCGGCGCACCACGTTCGGGCCGATCTGCACGCCGGCGCCCACCTCGGTGAACTCCGCGGCACGCTCGAAGAGGCGCACTTCCCACCCGGCACGCGAGCTACCCAGGGCGGCAGCCAATCCTCCGATGCCACCGCCTGCGATTAAGACTTGTTTCTGCATGGACCGATTGTCCGCCCACCGGCAGCCACCCTGCTATCAGCGGTGCACCAGGCATGGCGCAATCCCACGGCGCGCAGACCAGATCGCACCGCCTGGGGCCGCAGCATCGCGTCCTAAGAGATGGAATCACGCACTCAGCAACTGTCGCAGTACATACGGCAGGATGCCGCCCGCACGGTAATAGTCCACCTCGATGGGTGTATCGATGCGCAGGGTGACGGCCACTTCCTGGCAGGAACCATCCGCACGGCGGATGACCAGGCGCGCCTCGCTTTGCGGTGTGAGCGCGGGGTCTGGAATCACGTCGATCACCTCGTCGCCTTGCAGGCCCAGGCTCTGCCACGAGTCGTTGCCGCGCAGCTGCAGCGGCAGCACCCCCATGCCCACGAGGTTGGAGCGGTGGATGCGCTCGAAGCTGCGCGCCACCACCGCCTTGATGCCCAGCAACTGGGTGCCCTTGGCCGCCCAGTCCCGGCTGGAGCCGGTACCGTATTCCTCCCCCGCGAAGATCACCGTGGGCGTCTTGTTGGCGATGTAGTGCATCGCGGCGTCGAAGATGAACATCTTCTGGCCCTGCATCGGTCCCTCGCCCTGGAAGATGGTGACGCCCCCCTCCTCGCGCGAGCCGTCGGCCAGCGGCGGGATCATGAGGTTCTTGATGCGCACGTTGGCAAAGGTGCCGCGCATCATCACTTCGTGGTTGCCGCGGCGCGCGCCGTAGCTGTTGAAGTCGGGCTTGGCCACCCCGTGCTGCAGCAGCCACTGGCCGGCGGGAGAGGTTTCCTTGATGGAGCCTGCGGGAGAGATGTGGTCCGTGGTAATGGAGTCACCGAACAGCGCTATGATGCGGGCACCCATCACGGATTCCGAGGTTTTTTGGCCTGCAGCGCCCTGTTTACCATCGCTGGCAGCTACTGAATCGAGAGCAAAATCCGCAAAGAATGGCGGCTCCGCGATGTAGGTGCTGGCGGGCCACACATAGACGTCTCCGTCCACCCCGCGGATCTTGTTCCACAGGGCTCCGGGGTCGGTCTTGACCTTGGCGTAGTTCTCCTTGAAGGCCTTGCCGTTCATGGCGTACTTCATGAGCGCATGGATCTCGTCGCTGCTGGGCCAGATGTCGCCCAAGTACACGTCGCGCCCGCCCTTGCCCTTGCCGACCGGTTCGGTCATGAGGTCCTTGAGCACCGTGCCCGCGATCGCATAGGCCACCACCAGCGGCGGGCTGGCCAGGAAGTTGGCTTTGAGGTTGGGGTGGATGCGCGCCTCGAAATTGCGGTTGCCCGACAACACCGCGGCACACACCAGGTCATTGCTGGTGATGACCTCATTGAGCTCGGGCGCCAAATCGCCCGCATTGCCGATGCAGGTCGTGCAGCCATATCCCACCAGGGCAAAGCCCAGCTTTTCCAGATAGGGCAGCAGCCCGGTCTGCGTGAGGTATTCGGTCACGATGCGCGAGCCCGGCGCCAGCGAGGTCTTGATGTGCGGCGCGACCCGCAACCCTGCCTCCACCGCTTTCTTGGCCAGCAGGCCCGCAGCCAGCAGTACGCTGGGGTTGGAGGTGTTGGTACAGCTGGTGATCGCCGCGATCAGCACGTCGCCGTTGCCGATGGTCGGGTCCGCCCCCTTGGCGGGCAAATGGATCGCCGCGTCTTCGTGCTGCACCTCCAGGCGCGGCTTGTTCTGCTCCATCTCGACCAGGAAACGCGGCGCCCCTTCGGGTACGGGTTTTTCGCTGGGGGCCCCCTCGGTCACGGGCGCCATGCGCCGGTGGATATGGTGGCGCGTGTGCAGCAGCTCAGCGGGCTGGTTGAAACCCGACTCGGCCACCGGTTTGCTGAACAGCTCGGCAAACTGGCGGCACACGTTGCCCAGTTCGATGCGGTCCTGCGGGCGCTTGGGGCCGGCCAGGCTGGGGGTGACATCCCCCAGATCCAGGCGCACCACCTGCGAGTAGTCGATCTCCCCCGCGCGCGGCACACCGAACAAGCCCTGTGCGCGAAAGTACGCTTCGAACGCATCGATCTCCGCCTTGGTGCGCCCCGTGCCGCGGAAGTAGTCGATGGTCTTCTCGTCCACCGGGAAGAAACCCATGGTGGCCCCATATTCCGGTGCCATGTTGCCGATGGTGGCGCGGTCGGGCAGCGCCAGGGTCCGCGTGCCTTCTCCAAAGAACTCCACGAACTTGCCCACCACCTTCTCGCGGCGCAGGATCTCGGTCACGGTGAGCACGAGGTCGGTGGCGGTGACACCCTCGCGCAGTTGGCCCGAGAGTTCGAAGCCCACCACGTCGGGTGTGAGGAAGTACACCGGCTGGCCCAGCATGGCGGCCTCGGCCTCGATGCCGCCCACGCCCCAGCCCACGACACCGATGCCGTTGATCATGGTGGTGTGGCTGTCGGTGCCCACCAGCGTGTCGGGGTAGTACACGCCGTCGTTGCCCTTGTGCACGCCGGGTGCGAGGTATTCCAGGTTCACCTGGTGCACGATGCCAAAGCCCGGTGGCACCACACCAAAAGTGCTGAAGGCCTGCATGCCCCACTTCATGAACTCATAGCGCTCGCGGTTGCGCTGGAATTCCAGCTTCATGTTCAGGTCGAGGGCCTTCTTCGTGCCGTAGTAGTCCACCATGATGGAGTGGTCCACAACCAGGTCCACAGGCACCAGCGGTTCGATCTTGCGGGGGTTGTGGCCCAGGCGCTGGGCCACGCTGCGCATCGCGGCCAAATCGACCAGCAGCGGCACGCCCGTGAAATCCTGCAGCACGACGCGCGACACCACGAACGGAATCTCGTCCTTGCGCGGCGCATTGGGCGCCCAGCGCGCCAACTGCTCCACATGCTCTGCAGTGATGCGGCGGCCATCGCAATTGCGCAGTACGGATTCCAGCACGATGCGCAGGGACACGGGCAGCCGGTTCACCCCCGGAAACTGGCGCGCCAGCGCAGGCAGCGAATAGAACTTGCCGCTCTTTCCCGCTGCCGTGGCAAACGTAGCGAGCGTGGAAGCAAAAGCGTGACCGGGGTTGCGGGAGGCTGCCATACAAGAACTCCTGTGGGTAACGACAGCGCCCATTTTGGCAGCGCCGCACTGCAGAGCCAACGCATCGCGAAATACCTTGACCCCACGCTGGGGCAATCGGATTTAAATGAATACGCGTCCTGCGGTCGCCGCGCGGCCAGAAAGCACCGGTACACCGCTCCTGCACCGTGTCCGTTAATCGGTGCGTGGGCCACTTTGCCGAGTGTCTGTCATCAGCGGGGCCCTTTGACGCGCCCACCATATTGCCGCGCACCGCGCCACGAATACTGCACCCCTCATAAGCGACAAAACCCGCCAAGGCCACGCCCCAGCGGGTTCTTCAAATCATACGCAAAACAGCGGTTAGGTCGGCCCGGAGAATTGCGCCGAGCCGCGCCGCCACGTGGTGTTCAAATAGCGAACTTCTCGCGGTCTTCGTTTTGAATCCATTTCGGTGCCTTGCCGCGGCCCGTCCAGGTCTGGCCCGTGGCGGGGTCGCGGTATTTGGGCGCGACCTTGGTTCCACTGGTTGCAGAAACGCGGCCCGTGCGGCCTGCAGGGAACACGTCCTGCTGCGTCAGGCCATATTCCGCCACCAGTTCACGCACCTGCGAGATAGCAGCCGTCAATTCACGGCGTCGCGCCTCGGTGATTTGCTGCTCAAGGGCTTCACGCTGTTTCAACAGTTCTTTGTAGCTGACGGTCATGGAGGTATGGAGCGTTAAGGATTAATGGGCACGCGGATTATAAAGTCCTAAACCCAATCCCGTTACAAGTTCATGGCAATTGGCCGCATAAAAAAGCAACGAACAACCCCAGCCCGGATCACTACCTCCCATCGACACCCTCAAGGAACCTTTTCTCGCGCAGGTACACCAATGCATCCGTATCATTGCTTGCACCAAAATGGTGATTTGATTCAACTAGTTACTAGCGCCTCTTGTTTGTGCAGCACTTTGCCAGCGTCGCATAGCCCTGCAAATAACCACTGATTCCACCCAGTTGGCGCGCACAATCGCCGCTTCTCCTGACTCTGTTCTAAGAATATGGCTCTATATTGTGTGGGCGACATCCAGGGTTGCGACGACGCCTTTGAACGCCTGCTCGCCACCATTGGTTTCTCGCCCAGCCGGGACACGTTGTACGTGCTGGGTGATCTGGTGAACCGCGGCCCGCACTCCGCCGCGGTGCTGCGCCGATGCATCACCCTCGGGGACAGCGTGCGGCCCCTACTGGGCAACCATGATTTGCACCTGCTCGCTGCCGCCTACGGCACGCGCCGACCGTCGCGGCGCGACACGCTGCAGGACATCCTGCTGGCGCCGGATCGGGACGAGATGCTCGAATGGCTGAGGCACCAGCCGCTGGCGCGGCGTGTGCACCATGGCGGCGGCGACCTGCTGATGGTGCATGCCGGCGTGTTGCCACAATGGACGGCAGAGGAGACGTTGGCATATGCCGGCGAAGTCGAAGCCGTCCTGCAAAGCCAGGAGTTCGCCGGTTTTCTGCAGCAGATGTACGGGAATTCTCCCGACCTGTGGAGCCCGGAACTTCAGGGAACGGACCGCCTGCGCGTGATCGTGAATGCGCTCACGCGCATGCGCTTTTGCTCACCCGAGGGCCGTATGGATTTCGAGAGCACCGAAAGCGCCTCCGAGGCGCCTCCAGGGCTGGTGCCGTGGTTTGACGCACCCGGGCGTCGCACGCTGAACACACTGATCGCCTTTGGCCACTGGTCCACGTTGGGCTGGCTGGATCGGGCGGACGTCCTCGGGCTGGACACCGGGTGCGTGTGGGGCGGCTGTCTGAGCGCGGTGCGTTTCGGCACGACACTGGCCGACCGCGAGCGCTGCCACGTGGAATGCCCGCAGGCGCAAATGCCCGGCGCCTAGGCACGCTATCAACAATATAGCTTGGAGCGCTTGCTGTTCCGTCAGTTGAGCCGCAAATCGCCAAAAGCTTTCTTCGTGGCGCCACCGGCCCGCGAAGAAAGCGTTTTCATCCTGCGCGCGCCGGCACTGGCCGCAGCGCGGCGAGCATGCCAGGGGAGCTCCAGCGCGTGCCATCAGCGCTCGCCACGAGGGCTTCGACATGTGCGTGGTCCGCATGCCATGCAGGTGCGGCCGCAGCCCCTTGCACCATCAGCGCCGTGCCCCAGCCGTTGACGTCTTCGATACGCTCGGCCAGGAGCGCCACGCCAGGCACACCTTCCGTGGGCCAACCCGTGCGGGGGTTGAGCACATGGTGCAGGCGGCGTCCTGCACGCAGGAAGCCCCGCTCGTAGTCGCCGGACGATGCCACCACGCCGCGCCCTTGCAGTTCCAGTACGCCCAGCAGCTGCGCCGGAGCGGAGGGATTGCGCACGCCCACGCGCCAGGGACGGTCGTGCTGCCGGCCCATGACCAGGACATCGCCACCGCCGTTGACCAGCGCATCCGTGACGCCAGCGCGCTCCAGCACTTGCAAGCCCGCCTGCAAAATAGGTAGCTTCGCCACGCCGCCCAGATCCAACCCCATGCCCGGCCGCGCAAGGTAGGCCGTTCCTGCGCGCTCGTCCAGCACGAGGTGGCGCGCGTTCACCAAACGCAGCGCCTGAGCGATCTCCTCAGGTGCCGGCGCGGCTTCGTGGCCGGGCTCAAAATGCCAGCCCCGCAGTGCACCGATGGTGGGATCGAAGGCGCCAGCACTTTCTTGGTGCAGGCGACGCGCCGTGCGCAGCACCTGCATCACTTCCGGGGCCACGTGCACGGCATGCCGGCCGGCGGCCGCGCCGAGCCGCGCCACGTCGCTGCCCTCCCGGTAACGGCTCATGAGCGCCTCCAGGCGCTCCATTTCCGCGAATGCGTGCAGCATCGCCTGCTGCACAGCGCCGGCATCGCGGCCATTGCCAACGGCAGCCGCGATGTCCACGCGTGTGCCCATGAGGGTACGGCTCGCGCGCACCAGGGGCTGCGCGCCCTCCACCATGCCAGCCAAAGCCTGGCGCGGGTGGAGGTACGCCAGCGCGCCCAGCAGCGGCAGCGCAAGGGCGAAGCGCCGCCGCGTCCACCGGTTGCCTACCGCCGGCATGCACCGATCTGAATTCATCGCGAGCCCCTCCGGTCCTTACATCGACTGGTCAGCCATGAAATCCACGGCGGCCTTCACTTCGTCATCGCTCAGCGAAGCCGCGCCGCCGCGCGCGGGCATCATGCCCTTGCTGCCGGTGAAGCCTTCGATGGCGTGCTTGTAGAGCGTGTCCTTGCCCTGGGCAATACGCGGCGCCCAATCGGCCTTATCGCCAGGCTTGGGAGCCCCAGCGACGCCGGCCGCATGGCACATCGCGCAGGTTTTGCCGAACACGCTCTTACCGACGGTGTTCTCCGCCGTTGCGGGGGCGGCGGCAGGTGCTTGAGCGGCTGGCGCGGGAGCAGGGGTAGGCGCGGGAGCCGGTGCTTGCGCAGCGGGTGCAGGAGCAGGCGCGGGCGCCGGAGCGTCGTTTTTGCCACAGGCGGCGAGCAGCAGGGTTGCGGCGGCCAGCGCCATCGTGAGAGATGTCTTTTTCATGAAAGCCTTTCTTGTTGACGTCCAAAACCAAAAGGGCATCTTAGCCTGCGCCCCATGCAACGAGCCTGCCCTTCAATGGGTCGTCAGTTTGGTAGTTTCCAGAATCATTCATTTGATGTAAATCAACATCGAAAGAAACATTCGAAGTGAACATTTAGGCACTGTCACCACAGAGGTGGCTTCCAACACGCGCCGTTAGAGCCCATACTTCCGCCATGGATAAACTCCGCTCCCTGAACCTCCTACGCTGGTGGGCAGTGGCGTGGTTCGTCCTTGGTTTTGGGGCGGCACTCGCCTCCCCCCTCATTCAGCCGCGCACCATGGAACTGGTCTGTTCCAGTGCCAGCGGCGCCACCTTGGTGGTTCACCATGCCGGTAGCAATGCCGTGCTCGACACCCTGGGCATGGACTGCTCGCTGTGCCTGCCCAGCATGGAACCGCCGCAGCCCGCCGTACTGACCGTGCCGGGCTGGCCCATCACCCATTCCGTACCCCTGCCACCGCCTCGTGTGGTGGCCGTTGCCCCCACGGCCGCGCCACCACCTGCGCGCGCGCCCCCATTTTCCGCTTGCACTACCTGAAAGAGGACATCATGAGCGACAAGAGAGAGAGCCTGAACCCTGAAACCGTTGGCATGGGACGCCGCCGGTTCATCAATACCGCTGCTTTGGCGGGACTGACCGTGGGCGTTGCCGCGTGCAACGACAAGCCCGCGGCCGCCCCTGCAGCATCCGGCACTCCCGCGCCGGCACCCGCCCCCGCTGCCGCCCACGCCGGCGCCAACGTGCACCTCAAGCCCGGTGAGCTCGATACCTACTACGGTCTTTGGAGCGGCGGCCACAACGGCGACGTTCGCGTGCTGGGCCTGCCCTCCGGTCGTGAACTTCTGCGCATTCCCTGCTTCGTGCCTGACGCACTCGTGGGCTGGGGCATCACCAACGAATCCAAGGCCGTGATGGGCACCAAGCCCGACGGCAGCCTGCGCTACACCGTGGCGGACACCCACCACTTGCACGGCTCGTACAAGGACGGCAACTACGACGGCCGTTACGCCTGGGTCAACGACAAGATCAACAGCCGCATCGCCCGCATCCGCCTGGACTACTTCATCTGCGACAAGATCACCGAGCTGCCCAACGTGCAGGGCTTCCACGGCATCTTCCCCGACAAGCGCGATCCGGTCGATCCCAACATCAACTACACCACGCGCGTGTTCTGCGGCGCTGAATTCGGCATTCCCCTGCCCAACGACGGCAAGGATGTGAACGCCACCGAGAAGTACCGCTCGATGTTCACCTGCGTGGATGCCGAGACCATGGAAGTGCGCTGGCAGGTCCTGATCGACGGCAACTGCGACCTGACGGCCACGTCGTTCGACGGCAAGCTGGCAGCGACCAACCAGTACAACACCGAGAACGGTGTGCACTACGAAGACATGATGTCGGCCGAGCGCGACGCCTGCCTGTTCTTCAACATTGCCCGCATCGAAGAAGCCGTGAAGGCCGGCAAGTTCAAGACCTACGGCACGTCCAAGGTGCCCGTGGTGGACGGCACCCGCGAAGCCAACAAGGATGCCAAGACCGCCCTCACCGCCTATGTGAGCGTTCCCAAGAACCCGCACGGCGTGAACGCCAGCCCCGACCAGAAGTACTTCATCTGTGCCGGCAAGCTGTCGCCCACGGCCACCGTGATCGAGCTGGCCAAGGTGCTGGACTGGTTCGACGGCAAGAGCGAGAAGCTCGACGACGCCATCGTCGCCGAGGTGGAAATCGGCCTGGGCCCGCTGCACACCGCCTTCGACGGCCGCGGCAACGCCTACACCACGCTGTTCCTGGACAGCCAGATCGTCAAGTGGAACATCGACAAGGCCATCGCCTTCCACAAGGGTGACAAGAACGCCACCTACGTCGTGGACCGCCTGGACGTGCACTACCAGCCTGGGCACATCAATGCCACGCACTCCGAGACCGTGGCCGCTGACGGCAAGTTCCTCGCCGTGGGTTGCAAGTTCTCCAAGGACCGTTTCCTGCCGGTGGGCCCCTTCCACCCCGAGAACGAGCAGTTGATCGACATCTCGGGCGACAAGATGGTGCTGCTGGCCGACCACCCGGTGCGCGGCGAGCCCCACGACTTCATCATCTTCAAGCGTGACATCGTGAAGCCCAAGCAGGTCTACGACCTGGACGAGTTCCCGCTGGCCGTCAAGGACGCCAAGGAATCCGGCGTCTTCCGCAACGGCAAGAAGGTCACGGTGAAGCTCACGTCGCAGGCCCCTGCCTTCAGCCTGCGTGAATTCACCGTCAAGAAGGGCGATGAAGTCACGCTGATCCTCACGAACCTCGACAAGATCGAAGATTTGACGCACGGCTTCGCGGTGCCCAAGTACAACATCCAGTTCGTGATCAACCCGTTGGAGACGAAGTCGGTGACCTTCATCGCCGACAAGCCCGGTGTGTTCTGGGCTTACTGCTCCACGTTCTGCCATGCGCTGCACCTGGAAATGCGCACGCGCATGATCGTCGAAGCCTGATGACGCGCAACCCTCCTGGGCCTGGCCTGGGAGGGTTGTAAGTCAAATTGGCTTCTTTCGCAGAAGCAGCAAGCGGCGCCTGCTATTAGTTGGATAGTGCAATGTTTTCCCTAGGTTCACGGTTAGCCGCTTTCTGTCTTGCTCTGGTCCTCGCCGCCCCGCTATGGGTGCCGCGGGCGCACGCAGGAGCCTACGAGGCGGAACTGCCTGCGAACCTGGCCACCACGCCCGACATGTGCGCGCTGCTGCCGTGCACCGAAGTATTTCCGGGCGCTACGCATTTTTCGCCGCGCAAGGGCCAGCCGCCCTATGTCGAGGCGTATGACAACGACTCGGCCCAGAAGAAGCTTCTGGGCTACGTCATGCTGTCGACCGACATCACCGACACGCCCGCCTACTCGGGCAAGCCGGTGGTCACGCTCATCGGTATGGACACGCAGGGCCGCTTCGTCGGCATGAAGGTGCTCAAGCACTCCGAGCCCATCCTTCTGCTGGGCATCCCCGAGTCGGCACTCATCAATTTCAACAACCAGTACATCGGCAAGTCGGTCACCGACACCATCGAAGTCGGCCCTTCCCGCCCCGATGAGAACGTCATCGGCGTCGACGCCATCTCCGGAGCCACCGTCACCGTGGTGGCTCAGAACCAGGTGGTCATGGCCTCGGGCTCGGCCGTGGCACGCCAGACCGGCATCATTGCTCCCACGGTGCGCGAGCAGCCCCGCTTTGTCACCACCGGACAAACCTACGATTGGGCCCAACTCGTCAAGATGGGCGCGGTGCAGCAATTGCTGGTCAAGCCCGAACAGGTGGGCCTGCCGCGCGGCCCCGAGCCCTTCATCGAAATGTGGTTCGGTGACCTGAACCAGCCCGACGTAGGCCGCAGCCTGCTGGGCAAGAACAGTTTCGAAAGCCTGCGTTCGCGCCTCAAGGAAGGCGAGAGCGCCATTTTCGTCATCAAGACCGGCGGGCAGGAGTCCTTCAAGGGATCAGGTTTCGTACGCGGCGGCATTTTTGACCGTGTGCAGGTCAAGCAAGGTGCTGACTCCTTCACCTTCCGCGACCTGGACTCCCTCAACCTGTACGGCCTGGAGGCCGCCGGCGCACCCCGCTACACCGAGTCGTCCATCTTCATCATCCGCTCGCAGGCCTTTTCTGCGGCCTATCCGTGGAAATTCGCCTTCCTGGGCAACCGGGTCGATCGGGCCACAGGCCATCGCAGCTTTGCCGTCTTCGAGTCCAAGTACTGGTTGCCGGCAGATCTGCTCGAAGGCGGCCGCCCCAAGGTGCAAGAACCCGATGCCCCCTGGGTACGCATCTGGAAATCGCAGGCCCTGCCCATCAGCCTGTTCGCCCTGCTGCTGATTGCAGTCACCGTGGTGTACGCCTTCCGCGAAAGGCTCACCCGCCTGTCCACGCACAAGAACAAGTGGCCGGTCAATGGCTTCAAGTACACCTTCTGGGCCATCAGCATCTTCTGGATCGGCTTTGGCTACATGGCCCAGCCGTCCATCACCCAGGTGCTGACCTGGTTCCACTCCGTCCTGTTCCAGTGGACCTGGTCGCTGTTCCTGTCCGATCCGTTCATCTTCCTGTTCTGGATCTTCATCATCGTGACCACCATCCTGTTCGGGCGCGGGCTGTTCTGCGGCTGGATGTGTCCGTTCGGCTCGCTGCAGGAGGCGATCTTCAAGATCGCCAAGGCCCTCGGGCTGAAGCGCTTCCAGACACAGCTGCCGCAAAAGTGGCATGACCGGCTCAAGTGGATCAAGTACGCCGTCTTCTTCGTCCTGCTGGCGGTGTCGATGTTCTCCATGGGTCTGGCCGAGAAGCTGGCCGAGGTCGAACCCTTCAAGACCACGTTCCTGGTCGGCGTGATGAACCGGGCATGGCCCTATGGCCTGTTCGTCGCCGCCATCCTCGGCGTGTCGATCTTCATCGAGCGCCCCTACTGCAAGTACATCTGCCCGCTGGGCGCCTCGCTGGCCATGCCCAGCACCTTCCGCTGGTTCGGGTTGAAGCGCAAGCAGGACTGCAACAGCTGCAAGGCCTGCGCGGTAGGTTGCGGAGCCCAGGCCATCGACGCCGACGGGCGCATCGACCACCGGGAATGCCTGCATTGCCTGGATTGCATGATCCTGTACACCGACACCAAGGGCTGCCCGCCTCTGGCCAAGGAGCGCAAGCGCCGCGAGAAGGACGGCTTGGAGATGACGCCTATCGGCAAGAATGGCTACTTCATCCCCATCTACCCCGCCACCGTGCAGGACCAGATATCGGCCAAGGCCGCCCAGGGCCCCGATCCGCGCATGCCCACCGAACCCACGCTGCCCGCGCACAAGCGCAACGTAGGCTTCACGAGCTGGCTGCTGCTGGAACTGCGCGACCATCTCTGGCCCTGGAGCGCCGAAGGCTGGCGCAGCCAGCGCGCGCTGCAGATCGCCGGGCTGTCGCTGGCGGTGGCAGCCACCATCGCCTGGATCATGGCGGCGATGGGCCACCTCTCGTCGGGCGCCATCATCGGCTGGTGGTTCGGCTGGAGCGTGTACGAAGTGCTGATTCGCCTGTCGGGCCGCCGTTACGTCAAGGACGGCCCGTGGTGGCGCGACAATTACCGCGTTGCAGGTGTAATGGACATGATGAGCTACGTAGGATTCAAGAACCTGATGATCGGTGCTGCGCTGTTCCTGGTGCTGCAGGCGCTGGGACTGTTCACCCCATGAAGGGCGGTGTCACCCACTTAATGCTGGCCTT
This sequence comes from Diaphorobacter sp. ED-3, assembly GCF_027625375.1. Lineage (NCBI taxonomy): Bacteria > Pseudomonadati > Pseudomonadota > Betaproteobacteria > Burkholderiales > Comamonadaceae > Diaphorobacter > Diaphorobacter sp. ED-3. The sequence continues at coordinate 1,286,831 of NZ_CP115182.1, read as the reverse complement.
GGCGATGACCGCCGGGGCCTGCCAGGCGGCCACCCTCCATGTGCGAGCGGGCGACGATCTGACCGCCGCCGTGCGCAAAGCCAAGGCAGGCGATGTGCTGGAGATTGCGCGGGGCACGTACCGCGCCAATCTGGTGATCGACAAGCCCCTCACGTTGCGCGGCGTGGACCGCCCCACCATCAGCGGTGGCAACCAGGGCGACACCATCCGCGTCACCGCACCGGACGTGGTGATCGAGGGCCTGATCGTGCGCGACTCGGGTGACGACCTCAAGGATCAGAACGCCGGCATCTACCTCTACCCTGGCGCCCACCGTGCCGTCGTACGCCGCTGCGACCTCACCTACAACCTGTTCGGCCTGTGGATCGAGAAGGCCAATGACGTGCTCATCGAGCACAACGTCATCACCGGCAAGCGTGAATACTCCTCCCCGCAGCGTGGCAACGGCGTGCAGCTGTACAACACCAAAGGCGCAAAGATCCTGAACAACAACATCAGCTTCGTGCGCGACGCGCTCTACGTGGACGTCTCGCACCACGCGCTGTTCAAGGGCAATCAGCTGCATCACAGCCGCTACGGCACGCACTACATGAACTCCTACTACAACCTGTGGGAGGACAACGACACCTACTACAACCGTGGCGGCTTGGCCCTGATGGAAGTGCGCGAGCAGACCGTGCGCAACAACCGCGCCTGGGGCAACTCCGACCACGGCATCATGCTGCGCACGCTGCAGGATTCGGTGATCGAAGGCAACGTCGTGGCCGGCAACAGCCGGGGCTTCTTCATCTACGACGTGGAGTACATCAAGCTCAACAACAACCTGGTGGTGGACAACACCGTCGGCGTGCACCTGGCCGCGGGCTCGAAGAACAACGAAGTCGAAGGCAACGACTTCATCTCCAACCGCGAGCAGGTACGCTACGTGGGTGCGCGCGACGAGCGCTGGGGCGCCAAGAGCGGCAACCACTGGAGCAACTACCTGGGCTGGGACCGCGATGGCGACGGTGTCGGCGATGTGCCCTACGAGGCCAACGACATGGTGGACCGCCTGACCTGGCGCCACCCTAGCGTCAAGCTGCTGCTGGCCAGCCCGGCCGTGCAGGCCCTGCGCCTGGTGGGCCGGCAGTTCCCTGTGCTGCGCGTGCCATCGGTCGTGGACCCGAAGCCGCGCATGCAGCCCAGCAATCAACAATGGAGTGAATGGCGTGGCAAGCATTTCCCCGGCCAGTGACAACGTGGCCATCTCGCTGCGCGGCGTCAGCAAGCACTACGGCGCGCTGCACGCCGTGGACGGTGTGGACCTGGACATCCCCAAGGGCGAGATCTTCGGCCTGATCGGGCACAACGGCGCAGGCAAGAGCACGCTGTTCAAGATGATGCTGGGCCTGGTGAAGCCCACGCAGGGCACGCTTTTGATCGCAGGTGCCCAGGTGGGTGGGCGGGGGTTCCGCGCCGCCCGCCGCCAACTGGGCTACCTGCCCGAGAACGTGGTGCTCTACGACAACCTGGACGGGTTGGAGACGCTGCGCTTTTTCGCGCGGCTGAAATCCGCCCCGCTGGCGCAGTGCGCGGACATTTTGGAGCGCGTGGGCCTGGCACACGCCGGCAAGCGCCCGGTGCGCGAGTATTCCAAGGGCATGCGCCAGCGCCTGGGCTTCGCGCAGGCATTGCTGGGCAGCCCGCGCGTGTTGTTCCTGGACGAACCCACCAACGGCCTGGACCCGCAGGCGATCCGCGACTTCTACGCCACGCTGCGGGGCCTGCAGGCCGAGGGCGTGACCATGGTCATCACCTCGCACATCCTCGCCGAACTGCAAGAACGCGTGGACCGGCTCGCCATTCTCTCGGCCGGCCGCATCCAGGCGCTGGGCAGCGTGCAGCAGCTGCGCGAGCAAACCCGCATGCCGCTGTCGTTCGAACTGGACATCGCACCCGCCGACCGGCCCGCCGCCGCACAGGCGCTGGAGCAAGCGACGGGCATCGTCCCCGAGCACACGCCCGAAGGCTTGCGCCTGCACTGCCCGCGCGAGCAGAAGATGGCCGTGCTGGCCGCCCTCGCGCCACTGGGTGCGCGCGTGCGCGACCTCAAGCTGCTGGAGCCCTCGCTCGAAGACGTGTTCTTCGGCTTCGCCGACTGACACCCTGACCACGACGCCCCATGGAACTGACCCAGATCTTCACCATCGCCGCCAAGGAATTCCGCGATCGCATGCGCAATCGCTGGGTGCTTGCGGTGGCCCTCGTCTTCACCGTGTTCTCACTCGTCATCGCCTACTTCGGCGGCGCGCAGCAGGGCACGGTGGGCTTTCGCTCCATCGAGTTCACCATCGCCAGCCTCGTCAGCCTGGTCATCTACCTCATCCCGCTGATTGCGCTGTTGCTGGGGTTCGATGCCATCGTGGGCGAGCGCGAGCGCGGCTCGCTTGATCTGCTGCTGGCCCTGCCCATTACCCGGCTGGAATTGCTGCTGGGCAAATACCTGGGCTTGGCGGCTGCGCTGGCGCTCTCCACCCTGGCGGGCTTCGGGCTGGTGGCAGTGCTGCTGTGGCGCCACATGAGCGCCAAGGCCCTGTTCCACTACGGCGGCTTCATGATCAGCTCGGTATTGCTGGGCCTCGCATTCCTGAGCCTGGCAGTGATGCTGTCAGTGCTGGCACGCGATCGCACGCGCGCCTCGGGTCTGGCCATCGCCACCTGGTTCTTCTTCGTGCTGGTGTTCGATTTGCTGCTGCTGGGCCTGCTGGTGGCCACGGGCGGGCAGTTCGCGGGCGATGCGTTCGCCTGGCTGCTGCTGCTGAACCCGGCCGACGTGTTCCGCATTCTCAATGTGTTCTCGCTCGAAGACGTGCGCACGCTCTACGGGCTCGCCAGCGTCGTTCCCTCGTCGCTGGGTAGCCCCGCAATCATGGGTGGCGTGATGCTGGCGTGGATCGCCCTGCCGCTCGCCATCGCCAACTGGAGATTCAAGCCATGACCTGTTCCTGCATCACCCGTCGCCGTGCACTGGGCATGGCCGCCTTCACGGCGCTGGCCACCAGCAGCCTGCTGGCTGGCTGCGGCGACAAGGCAGCCGAACAGCAGTCCCTTGCGCCCGTGGAGATCGACCGTTCCACAAGTTGCGAGCTCGACGGCATGCTGCTTGCAGACTACCCCGGCCCCAAGGCGCAGATCCACTACGCGGGCCAGGAAAAGCCCTCCTTCTTCTGCGACACCATCGAGCTGTTCAACACCCTGCTCGCCGGCGAACAAGTGCGTGCAGTGCGCGCCGTGTACGTGCAGGACATGGGCAAGGCCGACTGGAACGAACCCAAGGGCCACTGGATCGACGCCAAGACCGCCGTCTACGTGCTGGGCAGCAAGCGGCATGGCTCCATGGGCCCCACCATCGCCAGCTTCGCGCAGGAGGCCGATGCGGCCAAGTTCGCCGGTGAACATGGCGGCAAGGTGCTGCGCTTTGCGGACATCAAGCTCGACATGGTGGACCTGAGCGGCGGTGCGCTGCACGACACCCGCATGTAACAGCCCTTGCACCATGTCTGCATCCACGCTGAGTCCTCCGCCGCACCAGCCACGCCGCAGGCGCATGCTGGTTGCGGGCACGCTGGCGTTTGCAGCCGCGGCTGGCGGGCTCTGGGGCGTTCCGGGCCTGCGCAGCGCGCTGCGGCCCCAGCCGGCTCCCGCCCTGGAGCCGGACGTGTGCATCGTCGCACCCCCGACGCCGTACGACCCCGCGTCGGGCCTGCCGCCCACGGCAGCGCGCCCCATTCCGGTGGATGCGCGCTGTCCCGTGTGTGGCATGTTCCCCGCCCGTTCGCCCGACTGGGCGGCGCAGGTCATCTTTCGCAATGGCGACGCACAGTTTTTCGACTCGCCCCTGTCGCTGTTCATGTACCTGCAGGACGTGGCCCGCTACAGCCCCGGCCGCAGTGCACGGGACATCATGGCGCACTACGTCACCGACACCACGCGGCCAGCGGCCGCGGGCGGCGCCCGCTGGACGGACGCGCTGTCTGCCTATTACGTGCACGGCTCGTCGGCGCGGGGGCCGATGCGCGCCGGCAATCTGCCCGCGTTCTCGACACGGGAGGCCGCACAGGCCTTTGCCGCACAGCGCGGCGGCACAGTGCTCGCCTTTGGCGCCGTGGATGCCCCCCTGATCGCGCAGTTGGCGGGCCCTGGCGGGCACAATCACCCCTAGCATTAGCTATTAAAAACATAGCTACCAGCGCTTATTCCGAAAGCGCCAGGGGCACTTTTTATTGAAAAGGCCGCTGAACGGCGGCCTGTGTTTTCAGTGGGTTGATGGCTCGGCCGTAGAGGCCTGCGGCGCCTTGAACAAGGCGGGTAATTTGCGCTTGGGCTTGATGTTGGCGGAGATGCCGCCACGCGCGGGCGATGCCTTGGGGGCCACCTCCCAGCTCGCCGACGCACCGGCCGAGGTGCCGGCCTCGTAGGGCTTGTCGAAGAACGGATCGCGAGACGCCGCAGGCGCGGAGCGGTACGCGCTGCGCTCGCGGCTGCGGGAAGCGGCTGGAGCGCCCTCGCCCGAATCGTCGCCGCCCCAGGCGCGGCGGCCGTCGTTGTAGCGGCCCCGCGGACGATCTTCCTGCAATTCCAGCGGTTCCAGCTCGATCTTCTTCTTGATGAGCTTCTCGATATCCGCCACCAGGCGGGTATCGCTGCTGGCCACCAGCGTGACGGCCAGACCCGATGCGCCGGCGCGGCCCGTACGGCCGATGCGGTGCACATAGTCCTCTGCATTGAAGGGCACGTCGTAGTTGAACACCGCGGGCACGTCCTTGATGTCCAGGCCCCGCGCCGCCACGTCGGTGCAGACCAGCAGGTCCACCTCGCCGTTCTTGAAGGCTTCCAGCGCCTTCAGTCGCTCGTCCTGGCTCTTGTCGCCATGCAGCGCGGCGGTCTTGAGGCCGTCGCGCTCCAGGCTGCGGGCCAGGCGCGCGCAGCCCAGCTTGCTGTTCACGAAGATGAAGGCCTGCTTGAGGCCGCGCTCGTTCAGCACATGGCGGATGGCGCGGCGCTTGTCGTCGCCGTCTACCGCGAAGAAGCGCTGCTCCACGGTGGAGGCGGTCTCGTTGGGGCGCGCGACCTCGATGGTGATCGGGTCCTGCAGATAGCTGCCGGCCAGGCGCTTGATCTCGGGCGAGAAGGTGGCGGAGAACAGCAGCGTGGTGCGCTGCTTGGGCAGGTAGGAGAGGATGCGCTGCAGGTCGGGCAGGAAGCCAATGTCCAGCATGCGGTCGGCCTCGTCCAGCACCACGTACTCGACCTGATTGAGCACTGCGTTCTTGGCCTCGATATGGTCCAGCAGACGGCCGGGCGTGGCCACCAGCACCTCGACGCCCTTTTTCAGCTCGATGGTCTGCGGCTTCATGTCCATGCCGCCAAACACCACCGTGCTGCGCAGCTTGGTGTACTTGGCGTACAGCGCGATCTGCTGCGCCACCTGGTCCGCCAGCTCGCGCGTGGGCAGCAGCACGAGCGCGCGCACAGGGTGGCGCGCAGGGGAGGCTGAACTGTTCTCGTGCTTGAGCAGGCGCTGCAGCAACGGCAGCGAAAAGGCCGCCGTCTTGCCGGTGCCGGTTTGCGCCGCACCCATCACGTCCTTGCCGGTCAGCACGACAGGGATCGCCTGCGCCTGGATCGGCGTCATGTTCTCGTAGCCCATCTCGGCTACGGCGCGCTTGAGCGGCTCGGCCAGCGCAAGAGTGGAATAGGGTTGTGTCATGAAGCCGCTATTGTCGCATTGCAGCAGCGGCGAAGGCCAACAAGGCCGTCAACGACCTGTACGGGGGCGCCTCCTGCTTGGCGCGAAAACGACGGCTTAGCGCGCGTTCACGGTGTCAAAGCGACTGTGCATTGAAAGTGTTGCAGCCTTGCACACTGCCGGTCTTGAACCCCTGCGTGAACCACCGCACGCGCTGCGCGCTGGAGCCGTGGGTGAAGGCATCGGGCCGCACGGTGCCGGTCTGCTGGCGCTGCAGCGCGTCGTCACCGATCTGCTCGGCGGCGTTCACCGCGGATTCGATGTCGCCCTGCTCCAGCCAGTTCTTGGCCTGTTGCGAATGGTGGGCCCAAATGCCGGCGTAACAGTCGGCCTGCAGTTCCAGCCGAACCGACAGCGCGTTCTGCTCGCGCTGGCTCACGCGCCCGCGCATGCCGTCCACCTTGCCGGTGGTGCCCAGCAGGGTCTGCACATGGTGGCCGACCTCGTGCGCGATCACGTAGGCGCGGGCAAATTCGCCTGGCGCACCCAGCTGGCGACTCATGGTGTCGAAGAAATCCATGTCCAGGTACACCTTCTGGTCCCCAGGGCAGTAAAACGGTCCCATCGCGCTCTGCCCCGTGCCACAGGCCGTGGGCGTGGCGCCGCGGTAGAGCACCAGCTTTGGCTGGCGGTACTGCGCCCCACCCTGCTGGAACACCTGCGCCCACACATCCTCCGTGGACGCCAGGACGGTAGAGACGAAGGCGGCCTCACGGTCGCCCTGCGGCGGACGCTGGGCCGGCCCCTGTTGGACCTGCGGCGCGCCCCCGCCCGACAGTACGCCGATGGTGGTCAGCGGGTTGATGCCAAACACACCCCAGCCGATGAGCGCCACAACGATGGTGCCAATGCCGATCGAGCGTCCGCCGATGAAGCCGCCCCCGCCGCCGCTGCGCCGGTCTTCCACGTTGTCCGATTCGCGATTGCCTTCCCATCTCATGGGTGATCTCCTGCGTGTACGACGCACCAGCCGCCGATGTTACGCCCGCGGCGGCACCCTCGGGATTTCGCGCCGCGCACTACTGCGCGGCCAGCAACATGTCCGGCGACGGGCGCGGCTGCAGCGTGTGGTTGACGTACTTCGCCATCCGTTCGTGGGCTTGGTGCGTGTGGCGTTCCACCACCGCCTGCAGCACCCACAACTGCGCAAGGATGACGATGGCGGCACCCAGCCACATCCAGAGGCTGGGCGTGGGCGCAGATTTCACGGGCGGATCCCATGGCCGTGGCGCAGCGGGGGAGGCGGGATCATGGATGGGGCGGGACATGCAGTACTCCTGAAACACTGCAGCCATCCTAGGCAGCGCCACGCAGCCGTACCACCGGCGCAGGGCCAGCCTGCGTGTAGGACGGCGGCAAGCGCCGGCGCAGGAGTCGGCGCGCACCCCACGGTCCAGGCCGCGGTCCTTCAGGCAGGTCCTTCAGGCCTTGGGCAGCGTCACCCCGTGCTGGCCCTGGTATTTGCCGTTGCGGTCCTTGTAGCTCACGGCACATTCCTCGTCACCCTGGAAGAAAAGCACCTGCGCGCAGCCCTCGCCCGCGTAGATCTTGGCGGGCAGCGGCGTGGTGTTGGAGAACTCCAGCGTCACGTAGCCTTCCCACTCGGGCTCGAACGGCGTGACGTTGACGATGATGCCGCAGCGCGCATAGGTGCTCTTGCCCAGGCAGACGGTGAGCACATCGCGCGGGATGCGGAAGTACTCCACGGTGCGCGCAAGCGCGAAGCTGTTGGGCGGGATGATGCAGTAGTCGCCCTCGAAGTCCACGAAGCTCTTTTCGTCGAAGTTCTTCGGGTCCACCACGGTGCTGTGGATGTTGGTAAAGACCTTGAATTCGCGCGCGCAGCGGATGTCGTAGCCGTAGCTGCTGGTGCCGTAGCTGATGATCTTGCGCCCGTCCTGCTGCCGGATCTGGCCGGGCTCGAACGGCTCGATCATGCCGCGCTGCTCGGCCATGCGGCGGATCCATTTGTCGCTCTTGATGCTCATGGGGTACTCCTGGCGCGTATTCTAGGCGAATGAAAGCTACTTAAATGATAGCTGCTGGCGCTTGATACATAAGCGTCAGAGGCAAATATTTCATGCAATGACTGTGCGCTCGATCAAACGGTCGTCGCCGAGCACGATCATCGCGAACAGCAGTTCGTCCAGGTGGGCGGCGCCCGCCGTGCGCCGCGCGAGCAGCGGGGTCGCTGCAGGATTCAGCACCACGAAGTCGGCTTCGCAACCCGGCTGCAGGTTGCCCACCACGCCATCCAACCCCAACGCCCGCGCGGCGCCGGCGGTATGCAGCCACCACAGCCGTTGCGGCGCCAGGCTCAGTCCCGTCTTGGTCTGCCCCTCCCGGCCCACGTAGTACGCGGCCAGCATCGTGTGAAAAGGGCTGAAGCTGGTGCCGCCGCCCACGTCGCTGGCCAAGCCGTAGCCGAAGCCCATGCGGTCCGCGCCCGCAAAGTCAAACTGGCCACTGCCCAGGAACAGGTTGCTCGTGGGGCACACGGCAGCCACCGCGCCGCTCTCGCGCATGGCGGCGCGGTCCTCGTCGTCGAAATGGATGCAATGCGCGTACACCGCGCGCTCACGCAGCAGGCCGGCTCGGGCATACACATCCAGGTAGCTGCGCGCGCCGGGGAACAGCTCCTGCGCCCAGCGGATCTCCTGCTGGTTCTCCGCCACATGGGACTGCACCCATACGTCGGGGTAGCGCGCGGCCAGAGCACCCGCGCCGCTCAGCTGCTGCGGCGTGCTGGTGGGGGCAAAACGCGGCGTGATCGCATAGCCTAGCCGCCCCTTGCCGTGCCAGCGCTGGATCAGCGCCTCGGTGTCGATCAGCGACTGCTCGGTCGCGTCGCGCACGCCGTCGGGCGAGTGGCGGTCTTGCAGCACCTTGCCGGCGATCAGGCGCAGCCGCCGCGCCTGGGCTTGCGCCATCAGCGCATCCACCGAGCCCGGATGCGAGGTGGCGAAGGTGAGCGCCGTGGTCACGCCGTTGCGCTGCAACTCATCCAGGAAGAAGCCCGCCACCCCGACGGCGTAGCCGCCATCGGCGAATCGCGACTCGTGCGGGAAGGTGTAGTTCTCCAGCCAGGGCAGCAGGCCTTCGGCGGGCGAGCCGATCACGTCCAGCTGCGGGTAGTGCACATGCATGTCCACGAAGCCCGGTGCAATGATGCGGCCGGGCCAGTGGGTCACCGGCTGCGAGGCCTGAGGAAGATAGAGGGGCGCCAGCGCGCGCCACGCGCCGGCGGCGTGCACGCGCTGCACGCCCCGGTCATCGGGCGCGGTGGCCAACAGGCCGTCTTCTTCGTACAGGGCCGTGCCGTCGTCGGCAAAGCGCAGGAGCGCAGATCGGTAAAGGTGCATGGCCCCGGATGATGCCCGCAATACCGGTGGGGCGTCAGGGCGCGATGCTGGCGCCGTTCTCGTACCAGCGTTTGAAGGTTTCGCGCTCTTCGTCGGACAGTGCGCCCGGGTTGCCAAATGGCATCTTGCGCAGCTGCACCACCTGTTGGTAGATCTGCTGCGCGTGGCTCTTCACGTCCTGCGGGGTGTCGAACTTCACGTTCTTCTGCGCAATGGTGTTGGCGCTGTGGCACACCACGCAGTGTTTTTGTATGACGGCGTGCAGTTGTTCGTAGCCTGCTGCGGCCGGCGCGGCGGCGGACACGGCCGGCGCAGCCGGCTTGAGCCATACCACCACGCCCAGCAGCACCACCACGCCCACGGCCGCATACGGCCAGGGATGGCCGTTGCGGCCCAGCTTGTAGCCGTGGCGCATCACGAAGAACTGGCGAATGGCCGCGCCTGCGAACATCATGAGGATCAGTACCAGCCAGTTCTGCCCATGGTTGTAGAGCCAGCCGTAGTGGTTGGAGAGCATGGCGAACAGCACCGGCAACGTGAAGTATGTGTTGTGCACGCTGCGCTGCTTGCCGCGCTTGCCATGCACCGGGTCCACCGGCTGGCCGGCCTTCAGTGCCGCCACCACCTTGCGCTGGCCGGGAATGATCCAGAAGAACACGTTGGCACTCATCGAGGTGGCGAGCATTGCGCCCATCAGCAGGAAAGCCGCCTGGCCGGGAAAGATGCGGCAGGCCAGCCACGCGGCGATGCACACCAGGACCAGCACCAGCGCCCCCACGGTGGCATCGCCGTTGGCCTTCTGGCCGAACACGCGGCAGATGCCGTCGTACAGCAGCCAGAACACCACCAGAAAGGCCAGTGCCGCCGCGATGGCCATGGCGGGCGACATGAGCGGGTCGGCCGGATGCACCAGGTAGATGCCCGCGTTCCACAGATACGAAACCGTGAGCAGCGCAAAGCCGCTGAGCCAGGTGGTGTAGCTCTCCCAGAAGAACCAGTGCAGATGGTCCGGCAGCTTCGGGGGCGCCACGTTGAACTTGACCGGGTGGTAGAAGCCCCCGCCATGCACAGCCCAAAGCTCGCCGTTCACGCCCTGGCGCTTCAGGTCCTCGTCGACCGGCGGCGTGAGGCTGCTGTCCAGAAAGACGAAGTAGAACGAGGAGCCCACCCAGGCGATGGCAGTGATGACGTGCAGCCAGCGCAGCAGCAGATTGGCCCAGTCGAGGAAGTAGCTTTCCATCGTGTTTCAACCTTGGCGGCCCGGCGGGCCGCCTGCAAGCTGCTCACCACTGCGGGCGCTCTGAGCAGAAAAAGAGGGGCCGCGCACCGTGGCAGGAAGCTGCCGGGGCACCGCTGCGACCCGTTTTGTGAACAGGAAGTGTATGCACTTTTTTGGCAACGGCCGCTGGAATGGCCCAGGGATTGTCCCTAACCCTGCAGGATGTAATCCGGATGCTGGGCGCATACATCGTCCACCGCGCTGAGCGTGCCCGACAGGTGCTCGCGCAACGCCTCCTGGGCCGCGGGAGCGTTCTGCCGGTCAATGGCGTCGAGGATGGCCCGGTGCTGGCGCATGATGACGCCCGTCTTGCCTGCAGTGGGCAGGTGCAGGCGGCGCAAGCGATCCACATGGCCGGAGTAGCGGCGCACCAACGCCCACAGGCCCATGACGCCGGCCGCCTCATACATCAGGCGGTGAAAGCCATGGTCCGCCCCCAGAAAGTCGTCATAACGCTGCGCGGCCGCCAGCGATTCCTGCAGTGCGCACTGCGCCTGCAATTGCACCACCAGGCCGGGGGGCGGCTGCAGCGCCAGCGTGCGCACGATCTCCAGCTCGATGGAGCGGCGCAGGAAGTGCGCTTCGCGCGCAGCCGCCACGTCGATGCGGCTGACCAGCGTGGCGTGCTGGGGAAAGACTTCCACCAGGCCCTCCTCTTCCAGGCGCAGCAGCGCCTCGCGGATGGGCGTCTGGCTCACGCCGAATTGCCCGGCCAGGTCGCTGCGCACCAGCATCGCGCCGGGCACCAGCTCCAGCGTCAGAATGGCCTCGCGCAGGCTTTCGAAGACCTGCGGGGCGGCCAGGCGCGAACGGTCAAGGCGGAACTTGGTCAGTATGGGCATACGTGGATTCTCGCATTCGTGCACTAATATATTAGTGTTCCAATATTTCAAATGGCGCGCCTTCACGGCCGTGCCCGCCTCTCCTTTTCTCTGTCCACACACTTCCCAAGGATTCCCATGTCTGCTTCCTCCCCCCATGGCTTGCTCATCAACGGCGAATGGGTTTCCACGTCCCAGGCCGCGCCCAACACCAATCCCAGCAACCTGGCCGATGTGGTGGGCGAATACGCCCAGGGCGACGCCTCGCACGTGGACGCCGCCGTGGCGGCCGCCACCGCTGCCTTCCCCGCATGGAGTACGTCGGGCATCCAGGCGCGCCACGACGCGCTGGACAAGATCGGCAATGAAATCCTCGCGCGGCGCGAGGAGCTGGGCGCACTGCTGGCGCGCGAGGAAGGCAAGACCCGCGCAGAAGGCATCGGCGAAGTCGCCCGAGCCGGGCAGATCTTCAAGTTTTTCGCCGGCGAATGCCTGCGCCTGGCGGGCGAGACCGTGCCCTCGGTGCGCCCCGGCATCGGCGTGGAGGTCACGCGCGAGCCCATCGGCGTCGTGGGTCTGATCACGCCGTGGAACTTCCCCATGGCCATCCCCGCCTGGAAGATCGCGCCGGCCCTGGCGTTCGGCAACTGCGTGGTGTTGAAGCCCGCCGACCTGGTGCCCGGCAGTGCGTGGGCGCTGGCCGAGATCATCCACCGCTCGGGCATCCCCGCCGGCGTGTTCAACCTGGTGATGGGCCGCGGGCGCGTGATCGGCGAGGCGCTGGTGCAGCACCCCGGCGTGGCCGCCATCAGCTTCACCGGATCGGTCGGCGTGGGCCGCGGCATCGCCCAGGCGTGCGTGCAGAACGGCAAGAAGGTGCAGCTGGAGATGGGCGGCAAGAATCCGCAGGTGGTGCTGGACGATGCCGACCTCGCGCAGGCGGTGGAGCTGTCCGCACAGAGCGCGTTCTATTCCACGGGCCAGCGCTGCACGGCGTCCAGCCGCCTGATCGTCACCCAGGGCATCTACCCGAAGTTCATCGAGGCGCTGCAGGCACGCATGGCGAAAATCAAAGTGGGCGATGCGCTGGCCACGGGCACCGACGTGGGCCCTGTGGTGAGCCAGGCGCAGCTGGAGCAAGACCTGTCGTACGTGGAGATCGCCAAGGCCGAGGGCGGCGTGCTGGCGGCCGGCGGCCTGCGCGTGGCCTGCCACACGGGCAGCGGCAACGAAGGCTTCTTCATGGCGCCCGCGCTGTTCGTGGACACGGCGCCGGCGATGCGCATCAACCGCGAAGAGGTGTTCGGCCCCGTGGCCAGCGTGATCCGCGTGCGCGACTACGACGAAGCCCTGGCCGTGGCGAATGACACGGAATTCGGCCTGTCCGCCGGCATTGCCACCACCAGCCTGAAATACGCCACGCACTTCAAACGCCATGCACAGGCGGGCATGGTGATGGTGAACCTGCCCACCGCCGGGGTGGACTACCACGTGCCCTTCGGCGGGCGCAAGGGCTCCAGCTACGGCCCGCGGGAACAGGGCCGTTATGCGCAGGAGTTCTTCACGACGGTGAAGACGGCCTATACGCTGGCGTGACCCACGCAACTCCTGTATTAATAGCTGCTGGCGCTCGCTCCACAAGCGCCAGCAGCCATTTTTATACGCAATCTCAGGCCAGCCGCTGCAGCAACTGCGCGGCCACGGCCACGGCGATCACCTCGGGCTGCTTGCCGGCGATTCCGGGCACGCCGATCGGGCAGGTCACCTGCGCCAGCTCGGTATCCGAGAACCCCCGCGCCGCCAGCCGGTGCCGGAAGGTGGCCCACTTGGTGCGGCTGCCGATCAGGCCGATGAACGGCAGATCGCCGCGCGCCCGCTGCCGTGCGAGGCACGCCGCCACGATGTCCAGGTCCTCCGCGTGGCTGAAGCTCATGATGAGCACGAAGGACTGCGGTGCCACACCCGGCACGGCCGCCTGTACCGGGTCGGACTGCTCACAGACCACGGACGCGCCGTCCCCCTGCGGGGGGAACACGCCATCGCGGCTGTCGATCCAATGCAGCGCAAACGGCAGCGGCGCCAGCACCCGCGCCAGCGCATGCCCCACATGGCCGCCGCCGAAAAGCGCCACCGGCTGCAGCCGCGGCGCCAGGCGCTCGCGCAAGGCCGGCGCGTCAGCAGCCCCCACGCATTCAAACCGCAACTGCACCACGCCGCCGCAGCACTGCCCCAGGCTGGGGCCCAGCGCATGTCGCACGAGCGGCATGCGCGAAGGGTTGCCAGCCAGGTGCTCCGCCAGGCGTTCACGCGATTCGCGCAGCGCCTGCAGTTCCAGATGGCCGCCACCGATGGTGCCGACGAAGTCGTCGCCCACCGCGAACACCGCCAGCCATGCCCCGGCTTCCCGCGGCGCCGAGCCTTGGGTAGACTCCACCGTCACCAGGCAGGCGGGTGCGGTCTTGATACGCTCCAGCAGGCAGTCCAATGCCTTCACTCGCTGATTCCTCCAGCTTGATTCATGCGCGCCACCGCCTTGGTCGTGGCCGCGGTACAGCATAGCGACAAACACCATGCCACAGCTGCCTTCCGCCCCGTCCTCTTCGGCCCAGCGTGCATCCCGTGCGCGCCGAACGTGGTGGCTGCCCGCCGGGGTGATGGCATTGGTCGCGGCGATCGTCTCGGCCTGCAAGTCGGGGCCCGAGGCGCCCTCCGCCCAGGACTCGCGCCTACCGGGCAGCGACGCGCGCGTCACCGGTCCGGTGCCGGCCGCCCAGGGCTCGGCACGCGCGTCGTCCGCGGCCACCCCGCGCGCCTACCGGCAGGATGCCGCGAGCCACATTTATGGCCTGAATGCAGCGCGCATCTACAAGGGCAAGCTGCCGCCGCTGCTGCATGCCATTGGCGTGCTGGAGGTGGACATCGACCGCGCGGGCCGCGTGACTTCGCTGCGCTGGATGCGTGCGCCCCGCCATGCGCCCGACGTGGTGGCCGAGATCGAACGCACGGTGCGCGCGGCAGCGCCCTTCCCCGTGCCCACGCGCATGGCGCGCGTGACCTACACCGACACCTGGCTGTGGGACAAGTCCGGGAATTTCCAGCTCGACACGCTGACCGAGGGCCAGCTCTAAGACGCCGCCGCACAGGCCCCCGCGATGGCGCGCGCCCTGGTTTGCAAGGCGCGAATCACAGCAATAGCCGTAGCGACTGCGGGCACCTGCACCGCCGCAGCCCGCCCAAAGCAGGCATGCGCGACTCGCAAGAATTGGCTCCGCGTTGCCCTGCGCCGCGCGGCACGCGGCGCGGGCTTGCAGCATCAGGACCCGCGGTAGGTGGAATAGCTCCAGGGACTGACCAGCAACGGCACGTGGTAATGCTGGTCGGCGTGGGCGATGCCGAAGTCCAGGCTCACGCGGTCCAGGAATGAGGGCTCGGGCAGCATCACGCCCTTCGCCTTGAAATACGCCCCCACATCAAACGTCAGCCGGTAGGTGCCGGTGCGCAGGCTGGCGTTGTCGAACAGCGGCGCATCGGTGCGCCCATCGGGGTTGAGTACCAGGCGCTTGACCAGCGTGGCCTGGTCACCCTGCGTGGCATACAGCGCCACCACCATGCCCGCCGCGGGGCAACCGTGCATGGTGTCAAGAACGTGGGTGCTGAGGCCCATGGTGAAGTCTCCTGCAATGGCAAGCCGCGGCCCGCCGATGGTGATGAGGAATGCGCTGGCGAATGGGCAGGCAAGTGATACGCTCCCCGTCCCCACGAACAAAGTGTATACAACTTTTGTACGCGATAAACGCCACGTCCTGTGGTGCGCCATCCAGGACAGTTCCCGCGCGGATCGCCTGATGGGGAACAGCCGGCAGGCCGCGCGTACTCAGGCAGGGCGCGCCCGCGCCAGCAGATCAAAAAAGTGAGCAGCCAGCGCTTGATAGAAGCCGCATTCAGATGCATTTGCATCAGAAATCCAGCAACAGCAGGCGTGGCAAGCTACAAAACAAGTAGCGCGCGGAAGTCGTTCACATTGGTGTGCGTGGGCCCGGTGACGACCAGATCGCCCAGCCGCTCGAAGTAGCCGTAGGCGTCGTTGCGGTCCAGATGGTCGCCGATGCGTGCGCCCCGCGCCGCCGCGCGCGCCAGCGTGTCGGGTGCCACGCGTGCGCCGGCATTGTCTTCCACGCCGTCGATGCCGTCGGTATCGGCCGCCAGCGCCCACACCCCTTCCTGCCCCTGCAGCGCCTGCGCCAGGCCCATGCAGAACTCGCCCGCGCGGCCGCCGCGCCCCTTCGGCGCGCCCGGGGCGCGCGGGCGCACGGTGACCGTGGTCTCGCCGCCCGAAAGGATCACGCACGGCCGCGCAAACGGCTGGCCGTGGCGCGCCACCGCACGCGCCAGCGCGGCGTGCACCTTGCCCACCTCGCGCGACTCGCCCTCCATCTCGTCGGACAGGATGTACGCCGCCACCCCCGCCGCGCGCGCCGCATCCGCCGCTGCCTGCAGCGACTGCTGGGGTGTCGCGATCATGTGCACCGCATGGCCGGCAAAGCGGACATCGCCGGGCTTGGGGGTTTCCAGCGCACCGGCCTGCAGCGCTGCGTGCACGGCGGCGGGAATGTCGATGCGGTAGCGCGCCAGGATGTCCAGCGCGTCAGCGCAGGTGCTGGCGTCGGGGACCGTGGGGCCGCTGGCGATCACGGAGGGGTCGTCCCCCGGCACATCGCTGATGGTCAGCGTGACGACGCGCGCCGGCGCGCAGGCTGCCGCCAGGCGACCGCCCTTGATGCGCGAGAGGTGCTTGCGCACGCAGTTCATCTCGCCGATGGCCGCGCCGCTTTCCAGCAGTGCGCGGTTGATGCGTTGCTTCTCCTCCAGCGTGATGCCTTCGGCCGGCAGCGTGAGCAGCGCCGAGCCACCGCCCGAGATGAGACACAGCACCAGGTCGTCTTCGGTCAGCCCGCGGGTCAGCGCCAGGATGCCCTCGGCCGCAGCCAGGCCCGCCGCGTCGGGCACGGGGTGCGCGGCCTCGACGACTCCCAGGCGCTGCGCCAGCCCCTCGGGCCGCGGCGGTATGTGGCCGTAGCGCGTGACCACCAGCCCGGACAGCGGCGCGTCCTGCGGCCACAGCGCCTCCAGCGCCTGCGCCATGGAGGCACCCGCCTTGCCCGCGCCCAGCACCACGGTGCGCCCCTTGGGTGGCGGCGGCAGATGCTGCGCCATGCTGTGCAAGGGCTGGGCGCGCTGCACCGCCACGCGGTAGAGGTGCAGCAGGAAGGCCTGAGGGTCGCGCAAGGGGTCTGGGTCAGTCATGGTCATGGGTCGTTGTCTCCGCCGCGCATTATCCAAAGCACGCGGCCGGCACAAGCCCTACCGTCCATCCAGCGAAACCTTGGCTTCCTTGACCAGTCGCGCAAAGCGCGCCGTATCGTCCTTGATCTGACGCGCCATCTGCTCGGGCGTGTTGGCGATGGGATCTGCGCCGATGTCGTCCATCTTCTTACGGAACTCGGGCGACTGGATGATCTTCACCATGTCGGCGTTCAGCCGCGCCACGATGCCCTTGGGCGTGCCCGCTGGCGCCAGCATGCCGAACCACGTCCCCATGTCGAAGCCCGGGAGGCCCGCCTCCTCCAGCGTGGGCACGTCGGGCAGTGCCACCGAGCGCTTGGCCGTGGTCACGGCCAGCGCGCGCAGCTTGCCGGCCTTGATGTGCGGCAGCACCGGCGTGACGGTGTCGAACGACATGCTGATCTGCCCGCCCAGCAGGTCGGTGGTCAGCGGGCCGCTGCCCTTGTAGGGCACGTGCAGCAGCTGCACGCCGCCCATGCCTTCGAATTGCGCGCCGATCAGGTGTTGTCCCGTGCCCGTGCCGTTAGAGCCGTAGGTGAGCTTGCCGGGCTGCGCCTTGGCCTGTGCCAGCAGTTCCTGCACCGTCTTGGCAGGTACCTGCGGATTCACCACCAGCACATTGGGCACCAGGGCCACGGTAGTGATGGGAGCGAAGTCCTTTTCAAAGTCGTAGCCCAGCTTGCGGTACACGCTGGTGGCGATGGTGTGGTGCACAGCACCCATGAGCAGCGTGTAGCCGTCCGCCTTGGCCTTGGCCACATAGTCAGCGCCCAGCGTGGCGCCGGCGCCGGGCTTGTTCTCCACCACCACGGGCTGGCCTAGGGTTTTGGAGAGCTCCTGCCCCAGCGCCCGTGCCAGCACGTCGGTAGTTCCGCCCGCGGGGAACGGCACGATGATGCTCACGCTGCGGCTGGGCCAGGTCTGGGCCCAGGCGCCGGGCAACGCGAGCGCCGCGGCGGCGGCCAAAGCACCCAGCAGGGCGCGTTTGCGAAGGTTCCTCATCTCTTGTCTCCTGTGTTGTCGTGATGAAAACGCATGGGCGGTGCGTGCCGCCCACCGGCTCAGGCCAGCGCTGCCTGCTGTCCCACCGGCTGCGCCAGTTGGGCGCACACCGCATCGGTGACCTGCTGCGTGGTGGCCTGGCCGCCCAGGTCGCCCGTGTGCAGCGCAGGGTTGGCGGTGACATGCTCCACGGCACGCATCAGGCGCTGCGCGGCGGCGTGTTCGCCCAGGTGCTCCAGCAGCATCACGCAGCTCCAGAACGTGCCCACCGGGTTGGCCAGGCCCTTGCCCATGATGTCGAAGGCCGAGCCGTGGATGGGCTCAAACATACTGGGGTAGCGGCGCTCGGGATCGATGTTGCCGGTGGGCGCTATCCCCAGGCTGCCCGCCAGCGCGGCGGCCAGGTCGCTCAGGATGTCGGCATGCAGGTTGGTGGCGACGATGGTGTCCAGCGATGCGGGGCGGTTCACCATGCGCGCGGTGGCCGCGTCCACCAGTTCCTTGTCCCACCGCACATCGGGAAATTCGCGGCTGATCTGCACCGCGATTTCGTCCCACATCACCATGGCGTGGCGCTGGGCGTTGCTCTTGGTGACCACCGTGAGCAGCTTACGCGGACGCGACTGCGCCAGTTTGAACGCAAAGCGCATGATGCGCTCCACACCGGCGCGGGTCATCATGCTCACGTCGGTCGCGGCCTCCAGCGGATGGCCCTGGTGCACACGGCCGCCCACGCCGGCGTATTCGCCTTCGGAGTTTTCACGCACGATGACCCAGTCCAGGTCCTGGGGCGCGCAACGCTTGAGCGGCGCATCGATGCCCGGCAGGATGCGCGTGGGGCGCACGTTGGCGTACTGGTCGAACCCCTGGCAGATCTTCAGGCGCAAGCCCCACAGCGTGATGTGATCGGGGATATGCGGGTCGCCGGCCGAGCCGAACAGGATGGCGTCCTTGTCCCTGAGCGCCTGCAGGCCGTCGGCCGGCATCATCTCGCCGTGCGCGCGATACCAGTCTCCGCCCCAGCCATAGCTGGTGAACGCAAAGCCCAGGCCCGGCTGGGATGCCACTAATGCCTCCAGCACGGCCTGGCCGGCGGGGATCACCTCCTTGCCGATGCCGTCGCCGGGGATGCAGGCAATGCGATAGGTCTTGCTCATGGAAATGCTCGCTCCTCAAATCAGAAGGCCGCGCAACATGCGTGGCATGGCCCTGAATCTAGCGATGCCATGCCCACATATCACCGCGTTAAAGTGATGCCATTGTTTACTTTCATTCAACAATGAGCACCCCCTCCACCGCCCCGTCAGAGATGGCTTTCTTCAGCCTGCTGGCGCGCTGGGCCAGCCTGTCGGCCACCGCGCGAGAGCTGGGCATCAGCACGGCGGCGGCCAGCAAGCGCCTGGCGCAGATGGAATCGCGCCTGGGCGTGCAGCTGGTCAGCCGCACCACGCGGCGACTGCACCTGACGGCCGAGGGCAATACCTACCTGCGGCACGCGCGCCGCATCCTGGCGGAGATCGACGCCATGGAGCAACTGGTGAGCGACATGCAGGCCGAGCCGCAGGGCCTGCTGCGTGTGAACGCCACCCTGGGCTTCGGGCGCAGCCACATCGCGCCACTGGTGCCTGCCTTCGTGCGCCGCCATCCGCAGATCCAACTGCAGCTGCAGTTGTCGGTGCAGCCACCGCCGCTGGCGGACGATGGGTTCGACGTGTGCATCCGCTTCGGCGAGCCGCCCGATGCGCGCGTGATTGCGCGGCGCCTCGCCCCAAATCGGCGGCTGCTGTGCGCCGCACCCGCCTACCTGGCGCGCCGCGGAACGCCCACGCGGCCGGCCGAGCTGCCGCAACACGACTGCATCGACATCCGCCAGGGCGACGACGCCCACGGCGTGTGGCGCTTCAACGGCCACCGCAAGCAGGAGACGGTGCGGCTGCGCAACCACCTGAGCACCAACGACGGCGAGATTGCTGTGAACTGGGCACTGGCGGGCATGGGGATCGTCATGCGCGCGGAATGGGACATCGCTCGCTACCTGCGCAGCGGGAGGCTGGTGCAGGTGCTGCGGGACTACGACACGCCGCCGGCGGACATCCACGCCGTGTACCCGCAGCGGCATGCGGCCACCGCGCGGGTCAAGGCCTTCGTTGATTTCGTGGCACAGCACTTCAACGGCAGCGCACCAGGTATTTAACAGTCCACAGAAACTGTATACAAAAATTGTCTTTCACGACTATGATGGCCGCATGGAAACCTCCACCACCGGCTTCATCGTCGAAAGCCTCACGCGCGCCATCGTCGAGCACCGCCTGTTGCCCGGCACCAAGCTGGCCGAGCAGAAGCTCGCCGACCATTTCGGCGTGTCGCGCACGCTGGTGCGCCAGGCGCTGTTCCAGCTGTCGCAGAACCGCCTGATCCGCCTGGAGCCCGCGCGCGGCGCCTTCGTGGCCGCGCCCTCGGTCCAGGAAGCGCGCCAGGTGTTCGCGGTGCGCCGCATGCTGGAGGCCGAGATGGTGCGCGCCTTCCTGGCGCAGAGCACGCCCGCGAAAATCCGCGCGCTGAAGGCCCATGTGGCGGCCGAGAAGAAGGCCATGGAGGGCAACGACGTGGGCCAGCGCACCGAGCTGCTGGGCGACTTCCACGTGCGCATGGCCGAGCTCATGGGCAACGACGTGCTGGCCCAGTTGCTGGGCGAGCTGATCTCGCGCTGCGCCCTCATCACGCTGATGTACCAGTCCACCACCGCCGCCGAGCATTCGCACGAGGAGCACGCCGCCATCGTCGCGGCGCTGGCCGCGGGCGACGCGGCGCAGGCCGTGCAGCTGATGCAGCAGCACCTGGACAACGTGGAGGCGGGCCTGACCTTTGATCGCGACCTGCCGACCAACGACCTTTCGATGGCCCTTTCCTCCGTATCGCCATGACCTATGACACGACGGCGCCCTACCCCCGCGACCTGATCGGCTACGGCCGCACACCCCCGCACCCGCACTGGCCGGGCAACGCCCGCGTGGCCGTGCAGTTCGTGCTGAACTACGAGGAGGGCGGCGAGAACTGCGTGCTCCACGGCGACCCCGCCAGCGAGCAGTTCCTGTCCGAGATGTTCAACCCGGCCGCCTACCCCGAGCGCCACATGAGCATGGAAGGCATCTACGAATACGGCGCGCGCGCCGGCGTGTGGCGCATCCTGCGCGAGTTCGAAAGGCGCGGCCTGCCGCTCACGGTGTTCGGCGTGGCCACCGCGCTGCAACGCCACCGCGAGCTGGCCCAGGCCTTCGCCGAGCTGGGCCACGAGGTGGCCTGCCACGGCCTGAAGTGGATCCACTACCAGAACGTGCCCGAGGAGGTGGAGCGCGCCCACATGGCGCAGTGCCTGGAGATCTTCGACACGCTCTACGGCCAGGGCGGCGACCACGGCCTGGGCTGGTACACCGGCCGCGACAGCCCCAACACCCACCGCCTGGTGGCCGATGACGGGCGCTTTGCCTACGACAGCGACTACTACGGCGACGACCTGCCGTTCTGGATGAAGGTGGCCAAGAGCGACGGCAGCGCGCACCACCAGCTCGTCGTGCCCTATACGCTGGACGTGAACGACATGCGCTTTGCGCTGCCGCAGGGCTACTCGCACGCCGACCCGTTCTTTCAGTACCTGAAGGACACGTTCGATGCGCTCTACGCCGAGGGCGACCCGGCCGGCGACAACGCGCCCAAGATGATGAGCATCGGCATGCACTGCCGCCTGCTCGGCCGTCCCGGCCGCATCAGGGCGCTGCAGCGCTTCCTGGACCACATCCAGCACCACGACCACGTCTGGGTGTGCCGCCGCATCGACCTCGCGCGCCACTGGGCGCAGCGCTTTCCCGTACCCGCCATTTAAGCCAAATCGGGCTGTAACGCTTATCCAATAAGCGCGAGCAGCTCTTTTTTTGATAGCTATAGGAACCGCCATGGCCTGGACCCTGGAACAACTCAACGCCGCCTCCCCCGCCGAGGCCCTGCAGATGCTCGACGGCCTGTACGAGCATTCGCCCTGGATCGCCGAGGCGGCGCTGCAGCAGCGCCCCTTCCGCTCGCTGGCGCAGCTCAAGTACGCCATGGTGCAGGTGCTGAACGGCGCCGGCGTGGAAAGGCAGTTGGAGCTGATCCGCGCCCACCCCGAGCTGGCGGGCAAGGCCATGGTGGCGCAGGCGCTCACGGCCGAGTCCACGAACGAGCAAAGCCAGGCGGGCCTGACCCACTGCACGCCCGAGGAGTTCGCGCGCATCCAGCAACTGAATGCCGACTACAACGCCCGCTTCGGCTTTCCCTTCATCCTGGCGGTGCGCGGGCCGCGCGGCACGGGACTGTCGAGGCAGGAGATCATCGCCACCTTCGCACGTCGCCTGTCCAACCACCCCGACTTCGAGCGCGCCGAGGCGCTGCGCAACATCCACCGCATTGCCGAGATCCGCCTGAACGACAAGTTCGGCGCCGAGCCGGTGCTGGGCAACGACGTCTGGGACTGGCACGAGCGCCTGGCCCAGCACAGCGACCCGGGCTATGCCGAGAAAGGCCAGCTCACCGTCACCTACCTCACCGATGCGCACCGCGCCTGCGCCCAGCGCATCAGCCACTGGATGCGCGACTGCGGCTTTGACGAGGTCGAGATCGACGCCGTGGGCAACGTGGTCGGCCGCTACAAGCCGGCCACACCCGACGGCAAGTATTTGATGACCGGCAGCCACTACGACACCGTGCGCAACGGCGGCAAGTACGACGGGCGTCTGGGCATCTTCGTGCCCATGGCCTGCGTGCGCGAGCTGCACCGCCAGGCCAGGCGCCTGCCGTTCGGCATCGAGGTGGTGGCGTTTGCCGAGGAGGAAGGCCAGCGCTACAAGGCCACCTTCCTGGGCTCGGGCGCGCTCATCGGCGACTTCCGCAACGAATGGCTGGACCAGAAGGACGCCGACGGCATCACCATGCGCGAGGCCATGCAGCACGCCGGTCTGTGCATTGGCGACATCCCCAAGCTGCGGCGCGATGCCGCCCGCTACCTGGGCTTCATCGAGGTGCACATCGAGCAGGGCCCGGTGCTCAACGAGCTGGACATCCCGCTGGGCGTGGTCACGTCCATCAACGGCGGCGTGCGCTACGTCTGCGAGATGCTGGGCATGGCCAGCCACGCGGGCACCACGCCCATGGACCGCCGCCGCGACGCCGCCCTGGGCGTGGCCGAGCTGGCGCTGTACATGGAGCAGCGCGCCGCGCGCGATGGCGACAGCGTCGCCACCATCGGCATGCTGCAGGTGCCAGGCGGCTCCATCAACGTGGTGCCGGGCAAGTGCAGTTTCAGCATGGACATGCGCGCGCCCACCGATGCGCAGCGCGATGCCATGGTGGCCGACGTGCTGGCCCAGCTGGAGGAAATCGCCCAACGCCGCGGCCTGCAGTACAAGGCCGAGCTGGCCATGAAGGTCGCCGCAGCCCCCAGCGCCCCCGCCTGGCAGCACCGCTGGGAGAAGGCCGTCGACGCCCTGGGCGTCCCCGTCTACCGCATGCCCAGCGGCGCCGGCCATGACGCCATGAAACTGCACGAAATCATGCCGCAGGCCATGCTGTTCGTGCGCGGCCTGCACGGCGGCATCAGCCACAACCCGCTGGAATCCAGCACCGCCGACGACATCCAGTTGGCGGTGGATGCCTTCAGCCATGTGCTGCAGCAGTTGGCCGCCGAATAACCCCTCCATGGAACGCTCCGCCATGAACCAAGACCGCCAAGCCACCTACGCCGCACTGGATGCGTGGATCGACCAGCACTTCGACGAGCAGGTGCGCTTTCTGCAAGCACTGGTGCAGGTGCCCACCGACACGCCGCCCGGCAACAATGCACCGCATGCCGAGCGCACCGCTGAACTGATCCAGGCCTTCGGCTTCGAGGCCGAGAAGCACGCCGTTCCCGCGCAGGAGGTCAAGGATTACGGCATGGAGTCCATCACCAACCTGATCGTGCGCCGGCCCTATGGGCCCGCGGGTTCGGGCCGCACCATCGCCCTCAACGCCCACGGCGACGTGGTGCCGCCGGGCGAAGGCTGGACCAGGGACCCGTACGGCGCCCAGATCGAAGGCGGCGCCATGTATGGCCGCGCCACCGCGGTGAGCAAGAGCGACTTCTCCACCTTCACCTTCGCCGTGCGCGCGCTGGAGGCGGTGGCCAAGCCCACGCAGGGCGCGATCGAGCTGCACTTCACCTACGACGAGGAGTTCGGCGGCCTGCTCGGCCCCGGCTGGCTGCTGGCGCAGGGACTGACACGGCCCGACCTGATGATCGCCGCGGGCTTCAGCTACGAGGTGGTCACCGCGCACAACGGCTGCCTGCAGATGGAGGTCACCGTGCACGGCAAGATGGCCCATGCCGCGGTGCCGCACACGGGCGTGGACGCACTGCAGGGCGCGGTGGCCATCATGAACGCGCTGTATGCCGAGAATGTGCAGTACCGGCAGGTGACGTCGAAGGTGCCGGGCATCCGGCACCCGTACCTGAACATCGGCCGCATCGAAGGTGGCACCAACACCAACGTGGTGCCCGGCAAGGTGGTGCTGAAGCTCGACCGCCGCATGATCCCGGAGGAGAACCCCGCCGAGGTCGAGGCGCGCATCCGCGCCGTGATCACCCAGGCGGTGGAAGGCTTCAATACCCAGCGCGGCTACGGGAGCGCAGACGCCCTACGCGTGGACGTCAAACGACTGCTGCTGGCCAACGCCATGACGCCGCTGCCCGGCAATCAGCCGCTGGTGGAGGCCATCCAGCAACACGGCGAGGCAGTCTTTGGCGAGAAGCCTCCCGCCGTGGGCACGCCGCTGTACACCGATGTGCGCCTCTATGTGGAGCGCGGCATCCCCGGCGTGATTTACGGCGCGGGCCCGCGCACGGTGCTTGAATCGCATGCCAAACGCGCCGACGAGCGCGTGGTGCTGCAAGACCTGCGCCGCGCCACCAAGGTCATAGCGCGCAGCCTGGCAGACCTGATGGCCTGACGCACAGCCGCACCAATGCTCCAGCCCGGCCCATGCCGGGCTTTTTTACGCCCTGCGCCGATCCCATCGCGCCGACTGGTGGCGAGCAACCGCCGGGCGTAGCTGCGCCGTTGGTAGCCGACACCGCCGCTTGGCAAGCAGCAAGGGCAAACCCCTAGCAATTCGACCTTGATCGGGGTCGCCTTACGACAGGCAATTCCGCATACTTTGTATACAGTTTTTGTATGGATTGCTGTGCGCAATGGCAGCCCTGTCCGCCAGGCAGAAACCCCTTGAACAGCAAGCCAGGATTCCAAGGAACACCCATGTCCACGAACGTTCATCCGGTTGACGAAAAACTGCCCTGGGGCCGCGCAGCCACGCTGGGTCTGCAACATGTGCTGGTGATGTACGCAGGCGCGGTGGCGGTGCCGCTCATCGTGGGGCGCGCGCTCAACCTGCCGCCCGAGCAGGTGGCGCACCTGATCTCTGCCGACCTCTTCGTCTGCGGGCTGGTCACGCTCATCCAGGCCTGGGGTGCCACGCAGTGGTTCGGCATCAAGCTGCCGGTGATGATGGGCGTGACCTTCGCGGCCGTGGCGCCCATGGTGTCCATGGCGCAAGCCACGGGCGGTCAGGCGGGCGCGGGGCTGATCTTTGGCGCGGTGATCGGGGCGGGCGTGGTCCCGATGCTCATCGCGCCGGTCATCAGCGGCCTGCTGCGGTTCTTTCCGCCGGTGGTCACGGGCACCATCATCGCGGTGATCGGCATCAGCCTGATGCGCGTAGGCATCAACTGGATCTTCGGCAACCCCGTGGGGCCCACGGCCCCGGCCGTTCCCAACCCGGAGCACCTCAAGTGGCTGGCCGAGGCCCAGGCCGCCGCCGGCGCGCCCGGCTCCTCGCTGCCGCCAGTGCCCAAGGGCTTCGCCGTGGTGCCCACGCTGCCCAACCCGCGCTATGCCGACCTGACAGGCGTGGGCATCTCGGGCGTCGTCCTGCTCACCATCTTGCTGGTGGCGCGCTTTGGCAGGGGCTTCTGGGCCAACATCTCGGTGCTGCTGGGCATCATCGTGGGCGGGGTGGTCACCGCGTCCATGGGGTTGATGGACTTTCACAAGGTGGCCCAGGCCCAGTGGTTCGACATGGTGCTGCCATTCGAGATCGCGCTGCCGGTGTTCGACCCCATCCTGATCCTGACCATGACGCTGGTGATGATCGTCGTGATGATCGAGTCCACCGGCATGTTCCTGGCCCTAGGCGAGATGACGGGGCGCGAGATCTCGCGCGACGACCTCACGCGCGGCCTGCGCACCGACGGCCTGGGTACGCTGATCGGCGGCCTCTTCAACACCTTCCCGTACACCAGCTTCTCGCAGAACGTGGGGCTGGTGGCCGTCACCGGCGTCAAGAGCCGCTGGGTGTGCGTGGCGGGCGGCATGATCCTGATCGTGCTGGGCGTGCTGCCCAAGATGGCGGCGCTGATCGAGTCGTTGCCCACCGTGGTGCTGGGCGGCGCGGGGCTGGTGATGTTCGGCATGGTGGCGGCCACGGGCATCCGCATCCTGTCGAACGTGGACTTTCAGAAGAACCGCAACAACGCGATGATCGTGGCGGTGTCCATCGGGGTGGGCATGATCCCGCTGATCGCACCCAACTTCCGCCAGTGGATGCCCCATGCCATCCATCCGCTGATCGAATCCGGTATTCTGCTGGCCTCGATCACTGCCGTGGTCCTGAACATCTTCTTCAATGGAGCCAGCCGCGACACCTCTGCGGCCGTGCTCGCCGCCCGGCAGGCCGACGCCCACTGAACGTCGCCCTGCCCCGCGCCTTCCACCCGAAGGATCGCGCCCCGCGTGCCGTATGCGCACGGGGCGCGGAAGGTTTGTTGTCGTCCACGCAGGCTGCCGTGCAGGCCCTCTGTTTGCGTCAGCATGCAGTAAGCTTGTCCGGCCCGTGTTGGCCTGTTTTTTCGTGCACCGCACCATTCGTATTTCGTATGACCCAGCCCCTGTCTGCCGCTGAAGCGGCACTGCGCGAAGCCGCGCTCGAATACCACCGCAACATGACGCGCGGCAAGATCGCCGTCACGCCCACCAAGCCCCTGTCCAACCAGCGCGACCTGTCGCTGGCCTACTCGCCTGGCGTGGCCTATCCCTGCCTGGACATCCAGGCCGACCCGACCAAGGCGTTCGACTACACCTCGCGCGGCAACCTGGTCGGTGTGATCACCAACGGCACGGCCGTGCTCGGCCTGGGCGACATCGGCCCGCTGGCCGGCAAGCCGGTGATGGAGGGCAAGGGGTGCCTGTTCAAGAAGTTCGCCGGCGTGGACGTGTTCGACATCGAACTGGACGCACGCGACCCCGACAAGATCATCGAGATCGTGGCAGCACTCGAGCCCACCTTGGGCGGCATCAACCTCGAAGACATCAAGGCGCCCGAGTGCTTCTACATCGAGCGCGAGCTGTCCAAGCGCATGAACATTCCGGTGTTCCACGACGATCAGCACGGCACGGCCATCATCTCCAGCGCCGCGCTGCTCAATGGCCTGGAACTGGTGGGCAAGCAGATCGACCAGGTCAAGGTCGCCGTCTCGGGCGCGGGTGCCGCCGCCATTGCCTGCGTGGGCGTGATGGTGGGCCTGGGCGTGAAGGCGGAAAACATCTTCATGTGCGACTCCAAGGGCGTGATCTACGAAGGTCGCCCCGGCGGCTTCGATGAATCCAAGGCCCGCTACGCACAGAAGACCGATGCACGCACGCTGGCCGATGCGGTCGACGGCGCCGACGTATTCTTGGGCTGCTCGGCCCCCGGCGTGCTCACGGCCGAGATGGTCAAGACCATGGCGGACAAGCCCATCATCCTGGCGCTGGCCAACCCCGAGCCCGAGATCCGCCCCGAACTGGCCAAGGCCGTGCGCCCGGACTGCATCATCGCCACCGGCCGCTCGGACTACCCGAACCAGGTCAACAACGTCCTGTGCTTCCCCTACATCTTCCGCGGCGCGCTGGACTGCGGCGCTACCAAGATCACCGAGGCCATGAAGCTCGCCTGCGTGCGCCAGATCGCCGCGCTGGCCAAGGAAAACATCAGCGAGGAAGTGGCTGCCGCCTATGCCGGCCAGGAGCTGACCTTCGGCCCCGATTACCTGATCCCCACGCCGTTCGATTCGCGCCTGATCCTCAAGATCGCCCCCGCCGTGGCGCAGGCCGCGCTGGAGTCGGGTGTGGCCAGCCGTCCCATCGAGGACATGGAGGCATACAAGGAGAGCCTGTCGCGCTTCGTGTACCAGACCGGCATCCTGATGCGCCCGGTGATCAACGCCGCCAAGACGCTGCCCGACGCGCAAAAACGCGTGGCCTATGCCGACGGCGAGGACGAGCGTGCGCTGCGCGCCGCGCAGTTTGCGATCGACGACCGTATCGCCCACCCGATCCTCATCGGACGCCCGGCGGTGATCGCCGCACGCATCGCCAAGGCCGGCCTGCGCATGCAGCCGGGCAAGGACGTGGAGATCTGCGACCCCTCGGACGACCCGCGGTTCCGCCAGTACTGGGAGGCCTACCACCAGCTCATGAAGCGTGACGGCGCCACGCCCGAGGTGGCCAAGGCAGCCGTGCGCCGCTCCAACACCATCATCGCCGCGCTGATGGTGAAGCTGGGCGATGCCGACGCAATGATCTGCGGCCTGGTGGGCACCTACGAGACGCACCTGGAACGCATCCACAGCATCCTGGGCCATGCACCCGGCGTGCAGCAATACGCCGCGCTGAACGCGCTGATGACGACCAACAACGGCACGCTGTTCATCGCCGACACCTACGTCAACGAAGACCCCACGGCAGAGCAACTGGCCGACATCGCCTGGTCCTCGGTGCAGGAAGTGCAGCGCTTTGGCATTCCGCCGAAGGTGGCGTTCCTGTCGCACTCCAGCTTCGGCTCGTCCAAGCGCGCCTCGGCGCGCAAGATGCGCGCAGCACGCGACCTGTTCGTGGCCCGCCATCCCGAGATCGAATGCGATGGCGAGCTGCATGGCGACGCCGCGCTGGAGCCCAAGATCCGCAACAACTACCTGCCGGACTCCACGCTCACCGGCTCGGCCAACCTGCTGATCTGCCCGAACATCGACTCGGCCAACATCCTCTACAACGTGCTCAAGACCACGACCAGCGGCGGTGTCACCGTGGGCCCGATCCTCATGGGTACCTCGGCCACGGCGTACATCCTCACGCCCGCAGCCACCGTGCGCCGGGTGTTGAACATGACCGCACTGGCCGTCGCCAGCAGCGCCGCGCGCCGCAAGTAAGCGCAGCGCACAGCAGGGCCGCCCGCCAGGCCATGGTGCGCGGCCCTTGTTTTTTGACAAATCATTTGAATTCAAATGATTTGTTAGAATAACAAAATGTCTGCTGCCTCATCGTCCGATGCCGCCCGCCCCGCCAACCCCAAGCGCCTGCTGGGCGTGCGGCTCGTGGGCCTGGGCCGGCGTTGGCGCAAGACGCTGGACGCACAACTGGCCGCCGAAGGCCTGAGCGACGCCGTCTGGACACCGCTGGTGCACCTGCACCGCCTGGGCGACGGCATCTCGCAGACCGAGCTGGCAGCCGCCGTGGGGCTGGACGGCTCCAGCCTGGTACGGCTGCTGGACGCATTGGCTGCCCAGGGACTGGTCGAGCGCCAGGCGCACGCGAGCGACCGCCGCATCAAGCTCGTGCGCCTCACTGCCGCTGGCAAGCGCACGGCCAACGGCATCCGCAAGCGCCTTGCCGCCATCGAGGATGAGTTGCTGGCCGATCTGGACGAGGCCACCGCCCGCACCCTGCTGCAGGCCTTCGAGCAGATCGAGGCGCGCATTGCCAGCGCCCAGCACGAGGACTGATGCCATGGCGTTGCCAACCGGCCCTCTTCTTCCCAGCTCCCACGGCCACGCTCTGCGCCAGGCGTTGGCATCCGCGCGGCTGCGGGAGAGCCTGTCGCTGCAGCGCCCCGCCTCGTTGCGCAACGCCACGATTGCCGGCGCGCAGGTGGCGTTGGCGGTGATCCTGGTTGCCGGGCTGCTGCATGTCTCGCCCTGGGCACAGGTGGCGGGCTTCGGCGGCCTGGGCGCTCTGGCGGCACTGTTCGGGCGCTTCGCGCCGCTGGCCCGCCGCCGCGGCGTCGTCCTCAAGGCCGGGGCGCTGCTGGTCATGCCCGTGGCGCTGCTGTCGCTGCTGGCCTGGTCGGGGCTGGGACCGGTAGCCATGCTGCTGGCCCTGTCGGGCATGGCAGGGCTGCTGGCATCACTGGCCCATCGCATGCAGATGGGCGCGCCGGGAGCGGTGATTTTCATCTTCGCGGCCAGCGCCGCGATCAGTCCGGTTGACAGCGCGCTGGCACTGGCCGGGCGCGCCGGCGCCACCGCCCTGGGCGTGGCCGCCGCCTGGCTGTTGTGCCTGCTGACCGACCGCCTGCGCGACCTGGAAGTGGCACCGCCTGCCGCAACACCCGTCCAGGCAGCGGCGGGGGCACGCGCCCCGAAGCCCCTCACGCCGGGTTACGCACCCGTGCAGTCGGCACGCGTGGCGCTGTGCGCCGCGCTGGCCGCCCTGCTGGCACACGCCGCGGGCTGGGCGCACCCGGCCTGGGCGTCGATTGGCGCGGTGGCCGTGCTGCAAGGTGCGCACCTGCCGGGCACGGTGCACCGCGGCTGGCAGCGCACGCTGGGCACTGTGGTGGGCGCCGGCATCGCCTGGGCGATCCTCTCGTCCGAGCCATCGTTCTGGACGCTGCTGCTGGCCGTGGCCGTGCTGCAGGTGCTGACCGAGGCGGTGATCGGGTTCAACTACGCACTGGGCCAGATTTTCGTGACGCCGATGGCTCTGCTGATGACGAACATGGCGCACCATGGCGAAGCCGCGGAAATGGCACTGTCACGCATCTTCGATACCACCCTGGGCGCGGCGGTAGGGATTGTGTTGGCGCTGGTGCTGTCGTCGCTGGACGAGAGGGTGTACCTTGCGCGCCACCATGGCCGCGCGCAGTGACTTAAGGTCAAACAGGCCTCTAGCGCCCACCCAACAAGCGCCAGCAGCTTTTTTTTGATAGCAAAACAACAGATCAGCGAGCCCGTGTCCGCCGCTCGCTGGCCAGCGCCGCTGTGAACACAGCCAGGCCGCCCAGGCCCAGCAGCGCCCCCACCCAGCCGGTGGAAGTCCAGCCGCCGCCCGCTGCGATGGCCACACCGCCCAGCCAGGCCCCCAGCGCATTCGCAGCGTTGAAGGCCGAATGGTTGAGCGCGGCCGCCAGGGTCTGCGCATCGCCCGCCACGTCCATCAGACGGATCTGCAGCGCGGGACCGATGGCCACCACCGTACCCAGCAGGAAGACGGACAGCGCCGCCGTCAGCGGGTGGTGCGCCGCCGCGACGAACACCACCATCACCGCCACCGACCACCACAGCAGCTTGCCCACGGTCGGCATCAGTGCGCGGTCCGCCATGCGCGAGCCCACCAGGTTGCCCGCCACCATGCCCAGGCCAAACAGCGACAGCGTGAACGGCACCAGCGCCGCCGGCATGCCGGCCACTTCCAGCAGCATGGGCTTGATGTAGCTGAACACCGCGAACATGCCGCCGAAGCCGATGGCGCCGATGCCCAGCGTGAACCACACCTGGCCCCGCGCCAGCGCGCCCAGTTCGCGCCAGGGGCTGGCGCCCTGCGGCGCGGGCATGTCGGGCACCCAGCGCCGCACCATGAATACCGCCGCCAGCGCGATGGCCCCCACAAACACGAAGGCCGCGCGCCAGCCCAGCAGACTGCCCAGCGCCGCCGCGATGGGCACGCCCACCAGCGTCGCGCTGGTCAGCCCCAGCATCACCCAGCCCACGGCCCGGGCGCGCTGGCCCGGCCGTGACAGTGCCGCGGCCACCAGCGCCGCCACGCCGAAGTAGGTGCCGTGCGGCAGGCCGCTGACCAGCCGCAGCAGCCCCAGCGACGCATAGCCTGGCGCCAGCGCCGACGCAAAGTTGCCCAGGGCGTAGACCGCCATCAGCGCCATGAGCAGCGCCCGCCGGCCCCAGTGCGCCGCCAGCACGGCCAGCACCGGCGCGCCCACCACCACGCCCAGCGCGTAGGCGCTGATCACGTGCCCAGCCTGCGGAATGGTCACCCCCAGGTCGAGCGCCACCTCGGGCAGCAGGCCCATGATGACGAACTCGCCGGTGCCGATGGCAAAGCCTCCCACGCCCATGGCCAGCACGGCGCGCACCAGCGTGCGCTCGTCCGCGGGGCTGGCGGCATCGGCATCGGCGGGGGGTGTGGCGGTGCTGGAAGTGGGCGTGGCAGAAACAGTCATGGAAGGCTCGGAAACCAGGGTTAACCCCAGGGCGCGCGACCATAGCACGCATGGCCCTTCCCCGCCGGCGCACGGGCTTGGGGCGGCTGCACGTACGCGATACAGGTGCTACGCTGCGGCGCAATGCCATCACAGGGCCGACCATGAACGCTGATTCCGCTCTTCAGGAGATCGCCTGCACCGTGCAGGTGCTGGCCTTTGACACCTTTGGCACGGTGGTGGACTGGCACGGCAGCATCGTGCGCGAAATGCAGCAGCACCACCCCCGCGTGGACGCAGACGCCTTCGCCCGCGCCTGGCGCGCGGGCTACCAGCCAGCGATGGCGCGGGTGATGAGCGGCGCGCAGGGCTGGACGCTGATCGACGCCCTGCACCGCCAGATCCTCGACGAAATCCTGCCGCGCTTTGGCCTGGCGCACCTGGGCGAGGAAGAGCGCGTGCACCTGAACCGCGTGTGGCACCGGCTCTCCCCGTGGCCCGACTGCGTGGCGGGGCTGACGCGGCTCAAACGCCGCTACACCATCACCACCCTGTCCAACGGCAACATCGGGTTGCTCACCCACATGGCCAAGCGCGCCGGCCTGCCCTGGGACTGCATCCTGAGCGCCGAGGTCTTTCGCGCCTACAAGCCCGATCCCGCCACCTACCTGGGCGTGGCCCGCGTGTTCGAGCTGCCACCGCAGCAGGTGATGCTGGTGGCCGCCCACCACGACGATCTGGCGGGCGCGCGCGCCTGCGGCCTGCGCACGGCTTATATCGAGCGGCCGCTGGAGTTCGGCGCGGGCCACGCCAAGGATGTCTCGCCACGCCCAGGCAACGACCTGCACGCGCGCGATTTGCTGGACTTGGCGGACCAGTTGGGGGCGTAAAGGCTGTTTTGCGTGCGCAATGAAAAAAGGGCTGGCACCTGACGGCACCAGCCCTTGAGGCAGGAGGACGGACCTGGACAGCCGGGCCCGTGTTTTTGCCGGCTTACTGCTTGACGGCTTCGATCTGCGCCACGATGCGCACGTTCTTGGGGAAGCCGTACTGCACGCCGTAATCCACGCCGAAGGCCGTGCGGTCGATCGTGGTCTCGAAGTCGCCGCCGCACACTTCACGCTTGAGCATCGGGCTGTCGTAGCAGGCGAACTGGTTGGCCTTCAGGGTGACGGGCTGCGTCTTGCCCTTGATGGTCAGGTTGCCCGACACGGCCGTGAGCTTGTCGCCCTCGAAGGTGAACTTGTCGCCCACGAACTTGGCGGTGGGGAATTTGGCGGCGTCAAAGATGTCCGCGCTCTGCAGGTGCTTGTCGAACGACGCGGTACCGGTATTGACGGAGTCGATGTGCAGCGTCAGCTCCACCTTGCCGGTCTTGCCGGCCTTGTCGAACTGCACGGTGCCTTCCTTCTTGTCGAAGCGGCCGCGGTTCACGCTGGCGCCGAAGTGGCTGATCTCGAACGTGGCGAAAGTGTGCGTGGGGTCCACGGCGTACGTGGCGGGCTGGGCGTGCACGGCACCCGCGGTCAGGGCAGCGGCGGCAGTGATGGTCAGGAAGGTGGAACGCATGTCGGTTTCTCCGTAGTAGAGGTTGGTGATTAAAAAGGGCAAGCGTTAGAGCTTGGGCACGCCGGTCAGGGCCAGCTTGAACTTGACCTGCACCTCGTCGGCCACCATGGACGTGTCGGCCCATTCGTTCTCGCCGATCTTGAACGCCAGGCGCTTGATGGCGAAGCTGCCCGCCGCGGTGGTGATGGCGCCGCTTTGGGTCAGGGTGACGGGCACCACGACGTCCTGCGCCGCGCCCTTGATGCTGAGCTTGCCGGCCACTTCGTATTTACCCGCGCCCACGGCCTTGATGGCGCTGGACTGGAACGTGGCCTGCGGGAACTTGGGCACGTTGAGCCACACGGGCTTGGGCAGCTCGGCATCGGTTTCCTTCACGCCCAGCGTGGCACTGCCGGTATCCACGGTGAACGCCACCTTGCTGGTGGCGGGCTTGGCGGGGTCGAACGCGACCTGGGCATCAAACTTCTTGAAGCGGCCCTCGACGGGCACGCCCATCTGCTTGCTCACGAAGACGATCTCGCTCTGCTCGGGCACGAGCTTCTGCTGCGCGAAGGCGCTGCCTGCGGCCAGCAGCGCGGCGCCGGCCAGTGCCATGCCAGCAAGACGGGGAAGGGACGACTGCATCATGGTGAATGCTCCATTCATGGATCAGGACAGGAAGAGAAACGGGCTCAGCCACGCGCCGGCAGCATGCGGCCTACCAGGCCGTCACGGTCGATAAGCTGGTGCTTGACGGCTGCCGCCACGTGCAACACGACCAGGGCGGTCAAGGCGTAGGCGCTGATGGCATGCAGGGGCTTGATGGCCTCCGCCAGGGCAGGGCTGACCGGCACAAAGTCAGGCAGCGGCACCACGCCGAGGAAAACGATGGGAAAGCCGGCGGCCGAGCTGTAGGCCCAACCCACCAGCGGCACGATGAGGAACAGCGCATACATCAGGTAATGCACGCCATGGTGCGCGGCCTGCTGCCAGCGCGGCATGGCTGCCTGCACCGCCGCAGGCAATGCGGGCGGACGGTGGGTCAGGCGCCACAGCAGCCGCAGCACCGACAGCGCCAGGATGGCCACGCCCGCCCACTTGTGCCAGTTGTAGAGCTTCAGGCGCTGGGGCGAAAACGGCAGCCCCGTCATGTACCAGCCGACACAAATCACGGCCACGATGGACAGGCCCAGGATCCAGTGCAGGGCGATGGCGGTGGCGCCGTAGCGCGCGGGGCGTGGTGCGGAAGCGGTGGTCATACGGAATGGTGGCGGTAGAGGAACAGTGCGCGGCGATTGCCCGGATGGGACCCGCAGCAGAGACGGCGCTCTGTTGAAGTGACGCAGTCTAGAGTGCACTCCGTGCGGTAAGTTTCAACCGTATTGATGTTTCGATTCAAAATTTATGAACGACAGCGGTTAACCACGTTGGACAGGGGCCCTCGCGCACCCGCGTGCGCAGCAGGGCATGTCATGATTCGCGCATTGGCCTTCGCCACCTTTGCGTTCGCCGTCGCCGCACTTTCACCGCATCCCCATGACTCCTCCCTCCACTTCCGTCGTCTACGGCACCGAAGACGTGCTGGTCTCGCTGTGCAACTCCGTGACCCGTGTGCTGTCGGTCGCCACCCAGGGCCCCGTGCACTACTCAGGCATGGTGCAGCGCATCACCAAGACCTGCCTGAAGCCCGACATTGGCTGCTTCGTGCTGTTCGACGGCGGCTTCTCGGGGCTGGTGATCATCAACTTCTCGGCCGCCGCCGCCATGGAGATCTACGAGCGCTACATGCTCAGCATGGGCATGTCGGCGCAGGAACTGGCCAGTTCTTTTACCTCTGACGAAGTCAGCAACGTCATGGGCGAGCTGATGAACCAGGTGGTGGGTGACTTCACCGGCAAGGTGCGCCGCGAACTGCAGACCCACATCACGCAGAACCAGCCCAAGATGCTGGTGCTGAACCAACAGGTGGTGCTGAGCGTGGACGCCAACCTCGACCAGCCCGAGGCCCGCCGCGTGACCTTCTACACGGGCAGCAACAACATCTTCTATCTGGAACTGGCGATCGACCGCACACAGTTCATCAAGCTCTTCGACTTCGAACCCCAGGACGCGCCCGACCCCGACGCACTCATGGCGCAGGCGGCAGCACCCGCGCCAGCGGCAGCCCCTGCCAGCGCAACGGATGCCGACACCGAGGCGCTGCTCCGGTCACTCGGCATGTAGCATCATTTTGCTATTGAAAATATAGCTGTTAGCGCTTATCCGTAAAGCGCTAACAGCCATTTTCACTCATAGTCCGCCTGCGTCCTACGACAAAGGAGGCCTGGTGCCGACGGCGCGCCCGCACACGCCTTCTAGGCTGGAAGCCATTTCCACAGCGGAGTGCCACCATGCCCCAACGCACCTGGAGCGCCAAACGCGAGCGCCAATACGAGCACATCAAGGACAGCCTGCTGGAGCGCGGCGAAAAGCGGGACACCGCCGAAGAAATCGCCGCACGCACCGTGAACAAGGAACGTGCCCAGCACGGCGAGGCCAAGCAGGCCGATCCCCACACACTGCAGGACACGCCTGCCCCGGTACGCGGAGGCCAGCGGTCGCACCAGGGCCCGCAAGGCCGCACGCGCGAGCAACTCTACGAGGACGCCCGCCGACGCGGCATCCCCGGGCGTTCCAAGATGAACAAAGCCCAGTTGGAGGCTGCGCTAAAGCGCTGACGACGAGCCCCCACAGCGCCAAACCACAAGCACCGCGCCGCCCCGCCACCCGCTTACAATAGGCGGCTTCGCGGAGACTTGGGTGAGTGGTTTAAACCAGCAGTCTTGAAAACTGCCGACGGGCAACCGTCCGTGAGTTCGAATCTCACAGTCTCCGCCACCGCCAGAAAAATCAGCGCCTCGCGAGGGCGCTTTTTTTATGTCCATTCGGGGGCGGATGAAGCGGGTTTTCAGGTTCACATGCCAATCCGTGACGGGCCAATCGCCTCTGGCATTGCGTTCACAGCATGGTGCGCAATGACTCGCCGGTAGCGCCTCCAGCAGCTTCAGGCGCGCGTGTGCCGAGTGACATGGTTCGCGTGCGCCTGGCACCACTTCTTTCATGGCCGGTGCGTGGTGGCCCCTCTCGAAACACAACGGCCCCAAGGCCGTTGCGCACCACATCTATGCCGCTGCAAAAAGCAACGCCAATGCGAGTACGGTACCGCCAACATAGGTCCCCAGCGCCCCCACGGCACGGAAAGGGTTGGGACGCGCCAACGTGGCAGAAGCCAACACGCCCATCACCAACAGATAGCGCGACGCGGTCACGCCCATCATCACCCAGCTGACCCATTCCGCCGAACTCCGCTGACCCAGCAGGTAGATCAGAAGCGCCAGCATGGCTGCATATTCGGCAGTGTTGCCTTGGGCACGCACCGCCATCAACGCCACCGGTCGCCGGGCACCCCCCATTCACCGTCATGGACCAACCGGTGCCAGCGGCACGCGGCCGCAATCGCGGTGCAGGCAGGGGTTCTGGACGGCGCTGGCGGTGCGCGCCAATGGCGCGATAAAAGGCCGCGCGTTCGGCGGCGGTGTGGGCGAGGGGGCCGTTATGGCGTCTCGTTCAACCAATCGCGCTGCGCGGAAGTATCTTCCAACGCCAGCAGCGCACGCTTGCGCGGCAGGCCGCCGCCAAAGCCGGTCAAGCTGCCGTTGCTGCCGATCACCCGGTGGCAGGGCACGACGATGGAGACCTTGTTCTGCCCGTTGGCCGCAGCGACGGCGCGCGTGGCCGTGGGCTGGCCGATGGTCCGTGCCTGCTGTGCATAGCTGCGCGTCTCGCCGTAAGGGATGGCCAGCAGCGCCTGCCACGCGGCGATCTGGAATGGCGTGCCCACCAGGTCCAGCGGCACACCGAACACGCGGCGGCGGCGCCCGAAGTATTCCGCCAACTCACTGGCCAGCAGCACGGTGACCGCATTGCCCTTCTCCTGTAGGGCCTTACCGCGAGCGGCCTGCACCTGGGCCAATTCACGCTCCACACCCGGCTGCCCCACGAACTCCAGCAGACACAGCCCCCGGTCCGAAGCCACGGCCAGCATCTCGCCCAGCGGGGTAGGCACGGTCTGCGCATACAGCATGGCGCGGCGCCCCCTCAGTCCTCGATGCCGCGCTGCGCGGGAATGCCCGCCTGGAACGCATGCTTGATGAGCTTCATCTCCGTCACTGTGTCGGCGATGGCGATGATTTCCTCGGGGCAGCGGCGGCCCGTCAGGCACACGTGCACGTCCTTGGGCCGCGCCGCCAGGGTGTCCAGCACCTCTTGCAGTGGCAGCCAGCCATAGATCAGGGGATAGGTGATTTCGTCGAGCACAACGAGGAAGTTCTCGCCCGACAGGATGGCCGCGCGGGCCTTGGCCCAGCCGTCGCGCGCCAGTTGGGCGGAGTGGTCCAAGTCCTTGCTCTTCCAGCTGAAGCCGTCCCCCAGGCCTTCGATGGGCAGGCCGATCTGCTCGAACATGCGGTGCTCGCCAAAGCGGGCGCCGGGCACCTTCATGAACTGGAAGACCTTCACGGCTTTGCCCCGGCCATGCGCGCGCAGCGCCAGGCCGAAGGCCGCCGTGCTCTTGCCCTTACCGTCGCCGGTGTTGACGATGACCAGGCCCCGGCGCTCGCCTTCGGCCTTGTCGTAGCGTTTCTCGGTGGGGGGAGTTTCAATCTGCATGCAGTGCCTCAAGAAGAAGTCTGGGGAAAACAAGCCGTCACGGGAAACGATGGAGCACGCCGCGCCTGGAAGGCCGCATGTGGCGCACCAACTGCAGCGCCAGCTCCTCCATCGGCAGCCCCGGCGCCACGCGCAGCGAACGGTGATGCGGCAGGCGCCAGCGCTGCCAGGCTTGCATGCGCATGGCGCCGCGCATCCACAGGGCACGGAGAAAGGCCAGTGCCACCCGCACGGGCACGGGCCACAGCAGCACCTGCGCGACCTGGGGAAAACCGGCGTCCAAATTCATGCGTTCACACTCCACGCCCTCTGCGGCCGGCCGCCGGCCGCAAGGGGTTCAAGGGAAAGGGGAGCAGCGCGTTCACCGCTCCATGCGGGGCAGCGCCATCCACAGGCCGTCGATCTCGCGCACCTGGATGC
Source organism: Diaphorobacter sp. ED-3 (assembly GCF_027625375.1). Taxonomy (NCBI): domain Bacteria; kingdom Pseudomonadati; phylum Pseudomonadota; class Betaproteobacteria; order Burkholderiales; family Comamonadaceae; genus Diaphorobacter; species Diaphorobacter sp. ED-3. The sequence goes on along the minus strand of NZ_CP115182.1, from coordinate 1,248,248 downwards.
GCCGCTCGAACACCTGCTCCAGCGCGGCGTGCGTGGCCGCGCTCTGGCATGGCCCGTGGTGCACCACGCCGCCGGCGGCCATGATGAGCATGTCGTCGGCCTGCAGCGCGATGGATACCTCGTGCAGCACGCTGACCACGGTACCGCCCTGCCCCACCATGTCGCGCACGGTGTGCAGCCAATCGGTCTGGTGCGGCGGGTCCAGGTTGGCCAGGGGTTCGTCCATGAGCAGCACGGGCGCCTGCACGGCCAGCGCGCGCGCCAGCAGCACGCGCTGGCGCTCGCCTCCCGACAGTTCCGACAGCGGACGGTCGCGCCAGTCCCACGCCTGGGTGGTGTGCAGCGCCTGCTGCACGGCGGCATGGTCGGCATCGCTGGCCGGCGCCATCCAGGCACGGTGCGGCAGGCGGCCGAGCATGGCCACGTCGTAGGCGGGCAGGTCTTCGGCGGCGGACTCGTTCTGGCCCAGCCAGGCCAGTTGGCGGGCGCGCTCGCGCGGGGGAATGTCGGCCAGCGCGCGGCCCAGCAACTGCACCCGCCCTTGCACACGCGCATGGCGCAGCAGGCCTGCCAGCACCTTGAGCAGCGTGGACTTGCCCGCACCATTGGGGCCGACCACGCTGGTCCAGCGGCCAGCGGGCAGGTCCAGGTCAACGCCGCGCAATATAGAGGCATTTGCGATGCTGGCGCTTATCTGGCGTGCGCTAACAGCTATGTTCTTCATAGCGAGCTTCCCAGCACCCGGCGGTGCATGAGCCACAGCAGGTAGCTGCCGCCCAGCGCGGCGGTGAGCACGCCCACGGGCAGTTCCTGCGGCGCCACCACCCAGCGCGCCAGGATGTCGGCGGCCAGCAGCAGCACCGCGCCCATCAGGCTGGACAGCCACACATGCCACTGGTGGGTGACGCGCGCGATCGATCGCACGAGGTGCGGCGCCGCCAGCCCGACGAAGGCAATCAGCCCGGTGTGCGCCACGGCCGTGCCGGTGGCCAGGGCCAGCGCCAGCACCAGCCCAGCGCGCATGGGCACGATGGGCAGGCCCAGGCTGGCGGCCGTGGCTTCGCCCAGCATCAACCCGTCCAGCAGCCGCGACAACGCCCAGGCCGTGGCGGCGCACAGCAGCCAGCCGCCAGCCATGATGGCGCAGGCCTGCCAGCCCACGAAGGCCGAGCTGCCCATGGTGAAGACCTGCATCGGCTCCAGAATGGCGGGCTGCGCCACCTGGATCAGGTCGCGCGCAGCGCCAAGCACCACGCCCACGATCACGCCCGCCAGCAGCAGGCGCAGCGTGTGCTGCACACCACGCGCCAACACCAGCGTCAGCAGCACGGCGCCCGCAGCGCCCGCGAAGGCCAAGCCCGTCACGCCCAGTCGCGCCAGCCAGCTCGCCGTGCTGGGCGACACACCCAGAACGGCCATGGCCACGGCGCCGCCCAGCGCCGCGCCCGACGCGCTGCCCAGCAGGTACGGGTCGGCCAGCGGGTTGCGAAAGAGCCCCTGGGCAATGGCGCCCGCCAGCCCCAGCAGCGCGCCGGCCAGCCATGCGCCCAGCGTGCGCGGCAGGCGGATGTCCCACACGATCTGCTGCGCCAGCGGGTCGCCGCGCAGGTTCAGCAAGCTGCCAAAGCCCGTGCTGCCGACGCTGGCGCCGAGCAGCAGCAGCGCCACGCTGGCGGCCAGCAGCCACAGGCCCAGCCAGCGCGCGCGGCGGCCGCTGGCGTCGGGGTGCAAGGAGGTGGCATAGGTTGCTGGCATGGCGGTGGTCGCCACCATGGTAGAGGGCTGCGGGAGGCGCGCGCTCATTCGTACTTCTCCGCCAGGCAACGGGCCATGATGCGCGCGGCCTCGGCCATGCGCGGGCCGGGGCGCACCACCACGTCTGACAGTTCGGGGCCGAAGTCGCACACGCGGCCCGCCTTGACCGCGGCCAGGTGGTTCCACCCTGGGTATTGGGTCATGGGCTGCATGCTGCGGTTCGCCACCATCAGCACGTCGGGCTGTGCGCGCAGGACGAACTCGGGATTGAGGCGCGGAAAGGGCCCCAGCTCGGGCGGGACCACGTTGCGCGCGCCCAGGCGCACCAGCGTCTCGCCGATGAACGAACTGGCCCCCGCCGCATAGGGGCCGCGGCTGACCTCGAAGAACACCCGCGCCCCGCGCGCGCGCTGCGGCAGCGACTGCGCGGCGGCCTGCACGGCGGCATCGATCACGCGCCACACGCGCTCCGCGCCGTGCTCCGGCGGAACGGCCAGCAGTTCACCCAGCACCCCCAGCACGCGGCGCACGTCCGCATGGGTCTTGTGGTCCAGCGCCAGCACCTTCACGCCCAGCGCCTCCAGCCGGTCGCTGACGCGGCTGCTGACCGACAGCAGTACCACGTCCGGGCGCAGCGCGACGATGGCCTCGATGTTCGGGTCCAGCCCGCCGCCCACCTGGGGCAGGCGCCGCACGGACGCGGGCCAGTTGGAGTAGCGGTCCACCCCCACCAGGCGCTCACAGCGCTGCAGCTCGCACACGCTCTCGGTCAGCGACGGCAGCAGGCTCACGATGCGCTGGGGCGGCTGGTCGAATCGCAGCGCGCGGCCCCGGTCGTCGGTGATGGTTACCGCGTGGGCGCTGGGCAAGGCCAGCAGCAGGCCCAGCAGCCAGCCGGCGGCAGCAAGCTGGCGGCGCCAGCGAAGAGGCATCATGGTGCGTCCTTCAGGGTAAGCGGCAGACCCGCCGCCATCAGCGTGACGCGCTGGCAGGCTGCCGCCGCGCGCTGGTTCAGGGCGCCCAGCGCGTCCACGAAGGCGCGCACTTCGCGCCCCAGGGGGATCACGCCCAGGCCGATCTCGTTGCCCACCAGCACCACGGGGCCGGGCGCATGCGTCAATGCTTCAAAAAAGTGAGCTGCCTGCGCTTTCCAGTCGGGCGCTAGAGGCTGTTTTTGCTCTACATCTTGGGGATCGGCCGGCATGAGCCAGTTGGTGAGCCACAGGGTGAGGCAGTCCACGACGATGAGGGTCTGTGGGGTGCTGTGGCACGCCAGGGCGTGGGCCAGATCGCGCGGCTCTTCCACGGTCTGCAGGCCGGGCACACGCTCGGCACGCTCGCGCTGGTGGCGGGCAATGCGCGCACGCATCTCGTCGTCCCACGGCTGGCCGGTGGCCAGCAGCAACGCGCGGTGTGCCGGCGCGGCCTGCAGCCACTGGCGCGCCAGCAGTTCGGCGCGGCGCGACTTGCCGCTCTTTTGTCCACCCAGGATGAGTTCACTGCGGGCGATGGTCTGCGGCGCCGCGTTCATGGCCCCGCCTCCGCGCCCAGCAAGGCTGCGGTCGCCTGCGGGCTGGACGCAAACCATGCGTGAAAGTAACTCGCGTGGATGCTGCCGTGGCGGTACACGGCTTCACCGCCGTCCGGTGCCCCTGCGTGATCGGGACGCTGGGCGCGTGCGCACACGGCGGCCGGGCTGTCGGTGACCGAGTAGTGAAAGGTGTGGCCGCGCAACTCATGCGTGCCCATGCGCAGCGCGCGCGGCCCCAGCGCGGCCAGGCGCCGCTGCATGGTGGCATGACCCGGCAGCAGCCCCCACAGGGGCACGCGGCGCCCGTCGGCCAGGGTGATGGACTCCAGCAGCGCCATCATGCCGCCGCACTCCGCCCACACGGGCCGACCCGCCGCCACGTGCGCCTGCAGGCTGCCGCGCATGGCCGTATTGGTGGCCAGCGCATCGGCGTGCAGCTCGGGGTAGCCGCCGGGCAGCCACAGCGCGTCGCAGGCTGGCAGCGCAGCGTCGCGCAGCGGCGAAAAGCGCACCACGCGCGCGCCCAGCTGCTGCAGGGTGTCGATATTGGCTTCGTAGATGAAGCAGAAAGCCTCATCCGCCGCCACGGCCACAGTGCGGCCCGCCAGCAGCGGCGTGATGGCGGCACGGCCCACGGGCGTGCCGCCGAAGTCCACCGCCCAGCGCTGCAGGTCCGCAGCGGACATGCGGCCCAGGGGCGTGCCGGCCAGCGCATCGGCCACGGCGTCCAGCCGCTGCAGGGCATCGGGCAGTTCGTGCGCTGCCACCAGTCCCAGGTGCCGCTCGGGCAGAAGGCCACCAGGCTCCCTCCCGCCCGCAGCGTCACCCACGACCCGTGGCAGCGCACCCAGCCAGTCCGCAGCGTCGGCCAAGCCGTCCCGCAGCATCTGCGCATGGCGGTCGCCCGCCACACGGTTGGCCAAGACACCGGCCCATGGCAGGCCCGCACGGTAGTGCCGCAGCCCATGCACGATGGCGCCCAGCGTGCCCCCCATGGCAGAGGCATCCACCACCGCAAGCACCGGTATGCCGAAGCGCTGCGCCAGGTCGCCCACGCTGTGCTCGCCGTCGAACAATCCCATCACCCCTTCGATGAGCAGCAGGTCTGCTTCGGCCGCCGCGGCGCGCAGGCGCTGCGCGCAGTCTGTCGCGCCGGTCATCCACAGATCGAGCTGGTGCACGGGGGCGCCGCTGGCCAATTGGTGCCAGTGCGGGTCCAGGAAGTCGGGCCCACACTTGAACACCCGCACGCGCCGGCCTTGGCGTGTGTGCAGGCGCGCCAAAGCGGCGGTGACGGTGGTCTTGCCCTGCCCAGAGGCGGGCGCGGCGATGACCAGGGCGGGACAGCGGCTCATGGTGTGGCAGTCGGTGATGGCGTTACTGCGGCGCCCACTTCAGGCCCACGTAGAACGTGCGGCCGCCGGTGGCGTAGGTGCGCGCCAACTGGTAGTCCTTGTCGGCCAGGTTGTCGACGCGGGCCAGCAGCGTCACGTCGCGCGCCACGCGCTTGCTGGTGTAGAGGTTGAGCGTGGTGTAGCCGCCCAGTACGTTGGTGTTGGCCGCGTTGTCGTACCGGCGCGCAGATGCGTAGAGCTCCGCCCCCAGCGTCCAGCCTGCCACCAGGGTGTCGGCACCCAGCGTGGCGTAGCGCTTGGCACGGCGCGCCAGCAGTTTGCCGCTGTCCAGGTCACGCGGGTTCTGCCAGTCGATGGAGCCATGCAGCGACACGCCCGCGATGCGGTGCGCGGCCGACAGCGTCACGCCCTTGTACTCGGCGCGCCCCACGTTCTCGTAGCAGCCGAAGCTGGAATCACAGCGGCCCGCGGCGCCGAAATTGATGAGGTTGCTGACGCGGTTGCGGTACGCCACGACACCCACGCTGCTCTCTCCTTGCGTCCACCGCGCGCCCAGTTCCACGTTGCGCCCCTTCTCGGGCTGCAGGTCGGGCGCGCCGTATTCGCTGAAGCGGTGGTAGAGCGTGGGTGCGCGGAAGGACGTGCCGGCCGCTGCGGTGACGCGCCACTGCGGCGTAATGGCGTAGCCATAGGACAGGCTGCCCGTGCTTTTGCCGCCGAACTCGCTGTCGTCGTCATAGCGCAGGTTGGCCTGCAGCGTATGGGCGCCCTGGTTCAGGCCATAGCCCAGCGCGAGCGCGTTCTGTGAGCGGTCACGCTGGAGGTCGCCCACGAACTCGGTGGCGGGGTTGTGCAGTTCGTCCTCGCGGCGCTCCAGCGCGGCTGTGAACAGATGCGCGCCCAGGCGCCACTCGTTTTGCAGCAGGTAATTGTGCAGCGTGGTCTCGGTCATGTAGAAGTTGGGCCGGGTGCTGTATTCACTCTGCCCCTGCGTGACCTGCAAGCGCGTGCTGTACACGTCGCTCCACTTGGCCAGCCATGCCAGGCTGGCCGTGCGCAATTGGTGGTGATTGCGGTCGTCGGCCGTTTTGCTGCCGTCGTACTGCGAGTTGAGGTTGCTGGCGAGCAGCGTGCCCTCCAGGCGATGGGTCGTGTCGAACTGCACGCCCAGTCGGGCATTGGCAGAGGTGCGGCGGTAGCCGTCTTTGTCCGGGTTGTAGGCGGAGCCTACGCGGGCACTGAAGCCATCGGCGCGCTCATGCGACAGCCCCAACGCATAGTCCACCTGCTCGGTGCCGCCACTCACGCCGGCCTGCACCGTCCGCGTGCCCTGGTTGCCCAGGCCCACGCCCACGTAGGGCGCCGGCGCACCCTCGCCCTTTTTGGTGAAGAGCTGGATCACGCCTCCCATGGCATCCGAGCCGTACACAGCAGCCGCTGGCCCGCGCACGACCTCGATGCGGTCGATCTGCGACAACGGGATTTGCTCCCACACCACGCCGCCGGTGGATTGCGAGTCCAGGCGCACGCCGTCCAGGTACACGGCGGTAAAGCGCGACTCCGCTCCGCGCAGGTAGACGCTGCCACTGCTGCCCTGGCCGCCATTGCGCGTGATCTGCACGCCTGGCAGGCGCGAGATCACGTCAATGACGCCTACCGCGCCGCTGGCCTCGATGGTTTCACGGTCGATGACGGACACATCGGACACGATGTCGGCCAGCGGCCGGGCCACGCGGGTTGCCGTGATGACGGTTTCACGCAGTTGGGGTTCTGTGGCTGCCTGGGCCAGCAGGGTCTGGGACACGGCGGGGAAAGCGGCGGCCAGCGCCAGCGGCAGCACGGCGACGCGCGCGTGCACGGAAAGCGCACTCAAGCGCACATTGAACGGACGGGTGTTTGTCATGTGGGGCAAACAGAGAGATCGCCACGGCCGACCTCCCCGTCGGCACCTGGGCATAACGGCCCAGGTTTCACAAAAGGAAACGCGGAGCCACCTCGTTGGCCGGTATCCGGGCTGGCGGAACGCTCTGCATCGCCTTCCCAAACGCTTGTTCAAGGCGCTCAGTGGCTTGTCAATGAAGAGGGAGCCGAGGTACGGCTCATCCGCTGACCGTTGCGGGGGCAGCGCAGGCACAGGACGCACTCCATGGCGGAGGGCCCCTCCCTGCTTCCCGTTGAACTGCGGCATGTGAACCACGCCGCTAGCACCAACTGCGCAATTTTACGATGGTTCGCACGCCGATCCCTACAATCGGCAGCGTATGGCCTCCCCCTCTTCCATCGACCAGATCGCCGAGCGCGTTGAGCGGCTGCTGCTGCGCCATGCCGAGTTGCAGCGCACCAATGCCCTGTTGGCGCAACAGGTCGCGGCGCTCACCCAGGAGCGCGATTCCCTCCAATCCCGCCTGCAGGCGGCCCGTGCCCGCGTAAACGCATTGCTGGACCGCCTGCCTGCCGAGCCCGAACTCCCCGGCACTGCCGAGACGAAAGACGCGCCATGAAGCAGATCGAGGTACAGATCCTCCAGCAAAGCTATCTCCTGGCCTGCCCGGACGGCCAGGAGTCGCGCCTGCTGGAGGCGGTCGAGCGCGTGGATACCGCCATGACGCGCATCCGTGACGCGGGCAAGGTACGCGCGCGCGAGCGCATCGCCGTGCTGGCGGCCCTCAACCTGGCTTTCGAGATCGCCGACCGCGAAGCCGCCGATTTGGCAGCCGCCTCAGCCCCTGCGCGCATCGCCCCCACCCCGGTCGCGCCGCATGTGCACGACAGCGATGAGCGCGTGCAGCAGTTGCTCCTGCGCCTGGACGAGGCGCTGGGCGAGGATGGGCGCCTCCTATAACCATTACGGTAAAAGCCTGGCCCCTGGCTGCACACGGGCAGCCCACTACAATGAACATGTCTGCGGTGCTGCCGGGCTTTATATTTCCTTGAACCAATGCTCATTGAGCACGGGCTTGGTACATCGCCCGGTGAGCGTGATCATCTCGCGTCAGATGAACCCAACGCCTGGCTGCCCTCGCCCACCTGAACCCCCGGTTCAGGATGCCGGTCCGGTGGCATTCGCAGACACCTTTTCTCCGGTAATCGCTTGCGCCCTCGCTCCGGGTGAGTGCCAGTGACCTCAATACCTGCTCAGAAAATCCGGCGCTCCGCGGCCAGCGCGCGCAACCCACCCATCTGCAAGGCACAGAGCAGACCTTGGTAGTCGTCGCACCGATGCCAAATATCCTGGCGTGGTTCGGGCGTTCCCATTCCTTCGGCAACCTCACTGATACGCAGCGCGCGCCCCAGACGTACGGTGGCGCATCCAGTAAGGCAGCGATGGGTAGCTGGATTTCTCCACGTCGATGAGAACAGACTCGTCACTTCCGCTGGTAGAGATCTGACAGCGATACGTCACGCCTGAGCGTCTCAGTTTGCACCATTCGCTTGCCACGGCATGCTTCGCAGAGCCGCTGTGGTTCCACAAAACGCTGCTTTCAGGGCACGCACCACGGCGCCGGCTGCCCATGGACAACCTCCATCCATAGCGCCCATGCACCCAGGGAAAAAAGCACACCACCTGCCAGCCGAGACCCCCACGCCCCACCCTTCACGCCGATCCAAGCGCGAATGCGGCCAAATGTCCACGGCCCCAGCACCAGCCATACACCGCTTCCCACGCCAAACAGGACCATGCACAAGGCTCCGCGGAGCACGCTTCCGCTGAGAGCGGCAGTCAACAGTGCGGTATACAGCAGGCCGCATGGCAGGAGCGCCCAGGCCACACCCGCGGTCAGGAGCCCGCCAGGCCGAGAGACCAAGGGCTTGACCTTCGCCCAGGCAGCACGCCCCGCCCGCTCAACCCACAAGGGCTGCTGCGCTTGCACCATCATCATCCCGCCCCACGCGAGGATGAGCACGTGCATCAGCGTCCAAAGGGGGCGCAATGCCGAGGTGCTTTGCCCCAGCCATGCGAGTTGCTCCATAGCCAGCGCAACCACCGCCCCTGCGGCGCCGTAGCCAATCAGGCGCCCCACGTGAAACTGCGCTACCCGTTGGAGGATTCCGCGGCGGGACGCCCATTGAATGGTGTGGGTGGCGTCCGGCGTGCCACCCAGCCCCGTAAGCGCCGCGCAGGGAACAGAACACATCGCCAAACAGTGAGCCCCTCCCATCAGCCCCATCAGGAAGGCCGTCGTGGCCAGCGCCCACAGCATGGATCAAATAATCCGGGAAAAGCGAGCGCGGTTACGGTCAGCCTGCAGATACTTGTCGAACACCATGGCCACGCCGCGCACGAAATACCATCCCATGGGCGTGACTTCAACGCCCTCATCACTGATTTTCACCAAGCCCTGAGCCGCCATTTCTTGCAGTTGCTGTAATTCCGCATCGAAATAACTGCGGAAATCAATCAGCCAGGACTGTTCCAACGGCTCAAACAGTAATTCACCTTGGCACATCAACGCCATGATGACTGCGCGACGCACCAAGTCGTCCTTGGTCAACGCCAGCCCGCGCACCACAGGCAAATGCCCCTGGTTAATGCAGTCGTAATACTCGTCCAGCGTTTTCACATTTTGACTGTAAGTAGCGCCCACGCGCCCGATGGCAGAAACGCCCAGACCAATCAGGTCGCAATCGGGCTGCGTGCTATAGCCTTGGAAATTGCGGTGCAGCCTGCCTTGCCGCTTGGCCACCGCCAGCGCATCGTCTGGCAGAGCGAAATGGTCCATGCCCACGTAGACGTAGCCGGCTTCCTGGAACACATCAAGTGACCGGGCCAACATGGACACCTTGGCCGAAGCCATGGGCAACTCGGCCGTGATGATGCGTCGCTGCGACTTGAAGCGTTCTGGCAAGTGAGCGTACGCATACAGCGCGATCCGGTCTGGCCGCAACTCGGCTACCTGCTCCAAGGTGCGATCAAACGACTCCGGTGTCTGGCGCGGCAGCCCGTAGATCAAATCCACGTTCACCGATTCAAACCCGAGCTTCCGAGCCGCATCGACCAACGCGAACACCTTTTCGGCAGGCTGAATGCGGTGCACGGCCTTTTGTACTTCAGGGTCGAAATCCTGCACGCCAAAGCTCAGGCGATTGAAACCCAGCTCCGCCAACAATCCCAGCCGCGCTTCATCCACGGTCCGGGGGTCCACTTCTATGGAGTACTCCCCCCCAGGAACAAGGACGAAACTGCGCCTCAGCATGCCCATCAGTTCGCGCAAACCGTCATCCGTCAGGAAAGTAGGCGTGCCTCCGCCGAAATGCAGCTGGCTCACATGCTGACCCACACCGCAGTGCGCCGTATGCAGGTCGATTTCACGGCTGAGGTAACGCAAGTAGACCTCTGCCCGCTCCGGATGCCGGGTAATGATTTTGTTACACGCGCAGTAATAGCACAGCGATTCACAAAACGGGATGTGGACATAAAGCGACAACGGCATCGCCTTGGCTACCGACCCCACGCGACGCTGCTGCAGCGCAAGGATGTATTCCCGCTCGCCAAAGGCCTCGACAAAACGATCAGCAGTCGGATAAGAGGTGTAGCGCGGCCCTGGGACGTCAAAGCGACGCAGGAGCTCTGTTGTAACAACGGTCATGACGGGATTCCTTGCACTTTCATATCACTGTGCCGTAGAGTCCCCCATGAGTCCTTGACGTTGATCAAGCGCCCATGAGGTCCTTGTGGCGACAATTTGACTTCGGCTCAAAGTCGTCCGGCGGCCTACGGCATTCCATGTCTCCCAGCCGTTCAGAGGTAAGCTCAAGCCATGAACAGGGTTCCCATGCATACGAATCTCCAGACCATCAAAGTTGCCTGCTCAAACTGCAATCTGCGTGAGCTGTGCATGCCCGTGGGTCTGGACGACCAGCAACTCAAGCGCATCGATGACATTGTTGCTGTACGACGCAAGATCAAGCGTGGCGGCACGCTTTTCCGGAACGGTGAACCCTTCACATCCCTTTTTGCCATCCGCACCGGATTCTTCAAGACCTGTGTCGCCACCGAAGACGGTCGCGATCAAGTGACGGGTTTTCAAATGGCTGGCGAGATCATCGGCCTGGATGGCATCGTGAGTGACCGCCACACCTGCGATGCGGTAGCGCTTGAAGACGCCGAAGTATGCGTCATGCCTTTCGATCGTATTGAAGAGTTGTCGCGCGAAGTAACGGCATTACAGCACCATGTGCACAAGATCATGAGCCGCGAGATTGTTCGCGAGCATGGGGTCATGCTGTTGCTGGGGAGTATGCGTGCCGAGGAACGCCTTGCCGCATTCCTGTTGAATCTCGTACAACGCTTGCATGCCCGGGGTTTCTCACAATCCGAATTGGTGCTGCGCATGACACGCGAAGAGATCGGCAGCTACCTGGGATTGAAACTGGAAACCGTCAGCCGCACGTTTTCCAAGTTCGTGGAAGAAGGTATTGTGGAAGTAAAACAGCGCCATGTGCGCATCGTCGATACCGATGCGCTGAAGCGCATTGTCAACAGCCAGCAAGCCTGCCATTAAGCCTGGGTTTTTGCTGATTCATAACTGATCGGCGGAAAGATCAGGAAACGTATTTGGCGCAATCAGCCGGCCGCGCCCCTTTGGGCACGGGGCAGCGATTCAACTCAAAGGGCGAGAGTGACAACAGCGTCGTCAATGCGCTGGAAGCCATGAGTACGAACCAGAACGTGAAGAAGGCGATGGTATACACACCTTCGCGCGAGAGATGCAGGGGTTGATCAAACCACTGCAGCGCTTCTGGATCCACGAAGGCGAACACCACCATTTCCATGACGCCCGCCATCAAAAAGGCCGGCCACGCGATCCACATCAATCGTTGCATCCACATTCGCCCATCTCCTAGCAGGTGTAGTTGACAGCCTAGCATCTGTTCTCCGGCATGCAAAGAGGACTCGCCCTGCCGGTCAACGCGGTTGGTCCTCCAGCGGAGTAGCTGCATGGTTGCGCCCCTTCATGGCAGGCGTCATGTCGCCTCCTGACTCCTTCAGGGTCTCGTTGATGTTCAACCCCCGTTGGTAATAGTCTTCCGCGATGACGGGGTCGGGTTGGCTCACGGCCAGCCAGAGGGTCACGAAGCCCGCAATGATGACAATCACCGGCCCCGCGATGACAAGCCAGACATGGCCAAACGTCCACCAAGGCTTTCCTGCGTCTTCCAGATTCATGGGGAAATTACTCGGCATTTATACCAACTCCTCGCTCATTTATGAGCACAGCTTGTTCATTTGCATTCCACGACCGCCTTCAGCGGGGTACAAGGAACACGGATTTCTCTGCCACTTGGGCTTTATCACCCTGCGCTTGAATATCGAAATACACCGTATGCGATCCAGGAGATGCTGAGCCATACGGAATTTGAAGACGGACAACCACCCATCGGGATTCCGCCGGTCCAATGTCAATTACGGTCTCGGACGCCACTTCCAGCCCTTCCATACCGTGGGCGCTGATGGTGTAGCGCTGCGCCCCCTCCGTGGCGTTCATGATCTGCAGCCGGTAGATATTTTCCAGCTTGCCTCCCGCCACGATGCGCGAGAGCGCAGCGCGGTCGCGCACGATGTCCACCTTCAACGGCGTGCGTACCACCAAGCTGGCCAGCATGCCAATGCACAACACCACCAGCACCGCTGAATAGAACAACACACGGGGTCGCAGCACGCGTTTGAGCATTTGCGATTGGGTCCAGTGGTTCTTGACGCCGTTCTGCGTCGAGAAGCGAATCAGCCCGCGCGGATACTTCATCTTATCCATCACGGTATTGCAAGCGTCCACGCAGAGACCGCAACCAATGCATTCGTATTGCAGTCCGTTGCGAATATCGATACCCGTTGGGCAGACCTGGACACACAGCGTGCAATCGATGCAGTCACCCAGTCCCGCAGCTTTGTGATCTACGGTCTTGTTACGGGGCCCGCGAGGCTCGCCGCGCTCGGGATCGTAAGAGACGACCAGCGTGTCCCTGTCGAACATTGCGCTTTGGAAACGCGCATAAGGGCACATGTATTTGCACACCTGCTCGCGCAGGAATCCTGCGTTGCCGTACGTGGCCAACCCATAGAAGATCACCCAGAATATCTGCCACCCTCCTTGCAGGGCCAGCAACTCTTCCCCCAGCTCGCGAATCGGAACGAAATAGCCCACGAAGGTGAAGCCGGTCCAGAACGCGACCGCAATCCAAATGGCTTGCTTGACAGTTTTTTTCCAGATCTTCTCAAATGTCCACGGACCATTGTCCAGGCGCATACGGGCACTGCGGTCGCCTTCGACTTTGTGCTCGATCCACATGAACATTTCCGTGTATACGGTCTGGGGACAGGAGAAGCCGCACCACAGGCGTCCCGCCACTGCGGTAAACAGAAAAAGCGACAGCGCGGAAATAATCAGCAAACCCGTCAGATAAATGAAGTCCTGCGGGTAAAGCACCAAACCAAAAATATAGAAACGGCGTGCTCCGAGGTCAAAGAGCACCATTTGGCGCTGGCCCCACTCCAGCCATGGCAGGCCATAGAAAACCAGCTGTGTCAGAAACACCATCGCCCAACGCCAACGGGCGAACACTCCACTTATCGAGCGTGGATAAATTTTCTTTTGCGCCTCATAGAGCGAAATGACCTCGGTCTGCGAACTTTCGGCCCCCACTGGCGTGATAGGAATCACCTTACGGGGCTGACCTTCGGCTGGCTTCATGGTGGAATCTCAAAAAGGAAGTGCAACTTCCAAAACGCAAAACGGCCGGCGCCCCTCGACGGGGAGCCGGCCGCACAGGGAGCATCAGCGCGGGGCGCCGGCCTTATTGGACAAACCCCAGACGTATGCCGTCAACACCTTGATCTGTGCATCGGTCAACTTGCCCGCTTGGGCAGGCATCTCGTTGGTCTTGCCATTGTTGATCATAGCGGTGATGGCAGCTTCGCCCCAGCCATGCAGCCAGATGTCATCCGTCAGATTAGGGGCACCCAGGGCCACATTGCCCTTGCCGTCCATCCCGTGGCATGCAGCGCACGCAGTGAACTTCGACTTGCCCAGAGACGCCTTCAGGGAGTCATGCGGGCTTCCCGACAGGCTCAGGACATAGTGGGCGAGGTTGCGCACATCTTCCGGCGAGCCCACGGCGGCCGCCATGGGAGGCATGACGCCAATGCGCCCATCGTGGATGGTCTTCTGGATCTGATCAGGCGCACCGCCGTGCAGCCAGTCACCGTCGGCCAGGTTGGGGAAGCCCTTGCTGCCGCGGGCATCGGAACCATGACACTGCGCGCAGTTGTTCATGAACAGACGCTCACCAATTGCCATGGCCGCTGCGTCGGCCGCCATCTCTTGGGGCTGCATGGCCTCGAACCGCGCATACAGAGGCTGCAACTCTGCGTTAGCCTTGTCCACTTCGGCTTGGTACTCGCCCAGCTGCGTCCAGCCCAACTTACCCTTAAAGGTCCCCAATCCTGGATAGGCAGCCAGATAGCCAGCGCCGAATACCAGCGTGATGATGAACAGCCACATCCACCAACGGGGCATGGGGTTGTTCATTTCCGTCAGGTCTTCGTCCCAGACGTGACCGGTGGTGTTGTCGGCCGTAGCCTCGACCTTCTTGCGGGACGTGATCCACAGCAGCAAGCCGCAGGCCACGATACCGATGATGGTGATTCCGGCCACGTAGAAGGACCAGAAGTTACTCGTGAAATCGCTCATGGGTTATCTCTTTTCTTGTGGAGACTTCTTCAGTCCTCGGCGAAGGGCAACTGTGCTGCCTCCTCGAACCGGGCCCGGTTGCGGCGCATGAAGGCCCAGAACCAGATGCCCACGAAACACGCCAGCGACGCCAGCGTGGCCACGATACGCATGGTGGTGATGTCCATGACCAGTTCCTCGATTACTTGAGCGCACGGCCCAAAACCTGGAGATAGGCCACCACGGCATCCATCTCTGTCTTGCCCTTGACCTGCTCGGCGGCGCTGGCGATCTCCTCATCCGTATACGGGACGCCGACCGTGCGCAATGCCTTCATGCGAGGAGCGACGACGGAAGGATCGATCTGGTTCTTTTCCAGCCAGGGATAGGCGGGCATATTGGATTCGGGCACCACGTCGCGCGGATTGTTCAGGTGAATGCGATGCCATTCATCGCTGTACTTTCCACCCACGCGATGCAGGTCGGGCCCAGTGCGCTTGCTACCCCATTGGAAGGGATGGTCGTAGACGAACTCGCCAGCCACCGAGTAGTGGCCATAACGCAGGGTTTCCGCACGGAACGGACGGATCATCTGCGAGTGGCAGTTGTAGCAACCCTCGCGCAGGTAGATATCGCGTCCGATCAATTGCACTGCCGTGTAAGGCTTCACGCCTTGAACGGCCTCAGTCGTCGATTTTTGAAAGAACAGAGGAACGATTTCCACCAGGCCGCCGACGGCCACAACCAGCAAGATCAGCACGATCATCAGGAAGTTGCTGGTTTCGACCTTCTCGTGCGTGAAGCCGGTGGATGCTTTGTTATGCGTATTGGACATGTAGTTGACCCTCCGAACTTCAGGCGTGAGCGGGTTTCACGGCGGGAATGGCCACCTTGACGGAGCGTCCGGAGATCGCCGTCACCCAGACATTCCATGCCATCACCAACATACCGCCGAGGTACAGCAGACCGCCAAAGAAGCGGATCGCGTAGAACGGATAGGTCGCCTTGACGCTTTCCACGAAGGTATAGGTCAGCGTGCCGTCGGGGTTCACGGCGCGCCACATCAGACCTTGCATCACGCCAGCAATCCACATGGCGGCGATGTACAGCACGATGCCGATGGTGGCCATCCAGAAGTGCAGTTCAATTGCCTTGATGGAGTGCATCTTCTCCTTGCCAAACAGGCGAGGCACCAGGTAATACAGCGAACCCATGGTGATCAGACCCACCCAGCCTAGCGCGCCTGCGTGCACGTGCCCCACAGTCCAGTCGGTGTAGTGCGAAAGCGCGTTGACGGTCTTGATGGACATCATCGGTCCTTCGAACGTGGACATGCCGTAGAACGACAGCGACACGATCAGGAAGCGCAGGATGGGGTCGTCACGCAGCTTGTGCCAGGCGCCGGACAGCGTCATGATCCCGTTGATCATGCCGCCCCAGCTGGGCGCCAGCAAGATCAGCGAGAACACCATGCCCACGGATTGCGTCCAGTCAGGCAGCGCGGTGTAGTGCAGGTGGTGCGGACCCGCCCACATGTACGTGAAGATCAGCGCCCAGAAGTGGACGATGGAGAGGCGGTAGCTGTACACCGGACGGCCAGCCTGCTTCGGGATGAAGTAATACATCATGCCCAGGAAGCCGGTCGTGAGGTAGAAGCCCACGGCGTTGTGGCCGTACCACCACTGCACCATGGCGTCCTGCACGCCTGCGTAGGCGGAGTAGCTCTTCATGAAGCCCGCCGGAATGGCCGCACTGTTGACGATGTGCAGCAGCGCCACGGCGATGATGAACGCACCGAAGAACCAGTTGGCCACGTAAATGTGCTTCACCTTGCGCTGGCCGATCGTTCCGAAGAACACCACCGCATAAGAGACCCACACGGCAGCGATCAGGATGTCGATCGGCCATTCCAGCTCGGCATATTCCTTGCCGGAGGTATAGCCCAGCGGCAGGCTGATGGCCGCCGCTACGATGACCAGTTGCCAGCCCCAGAAAGTGAACGCCGCCAACTTGGGCAGAAACAGCCCCGCCTGGCAAGTGCGCTGCACCACGTAATAGCTGGTGGCGAACAGGCCGCAGCCGCCGAATGCGAAGATCACGGCATTGGTGTGCAGCGGACGCAGCCGGCCATAGCTCAGCCATGGAATGCCGAAGTTGAGTTCAGGCCAGGTCAGCTGGGCGGCGATGAACACGCCTACCAGCATGCCGACCACCCCCCATACGACAGCCATGATAGAAAACTGGCGTACTACGGTGTCGTCGTAGTGCGCAACTCTTGTTTGTGAAGAATCCATCGGGCACCTCTAGTATTTGCAGTAAAAAGTTTTAACCAGGCTCGCAGTAGGCCTATTGACGAACATCAACCGTCCCTCAGAATGCGCTCCCCCTCCTGATCGACGTTCTCAAATTGGCCACGGTAGACGGCCCACCACAGTCCCGCCAGTACAAACAGCACCAGTACGACGGAGAGCGGAATCAACAAATACAGGATGTCCATATCAGACGACCTCCAAGGGCGTGCTCACGGCACGTGCGGCACCAGCGCAGTCGCCGGAACTCTCGTGGCTGAGCGGGTCCGGCAGGCGCGCCAGGCGGGCGGCGTTGAGCACGACGAGCAGTGAACTCAGCGCCATGCCCAGGCCTGCGAGCCAAGCCGGCATGTAGCCCGCAATCGCCAGGGGCACGCACAGCGCGTTGTATGCAGCCGCCCACCACAGGTTCTGGCGGACGACGCGCAAGGTGCGCCGCGCCAGCCAGAGTGCCTGCGCAACAAGGGCGAGATTTTCGCCCATAACCACGAAGTCGGACCGTGACTGGGCCAGGGGCACGGCGCGGCCGAACGCAAACGAGACATGCGCACCGGCCAGCACGGGGCCGTCGTTGAGCCCGTCGCCCACCATCGCCACATGGTGTCCTTGCGCCTGCAACGTCTGCAGATGCGCGAGCTTGTCCTGCGGGGTGCAGTCTCCCCGGGCCTGGCCGATGCCGGCCTGGGCAGCCACCCGCTGCACGGACTCGGCCCGGTCACCGGACAGCAGCTCGACCGCCACGCCTTCGGCGCGCAGCCCGCGCACCACCGCCGCGACCTCGGGGCGCAGTTGTTCGCTCAGCACGAACCGCGCGATTTCCACTGCCGCGCCTTCGCATTCCATCGACAGCACGACCTGCGGCCCCGCATCGCCGTCCACGGCGGGCACGCGGGCATGGGCCGCAGAGCCCAGGCGCAGTATCGTTTCCTGGGCGTGTGACGGTGACGATGCACGGGCCACCAGGCCTGCACCCGGCAGCTCCTGCACGGCATGGACCGTCCAGCCCGCGGGCGCCGCGGCAGACTGCGCCGCGGATGCCAGCGCGCGCGACGCGGGATGCAGTGAATGCGCCGCCAGCGCCGAAGCCAGGGCCAGCGCCTCGCCTTCGCCCCAGCCGGCCCCTGGCGCCACATGTACGCTATGCAGCGCAAGTCCATCGCGGGTCAGCGTGCCCGTCTTGTCGAAGACCACCGTATCCACCGCAGCCAGCGCCTCCAGCCCCTGCAGGTTGCGCACCAGCACGCCCCGCCGCGCCAAGGTGCCCGCAGCCGTCAGCATGGCCACCGGCGTGGCCAGAGACAGCGCGCAGGGGCACGTAACGATGAGCACCGCCACCGCCACCATCAGGGCATGGCTCGGATCGCTCGGCCACCACCACACTGCCGCCAGCACCGCGGCCAACAACACCGCCACCAGGAAAGGCCGGGCCACCCGGTCCGCCAGCTGCGCCAGGCGGGGCTTTTGCAAAGACGCGCTCTCCATCAATGCCACGATCTGCCCAAAGCGCGTCTCACTGCCCAGCGCCAAAACCTCCACCGTGACCGGTGCGCGCAGGTTGTAGCTGCCCGCCGTCACGCGGCTGCCTTCGGGTCGGTCCACAGGCGTGGATTCACCGGTGAGCAGCGCCTCGTCGGCCTGGGTACCGCCTGAAAGGATGCGGCCATCCGCGGGAAAGGCCTCCCCCGGCAACACGCGCACCACGTCTCCGGCCTGCAGACGGCGCGTGGCCACGCGCGTGAAGCTGCCGTCTTCCGCCCGCCGCTCCACGCTGTCGGGCAACCGGTTCATCACGGCTTCCAGCGCCCCTGCCGTGCGATCGCGCAGGCGCAGCTCCAGCCAGCGGCCCGTGAGCAGGAAAAAGACGAACATGGTCAGCGAGTCGTAGTAGACCTCGCGGCCAAAGGGGCCGGTCGGATCGAACGTGCCCGCCATGCTGACCACGAAGGTGATGAGCATGCCCAGCGCCACGGGCAGATCCATGCTGACCCGCCGCTGCCGGATATCGCGCAGCGCGCTGGAGAAGAAAGGCCCGCAGGCGAACAGCACCACCGGCAGGCTGATGACCCAGGAGGCCCAGCGCAGCAGTTGTTCCATTTCCATGGTCAGGTCGCCGGGCATGGCTTGGTAGGCAGGCCATGCGTACATCATGACCTGCATCATGCAAAAACCCGCCACCAGCCAGCGCCACAGCGCCTTGCGGTTCTCGCGCTGGCGCTGCTCCCGCGCCAGCGCATCCAGGGCAGGCAGCGCGCGGTAACCGGCCTTCTGGACCGCGCCCATCAACTGAGACGGGCGCACTCGTCGCGGGTCCCATACCACGCGTGCGCGGCGGGTGGCGGCGCTCACGTCCGCTTCCGCCACGCCGGGCACACGCCGCAGGGCTTCCTCGATGGTCAGGGCGCAGGCGGCGCAGTGCATTCCGTCGAGCACCACATGCGACTCCCACGGACCCGCCTGGGCATCCGCACCTGCGGGGGTAGATGTGCAGGGCTTGCCAAAGGCCGACCATTCCTGGGGGTCATCAAGCAGCGCGACCTCATCCGGTGCAGCCGTGGAGAGGGGCGACGCCCACGGGTCGGCATCAGGATTTGACATAGCCTCAAGACTATTCGGATTGCGCGAAGGACTCATTGACTTGAATCAAGACATGGACCACGAACTATCCTATGCTTTTACCGTTCTTAACGAAATGAGGAACTGCACATGTACAAACGCATCCTGATAGCCACCGACGGTTCCCCCCTGTCGCAAAAGGCCGTGGAAAGCGGGCTCTCACTGGCGGGGCTCACAGGTGCGTCGGTGGTCGCCTTGAAGGTCGTTCCCCGGTATCCGCGCAGCTATTTCGAAGGTGGCCTGCCCGTGGACGCCGCGGACATCAAGCGCATCGAGAAGCAGTGGGCGGATGCGGCCCAGGAACTGGTGGACAAGGTCAAGGTGCAGGGCACCGACGAAGGCGTGACTGTGAAGACCGTAGTCGCCAAGTCCGACCTGATCGCCGAAGCCGTGATCGCCGCCGCCAAGAAGCACAAGTGCGACCTGATCGTGATGGCCTCGCACGGCCGCAAGGGCATCAAGCGCCTGCTACTGGGCAGCGAGACGCAGCACGTGCTGACGCACTCGCACATTCCGGTGCTGGTGCTGCGCTAAGCATCAAATTAGGCTCTAGCGCCCGACTATCAAGCGCTAGCAGCTATCATCTAAATAGCAAAAGGCGGCCCAGGCCGCCTTTTTGTATTGCAATGCCGCGCCGGCTCAGGCGAACAGCCCCTTGTACTGGTCGCGCAGCAGGTTCTTTTGCACCTTGCCCATGGTGTTGCGCGGCAGTTCGGTGGTGACGAAGCAGCGCTTGGGAATCTTGAAGTTGGCCAGTTGGCTCTTGAGCGATGCGATGACCGTGTCGCCATCCACCTTTGCGCCGGGCTTGGGGATGACCACCACCACGCCCACTTCGCCGAAATCCGGGTGCGGCACGCCGACCACGGCGCTCTCGGCCACGCCGGGCATCTCGTTGATGTAGCCCTCGATCTCGGCCGGGTAGACGTTGTAGCCACCGCTGATGATCAGGTCCTTGCTGCGGCCCACGATGCTGACATAGCCACGCTCATCCACCTTGCCGACGTCGCCGGTCTTGAACCAGCCGTCGGCGCTGAATTCTCCCTTGGTCTTCTCGGGCATGCGCCAGTAGCCCTTGAACACGTTGGGGCCCTTGACCTGGATGTTGCCGATCTCGCCCACGGGCACCGACCTACCGGCATCGTCCACCACGCGCAGGCCCACGCCGGGCAGCGGAAAGCCCACGGTGGAGCCGCGGCGCTCCGCCTGCCCGCCATGGCGCGCGTCGGCAGCGTAGGGATTGCTGGTGAGCATGATGGTCTCACTCATGCCGTAGCGCTCCAGGATGGTGTGGCCCGTGCGGTCCTGCCATTCCTTGAAAGTCTCGATGAGCAGCGGCGCCGAGCCCGCGATGAACAGCCGCATGTGGCTGGCCGCGGCCTTGGTCAGCGCCGGCTCGGCCAGCATGCGCACGTAGAGCGTGGGCACGCCCATGAACACCGTGGCGCGCGGCATGGCGGCGATCACCGCCTTGGGGTCGAACTTCGCCATCCAGATCATCTTGCTGCCATTGATCAGCGCACCATGGATGGCCACGAACAGGCCGTGCACGTGGAAGATGGGCAGCGCGTGGATCAGCACGTCCCCGGGCTTCCAGCCCCAGTAGTCCTTGAGCACCTGGGCATTGGACAGCAGGTTGCCATGCGTGAGCATCGCGCCCTTGCTGCGTCCCGTGGTGCCGCTGGTGTAGAGGATGGCAGCCAGGTCGTCAGCCTTGCGCGGGACGGCGCGGTGCTCGTCGCCGAAGTGCGCGGCGCGCTCCAGCAGGCTGCCGGTGCGGTCGTCGCCGAGCGTGAACACATGTTGCGTGCCCGCAGTGAATGCGATCTTCGACACCCAGCCGAAGTTGCCTGGCGTGCAGACCACCACGGCCGGCTCGGCATTGCCGATGAAGTACTCGATCTCTGCGCTCTGGTAGGCGGTGTTTAGCGGCAGGAACACATAGCCGGCGCGCAGCGTGGCCAGGTACAGCAGCATGGCTTCGACCGACTTCTCCACCTGCACGGCGATGCGGCTGCCCTCGGGCAGCTTCAGCGATGCCAGCAGGTTGGCGATGCGGGCGCTGGCGCGGTCCAGGTCGCGCCAGGTGTAGAGCAGCGGCGCGCCCGCGGCCGAGGCGGCCTCGACGGCGGTCTGGTCCAGGTCAGCAGGAAAGGCAGCGCGCAGCGCGGAAAACAGGTTCTGGGAGGAGGAGCTCATGGTGGTGCACACACAAAGGATTCAGAAAACGGGAGCGCGCTTGGCCAGGAAGGCGTTGATGCCCTCGCGGTGTTCGGCGCTGTCGGCATAGGCGTAGGGGTCGGCCAGTGCGTTATTTGCTATCAAATCAGAAGCTGCTTGCGCTTGCTGGTCGGGCGCTAGCGGCCCATTCTTTCGTATAGCGCGCAAGGTCTGCTTGTTGAGCCGAGCCGCACCGGGCGCCAAGGCCGCGATGCGCAGCGCCGTGCCCAGGGCTTGCGCATCCAGCTGCTCGGCGTCGACCACGCGGCTCAGAAAGCCCCGCTGCGCCATCTCGGCGGCGCTGAAGGTGGCCGCCTCCAACAGCATCTGGCGCGCCGTCACGTCGCCCACGGCGCCCGCCACCAAGGCGGCCTCGCGCGGCGCCATCGGAAAGCCCAGCTTGGCGATGGGCGCGCCGAAACGCGCGCCGGCAGCGGCAATGCGGATGTCGCAGCAGCTGGCGATCTCCACGCCTGCGCCCATGCAGGCGCCTGCGATGCGCGCGACGATGGGCACGTCGCAGTCCAGCATGGCCGCCAGCCCGCCCCAGACATCGCTCTCGTGGAAGTCGCGCAGCTGCGCGGGGTCGAAGCGAAAGGCGGGGTACTCGGAAATATCCCCCCCCGCACAGAACGCCTCCCCTGCCCCCTCGATGAGCACGCAGCGCACGCCCTCGCTGCGCTGGATGTCCAGGAACACCGTGCGCAACTGGCGCCACATGGCGCGCGACATGGCGTTGAGCCTGCCCTCGTGGCGCAGCGTCACGCGCACCACGCCGCGGCCAGCGGCCTCTCCTGCGGCCATGGCCGCGACAACTTCACCTGGCATGCGATCGGACTCTCTTCGTGGGGGTGGCGGCGGCGCCACTGGAGGGGCGCCGCAGTGGGGGACTACATCACTCCAGCTTGGCGCCCGAGGCCTTCACCACCTGCGCCCAGCGCTTGATCTCGCTGCTCACCATCTTGGCGAAGTCCGCCTGCGACAGCGTGCCGAACTCCGCGCCGTTGCCGGCCCAGATGGCCTTGAGCTCCTCGGCCTGGCCGAGCTTGCGGATCTCCTCGACGATGCGCGCCTGCAGATCGGCCGGCGTGCCCTTGGGTGCCCACAGGCCATACCAGGTGGACACGGTGTAGTCCGGCAGGCCCACCTCTGCCGCGCAGGGCACGTCGGGGAAGGCCGGGTTGCGCTTGGAGCCCGACACCATCAGCGCCTTGATGCGCCCGCCCTTGATGTGCGAGGCCGACGAGCCCAGGCCGTCGAACAGCATGTCCACGTTGCCGCCGATCAGGTCCTGCAGCGCAGGGCCCGCGCCGCGATAGGGGATGTGGGTGATGAAAGTCCCCGTCTGCAGCTTGAACAGCTCGCCCGCCAGGTGGTGCGAGGTGCCCGAGCCGGCCGACGCATAGTTCAGCTTGGCGGGGTTGGCCTTCACGAAGTCCATGAATTGCTTCATGTTGGTGGCCGTCACGTTGCGCGGGTTCACCACCAGCACCTGCGGCACGTTGGCCACCAAGGCCAGCGGCACGAAGTCCTTTTCCAGGTCGTAGTCCAGCTTGGGGTACATGGACGGTGCAATCACATGGTGCACGCCACCCATGAACAGGTTGTAGCCATCGGCTGGCGCCTTGGCCGCCACGCTGGCACCCACGGTGCCGCCCGCGCCGCCGCGGTTGTCGATCACCAGCGTCTTGCCCGTGGATTTGGCAAACTGCGCAGCCAATGGGCGCGCAAAGGCATCCGTGCCGCCGCCCGCGGGGAACGGCACCACCATGTTGACCGGTTTGGTCGGCCAGCCGCTGGCGCCTTGCGCCCAGGCACCGCCCGTGGCCAGCGCCAGGCCCGCAGCGCCGGCTGCGCGCAGCATGTCACGGCGTTGCAGCGCGGCGGTGGCGATCTGGCTCAAGTTCTCTCTCTCTCGCATGGCGTTGTCTCCTGTCTTTCTGTTGTGAAAAGGGTGGGTTGGCAGGTGCTCAGGCGCGGCGCGCCCGCTCGGCCAAGGCCGCCGAGGGCAGCTGGGCGCGAGCATACAAGGCCCGCCGCGCCCGCTGGCGCCGAGGCAGCGCGCCGTCAGTCACGGCACAGGCTGTCGATATCGCCCGACACGGGCACGCGCCCCTGCGCAAGCAGGCCGTGGTGCTTGTCGATGCGCTTGAGGTCATACAGGTAGTTGACCATCAGCCCGAAGGACTGCTTGAGCCCCTTGGCCGACGGGTCGCCCGCCCAGTTCAACCGCTCCACGCGCGCGCCATTGCCCAGGTGAAAGCGCGCCACCGGGTCCACCGGCTTGCCGTCGTGCAGCTCGCGTCCCAGGTAGCGCGCCGCGCACTGCATGAGCAGCTGGCGCACGGGTGACTTGGGCGGCAGCTCCAGCGCCTTGTCGGCCGCGGCCAGCACATGCGCGGCCTGCGGCGGCTCGAAGCCCACGGCGCGGCCCAGTTCGGCCAGGCGCTTCTCGTCGAGCTGCTCCAGCTGCGCGGCGCAGTTCTTGGACAGCCAGGAACGAAAGCCCGGGATCGGCGAGAGCGTGGCGAAGGTGCGCAGGCGCGGGAAGTCCTGCGTGAGCGTCTCGGCCACGTGCTTGATGAGCGAATCGCCGAAGCTCACGCCGCGCAGCCCCGTCTGCGTGCTGCTGATCGAGTAGAAGATCGCCGTAGTGGCACGCTGGATGTCGGCGGCCTCGGCGGCCTCGTCCAGCAGCGGGGTGATGCTGGACGAAATCTCGTTGACCAGCGCCACCTCCACGAAGATCAGCGGCTCATTGGGCAGGCGGGGGTGAAAGAACCCGTAGCAGCGGCGGTCGCTGTCCAGTCGGTTCTTCAGGTCCGCCCAGCTGCGGATGTCGTGCACCGCCTCGTACTTGATGAGCTTTTCGATCAGCGAAGCGGGCGAATCCCACGACAGGCGCCTCAGTTCGAGGAACGCCACATCGAACCAGGTGGAGAACAATTGCTCCAGCTCCGCGTCCAGCGGCAGCAGGCGCTTGTCGCTCTTGAGCAGGGGCAGCAGCTCGGCGCGCAAGTCCACGAGGAAGCGCATGCCTTCCGGAAACACCGCAAAGCGCTGCAGCAGCCGTGTACGCGGCGACACCATGGCGCGGCGCAGGTGGGCTTCGGCCTGGGGCGCATCGTCGGTGCCGGCGGCGGCCTCGTAGCGCTGCTGGGCCGATTTGAAACGCGTGGCATCGGGCGCGAACTGCTCGCACATCAGCAACCACAGGTCGCGCCGCTCTTCGGGCGTGGCCTCGGCGTACCACGCGGCAATGGCCTGCGCGCGGCGCCCGCCTTCGATCTCGCTCACGCGCGGGGCCACCACTTCCTGCAGGTCGGTCAGCAACCGGCGCAGCACGCGGGGCGACAGCACCTCGCCGCTCCTGCGCAGCGTGGCCTGCAGGCGCTCGTGCGTGGAGCGTTCGGCCGCAGGCTTGGGCGACGCGGCGCTTGCGCCGTCCTTGTCCTTGTTCTTGCTGGCGGCTTTGCTGTCTGCGGACCGCAGGCGGTCCACGTTGCGCGAGATCCAGGTGGAGGCGGCGTTCATGGTGTGATCCGTGAGGGGTGGTTGCGTGCAAGCTCGCGCAGCGCGTCGCGCTGCGCCAGAAGGTGGTTGCGCATGGCCTGCTCGGCCGCGGCGGCGTCGCCCTTTTGAAGTGCGGCGAACACCTGCCGGTGCTCCGACAGGCTCTGCTGCAGCCGGCCGGGCACCTGCAACGTCTGGTGCCGCGCCAGGCGCAGGATCTTGCGCAGGTCGCCGATCACCTGGGCCAGCCAGCGGTTGTCCGCCAGGGTGATGAAGGCCTCGTGGATGGCGTAGTTGGCTTCGTAGTATTCGGTGATGCGCCCCGCCTCGGCATGGTCCTGCAGGCGCTGGTGCAGCACCTGCAGCGCGTCGATGTCGGCGGGCCCTGCGTGCTCGGTGGCCTCATAGGCCGCACGGCCCTCCAGCAGCGCGATCACGGGGAAGATCTCCTGCAGATCGCGCTCCGTGATCTCGGCCACGAAGCAGCCGCGGCGCGGCTCATGGCGCAGCAGCCCTTCCGCCACCAGCACCTTGAGCGCCTCGCGCAGCGGCGTACGCGACACGGCCAGCCGCTCGCACAGCGCGGCCTCGTCCACGAAGCTGCCCGGCGCCAGTTCGCCCGCAAAGATCTGCTGACGCAGCATCTCGGCGGCCTGGTGGTGCAGGGAATTGGCAGGCGGACGGCGCATGGTGAATGGGCGGCAGGCGTTATGACGTCACGAATGGCACACAAGTGGTCGCGAAACTGCATCATTTCGCGTAATTTTCAATAATTATGAAAGCATGCCAAGCCGCCGGGATGGGGACTATCCCTAGCGGGGCATATTGACGCAACGCGGCAACACTCCGCCACCGCGCCGCCCGCAAGGAACAATCAAAAAAAAGAGCTGCCGGCGCTTGCTGGACAAGCGCTGGCGCCTTTTTTTATGCAAATCCCTCAGGAGCGTCCTGCCGCTGCGCCCAGACCCACATCGCCACCCCGGCCGCCACCATCGGGATGCACAGCCACTGGCCCATGCTCATGCCCAGCGACAACAGGCCCAGGAAGCTGTCGGGCTCGCGGAAGTATTCGGCCGTGAAGCGCAGCACGCCATAGCCCACGAGGAACGCCGCCGCTACCTCGCCACGCTTGCGCGGCTGGCGCGCATACAGCCACAGCAGCACGAACAGCAGCAGGCCTTCGAGCAGGAACTGGTAGATCTGCGACGGATGGCGCGGCAGCATGGAGCCGCTTTGCGGGAACACCATGCCCCAGGGCAGATCCGGCGGCGCGAAGCGCCCCCACAGTTCGCCGTTGATGAAGTTGCCGATGCGCCCGGCCGCCAACCCCGTGGGCACGCAGGGCGCCACGAAATCGGCCACCTGCAGCCAGGGCCTGCGGCGCGAATGCGCAAACCACAGCATGGAACCGATCACGCCCAGCAACCCGCCGTGAAAGCTCATGCCGCCCTGCCACACGTAGAAGATCTCCAGCGGGTGGCTCAGGTAGTAGCCCGGCTTGTAGAACAGGCAGTACCCCAACCTCCCGCCCACCACCACGCCCAGCACGCCCAGGAACAGGATGTCCTCCACGTCCTTGCGCGACCACGCCTGGTCGCCACGCAGGGATGCGTAGGGCTGGTGGCTCAGGCGGCGCATGCCCAGGAACATGAACAGCGCAAAACCGGCCAGATAGGTCAGGCCGTACCAGTGGATGGACAAAGGCCCGACCTGCAGGGCCACGGGGTCGATTTGGGGGTACATCAGCATGGCGGGCATTGTGCCGCAGGGCCGTGACACGCCCGCGCCTATCCAACGCTGCCAGGATGAGAATGCGCCTGCGTACGGCCCGCATCCAGGGCGCCCATGCCCGGGAATTGACGGCCGCCATTGAACCGGCGCGCAAGGCGCCGGATACTCACGCCATCACCACCCCCATGAGAACAACAACATGCAAGGCCACCCGGAAGTCATCGACTGCCTCAAGGATCTGCTGCGCGGCGAGCTGGCCGCGCGTGACCAGTACTTCATCCACTCCCGCCAGTACGAGGACCAGGGCCTCACCCGCCTGTACGAGCGCATGGGTCACGAGATGGAGGAGGAAACCCAGCATGCCGACGCCATCCTGCGCCGCATCCTGATGCTGGGCGGGCGCCCCGACATGCGCCCGCACGACTTCACGCCCGGCGAATCCGCGCAGGAGATGTTGCGCAAGGACCTGGACACCGAATACACCGTGCAGGCCCGCTTGAAGGCCGCGATGGCCCTGTGCGAATCCCACCGCGACTACGTGAGCCGCGACATGCTGCTGGCCCAGTTGCGCGACACCGAGGAAGACCACGCCTACTGGCTGGAAAAGCAGCTCGGCCTGATCGAGAAGATCGGCCTGCCCAACTACCTGCAAACCCAGGCGGGCGGCCCTTCGGGCTCGTGAGGCTGCGGCGCTCTCAGGCGCCGGCCGGCACGTTGACCATGGTGGCCTGCATCAACGCCACCACCTTGTAGTCGGGCCCGTCGCCCGTGTACGCGCGCACTTCGCCGGTGCACACGGTGAGCATGCGCCCGGCGTTTTGCACCTTGCCCACGGCCAGGAAGCGCGTCCCCATGGCGGGCCGCATGAAGTTGGTCTTGAATTCCGCCGTGACGATCTCGCAGCCGGGGGGCGAGCGGGTCAGCGCCGCGTAGCCGCAGGCGCTGTCCACGATGCTGGTGATGGCCCCCGCGTGCACGAAGCCCTGCTGCTGCGACAGGTGGGTGGAAAACGGCATCTCGATATGCACCTCACCCTCCGCCACCAGCGCCAGGCGGGCGCCGAGGGTGGCCATCAAACCTTGTGCCGCGAAGCTGGCTGCGATGCGTTGCTGGAACTCGTTCATGGGCGATGGCATTCCGTTGCTACAACAAAAAGAGCTGTTGGCGCTGGCAGCGTGGCCATTTGAAGCTTAAACGCACCTGTAAATCGCGTCCGTCCAGCGCGAGCAGCTCATAAATCAGGAGCGCACGCCCGGCATGGGCGTGCACCGCACCACGTCAGTCCAGCAGCGACACGTCGCGCACGGCGCCCTTGTCGGCCGACGTCACGAGCTTGGCATAGGCCTTGAGCGCGGCCGAGACCTTGCGCGGACGTGGCTGAGCGGGCTTCCAGCCCCTGGCGTCCTGCTCGGCGCGGCGCTGGGCCAACTCCTCGTCGCTCACCAATACGTTGATGGTGCGGTTGGGAATGTCGATGCGGATGCGGTCGCCGTCGCGCACCAGGCCGATCGCGCCGCCGGCTGCCGCCTCGGGCGAGCAGTGGCCGATGGACAGGCCCGAGGTGCCGCCCGAGAAGCGCCCGTCGGTCAGCAGCGCGCAGGCCTTGCCCAGGCCCTTGGACTTGATGTAGCTCGTGGGGTAGAGCATTTCCTGCATGCCGGGGCCGCCCTTGGGGCCCTCGTAGCGCACCACCACCACGTCGCCGGCCTTCACTTTGTCTGCCAGGATGTTCTCCACCGCCTCGTCCTGGCTTTCGACCACATGCGCCGGGCCTTCGAAGACCAGGATGGATTCATGAACGCCCGCGGTCTTGACCACGCAGCCGTCCTTGGCGATGTTGCCGGTGAGCACCGCCAGGCCGCCTTCCTTGCTGAAGGCGTGCTCTGCGGAGCGGATACAGCCCGCGGCGCGGTCCAGGTCCAGGCTGGGCCAGCGCACGCTCTGGCTGAAGGCGACCTGCGTGGGCACGCCGCCGGGGCCGGCCTTGTAGAACGTCTGGACGGCTTCGTCCTGCGTGCGCGTCACGTCCCACTGCGCCAGCGCCTCGCCCAGCGTGGGCGCGTGGATGGTGGGCACGTCGGTGTGCAGCTTGCCCGCACGCTCCAGCTCGCCCAGGATGGCGAAGATGCCGCCGGCGCGGTGCACGTCCTCGATGTGGTACTTGTCGGTGTTGGGTGCCACCTTGCACAGCTGCGGCACGCTGCGCGACAGGCGGTCGATGTCGGCCATGCTGAAGTCGATGCCGGCCTCCTGCGCAATGGCCAGCAGGTGCAGGATGGTGTTGGTGGAGCCGCCCATGGCGATGTCCAGCGTCATCGCGTTCTCGAAGGCCTTGAAGCCGACCGAGCGCGGCAGGATGCGCTCGTCGCCCTGCTCGTAGTACTGGCGCGCCAGCTCCACGATGCGCCGGCCCGCGCGCTTGAAGAGCTGCTCGCGGTCGGCGTGCGTGGCCACCACGGTGCCGTTGCCGGGCAGGGACAGGCCCAGCGCCTCGGTCAGGCAGTTCATGGAGTTGGCGGTGAACATGCCCGAGCAGGAGCCGCAGGTGGGGCAGGCATTGCGCTCGGCCTCGGCCAGGTCGGCATCGCTCACCTTGTCGTCGGCGGCCATCACCATGGCGTCGATCAGGTCCAGCTTCTTGATCTGGATGGTGCTGGTGCCGGGCACGGTCTGCTGCACCTTGCCGGCCTCCATGGGGCCGCCGGAGACGAAGATCACCGGAATGTTCAGCCGCATGGCGGCCATGAGCATGCCGGGGGTGATCTTGTCGCAGTTGCTGATGCAGACCATGGCGTCGGCACAGTGCGCGTTCACCATGTATTCCACGCTGTCGGCAATGATGTCGCGGCTGGGCAGCGAATACAGCATGCCGTCGTGGCCCATGGCGATGCCGTCATCCACGGCGATGGTGTTGAATTCCTTGGCCACGCCGCCGGCGGCCTCGATCTCGCGCGCCACGAGCTGGCCCAGGTCCTTCAGGTGCACATGGCCGGGCACGAACTGGGTGAACGAGTTGACCACCGCGATGATGGGCTTGGAGAAATCGGCGTCTTTCATGCCGGTGGCGCGCCACAGGGAGCGGGCCCCTGCCATGTTGCGGCCGGCGGTGGAGGTCTTGGAACGGTATGCGGGCATCGTGGTTGCGGGAGATGAGTGGCTCAGGAAAGTCGATGGGCCCGTGCGCTTGGGGGCCTGCGCGCGCCGCAGCGGAAACCTCTTGAGCCCCGCCCTAGGCAAAACCGTTTGATTATGTCGTAGCCCCGGTACCCACGTTGGCGCCCTGGCCCCGCATTCACCCGCATGGACAGCCGCTGCGGCGGCGTCCACACTCGGCCGTCTCGCCACCGCAGAAGCAGGACCCGCCATGACCGACCCGCTGCCGCTGAACCGCCGCTCCGCCCACATCACCCAGGGCAAGGCGCGCGCGCCCAACCGCTCCATGTTCTACGGCATGGGCTACCAAGAGGGTGACTTCGCCAAGCCCATGGTGGGCGTGGCCAACGGGCACAGCACCATCACGCCCTGCAACAGCGGCCTGCAACGACTGGCCGACGCGGCCATCGCAGGCATCGAGGAAGCGGGCGGCAACGCCCAGGTCTTCGGCACACCCACCATCAGCGACGGCATGGCCATGGGTACCGAGGGCATGAAGTACAGCCTGGTGAGCCGCGAGGTGATTGCCGACTGCGTCGAGACCTGCGTGCAGGGCCAGTGGATGGACGGCGTGGTCGTCATCGGCGGCTGCGACAAGAACATGCCCGGCGGCCTGATGGGCATGCTGCGCGCCAACGTGCCGGCGATCTACGTGTATGGCGGCACCATCCTGCCGGGCCGCTGGCAGGGGCAGGACCTGAACATCGTGAGCGTGTTCGAAGCCGTGGGCCAGAACGCGGCAGGCAGGATGACCGACCAGGAACTCAAGGACATCGAGCAGCACGCCATCCCGGGCACGGGTTCGTGCGGCGGCATGTACACGGCCAACACCATGTCCTCGGCCTTCGAGGCGCTGGGCATGAGCCTGCCCTACTCCTCCACCATGGCCAATCCGCACGACGAGAAAATGAACTCGGCCCGCGAATCCGCCCGTGTGCTGATCGAGGCCATCCGCAAGGACTTGAAGCCACGCGACATCGTCACGCGCAAAGCCATCGAGAACGCCGTGGCCGTGATCATGGCCACGGGCGGCTCCACCAACGCGGTGCTGCACTTCCTGGCGATCGCGCACGCGGCGGGTGTGGAGTGGTCCATCGACGACTTCGAGCGCATGCGCAAGAAGGTCCCAGTGATCTGCGACCTCAAGCCCAGCGGCCGGTACCTGGCCGTCGACCTGCACCGCGCGGGCGGCATTCCCCAGGTGATGAAGGTGCTGCTGAATGCCGGCCTGTTGCACGGCGACTGCATGACCATCACCGGCAAAACCATCGCCGAAACCCTGGCCGACGTACCCGACGCGCCACGGCCGGACCAGGACGTGATTCGCCCGATCGACAAGGCGCTGTACCGCGAGGGGCACCTCGCCATCCTCAAGGGCAACCTGAGTCCCGAGGGCGCCGTGGCCAAGATCACCGGGCTGAAGAACCCCGTCATCACCGGGCCCGCGCGTGTGTTCGACGACGAGCAATCGGCGCTGCAGGCCATCCTGGACGGCAGGATCGTCGCGGGCGACGTGATGGTGTTGCGCTACCTCGGCCCCAAGGGTGGCCCGGGCATGCCGGAGATGCTGGCCCCCACGGGCGCGCTGATCGGTGCGGGCCTGGGCGAGAGCGTGGGCTTGATCACCGACGGGCGCTTCTCGGGCGGCACCTGGGGCATGGTGGTGGGCCACGTCGCGCCCGAGGCGGCTGCGGGGGGCACTATTGCGCTGGTGCAGGAGGGCGACACGATCACCATCGACGCCCACCAACTGCTGCTGCAACTGCACGTGGACGACGCCACGCTGGCACAGCGCCGCGCCGCCTGGCAGCCACCCACGCCGCGCTACATGCGGGGCGTGCAGGCCAAGTTTGCCTTCAACGCCTCCAGCGCCAGCAAGGGTGCGGTGCTGGATGACTTTTCATGAAAAATGCCGAAAACGCTTATCCAATAAGCGCCAGCAGCTATCAAAACAGGATCATTGCTGCGCCAGCACCGCCCAAGAAAAACCCGCAGGGCGCGTGCACCGCTGCGGGTTGTCTGGACAGGGAAGAAGCCCTCAGCGCGGTCGGCGCGGACCCATGCCCATGGATTCCTTCTGCTTGTTGATGCGGTCCTTGCGGCGCTGGTCCATCTTTTCCATGGCCTTGCGCTTGGTGTAGCCGGTGGCATCCGCCCAGGCCCACCAGGCCGCAGCTACCGCAAAAGGAGACAACACCCACCACCATGACCAATTCGCCACAGGGCCGATCTCCAGATATTTGAGAAGTATCAACAAGATGCCTAAAAGCAGCGCATACATGGTCACATCCTTTGGTGCCGCGCGAGCTTTGGCCTGGAGCCCGTCAACGGCGAACACTACAATCCCATTGAAGGCTAAATGTACCCCAACCCTAGAGGAAACCCCGCGATGAAGCGCACACTGATCACCCTCGCCATGACGCTGTCGGTTGCAGCCCCTGCATTCGCCGACCAGGCCCTGGCAACCTCCAAGAACTGCATGGCTTGCCACGCCGTGGACAAGAAGCTGGTGGGCCCGTCCTACAAGGACGTTGCCGCCAAATACGCGGGCCAAGCAGGCGCCGCAGACAAACTGGCCGAGAAGATCATGAAGGGAAGTTCCGGCGTGTGGGGCCCCGTGCCCATGCCCGCCAACGCCCAGGTGAACGCCGCCGACGCCAAGAAGCTGGCGACCTGGGTCCTGTCGCTCAAGTAATCCAGAGGGGAAAGCGCCTTCGCGGCGTGCCCTGCAAAAAGGCCGCAGCGCTCACGCCCTGCGGCCTTTGTTATGGCGCAAGGGCCGTCAGAGCCTGAGTTCCGGCTCCGTGCGCACCGGCGGCACGGGCTGCACGGCTTTCGGCTCGCCCCGGCGGTGCAATTGGTCTTCCAACTGTCCCACGTAGGCGGCAGTGATGTTGTCCGATTCCTGCGCCCGCGCGCTCAGGCGCGCCTCCAGCGCGTCCAGGCGCGCCATCAGGGCGTCGTAGCCCGTGCGGTGCTGGGTTTCCAGGAACTGGCGCAGCTCCGTGAAACGCGATGCCTCCGCCCGGTCGGCCAGTTCGCGCTGCGCCGCCATCTCCTTGGCATGGCGGCGCGTCTCCATGAGCACGGAGCCCTGCAGCGTCAGCACATAGGCCAAGAAAAAGGCCCCCAGCAGGACGGTCAGCCCCAGCATGATGAGCCCCAGGGGCGCCTGCACCGTGGCCACGCCCAATGAAACGACGGTGGGCACCGAGAGCGTCGCCCAATTGAGTGCTGCCAACGCACCGATGGCCACGACGATCAATAAAAGGATGAGGGTTTTGAGCTTCATGCGAGGGACTCCTGATGGCCAGCTGGACCGCTATCTGTGTTCAACCCACGGGATGTGCGGCCAATGCGCGGGTTGTACCCCATGGCGGCATGCCCGTCATGGCCCAACCCGGTATTTGCGCCCTGCTCCTACAACGCCAGGGTTCAAAGCTGCTTCGCCCGAAATGAAAAAGCCGCCTGGCAAGAAGCGGCTTGGGTCTGCAAAGTCTGGACGACGACGCCTCGCGGCACCCCTTCACCCGCAGGGCTGGGCCCACCGATGCAGGTTTTGCCGGCACTCCACATCTGCTGCGCAGATAGGAGTGCCGCCCAACCCCGCAAGCGCTGCGCGCCGGCGCCTTGCGGCGCCTCCTGCATCAGTTGGACTGCGCCAACTGATCCAATGTTTTTTTGCCAGCACGTCACATCTGCTGCGCAGATATGAGTGCCGTCCAACCCCGCAAGCGCTGCGCGCCGGCGCCTTGCGGCGCCTCCTGCATCAGTTGGGCTGCGCCAACTGATCCAATGTTTTTGCCAGCACGTCACATCTGCTGCGCAGATATGAGTGCCGTCCAACCCCGCAAGCGCTGCGCGCCGGCGCCTTGCGGCGCCTCCTGGATCAGTTGGACTGCGCCAACTGATCCAGGATTGCGGGGTTTTCCAGGGTGCTGGTGTCCTGGGTGATGGGTTCGCCCTTGGCGATCGAGCGCAGCAGGCGGCGCATGATCTTGCCGCTGCGGGTCTTGGGCAGGTTGTCACCGAAGCGGATGTCCTTGGGCTTGGCGATGGGGCCGATCTCCTTGGCGACCCAGTTGCGCAGTTCGGTGGCGATCTGCTTGGCCTCCTCGCCCGTGGGGCGCGAGCGCTTGAGCACCACGAAGGCGCAAATCGCCTCGCCCGTCAGGTCGTCGGGACGGCCCACCACGGCGGCCTCGGCCACGAGGTCCGTCTTGGCGACCAGGGCGGACTCGATCTCCATCGTGCCCATGCGGTGGCCCGACACGTTCAGCACGTCGTCGATGCGGCCCGTGATGCGGAAGTAGCCACGGTCGGCACTGCGCACGGCGCCGTCGCCGGCCAGGTAGGTGGTGCCCCCCAACTCTTCGGGGAAGTAGCTTTTCTTGAAGCGCTCGGGGTCGCCCCAGATGGTGCGGATCATCGAGGGCCAGGGCCGCTTGATCACGAGCATGCCGCCCGCGCCGTTGGGCAGGTCTTTGCCGGTTTCATCGACGATGGCGGCCTGGATGCCCGGCAGCGGCAAGGTGCACGAACCCGGCACGAGCGGCGTGGCACCCGGCAGCGGGGTGATGACGTGGCCGCCGTTTTCGGTCTGCCAGAACGTGTCCACGATAGGACAGCGCTCGCCGCCCACATGGCGGTAGTACCACATCCAGGCCTCGGGGTTGATGGGCTCGCCCACGCTGCCCAGGATGCGCAGGCTCGACAGATCCCAGTTCTTGGGGTGCACGCTCTCGTCGGAGTCGGCCGCCTTGATGAGCGAGCGGATGGCAGTGGGCGCCGTGTAGAACACCGTGACCTTGTGGCGCTCGATCATCTGCCAGAAGCGCCCGGCGTTGGGGTACGTGGGTACGCCCTCGAACACCACCTGCGTGGCACCCGCAGCCAGCGGACCGTAGGCCACGTAGGTGTGGCCCGTGATCCAGCCGATATCGGCCGTGCACCAGAACACGTCGTCGGGGCGAATGTCGAAGGTCCACTCCATCGTCACCTTGGCCCACAGCAGGTAGCCGCCGGTGCTGTGCTGCACGCCCTTGGGCTTGCCCGTGGAGCCGCTGGTGTAGAGGATGAACAGCGGATGCTCCGCGCCCACAGGCGTGGGTGGGCATTCGGTGCTCTGCCCGGCCAGGATCTCGGAGAAGGTCTTGTCACGCCCCGCCACCATGTCGCAGGCCGTGGCCGTGCGCTGGTATACGAAGACATTCTTGATGCTGTCGCAGCCGCCCATGGACAGGCCCTCGTCCACGATGGCCTTCAGGGGCAGTTCCTTGCCGCCGCGCAATTGGTAGTTGGCCGTGATCACCGCCACGGCACCCGCATCAATGATGCGCTCGTTCAGCGCCTTGGCAGAGAAACCGCCGAACACCACGCTGTGCGTGGCGCCGATGCGCGCACAGGCCTGCATGGCCACCACGCCTTCCACGCCCATCGGCATGTAGATGAGCACGCGGTCGCCCTGCTGCACGCCATGCGCCTTCAAGGCATTGGCGAACTGGCTCACGCGCTCCAGCAGTTGCCGGTAAGTGACCTGGGTGACGGTGCCGTCGTCGGCCTCGAAGAGGATGGCGGCCTTGTTCTCGACCGGCGTGCCCATGTGCTTGTCCAGGCAGTTGGCACTGGCGTTGAGCTCGCCGTCGGCAAACCACTGGTAGAACGGCGCCTTGGACTCGTCCAGCGTCTGCGTGAACGGCTTGGTCCATTGCAGGTGCTCGCGCGCCAGGCGCGCCCAGAAGCCCTCGGGATCCTTGTTGGCTTCGGCGCACAGGGCCTCGTAGCCGGCCATGCCCGACACGCGGGCCGCCTTCACCACGCTATCGGCAGGCGGGAAGACGCGGTTCTCCACCAATACGGATTCGATGGCATTGGACGATGCACTCATGGGTTTGTCTCCTGAAGCTAAGAATTTTGAGTGGTACTTTCAGCCCTGGTACTTACAGGCCACTGACGGAGCGCCACAGCATACGGCAGCGCTCCAGCGCCATGCCCTGGCATGCGTGAAATGCCTGACGGTGGCATGTCTTCGGGGCGAAACGGGCTGCCCCTAAAATGGCGCGCCTCACCTTCCCGACGCATTTCCCGTCACCATGACTTCCCCTTCCCCCCATTCCGCCCACATGGCAAACGCCCCGCTGCGCCCCCTGCCCGCCCTGATCTTTGCCAGCCGCTGGCTGCAACTGCCCCTGTACCTGGGCCTGATCGCCGCCCAGGGCGTCTATGTCTGGCACTTCCTGCTGGAACTGTGGCACCTGGTGGAAGCGGCTTTCGGCCACGAGGCCGCGCTGCAGGCGCTCATCACCAGCATCGGCTACAAGCCGGACGCGCCCGTCACCTCGCTCAACGAGACGGTGATCATGCTGGTGGTGCTGGCGCTGATCGATGTGGTGATGATCTCCAACCTGCTCATCATGGTGATCGTCGGGGGCTACGAGACCTTCGTGAGCCGCCTTGGCCTGGACCGCCACCCCGACCAGCCCGAGTGGCTGGGCCATGTGAACGCCTCGGTGCTCAAGGTGAAGCTGGGCCTGTCGATCATCGGCATCAGTTCGATCCACCTGCTCAAGACCTTCATCAACGCCGCCAACTACAGCGAGAAGGTGCTCATGTGGCAGACCATCATCCACGTCACTTTCCTGTTCAGCGCGCTGGCCATCGCACTCACCGACCGGCTGCTGCACACTTCCGAGGACAAGCACTGAGGCATGCGGCCGGTCACCCGGCCAATCGCCCGCAAACCCATGGAGCGCCCGCGCTCCATGGGTTTTTTGCTTCAAAAGCCCTCCAGCGCCCATGCAGCAAGCGCGAGCAGCTATTAATTTTGCAGCGATCGGCGAGCCTGCCATCCGTCCACGCGCGAAATAGCACAAATCAAAAAACCCGTTTTTTGACTAAAAAATACCGAATAACTATACTTTCACGGTGTTTTACAACCTGCCACGCAGGTAATTCGCTCTTTGTGGCTGCGTTGCCCGAGAGCGCCCCGTGCCAACGCGCCTCCCACTGCTGGCGGCCCTGGCACACAGGCCGAAGTATTCGCCCCTGATGCCCCAGGGTGCCCTGCCGCCAATGCGCGGCGCACGGTACCCGCGTGACTGCGCAAGTCCTCAGCCAGACCTCTTGCGCCGCGCACCCAGGCCCTTGCGCACCGTTCGCGTGCCATTCGGGCCGATCTGGTCACTTTTCGTGTCCGCCCTCTTCCCGGCCCTGCAGGCCGCGCCCGTCGATTGGCGACGCGCGTGCCCTCGCGGGGACGCCGCATCGGGGTCGTGTGTGCCGCTTTGGCCTTTGCGTTCCTGCCGCCATTGGTGCGGCAGGGGCCCGTTCAACCCGTCACAACCGAGGAAGGACCCACACGGTGGCCAAGCAAATCATCATCGACCATGTCTTCAAGGTCTTCGGCGACTCGCCGCAGGAAGCGCTGCGCCTGGTGCAGCAGGGCCTGAGCAAGCAGCAGATCCTGGAGCGCACGGGCCATTCCATCGGCGTGTTCGATGCCAGCTTCACCATCGAGGCCGGCGAAATCTTCGTCGTCATGGGCCTATCGGGCTCGGGCAAGTCCACGCTGGTGCGCATGCTCAACCGCCTGATCGAGCCCACCAGCGGCCGCATCCTGGTGGACGGCCAAGACATCAACCGTCTGGGCGACCGCGAGTTGCGCGCGCTGCGGCGCAAGGACGTCAGCATGGTGTTCCAGTCGTTCGCCCTGATGCCGCACATGACGGTGCTGGACAACGCCGCCTTCGGGCTGGAACTCGCCGGAGTGGCCCGTGCCGAGCGCCAGCAGGCAGCGCAGGAGGCCCTGCAGCAGGTGGGCCTGGGCGCCTGGGGCGCCAGCTACCCCGACGAACTCTCGGGCGGCATGCAGCAACGCGTGGGGCTGGCGCGCGCGCTGGCAGCCGACCCGTCCATCCTGCTCATGGACGAGGCGTTCTCCGCGCTGGACCCGATCATCCGCACCGAGATGCAAAGCGAGCTGCTGCGCCTGCAGCAGATCAAGCGCCGCACCATCGTCTTCATCTCGCACGACCTGGACGAGGCCATGCGCATCGGCGACCGCATCGCCATCATGAAGGACGGCCACGTGGTGCAGGTGGGCACGCCCGACGAGATCCTGCGCGCGCCAGCCAACGACTACGTACGCAGCTTCGTGCGCGGCGTGGACGCCGCGGCGGTGTTCAAGGCGGCCGACATCGCGCGCCAGGCGCTCACCG
Source organism: Diaphorobacter sp. ED-3 (assembly GCF_027625375.1). Taxonomy (NCBI): domain Bacteria; kingdom Pseudomonadati; phylum Pseudomonadota; class Betaproteobacteria; order Burkholderiales; family Comamonadaceae; genus Diaphorobacter; species Diaphorobacter sp. ED-3. The sequence goes on along the minus strand of NZ_CP115182.1, from coordinate 1,210,184 downwards.
TGGTGTCCGAGCACGACGACCGCGGCTGCCGCGCGGCACTGCGCCTGCTGGAGGACTCGGACCGCGACCACGCCTACGTGCTCAACAGCCGCAAGCGCCTGCTGGGCGTGGTGTCGTCGCAGTCGCTGCGCGAAGCGCTGCACGGCCGCCAGGGCGCGCTGGGCCTGCACCACGCCTTCTTGCCCAATGCCCAGCCGCTGGATGCCTCCACGCCGGTGGCGGACCTGTTCGGCCCCATGAGCAGTGCGCCCTGCCCGCTGCCGGTGGTGGACGAGGACGGCATCTACCAGGGCGTGATCAGCCGCACCACGCTGATGAAGTTCCTGGACCGCGACACGCCGCCCGTGCCGCCGCCGCAGGCGGAGGTGCCACCCATCCAGCTCAACGCCCACTTCCCGGCGCAAGCCAGCACGCCGGTGGCAGCGCCCCGCTAAGAACAACCCAAGGAGAGGACACGCATGAACGACACAACGCAAGAGACCGCCGCCATCGACGATCCCTGGGCACCCGCCGACGCCGCGCCCACTCAGGCGCAAGCACAAGCCAGCGACCCCTGGGCCGCCGACACGACGCTGCAACCCGCGGATGCCGATCCGTGGGGCGCTGGCGGCACCGCCGGCACCGATGCCACGGCCGGCGTGGACTGGCTTGACGCCGCGGCGGCGCCGATGCCCGAGCCCGACGCCGGCCTGGCCGGCCTGTGGCAGCAGGTCGCCACCGACGGCCTGCCCGTGCAGGGCTGGATCAACGAGGGCCTGCATTGGGTGGTGGAGAACTTCCGCCCGTTCTTCCAGGCGGTGCGCGCGCCCATCGACGCCACGCTCACCGGCGTGACCGACCTGCTGCTGGCCGTGCCCGCGCCCGCGCTCATCGCGCTGGTCACGCTGCTGGCCTGGCAGTTCGCCGGCCGCGGCCTGGCCGTGGGTGCGGCGCTGTCGCTGGGGCTGGTGGCGCTCTTGGGCATCTGGCCCGACGCCATGGTGACGCTGGCGCTGGTGCTCACATCGCTGTTGTTCTGCGTCGTCATCGGCCTGCCCATGGGCATCGTGCTGGCGGCCAGCGAACGCGCACAGCGCTGGACGCGCCCGCTGCTGGACGCCATGCAGACCACGCCCGCCTTCGTGTACCTGGTGCCGGTGGTGATGCTGTTCGGCATCGGCAACGTACCGGGCGTGATCGTGACCATCGTGTTCGCGCTGCCGCCGTTGGTCCGCCTGACCAACCTGGGCCTGCGCCAGGTGCGCCCTGATCTGATCGAGGCCAGCCGCGCCTATGGCGCTTCGCCCCTGCAATTGCTGTGGAAGGTGCAGCTGCCGCTGGCCATGCCCTCGATCATGGCGGGCATCAACCAGGCCTTGATGCTGTCGCTATCGATGGTGGTCATCGCCTCGATGATCGCCGTGGGCGGCCTGGGCCAGATGGTGCTGCGCGGCATCGGCCGGCTGGACATGGGCCTGGCCACCGTGGGCGGCCTGGGGATCGTGCTGCTGGCCATCGTGCTGGACCGCCTCACCCAGGCCATGGGCCAGCCGCGGCGCGCCAGTGCGCGCTGGTGGCACACCGGCCCCGCGGGCCTGGTGCTGCGCGCCGTGCGCGGCAAGCCCGCAGCGCCCGCGCCGCATGCCGCCCCGCTTGCCACCCCCCGCAACTCCGCGGCCTGACACCACTCCCGTTCACCACCAGAAAGGAAACCCCGGATGACTCTTCTGTCGCTGACCTCTCCCACACACACTGCACGTTCCGGCGCATGCGCCGCCCTCGCCCGCCGCCTGCGCGCGCCGCTGGCCGCGGTTGCCGCGGGTCTGGGCCTGGCGCTGGGCGCCACCGCTGCGCTGGCCCAGCCCACCGCCCTGCCCGGCAAGGGCGTGAAGGTGCTGCCTCTCAAGAGCTCGATCGCCGAGGAGACCTTCCAGACACTGCTGGTCATGAAGGGCCTGGAAAAACTCGGCTACGACGTGCAGCCCATCCAGGAGGTGGAGTACCCCACGGCCCACATCGCCATCGGCAATGGCGACGCCACGTTCATGGCCGACCACTGGAACCCGCTGCATGCCGACTATTACAAGAACGCCGGCGGCGACGCGAAGCTCTACCGGCGCGGCACCTACTCGGGCAACGCGGCGCAGGGTTACCTGATCGACAAGAAGACCGCCGACGCGCATGGCATCACCAACGTCGAGCAGCTCAAGGACCCGAAAATTGCCCAGCTGTTCGACACCAACGGCGACGGCAAGGCCGACCTGACGGGCTGCACGCCCGGCTGGGGCTGCGAGGCCATGATCGAGCACCACCTGGACGCCTACGGCCTGCGCAACACCGTCACGCACCAGCAGGGCACCTACTCCGCGCTGATCGCCGACACCATCACGCGCTACCGCGCAGGCAAGCCCGTCCTGTACTACACCTGGACGCCCTATTGGGTGAGCAACGAGCTCAAGCCCGGCAAGGACGTGGTCTGGCTGGAAGTGCCCTTCTCCTCCCTGCCCGGCGAGCAAAAAGGCCTGGACACGCGCCTGCCCAACGGCAAGAACTACGGCTTCGTGGTGAACCAGCAGCAGATCGTGGCCAACAAGGCCTGGGCCGAGGCCAACCCCGCCGCCGCCAAGCTGTTCGAAGTGATGCAGCTGCCCGTGGCCGACATCAACGCCCAGAACCACCTGATGAGCCGGGGCCAGAACAAGGCCGCCGACATCGAACGCCATGTGAACGGCTGGATCAAGGCACACCAGAAGACCTTTGACGGCTGGGTGCAGCAGGCGCTGGCCGCGGCCCGCTGACGGGTGCCTTTGCAACAATTTGCATAAAAACAGGAGATAACGCCCGTCCCTCATGCGCGAACAGCTATCTTTTAAGTAGCGCAAGAGTCGGACGGGGCGGGCTTTCGCCCCGCCCATGCCTGCGGGCGAGGCGTTGCCATTGGTTGCATTTGGCGCGCTTGGTGCCACCGCGGCCAGGCCCCGGGGGTGGCCCGGCCATGCCATCCTCGGCGTTTCCCCACGGTCAAGCAGCTCCCCACTTCATGCAACTTCCGCGTCTCACCCTCCAAGGCAAGGCCTTTGCAGCCCTGTCGGCGCTGCTGGGGGTGATGCTGGTGCTGTTCGTGGGCTTCTCGCTGCTGGGGCTGCAGCGGGGGCTGGGCCCCTACGTGGCCGAGGTGGAGTTGGCGCGCATGGACTGGCTGGTGTTCCGCCTGCAGGCCGCGTATGAACAGCAGGGCGGCTGGCAGACACTGCGCGAGCAGCCCGGCCTGTGGCGCGAGCTGCGCCGCCCGCGCAACGTCCAGATGCCGACCTTCGGACCCGCTCCCGTGCCTGCGCCCGAGCCCCTGTTGCTACCCCAGGTCACGCCCGGCACGGCCCCGCCGCCGGTGGACGCGCTTTCGCGGCGCCTGGGCGTGGTGGATACGCAGGGCCGCGTGGTGGCCGGCGCCGCACCCGTTGCCGGCGGTGCGCGGACCGCGCTGCGCGACGGCGAGGGGCGCCTGATCGGCCACCTGGTGCTGGCGCCGCTTGACGGGCTGGAGCGCGATGCGGACCGCGCCTTCCTGTCCAAGCAGCTCGGTTTCGTGGTGTGGAGCGGCGTGACGGGCCTGGCGCTGGCGTTGCTGCTGTCCTGGTGGCTGGCGCGGCGCTGGCTGCGCCCCATCGACACGCTGGTGACCGGCGCGCAGGCCATTGCGGCAGGCGAGCTGCACACCCGCGTGCCCGAACAGGCCGACAGCGAGGAATTCGCCCGCCTGATCCACACCTTCAACGCCATGGCGGAGCAGCTTGCGAGCGTCGAGGCCTCGCGCCGCCAGTGGATCGGGGACACCGCGCATGAACTGCGCACGCCGCTGGCCGCGATGCGCGCCGAGATCGAGGCCGTGCAGGACGGCGTGCGCCCGTTCGACGAAAAGACCGCGCGCCGCCTGCACCGCCAAGTCATGCGGCTGATCCAGCTCGTGGGCGATCTGCGCGCCAGCGTGGACATGGCCGGCGACCAGCCCCCGCCCGTCATGAGCGCCGTGCAGCCGCTCGCGCTGCTGCGCGAGGCCATGGCCGGCATGCAGTCGCGCTTCGACCAGACGGGTGTCGCCCTGCAGGCCGCGCCAGACCTGGCCACGCTCGCCAAGCAGCCGCTGCAGGTACACGGCAACGCACAGCAGCTGCACCGCGTGTTCCTGAACCTGCTGGAAAACAGCCTGCGCTACACCGACCCTGGCGGGCGGCTGCAGGTGTCGGCCAATGTGCAGCGCAATGGCGGCCCGCCGCGCCTCACGCTGCGCCTGGACGACACGGCGCCCGGCGTGGCGCCGCACGAGCTGCCGCACCTGTTTGAGCGCCTGTACCGTGCCGAGGCCTCGCGCCGCCGCGCCTCGGGCGACCTGGGCGGCTCGGGCCTGGGCCTGGCCATCTGCCGCACCATCGTGCAGGCGCACGGCGGCCAGATCGAAGCCAGCGCCTCGCCGCTGGGCGGCCTGCGCATCACCCTCACGCTGCCTCTACTGGAGAACCCCTCGCCATGACCACGCCCGCACGCATCCTCGTCGTGGAGGACGAGCAGGACATCGCCGACGTGCTGCTGGACTACCTGCGCCACGCGGGCTACGCCCCGGAGCACGCGGCCGACGGCCGCACGGCCCTGCAGGCCCTCACCGCCCCCCAGCCGCCCGACCTGACGCTGCTGGACGTCATGCTGCCCGGCATCGACGGGCTGGAGGTGCTGCGCCAGGCGCGCCGCCACACCGACAACCCCATCGTGGTGATCACCGCCCGCGTGGAAGAGGTGGACCGCCTCATCGGCCTGGAACTGGGCGCGGACGACTACATCTGCAAGCCCTTCTCGCCGCGCGAGGTGGTGGCGCGCGTGAAGGCCGTGCTGCGCCGGCGCGCACCGCCGGCCCAGGCCGCCGCGCAGGCGGAGCTGGCCTACGGCGCGCTAGTGCTGGACGAGGCCCAGCTGCACGCCACGCTGTACGGCACCCTCGTGGCGCTGACACCGCGCGAATGGCATCTGCTGCGCACCCTGCTGGCACACCCGCGCAGCGTGCTGTCGCGCGCCCAGTTGCTGCAGCACGCCTACCCGGACTCGCCGCAGGAGCCCAACGAGCGCGCCGTGGACAGCCACATCAAGAATCTGCGCCGCAAGCTGCGCAGCGCCGACCCCGCCGGGCACGACTGGATCCGCTCGGTCTATGGCGTGGGCTTTGCCTTCGACCCGCCCGCGGCGCCGCAGGACGCGCAGGACTGAAGTCGCTCCTTTTTCAATAGCTGCTTGCGCTTGCTACAAGCGCATTTAGAGCACTTTTTACTTTAAACGCACCCCGGTAGCCACAGCGGCCTACGCCGGGTGGGGTCAAGGGTTTTTCCCGAGCGTGACGGCGCCTAGAATGCCGCTGCCGCTGCCGCTGTTCCCGCGCCCGGCGCCCTTCACCGACGAACCACCATGCCCGCTCCCCTGCGCTTTTGTGCCGACGTGTCGCTGCAACGTCCCCTGTTGTCGGCGCGCGAGCGCGAGGCCCTGGACCGCAGCCCCTGGTTCTCCACCCTCTCGCCCTCGCTGCGGCACGACATCTTTCGCCTGGGCCACGTGACGCGCCATGCACACGGCGACCTGATCGTCGAGCAGGGCCGTCCCATCCGCGAATGGTTCACCTGCGCCAGTGGCGCGCTGCGCTTTCAACGCACCACGCCCTCCGGCAAGCTGGTCACGCTGGCCTATGTGGAGCCCGGCATCTGGGTGGGTGAGGCCGAGGTGCTCTACGGCCGTCCCTGCACCTACGACGCGCATGCCCATGGCCCCACCACGCTGTTGAGCGTGCCCGAACCCACCTTCCGCACGCTGCTGCAGGAGCATCCCTCGTTCGGCGAAGCGCTGCTCACGCTGCAGGCATGGAGCATGCGGTCGCTGTACTGCATGATGGAAGACATGGCCACGCTGCCGCTGCGCGCGCGCCTGGCCAAGCAACTGCTACAACTGCTGCAGCGCTTCGGCCCGCAGCGCACCGAGCCGGGCGAGAGCGTGCCGCTGGGCCTGTCGCTGGCGCAAGATGAGCTGGCCTGCCTGCTGGGCGGCTCGCGCCAGCGCGTGAACGTGGAATTGAAATGGCTGGAACGCGAGGGCCTGATCAGCGTGCGCCCCCGCGGCATCGAGATCCTGGACGCCACCGGCCTGCAGACGCTGGTGGACCAGGCTGCGGCAGACGGCCGCGGCGACGATTGAGCGCGCCGCCCACCGTCGCAACGTCCCTCCCAGCCGTCAGCGCCCCACCATCCGGGCGGGCACCACCCACTCATCGAACTGCGCGGGCGTCACGTAGCCCAGCGCCAGCGCGGCCTCGCGCAGCGTGCTGCCTTCCTTGTGCGCCTTCTTGGCAATCGCCGCGGCCTTGTCGTAGCCGATATGCGGGCTGAGCGCCGTCACCAGCATCAGCGAGCGTTCCACCAGCTCCGCGATGCGCGCGCGGTTGGGCTCTATCCCCACGGCGCAGTGCTCGTTGAAGCTCACCATGCCATCGGCCAGCAACCGCACGCTCTGCAGGAAGTTGTGCGCCACCAGCGGGCGGAACACGTTCAGCTCGAAGTTGCCACTGGCCCCGCCGATGTTGATGGCCACATCGTTGCCCAGCACCTGGGCGCACAGCATGGTCAGCGCCTCGCACTGCGTGGGGTTCACTTTGCCGGGCATGATGGACGAGCCGGGCTCGTTCTCAGGGATGGTGATCTCGCCGATGCCGCTGCGCGGGCCGCTGGCCAGCCACCGCACGTCGTTGGCGATCTTTGTGAGGCTGGCCGCCAGCGTCTTCAGCGCGCCGTGGGCATGCACCAGCGCGTCCTGCGATGCGAGCGATTCGAACTTGTTGGGCGAGGTCACGAAGGGCTGACCGGTGAACTGGGCCAGCTCCTGCGCCACACGTTCGGCGTAGCCCTCGGGCGCATTCAGGCCCGTGCCCACGGCCGTCCCGCCCAGGGCCAGTTCATACAGGTGCGGCAGCGCCGCGCGCACGTGGCGTTCCCCATGGGCAAGCTGCGCCACCCAGCCCGAGATCTCCTGCCCCAGCGTGAGCGGCGTCGCGTCCTGCAAATGGGTGCGGCCGATCTTCACGATGTCGTCGAACGCCTCGGCCTTGGCCTGCAGGGTGGCGCGAAGCTCCTCCATGGCGGGCAGCAGCCGGTGCACCAGCGCCTGCACCGCGGCCACATGCGTGGCGGTGGGGAACACGTCGTTGCTGGACTGGCTCTTGTTCACGTCGTCGTTGGGATGTACCAGCCGTGCCTCGCCGCGCTCGCCGCCCAACAGCTCGCTGGCGCGGTTGGCCAGCACCTCGTTGACGTTCATGTTGGTCTGCGTGCCCGAGCCGGTCTGCCAGACCACCAGCGGGAACTCGTCGTCGTGCTGGCCCAGCAGCACCTCGTCGGCCGCGGCGACGATGGCGCGCGTCTTGTCCGCCCCCAGCAGCCCCAGCGCGTGGTTGACCCGGGCCGACGCGCGCTTGACCTGCGCCAGCGCGCGGATGAGTTCCTGCGGCTGTCGTTCGCCCGAGATGGCGAAGTTCTGCAGCGAGCGCTGCGTCTGCGCGCCCCAGAGCCTGTCGGCCGGCACCTCGATGGGGCCGAAGGTGTCGCGTTCGATACGGGTGTTGGAATTCATGGAAACGCCTTTCTGATCCGGGAAGGAGCAACGGGGCGATTTCACCGCAAATGGCCACGAGGCCACTGAAAGCCCCTGCCGCCACGCCGGGCGGACGGGCGGACGGGCGGACGGGCAGCCGGGCGGGCGGGCGGGCGGGCGGGCGGGACTTTTCCCCTTGCTTTTGCCCTTGCATCAGGCGCGTGCAAGGTGCAGGGCGATAATCGCGGGCGTCCGTTTCACAAGAATCCTCCCCCACATGACCACGACCATCCGGTACAACGACCTTGTGGAGTCCGTAGCTGCCGCGCTGCAGTACATCTCCTACTACCACCCCGCCGACTATATCCAGCACCTGGCCCGCGCCTACGAGCGCGAGCAGAGCCCCGCGGCCAAGGATGCGATGGCGCAGATCCTCACCAACAGCAAGATGAGCGCCACGGGCCACCGCCCGATCTGCCAGGACACGGGCATCGTGAACGTGTTCCTGAAGGTGGGCATGGGCGTGCGCTTCGAGGGCTTCGCCGCCGACCAAAGCCTGGAGGACGCCATCAACGAAGGCGTGCGCCGCGGCTACAACCACCCCGACAACACGCTGCGTGCGTCGGTCGTCGCCGACCCGCAGTTCGCTCGCAAGAACACCAAGGACAACACACCCGCCGTCATCAGCGTGCAGATCGTGCCCGGCGACACGCTGGACGTGACCGTGGCCGCCAAGGGCGGCGGCAGCGAGAACAAGTCCAAGATGGTCATGATGAACCCCAGCGACAACCTGGTGGACTGGGTGCTCAAGACCGTGCCCACCATGGGCGCCGGCTGGTGCCCGCCGGGCATGCTGGGCATCGGCATCGGTGGCACGGCGGAAAAGGCCGTGCTGCTGGCCAAGGAAAGCCTGATGGAAGACCTGGACATGTACGAGCTGCTGGCCAAGAGCCAGCGCGGCGAGAAGCTGGACCAGGTCGAAGAGCTGCGCCTGGAGCTGTACGAGAAGGTCAACGCCCTCGGCATCGGCGCCCAGGGCCTGGGCGGCCTGGCCACCGTGCTGGACGTGAAGATCAAGATGTACCCCACGCACGCGGCCAGCAAGCCCGTGGCCATGATTCCCAACTGCGCGGCCACGCGCCACGCACACTTCGTGATGGACGGCTCTGGCCCCGTCTACATGGACCCGCCGAGCCTGGACCTGTGGCCCAAGGTGGACTGGGCACCCAACACCGAGACCAGCAAGCGCGTGGACCTCAACACCCTGACCAAGGAAGAGGTCGCGAGCTGGAAGCCCGGCCAGACGCTGCTGCTGAACGGCAAGATGCTCACCGGCCGCGACGCCGCGCACAAGCGCATCCAGGACATGCTGGCCAAGGGTGAGAAGCTGCCCGTGGACTTCACCAACCGCGTGATCTACTACGTGGGCCCCGTGGACCCGGTGAAGGACGAGGCCGTGGGCCCCGCCGGCCCCACCACCGCCACGCGCATGGACAAGTTCACCGACATGATGCTGGAGCAAACCGGCCTGATCGCCATGATCGGCAAGGCCGAGCGCGGCCCGGTCGCCATCGAGTCCATCAAGAACCACAAGAGCGCCTACCTGATGGCCGTGGGCGGCGCCGCCTACCTGGTCAGCAAGGCCATCAAGAACGCCAAGGTGGTGGGCTTTGCCGACTTGGGCATGGAAGCCATCTATGAGTTCGACGTGGTGGACATGCCCGTCACCGTGGCCGTGGACGCGGGCGGCACCAGCGCCCACATCACCGGCCCGGCCGAGTGGCAAAAGAAAATCGCCGCGGGCGAATACAAGGTCGTGCCCATGGTGGCCGCCTGACGGCCTCGCGATGTGAACCGTCCGTGACAAAAACCGCCCTCGGGCGGTTTTTGTTTTTCCAACGGGTAAAGGGCCAGCGCGGCAGGGAACCCCGCTGCCGCCTTGCACTCCCATCTGCATCTCTTCACCGCCTCAGGAGCACCATGACCGCAGAAGAAATCCGCGCCACCCTCACCTTGTGCCTGATGGCCTCGTACGCAGACGGCGAGAAGCACGACCGCGAACGCGAGCAGATCCGCGAGGTCGCGCAAGGCCTTGCGGGCGACGCGCAGGTCAACCTGCCCGGCCTGTACCAGGACGTGCTGCTGCGCCGCGTGCAGCTACCAGAAGTGTTGGGCCGCCTGGCCTCTCCCGAGTCGCGCCAGCTGGCTTATGAGATGGCCGTGTGCGTGTGCGAAGCCGACGGCCACACCAGCGCCAAGGAAGACGCCTTCCTGGCCCAGGTGCGCCAGGCCTGGGGCCTGGGGGGCGCGCTTACCACGGGGGGATTCGATGCCGAGGCCCAGGCCGTGGCCGACGCCCCTCTGCAAGCGCCTCTGCAAGCGCCTCTGCAAACGCCATTGGACGCATCCACTGCGCCTGCGACACCGGCCCCCCACCCCGCCGCTGCGGACGCGTTGCCTACCACCGCCGCGCAGCGCCGCCCCGGCAGCCTGCCGCCCGCCGAGATGGACCGCAAGATCCTGCAGGCGTCGATCATGAACGGCGCCATCGAACTGCTGCCCGAGAATCTGTCCACCCTGGCCATCATTCCGCTGCAAATGCGGCTGGTCTACCAGATCGGCCAAAGCTACGGCTATGAGCTGGACCGCGGGCACATCAAGGACTTCCTCGCGACGCTGGGCGTGGGGCTCACCTCGCAGTACCTGGAGCAGGCAGGCCGCAAGCTGCTCAGCGGCCTGCTGGGCAAGGCCGGCAAGGGCCTGCTGGGCGGCCTGGGGCGCCAGGCGGTGAGCAGCAGCATGAGCTTTGCGGCCACCTATGCGCTGGGGCATGTGGCCAACCAGTACTACGCGGGCGGGCGCACCCTGTCCACCGACATGCTCAAGGACGCCTACCAGCACGTGATGCAGGACGGCCAGCAATTGCAGGCGCGCTACCTGCCGCAGATGCAGGCGACCGCGCGCCAGCTCGACACGGCCAAGATCCTCTCCATGGTGCGCGGCGGCTGAGAGGCAAGTTGCTGCGCCGAACGCGGGTTTTGCTACCGTTTCAGGAGCATCTAGCGCTTGACTGGTAAGCGCTAGAGCCATTTTTTATATAGATGCAACCCCGCGGCGGCGCTTGGCCCACAGCCCGCCGAACTGGTTGATTACCATGCCCGCCAGCACGCCCAGCGTGCCCATCCATTGCCAGGCCGTGGGGCGCTCGCCCAGCAGCAGCATGGCCGACAGCAGTCCCACCACCGGCACCAGCAGCGATAGCGGCGCCACGGTGCTGGCGGCGTAGCGCTGCAGCAGGCGCGTCCACAGGCCATAGCCCAGCAGGGTGGACAACAGCGCCAGATAGGCCACCACGCCCAACTCGCGCCCGCCCAGGCCGCGCAACTGCTGCACCACGGCCTCCGTGCCGTCCACCACGCAGGCCAACAGCAACAGCGGCACGATGGGGAACACGCTGCTCCAGACGATGAAGGACACGGGCTCGTACGGCCCCTGGCGCGCTGCCACGCGCGTGAGCAGGTTGGAGCCGGCCCACATGGCCGCGGCCCCCACGGTGAGCAGGAAGCCCGCCAGGGTCATGCCGGAGGCGCCATCGCCGTGCGCCGCGCCGATGAACACCAGCCCGCCGATGGCGATGCACAGGCCCAGCCACTGCCAGCGGTGCGGCGTCTCGCCCAACAAGGCTGCCGCCATGAGCATGGTGATGAATGCCTGCGTCTGCAGCACCACCGAGGACATGCCCGCCGGCATGCCCAGCTGCATGCCGGTGAACAGCAGGCCGAACTGTCCCACACCCTGCACCAAGCCATAGGCCGCCATCACGCCCCAGGACAGGTGCCGCGGCGGGCGCACGAACAGCAGGAACGGCAGCGACGCCGCCAGAAAGCGCAGCGCGCACAGCACCAGCGGCGACAGCGTGGCCAGGCCCCACTTCATGACGACGAAGTTCAGCCCCCAGACCACAACCACCACCAGCGCCTTGGCCCAGTCGGCCCGCGACAGCGACGTGCTCATGCGCGGACTGCCGGCGCGGCGCGGCTCAACTGCCCGCCACCTTCATGCGGTTGATGAGGATGGAGCCCACCGTCTTGGCGCCATAGGTGTAGGCGTCGGCGCCCACGGCCTCGATGCCGCGCAGCATGTCCTTGAGGTTGCCGGCGATGGTGATCTCGTGCACCGGATAAGCGATGCGGCCGTTCTCCACCCAGAAGCCGCTGGCGCCGCGCGAGTAGTCGCCCGTCACGTAGTTCACGCCCTGGCCCATGAGCTCGATCACGAACAGGCCCGTGCCCAGCTTTTGCAGCATGGCGTCCAGGTCGTCGCCGGGCTTCGTAAGGCGCGACGACAGCACCAGGTTGTGCGAGCCGCCGGCGTTACCGGTGGTCGGCATGCCGAGCTTGCGCGCCGAATAGGTGCTGAGGAAATAGCCCTGCACGCGGCCCGCCTCCACCACCTGGCGCGGTGCCACGCGCACGCCCTCGTCGTCGAACGGCGTGCTGCCCTTGCCGCCCAGGATGAACGGGTCCTCGGCCACGTCGATGTGCTTGGCGAACACCTGCTTGCCCAGCGAATCGACGAGAAAGCTGCTCTTGCGGTACAGCGCGCCGCCGCTCACGGCCTGCACGAAGCCGCCCAGCAGGCCGGCGGCCAGGGGCGACTCGAACAGCACCGGGCATTCGGTGGTGGGGATCTTGCGGCTGCCCAGGCGGCTCAACGCGCGCTGGGCGGCGTAGCGGCCCACGGCCTCGGGCGCGGCCAGTTCGCGCGCGTCGCGCATGGAGCTGTACCAGGCGTCGCGCTGCATCTCGGCATTGCGCCCTGGCAGCGAGGCGATGGGCGCCACCGAGATGCTGTGGCGCGAACTGGCGTAGCCGCCGCGAAAGCCGCGTGTGTGGGCGCTGAAGAAATGGCTCTGCTGCGCCGACACGCCCGCGCCTTCGCTGTTGGTGATGCGTTTGTGGGTCTTGAAGGCGGCGGCCTCGCACTCCAGCGCGAGAAGCGCGGCCTCTTCGCTGGTGATGGCCCAGGGGTGGAACAGTTGCAGGTCGCGGTGCGTTTCCTGTGGCGCGATGTCGGCCGCGTCGGGCAGGCCGGCCACCGGGTCCTCGGCGGTGAAGCGGGCGATGTCGTAGGCCGCCTGCACCGTGCGCTCCACGGCGGCCAGCGAGAAGTCGGACGTGCTCGCATTGCCACGGCGGTGGCCTACGTACACCGTCACGCCCAGCGACTTGTCGCGGTTGCGCTCCACCGTCTCCAGCTCGCCCTTGCGTACGTTCACCGACAGGCCGCAGCCTTCCGAGGCGTCCGCCCCCGCGTCGGTAGCGCCCAACTTCTTGGCATGGGCCAGGGCATGGTCCACCAGGCCTTCAAAGAACTCTCGGGTATAGCTGAAGCCGCTGTCGGGCTGGGAAGAAGTGCCGCTGGCGGCGCGGTTGCTGGATGTATTCATAGCGGCGGCTATGATACTTGCCGACCCGCGCCGCCGCGCGGCAGGCGCCATTGCCGCTGCGCCGCGCAGGGCCTGTTTCCGCCCCCAGCACACCCATGTCACGCAAACCCAAAAAAGGCTATTTTGTGAAGGGCCATTTCGTTGCCGAAGGCAGCGAGATGGACCTGCAGCTCAAGGCCGAACTCAAAGGCACCGACGGTGCCACCAAGACCGACCTCAAGCGCGAGATGGAGGCGCTGCAGGACCTGGGCTCCGAGCTGCTCACGCTGCGCAGCGACCTGTTCGCGCGCCTGGACCTGCCCGAAAAGCTCCAGGATGCATTGGCCGAGGCCCGCCGCATCACCAACTTCGAGGGCAAGCGCCGGCAGATGCAGTTCGTGGGCAAGCTCATGCGCAAGCTGGAAGAAGGCACCGTGGCGGCCATCCACGCCGCGCTGGACGAACAGCGCAACGGCTCCGCCGCCGAGAAGCTGGCCCTGCACCAGGCCGAGCACTGGCGCGACCGCCTCATTGCGGACGACAATGCGCTGGCAGCATGGCTGGAGCAGTTTCCGCGCACGGACACGCAACAGATCCGCGCGCTGATTCGCCAGGCGCGCAAGGATGCGCCGTCCGACCATGAGGCGCGGTTGGCCCAGTCGCAGGGCGAAGCTCCGCGCAAGGGGCGTGCCTACCGCGAACTGTTCCAGTTGGTGCGCCACCAGATGACCGAAGCGGCCGCCCTGGCCGTGCATGAGGAGCGCGAAGACGATGCCTGACACCCACAAAGCCCCGTCCTACGAGCCGGTCAAGATCGGCATCGTCTCCATCAGCGACCGCGCCAGCAGCGGCACGTACGAAGACAAGGGCCTGCCCGCCCTGCACGACTGGCTCAAGCGCGCGCTGCACAACCCGATTGCTTTCGAGCCGCGCCTGATTCCCGACGAGAAAGAGCGCATCAGCGCCACGCTGGTCGAACTGGTGGATGCCGGCTGCAGCCTGGTGCTGACCACCGGCGGCACCGGCCCCGCGCTGCGCGACGTGACGCCCGAGGCCACGCTGGCCGTGGCCGACAAGGAGATGCCGGGCTTTGGCGAGCAGATGCGCCAGATCTCGCTGACGTTCGTGCCCACGGCCATCCTGTCGCGCCAGGTGGCGGTGATTCGCGGCCAGAGCCTCATCATCAACCTGCCGGGCCAGCCCAAGGCGATTGCCGAGACGCTGGAGGGTCTCAAGGACGACAGCGGCGCACAGCGCGTGCCGGGCATCTTCGCCGCCGTGCCCTACTGCATCGACCTGATCGGCGGGCCCTACCTGGAGACACGCCCCGAGGTCTGCAAGGCCTTCCGCCCCAAGACCGCCGTGCGCCCCCAGCGCTGAGCGCGCCGCCCCGCCACGGGGCCGTGCCATGCTGCCCACCGATCGTCCTGCCGCGCCTTCGCGCCCCCGCGCAGGCCACACGTTCCTGGCCGGCCTGGCCATCGCCGGCCTGCTGGTTCCCGAGGCGGTGGCGTACGCCGCCATCGCCGGCGTACCGCCGGCCCATGCGCTGGTGGCGGCGCTCGTCGGGCTGCTCGTCTATCCGTTCATCGGCACCAGCCGCTTCGCCACGCTCTCGGCCACGTCGTCGGCCGCGGCGATCTTCGCGTCCGTCGTGGCGGCGGAAGGCACGGGCGGAGCGTTCGCGCTGGTCGGTGTCACCGGCGGACTATTCATCGTGGCGGCGCTCGCACGCGCCGACTTCCTGGCGGCGTTCGTCTCGCGCCCCGTGCTGCGCGGCTTTGCGTGGGCGCTCGCGGTCACCATCGTCGTCAAGCAACTGCCCGGCCTCACGGGCGTTCCGGCCCAGGGCTCACACACGCCCGGCCTGCTGTGGGACTGGCTGGGCGGGCTCGGCAACGCACAGGGTCTGACGGCAGCGCTGGGCTGCGGCACGCTGGCTCTGTGGCTGGCGCTACAGCGCGCCCAGGCGCGGCATGCCTGGGTGCAGCCCTCGGTGCTGGTGCTGGCGCTGGGCATCGCGCTGTCCGCGGCGCTGCCTTTGGCGGCGCACGGCGTGGTGCTGGTGGGGCCGGTCACGCTGCAGGGGCTGCAGTGGGGCTGGCCGCGGCTGGACTGGGACCACTGGGTGCGCGCCGCCCAGGTGGCGCCGGCGCTGATGATGATCCTGTTCGCCGAGTCGTGGGGATCGGCCCGCTCCCTGGCCCTGCAAGCGGGCGACCGCGTGCACGCGCGGCGCGAGATGCTGGCCCTGGGCGCCGCCAACATCGGCAGCAGCCTGCTGCAGGGCCTGCCCGTGGGCGCAGGCTTCTCGGCTTCGTCGGCCAACTACGAGGCTGGGGGGCACAGCCGCTGGACGGGCCTCGTCGCCGCAGCGGCGATTGCGTTGGCGCTGGGATTGGCGCAAGGCGCACTGGCGCTTGTGCCGCTACCCGTGCTGTGTGCGGTGGTGATCGGCATCCTGTCGCACAAGCTGGGCCCGCGCCCCTTGTGGGCCACGCTGCGCTGGAATGGCGACGCCTGGATGGCATTGGCCGCCGCGGCCGGCGTGTTGGTGCTGGGCGTGCTGTTCGGCATGCTGCTCGCGGTGGGGCTTTCGCTGCTGCTGGCGCTGCGCCGCTTTGCGCAGCCGGCCGCCAGTGAGCTGGGCCGCCTGCCGGGCACGCATGATTTCGTCGCGCTCAAGCTGCACCCGCACGCGCAGCGCACGCCGGGCGTGCTGGTGCTGCGGCCGGACGAACCGCTGTTCTTTGCCAATGCCGAGGCCATGGCGCATATCGTGGCCACGCACGCAGGAGCCCAGGGCGTGCGCGCCGTGGTGCTGAGCGTGGAGTCCAGCGACGATATGGACGTGACCACGCTGGAGGCCCTGCAGGAGTTGCAGGCCCATCTGGCGCGCCGGGGACTGGCCCTGCTGCTCGCGCGCATCAAGGACCACCCGCGTGCCGCGCTTCAGCGCGCCGGGCTCACGCATATTCCGCTGTTCTGGAGCGTGGACGACGCCGTGGGCGCGGCACAGGGCATGGCCATACCCGAGCAGTCCACTCAACCGTAGCCCCGCCGCCGCGTACCCGGCGTAATGTAGCGGCTTCACCCCGCAAAGGAGCCCCGCATGACCGCCATGATGAAAGCCGCTGTCTTCGTCGAAAAAGGCCGCATTGAACTGGCCGACAAGCCCATTCCCGACGTGGGCCCCAACGACGCGCTGGTGCGCATCACCACCACCACCATCTGCGGCACCGACGTGCACATCCTCAAGGGTGAATATCCGGTGGCCAAGGGCCTGACCGTGGGCCATGAGCCCGTGGGTGTGATCGAGAAACTGGGCAGCGCCGTGCAGGGCTACCAGGAAGGCCAGCGCGTGATCGCCGGCGCCATCTGCCCCAACTTCAACAGCTACGCGGCGCAGGACGGCTATCCCAGCCAGGATGGCAGCTACCTGGTGCCGCGTGGCCTGTGCGGCTGCCACGGCTACAAGGCCACGGCCGGCTGGCGCTTTGGCAACCTGATCGACGGCACCCAGGCCGAGTACGTGCTGGTGCCCGATGCCCAGGCCAACCTGGCGCCCATTCCCGACGGGCTGACCGACGAGCAGGTGCTGATGTGCCCGGACATCATGTCCACCGGTTTCAAGGGCGCGGAGAACGCCAACATCAAGATCGGCGACACCGTGGTGGTGTTCGCACAAGGTCCCATCGGCCTGTGCGCCACCGCCGGCGCGCGCCTGCTGGGTGCCACCACCATCATCGCCGTGGACGGCAACGACGACCGCCTGGCGGTTGCGAAGAAGATGGGCGCCGACGTGACGCTGAACTTCCGCAACGTGGATGTGGTGGACGAAGTGATGAGGCTCACCGGCGGCAAGGGCGCCGACGGCTCCATCGAGGCCCTGGGCACGCAGGCCACGTTCGCCCAGGCCATGAAGGTGCTCAAGCCCGGCGGCACGCTGTCCAGCCTGGGGGTGTACTCGGAAGATCTGTCGATCCCGCTGGCGCAGTTCGCTGCGGGCCTGGGCGACCATACCATCCGCACCGCGCTGTGCCCCGGCGGCAAGGAGCGCATGCGCCGCCTGATGAACGTGATCGCCGCCAACCGCCTGGACCTGGGGCTGCTGGTGACGCACCAGCGCAAGCTGGACGACATCGTGGAGGCCTACGACCTGTTTGCGCACCAGCGCGACGGGGTGCTCAAGATCGCCATCAAGCCTCACTGAGGCGAGCCAACGCCCATCAAGGGAAAATAGGCCGCTAGCGCTTATACATCAAGCGCTGGCAGCTATTGAATTAGGAGCGCTCATCCAACAAAAGGCCCCGGCGGCCCTTCCTCGGGCTCAGAACCCGCGCATCTCGCCCCACTCGGCCCAGGGAGCCCGCGAGGAGCGCAGGGTATTGATGGGCGCCGCCGCATCCTCATAGCCCAGCGCCACGCCAAAGGCCACGCGGTACGGCTCGGGCAGTCCCAGCTGCTGCTGCAGCGTGCCGGCATAGCGGCGCCAGAAGCCCTGGGCGCAGGTGGCCAGCCCATGCTGCACCGCCAGCAGCATCAGCGACTGCAGGTAAATCCCCAGATCAGCCCATTGCGGCTGGCCCATGCGCTCGTCCACGCAGACGAAGATGCCCACGGGCGCGCCAAACAACTCGGCATTCTTGGCCAGCTGCTGCAGGCGCCCGGCCTTGTCCTCGCGCGGAATGCCGATGCTGCGGTACAGGTCTTCGCCGTTGGCGAAGCGGCGTGTGCGGTAGGGCTCCCACAGGCCCGGCGGGTAGGACTGGTTGTCCGGTCCTTCCTCCGGTTGCGCCTGGGCGACGACCGCCAACAACTCCTGCAGCGGCGCGCCCGTGAGGGCCACCACGCGCCAGGGCTGCAGATTGCCGCCGGAGGCCGCCTGTGCGGCTTCTTGAAGAATCGTCTGCACCGTCGCCGCGGGGGGCGCGTCGGGCAGGAAGGCGCGCACCGAGCGGCGCGCACGCAGGGCCTGGGTGACTTCCATGGATTGTTTACTTGCCAATGATGTCGTTGAGCTTGGCCGCCTGGAATTGCTCGCAGCGCACGGCCTCGTCGGGTACGCAGCCGCCGCTTTGCGGGTTGGACCTGGAGAGCTTTTCAATGGCCTGCCACAGCAGTGAGATCTGGTGCTCCTGCGTGGCGGCGGAATCGATCAGGCCGCGCATGGCCTGGGTCAGCGGGTCGTCCTGCAGGGAGGTCACGCCGTAGGCGCTGAACTTGGCCTCCTCGGGCTTGTGCGGCTCGGTCACATCGGCGCTCTGGCCTTCCTTGGACGGAATGATGCGCGCGGGGATGCCCACGGCCGTCGCACCCGCCGGCACCGGCTTGATGACCACGGCGTTGCTGCCGATCTTGGCCCCATCGCCCACCTCGAAGCCGCCCAGCACCTTGGCGCCCGCGCTCACCACCACGTTCTTGCCCAGCGTGGGATGGCGCTTGGTGCCCTTGTAGAGCGAGGTTCCGCCCAGCGTCACGCCCTGGTAGATGGTGCAGCCGTCGCCGATCTCGGCGGTCTCGCCCACCACCACCCCCATGGCGTGGTCGAAGAAAACCCGCTCGCCGATCTTGGCGCCCGGGTGGATCTCGATGCCCGTGAACCAGCGCGCAAAGTGCGAGATGAAGCGCCCCAGCCACTTGAAACCGTTCGTCCAGCACCAGTGCGCCGGCCGGTGCAGCCAGATGGCGTGCAGGCCGGGATAGCAGGTAATGACCTCCCAGGTGCTGCGCGCAGCCGGGTCGCGTTCGAGGATGCACTGGACGTCGGATCGCAGGCGGGCAAGCATGAAGGGCAATGGTGTAACGAGAAGCTTGGCAGTCTAGCGGTTTGCCTGCGCGGCCTGCAGCATGGATTTGGCGACACCGCGCAGGATGTGGATTTCCTCCTGCGTGAGTTGCGCGCGGTTGAAAAGCTGGTTCAAGCGCGGCATGAGCTTCTTGGGCGCGGCCGGGTCCAGAAAGCCGATGCCCGTGAGCGCCTGCTCCCAGTGCGCCAGCATGCCGGCCACCTGCGCGGCGTCCGCGCGCTCGCCCTGAGGGGCGGACTCCTGCACCGCAAAGCCCTCCCCACGGGTGGCGAGGGCCTGCCGCCATTCATAGGCGATGACCTGTACCGCCGCGCCCAGGTTGAGCGAGCCGAACTGCGGATTGGTGGGAATGCTCAGCGCCACATGGCAGCGGTACACATCCTCGTTGGCCATGCCAAAACGCTCGGAGCCGAACAGGAAGGCCACGCCAGTTTCCGGCGACGGCTTTCTAGCCAAATCAGCCCCTGGCGCTTTGCCATCATGCGCTGACAGCTCATTATTCAATAGCATCTCGAAATGCTGGCGCGGCGTGCGCGTGGGCGGGCCGAAGTCGCGCGGCGTCATCGCCGTGGCACACAGGTGGCTCACGCCCTCCAGCGCCTCGTCCAGCGTGGCGACGATGCGGGCATGGGCCAGCACGTCCAGCGCGCCGCTGGCCCGCTGGATGGTCTCCTCCTTGCGCAGCACGTTGGGCCAGCGCGGTGCGACCAGCACCAGGTCATCGAAACCCATGGTCTTCATGGCGCGGGCCGTGGCGCCCACGTTGCCGGCATGGCTGGTCTGGATCAGGATGAAGCGGGTTCTCATGGCGCGAAGTGACTCGGGAGCAAGCCTGCCATTGTCGCTGCTGCTGCAAAGCGCCCGAAGGCCCGCGCGTGCAAGCCCGGAGGGTGATGGGTAAAATGCCCGTTTTGCGCCCGCATCGCCGGCTGCGCGCCCCGCGGCCACGAGCCGCCCCGCTCCTTCGTCACAATCCAATGTCGTCCAATCTGCACCCCATGCTCAACGTGGCCATCAAGGCCGCTCGCGCCGCCGGCGCCATCATCAACCGCGCGGCCCTTGACGTGGAGGCCGTGCGTATTTCGCAAAAGCAGATCAACGACTTCGTGACCGAGGTGGACCATGCCGCCGAGCAGGCCATCATCGAGACGCTGCTCACCGCCTACCCCGGCCACGGCATCCTGGCCGAGGAATCGGGTTCGGAGCACGGCTCCAAGCATTCCGAATACGTCTGGATCATCGACCCGCTGGACGGCACCACCAATTTCATCCACGGCTTTCCCGTGTATTGCGTGAGCATCGCCCTGGCCGTGCGCGGCAAGGTCGAGCAGGCCGTGGTGTACGACCCCTCGCGCAACGACCTTTTCACCGCCACGCGCGGGCGAGGCGCCTTCCTGAACGAGCGCCGCATCCGCGTGAGCAAGCGCACGCGCCTGGGCGAATGCCTGATCTCCACGGGCTTCCCCTTCCGCCCCGGCGACAACTTCAAGCAATACCTGAACATGATGGCCGAGGTGATGCCCCGCACCGCCGGCCTGCGCCGCCCCGGCGCTGCCGCGCTGGACCTGGCCTATGTCGCCGCCGGCTACACGGACGGCTTCTTCGAGAGCGGCCTGTCGATCTGGGACGTGGCCGCGGGCGGTCTGCTGGTGACCGAGGCCGGAGGTTTGGTGGGCAACTTCACGGGCGAGGCCGACTACATGGAGCAGCGCGAATGCCTGGCCGGCGCGCCACGCATCTATGGCCAGCTGGTGACTCTGCTGGGCAAATACAGCAAGTTCGCCAGCGCGGGCGACAAGGCCGCGGTGCGCCAGGCCGCCGACGTCACGGAAGTCGCTGACGTGGCCGGCGACGAGGCGGCCGCGCAGTCGCCAGACGACGCCACGCCCACCGCACCGGACAGCGCCGCCGAGGACACCCACACGCGCCCCCCGGCCGCGCCGTAACCCCCACACTCACAAAACAATAGCTGCTCGCGCTTGCTGCAAGCGCCTTAGCAGCTATTTTTTATGAGAGCTGCGGCAGCACTTCAATGGGGATCGGGGTAGCGCTGTGCGATGCCGCGGAAGTCGTCGGCCAGTTCCACGAACGCATCCACCATGTCCGGGTCGAAGTGCGTGCCCCGCCCCTTGAGGATGATGGTGCAAGCCTGCTCATGGGAGAACGCCGGCTTGTACACGCGCTTGCTGATGAGTGCGTCATACACGTCGGCCACGGCCATCAGGCGCGCAGACACGGGAATGGCGTCGCCCTTGAGGCCTTCGGGGTAGCCCGATCCGTCCCACTTCTCCTGGTGGCTGTACGCGATCTCCTTGGACACGCTGAGGAAGGCCACGCGCATGCCCAGGCGCTGCTCGGCATCCTCGATGGCCTTGCGCCCCAGCGTGGTGTGGGTCTTCATGATCTCGAACTCCTCCACCGTGAGCTTGCCCGGCTTGAGCAGGATGCTGTCGGGGATGCCGATCTTGCCGATGTCGTGCAGCGGCGCCGACTTGTACAGCAGGTCGATCATGCGGTCGTTCAAGGCCGCCTCGAAGCGCGGGTGGTGGCGCAGAAGCTCAGCCAGGGCCTTGACGTACAGCTGCGTGCGGCGGATGTGGTTGCCGGTTTCGTTGTCGCGCGTCTCGGCCAGAGAAGTCATCGCCATGATGGTCACGTCCTGGATCGCCTGCACCTCCAGCGTGCGCATCGCCACCTCGCGCTCCAGGTAGGCGCTCTTGTCGCGCAGGAAGTCGGCCGTGGCCTTGAGCGCCAAGTGCGTGGCCACGCGCGCCAGCAGGATGGAGGGGCTGATGGGCTTGGTGATGTAGTCCACCGCCCCCAGCGCCAGCCCTTCGCGCTCGTCGTCGGGATCGGAGCGTGCGGTGAGAAAGATCACCGGAATGTGACGCGTGGCCTCGTTGGCCTTGAGGCGCCGGCAGACCTCGTAGCCGTCCATGCCGGGCATCATGATGTCCAGCAGCAGCAGGTCGGGCGGAGCGTCGGACTGCGCGATTACCAGGGCCTTCTCACCGCTGGCCGCCACCTTGACGCGGTAATGCCCCTGCAGCAGTCCGGCCCATGAGCGTCAGGTTGTCGGGCGTGTCGTCCACTACCAGCACGGTGGCGATGGGCTTGTCGACCAGGCGGTCCGGGGCGGCGTTCACGTAGCGTTGCTGATCCATGGGAAGTCCTGCCAAAGAGTTGGTGGGATGGGGCGTCATTCCGCCGGGGCCGCCGGGCATGCCTCCAGCCGCCGCAGCGCGTCGTCATAGGCGAAGCTGCGCACGCTGCGCTCCAGCGCATCGAAGTCCGCACCCAGCAAGGCGGCCAGCCCAGCCGCGTTGCGCTGGAGGTAGTCGCCTGCGGCCGGGTCATCCGCGCGCAGCAGCGTACGCAGCCCGCGCAGCAGCTGGACTGGCGTCTGCGGCGGCACGGTGGCCTCGCGAGCGTCCGCGCCCGGGGCCTGCCGGGTCCAGGCACCCAACGCCTGCAGCAAAGGCGCCATATGCTCTGCCAGGGCCGCCAGCAGGGGCTGGAGCGTTTCTGCCGGCGCCTGAGAGCGCAGCGCCTGCTCCAGTGCCTGCGCATGCCGCGACACCGGCTGCGCACCGAGGTTGGCGGCCACCGAGCGCAGCGTGTGCGCGGTGCGCTCGGCCAGTGCCCAGTCCTCCGCCTGTATGGCCGCCTGCAGGTTCTGGACGACGTCACTCTGGCTCAGCGCGAAGCGCTGCAACAGTTCGGCGTACAGCCCCGGCTTACCCGAAGCCCGCTTCAGGCCCTGCGCGGTATCCAGGCCCGGCACGCCCTGTGGCAGGGCAGGCGCGAACGCAGGTGCCAGCGGCGCGTCCGCCGGGGGTGCGGGCGAGTGCGACGCCGCCTCGGGGCGCGGCGACAGCCAGCGCACCAGCGTGGCCCACAGCACGTCGGGGTCGATGGGCTTGGGCACGTGGTCGTTCATGCCCGCGGCAAAGCAGCGCTCCCGGTCGGCCTGCATGGCATTGGCAGTCATGGCGATGATCGGCAGGCCGGCGTGGCGTGGGTCGGCACGCAGTTGCCGCGTGGCCGTTTCGCCATCCATCACGGGCATCTGCATGTCCATGAGCACCACGTCGTACCGGCGCCGGTCGATGCACGCGATGGCCTCCTGGCCGTTGGACGCCACATCCACGTGCATGCCGGCATCGCGCAGCAGCTCCTGCGCCACGATCTGGTTGAGCTCGTTGTCTTCCACCAGCAGCACCACCGCACCGCGCAGCACGGCGGGTGCGGCGCCAGACGGAGACCGCGGCAGCGGATGCACGTCCCACGCCTGGGCCAGCGGCTGCATGAGCGTGTCGAACAGCACCGACGCGCTCACCGGCTTGACGAGCACGTTGTCGATCCCCTCGCTGCGCGCGGCGTCCATCACCTCGTCGCGCCCGTGCGCCGTAACCATCAGCATCTGCGGGATATGCGCAAGGCCCAGCCCGCGAATGCGGCGCGCCAACTCGATCCCGTCCATGCCCGGCATGTGCCAATCCAGCAGCAGCAGGCCGTAGGGGCGCTGCTCGGCCACCGCGTCGCGCAGTGCCTGCAGCGCCTGCACGCCCGAGTGCACCTGCGTGGCCTGCAGGCCCATGGTCTGCAGCATGTCCACCAGCACCTGGGCGGCGGTGTGGTTGTCGTCCACCACCAGCACCCGGCTGCCACGCCAATCGCTGCGCAACAGCGCACGGGGCAGGGGCTCGCCACGCTCCTGCGGCACGGTCACCCAAAAGGCCGAGCCATGCCCCAGCTCGCTGCGCACGCCTACCTCACCGCCCATCAACTCGGCCAGGCTCTTGCTAATGGCCAGGCCCAAGCCGGTGCCACCGTATCGGCGCGTGGTAGACGTGTCCGCCTGTTCAAAGCTCTGGAACAGGCGCTGCATCTGCTGCGGCGCGATGCCGATGCCCGTGTCGCGCACCTCGAAGCGCAGCAGCACGCGCGCGCCCTCGTCGCGCTCCAGCCGCACCAGCAGATGGATCTCTCCTTGCTCGGTGAACTGAACGGCGTTATTGGCAAAGTTGATGAGGATCTGCCCCAGGCGCAACGCGTCGCCCACCAAGTGCTGCGGCACGTCGGGGGCCACGTCCAGCACCAGCTCCAGCCCCTTGGCCGCCGCCTTGAAGCCCACCACGTCGGCCACGCCTTCCAGCATACGATCCAGCGCGAAGGGGCTGCGCTCCACCGCGAGCTTGCCGGCCTCGATCTTGGAGAAGTCCAGGATGTCGTTGATCACGCCCAGCAGATGCTGGCCCGCCTGCTGCATGCGCACCACGTAGCCGCTTTGGCGCGCATCCAGCCCCGACTTCAGGGCCAGGTGCGACATGCCGATGATCGCGTTGAGCGGCGTGCGGATCTCATGGCTCATGTTGGCCAGGAAACGCGACTTGAGCGCCGCCGTCTCCTCGGCCAGTTCCTTGGCGCGGCGCAGTTCCACTTCGGCGCGCTGGCGGTCGGAGACGTCCACGAAGGTGCCGATGACTCCGCCCGCCGAGCCGTCCGGGCGGTTGAACCCATGCAGCCAGAACATCGTGTGGTGCACCAGTCCATCGGCATACGGCATGGCCACCTCGCGGTGCATGGACTGCGCGCCCCGCAGCGCGGCCTCGGTATCCGCATGCAGGCGTTCGCGCTCCAGCATGGGCAGGAACTCCAGGTCCAGCACCGTCTTGCCGATGAAGTCTTCCGTATGGATGTCGAAGGCCTGGACATAGGCCCGGTTGAAACCCAGGTAGCGCCCCTGCGCGTCTTTGTAGAAGAGCGGTACCGGAATGGCATCGATCAGCGCCTGCTGGAAGGCGAGCTGCTCGGCCACGCGCGCCTCCAACATCTTCTGGTCATGCACATCCACCTGCACGCCGATGATGCGCGCGGCCTGTCCTGCTTCGTCGCGCACCACGCGCGCGGTGCACAGGATCCAGCGCGTACTGCCATCGGCGCGCACGATGCGCCAGGAATCGCGCAGACGGCCGCCGCCCTGGCCGGCCTGTGCCTGCGCCAGCAGGCCTCGCACGCGCGCACGGTCTTCGGGATGGATCACATCCATCCACGCCTGGAACGGCCTCTCTGCGGCATGCCCGTCCTTTTGCGCCGGCAGCGACGCCGCGCCATACAGCTGCTCCAGCTGGGGCGACCACACCATGCGCTGCGTCAGCAAGTTGTAGTCGAACACGCCGATGTGCCCCGCCTCCTGCGCCAGCTCCAGCCGCGCGTTGGCTTCGCGCGTGGCAGCCTCGGCGCGCTGCGCCTCGGTCACGTCCTCGATCACCCACAGCGATGCGATCTGCACGCCTTCCATCTTCAGCCCGCGGCCCGCCATGCGCGCCGTGAACGACGTGCCGTCCGGACGCCGCAGCACGGCCTGCTCGCGCACCGAGCCACCGGCCAGAAGCATGGGAACGGTCCGTGCGGTGAAGGCGCCGTAGCCGGCCTCGCCTGCGAACAGCTCCTGTACCGGGGTTCCCGCCAGGGCCTCGTCCGAGGAGTGCAGCAATTCCGCCAGGGCGCGGTTGAACTGCCGTATCTGCCCGTCGCAGACGAGCACGATGGGCGGCGCGTTGTCAAAAAGCGCTGTCTGTTGTTCCAGCAGTTCGCTCAGGCGGCGCTCACGCCGCTCCAGTTCCTGCGCCGCCTCGATACGCGCGGTCACGTCCTGCTGCAGCCCCACGATCGCGATGCGCCGGCCCTTGGCGTCGAACACCGGCGACAGCGTGGCCTCCTCGTGGTACAGGGTGCCGTCCCTGCGCCGGTTCACGAAGCGTCCGCGCCAGGAATGGCCGGCCAGCAGCCGGTTCCACATGTCCCGGTAGGTACCGGCGGGCGTGTGTTCGCTGGCGGCTATCGATGGCTTGCGCCCGCGCACTTCGCCCAGCGTATAGCCGGTGCTGCGTTCGTACTGGGGATTGACCCACGCGATCACCCCTTCCGCATCGGTGATGACGATGGAAATGGGGCTGTTCTCCAGTGCCGCGCCCAGCACCGAAAAGCGCTGCATGCCCTCCGCCAGGCGGCGCCGGTTGCGCAGCGCATCCAGCGCCATGGCACCCACGAGCGCAAAGAGCGCGAATGCGACCCCTCCCACCATCCAGCGCAACCCCATGGGCATGATGGCGCTTGTCGTCCAGCAACACCAGCTGCCAGGGGCCCGCAGGGTCCTTCCAGTCCACGGCGCGGCGGCCCACGGCATAGCGCACGCCGTCGATCAGCGCTTCGCGGGAATCGGTGGAAAACGGCAGGGCCGACACCAGCCCGTTGTCGAAACGGCTGCCAAACTGGCGCGTGCTGCGCACCGCGTCGATGCGTTCCTGCGTCAGGGGCGCGGTCATCGCGTAGAGCCACTCCGGACGGGTGGAAGAGAACACCACGCCCTGCGGCGACATCAGCAGCACGGGATGCCCCGCCCGCGTGAGCAGGCGGTCGAAATGGGAGAACCCCACCTTGACGGTAACCACACCGATGACGGGACTGGACGGGGTATCGCTCTCATACAGCGGCGCTGCGTAATAGAGGCCGCGCTCCTGCGACGTGCCGCCCAGGGCGGCATATACGGACGCATTGCCCTGCAGGGCCTGCTGAAAATAGGGCCGATGTCCCAGCTGCGCACCGGTCGTGCGGTTGCCGGCGGTGTCATGCGCTACCACCGTGCCGTCGCGCGCGATCACGTAGGCGCCATCCACCATGAAGCGGCCGCGGATGACGCCCAGGCGCGCCAGCACCGGCGGCGCATCGTAGGGCAGAAAGCCCTGCGCGGCAGCCTTGAGTGACGGCTCGCTCAAGCCAAGCAAGGTAACCATCCCCAGCAGCGGGCCGTTGCTGCTCTCGCTCAGCAGCGTCTGCTCCATGCCTTCCAGCAGCTGATTGCGTTCGTGTTGGCGCTGTTCCGAGCGCACCAGCGCGATCGCTTCCACTGCCAGCCAGGCACCCAGCGCCGCCAGCACGAGCACCCATACGGCGCCCCGCAACCACCGGCCCTGTGGGTCGCGCAGAGAATCGCGCAGAACAGCCGGCCGTTCCTTGCGCTCAGGCATGGCCGTCATGCCTGCCAAGGGGCCGAGCGACCAGCCACACGTCGGGGGAGCTTTTCAAGGAAACCTCCATCAGCCCCGTGCTTCGGGGGTCGGTGCAAGATGCGTCACAGACGCGTGGCGCGCCGTGATCCAGTGGGTGCGCGGAGTATGTCAAAACGTAACCATTTTCGCCATCCTGCATGACACCTATCCACCACCTGCCAACAGCAGCGTACCAGCATGTAACAGCGGGAGCGTGTGACCTTTCTGCCCAGTACGATGGCCCGGATCACGCCACCACCAAGGAGACCCCGATGCGACCGTACCTGCGCGCCCAACGTATGACCGCCTCTGTCGTCGCCGCCCTCGCGGTGGTGACGCTGGCGGCCTGCTCCAGCCCCCCCGCCGCATTCCACTACCAGGTGCCGCAACAGCCCGAGGGCTCTTCCGGCTACACGGAGAAGCCCGGCTGGGCTACCGAGCGCTTCGCGGTGGCAGCCGCCAATCCGCTGGCGACCGACGCCGGCTACCAGGTGCTGAAGGCGGGCGGCTCGGCGCTGGATGCGGCCATCGCGGTACAGATGGTGCTTACCCTCGTGGAACCGCAGTCCAGTGGCATCGGCGGCGGCGCGTTCCTGCTGCACGCGGCTGGCAGCAAGGTCGAGGCCTACGACGGGCGCGAGACCGCCCCCGCGGCCGCCACGGAGAACCTGTTCATTGGCGCCAATGGCAAGCCCATGGCCTTCCATGACGCTGTGGTGGGCGGGCGCTCGGTCGGCGTGCCGGGTACGGTGCGCATGCTGGAGCAGGCCCACAAGGAACACGGCAAGCTTGCCTGGGCCACACTGTTCGAGCCCGCCATCCAGTTGGCGGAACAGGGCTTCAAGGTCAGTGCGCGCCTGCACACCTTGCTGGCCAATGAGAAGTTCCTCGCGCAGGACCCCGTGGCGCGTGCCTATTTCTTCGATACCGCCGGCCAACCCTGGCCCGTGGGGCACACGCTCAAGAATCCTGAGCTGGCGAGCGTGCTGCGTGCCATAGCCAGGAACGGCTCCAAGGCGCTGCTTGAAGGGGAAGTGGCCCAGGCCATCGTGGCCAAGGTCCAGGGCCACGCAGGCAATCCCGGCGGGCTCAGCCTGGCCGACTTGGCAGGCTACCAGCCCAAGAAACGGGAGGCCCTGTGCTCCGACTACCAGATCGGCGCTAAAGCCTATCGCGTCTGCGGCTTTCCGCCGCCCAGTTCCGGCGCCATTGCCGTGGCGCAGATCCTGGGCATCCTGAAGAACACCGATGCCACGACCATGCCGTTGCAGGAGGGCCCCCAAGGTTCCGCCGACCCGCTGGGCCCGCTGCCCACGGCCGACTGGCTCTATCTGTACAACGAAGCCGCGCGCCTGGCCTTCGCCGACCGCGCGCAATACGTGGCCGACCCCGATTTCGTGCGCCCCCCTGCCGGCAGCTGGATGAGCCTGCTGGAGCCGGCCTACCTCGCCAGCCGCGCACGCCTCATCCAGCCGCAGAGCATGAAGGTGGCCCAGCCCGGAACCCCCGGCGGGGCGCAGACCAGCATGGCGCCCATGCCCGACCAGCCGGAATACGGCACCAGCCACATCAGCGTCGTCGATGCCCGGGGCAATGCCGTCGCCATGACCACCACCATCGAAGACCAGTTCGGCTCCCGCCAGATGGTCAGCACCAGCAGCGCGCGCAGCGGGGGCTTCCTGCTCAACAACGAACTGACCGACTTCAGCTTTGCGCCGCGCGACGCCCAGGGCCGCCCCATCGCCAACCGCGTCGAGCCGGGCAAGCGCCCCCGCTCGTCCATGGCGCCCACACTGGTGTTTGACAAGGCGTCCGGGCGCCTGCTGATGAGCGGAGGCAGCCCGGGCGGCGCGCTCATCATCCACTACACCGCCAAGACGATCTACGGGATCTTCAACTGGGGCCTGACGCCGCAGCAGGCGATCAATCTGCCCAACTTCGGCAACCTCAACGGCCCCACCCTGCTGGAGGAAAAGCGCTTCACCTCCACCACGATCGACAACCTGCGCGCACGCGGCGCGGAAGTGCGCGAGATGAACATGACCAGCGGCCTGCAGGCCATTACGCGCAGCGAAGTGCATGGCAAACCCATGTGGCTGGGCGGAGCGGACCCGCGGCGCGAAGGCGTGGTCATGGGCGACTGAAGGCCCCGATCCCCCCTGGCGACGCACGGGCGATGCGTCGCCCTTCATGCGGCAGCGCGTGGACCGCCTGCGCTATTGCGTGCGCCGTTTTCTCCCATTTTCATAGCAGCGCAACGCCCCTCCCCCTGCGGGGGCAGGCTAAACCCTTTACCTGGCGAGGCTGCGTGACTTCGTAGAATGTCACCTTTGTAAGAACGTGTGCGCGGCGCCGCCGACCGTGCCCTGCCTACCGACGGCAGCGTCAGCGTTCTGCAAATCGATCTGGCCCATGCCCCACCCCGCGTGCGGACAGACACGCGCACCCAGCCATCTTCTTGGAGACACCATGCAGGCTTTACTTTCACTGTCGCGGGCCATCGACAGGCTCAACGCGTTCGTGGGCAAGTATTCAATCTGGCTCATCTTCGCATCCACTTTCATCAGTGCCGCCAACGCCATCGTGCGCAAGGCGTTGGACACGAGTTCCAACGCCTTTCTGGAAGTGCAGTGGTACCTGTTCGCATGGTCTTTCCTGATCGCCGCCGGCTGGACGCTGCTCAACCGCGAGCACGTGCGCATCGACGTGGTCAACAGCCGCTTGCCCAAGAAGGTGCAGGTGTGGATCGACATCGTGGGCTTTGCGCTCTTTCTCACCCCGCTGTGCATCACCATCCTGTACCTGAGCGTGCCGGTCGTGATCCAGATGTACCAGTCGGGTGAAGTGTCCGGCAATCCTGGCGGCCTGATCCGCTGGCCCGTATGGGTGGCGATTCCCGTCGGTATCACGCTGCTGATGCTGCAGGGCTGGTCCGAACTCATCAAGCGCATCGCTTTCCTGCGTGGCCAGGGGCCCGATCCCATGGGCAAGCTCAGCGACAAGAGCGCTGAAGAAGAACTGGCCGAGGCGCTGCGCGCCGAAGCTGAGAGAAAGCAGGAGCAGGCCCTGTCCGCCGCTCCCGCCGCGCAACGCTGATCTGCCCCAGGAAAGCATTTCATGGAATTCATCACAAGCAATTACGCCCCCGTCATGTTCGGGGGCCTGATCATCTTCCTGCTGCTGGGCTTCCCCGTGGCGTTCAGCCTGGGCGCCTGCGGCCTGCTGTTCGGCTTCCTGGGGATCGAGTTGGGGGTCTTTCCTTCGTCCGTGATGGCCTGGCTGCCGCAGCGCCTGATCGGCATCATGGCCAACGACACGCTGCTGGCGGTGCCCTTCTTCACGCTCATGGGCCTGATCATGGAGCGCAGCGGCATGGCTGAGGACCTGCTCGACACGGTGGGCCAGGTGTTCGGCCCTTTGCGCGGCGGCCTGGCGCTGGCGGTGGTTTTCGTGGGCGCGCTGCTGGCGGCCACCACCGGTGTGGTGGCGGCCTCGGTGATCTCCATGGGCCTGATCTCGCTGCCCATCATGCTGCGCTACGGCTACGACCGGCGGCTCGCCAGCGGTGTGATTGCCGCATCCGGCACCCTGGCCCAGATCATTCCCCCATCACTGGTGCTGATCCTGATGGCCGACCAGCTCGGCCGCAGCGTGGGCGAGATGTACAAGGGCGCATTCGTGCCCGCCTTCATCCTCGTCGGCCTCTACGTGCTGTGGGTGGTCATCCTGGCCATCTTCAAGCCCCAGTCCGTACCCGCCCTGCCACCCGAGGCGCGCATCTACCGTGAAGACAATGGCAGCTCCGGCTATGCCTCGCTGGCCGTCGTGATGGGCATCTCCACGGCAGCATCGATCTTCCTGGCCGCTCACATGGCCGACGTGCATACGTGGTGGACAGGCACCGAGGTGCTGGACGTGCCGACCGATGAGAAGGTCGTCACCGCCATGTGCGGCGGCACCTTCATCGCGTTCGTCATCGCGAGCATCAACCGCGTGCTCAAGCTGGGCATGCTCTCCCGCCTGGCCGAGCGCGTGACCTTCGTGCTGATTCCGCCACTGCTGCTGATCTTCCTGGTGCTGGGCACCATCTTCCTGGGCATTGCCACACCGACCGAAGGCGGCGCCATGGGTGCCATGGCGGCGCTGGTCATGGGCTTCGCGCGCCGGCGCCTGGACATGCCCCTGCTCAAGCAGGCGCTGGGCGCCACTACGCGCCTGGCCAGCTTCGTGATGTTCATCATGATCGGCGCCACCACGTTCAGCCTGGTGTTCCAGGCGGCAGACGGCCCGAAGTGGGTGGAGCACCTGCTGGCCAGCCTGCCCGGCGGACAGGTGGGCTTCCTGATCGTGGTGAACCTCATGATCTTCTTTCTGGCGTTCTTCCTGGACTACTTCGAGCTGTCCTTCATCGTGGTGCCGCTGCTGGGACCCGTCGCCGACAAGATGGGCATCGATCTGATCTGGTTCGGCGTGCTGCTGGCGATGAACATGCAGACCTCGTTCATGCACCCGCCTTTCGGCTTCGCGCTGTTCTTCCTGCGCTCGGTGGCCCCGGACAAGCCCTACATCGACCGGGTAACGCACAAGGCCATCCAGCCCGTGACCACCATGCAGATCTACAAGGGCGCCATTCCCTTCGTCCTGATCCAGCTGATCATGGTGAGCCTGCTCATCGCCTTCCCGTCCCTCGTGACGGGCAGCCTGGACAAAAAGGTGGAAGTGAACATGGAAGCGGTGGGCGCGCAAATGATGGATGCGCTCCAGGATGCGGAGAGCTACGGGGCCCCAGGCAACGACCCGTTCGCATCGCAGCCCGCTCCAGACGCCGAGCAGGCACCGGCACCGGCACCGGAGGGCGAGTTGGCGCCCCCTGCCGACGGCGGCTACGGTTCGGACGACCCAGCCAAGGCGCTGCAGGACGCCATGGGCTCGGGCAGCAAGTAAGCCGTCTCAACCCCACTAAAAAGCCCCGGTACGCCGGGGCTTTTTTTATTTTGCGCGGGCAACAAAAAAGCCGCAGGGAACTGCGGCCTCGTTGGATTGGTCGCAAGCCGCCGCCGCAAGGGCAGCAGCCCGCCACGCGATCAGATCTTCACGCTGTTCATGTACTGGTTGAACGGGAACTCCGAGAAGCGGTTCCACAGGATCTGGTCACGCTGGAAGGCGCGCATGTCCTGGTGGATCTTCTTGAACTCGGGCGACTTGGCCTCGTGCTCGGCAAACACTTCCATCGACGCCTTGAAGCCGGCGTCCATGATCGCCTTGGGGAACGCCTTGAGCTGCGTCTTGTTGGCCACCAGGTTCTTGATGGCGCGCGGATTGAACACCTGGTACTTGGCGGTCATGTCGGCAGCGGCCACGCGGGTGGCCGCGTCCAGGATCGCCTTGTGCTCGGGCGACAGGGCGTTGTACTTCTTGATGTTGATGAAGAACTCCAGGTCAGCGGAGCCTTCCCACCAGCCGGGATAGTAGTAGTACGGCGCCACCTTGTTGAAGCCCAGCTTTTCATCGTCGTACGGGCCAACGAACTCCACGGCGTCCAGCGTGCCCTTCTCGAGCGCCTGGTACACGTCACCGGCGGGCATGTTCTGCGCCACCACGCCCAGCTTGGCCATGGCCTCGCCGAACACGCCGCCGCCCAGGCGCATCTTCAGGCCCTTGAGGTCAGCGACGGTCTTGATTTCCTTGCGGTACCAGCCGCCCATCTGGGTGGTGGTGTTGCCGGCGCTGGCGGTCTTGAAGTTGTACTTCTCGAAGAAGGCATCCAGGTACTTGCGGCCGTTGCCGTGGTCCTTCCAGGCTGCCATCTGCAGCGTGGTCAGGCCGAAGGGCACGGCGCAGCTGAAGGCGAACACGGGGTCCTTGCCGGTGAAATAGTAGGCGGCCGTCTGGGCCATATCGATGGTGTCGCCCTGCAGCGCATCCACCACGCCAAACGCGGGCATCAGCTCGCCGGCGGGGTGCACGGAGATCTCGAACTTGCCGCCCGACATCGCCTTGACGGCCTGGGACAATTTTTCTGCACTGCCAAAGATCGTGTCCAGCGACTTGGGGAAGCTGGAGGCAAGGCGCCAGCGAACGGCGGCCTGGGCATGCACTGCGGGTGCAACCCCGGCTGCGAGTACGCCAGCCAAACCGGCCTGCTTGATGATTGAGCGACGATCCATGGACAAATTCTCCGAAATGATGAAGCAAACAAACAGTAACGCGGTTGAGTGTACGCGCCGCTGAATCCCGCCGATGAGCGGAGGTAAATTGTAAAAACGTGGGTTGCCGGCCCCGTTGCGGGTTTCCCCTGAAAAATCCGCGAATGGCGCGTACTACTCGGCCGGGCAAGGGGCAGCGCAGGCCTCCGCGATGGGCTGCACAGGCGCCGCGACGCATCCCAGCGGCACGCTGCCGCGGGATGACTGCATTGTTGTGCAGGGAAGGAAAACGCGTCAGGCCGCTGCCAGCGCCTGCTCGCCCGGCAATGCGCCGAAGCGCTCGGTGATGGAGCGCTGCATGCCAGCGGCGTCCAGCCCCTGCAGGGCCAGCAGCTTGGCCGGGTCGCCATGCTCGATGAACGCGTCGGGCAGGCCCAGTTGCAGCAAGGGGCGCTGCACGCCTGCGGCGGCCAGCGCCTCGGCCACGGCACTGCCGGCGCCGCCCATGATGCAGCCCTCCTCGACGGTGACCAGCGCATCATGCTCCGCTGCCACCTGAAGCAGCAGCTGCGTATCCAGCGGCTTGGCCCAGCGCATGTTCACCACCGTAGCGTCCAGCGCCTCGGCCGCCTGCAGCGCCGGGTACAGCAGCGTGCCGAAAGCCAGGATGGCAATGCGCCGGCCCTTGCGGCGCACCTCGCCCTTGCCGAAGGGCAGCCCCTCCAGACCGGGTAGCGGCGCCACGCCCACGCCCGCGCCGCGCGGGTAGCGCACGGCCACAGGGTGGTCTTGCTCGTAGGCGGTGGTGAGCAGTTGGCGGCATTCGCGCTCGTCGGCCGGGCAGGCCATGCTCATGTTGGGAATGCAGCGCACGAAGGCGATGTCATACGCGCCGGCGTGCGTGGCGCCGTCCGCACCCACCAGGCCCGCACGGTCCAGGGCAAACACCACGGGCAGGTTCTGCAGCGCCACGTCGTGGATGAGCTGGTCATAGGCGCGCTGCAGGAAGGTCGAGTAGATCGCCACCACCGGCTTCACCCCCTCGCACGCCATGCCGGCGGCAAAGGTCACGGCGTGCTGCTCGGCGATGCCCACGTCGTAGTAGCGCTCGGGAAAGCGCTGGTGGAACTCCACCATGCCCGACCCCTCGCGCATGGCGGGCGTGATACCCACCAGGCGCTCGTCCTTCTCGGCCATGTCGCACAGCCACTGGCCAAAGACCTGCGTGAAGGTCTGCTTGGGCGGCGTGGCCGGTTTCACCAGGCCCACGCGCGGATCGAACTTGCCCGGGCCGTGGTAGGCCACCGGGTCGGCCTCGGCCAGCTTGTAGCCCTGGCCCTTCTTGGTGACTACGTGCAGGAACTGCGGGCCCTTGAGGCCGCGGATGTTTTCCAGCGTAGGAATCAGCGAGTCCAGGTCGTGCCCGTCAATGGGGCCGATGTAGTTGAAGCCGAACTTCTCGAACAGCGTGGCCGGCACCACCATGCCCTTGGCCTGCTGCTCCAGGCGCTTGGCCAGCTCCAGCAGCGGCGGCGCGTTCTTGAGCACGCTCTTGCCCACGTCGCGTGCCTTGGCGTAGAACTGTCCGCTCATGAGCTGCGCCAGGTAGCGGTTCAGTGCACCCACGGGCGGGCTGATGCTCATGTCGTTGTCGTTCAGGATCACCAGCAGGTTGGCGTCGGCCACGCCGGCGTTATTCAGCGCCTCGAAGGCCATGCCGGCGGTCATGGCGCCGTCGCCGATGATGGCTACACAGCGGCGTTCGTCGCCGCGCTGCTTGGCCGCCAGCGCCATGCCCAGCGCCGCGGAGATGCTGGTGGACGAGTGCGCGGTGCCAAAGGTGTCGTATTCGCTCTCGGCGCGCTGCGGAAAGCCCGACAGGCCGCCCAGCTGGCGCAGCGAGGGCATGCGGTCGCGCCGCCCGGTCAGGATTTTGTGCGGGTAGGTCTGGTGGCCCACGTCCCACACCAGCCGGTCGCGCGGCGTGTCGAACACGGCGTGCAGCGCCACGGTCAGCTCCACCGTGCCCAGGTTGGACGACAGATGCCCGCCGGTCTTGGACACGCTCTCCAGCACGAAGGCGCGCAGCTCCGTAGCCAGTGCCTTGAGCTCGGCACGGGGCAGCCGGCGCAGGTCGGCGGGATCGTTCACGCGCTCAAGCAGCGGATAGTTCGTCGTGGACATATGCTATATTTTTAGTAGCTGTTAGCGCTTGATGAACAAGCGCTAGAGGCCAATTTGACTCATAAAAAGACACCAGCCCCGCCATGCGCAGCCTTGCCCATCATCAATGCGAACGGCGCACCACCATGTCGGCCAACGCCGCCAACGCCCGCGTGTCGGTCAGGCCGCTGGCGGCCAACGCCGCCAGTGCCTGCGCGCGCAGGGCTTCGGCATGCGCGCGCGCGGCCTCCAGCCCCATCAGCGAGACATAGGTCGGCTTGTCGCTCGCGGCGTCCTTGCCGGCGGTCTTGCCCAGTGTGGCGGAGTCCTGGGTCACGTCCAGCACGTCGTCCACCACCTGGAAGGCCAGCCCCATGGCTGCGCCGTAGTCGCTCAGCGCGCGCAGCGTGCCCTCCGGGGTCTGGCCGCAGACCGCGCCCATCACCACGCTGGCCTGCAGCAGCGCGCCCGTCTTCAGGCGATGCATCTGACGCAACTGGTCTTCAGACAGCTGCAGGCCCACGCTGGCCAGGTCGATGGCCTGCCCGCCGGCCATGCCGTCGGCACCTGCGGCGCGGGCCAACTCACGGCACAGCCGCGCCTGCATGGCCGGCGGTACCCCCTCCTCGGGTGTGAGCAGCTCAAACGCCAGCGCCTGCAGTGCGTCGCCCGCCAGCAGTGCACGCGCTTCGCCAAAGCGCACATGCACCGTGGGCTTGCCGCGGCGCATCACATCGTTGTCCATGCAGGGCATGTCGTCATGCACCAGCGAATAGGCGTGGATCAGCTCCACCGCGCAGGCGGCGCGCAGGGCGGCCTGCGCGTTTCCACCGACGGCCTCGCAAGCGGCCAGCACCAACAGCGGGCGCAGGCGCTTACCGCCATCCAGCACGGCATAGCGCATGGCCTCGCCCAGGCCTGCGGGCGCATCGGGGCACACCCAACGGGACAGGGCGTCCTCGACCCGCGCAAGCTGCGCGCGCATCCAGCCATCGAAATCGAACACAGGCACGGCGGACATGGCGGGCGTCACTCCTGCGTCCATGGCTGCAGCGTGCCTTCGTCCAACACCTTGATCTGGTCCTGTACCGCGTCCAGGCGCGCGCGGCAGAAGTTCAGCAACACCGCGCCCCGCTGGTAGCCCGCCAGCATCTGGTCCAGCGGCAGCTGGCCCGACTCGATGCGGCCCACGAGCTGCTCAAGCTCTTCCAGTGCGGCTTCGTAGCTGACGGGATCGGGCTGGGTGGATGAAGGGGCGGCGGGGGCCTTGGCCATGGAGACGGAGCGCCAAGGGCGCAAGTGGAAACGGCCAATTTTAGGCGCAGGGCCCCGCGCCTGCCCGGCGAAGGCCGCGGGGATGCCCCCGCGGCCGGCGGGAGATCGCCGCCCCGGACGCCGCACGCGGCTTGCTAGGCACGCGCAATACACGTACACCCGCCGCGGAAATAACCCCACCACCTATAATCCCATTCCTTCACCACGAACCGGCTATGGAGTACTTCCCTGGGCCGGTTTCGTTTTTTCTATAGCCCCGTGCGCACGCGCACCCTCCCTGTGGGGAGTCTTTAGGTCAGGTCACCCATGTCTGATTTAAGTCTTCAACTGCAGCAGGCCGCAAGCCAACTACCAGTTTCCAGCTATTTCGACGAAGCGCTGCTGCAGCGCGAACTGGAGACGATCTTCCAGCGAGGGCCCCGCTACGTGGGGCACCAACTCGCCGTCCCCGAGGTGGGCGACTACTTCGCGCTGCCCCAGGAAAAGGAGGGCCGCGCCCTCGTGCGCAATGCCCAGGGGCAGGTGGAGCTGATCTCCAACGTCTGCCGGCACCGCCAGGCAGTGATGCTCAAGGGCCGCGGCAACCTGCAGGCCCAAGGCAAGGGCCATGCGGGCGGCAACATCGTCTGCCCGATTCACCGCTGGACGTATTCCACCAGCGGCGAGCTGTTGGGCGCGCCGCATTTCGCGCACGACCCCTGCCTGAATCTCAACAACTACAAGCTGCGCGAATGGAACGGCCTGCTGTTCGAGGACAACGGTCGCGACATCGCCGCCGACCTGGCCGGCATGGGCACGCAGCGTGAGCTGTCGTTCGAGGGCTATGCGCTCGACCATGTGGAACTGCACGAGTGCAACTACAACTGGAAGACCTTCATCGAGGTCTACCTGGAGGACTACCACGTGGGTCCGTTCCATCCGGGCCTGGGCAACTTCGTCACCTGTGACGATCTGAAGTGGGAGTTCCAGAAGGAATACTCCGTGCAAACCGTGGGGGTGGCTTCCACGTTCGGCAAGCCGGGCTCCGACGTGTACAAGAAGTGGCACGAGGTGCTGCTGAAGTACCGCGAAGGCAAGATCCCCGAGCGCGGCGCGATCTGGCTGACCTACTACCCGCACATCATGGTGGAGTGGTATCCGCACGTGCTCACCGTCAGCACGCTGCACCCGATCGGTGTGGACAAGACGCTGAACATGGTGGAGTTCTACTACCCCGAGGAAATCGTCGCCTTCGAGCGCGAGTTCGTCGAGGCGCAGCGTGCGGCCTACATGGAAACCTGCATCGAGGACGACGAGATCGCCGAGCGCATGGACGCGGGCCGCAAGGCCCTGATGGAACGCGGCGACAACGAGGTCGGCCCCTACCAGAGCCCCATGGAGGACGGCATGCAGCACTTCCACGAGTGGTACCGCGGTCGCATGGGTGCCGCCGTGTCCCGCGGCTAAGGCCCCACACCGCCGCCCCACGCTACCATTACAATAGCTGCCAGCGCTTGATACACAAGCGCTGGCAGCTATTTTTATTCATACCCATAGGTTTTCCATGCAAGCGCTCTGGATGGTGTTGGCGGCGTTCCTGTTCGCAAGCATGGGGGTCTGCGTGAAGATGGCCTCGGCCTACTTCAACGCGGCCGAACTGGTCTGCTACCGCGGCTTCATCGGCATGGCCATCCTCTGGGCGCTGGCACGCTCGCAAAAGGTGGCACTGGCCACACGCTACCCTGGCATGCACGCCTGGCGCAGCCTGATTGGCGTGACATCGCTGGGCGCGTGGTTCTACGCGATCGCCTACCTGCCACTGCCCACGGCGATGACGCTCAACTACATGAGCAGCGTGTGGATCGCCGCCTTCCTGATCGGCGGCGCGTTGCTCGCCTGGCGCCCCTCCAGCGCGCAGCCGCGCCCGCCGTTGCAAGTGACCCTGGTGCTGACCGTGCTGGCCGGGTTCGCGGGCGTGGTCATGATGCTGCGCCCCAGCATCGACGACAACCAGGCCTTCGCGGGCCTGGTGGGCCTGTGCTCGGGCCTGACCGCCGCGTTCGCCTACATGCAGGTGGTGGCGCTGTCGCGCCTGGGCGAGCCCGAGACGCGCACCGTGTTCTATTTCGCTGTGGGCTCGGCCGTAGCCGGCGGCGCGGCCATGCTGGTCACGGGCATGTCCGACTGGCCCGGGTGGCCCGCGCTGTGGCTGCTGCCGCTGGGCCTGCTGGCCGCGGGCGGGCAGTTGTGCATGACACGTGCCTACTCGCGCGCCCTCACCGCCCGCGGCACGCTGGTGGTGGCCAACCTGCAGTACTCGGGCATCGTCTTCGCCAGCATCTACGGCGTGGCGCTGTTCGGCGACCAGTTGCCACTCATCGGCTGGGCGGGCATGGCGCTCATCGTGGGCAGCGGCATCACGGCCACCGTACTGCGCGCCCGGGCCGCGCCGGACACGCCTGCCGAAGAACACTGACGCGCTGGCGCGCCCAACGCCGCGACAATGGGGCCTGATCGATACGCACAGAGCCCGACCATGCCCTACACCACGCTGATCTCCGTTCCTGAACTGCAGTCCCTCCTGCACAGCGGCCAGCCGCTGATGGTTTTCGACTGCAGCTTCGACCTCACCCAACCCACCCTGGGCGCCAGCCAATACCGCGAGGCGCACATCCCCGGCGCCTTCCACGCCGACCTGGACAAGCACCTGAGCGCCCGCCATGGCGCCCCCGGCGCGGGCGGCACGGTCGTGGCCTCGGCGGCGGACGAGCCCGCATCGGGCGGGCGCCACCCGCTGCCCAACCGCGAGCGATTTGCGACCTGG
The DNA here is from genome assembly GCF_027625375.1 of Diaphorobacter sp. ED-3. Lineage (NCBI taxonomy): Bacteria > Pseudomonadati > Pseudomonadota > Betaproteobacteria > Burkholderiales > Comamonadaceae > Diaphorobacter > Diaphorobacter sp. ED-3. Next base: position 1,170,912 of record NZ_CP115182.1, on the reverse strand, counting down.
CTCTCGGACATCGGCTTTGCTAATGACATGCAGGCCGTGGTGTACGACCGCAACGGCGCCAACTACTGCGGCCGCCTGTGGTGGATGCTCAAGTGGGCGGGACATGATGCCGTGGCCGTGCTCGACGGCGGGCTGCAGGCCTGGCAGGCCGCCGGCGGCGCGGTGGCCAGCGGCGACGAGCCGGCGCGTTTCCAGTCGCACTTTCGGCTGCAGGCGCCGCTACGCCGGCTGGTGAGCGCGCAGGAGGTGCTGGCGCAACTGGGTCAGCCCGGCCAGACGGTGGTCGACGCGCGCGCCACACCGCGCTACCGGGGCGAGGTGGAGCCGCTGGATCCCGTGGCGGGCCACATCCCCGGCGCACTCAACCGCCCCTTCGGCCTGAACCTGGGAACGGACGGCCACTTCAAGAGCCCGGAGCAGCTGCGTGCCGAGTTCACCACCCTGCTGGATGGCCGCGACCCCGCCACCGTCGTCCATCAATGCGGCAGCGGCGTGAGTGCCCTGCCCAACCTGCTGGCCATGGAAATCGCGGGCCTGGGTCCCACGGCCCTGTTTGCCGGCAGCTGGAGCGAGTGGTGCAGCGACCCCGGCCGGCCGGTTGAGCGCGGCTGACGCTCACGCGGACGCGGACGCTTCCGCAACGTTACAGCCCGTTTTGCGGTGCACGGCTAGGCCGGCGCCGCGCATGGGCCCGCCTGTGGTGCCCGCGCAGCGGCACCTGTCGCGCGCGCGCATCGCAACGGCGGACGGCCTTCACGTGCGCAGGCATTTCTCACCTATACTTAAATGCGAATCGTTCTCATGACATATCTTAAGTAGCCCGTGATCTGCGCTTGCTCCGCCTTGACGTTGCGCCTCGACGCCGCCCCGCCCCTGTTCAACGGCGAGGCCTCGGCCGCCGTGCGGCCGTCCCGCTCCCTCGCGGCACAGGAGGGAGTCCGATGAGGCCCACGCAACCGTTGTGGCGCTACCGGCTCGCCGTGGCCTCGCGCACACTGGCCGCGGTGGCGGGAGGCTATGCGCTCACGGCGGCCTTCACGGCTGCGGCCGCGATGGCCCTGGCACAACGCAGCACCCGCGTGGACGCCGTGCTGGCCGCCACCTTGCTGGCGTGGCTGGTCTATGTGTTGGCCATCGCCTGGGTTTTCTTTGCGCGCACGGCCTGGCAGGCCTGGTGCGGCGTGCTGGGCCCTGCGATGCTGCTGGGGCTGGCCGCCCAGGTGCCGCAATGGCTGGCGGGTGCCGCATGAGCCCGCCCGCCGACGCATCCCGCGCCCCCGCACGCGAGGGCTTTCGCCAGGCCATGGCCTGGCTGCACACCTGGGCGGGACTGCTGCTGGGCTGGCTGCTGTTTGCCATCTTCGTGACGGGCACGCTGTCGTATTTCAAGCCCGAGTTCAACCACTGGATGCGCCCCGAACTCCAGGCCCTGCCGCCCGCCAAGGCAGATGACGCGGCAGCCGTCGCGGAGCGCGCCCTGGCCGCGCTGCGGCAGCACGCACCGCAGGCCACCCAGTGGATCATGCGCCTGCCCGACGAGCGCCAGCCCGAGGTGTCGCTGCTGTGGCACGCGGGGCCGCGCGAGCGCTTCCAGACCCTGCTGGTGCACCCCGCCACCGGCGACATCCTCACGCCACGGGCCACGGCGGGGGGAGACTTCTTCTACCGCTTCCATTTCGAGTTGCGCACTGCGCACCAGGGCCGATGGGTGCTGCAAGGGCGCTGGATCGTGGGCGTGGCCACGCTGCTGATGTTCGTGGCGCTGCTCACCGGCGTGGTCACGCACCGGCGCATCTTCAAGGACTTCTTCACCTTTCGCCCCGCCAAGGGCGGCCAGCGTGCATGGCTGGATGCGCACAACGTCAGCGGCGTGCTGGCGCTGCCGTTCTACCTGGTGATCACCTTCAGCGGACTCATGATCTTTCACTCGCTGTACCTGCCGGCGGGCATTGCCGCCGTGTATCCCGGCGCACGCGGCACCGACACGGCCAGCTACTTCGCAGAACTGCAGGGGGACGCCCCGCGCAGCGCGGGCACCGCCCAGGCCGGTCCGCCCGCGCCCCTGCCACCGCTGGCCGTGGCCGCTGCCATGCAGCAGGCCCAGGCCCACTGGCAGGGAGGGCGCGTGCAGCGCCTGCGCGCGCAGCGCGACCCCGGCGGCGATGTGCGCCTGGAGGTCACGCGCCATGACGGCGACCGCCTGCAGTACGGTCCCGAACGCCTGTGGTTCGATGGCGCCAGTGGCCAGTTGCTGCACGAAGCCGCCCCCGCCGGCGCGGCACGGCAGACCTATGGCGTGCTCTACGGCCTGCACCTTGCACGGTTCGCAGGTCCCGGCCTGCGCTGGGCCCTGTTCGGCTTCGGCGTGCTGGGCAGCCTGATGATCGCCACCGGCCTGGTGCTGTGGACTGTCAAGCGCCAAGCGCAGGCACGGCGTCCCCATGCCGGGCAGCCCCAGCGCCTGCCCTTCGGCGAGCGGCTGGTGGCCAGCCTCAACCTGGCGGCGCTGGCCGGCCTGCCGCTGGCTTTGGCGGTCTACCTCGCTGCCAACCGGCTGCTGCCGCTGCACTGGGCGGCGCGGGCCGATGCGGAGCTGGCCTGTTTCTTCAGCGCATGGGCGCTAGCGCTGCTGCTCGCGGCCGCCTCGCCGGGCCGGCGCGGCTGGTGCGCCCTGCTGGCACTGGCCGGGGCGCTCTGGGCGCTGATGCCGCTGTTGAACGCAGCCACCACGCACGCGCACCTGGGCGTCAGCCTGCCAGCCCGCGACTGGGTTTTGGCAGGCATGGACCTGGCATTCCTCGCCACCGGCGCGTTGCTGCTGGCGCTGGCCTACCGGCTGCGACCCCTGCGGGCGACCGCTGGCGCAAGGCCCCCAGCGGCCGTGCCGGCACACCTAACGGCCGCGCGCGGCCACCGCGCGGGAGCCTGAGATGACGGAACTGTTGTTGTGCCTGGCCGGCTGGTGCGCCATGGCCCTGGGCATGGATCGGCACCACGAGGACGCGCTGCGCCGATCCGCCACCGCGCCCACGCTGCAGCGCCTGCGCGGCGCGGGCTGGGTACTGCTGGCAGCGGCCCTGGCCCATGCCGTGGGACGGCCGGCCCCGACCGTGCCCATGGGCCTGGTGTGGTGGGGCGTAGCCCTCTCGCTGGCAGCGCTGGCCGCCACGGCGCTGGCCACCTGGCGGCCACGCTGGCTGCCCACCGCCGGCGTGGCGGCCTTGCTGGCCGCGCTGTTCGTAGGGGCCGCGGCCACGGGCTGCGCCGGCGCCGGGCCGGGCTGAGCCCGCATGGCCCGCATCGCGGGCCGGTGTGCCGACGCACACGCACTTCTTTCAGAGCCACCCACGCCAGCCGCCCGGCTGGCGCAGGCAGCCAGCGTTATCCACAAGGCGCCCCGGGGCGCCCTTGCGAGAGCCTTCATGCGCCTGCCTGTATTTCACATAAAAAACCGGCCACAGCGCTTATCCGTAAAGCGCTGGCAGCTATTCATTCAATAGCAAACGCCATTCCGCGCATACATCCATCCATTCACAGGAGAACACGCCCATGTCCCTCATCCCTCGACACCCCCTCGCGCGGCTGGCCGGTGCGCTGCTGCTGGCCGGCGGCGCTGCGCAGGCCCACCAGGTCTGGCTGGAGCAGGCACCGAACGAGACGCGCCTGCACTTCGGTGAATACGCCGATAACCTGCGCGAGACCTCGCCGGGCCTGTTGGATAAATTCACCGCAGTGCCTGTGCTACGCCAGGCCGCAGCGCGGTCGACCGAAGGCCGCCGCACGCCCACGGCCTTCGTCTATGCGCCGCAAAGCGCTGCGGACACGCTCTGGGCGGAAGCCCCGTACCCGCTCATCGACCGCAGCAAGACGCAGCGTCCGCCGCTGCTGTGGCGCCCCGCGGCGCGCTGGGTGTCCAGCCTGGCGCAGCCGGTGGACGCCGCCGCGCCCCTGGACCTCGTGCCCACGGGGCAGGACGGCACGCTGCGCGTGGTGTTCCAGGGCGCCCCGCTGCCCAAGGCCAAGGTGACGCTGGTGGCGCCCTCCGGCTGGTCGCGCGAGGCCACCACCGGCGAAGACGGCACGGTGCGCTTTGCCCTGCCATGGCAGGGCCAGTACGTGGCCGAGGTCCAGCACACCGACAAGACCCCCGGCGAGCACCTGGGCCAGCCCTATGGCGAAGCGAGCTACGTGACCACGCTGAGCTTCGTGCAGACGCACGGCGCCATATCGCCCGCCCTGCCCGCCCTGCCCGCCCTGCCCGCCCTGCCCGCCCTGCCCGCACCGACCGCCAAGGCGCGCTGAGCGGTGTCCCGCCCCTTGCAGCCCCCACCGCCATGAAACCTCCCCTTGTTCCCCGCCCGCGGCGCACGGCCGTGGCCCTGGCCGCGCAGGCCGCGCAGGCCGCGCTGTGGCTGCTGTGCGGCAGCGCGATCGCGCAGACCGCCGAGGCCCCGCCGGGCGCGCCGGCGGCAACCGCCACCCTGCGCCAGGTAGACGTGGTCGACTCCACGGCGGGCGCCGCCGCCACGCCCGCGCGCCGCGCGCAAAGCAGCTCGCGCCTGGGCCTGCCAGTGCTGGAGACGCCGCGCGCCGTGAGCGTGATCGACAGCGCGCTGCTGGAGCAGCAGTTGGCCACCACGGAGCGCGACGTGCTGCGCAACGCGGCCGGCGTGTCCTCGCGCAGCGAGTACGCAGGCTCGTACTCGCAGTTCGCGATCCGCGGGTTGTGGGCCAACAACACCTACAACTACCTGCGCGACGGTGCCAAGTTCGTGCACCTGCTCGATCCACCGCTGTTCAACATCGAACGCGTCGAGGTCATCAAGGGCCCGGCCGCGCTGGAGTTCGGCCAGGTGGCGCCGGGCGGCCTCGTCAACTACGTGAGCAAGCGGCCCCAGGCCGATCCGCTGCGCAGCGTGAAGATCGGCGCGGGCAGCCACGGCTGGCGCAATGCCGAATTCGACCTCACCGGCCCCCTGAATGCCGACGGCACGCTGCGCTACCGGCTGGACGGCGGCGCGAGCCGCGGCGGCAGCTTCGTGGACGGCAACACGCCGCGCAAGCAGGGCCTGGCCGGCAGCCTGGAATGGCAGCTCACGCCGGACACGCGCTGGCGCGCACAGGCCGAGTACCAAAGCCTGGAAGGCGTATCCACCGTGGGGCTGGCGGTGCCCGACCCGCAGAACCCGCGCAGCGCGGACGTGCTCCCGGTAGGCACCTTCTATGGCGAGCCCTGGCTGCGCACCGACGGGCACCTGCGCTTTTATTCCACCGAGCTGCAGCACCGCTTCACCGACAGCCTTGAAGGGCGGGTGCACCTGTCGCGCAACGAGACCTTTCGCAACGTGAACATGGTCTATCCCATCGGCCCGGTGACGGGCGGCCAGGTGGCGCGCAGCTACTGGCTGGCACCGGGGCAGAACTACACGTCGGACACCGCGCTGGCCGAACTGCGCGCACAAGTGCGGACGGGTCCCGTGCGCCACACGCTGCTCGCCGGGCTGGATTGGCGTGCCATCGAGGGCGTGTACGGTGCGCGTGGCGCGGGCAACCTGGGTTCAGTGGACCTGTACCAGCCCGTGACGGGCCTGGTGCCGCCCGCGGCTTCGGGCGGCAGGGCCGCCGTGGCCTCGGACACGCGCAACACGGGCCTGTTCGTGCAGGACCGGCTCGCCCTGGGCGACTTCAGCCTGCTGCTGGGCCTGCGCCACGACCGGCTCAAGGACGCTTACACCAAGCCCGCCACGGATCTGAGCAAGACCCAGCCCAGCGCCGCGCTGAGCTGGCAGCCCCTGCCCGCCAGCATGTTCTATGTGAGCCATGCGCGCTCGTTCCAGGCGAACTCGGGCACGCTGCTGTGGGGCGACCGCGCGGCACCGCCCTCCGAGGGCAAGCAGCTGGAGGTGGGCTGGAAGCAGGAATGGCTGGGCCAGCGCCTGCTCACCACCGTATCGGCCTTCGCGCTGGAACTGACCAACGCACCGGCCAACGACCCCGAGCACCCCGGCTACTCGGTGCTGACAGGCCGCCAGCGCATCAAGGGGCTGGAAGTGGAGGCACAAGGCCGCATCACCCCGGGCTGGAGCGTCACCGCGCAGGCCACCTTCCTCGACCCCAAGGTGCTGGCCGACACCGTGCCCGGCGCCAACGTGGGCCACCGCGTCGCGCTCGCCCCGCGGCGCACCGCCTCGCTGTGGACCCAGTACCGCCTGCCCGGGGTGCCCGGCCTGTGGGTCGGCGGCGGGCTGGTCCACCAGGGCGACAAGTTCACCGCCAACGACAACCGGTGGCGCCTGCCCGGCTACACCGTGGCGGACCTCGCGCTGGGCTACCAGTTCGGCGGTGGCGTGCGACTGCAAGCCAACCTGAAGAACGCCGCCAACCGGCGCTACTACGTGGACGCATCCACCACGGCCGCGGGCTTTGCGGCCGTCACACCGGGCGAGCCGCGCTCGCTCTACGTCACGCTGGACTACACGTTCTGAGCCCCTCAATTTCTATCAAAACACGCTGCAGCGTCCGTCCATCCTGCGCAACCAGCTTCACCATTCATAGCACCATGATCTTTCGCCCTTTCCCCGCCACGCGCACTGCCGCCGCACAGGCCGCCGTGGCGCTGCTGTGCGGCGCCGCCGCGCATGCCCAGACCACCGAAGCCGCCCTGCCCGCGGTCACCATCAGCGCCGACCCGGCGCAGCAAAGCGCCACCGAACCGGTACGGGGCTTCGTGGCCCGCCGCGCGCTGTCGGCCACCAAGACCGACACGCCGCTCATCGAGACACCCCAGGCCATCAGCGTGGTCACGCGCGACCAGATGGAAGCCCAGGGAGTAGGGACGCTGCGCGAGACCACGCGCTACAGCGCGGGCATCGTGTCGAGCTACTTCGACAGCCGCGTGGACAGCTTCAAGGCGCGCGGCGGCGATGTGACGCAGTACCTGGACGGCCTGCTGCGCACCTATGGCACGTACAACAATGTCAAGGCAGAGCCCTACACGCTGGAGCGCGTGGAATTCCTGCGCGGCCCCTCTTCGGTGCTCTACGGCCAGGGCAGCGTGGGCGGCGTGCTCAACCTCACGTCCAAGCGTCCGCTGGCCGAGCGCCAGCGCGAGGTGCAGGTGCAGGTAGGCAGCCATGCGCGCAAGCAGATCGCCGCCGACCTGACCGGCCCGCTGGATGCCGAGGGCCGGTGGCTCTACCGCCTGGTGGCCGTAGGCCGCGACAGCGGCACGCAGGTGGACCACGTGGACGATGACCGCGTGGTGTTCGCGCCATCGCTCACCTGGCGGCCGAGTGCGGACACCTCACTCACGCTGCAGGCGCACTACCAGAAGGACCAAAGCGGCTCGCTGATCGGCTTCTTCCCCTGGCAGGGCACGCGGCTGCCGAGTGCCTACGGGCGTATTCCCACCAACACCTTCATCAGCGAGCCGGGCTGGGACGCCTACGACACCGAGAACGCCTCCTGGGGCTACCTCTTCAGCCACCGCCTGAACGGCGACTGGACGCTGCGCCAGAACTTGCGCCGCACCGTGAGCGACGTGGACTACCGCACGCTCTACACCAGCTTCACTGCCAATGCCGCCAGCGGCCGACCCGCACGTCCGGTGTTCGACGCCAATGGTCGCACCGTGCTGCGCGACGCCGCCTGGCAACGCAACGCCAGCCGCCTGCTGCTCATCGACACGCAGTTGGAAGGCCACCTGCGCGCGGGCGCGGTAGAGCACACGCTGCTGGTCGGCGTGGATGGTCAGCGCAACCACACCAGCCAGTCCAGTTGGCGCGCCGTGGCGCCCGCCATCGACGTGTATGCACCGGTGTACGGCAACTTCACCCCGCCCAGCAGCGCCGCCCTGACGGCCCTGCCCGACGTGACACAGCGCCAGCTGGGCCTGTACCTGCAGGACCAGATGCGCTGGGGTGCGTGGACCGCCACGGTGGGCCTGCGCCATGACCGCGCCAAGACCGACACCGAAGGCCGCCCCGCCGCGGCGGTGGACGACAAGGCCTGGACCAAGCGCCTGGGCCTGACCTACCAGGCCGGCGGGGGCTGGGCACCGTATGTCGGTTATTCAGAGTCGTTCCAACCGCTGGGCGGCGTCAACGTGTACGGCACGGCCTACAAACCCCAGCGCGGCCAGCAGTGGGAGGCCGGCGTGAAGTGGATGCCCGAAGGGCGCGGCATCTCGGCCTTTGCGGCGCTCTACCACCTGCGCGAGAAGAACCGCAAGACCACCGACCCGAGCAACCCGCTCAACAGCCTGCAGATCGGCGAGGTCACCATCAAGGGTCTCGAAGCCGAGATGACCGCCAGCCTGGCGCGCCATTGGGACTGGACGCTGGGCTATGCCTATGCCGACGCCACCATCAGCCGCAGCAACGCGGGCGACCAGGGCCAGCGCGTGGCGGGCGTGCCGCGGCACACGGCGTCCAGCTGGCTCATGCACCGCTTCGCGGCCCAGGGCCGGGGCGGCTGGACGGTAGGCGCCGGCGTGCGCTACACCGGATCGCAGTGGACCGGCACACCGGCCATCGATACCCCGTCGGTGCTGCTGGCCGATGCCATGGTGGCCTACGACGCGGGCGATTGGCGCCTGGCGCTGAACATCAACAACCTGACGGACAAGGTCAACATCACCCAGTGCCTGGCGCGCGGCGACTGCTTCTACGGCGAGCGCCGCAACGTGCTGCTGACGGGCACCTACCGCTTCTGAGCGCGGTGTAAAAAAAGCCCCGGCAGGCCGGGGCTGGTGGTGCTGAAGGGCGGCGTCAGACGTGGGTGATGGAGATCGCGCGCGTGTTCAGGCAAGCCTCCAGCGCCTCGGGGCCGCCCTCGGAACCGTAGCCCGAATCCTTGATGCCGCCAAACGGCAGCTCGGCCGAGGGCGTCGCAGGCTGGTTGATCCACAGCATGCCCACCTCGACGCGCTGGCTCAGCAGGTGCGCATTCTTGAGCGAGCGCGTGAACGCGTAGCCCGCCAGGCCGTAGGCGAGGCGGTTGGCCTCGGCGATGGCCGCTTCGAGCTGCGTGAAACCCTGCACGGCCGCGACGGGTCCGAAGGGTTCCTCGTTGAAGATGCGTGCATGGGTCGGCACGTTGTCGAGCACCGTGGGCGCAAAGAAGTTGCCCACCTCGCCCAGCCGCTCGCCACCCGTGCGCACCGTGGCGCCCTGCTGCACGGCATCGGCCAGCAGGTCGGCCATGGCCGCCACGCGGCGCGGGTTGGCCAGCGGGCCCATCTGCGTGCCCTCGGCCAGGCCGTCGCCCACCTTCAGTCCTTGGGCATGGCGCGTGAGCGCGGCCACGAAGTCGGCGCGCACGCTCTCGTGCACCAAAAAGCGCGTGGGCGAGATGCAGACCTGCCCCGCGTTGCGGAACTTGGCGCCGCCCGAGGCCTTGACCGCCAGTTCGATATCCGCGTCCTCGCAGACGATCACAGGGGCGTGGCCGCCCAACTCCATGGTCACACGTTTCATGTGCTGGCCCGCCAGCCCCGCCAGTTGCTTGCCCACGGGGGTGGAGCCGGTGAACGTGACTTTGCGCACGATGGGGTGCGGGATCAGGTAGTTGGAGATCTCGGCCGGGTTGCCGTACACCAGGCCCACCGCACCGGCGGGCACGCCGGCATCGGCAAACGCACGGATCAACTCGGCCGGGCTGGCGGGCGTCTCCTCGGGCGCCTTGACCAGCACCGCGCAGCCCGCGGCCAGCGCCGCGCCCAGTTTGCGCACCACCTGGTTGATGGGGAAGTTCCAGGGCGTGAACGCGGCCACCACCCCCACCGGGTCCTTCACCACCATCTGGCGCACGGCCAGGTTGCGCGACGGCACGATGCGGCCGTACACGCGCATGCCCTCATCGGCAAACCACTCGATGATGTCGGCCGCGGCCATGGCCTCGACACGCGCCTCGGCCCGGGGCTTGCCCTGCTCCTGCGTGAGGATGGCGGCAATGGCGTCGGCGCGCTCGCGCATCAGCGCCGCCGCCCGGCGCATGGTCTTGGCGCGCTCGATGGCGGGCGTGTCGCGCCACACCTCGAAGCCCTTTTGCGCAGCCGCCAGCGCACGGTCCAGGTCGGCAATGCCCGCATGCGCCACCCGCCCGATTTCCTGGCCCGTGGCCGGGTTGTGCACGGCGATGGTCTTGCCGCTCTCGGCGTCCTGCCATTGGCCGGCGATGAAAAGGCGCGTGTCGGGATAGGTCATGCAATAGGCTCCTGGGTGTCATGTCAAGAAAAATCGGGCGCCAGGCGCAGGAGCAAGACCCGCGCCGGCCGCAACTGGTCACTATAGAGTGCAACGCCCCGCGGCGCAGTCGCGTGGGCGCGAATCCCCACGCGCTCAGCTGGTGGTATCCCAACCCCCGCCCAGCGCGCGCACCAACCCCACCGTGGCCACGTACTGCGCTGTGCGCACCTGCAGCGCCTGGCGGCGGTTGCGCAGCTCGCTGCGGCGCGCATCCAGCAACTCCAATTGGCTCACCAGACCGTTGCGGTAGCGCGAATCGGACAGCTGCGCAGCGCGCGCGGCGGACTGCACGGCGCGGTCCTGTGCCTGCGCCTGGCCGGCCAGCAGACGCAGCGCGCTGAGCTGGTCTTCCACCTCGCGAAAGGCCGTGAGCACCTGGCCGCGGTGGGCGGCGAGCGCCCCTTCCAGCCGGGCGCGCGCACCCTCCTCCGGGGCGGCGCGCTGGCCGCCATCGAAGAGCGGCAGCGACAGCAGCATGCCAATGCCCTACGAACGCGCCGACCACTTGAACAGATCCGCCCAGATCGGGCGATGCAAAGCCCGCACTGCCCGTGAGTGCCAGCGCGGGAAACCACGCCGCCTGCGCCACGCCCACGCGTGCCTGCGCCGCCAGCACCGCGGCCTGGGCCGCAGACACATCGGGCCTGCGCGCCAGGACCGTGCTGGGCACGCCGGGCGGAATCACCGGCAGCGCGGCCTCGACCGCCGCCGGTGGCAGCGAGAAGCCCATGGCCACGTCGCCCACCAGCACGGCCAATGCATGCCGCAGCTGCGCCTGCTGGCGCTCCAGCGCCAGTGCTTCGGATTCAGTGGCCGCCACCTCCGTCTGCACGCGCGCCACGTCCAGCTCCGCCACGTCGCCCGCCTGGTAGCGGCGCTGCGTGAGGTACAGCGTGCCGCGGTAGGCCTCCAGACTCTCATCCACCAGCGAGAAGGAGAAGCACATGGACCAGATACAGGCCATGCGCATATTCGCGCGGGTGGTCGAAGCTGGCACCTTCACGCGCCGCCGATTCACTGCAACTGCCCAAGGGCACCGTGACCAAGCACGTCCAGGCGCTGGAAGAGCGCCTGCGCGTGAAGTTGCTCAACCGCACCACGCGCCGCGTCACCGTGACGGCCGACGGCGCCGCGTTCTACGACCGCACCGTGCGCCTGTTGGCCGACTTCGACGACCTCGAAGCCAGCATGAGCCAGGCGCGCGCCAACCCGCGCGGGCGTCTGCGCGTGGACGTCGGATCGTCGGTGGCGCGGCTGCTCATCGTGCCAAACCTGGCGCAGTTCCAGGAGCGCTACCCCGACATCCAGATCGACCTGGGCGTGAGCGACCGCACCGTGGACCTCATCGGCGACAACGTCGACTGCGTGATCCGCGGCGGCGAGCTGGCCGACCAGTCCCTGGTGGCGCGGCGCATCGGCAACCTGGAATTCATCACCGTGGCCGCGCCCGCCTACCTGTAGCGCTTTGGCGTGCCCGCGCACCCTCTGGACCTGGAGCGCAGCCACCGCACCGTGATCTACTTCTCGCCCGTCTCGGCGCGCCGCTATCCGCTGGAGTTTCACAAGGACGGCGAGGTGATCGAAACCTCGGGCCCCTCTCACCTGGCCGTGAACGAGAGCAACGCCTATCTGAACGCCCTCGTCGCCGGCCAGGGCGTGGGGCAGATCACCACCTTCCAGGCCCAGCAGCACTTCGAGCGCGGCGAACTCGTGCGCGTGCTGCCCGACTGGTCCCACCCCCTGCTGCCCGTGTACGTGGTGTATCCGCCCAACCGCCATCTGAGCGCCAAGGTACGCGCCTTCGTCGACTGGGCTGCGGAGCTGTTTGCCAACGAGCCGCTGCTGCAACACCAGTAGAGGCAATTGCTATATTTTTAATAGCTGTTGGCGCTTACCAAATAAGCGCTATAGGGCAATTTCCTTCAAATCAGCGTTCGTGGGCGGCAAGCGCGTATGCTCGCCGTCCATGACCGACCAACCTGCAGCGCCCGCCCCACAACCACCCGCACAGCCCCGCAATCCGCTGCATGGCATCACGCTGGAGGCGATGGTCGTGGCGCTGCAGCAATACTTCGGCTGGGAGTGTCTGGCCAGCCGCATTCCCGTGCGCTGCTTCCAGAGCGACCCCAGCGTCGCCTCCAGCCTCAAGTTCCTGCGCAAGACGCCATGGGCGCGCGAAAAGGTCGAGGGCCTGTACCTGTTCATGCTGCGCGAGCAGCGGCGCAACGCATCGCGTTGACCGCGGGGACGGTCGCACTGGCGAACGTGCACGGCAGCTGGCGCATGCCGGCGCGCGGTTCGTCGCAATGCGCTGGAACGCCGACGGGCGGGCCAGCACAGTGGCTCCACGGACGGCATGGTGCCGCCGGCAGTGTCCCCCACAGGAGCCCTCATGAACGCCTTGCATACGCTGACCTCGCAGGTCCCTTCCACGCGCCGCCCCTTGCTGCGCGGCGCCATCGCCAGTGCCGTACTGGCGCTGGCCGGCACCGCCACCACGGGCGCGCTGGCCCAGGTGCCGCAGCACGCCCCCGCGCCCCCGGCGGCGCAGACGCAGGTGGCCGCCATGCCCCATTCCACCCACGACCGTACCAACGCTGTCGGCCGCACACGCGCTGAAGTGATTGCCGAACTGCAATGCGCGCGCGAGTCGGGCGAGCTGGAGGCCAGCGTGCTGGCCCAGTACGGCCTGGTGCCCCCTGCCCGCCAGGGCGCGCGCGCGAACTGCGCGCACGATGCCCAGAGCCGCCAGATGGCACAGGGCCAATAAACACCCCCCGGAGCCCGGGCCCGGAAGTGCCGGTCAGTCCGCCGCGGGCGCGAGAAAGTCCCTGCTGATGCAGCCGCCGAGTTCGTTCACGCGGTCCAGGAACTGCGTGAGGTAGGCATGCAGGCCGGTGGCCAGGATTTCGTCGATGCGGCCGTAACGCAGATCGGACAGCAGGCGTCCGGCCCGCCGCTCGGTCTCCCCCGAATGCTCATGCGCGACGGCGGCCAGGTTGTCCACCACCTCGTGCATGCTGGCATGCAGCGAACGCGGCATGTCCCGCCGCAGCATGAGCAGGTCGGCCACGCGCTCGGGCGTGATCACGTCGCGGTACACCTTGCGGTAGACCTCAAACGCCGAAACGCTGCGCAGGATGGCGCTCCAGTGGTAGAAGTCGGCCTCGGGCGTGGAACGGCGGGCATCGCCCGCCAACCCATGAAAATCGCTCTGCACCGCATGGAACTTCACGTCCAGCAGCCGCGCCGTGTTGTCGGCGCGCTCCAGGAAGGTGCCCAGGCGCAGGAAGTGAAACGCCTCGTCCTGCAGCATGGTGCCCAGCGTGACCCCGCGCGACAGGTGCGAGCGGTACTTGACCCATTCGAAGAACTGCCCAGGGTCGCGCTCGAAGGCCCCCTCGCGCAGCTGGCGTGACAGCTCCAGCCAGGTCTGGTTCAGCGTCTCCCACACCTCCGTGGTGAGGGCACCGCGCACGGCGCGCGCGTTCTCGCGCGCCGCGCGCAGGCACGCGGCGATGGACGACGGGTTGCCCTCGTCGCACACCATGAACCGCAGCACACCCGTGGCCGTGATCGCACCCTGCCGCGCGGTGTAGGCGGGAATCAGCTCACTGATCGACAGCAGCCCGCGCCAGCCCTCCTGCGCCTGCGCATCGGACTGCGGCAGCAGGGAGGTCTCGTAGCTGACGTTGAGCATGCGGGCGGTGTTTTCTGCCCGCTCGGTGTAGCGGGACATCCAGAACAGATGGTCGGCAGTGCGGCTCAGCATCTCATTGACCTCCATCCTCGTCCCCCAGCACCCAGGTGTCCTTGGTGCCGCCGCCCTGCGACGAGTTGACGACGAGCGAGCCCTCCTTGAGCGCCACGCGCGTGAGACCGCCGGCCACCATCTGCACTTTCTGTCCACTGAGCACGAAGGGCCGCAGATCGATGTGGCGCGGCGCGATGCCCGCATCCACGTAGGTGGGACAGGTCGAGAGCGAGAGCGTGGGCTGGGCGATGTAGCCCGCGGGATTGGCGAGGAGCGCGGCGCGGAAGGCCTCGATCTCGGCGCGCGTGGCCGCGGGTCCGATGAGCATGCCGTAGCCGCCCGCGCCGTGCACTTCCTTGACCACCAGCTCCGGCAGATGCCCCAGCACGTACTGCAGGTCTTCAGGGCGGCGGCACATCCAGGTGGGCACGTTGGCCAGGATGGGCTGCTCGCCCAGGTAAAAGCGGATCATCTCGGGCACGTACGGGTACACCGACTTGTCGTCCGCAATGCCCGTACCCACGGCGTTGCAGATGGCCACGTTGCCCGCGCGGTAGGCCTGCATGAGCCCCGCGCAGCCCAGTGTGGAGGTGGGCCGGAACACCTGTGGGTCGAGGAAGTCGTCATCCACGCGCCGGTAGATGACATGCACGCGCTGCAGGCCGCGCGTGGTGCGCATGTAGACGACGTTGTCCTTGACGACCAGGTCCTGGCCCTCGACCAGCTCCACGCCCATCTGCTGCGCGAGGAAGGCGTGCTCGAAATAGGCGCTGTTGTGCATGCCAGGTGTGAGAACCACCACGGTGGGGTCGGCGCTGCTCCAGGCCGGCGCGCTGGCACGCAGCGTGTCCAGCAGCAGGTCGGGGTAGTGCGCCACGGGGGCCACCTTGTGCAGCGCAAACAGCTCGGGAAACAGCCGCATCATCATCTTGCGGTTTTCCAGCATGTATGACACGCCGGACGGCACGCGCAGGTTGTCCTCCAGCACGTAGTGGATGCCCTCGCCATCCGCGCCCGGCGCGCGCACGAGGTCGATGCCCGCGATGTGCGCGTACACGTCCTGCGGGACGTCCAGGCCCACCATCTCGGGACGGAACTGCGCATTGGCCAGGATCAGGTCGGCAGGCACGATGCCTGCGCGCAGGATGTCCTGGCCGTGGTAGATGTCGTGGATGAAGCGGTTGAGCGCCGTGACGCGCTGCACCAGGCCGCGCCGCATGCGGCGCCATTCCTGCGCGGGGATGATGCGCGGAATCAGGTCGAAGGGGATCAGCCGCTCGGTCCCGGCGCCCTCCTCGTCCTTGTCGCCATACACGGCGAAGGTGATGCCCACGCGGCGGAAGATCACCTCGGCCTGCGCGCGGCGGGCCTGCATGGCATCGGCCGGCTGCTGCGCCAGCCACTGGCCGTAATGCCGGTAGTGCGCCCGCACGTCGCTGCCCCCGAAGGGCAGCACGGTGTACATCTCGTCGAACTGCTGCATGCGGCGTGCCTCCTGCACCCAGGATAGCAAGTTGCAGGCCCGGCAACGCTACGGCTGCGGCAAAAGTGACGCCTCGGGCACGCGGTGGTGCCAGTAGCGCCGCGTGGCCTCTCGTTCACAGTGCACGGCCAGCGGCGCATCGGATACCCAACGCGCCGCGCCGCAGGGCGGCGACTGCACGAGCAAGACGCCGCGCTGCCGGTAGCGCGCCGCCACGTCGGGCGCGGGGTGGCCGAAGCGGTTGCGGTAGCCGGCCTGCACCAGCGCGGTGCGCGGCTGCACGGCATCCAGGAATGGCGCGCTGGACGAGCTCTTGCTGCCATGGTGCGGCACCAGCAGCAGGTCTGCCGCCAGCGCGGCACCGCCATCGATCAGCGCCTGTTCCTGCGCGCGCTCGATGTCGCCCACCAGCAGGGCCACCGCACCGCCGGTGTTGTCACTGGTCCGCGCGGCTGCGATGCGCAGCACACAGCTCGTGGCGTTGGACGTCGGCGCACGGGCGCCCGGCCCATCGCCCGCATCGCGCGGCGGGTGCAGCACTTCGAAAAGCACGCCGTCCCAGTTCCAGTGCTGGCCTGCCAGGCAAGGCTCGGCAGGCCGCAGGGCCTGCAGTGCATGGTCGGCCTCAATCGACCCCAGCAGGCGTGCCTGCGGCTGTTGCGCCAGCACTGCCGCGGCG
This sequence comes from Diaphorobacter sp. ED-3, assembly GCF_027625375.1. Taxonomy (NCBI): domain Bacteria; kingdom Pseudomonadati; phylum Pseudomonadota; class Betaproteobacteria; order Burkholderiales; family Comamonadaceae; genus Diaphorobacter; species Diaphorobacter sp. ED-3. The sequence continues at coordinate 1,154,749 of NZ_CP115182.1, read as the reverse complement.
CCTCCGGTGTGGTCGGTATCGCGGTGGCTCAATACCAGCAGGTCCAGCCGTTCGCCCTGCGCGCGCAGCAGGGGCACCAGCACGCGCTCGCCCGCGTCGCTGTCCTGGTGGTAGCGCGGGCCGGCGTCGTACAGCAGCGCATGGCGCGCCGTGCGCACCAGCACGGCCTGGCCCTGGCCCACGTCGGCGGCCAGCAGTTCGAACTGCCCCGGCTGCGGGCGCGCGGGCTGCCACCACAGCGCCGGCAGCAGCAGCGCAAGGCCCAGGGCACGTACGCCCCACGGCAGGCGCAGCGCCAGCAATACGCCGCCGGTCACGGCTGCCGCGCCGGCCCACAGCGGGGCCATGGGCAAAGCGACCTGCGCCCAGGGCCAGGCTGCCAGCCACTGCAGCAACACCGACAACGCCTGCACGCACCACGCCGCCGCCTGCCACAGCGGCGCCCACAGCACCCCCAGCAGCGCCAGCGGCGTGACCACCAGCGTGGTCCACGGAATCGCCACCAGATTGGCCAGCAGCCCCACCAGCGCAACCTGCCCGAACAGCAATAGCGTGAGGGGCGTGAGCGCCAGCGTCACCACCCACTGTTCACGCAGCAATGCATAAAAACGACCTGCAACGCCCACGGGATAAGCGTTAGCAGCTCCCAAATCAGTAGCAAACAGCACAGCCACGGCCACAAAGCTCAGCCAGAAGCCCGGCTGCAGCAGCGCCCACGGATCGACCGCCAGCACCACCGCGCAGGCCAGCAGCCACACCTGCGGCCAGGGCCAGCGCCGCCCCGACAGGCGCAGCAGCGCCACCGTGGCCAACATGCACACCGTGCGCTGCGCGGGCACGCCCCATCCGCTGAAGAGCGCATAGGCAGCGGCCAGCAGCACACCGCCCACCAACGCCGCCGTGGGCGCGGGCACGGCCAGGCACAGGCGTTGCGAGCGGCGCCAGGCCCGGTCCAGCAGTGCGGCCGCAAGCCAGGCAAACAGCGTGATGTGCAGCCCCGAGATGCTCATGAGGTGGGCCACGCCCGTGGCGCGGAACACATCCCAGTCCGCCCGCTCGATGGCGCGCTGGTCGCCCGTGACCAGCGCCGCCACCACCCCGGCCGCACGCTGGCGGGCTGCATCCTGCGCAGGGTCCACCAGCGTGCGCACGATGGCGTCGCGCACCCGCTGGCGCAGTTGCTCCACGGGGTGGCGCCAGGTGGCGCCCAGCCGCTCAGGCGGGCCGTGCAGCGCATCCAGCCGCGCGCTGGTGCGCACGTAGCCCGTGGCCTGCACCCCTTGCTCCCACAGCCACAGCTCGTAATCGAAGCCGTGCGGATTGCGCCCGCCGTGCGGCGCCTTCAGGCGCACGGTCAGGCGCCAGCGTTCACCGGCGCGCACAGCGGGCGGTGGACTGTCCGCGCCTGCCTCACCACCCAGCCCGCCGGCATACCAGGTCAGGTCGATGAGCGGCGGCACGCGCACGGGCGCACCGTCCAGTTGCGCCGCCTCCACTTCCAGCCGCAGGCGCAACCCGGTCTCGCGCGGCTGCGGCATGGCGGCAACCACGCCCGTTACGCGCAGATCACGCCCCTCCAGCGCCGGCGCCAGAGACTGCTCCAGGAAGACCGCAGCGCGCATACCGCACAGCCCGTACATCAGCACCGCGGCCAGAATCGCCACGCCGCTGCCGTGCCAGCGGCGCGTGCCGCGCACACCGGCCCACCAGGCGAGCGCCCCGGCCGCCAGCAACGCGCCAACCATCAACCCCGCATAGGACGGCCAGGGCCACAGCGCAGGCTGCTGCAGTTGCAGCGCCACGCCCACCACCCCCGCAGCCAGCGCAACGGGCAGATGCCAGGCCCGCACCACAGGCACGCGAGCGACCGGCACGCGAGCGGACGCCGTCGCCACCCGCGCGGCGGTGCTCCCTCCCTGCTGGTGCTGTGGCCCTTCGGGCGCCCACTGGTCCATGGCCGCATGCTATGCGAACGCACGCGGTGAACGCTCCGCCGGCGTGGCGATGTGCAACACTCGCCCGGTCCCACGCTGCGTCGGCGGCCGTGGGCGCGCTTCCCGGGCCGTGCCGCGCCCGCCCTCGTTTTCAAGGATTGCCATGAGCGTTTACGACAAGCTGAAGGAACTCAACATCACCCTGCCCCCCGTGGCCGTGCCCGCCGCCGCCTACGTGCCCTATGTGCAGACCGGCAACCTGGTGTTCCTGAGCGGCCACATTGCCCGCAAGGACGGCAAGCCGTGGGCCGCGCAGTTCGGCCGCGACATCACCACCGAGGAAGGCAAGGCCGCCGCACGCGCCGTGGCCGTCGACCTGCTGGGCACGCTGCATGCCGCCACCGGCGGCGACCTGAACCGCGTGCAGCGCATCGTGAAGGTGATGAGCCTGGTGAACTCCACGGGCGACTACACCGAGCAGCACCTGGTGACCAACGGCGCCAGCGAACTGCTGGGCGAAGTGTTCGGCGACAAGGGCAAGCACGCGCGCAGCGCCTTTGGGGTGGCACAGATCCCCCTGGGTGCCTGCGTGGAGATCGAGTTGATCGCCGAGCTGGCCTGAGCCGCGCACCGCGTTCTTTCCCAGCCTCCCGCGTGCGCTCGTCGCGGCATGCGGAAGGTGAAGGAGCCAGCCCCGCGCGCCCGCGTGGCAAGCAAGGCGCCCCGTCAGCGCAAGGCGTGCGACCGCACGCGGATCAGAAGGACTCCCAATCGTCCTCACCACCTTGGGCCAGTGCCGCAGGCCGTGCGGCGGCGGCAGGTGCAGCAGCCGCACGCAGGGGGGCCGCTGCACGCTGCGCCGGCGCCCGTGCCGGCGCTGCCGCCGCGCGGGGCGCGGCGGGTGCCTTGCCCACTGGTGCCACCGGCATGGGACGTGCCTGTGGAGCGGCCGGCACGGGGCGTGCGGCTGACGGCACAGCAGCTACCGCGCCATCGATGCGGAATGCTGCCACCACGCGCGTGAGGTGATCGGCCTGCTCGCGCAGGCTTTGCGCCGCGGCGGCGCTCTCCTCCACCAGCGCCGCGTTCTGTTGCGTCATCTGGTCCAGTTGACCCACGGCCTGGTTCACCTGCGAGATGCCCGCGCTTTGCTCGGTGGCGGCGGCGGTGATCTCGCCCATCATGTCGGCCACGCGCTGCACCGACTGCACCACCTCCTGCATGGTGGAGCCGGCGCTGTGCACCAGGCGCGAGCCGCTTTCCACGCGGCCCACGGAATCGCTGATCAGGTCCTTGATCTCCTTGGCGGCCGATGCCGAACGCTGCGCCAGGTTGCGCACTTCGCCCGCCACCACGGCAAAGCCCCGGCCTTGCTCACCGGCGCGCGCGGCCTCCACGGCCGCATTCAGCGCCAGGATGTTGGTCTGGAAGGCGATCCCGTCGATGACGCCGATGATGTCGGCGATCTTGCGGCTGCTGTGCTGGATGTCGTCCATGGTGGACACCACCTCCCCCACCACGCTGCCGCCGCGGCGCGCGACGTCGCTCGCGCCGCCGGCCAGCTGGCTGGCCTGGCCCGCCGTCGCCGCGCTGTGCTGGACGGTGCTGGTGAACTCCTCCATGGCCGCGGCGGTTTGCTGCAGGTTGCTGGAGGTGGATTCGGTGCGCGCGGACAGGTCCTGGTTGCCGGTGGCGATCTGCGCGCTGGCCACGGCAATGCTGTCGGTGGTGTGGCGCACCTCCTGCACCATGCGCGCCAGCGAGTCGCGCATGCCTGCCAGCGAGCGCAGCAGCTCGCCAAATTCATCGCCACGCTGCACATCCACCGCCTGCTCGCGCAGGTCGCCGTCCGCCACGCGCGCCGCGAGTGCGTTGGCCTCGGCCAGCGGGCGCTGGATGCTGCGGATCAGGAAATACGCCCCCAGCACGATGGCCGCGAGCATCATGACTGCGGCCGCGGCCGCCAGCTTCACCGTGAGCATGCGCGTGGCGGCCATCTCTGCCTGGCGCGCCTGGGCGGTCTGCTCCTGCATGCGCACGAAATCCTGCAGCGTGCCCAGGTAGGCGGTCACTGCGGGCACGTAGGACTGCTGCGCCAGGCGCACCGCCTCGTCATGGCTGCCGGCGTCCTTGAGCTGGCGGGCCTGGTTGCGCAGATCGATCATGGCCTTGCGCGCCGTGGCGATGCGCCCCATCTGCTCGCGGTCGGCGGGCGTGAGGGCCATGGCTTCCAGCCCCTTTTGCAATTCGCTGATGCGCGCCGAGGTGGCGGCAATGTCGCCCTTGAACGCCTGCTCCACCACGGCGTCGGTGCTGAGCACCAGCGCCAGCGTGCGGGCCGCATTGGTCTCGGTCAGACCGGCCCAGCGTGTGGCCGTCTGCACGCGCTGCGTCATCTCGCGGCTCAAGGCGTCGGATTCGGCCTGCGCCCTGGCAGAGCGCACACCAGCCACGCCCACGACGGTCAGTTGGGCCAGCACGATGCAGCCCACGGCGAGCCAGAGTTTGTGGGAAATGCGCAGCGATCTCATGGGGTGGGCTCCTGGAATTCGTTATGGCAGGGTTGCGAGAATGCTACCAAACGCAACAAAGAAGCCCCGCCGCCCACGCGACATACTATCGCTATCAAAAAAATAGCTTCTCGCGCTTTCTACACCGGAACTTCAACGGCTTTTATCCGTAAAAGCTTGTACCAGCAAGCGCGACCAGCTATTGTTTTTGAATCACTCTACGCGCAGCACGTCGGACGGCTTGAAACCCAGGTCGGCCGCCTTGCCCTTGCGCCCGCGCGCCGCGCGCGCGTTGTTGAGCGAGCGGATCTCCAGTTGCTCCTCGCGCGGCTTGCCGCCACGGCCCACGCCCACGAAGCGCACGCTGCGCGTGTAGGCCGCCGCGCCGGCCAGTTGGTCCTTGGGCTCCAGGTCGATGAGCATCAGCCCGCGGCCCCCCTTTTCCATGAGCTTGAGTTCGGCGATCTCAAACGTGAGCACTCGCCCACCCACGGATGCGCAGCACACATGGGTGGCGGGCGCCAGCGGCTGGCTGCCGCTGGTGAACGCCGCATGCGAGGGGCGGCACAGGCGTTCGCCCTCACCCAGGTTCACAAAGGCCTTGCCGCCGCGGTTGCGTGCGGTCATGTGCTCCACGGTGGACAGGAAACCATAGCCGCCCGAGCCCGCAAGCAGCAGCGCTGCGTTGGCCGGTCCGGCGAAGTAGTGCACCGGCTGCGTGCCGGCCTCCAGCTCGATCAGCGTGGTGATGGGCTGGCCGTCGCCACGCCCGCCCGGCAGGCTGGACACGGCCACCGAGTACACCCGCCCGTTGCTGCCGAAGACGATGAGCGTGTCCACCGTGCGGCACTCAAAGGTGCCGTACAGGCCGTCGCCCGACTTGAAGGCGAAGCTGCCCGCCTCGTGCCCGTGGCCCTGGCGCGCACGCACCCAGCCCTTTTCGGACACCACCACGGTGACGGGTTCGTCCAGCACCTTGACCTCGGCCACGGCCTTCTTTTCGGCCTGGATCAGCGTGCGGCGCGCATCGCCGAACAGTTTGGCATCTGCCTCGATCTCCTTGACCATCAGGCGGCGCAGCGAGGCGGGGTTGGCGAGGATGTCCTCCAGCTTCCCCTGCTCGTCGCGCAACTCTTTCAGCTCCTGCTCGATCTTGATGGCTTCCAGCCGCGCCAGTTGGCGCAGGCGGATTTCCAGAATGTCCTCGGCCTGGCGGTCCGACAGGTGAAAGCGCGCGATCAGCGCCGCCTTCGGCTCGTCGGCCTGGCGGATGATGGCGATCACCTCGTCGATGTTCAGCAGCACCAGCTGCCGCCCCTCCAGGATGTGGATGCGGTCCAACACCTTGTCCAGCCGGTGCTGGCTGCGCCGCGTGATGGTGGTCTGGCGGAAGTCGATCCACTCCTGCAGCATCTCGCGCAGCGACTTCTGCACGGGCCTGCCGTCCAGCCCCACCATGGTCAGGTTGATGGGCGCGGAAGTCTCCAGGCTGGTGTGCGCCAGCAGCGCGGTGATGAGGTCCTGCTGCGGCACCTTGCCGGTCTTGGGTTCGATGACCAGGCGCACCGGCGCGTCCTTGCTGGACTCGTCGCGCACGCCGTCCAGCAGCGCCAGCAGCGCGGCCTTGAGCTGCGTCTGCTCCTGTGTGAGCGCCTTCTTGCCGGTCTTGACCTTGGGGTTGGTGAGTTCCTCGATCTCCTCCAGCACCTTCTGCGCAGAGACGCCCGGCGGCAGCTCGGTCACCACCATCTGCCACTGGCCGCGCGCCAGGTCCTCGATCTTCCAGCGCGCGCGCACCTTGAGGCTGCCGCGGCCCGTGCGGTAGGCGTCCTGGATGTCAGCATCAGTGCTGATGATCTGGCCGCCGCCCGGGTAGTCAGGGCCGGGGACCAGCGCGAACAGCTCCTCGTCGCTCAGCTGCGGCTTCTTGACCAGGGCCACGCAGGCGTCGGCCACCTCGCGCAGGTTGTGGCTGGGGATCTCCGTGGCCAGACCCACGGCGATGCCGCTGGCGCCGTTGAGCAGCGCGAACGGCAACCGCGCGGGCAGCTGGCGCGGCTCCTGCGTGCTGCCGTCGTAGTTAGGCACGAAATCCACCGTGCCCATGTCGATCTCGTCCAGCAGCAGGCCGGCGATGCGGGTCAGGCGCGCCTCGGTGTAGCGCATGGCCGCCGCGCCGTCGCCATCGCGGCTGCCGAAGTTGCCCTGGCCGTCGATCAGCGGGTAACGCTGGTTGAAGTCCTGCGCCAGGCGCACCAGTGCGTCGTAGGCCGACTGGTCGCCATGCGGGTGAAAGCGGCCCAGGACGTCGCCCACCACGCGGGCGCTTTTGACGGGCTTGGCCGCCACGTTGCGGTTTGGCCCGCTGTAGCCCAGGCCCATGCGGTCCATGGCGTAGAGGATGCGCCGCTGCACGGGCTTGAGGCCGTCGCACACGTCGGGCAGCGCGCGGCCCTTGACGACCGAGAGGGCGTATTCCAGATAGGCGCGCTGGGCATAGCCGGCCAGTTCCAGGCTGTCGCCGTGGTCGGCGGGCGCGGAGAAGTCGAGAGTGGGTTGGTCGCTCATTCAGTGAAGACAGACTCGGTCGGTGACTGCCGGGCCAGGCGCGTGGGCGCAGGCGTGGACATGCGCTGCGTGTCGCCGCGCTCACCGGCATCGGATAGGGAATGGGGCGTGGCGGGCAGTTCCATGCGCACGCGCCCCGGGTTCGCGCGCTGATTGCGCGTCGGTAGCGGCGGCTTGAGCAGCGCATACAGGCCCATCACGCTCTGTACGTAGTTGCGCGTCTCGCGGTAGGCGGGAACGCGGTTGCCGGCGCGCTGCACGGCACCCTCGCCCGCGTTGTAGGCTGCCAGCGCCAAGTCCAGGCGGCCCTCGAAGAGATCCATGAGGTAGCGCAGGTAGCGCGTGCCCGCGGCCACGTTGGTGGCGGGGTCCACCAGCTTTTGCTCCACCGAGCGCCTGGCGTCGCCGCTCACGCCGAAGCGGCTGGCGGTGGCGGGCATGAGCTGCATCAGCCCCACGGCGCCGCGCGGCGAAACCGCGCGGGTGTTGAAACCCGACTCGGTGGCGATCACCGCCTGCAGCAGCGCGTAGTCCACGCCATGGCGCGCCGACGCCGAGCGCAGGTGCTGGCGCACGAGCTTGTAGTCGTGCGACACCTCGAAGAAGGCCAGCAGCCGCGCCCCCGAGGGACTGGCCGGCCCGGTGGAGACATCGGCCGCACCCTGACGTCCGGTGTTGGAGCCGTCGCGCTCGGAGTCGAAGTCGTTGCCGCGAAAGAACAGCGCGTAACGCTCGTCCAGCTGCTGCGCGGCGAAGTGCGTCACGCCGCGCTCGTCCACGAAGGCCCACAGGTCCGCATGCGCGGTTTGCTGCAAAAACAGGAGCGCGCAGCACATGCCAGCCGTGCGCAAAAGCCCCAAAAGGCTGTTACGCATGCGGTATCCCGGGCGCGCAGTCATGGCGAGTGCCTTCGTCAGATGTCCACATCCACCAGGTCGCCGTGCAGCTCCATGAGCTCGCGGCGCGCGGCGGCCTCGCCCTTGCCCATGAGCTTGGTGATCAGGCCCTCGGTGGCGGTGAAGTCGAACGTGCCCAACTGCACCGGCAGCAGGCGGCGCGTGTCGGGGTTGAGCGTGGTCTCCCACAGCTGCTCGGCGTTCATTTCGCCCAGGCCCTTGAAGCGGCTGATCTGGCACTTCTCGCGCGGCACGCCGTCCTTGGCGCACTTGTCGAGGATGCTTTCCAGCTCGGATTCATCCAGCGCATACACCTTGGCCGCGGGCTTCTTGCCGCGCGCCGGCACGTCCACGCGGAACAGCGGTGGCCGGGCAACAAAGATATGGCCGGCCTCGATGAGCTTGGGGAAGTGGCGGAAGAACAGCGTGAGCAGCAGCACCTGGATGTGCGAGCCGTCCACGTCCGCGTCCGAAAGGATGCAGATCTTGCCGTAGCGCAGGCCGGACAGGTCGGGGGTGTCGCTCGGGCCGTGCGGGTCCACGCCGATGGCTACCGAGATGTCATGCACCTCGGTGTTGGCAAACAGGCGGTCGCGGTCGACCTCCCAGGTGTTGAGCACCTTGCCGCGCAGCGGCAGGATGGCCTGGCTTTCCTTGTCGCGGCCCATCTTGGCGCTGCCGCCGGCCGAGTCGCCCTCGACCAGGAAGACCTCGTTGTAGGCCAGGTCACGACTTTCGCAGTCGGTGAGCTTGCCGGGCAGCACGGCCACGCCCGAGCCCTTGCGCTTTTCGACCTTCTGGCCGGCCTTTTGCCGTGTCTGCGCGGCCTTGATGGCCAGTTCGGCCAGCTTCTTGCCGTATTCCACGTGCTGGTTCAGCCACAGCTCCAGCGCCGGGCGCACGAAGCTGGACACCAGCCGCACGGCGTCGCGCGAGTTCAGCCGCTCCTTGATCTGCCCCTGGAACTGCGGGTCCAGCACCTTGGCCGCCAGCACATAGCTGGCGCGCGCAAACACGTCCTCGGGCAGTAGCTTCACGCCCTTGGGCAGAAGCGAGTGCAGCTCGATGAAGCTCTTGACCGCGTTGAACAGGCCGTCACGCAGGCCGCTTTCATGGGTGCCGCCGGCGCTGGTGGGGATCAGGTTCACGTAGCTCTCGCGCACCGGCTGGCCTTCCTCGGTGAAGGCCACACACCATGCGGCGCCCTCGCCCTCGGCAAAGCTCTCGTTGTGGCGGTCGGCGAAGCCCTCGCCCTCGAACAGCGGGATCACCGGGTCAGCGCTCAGCGTCTGCGCCAGGTAGTCGCGCAGGCCGCCCTTGTACTGCCAGGTCTGGGTGTCGCGCGTCTTTTCATTGACCAGCTGCACCGTGACGCCGGGCATGAGCACCGCCTTGCTGCGCAGCAGGTGCGTCAGCTCGCCCATCGGAAGGTTGCTGGACTCAAAGTATTTGGCGTCGGGCCAGACGCGCACGGTGGTGCCCTGCTTGCGCTCGCCCGCCTGCAGCGGGCGCACCGCCAGCGGCTCGGTCACATCGCCGCCCGCAAACACCAGGCGCGCCACCTGGCCCTCGCGGTGGGTGGCCACCTCCAGCCGGGTGGCCAGGGCGTTGGTGACGCTTACGCCCACACCATGCAGGCCGCCCGAGAAGCTGTAGGCCCCGCCCTTGCCCTTGTCGAACTTGCCGCCCGCGTGCAGGCGGGTGAACACCAGCTCCACCACCGGTGCGTTCTCCTCGGGATGCAGGCCGAACGGAATGCCCCGGCCGTCGTCCTCCACGCTCACCGAGCCGTCGGTGTGCAAGGTCACCTTGATCTTCTTGCCAAAGCCCGCCAGTGCCTCGTCGGCCGCGTTGTCCAGCACCTCCTGGATGATGTGCAGGGGGTTGTCGGTGCGGGTGTACATGCCCGGCCGCTGCTTGACGGGCTCCAGTCCCTTGAGGACGCGGATCGAGCCTTCGGAGTAGTCGCTGGCGGAGGTGGATGCGGGTTTGACTGCCATGGCGGCGGATTGTAGTGCTGGATATAAAACCAGGATGGTGACGCTTTCTTGCCCCGCCAGCGTGCTGCACAGGGGGGCGCCAAGCAGGCGACACGGGTTTTCGCTACATTCGCCGGATGCACGACGCAACCCGAAAACTGTCCATGGCCCAGGTGCTGATCTGCGGCGCCGCCATCGTCACTCTGTCCATGGGCATCCGGCACGGCTTCGGCCTGTGGCTGCAGCCCATCACCCAGGACATGGGCTGGACACGCCAGACCTTTGCCCTGGCCATGGCCATTCAGAACCTGTCCTGGGGTCTGTTCGGCATCTTTGGCGGCATGCTGGCCGACCGCCTGGGCGCCTTCCGCGTGCTGATCGGCGGCGCAGCGCTCTACGCCATGGGCCTGGCCGGCATGGCGCTGTCTCCCACGCCGCTGCTGTTTTCGCTGACCACGGGCGTGCTGATCGGCGCTGCACAGGCGGGCACCACCTACGCCATCATCTACGGGGTGCTGGGCCGGCAGATCCCGGCCGACAAGCGCTCCTGGGCCATGGGCGTGGCCGCTGCGGCGGGCTCGTTCGGCCAGTTCCTCATGGTGCCGCTGGAGGGGCAACTGATCCTGCGCCTGGGCTGGCAAGAGGCCCTGCTGGTGCTCTCGGCCATGGTGATCCTGATCGTTCCGCTGGCCTTCGGCCTGCGCGAGCCGGGCTTTCATGGCAGCGCCCCCGTCAAACGTACCCAGTCCGTGGGCGAGGCCTTTGCTGAGGCGCTGCGCTACCGCAGCTTCCTGCTGCTCACCGCCGGCTACTTCGTGTGCGGCTTCCAGGTGGTGTTCATCGGCGTGCACATGCCCAGCTATCTGCGCGACCAGGGCCTCACGCCCCAGGTGGCCAGCTATGCGCTGGCGCTGATCGGGCTGTTCAACGTGTTCGGCACCTATATCGCGGGCTCGCTGGGCCAACGGATCCCGAAGCGCCACATCCTGGCGTTCATCTATTTCGCCCGCGCCGTGGCCATCACCATCTTCCTGCTGGTGCCGCTGTCGCCGTTGTCGGTCTACGTGTTCTCGGCCGTGATCGGCGCACTGTGGCTGTCCACGGTGCCCCCCACCAATGCCACCGTTGCGCAGATCTTCGGGGTGCAGCACCTGTCCATGCTCAGCGGCTTCGTGTTCTTCAGCCACCAGATCGGCAGCTTCCTGGGCGTGTGGCTGGGCGGCTATCTGTATGACCGCACGGGCAGCTACGACATCGTGTGGTACCTGGCGATTGTGTTGGGCATCCTCGCCGGCTTGGTGAACCTGCCCGTACGCGAGGGCGCCATCGTGCGCGCCACCCCTCAGGCGGCCTGACCATGCGCACCCTGTACAAGCGGTCGATCGTCGCAGTTGCGCTGCTCGCGGTGCTGCTGGGGGTGTTCGCGCTGTACCTGCAGCCCGACTTCATGCTGACGCTGGCGGACCAGATCTGGGCCTGCTTCTGACGATGGCCCCGCACGGCACCGCCCATGCGCCGCTGCCCGCGGCCTCGGAATGGATACAGCGCTGGTCCCACCTGGTGCCTGCGGGCGGCAGTGTGCTGGACGTGGCTTGCGGTCACGGCCGTCACATGCGCTGGTTCTATGAAAGAAAACACCCGGTAACGGGCATAGATAAAGCGCCAGAAGCTATTGAAAGCATAGCACCATGGGGCGCGACGATCGTTGCGGATATCGAGGCTGGCCCCTGGCCCCTGCCCGGGCAGCGCTTTGCCGGCGTGGTGGTCACCAATTACCTGTGGCGTCCTTTGCTGCCCACCATCGTGGACAGCGTGGCGCCCGGTGGCGTGCTGCTCTATGAGACCTTCGCCGTGGGCAACGAAACTGTCGGCCGGCCCGCGCGGGCCGAATTCCTGCTGAGGCCGGGCGAACTGCTGCAGGCCTGCCGGGCCCTGCGCATCGTGGCTTACGAGGAAGGCTTCCTCGACGCGCCCGCGCGCTTCGTGCAGCGCATCGCCGCCGTGCGGCCTGCGCCGTCCATGGACGGGCCGCTGCGCGCGCCGCTGCGCACGCCGCTGCGCACGCCGCTGCAGGGCCCCGTCTAGTTAGAATGTGTTTTTACCGTTTTTGAACGCGGACATGACTTCTCCCAGCGCCCCCCTGACCGGCAGCATCGTCGCCCTCGTCACGCCCATGCATGACGACGGCAGTGTGGACTACCCCGCGCTGCGCAAACTCATCGACTGGCACATCGCAGAAGGCACCGACTGCATCGGCGTGGTGGGCACGACCGGCGAATCGCCCACGGTGAACGTGGAGGAGCACTGCGAAATCATTCGCGTGTCCGTGGAACAAGCCGCCAAGCGCGTACCCATCATGGCGGGCTGCGGCGCCAATTCCACGGCCGAGGCCATCGAGCTGGCCAGGTTCGCCAAGAAGGTCGGCGCCGACAGCCAGTTGCAGGTCGTGCCCTATTACAACAAGCCCACACAGGAAGGCCAGTACCGCCACTTCAAGGCGATCGCCGAGGCCGTGGGCGACCTGCCGATGGTGCTGTACAACGTGCCCGGCCGGTCGGTGGCGGACATGCAGCACGAAACCGTGCTGCGCCTCACGCAGGTGCCGGGCATCGTGGGCATCAAGGAAGCCACAGGCAACATCGAACGCGCGCAATGGCTCATCCGCGACGTGCCCAAGGGCTTCGCCGTGTATTCCGGCGATGACCCCACGGCCGTGGCGCTCATGCTGTGCGGCGGCCAGGGCAACATCAGCGTGACGGCCAACGTGGCGCCCCGCCTGATGCACGAGCTGTGCGTAGCCGCGCTGGCCGGCGACACCCGCCGTGCCATGGAGATCCAGTTCCGCCTGATGCCCGTGCACAAGCAACTGTTCGTAGAGGCCAACCCCATCCCCGTGAAGTGGGCTGTGCAACGCATGGGCCTGTGCGGCGGCGCTATGCGCCTGCCCATGACGCCCCTGAGCCAGGGCAACGAAGCCGTGGTCGAGGCCGCCCTGCGCGCCGCGGGGCTGCTCTAAGCTCTAATTTCACCCAGCCTGTTGCCAGCTTGCAGCGTATTTGGAACGCTCCCGGCCGAATCTGGATCAATGAGGATTTTCGCGTGAACGCTACCACCCGTTTGGGCCTGCTGGGCCTTGCCGTGACCCTGTCCGCTTGCTCCGTGCTGGAGAACGACAAGATCGATTACAAAAGCGCCACCAAGGGGGCAACGCTGGAGGTGCCTCCGGACCTGACGCAGCTCTCGCGCGACACACGCTACACGGTGCCTGGCGGCGTCGTGTCTGCTGCCGCTTTCGAAGCCGGCCAGGCGCAACAGCCCCGCGGCGCGGCGAGCGCAGCCCCGAAGTCCATTGGAGACGTACGCATCGAGCGCGACGGCAACCAACGATGGCTGGTGGTGGACCGCCCTGCCGACCAACTGTGGGACCCGGTGCGTGACTTCTGGATCGAAAACGGCTTCGTGTACGTGCTGGAACAACCCAAGCTCGGCCTGCTGGAGACCGACTGGGCCGAAAACCGCGCCAAGCTGCCGCAGGACATCATCCGCTCCACGATTGGCAAGGTCTTCGATTCGCTGTATTCCACGGGCGAACGCGACAAGTTCCGGACCCGCCTGGAGCGCAACGCCAGCGGCGGCACGGAGATCTACATCAGCCACCGCGGCATGGTGGAGGTCTACACCAACACCCAGAAGGACAACACCGTCTGGCAGCCCCGCCCGGCTGATCCGGAACTGGAAACCGAATTCCTGCGCCGGCTGATGGTCAAGCTGGGCGTGAGCGAGGAGCAATCCAAGGCCGCCGCCGCAGCGCCCGTACCCTCCGCCCCGTCCGCGCGCATGGCCACGGTCGACAACGTGCCGGTGGTGCAGCTTGATGAAGGCTTCGACCGCGCTTGGCGCCGCGTAGGCGTGTCGCTGGACCGCACCGGCTTCACCGTGGAGGACCGAGACCGCAGCCAGGGCGTGTACTTCGTCCGCTACGTCGCCCCGACCGAGAAGAAGGAGCAAGGCTTCTTCAGCAAGCTGTTCAGCCGCTCGCCCGACGCGGTGCCGCCGCTGAAGTACCGCATCGTGGTGCGCAGCGAGGGCAACCGAAGCACGGTGTCGGTGCTCAACGCCGCAGGCGCGCCCGAGACCTCCGCCAATGCACAGCGCATCGTGCGCGTGCTCGCGGATGATCTGAAGTAAAAGGGGCGGCGCCGCGCTGCTTGCGCCTACACGATGCTGCGCTTTCGCAATCTGGCCAGCGGCAGCACCGGCAACGCCACGCTGGTTGAAGGGCGCAGCGGCGCGCATACCCGGCGCCTGCTCGTGGATTGCGGGCTGGGCATCCGGCAACTGCAATGGCGCCTGCAGGCTGCCGGTACGGCCCCGGCGCAGTTGGATGCCGTCTTCATCACACATGAGCATTCCGATCATGTGGGCTGCGTGCTGAAGCTCGCCCTGCGCGAACGCATCCCCGTTTGGATGAGCGAGGGCACCTACGGCGCCCTAGGGTCACCCGACCTTGACGGCCTGTTGCATGTGGCGTGCGATGGCGTACCCGTCGATATGGGCAGCTTTTGCGCACATCCTTTCAGCGTGCCGCATGACGCACGTGAACCATTGCACTTGCGCTGCAGCGATGGCGCGACGCACATCGGCCTACTGACCGACCTGGGCCATGCGGCAGAAACGGTGGTGGAACGGCTACAGGGCTGTCACGCGCTGCTGCTCGAAGCCAACCACGACGCCGACCTTCTGGCGTCGGGCGACTATCCCGTGTTCCTGAAACGGCGCATCGCAGGTCCGCGTGGGCACCTTCCCAACCATGTCAGCGCGGACATCCTGCACGCCGTACATCACCCGAATCTGCGACACGTGGTGGCTGCACACCTGAGCGCACGCAACAACCGACCGGAACTCGCGCAATCCGCTCTGGCGCAAGCTGTGGGGTGGCATGCAAGTGACATCGTAGTGGCCGATCCGCGCGAGGGCACTCCCTGGATCGAGGCCAGCTACTGAGCCATTGCCCAAAAAAGAAGGCTCTGTCACCTGTTTGTGTTGGTGAAAATGGGGCATCCCCCGCAAAGCCAGGCGTGGCGCGTGCTTTGGCCGACTTGCCGCAACCCTACTCGTCGAGGGGAACAACACGATTAGGTGACAGAGCCAAAAAGAAAACCCCGACCTTGCGGTACGGGGTTTGCAGCAAGCCCGACCCTTGGAGGGGCCCGGCATCAGAGTGTTCTTACTTGGCTTCGGAAGCGGCAGCGCCGGTAGCGGCGGCAGCAGCAGCATCAGCAGCCGCCTTGGCGGCATCGGAAGCGGCAGCAGCAGGTGCCTCGACAGACGCTGCGGGCGCGGGAGCAGGTGCGGGCTCAACAGCCGGTGCAGGAGCAGGAGCTTCCACAGGAGCGGGAGCAGGTGCGGGCTCTTCCTTCTTGCCGCAAGCGGCGAGAGCGGCAGCAGCGATCAAAGCAGCCAGAACGACGGAGTTCTTCATTTGGTGTCCTATCAAGCGGAACGATTGTTATCAAACAGCCCAACGCCGCCATCCACGCGGCTAGTCAGGCAGTGGCGCTACGCTTTGCGAAGCAAACGCCGGGGGGGCAAAACCAGTTCGGAATTATAGAAAGATTTCGTCAATAGTAGATAACACGAATAACTGGCTACCCTTGTTACAAAGAGGGTGAATCCGTCACAGGCCAAGTACGGATGCAGGGAATCCAGGAGTGCTCTTGCGGTCTACCCACTCCTGCAGCGATTCGCGCAGGATGATGCGGCGCTCCGGCTCGGCGCCGGCGACGCCGTTGCACCGCACCGGGTCGTGCCGCTGCAGCGCCCACAGCGGCGACCACAGTGCACTGGGCACATCCTGCGGATCTGCGACGGACGCCTTGCGGCAGACAATGATGTGGTCCCAGCGCACGCGCCACTGCACAAAGCGCGCGTGCCGCCGCACGATTTCATCGAACCCCGCCGCCACCAGCACGAAGCGCCGCCCCGCCCGCGCCCAGTCCTGCAGGGAATCGGCCACGGAGCGCTCCCCCAACGGCCAATCGTGGAAGCTGGCGTCCGACAGGATGAGCTCGGGCCAACCTTCGCGCGCAGCGCATGCCAGGGCATCGCGCACCAGTTGCTGAAATGCCACCCGCCCTTCAAACCGGCCAGCGGGCAGCGATGACTGTGCGTGCGAGATGGCGTCTTCCATGGTTTGTCTCCGGCGGCGACACGTCAGGCCTGCGCGCCCGCATGGGCCCAGCCTGCCTCGCACCAAGCGGACAGCAGCTCCAATGCTTCATCGCTCGCCCGCGCGAGGTCCCGCGAGTCCAGGAGACGCTCGTCGGCCAAGCGACGCATCAGTACCGCATCGCGACCGGCCGCGCGATAGCTTTCGCCGTTGATGAACACATGCCTGTCGTCATACATCATGCGCGTGCGCCGGTCCAGCACCACGCTCTCCAGCATGCCCGCCGGAGACGGCTCGAACCATACGTTGGGCTTGGGTTCGGTCAGAGCCTCGCCCAGTGCGCACTCCAGCGCCTGAGGCTGCTGCAACGCGCGCTGCACCACCTTGCGTGCGAAGTCTTGCAACTCGGCCGGGATGGCTCCCGGGTTCGCAACAGCGGACTGCTGTGCGTCACGGTAGATGACCCCCTCCTCTTCGGCCGCCGCCTCCGCCATGCGCTGCAGCACCTCATGCGCCAACTGGGCACCATTGGGCGAGCGAAAGCCGATGGAATAGGTCATGCATTCCCCCTCGGCAATGCCATCGTGGGCCCAGCCCGGGGGCAGGTAGAGCATGTCGCCGGGCTCGAGCACATGCTCTTCTTCGGGCTCGAAAGCCGCGAGGATCTTCAGCGGCAAGCCGGGGCGCAGCGTCTTGTCCTTTTGCCGGCCAATGCGCCAGCGCCGCCGCCCATGGGCCTGCAGCAGGAAGACGTCGTAGTTGTCGAAATGCGGCCCCACGCCTCCGCCGTCGGTGGCGTAGCTGATCATCAGGTCATCAAGCCGCGCCTCGGGCACGAAACGGAACTGCTGTAGCAGCGCGTGCACGGCATCGTTGTGCAGATCCACGCCTTGCACCAGCGCGGTCCAGCGCGGCGTGGCCAGGGACGGCAGGGAGCGGCGTGCCAACGGCCCGTGGCGCAGCACCCATTGGCCGGCCTTATCCTGGATGAAGCGCGACTCCACACCGTCCTGCCCCGCCAGCTCCAGCAGTTCGGCGCGGCTCAACAGCGGCTTGAAGCCGGGGATGGCCTGGCGCACCAGCAGCGGCTTCTTGTGCCAGTGGCGGCGCATGAACTGCGCCGGGCTCAGGCCCCCGAGCAGGGCCAGCGGTTGTTGAACGTCCATGGAATCGAAATGGCCGCGCGCGCGGCAGGGCAGTGAACTGCGACAATTCTCCTATGGAAATTACCGAACAATGTGTGGTCGCCTTGACCTGGGTCCTGAAAGACACGCTGGGCGAGGAACTGGATGTGCTCGACGATCCCGTGGAATTCCTCGTGGGGGGCGACGACCTGCTGGGCCGCATCGACCAGGCCCTGCAGGGCCATGGCGTCGGCGCCGAACTCTCGCTGCACCTGGAGCCCGAGGAAGCTTTTGGGGACTACCAGGACAAGCTGCTCTTCCTGGAGCCCCGCCAACTGTTTCCCGCGGATATCGAAGAAGGCATGACGTTCGAGGGAACGGCTTTGCCCCAAGGCGTCAACCCCGATGCACGGCGCGACGCGCTGTACACCGTGGCGCAGATCTACCCTGAGCACGTGGTGCTGGACGGCAACCATCCGCTGGCAGGCATCGCACTGCGGCTGCAGCTCAAGGTGCACGCGGTGCGCGAAGCCACGGAGGAAGAAATCGGCCGTGGCACAGCGGGCACGGGGTTCTTCCGCATTCAGCCGCAGGCGCCGGGCAGCGACCTGATCCACTGAACCACGCACCTTTCGACACACAGCAGCCCCAAAAAAACGGGCTCCCCTCGGGAGCCCGTTGTGTGTGCGCGGCGCCGCCATCGGCGCGTCAATCGTCTTACATGCGTGATATCTGTCCGCCATACAGCCGCACGCGGTCGCCGGTGCGCAAATCGCCTGGCGACGGCACTTCGTACACCCGCTGGCCGCCCCGGTCCAGGTTCACCGTGATGCGATAGGCCTCGTAATCGCCGGTGTTATTGCGGCCTTCGATAGCGTTGCCCGCCACCGCGCCACCCACGGCCCCGATGGCGGTAGCCGCCGTGCGGCCGGAGCCCGAGCCAATTTGATTGCCCAGCACGCCGCCCACGACGGCACCCAGGATCGCGCCAGCGCCGGACGTGCGGTTGCGCGCCTGCAGTCCCTCGATGTAGGCCACGGTGCCGTACTCGGTACCTTGCTGGTTAGGGTAGGTGGTGTATCCCGGCGCCGGTTGGCTGGTGTAACCGGGCGTCGGATGGTAGTCAGAATAGCGCGGCTGTTCGGCGCAGGCGACCAGTGCGCCAGCCACCAGCGCGGAGCCGGCCAAGGCGATGAAGCGGGAATGAGGACGCATGGAAATCTCCTTGGTTTAACAATGCAAGCATGGCTACATGAAAGCGGCCACCCATTGGGAGATTGAAGCACCACAGCATCCTGCACACTGCCGGCCACGCCCGGCGGGCCTCGTAGTGAAGTGCGCACCCGCCATGTAGGCAGGGGCCGACAGCGGCGCTGGCGCTCAGTGCTTGCCCGTGGAGCCGTAGCCGCCCTCACCGCGCTCGCTGGCCGGAAACTCCTGCACCACGTTGAACTGGGCTTGCACCACCGGCACGATGACCAACTGCGCCAGGCGCTCCATGGGTTGCAGGGTGAAGGCCTGGGGGCTGCGGTTCCACGCGCTGACCATGAGTTGCCCCTGGTAGTCGCTGTCGATCAGGCCCACCAGGTTGCCCAGCACGATGCCGTGCTTGTGACCCAGCCCCGAGCGCGGCAGGATCAGCGCGGCATAGCCCGGGTCCTGAAGGTAGATGGCGATGCCCGTGGGCACCAATTGCCAGGCGTTGGGCTCCAGCGTGAGCGGCGCATCCAGGCACGCGCGCAGGTCCAGCCCCGCGCTGCCGGGCGTGGCATACGTTGGCAATTGATCCACCATGCGGGGGTCGAGAATCTTGACGTCGATTTTCATGGGAGCAGAGGTTCAAAGGAATGGTCGAGCGGCGTCACGCCGGCAGCACCGCGAGCCGAGCCCGCGATCATCGCCCAACCGGTGCGCCCCTACCCGCTCAAACGGCGGCAAGGCGCCGCGCGATCTCCGCCACGAGCTGATGGCCCAGCGCCTCCTTGGAAGCACGGGGCAGTTCACGATGGCCCTGCGCGTCGACCAGCAGCAGCGCATTGTCGTCCTGCCCGAACGTGGCCGGGCCGATATTGCCCACCAGCAACGGCACGCCCTTGCGCTCGCGCTTGGCGCTGGCATGCTCCAGCAGGTTCTCGCTCTCGGCGGCAAACCCCACACAGTACAGACGGCCAGCGCGCGCGCGTTCGGTGCGCGCCACCGTGGCCAGGATGTCGGGGTTCTCCACAAACTCCAGCGCCGGCACGTCGCCCGTGCCGTCTTTCTTGATCTTGTGCAGCGCAGCAGTGGCGGGACGCCAGTCCGCCACCGCGGCCGTAGCTATGAAAATAGTAGCTTCTCGCGCTTGCTCCTCAACGATTGCAAGCATATTTTTTGCTGAACGCACGTCGATGCGGCGCACGCCCCGCGGGGTGGGCAGATGCACCGGCCCGGCGACCAATGTGACCTGTGCGCCAGCGGCACGCGCCGCGCGGGCAATCGCAAAGCCCATCTTGCCGCTGGACAGGTTGGTGATGCCGCGCACCGGGTCAATGGCCTCGAAGGTGGGGCCAGCGGTAATCAGCACGTGCTGGCCCGTAAGCAACTGGGGGGTGAAGAAGGCCTCCAGTTCCTCCAGAATCTCCGCGGCCTCCAGCATGCGGCCGTCGCCCGTCTCGCCACAGGCCTGGTCACCAAAGCCCACGCCCAGCACCGTTGCGCCGTCGCGCGCCACCTGGGCCAGGTTGCGCTGAGTGGCCGGGTGGCCCCACATCTCGCGGTTCATGGCGGGGGCCAGCAGCAACGGCACCCGATCCCGGGGCCGTGCCAGACACAGCAGGCTCAATAACTCGTCGGCCCGCCCCTGCACCAGCCGCGCGATGAAGTCCGCGCTGCACGGCGCAATGAGGATCGCGTCCGCCTCGCGGCTCAGGTTGATATGGGGCATGTTGTTCGCCTCGCGCGCGTCCCACTGCGAGGTGTAGACGCTGCGTCCCGACAGCGCCTGCATGGTCACGGGCGTGATGAACTGCGCAGCCGCCTCGGTCATGACCACCTGCACCGTGGCGCCGGCCTTCACCAGCAGCCGGCACAGATCCGCCGATTTGTAGCAGGCCACGCCGCCGCTCAAGCCCAGGACAATGTGTTTGCCAGCCAACTGTTCGTTCATGGGGGCGCAATTTAGCAGAGGGCATGGCCCCTGCCACTGCATCCCTGCAGTGGGCTGATTACAATCCCAATTTCCCACCACCATCAAAGACATGACCAAATTCGTCTTCGTCACCGGCGGTGTGGTGTCTTCCCTGGGCAAGGGAATCGCCTCAGCCTCCCTTGCCGCGATCCTCGAATCGCGGGGTCTCAAAGTCACCCTCATCAAGCTCGACCCGTACATCAACGTGGACCCGGGCACCATGTCGCCCTTCCAGCATGGTGAGGTCTTCGTGACCGACGACGGCGCCGAAACCGACCTGGACCTCGGCCACTACGAGCGCTTCATCGAAACGCGCATGAAGCAGGCCAACAACTTCACCACCGGCCGCATCTACCAGTCCGTGCTGGAGAAGGAGCGCCGCGGCGACTACCTTGGCAAAACCGTGCAGGTGATCCCGCACGTGACCAATGAAATCCAGGAGTTCATCAAGCGCGGCGCCGGCATCGGCACGCCAGACGCCGTGGACGTGGCCATCTGCGAGGTGGGCGGCACGGTGGGCGACATCGAGTCGCTGCCCTTCCTGGAGGCGGTGCGCCAGCTCTCGCTGAAGCTGGGCCCGAACAATTCGGCCTTCGTGCACCTGACCTACCTGCCGTGGATCGCCGCGGCCGGCGAACTCAAGACCAAGCCCACGCAGCACACCGTGCAGAAGCTGCGCGAGATCGGCATCCAGCCCGACGCACTGCTGTGCCGCGCGCTGCACGCCGTGCCCGAGGAAGAGAAAGAGAAGATCTCCCTCTTCACCAACGTGGCCGAATGGGGCGTGATCTCCATGTGGGACGTGGACACCATCTACAAGGTGCCGCGCATGCTGCACGAGCAGGGCCTGGACGGACTGATCTGCGACAAGCTGCGCCTGAACACACCGCCCGCCAACCTCAAGCGCTGGGACGACCTGGTGTATGAGACCGAGCACCCGCGCGGCGAGGTGCAGATCGCCATGGTGGGCAAGTACGTGGAACTGTCGGACGCCTACAAGTCCGTCAACGAGGCGCTCAAGCATGCAGGCATGCAAAGCCATGTGCGCGTGAAGATCACCCACCTGGATTCCGAGACCATCACCGACGACAACGCCGCGCAACAGCTGGCGCAATACGACGCGATCCTGGTGCCCGGCGGCTTCGGCAGCCGCGGTGTGGAGGGCAAGATCTCCACCGCCCGCTATGCCCGCGAGCACAAGGTGCCCTACCTGGGCATCTGTCTGGGCATGCAGGTGGCCACCATTGAATATGCGCGCAATGTGGCGGGCCTGGCGGGCGCCAACTCCACCGAGTTCGACGCACACTGCAAGCACCCCGTGATCGCCCTCATCACCGAGTGGAAGGACGAGGACGGCACCATCAAGACGCGCGATGCCAACTCCGACCTGGGCGGCACCATGCGCCTGGGCGCGCAGTCCTCCGACGTGCAGCCGGGCACGCTGGCCCATAGCATCTACGGCGACGTGGTGACCGAGCGCCACCGCCACCGCTACGAGGCCAACGTGCAGTACCTGGACAAGCTGCGCACCGCCGGCTTGGTGATCTCGGCGCTCACGCAGCGTGAGCACCTGACCGAGATCGTCGAGCTGCCCAAGAGCGTTCACCCCTGGTACATCGGCGTGCAGTTCCACCCCGAGTTCAAGTCCACGCCCTGGAGCGGCCACCCGCTGTTCAACGCCTTCATCAAGGCGGCCGTGGAACACCAGAAGCCAGCGGCGAAAGCCTGATTGGAAGGAAAGCCCATGCAGCTGTGCGGATTCGACGTTGGCCTTCAACATCGCTTTTTTCTGATCGCGGGCACCTGCTCCATTGAAGGCCTGGAGATGTCCCTAGACGTCGCAGGCCAGCTCAAGGAAGCCTGCGCGCCGCTGGGCATCCCGCTGATCTACAAGGGCTCGTTCGACAAGGCCAACCGCTCGTCCGGCACCAGCAAGCGCGGTGTCGGCCTGGATGCCGGTTTGAAGATCCTGGACGAAGTGCGCCGCCAGCTGCAGTTGCCCATCCTGACCGATGTGCACGACACCTCGCACGTGGCCGAGGTGGCCAGCGTGGTTGATGTGCTGCAGACTCCCGCCTTCCTCTGCCGGCAGACGGATTTCATCCGCGCCGTGGCGCAGTCCGGCAAGCCGGTGAACATCAAGAAGGGCCAGTTCCTTGCGCCCTGGGACATGAAGAACGTCATCGACAAGGCCCGCGCCGCCGCGCGCGAGGTGGGCCTGTCGGAAGACCGCTTCCTGGCCTGCGAGCGCGGCGTGAGCTTTGGCTACAACAACCTCGTGGCCGACATGACCAGCCTGGCCGAGATGCGCAATTCCGGCGCGCCCGTGGTGTTCGACGTGACCCACTCGGTACAGAAGCCCGGCGGCCTGGGCGCCGTGAGCGGAGGCGCGCGCGACATGGTGCCCGTGCTGGCCCGTGCCGGCGTGGCCGTCGGCGTGGCGGGCCTGTTCATGGAAACGCACCCCAAGCCCGCCGAGGCCTGGTCGGACGGCCCCAACGCCGTGCCGCTCAAGCACATGCGCGCGTTGCTTGAAACGCTGGTGGCGCTCGACGACGTGACCAAGAAGAACGGTTTTCTCGAAAACAACTTTGGAGCCTGACACCATGCCCAGCGGCTACATCATCGCCAACGTCCGCGTGACCAACCCCGCGCAGTACGAGGAATACAAGAAGTGGTCCACCGCCGCCTTCGCGGCGCACAACGCCGAGATCTGCGTGCGTGGCGGCCAGGTGGAGGTGATGGAGGGCGACTGGCAGCCCGAGCGTGTGGTGATCGCCAAGTTCCCCAGCTTCGAGGCGGCCAAGGCGTTCTACCATTCGCCCGAATACGGCAAGGCCCGTGCGGCGCGCGAGGGCGCGGCCATCATGCGGCTGGTGTGCGTCGAAGGCCTTTGACGCTACCCATTTGATAGCTGCCAGCGCTTGATGGAAAAGCGCTAGCGGCCAATTTGATTAAAAACTCCCGCAAAAGGAAACCCATGAGTGCCATCGTTGACATCGTAGGCCGCGAAGTGCTGGACAGCCGCGGCAATCCCACCGTCGAATGCGACGTGCTGCTGGAATCGGGCGTGATGGGCCGCGCGGCCGTGCCCTCGGGCGCGTCCACCGGCTCGCGCGAAGCCATCGAGCTGCGCGACGGCGACAAGGCCCGCTACCTGGGCAAGGGCGTGCTCAAGGCCGTGGAGCACATCAACACCGAGATCAGCGAGGCCGTACTGGGCCTGGACGCCTCCGAGCAGGCCTTCCTGGACAAGACCCTGATCGACCTGGACGGCACCGACAACAAGAGCCGCCTGGGCGCCAACGCCATGCTGGCCGTCTCCATGGCCGTGGCCCGCGCCGCCGCCGAAGAGTCCGGCCTGCCCCTGTACCGCTACCTCGGCGGCATGGGCGGCATGCAGCTGCCCGTGCCGATGATGAACGTCATCAACGGCGGCGCGCACGCCAACAACAGCCTGGACCTGCAGGAGTTCATGATCATCCCCGTGGGCGCACCGAGCTTCCGCGAGGCCGTGCGCTGGGGCGCCGAGGTGTTCCACGCGCTCAAGAAGATCATCCACGACAAGGGCATGAGCACCGCCGTGGGCGACGAAGGCGGTTTTGCGCCTTCCGTGGAAAACCACGAAGCCGCCATCCAGCTGATCCTGCAGGCGATTGAGGCCGCCGGCTACACCGCGGGCGAGCAGATCGCCCTGGGCCTGGACTGCGCCGCCAGCGAGTTCTACAAGGACGGCCAGTACGTCCTGGAAGGCGAAGGCGGCCTGCGCCTGACCGCCCAGCAGTGGACCGACATGCTCGCCACCTGGTGCGACAAGTACCCCATCATCTCCATCGAAGACGGCATGGCCGAGGGCGACTGGGACGGCTGGAAGACCCTGACCGAGCGCCTGGGCCAGAACGTGCAGTTGGTAGGCGACGACCTGTTCGTGACCAACACCAAGATCCTGAAGGAAGGCATCGACAAGCGCATCGCCAATTCGATCCTCATCAAGATCAACCAGATCGGCACGTTGACCGAGACCTTCGCCGCCATCGAGATGGCCAAGCGCGCCGGCTACACCGCCGTGATCAGCCACCGCTCGGGCGAGACCGAGGACTCGACGATCGCCGACATCGCCGTGGGCACCAACGCCGGCCAGATCAAGACCGGCTCGCTCTCGCGCTCCGACCGCATCGCCAAGTACAACCAGCTGTTGCGCATCGAAGAAGACCTGGGCGACATCGCCTTCTATCCCGGCCGCGCCGCGTTCTACAACCTGCGCTAAGCCCACCCGCGCCGCTGCGCCCCGCCATGGGCACACGCATCGTTCCGCTCGCCCTGCTGCTGCTCCTCGTGGGGATCCACGCGCAGCTGTGGACCGGGCGCGGCAGTGTCGGCCATGTAGAGGACATGCGCCGGCAGATCGCCGCCCAGCAGGCGGCGAATGCGCAGGCGCGCCAGGCCAATGAGCGCCTGGCCGCCGAAGTGCAGGACCTGAAGGACGGCCTGGAGATGGTCGAGGAAAAGGCGCGCAGCGAACTGGGCATGGTCAAGCCTGGCGAGATCTACGTGCACGTCACCCCGGCCCGCAAGTGAGCCTCTCGCCCGGCCCCGTGCCCGGCGCTGCGGCGGTGCGCATCGCGATCCTGGGTGCGCACGCGCCCGCCTGCACCGCCTTACGCGACGGCATCGCTCAGCACTGTCCCGCGCTCGCAGTCGCGGCGGCCGGCCCCGATCTGCCAGCCCTGCCGGCGGACCTCACGCTGCTGTGCGCACTGGACCTTCCCGATGCACACGAGCTGCAACTGCGCGCCGCGCTGGCTCAGGCCGGCACGGCCTACCAGGTGCTGTACGGGCCGCCAGCGGCGCAACTTCGCAATGCACTGCACGCTATTGATTTAATAGCTACTCGCGCTTTCCCATCAAGCGCAGAAGTCGAATTGAAACCTGAACCCAGCCGTCCTCGGCTGCGCGCTTGGGGTTGCGAAGAATGCGTGGAGCCCCAGTGCGAGCACCGGCTGTTCACCGCGCTGCGCGGCCTGGGTGCAGAGGCGTGAGGCGGACGCTTCACGCTCGTTGAAGCGCGACCACCTGCAGCGCCGCGGCGCGCAAGGCTGGCTCGCAAAAGCCGCCCAGAGCGGCCGCCTGGATCACTGCATGCGCGACGGCGCGGGCGGCTGCTTGTGCGGATCGGTGAACAGCTGCGCGGCATCCACCGGGTCGAAGTGGTACTGCTGGCCGCAGTATTCGCAGCCCACCTCGATGTTGCCACGCTCCTCCAGGATGCTCTCGACCTCTTCCGTGCCCAGGCTGCGCAGCATGTTGCCCACACGCTCGCGGCTGCAGGAGCACGCGAAGCGCGGGCCGCTATCGCCCTGCTGAGGCGCAAAGCGCAGCAGTTTTTCCTCCCAGAACAAGCGGCGCAGGATGGTGTCCACGTCCAGCGTGAGCAGCTCCTCACGCGTGAGGCTGCTCGCCAGCGTGGCGATACGGTTGTAGTCCTCGTTGCGGCCGATCTGGTCCTCGTCCTCGCGCCCATGGCCGCCGGCCAGGTTGGCCTCGCCCTTCAGGGGCATGCGCTGGATCAGCACGCCCGCGGCCACCTGGTCGTTGGCAGCCAGCACCAGCGTGGTATCGAGCTGCTCGGACTGCAGCATGTAATGCTGCAGCACGTCGCTGAGCTTGTGCAGCTTTTCCTGGTGGTCGCCATACAGCGGCACCACACCCTGGTAGGGCTGCTGGCCGGGCAGACGGTCCTTGGGGTCCAGCGTGATGGCGCAGCGCCCGCCGCCGCCCACGTTCACCATGTCCGGCAGGCCCGCGTTCGCGGGCAGTTCGCCCGACACCGACGCGGTGGCGCGCAGGCTCAGGTCGGACTGCACCTCGGCCACGGCCAGCTTGACCGGGCCGTCACCAAAGACCTGCAGCACCAGCGCGCCGTTGAACTTGATGTTCGACTGCATCAGCACGCCGGCGGCGGCCATCTCACCCAACAGCTCGCTCACGGGCGCCGGGTATGGCCCCGTTTCGGTGTTGGCCGCGCGGCGGCGCAGCAACTCTGTCCAGGCGTCGGTCAGGCGCACGATCATGCCGCGCACGGGCAGGCCATCAAACAAAAACTTGTGCAGTTCGGACACGCAGTATTTCCAGTCAATCAACGGCCGGGCTATTACCCCAGCTTGCGCAGACCCGCCTTGAAGCGGCGCGCGTTTTCCATGTAATGCCGCGCACTCTGGCGCAGCCCTTCGATCTGCTCGGGTGTGAGCTGGCGCACCACCTTGGCCGGACTGCCCAGGATCATCGATCCGTCGGGAAATTCCTTGCCTTCGGTGACCAGCGAGCCTGCACCCACCAGGCAGTTGCGGCCGATCTTCGCGCCGTTGAGCACGATGGCGCCAATGCCGATCAGTGATTCATCCCCGACGGTGCAGCCATGCAGCATGACCTGGTGGCCCACGGTGACGCGCTCACCGATCACCAGCGGCTGGCCGATGTCGGCGTGCAGCACGCTCGCGTCCTGCACGTTGGTGCCCGCGCCGATGGTGATGCGCGCCGTGTCGCCACGCACCACGGTGCCGAACCATACGCTGGCGTCCTCGCCCAGCACCACGTCGCCCATCACCTGGCCACTGTCGGCCACCCAGGCCGATGCGGCCACCTGCGGCGCCACGCCGTCGAGTTCATAGATCGCCATCGCTTGTCTGTCTCCGTTGTTTGTGTAGGGGGAACCTAGAATTGTAGGGATGGAGCTTCGCCAACGTGCCCTGGAGGTCTTGCGCCTCTGCGACCCTGAAGAAAAATCGGCCGCAGCGCTGGATATGTATACGCAAGCAGCTCGCATTTCAATAGCGACGGAAATGCGTCTCACCGCCCCGCCCGCCGACACCCTGCCCGGCCGCCCCGCGCGGCCGCAGCTGCTGCACCACACCGCCGTGGCACGCCGCTCGCCCGCCACGCCCGAGGGGCGCGCGGTGCTGATCCACGCCATCGCCCATATCGAGTTCAACGCCATCAACCTCGCGCTGGACGCCATCTGGCGCTTTGCCGGCATGCCCGAGACGTTCTACCGCGACTGGCTGCGCGTGGCGGCCGAGGAGGCGAAGCACTTTCGCCTGCTGCGTGACCACCTGCGCCGGCAACTGCACCATGACTATGGCGACTTTCCCGCGCACCAGGGCCTGTGGGGCATGTGCGAGAAGACGGCCGACGACATCGTGGCGCGCATGGCCCTGGTGCCGCGCACCCTGGAGGCGCGCGGACTGGACGCCACGCCGCTGATCCAGCACAAACTGCGCCAGGTCGGTACACCGGACGCGCTGGCCGCCGTGGCGATCCTGGACACCATCCTGCGCGAGGAAGTGGGCCACGTGGCCATCGGCAACCACTGGTACGGCTGGCTGTGCACGCGCGCCGGACTGGACCCCGTGGCGCACTACGCCGCGCTGGTCCAGCGTTACGAAGCCCCCCGCCCGAAGCCGCCGCTGAACGAGGCGGCACGCCGCGCCGCCGGTTTCAGCGAGGCGGAGATGCGCTGGCTGCAGCACGGCTGAATCGCCTCCAGCCGCACTGCCATCCCCGAGCCATCGGGGGTTCTTCCCTACAATGCCAGCAGCGATACGCCACGCCGCTGCCGCCAGCCCTCGCGCCTGCGGCGGGCATCCGCATCGCCCGGTATTCCGCACACGCCCAGGCATTCCATGACGAACTCCACACCTCCCGCTTCTCCCTCGGCGGCCGGCGCCTCCCAGGCTGGCAGCACCGGCTCCATGATCGCCCGGCAGGCCATCATGAACGGCCAGCAGGCGGTCGTCGGCTACGAACTCTTCAACCGCTCGCGCTCCACCGTCGGCCACACGGCCGCCAGCGACGTGATCCTGGTCTTCACCGCGCTGTCGCATGCGGGCACCGAAGAGCTGATGGGCAAGATGCTGATTTTCGTGAACTGCACCCACGAAAGCCTGACGGGCGGGCACCTGGAACTGGTGAACCCCGACAAGGTGGTGCTGGAGATCCCTCCGCTGGGCCACGTGGCCGCAGCCGAGGTGCATGCGCGGCTTCCCATCCTGCAGGCGCTGCGCAGCCGGGGCTTTCACCTCGCCTTCAATCACACGGTGCTGGAATCCACCTACGCGCCCTGGCTGCCGCTGGCCGACTACATCAAACTCGACATGTCGGTGCTTGCGCGCGACCAGCTCGCGGTGCTGATCAACTACGCGGGGCGCCATTCCCAGGCCGAACTGATCGCGGAAAAGCTCGAAACTGCGCAACAGTACGACATGGTGTCGTCCATGGGCGTGGAAATGTTCCAGGGCTACTGGTTCTCGCGCCCCACGCTGGTGGAGGCCAAACTGCTCACCCCCGGCCAGGCGAGCATCGTGCAGCTGCTCAACCTGGTGCGCAGCCAGGCCAGTACCGACGAGATCGAAGAGGTCCTCAAAAAGGATGCTGGGCTGGCCTTCAACCTGATGCGCCTGATCAACTCCGCGGGGCTGGGCATGACGCGCGAGATCACCTCCTTTCGCCAGGCGGTGCTGCTGCTGGGACTCAAGAAGCTGTTCCGCTGGGCCGCCCTGCTGCTCACGGCGGTGCGCAGCGGCGGTACGCCCCCGGCCGTGGGGCAGACGGCCGTGGTGCGCGGCCGCCTCATGGAACTGCTGGCCCAGGAATTTCTGCCCGCCGAAGAAGCCGACCAGGCGTTCGTGATCGGCATCTTCTCCATGCTGGACCAGATGCTCGGCATGCCGCTGGCCTCCGCCGTGGGGCTGCTCAACCTGCCCGAAGAGCTGTCCACTGCCCTGCTACAACGCAGCAACGTGTACGGACAACTGCTGACGCTCGCCGAAGCCTGCGAGACCAGCGACGACCACACCTTCGACCAGATCGCCCAATCGCTCCACCTGACGAACCAGCAGATCAACTGGGCCCACTTGCAAGCCCTGGCCTGGGCGGACCAGATGGCGCCCGCCTGAGCCACTGCCGCGCCGACCTCCTAGAATCCAACGAACTTCCCACGCCATCCATGTCGAGCCTTCCAGACACCGCCGCACAGCTCCCCGCCGATTCCG
This sequence comes from Diaphorobacter sp. ED-3, assembly GCF_027625375.1. Classification (NCBI taxonomy): domain Bacteria; kingdom Pseudomonadati; phylum Pseudomonadota; class Betaproteobacteria; order Burkholderiales; family Comamonadaceae; genus Diaphorobacter; species Diaphorobacter sp. ED-3. The sequence continues at coordinate 1,125,356 of NZ_CP115182.1, read as the reverse complement.
CCCAGCCGTCACCCGAGGCCACCGAGGCGCAGAACCAGGTCGTCATCGCACGACAGGCCATCCTGGACGAACAGCGCACCGTCTTTGGCTACGAACTGTTCGACCGGTCCACCGCCGCGGACGCGCACACCGCCGCCAGCGATGCGGCGCTGCTGTTCAACGCGCTGTCGTATGCGGGCTCCGAGGCGCTGGTGGGCAAGAAAACCGTCTTCATCAATTGCACGCATGACAGCCTGGCCGGCGGACACCTGGAGCTGATCCACCCTGAAAAAGTGGTGCTGGAAGTACCCACGCTCGGCGCCCAGGCCACGGCCGAGCAGATCGAGCAGTACATCCCCACGCTGCAAGCGGTGCGCGCGCGCGGCTTTCGGCTGGCCTTCAACCAGGACGTGCTGCGGCGCGCCTACAGCAGCTGGGTGCCTCTGGCCTCGTTCATCAAGCTGGACATGCAGGCCTTCAAGCCGGAGCTCGCCGAGCCGCTCGTGAAGTTCGCCCAGGCCCACTCGCAGGCCACCCTGGTGGCCGAGAAGGTAGAAACGGCCGAACAGTACCAGCGCATGGCTTCGCTGGGCGTGAAGCTGTTCCAGGGCTACTGGTTCGCACAGCCCTCGCTGGTCAAGGCGCAAACCATCCGACCCTCGCAGGCGACCATCATCCAGCTCATCAACCTGGTGCGCCAGCAGGCCAGCACCGGAGAAATCGAGGAACTGCTCAAGAAGGACCCCACGCTGTCCTTCAACCTGCTGCGTTTCATCAATTCCTCGGGCTTCGGCCTGTCGTGCGAGGTGACCTCGTTCCGTCACGCGGTGATGATCCTGGGCCTGAAGAAGCTGTTCCGCTGGGCGGCGCTGTTGATGACGACCTCGCGCGCCAGCGGCTCGCCGCCCGCCGTGGGCCAGACGGCCGTGGTGCGCGGCCGCCTCATGGAACTGCTGGCCGCCGAGCTGCTGCCCCCCGAGGAATGCGACAACGCCTTCGTGGTGGGGGTCTTCTCGCTGCTGGATGCGATGCTGGGCGTGCCGCTGGAGCACGCCCTGGAAACGGTGGCCCTGCCCCAGCCGGTGCTTGACGCACTGCTGCACAACAAGGGCGTGTTCGCCCCCTTCCTGGAGCTCACCAAGGCCTGCGAAAGCGGTGACGACGAGGCTTTCGCGCGCACGGCCGAAGCGCTGCACCTGTCCAACCGCCAGGTCAACTGGGCCCACCTGCAGGCACTGGCCTGGGCCGAGAGCCTGACGGCCGACGAATAAACCCGATGCCCCCTGTGCGCGGGCCGGCCGGCGCGCGCACGGGGCAGCCGTCAGTTCAGGCGGATGTTGGCGGCGCGGATGATGCGCGCATTGCTCTGCGACTCCGCCGCGATCTGCCGGCGAAATGCCTCGGCGCTGCCGCCCGTGGGCACGTTGTCCGAAGCCTCCAGGCGCGCCTGGATGTCGGGCAGCGCCAGCGCACGGTTGATCTCGGCATTCAAGCGCTCCAGCACCGCGGCCGGCACGCCCGCTGGCGCGAACATGCCGAACACCGAATTCAGGTTGGCCGCGGGCAGGCCCAGTTCGCCCAGCGTGGGCACGTTCGGCAGGGTGGTCAGCCGCGCGGGCGCACCCACGGCCAGCGGGTGCAGCTTGCCCGCCTTGATCTGCTGCATCACGGCCGGGCCGGCGTTGGTGGACAGCACCTCGAACTGACCCGAAAGCGCATCGTTCAGTTGTTGCCCGCCGCCCTTGTAGGGCACGTGCGTGATCTGCACGCCGCTGCCCTGCATGATGTGTTCCAGCATGATGTGGCCCAGCGACGCCAGCCCCGATGTGGCCCATCGCACCTGGCCCGGCTGCGCCTTGGCGGTCGCCAGCAGGCTGCGGAAGTCACGCTCCTTGGCGGCCTGCGTGCCCAACAACAGCACGGGCGAGTACATCACGCTGGCCACGGGCACGATGTCGCGCGTTGCGTCGTACGGCGGCGTGCCCAGGTGCGGGTTGAGCACCAGCGGGCTGATCGCCGAGAAGCCCAGCGTGTAACCATCCGGCGCCGCCTTGGCCACCGCATCCATGCCGATGGTGCCGCCCGCGCCGGCCTTGTTCTCCACCACCACGGCCGTGCCCAGGCGTTCGGACAGTTTGTCGCCCAACGCGCGGGCGACCACGTCGCTGACGCCGCCCGCGGGATAGGCCACGATGATGCGGATGGGCTTGGCGGGCCAAGTCTGGGCCTGCGCGCCCAGAGGCAGCGCGGCAGCCAGCGCGAGGGAGGCCAGCACGCGACGGCGCACGGAATCTGTCATTGCAACTCCAGAGTTTCAAGAAAGAGCGCGATTTTTCACCCGTTTGCCACTGTCCGCCGGCACTCCGCGCCATGCCCCTTCAACCGCGCGGATGGTGCTGCGCATGCAACGCCTTCAGCCGCTCGCGCGCCACGTGGGTGTAGATGGTGGTGGTGGAAATGTCGGCGTGGCCCAGCAGCAGTTGCACCACGCGCAGGTCCGCACCGTGGTTCAACAGGTGCGTGGCAAAGGCATGGCGCAGCGTGTGGGGCGACAGCGGCGCGGTGATGCCTGCAGCCTGCGCGCATTTCTTGACGATGACCCAGAACATCACGCGCGACATGGCCGCGCCGCGCTGCGTGACGAACAGGTCATCCGTTTGCTGCCCGCCCAGGATGGCGCCACGCCCCTCGGCCAGGTAGCGCTGCAGCCAGCGGTGCGCCTCTTCGCCAAAGGGCACCAGCCGCTCCTTGCCGCCCTTGCCCATGACGCGCAGCACGCCTTCGGCCAGCCCCAGGTGGAAGGTTTTCAGCGTGACCAGCTCGCTCACGCGCAGGCCGCTCGCGTACATCAGCTCCAACATGGTGCGGTCGCGCAGGCCCAGCGGCGTGGCATCGTCCGGCGCATGCAGCAGGGCCTCCACCTGCGCCTGCGTCAGCGTCTTGGGCACGCGCAGCGGCTGGCGCGCGGCCTGCAGGCGCACTGTGGGATCGGCTTCGATGCGCCGCTCGCGCAATGCCCAGTGAAAGTAGCGCCGCAGCACGGTGAGGCGGCGGTTGGCCGACGTGGCGCGCGTTTGCGCGTGGCGGGCAGCGAAGTAGCCCTGCAGGTGGTGCTCGGCCGTGGCATCCAGCGCCAGCGGAGGGTTCTGCTGCGCCAGCCATTGGGCATACAGCGTGAGGTCCCGGCGGTAGGCGGCCAGCGTGTTGCGCGACAGGCCGTCCTCCAGCCAAAGGGCGTCGATGAAGGGGTCTATGGCGTTCTGGCTGTCGGGCAACATGGCGAAAACCATAGCATCAAAAAAACGCCCGCGGCAGGCGGGCGTTTTTCAGAGGGCTGGGGGCGCGCTTATTCCAGCGTGAGCTTCTGCTTTTGCACCACCTGCTTGTACACGCCGAACTCGGCCTTGATCTGCTCGGCGAACTGCTCGGGCGTGTTGGCGACGATGATCGAGCCGGTGTCCTCGATGCGCTTGCGCACGGCGGCATCTTCGAGCGCCTTCTTCACGCCGCCGTTGATCTTGTCCACCACCTCCTTGGGCAGGTTCTTGGGACCCAGAATGCCGTAGTAGGCCATGCGGTTCACCGGCTCCAGACCCACTTCCTTGAAGGTGGGCACATTGGGCAGTGCCGCCACGCGCTGCGGCGCGGACACCACGATGGGCACGAGCTTGCCGCTCTTGATGAAGGGCAGCGCCGAGGGCAGGTTGTCGAAGATGATGGGCACCTGACCCGCCACGGTGTCGTTGAGTGCCGGACCCGCGCCGCGGTAGGGAATATGCGTGACGAAGCTGTTGGTGAGGCTCTTGTACAGCTCCATCAGCAGGTGGCCGATGCCGCCTGTGCCCGAGGACGCGTACGAGTACTTGCCGGGGTTCTTCTGGATCTCCGCCAGGAAGGACTTGTAGTCCTTGGCCGGGAAGCTGGGATGCACCGCGATGATGTTGGGCGTGGCCGCGATGTTGATGATGGGCGTGAAGTCCGTGATCGGGTTGTACGGGATCTTGGAGTTGATGGCCGGATTGGTCGCCGTGGTGGACACGGTGGCCACGCCCAGGTTGTACCCATCGGGCGCTGCGCGCGCCGTTTCCTGCGCGCCAATCACGCCGCCGCCGCCGCCCCGGTTCTCCACCACCACCGACTGGCCGAGCGCGCGCGACAGTGGGTCGGCGATCACGCGGGCGATGATGTCGGTGGTGCCGCCGGGCGCGAAGGGCACCAGCAGCTTGACGGGCTTGTTGGGGTAGCCCTGGGCGAAGGCGGTGCCCGCGGTGGCCGCCAGCGCCAAAGCCAGCAGGTTGCGACGTTGCATGCGAAATCTCCTCATCAAATTGTGTTTGGTGGAAAAAACAGGGGGTAGGCGGCGATCCTACGGTGCCATGCCGCTTTGATCACCGCGGGCGCCGCGCTGATTTGTTGGGAGTTTCCCCAATGATTCGCGCCGCCGGCCTACAGCGCCACGGTATGCTGCGCGCCGTGAGTTACGTGCAGCTTCTTCTCCCGGATTTCTCGCTGATCCTGTTCGGCTACCTGCTGTGCCGCTACACGCCCCTCAACCGCTCCGTCTGGCAGCCGGTGGAAAGCCTGGTGTATTACCTGCTGTTCCCGGTGTTGCTGTTCCAGTCCATCGTCAAGAGCCCCATCAACGTGGGCGAGGCCACCGGCCTGGTGGTGGCTGGCGTGGGCACGGGCCTGTGCGGCGTGGTACTGGCCTACAGCCTGCCGCACCTGCCCTGGCTGGGCAGGCACATCGACCGGCGCGACCACGCAGCGGCGGCGCAGGTGGCCTTCCGTTTCAACTCCTTCATCGTGCTGGCCCTGGCCGAGCGCCTGGCGGGTGCGCAGGGCTTGCTCATGGTGGCGGTGCTGATTGGCGTGTGCGTACCGCTGCTGAACGTGGCCGCCGTGTGGCCCATGGCGCGCGGCGGCCAGCAGGGCTTCGTGCGCGAACTGCTGCGCAACCCGCTGATCATCGCCACGGCGACGGGGCTGGCGGCCAACCTGCTGGGCTTTCGCATCCCGCCGTGGCTGGAGCCCACGGTGGGTCGCATCAGCGCCGCGTCGCTGGCGCTGGGGCTCATGGCGGCGGGCGCGGGCATGCAGTTCGGCCTGCTCACGCGCAGCAAGCTGCTGTCCGTGTCGGTGTTGACCATTCGCCACCTCGCGCAGCCGCTGATCGCCTGGGGGTTCGCGCATCTGCTGGGGCTGGACGCCATACAGACCTCGGTGCTGATGGCGTTCTGCGCCGTGTCCACCGCATCCACCTGCTATGTACTCGCCGCACGCATGGGCTACAACGGCGCGTATGTCGCAGGCCTGGTCACGCTGTCCACCGTGCTGGGGGTGGTGAGCCTGCCCTTCGCGCTGGGCTTGTTGCGTTGACGCTATTTAATTAATAGCTACTCGCGCTTGTTCTGCAAGCGTTTCAGGCCATTTTTATTCATTTTCCTGTGCCAGCGCCCAGGCCACATGCTCGCGCACAAGCGGGCTCGGGTCATTGGCGCGCGCAGCCAGCGCGGCGCGAACGACAGGGTCGCGGGTCGCGCGCAACGCATTGCCCAGCGCCACGGCGATGTTGCGCAGCCAGCGCTCATGGCCGATGCGACGGATCGGGCCGCCCTCGGTCATGCGCAGGAAGGTCTCCTCGTCCCACGTAAACAGATGCACGAGCTGCTGCCCCACCAGCCCCGCGCGCACATCGAAATCGGGAAGGCTGCTGGTCTGCGCAAACTTGTTCCACGGGCAGATGAGCTGGCAATCGTCGCAGCCATAGATGCGGTTGCCCATGAGCGGGCGCAACTCCAGCGGAATGGGCCCGGCGTGCTCGATGGTGAGGTAGGAGATGCAGCGGCGCGCATCCAGGCGGTACGGCGCGATGATGGCCTGCGTGGGGCAGACGTCGATACATGCCTGGCAACTGCCGCAGTGGTGCGTGACGGGCTCGGTGGGTTCAAGGGGCATATCCACATAGATCTCGCCCAGAAAGAACATCGAGCCGGCCTCGCGGCTCAGCACCAGTGTGTGCTTGCCGCGCCAACCCTGGCCGCTGCGGCGCGCAAGCTCGGCCTCCAGCACCGGCGCCGAGTCGGTGAACACGCGGTGGCCAAAGGGCCCTACTGCCTCGGCGACACGGTCGCTGAGCTTTTGCAGCCGCGCGCGCAGCACCTTGTGGTAGTCGCGTCCCCGGGCGTAGACGGAAACCACCGCCTCGGTGGGTCGCGCCAGCCGGCCAAGTTCAATGGCCTGCCAGCCCTCGGAGGCTTCCAGCGCCATCGCGCGCGGCAGGTAGTCCATGCGCGCAGTGATCACGCTCACGGTGCCGGGCACCAGTTCCGCCGGGCGCGCACGCTTCAAGCCATGCGCAGCCATGTAATGCATCTCGCCATGGAACCCTTGGGCCAGCCATTGCATCAATCCGGGCTCGGCGGAGGACAAGTCCACGCCGGCCACCTTGATTTGGGAAAATCCCAGCTCGCGGGCCCAGCCTTGTATTTGAGGAACGAGTTGACTGCTGCACACCATCAACACCCGATTGTAAAAACGCCGCACTGCCTGTCGCTGCAATGGAAGGACGAGGACGACACGGCGCGCTTCGCCGTGCGCCTGGCCGCGCAGCCCGGCCTGCGCAATGCCTTCATCGCCCTGCATGGCGACCTGGGTGCAGGCAAGACCACGCTGGTGCGCCACCTGCTGCGCGCCCTGGGCGTGCAGGGGCGCGTCAAGAGCCCCACCTACGCCGTGGTCGAGCCGCACCAGGCACCAGGACTGAACATCTGGCACTTCGACTTCTACCGCTTCAGCGACCCGCGCGAGTGGGAAGACGCAGGCTTTCGCGACATCTTCGCCAGCCCCGGCCTGAAGCTGGCCGAGTGGCCTGGCCATGCAGGAACCCTCATCCCGCCTGCGGATATTGCTATTCACATTGAAGCGGAGGATGATTCAGCCCGGCACGTGACGCTGCGAGCCCACACGCCCCATGGCAGCGCCATACTGCAAGGACTGGACACCCCATGAGCGATGCCCGCCGCCCTTCCCCCCTTCACAGCCGCCGCACCCTGCTGCGCGCGGGTAGCCTGGTGCTGCTGCTGGGCACGCAACAGATCGCACGCGGCGCCACCATCGTCGCGGTGCGTGTCTGGCCCGCGCCCGACTATTCACGGGTGACCATCGAATCGGACCGCGCGCTCACGGCCCGCCAGACCTTCGTGGACACGCCGCCGCGCCTGGCCGTGGACATCGAGGGTATCGACCTCAACCCCTCGCTGCGCGAATTGGTCGCCAAGGTGCGCGCAGACGATCCCAACATCGCCGGCATCCGCGTGGGCCAGAACGCGCCCGGCGTGGTGCGCCTGGTGGTGGACCTGAAGCAGGCGGCGCGGCCGCAGGTCTTCACGCTGCAGCCCGTGGCCGCGTACCAGCACCGGCTGGTGTTCGACCTGTATCCCGCGCAGCCGCCCGACCCGCTGGAGGCACTGATCGCCGAGCGGCTGCGCGACGCCACCGCGCCGCTGCCCGGCAGCGCGGGTACGGGGCGCGCCATGGCAGTCACCCCATTGACGGACCCTCTGGGTGACCTGATCGCACGGCATTCCGCACCGCAGGCCATGCCCCCTGCCCTGCCCGTGCCGGGCACGGCGGTGGCAACCGCACCCGTGGCGCCGGCACCCGCCGCCCCGGCACGCCCTGCCGCGCCCGCCACCCCGCCTACGACGGCCCGCGCGGCGTATTCCACCGACCGCCTCATCATCATCGCGCTGGACCCCGGCCACGGCGGCGAAGACCCGGGCGCCATCGGCCCGCGCGGCACGCGCGAAAAGGACGTGGTGCTGAAAGTGGCGCACCTGCTGCGCGACCGCATCAATGCCACGCAGGTGGGCGGCAATCCCATGCGCGCCTTTCTCACGCGCGACGGTGACTTCTTCGTCCCGCTGGCGGCGCGCGTGGACAAGGCGCGGCGCGTGCAGGCAGACCTGTTCGTGTCCATCCACGCCGACGCCTTCACCACCCCGTCGGCACGCGGCGCCAGCGTGTTCGCGCTGAGCCAGGGCGGCGCGTCCAGCTCGGCCGCGCGCTGGCTGGCCAACAAGGAGAACGAGGCCGACCTGATCGGCGGCGTGAACCTGGGCGCCCAGCAGGACCGCCATGTGCAGCGCGCGCTGCTGGACATGAGCACCACGGCGCAGATCAACGACAGCCTGAAGCTCGGCAGCGTGCTGCTGGGCGAGATCGGTGGCATGGCCAAGCTGCACAAGCCGCGCGTGGAGCAGGCAGGCTTTGCCGTGCTCAAGGCGCCCGACATTCCCAGCGTGCTGGTGGAGACGGCCTTCATCAGCAACCCCGAGGAAGAGTCCAAGCTGCGGTCCGCCGCGTATCAAGAGCAATTGGCCGACGCGCTGATGCGCGGCATCGTCCGATACTTCGCGAAAAACCCGCCGCTGGCGCGCAGCCGCACCGTCTGAGCAGCGCGGCCGTGCCGGCGGCCAGGAGACCGCCATGGCACTGCCCCACGCCCAGTCCTGCGAAGTAGTGAACCTCGGGCACCTGGGGTCGCGCCTGCGCGACACCCCCACCAGCGCCCTCATCAAGGCCGCTCAGCTGGAAGTAATCTGTGTCGTGCTGCCTGCCGGTAAAGAGCAGCACCAGCACGACGCGCCGGGCGAGGTCACGCTGCTGTGCCTGGAGGGCGAGGTGCTTTTCCAGGCGGGCGCGCAGTCGCATACCCTGCGCGAAGGCGACTTCCTGCACCTGGTGCCGCGCATTCCGCATGTGCTGCGGGCGATGCAGGACGCCTCGCTGCTGGTGACGATCTGTCTCGCGCCGGGGTAGGGCCGAGGGCCGCCGCGTCCTACACGCGCCGGCAAGACGGGCCTACACCGGCGCCGGGCCGGCGGGGTGACAGTTGAGTCACGGCCCTACACCGGGGTCTGTTGACCATAAGGAGCCACCATGCAATACCGCCACCTTCTCTCCGCCGCCGCCTGCGCAGCCGCCCTGGGCCTGGTGGGCTGCTCGTCCAATCCCACCAACGCCCAGATCGGCACCGGTGTCGGCGCCGTGGCTGGCGGCGCACTCGGTAGCGCCGTGGGCGGCACGGCCGCCACCATTGGCGGCGCCGCCGCTGGCGCGCTGATCGGCCACGAATTGGGTGAGGACCGGGACCGCGATCGCCGCCGTTGACGGCCCGCCTGAGAGCCTCACCATGCAGAACGCCACCCCTCTCGCGAGGCGGTGGCGTTTTATATGGAATATGGCCTTAACGCGTTTCTAGTAAGCGCGACTAGCTATCTATTCAATAGCAACCGCAGTTCCCTGTGCCTTGCGCCCGGCGCGCCATGCGCCAAAGATGGCAATCAGGCCGGGGATGAAGATCATGGCCCAGATGATCTTGTCCAGATGCCGCTGCACCCAGGCCATGTTTCCAAAGAAGTACCCCGCCGTGCAGATGCCCACGACCCACAGTACCGCACCACCGATGTTGTAGGCCGTGAACTTGCCCCGCCCCATGGCCGCCACGCCGCCCACGAAGGGAGCGAACGTGCGGATGAAGGGCATGAAGCGCGCCAGCACGATGGTGATGCCGCCATAGCGCTCATAGAACGCATGGGCCTGGTCGAAGGCCTTCTTGTTGAACCAGCGCGAGCTTTCCCACTGGAATACCTTGGGTCCGAAATAGCGCCCGATGCTGTAGTTGCACTGGTCGCCCAGGATCGCCGCAGCCAGCAGAACCGCGCAGGCCAGCGGGAAGTTCATCAACCCTGCACCGCTGAGCGCCCCCACCACGAACAGCAGCGAGTCACCCGGCAGAAAGGGCATGACCACCACGCCCGTCTCCACGAACACGATGATGAACAGCAGCGCGTACACCCAGGGGCCATAGCTGGCCACGAAGGCGGCGAGATGCTTGTCCACATGCAGGATGAAATCGATCAGGAACGCAAAGACTTCCAAAACACAAACCTCCCGTTGGCGAAGTGCGCCGTAATGTACCCGCGCCCCCAATGCCCCTGGTTGCACCACACCACCATTGGCAATTGCTCACACTTGTTGGCAATTGGCAAACAAACCGCGGGGCACACTTCACACGGCCGCGCCATAGTGCACCCACGGCGTGCGCACCGCGCCGCACCTCATTACAAGACCATTTTCCCGAAAGGAACCGCCATGACCGTCCTCCGCCACAGCCGCCTGATCGCCACTGCCGCACTGCTCACGGGCGCCCTTGCACTGGGCGGCTGCGCCCACCGGCCCAGCAACGCACAGATCGGCACGGGCGTCGGCGCCGTGGCCGGCGGCCTGGTGGGCAGCGCGGTGTTCGGCTCCACGCTGGGTACCGTGGGCGGCGCCGCTGCCGGCGCGCTGATCGGTAACGAGGTCGGCCGCAACAACGACCGCGGCTACCGCCACCGCCACTGACCCTTACAGCACCCGCGGTCGCATCGCCACCTAAAATCCCCGCGTGACCGCACAGCCTTCCGACACCGCCCTCGCCCCCGCGCCCCGGCGCCCCATTCGCGACCTGCCCGACGAGCTCATCAGCCAGATCGCGGCGGGCGAAGTGGTGGAGCGCCCCGCCTCTGCCGTGCGCGAGCTGGTGGACAACGCCCTGGATGCGGGCGCCACCCAGATCACCGTGCGCCTGCTGGCCGGCGGCGTGCGCCTGATCGCCGTGGAGGACGACGGCAGCGGCATCCCGCAGGATGAGCTGCCGGTGGCCCTGCGCCGCCACGCCACGAGCAAGATCACCAACCTGCACGACCTGGAATCGGTCGCCACCATGGGTTTTCGCGGCGAGGCGCTGGCCGCCATCGCGTCGGTGTCCGAGATGGCGCTGCTGTCGCGCACCGCTCAGCAGGCCAGCGCCTTTCTGCTGGATGCGCGCAGCGGCGAACTGCGCCCCGCGGCACGCAGCCGTGGCACGACCGTGGAGGTCAAGGAGTTGTTCTTCTCCACCCCCGCGCGGCGCAAGTTCCTCAAGACCGACGCAACCGAGCTCGCCCACTGCATCGAGGCCGTGCGCCGCCATGCGCTGGCGCGGCCCGATGTGGGCTTTGCCATCTGGCACGAAGGCAAGCTGGTGGAGCAGTGGCGCGCCACACTGGCTCCCGCTGCCACTGCGGACGAGGGCAAACGCCAGCAGGCCCTGCAGCAGCGCCTGAGCGACGTGCTGGGCGAGGACTTCATTCGCGACTCCGTACCCGTGCACCTGCGCCTGGGCGCGGTCACGGTGACGGGCCGCGCCGGGCTGCCCGATGCCGCCCGTTCGCGTGCAGACCAGCAGTTCTGCTACGTGAACGGCCGCTTCGTGCGCGACAAGGTGCTCACGCACGCTGCGCGCAGCGCCTACGAGGACGTGCTGCACGGCCACAAGCAGCCGGTATACGCGCTGTACGTACAGATCGACCCACAGCGTGTGGACGTGAACGTGCACCCGACCAAGATCGAGGTGCGCTTTCGCGACAGCCGGGAGGTGCACCAGGCCGTGCGCCACGCGGTGGAGAACGCTCTGGCGGCGCCGCGCGCGCAGGCGCTGGCGGCTGCCGCTTCAACTTCTGTAGCACCTGCCGCGCCACCCGTGGGTGATGCGGATAAAAATCAAGCTCAACCGTCCTATTGGCAAGCGCAAGCAGCTATCAAATTTGAAGAACGCGCAGGCCACAAGGTCTCTGACTTACAAGCACTCTGGGGCACATCCACGGCTGCGCCACCGCCCGGTATGCCGGCAACCACCGCCATGGCACCGGTCGCTCCAGGCACGCCCACGGCGCCGTCCTTCTCGCCCGCCAGCGCGGCTCCACTGGCTGCCGTCGATATGGCGACTGCGCACGTCGAGGATGGACACACGTGGCCGCTGGGCCGCGCCTTGGCGCAGGTCCATGGCGTGTATATCCTGGCCGAAAGCGCGCAGGGCTTGGTGGTGGTGGACATGCATGCGGCGCACGAACGCATCGTGTACGAGCGGCTCAAGGCCCAGGTGGACCAAGGTGCACGCATCGCCAGCCAGCCACTGCTCATCCCCGCCACCTTTGCCGCCACCCCCGAAGAGGTGGCGACCGCCGAGGCGCATGCCGACACGTTGGCCCTGCTGGGACTGGAGGTCGTGCCGTTCTCGCCGCGCACCCTGGCCGTGCGCGCCGTGCCCACCACGCTGGCCCAGGGCAACCCCGTGGAGCTGGCGCGCAGCGTGCTGGCTGAGCTGGCCACCCATGACGCCAGCACCGTGGTGCAGCGCGCGCAGAGCGAGATCCTTGCCACCATGGCCTGCCATGGCGCCGTGCGGGCCAATCGCCGGCTGACGCTGGACGAGATGAACGCCCTGCTGCGCCAGATGGAAGTCACCGATCGCTCCGACCAGTGCAACCACGGCCGCCCCACCTGGCGCCAGCTCAGCATGAAAGAGCTGGACGCGCTGTTCCTGCGCGGGCGCTGAGCGCATCCACACACCCTCTCACGCCGCTACCACCCAGCGGCATTCCTTTCTCCCCTACCTTTCTCCCTCGACTGCCTTGCACTGCCAGCGCTGCTTTGGCGGTGCCCAGGGCGGCGCAGCCGTGCCCCTGTCAAACCGTTGCGCAATCCCGCGCAACAGGGCATTCGCCGCCGACTTCGCACCAAAAGCGCGCAAGAAAACGCACCAACAACGCGCGACAACCCCGAAAACCTGTCCCATTGCGAGGCATCAAATCCAAAATGGTGCATAACCACATGTCTTTTTGACATAATTCGATGCTGCATTGCCGCATCGCTAAATTTCCCTTGAGCAGAAAGTCCTTATGAAGCACCAATCCGTGGGCCATTTCCTTGAACAGGTTGCACAGCGCAACCCCGGCCAGCCCGAATACCTGCAAGCCGTGACCGAGGTCATGGAAAGCCTGTGGCCATTCATCGAAAAGAATCCGCGCTATGCCGAGCAAGGCCTGCTGGAGCGCCTGGTGGAGCCCGAGCGGGTGGTGATGTTCCGCGTGTCCTGGTTCGACGATCACGGCAATGTGCATATCAACCGCGGCTACCGCATCCAGCACAGCATGGCGATCGGCCCTTACAAGGGCGGCCTGCGCTTTCACCCCTCGGTCAACCTGTCGGTGCTGAAGTTCCTGGCCTTCGAGCAGACCTTCAAGAACGCGCTGACCACGCTGCCCATGGGCGGCGGCAAGGGTGGCTCGGACTTCGACCCCAAGGGCAAGAGCCCGGCCGAAGTCATGCGCTTTTGCCAGGCCTTCGTGACGGAGCTGTTCCGCCACGTGGGTCCCGACACCGACGTGCCTGCGGGTGATATCGGCGTGGGTGGCCGTGAGGTCGGCTTCATGGCGGGCATGTACAAGAAGCTGGCCAACAACGCCGCCAGCGTGTTCACGGGCAAGGGTCTGGCCTTCGGCGGCTCGCTGATCCGCCCCGAGGCCACCGGCTACGGCACGGTGTACTTCGCCGACGAGATGCTCAAGACCCGCGGCCGCAGCTTCGACGGCCTGCGCGTGTCCGTGTCCGGCTCGGGCAACGTGGCCCAGTACGCCGTGGAAAAGGCCATGCAACTCGGTGCCAAGGTCATCACCGTGTCGGACTCCAGCGGCACCATCATCGACGAAGACGGCTTCACCCCCGAGAAGCTGGCCATCCTGATGGACGTGAAGAACCACCATTACGGCCGCGTGAGCGACTACGCCGCGCGTACCGGCGTGAAGTTCGAAGCCGGCGTGCGTCCCTGGCATGTCAAGGTGGACGTGGCCCTGCCCTGCGCCACGCAAAACGAGCTGGACGAAAACGACGCCCGCACCCTCATCAAGAACGGCGTGCTGTGCGTGGCCGAAGGCGCCAACATGCCCTCGACCAACGAGGCAGCCAAACTGTTCGAGCAGGCGGGCGTGCTGTACGCACCGGGCAAGGCCAGCAACGCCGGTGGCGTGGCCACCTCGGGCCTGGAAATGAGCCAGAACGCCATGCGCCTGTCGTGGACCCGCGACGAAGTGGATGCGCGCCTGCTCCAGATCATGCAGGGCATCCACGCCGCCTGCCTGCAATACGGCAAGCGCGCCGATGGCAGCGTGAGCTACATCAACGGTGCCAACGTGGCTGGCTTCGTGAAGGTGGCCGACGCCATGCTGGCGCAAGGCGTGGTCTGATACCCCTGCGCAGGCCCCGCGCCTGCGGCACACCGCGCAAGCCGGCCCCTGGGCCGGCTTTTTTTTAGCGGTTGGCCGTCAGCAACAAGCCGCCAGCTCCCATGAAGAAGCCACCTGTGGCACGGTTCAGCCGCACCACGCCGCGCTGCGTGCGAATCACGCGGCGGATCTGCCGCCCGCACGTGGCATACACCGCTGTGGCCACGAATTCCGCCATCAGGTAGATGCTGCCCAGTACCAGGAACTGCCGCGCCGCGGGCTGTGCCGGATCGATGAACTGCGGGAAGACGGCCGCAAAGAGGATGATGGCCTTGGGGTTGGTGATGCCCAGCAGGAACTCCTGTGCCATCAGGGCGCGCACCGAGGCGTGCGCGGGTGCGGGTGCCTCATCTCCCTCGACCAGCGCCGCGCCACCGAACTCCCGGCTGCGCCATGCGCGCCAGCCAATCCAGAACAGATAAACGGCGCCGGCCCATTTAACGGCCGTGAAGGCGGCCTCCGAAGCCAGCAGCATGGCCCCCAATCCCACGGCCGAGACACTGAGGAAAATGGCGAATGCGGCCACCCGCCCCACGGTCGCGATCAGCGCGGCTGCGACACCGGCGCGGATGCCGTTGTTGAGCCCGCAGAAATTGTTGGGGCCGGGCGTGAGCGCAATGGCAACGGCGGCGGGGGCAAACAGCAGGGCTTCCACGACAACTCCTTGCGCCAGCGGGCGCGGAAAAAGGTGCGTCAGTTTATTCCGGCAGTACCACCCGGTGGCGCCAGGGCAGATCGCCCAACGCATCGTAATGCGCCACCACCAACACGCGCCCAGGGGTGCGGGGTGCACTTGCCTCCCGCTGCAGCGCCTGCAGCAGGTAGGTGATGGACGCCTTGTCCAGGCCGGCCAGCGGCTCATCCAGCAATGTCAGTGGGGCGCCGCTGGCCAGTGCGCCGGCCATCAGCACCTTGCGCTGGCTGCCTGCGGAAAGCTGGTGCATGGCCTTGTGCAAATGCCCGGCAATGCCCCAGCCCGCGGCGTGGGCGCGCCAGTCCTCCTCGGACCAGCGCGCATGGAGCGTGCGCTGCCCGGCGGCCCAGTCCTGCGCCGTCATCGCCTGCGGCCACGGCGCACGCGGGTCGCGCCAAAAGACCTGTGCCCGGTATTGCGCCGGATGCTGCGTCGCGCTCGTGCCATGCAGCAGCATCCGCCCGGCCTGCGGCGTCCACTCTCCGGCCATCAGGCGCAACAGGCTGGTCTTGCCCGCCCCATCCCCACCCTGCACCAGCACCAGGCCTGCGGGAAAATCCGCGCTCCAATGCTGGAATAAGGGCCGTTGCGCAAAGCCGAAGCAGATCCCGTCGGCCCGCAACGCGGGCGGGGATGCAATAGGCTCGGGGCACTTCAGCATGATTTCTCCTGAGGAAACAGCGCCCGCATCACAGGGCTGGGTTGTCGCATGACTTTGCATTTTCTGGATTTTGACTACAGCGAGGATGAGGAAGGCACGGCCACCTGGGATGCCGTGGCCAGCGTGCCCACGGCACGCCTGCCCGAGCTGCTGGCGGAGATTACAGCGCTGCTGGACTGGGCGCACACCGAGTTCGGCGCTCTGCGCGGCCCGGTCGAGACGGGAGGACTGTGGGACTACGACCTGCAGTGCGAGCGCGACGGGTTGCCCTTGCTGGCGCTGGGGTTCGACATCCACGAACGGCAAATTCATCCACGACCACAATCCCAGCCCCAGGCATGGGTGACCTTGACGCTGTCCCTCAGTGGCGGCCCGGCCTTTGCAGCGGCGTTCATGGACCGCTTCGGCGCCACGTAACCCAGCGACTCTTACGCCCTACACTGGCGCATGGCAAGGTCCACCAACGCCCAGAAAAGACCCCAGGACATGCGCCACCTGATGAGGGAACTGGCGCCGTTCCTGCGTCCCTACCGGATACACCTCGCTGGCGCGATGGCGTTTCTGCTGCTCGCCGCCTTGGCAACGCTGGCCTTTCCCACGGCCCTGCGTCAATTGATCGATGGCGCGATTAGCGCAGCCACCCCCGGGGGAAAAGGCGTCGGCGCACCGGCCTTGCGCACGCACTTTGCAGTGCTGTTCGCGGTCGCCGTGGCACTTGGATTGGCGTCGGCCGCACGCTACTACCTCATGAGCTGGCTGGGCGAACGCGTCACGGCAGATCTGCGCAACGCCGTCTACGCGCACGTGCTGCGGCAGAGCCCGGAGTTCTTTGAAACCACGCAAACGGGAGAAGTGCTGTCGCGCCTCACGGCCGACACGACACTGGTGCAGACCGTCGTGGGCTCATCGCTGTCCATGGGGCTGCGCAATGCCGTGCTGGGCGCCGGGGCGCTGGGCATGCTGATCTGGAGCACGCCCTACGTGATGGCGCTCGCCTTCGGGGCCATCGTCGCCATCGTGCTGCCGTCGATGTGGATCGGACGGCGTGTACGGCGTCTGTCACGCGCAAGCCAGGACCGCGTGGCAGATGCCAGCGCCATCGCCGCAGAGGTGTTGGGCGCCATTCCCGTGGTGCAAAGCTACACGGCTGAAGCACGGGAAGCCGCCCGCTTCGCGGCGGCTACGGAGAGTGCGCTGCGTGCAGCCCTGCGCCGCAGCGGCGCCCGTGCAGCGCTGATGGCCTTCATCATCATTGCCAGCGCCGCGCTGTTGCTGTGGGGGTTGTATCTCGGGGCCCAGGCGGTCCTTGCAGGGACGCTGTCGGCCGGGCAACTGGGGCAGACCATTCTCTATGCGATGTTTCTCGCGGGTGCCGTAGCCGTGCTGGGCGAGGTCTATGGCGACCTGTTGCGCGCCGCGGGTGCGATGGAGCGGCTGATGGAACTGCTCGCAACACGCCCCACGCTTGCCGCACCATCCCGGCCCGCCATGCCGCGGGCCACAGACCTTTCGATCGAGTTCACGGGCGTAGGCTTCTCCTATCCCTCGCGCCCCGTGCCACCCGCGCTGCGCCACTTCGACCTGCGCCTGCTGCCAGGAGAAACCGTTGCGTTGGTGGGCAGCAGCGGCGCCGGCAAGTCCACCGTCTTTCAATTGCTGCAACGCTTCTACGACGTGAGCGAGGGCCGCATCACGTTGGGTGGCGTGGACTTGCGCGACATGGACCCGCAGGTGCTGCGAAGCCACATTGGCGTGGTTCCGCAAGACGCCGAGATTTTTTCCGCATCGGCCCTGGACAATATCCGCTATGGCGATCCGCAGGCGAGCCGACACGCCGTGGAAGCGGCAGCACGCGCCGCATTTGCCCATGAATTCATCGACGCGCTGCCGCAGGGGTACGACACCTTTCTCGGCGAGCATGGCGTGCGCGTCTCAGGAGGCCAACGCCAGCGCATTGCCATAGCCCGCGCGCTGCTCAAGAACGCCCCCGTACTGCTCCTGGACGAGGCCACAAGCGCCCTGGACGCGCACAGCGAGCGTGCCGTGCAGCTTGCGCTGGACACCGCGCTTCGCCAGCATTCCCGCCAACGTATTACCCTGGTCATCGCCCACCGGCTGGCCACCGTCCAGCATGCGGACCGCATCGTGGTCATGGACCATGGAAGCATCGTCGAGCAGGGGCGGCACGAGGACTTGCTGCACCAGGGCGGCGTCTATGCCCGCTTGGCAGCGCTGCAGTTCTCGCGTTGAAGGGAAAGTGGGGGCGGCGCCGACGCGCTAGAGCCAGCCAGAGCCAGAACCCTAGTGCAGAGGCTCTTTCGCTGCCTGCGGCAACGCCAGCGGCAGCACCGCAATGCCCTCATTCAGCAGCTCGGCGGTTTCCTGAGGCGTCGCTTGGCCGCGTATGCCGCGCTCTTCCGTCTCGCCGTAGTGCATGCGGCGTGCCTCGGATGCGAAGCGGTCTCCCACGTCCTCGGTCTGCGCCATGACCCGGCGCGCCATGGCAAGCCATGCGGCCTGAAAGGCGGCGGATACCCCCTCTGGCGGAACGGGAGCGGGAGCCGTCGCAGTGGCTTCCCGCGATGTGGAGGCCCCGGTGCTCAGGTTCAACCGGGGAGCGCTGACCCCCTTGCGCACCTGCGAGTCTCCGCACATCGGACACTGCACCAGGCCACGTGCCTGCTGGCTGTGAAAGTCGCCCTCACTCGCAAACCAGCCTTCAAACGTGTGGTCGAGCGAACACAGCAGGTCGAGTACTTTCAAGGCCAACCCTCATCAGTCCTCGGCGGCACTGCGGTCGCGGCGACGCATCAGGTAGCGGTAGACGAACCCCGGAAATGCCAGCGTCACGAACAGCGCCCCGGTGACCGCGTAGAACTCCCAGCCCTGGGGCGCAATCTGCCCTGCCCGTTTTTCGAGCGCCAACGCCAGACCACCGACCAGGAAGTACAGCAACACCAATTCCAGCGCGCGGACGAAGAAGGGTTTGCCTTCCCGGGCGCGTGCGCCGACGACCAGCCACCGGTCATTGATGAAAGGGAGATTGGCCGCCACAAGGGCGGCCAAAATTACCAGCCAGATGGCCCCCGTCTGGGTCATGGCAGCCGCGGCGCCCGGTCAGGTGGCGAGGGCGCGCACGATGGCATCGGCGCACAGGGCCATCAGCCCACCCGGCAGCAGTCCCAGGACCAGGACCAGAGCGCCATTGATGGTCAGCACCACACGCACGTCCAACGGTGCGGACACGCTGGTAGCAGTCAATGGTGCGTCGAAGTACATCACCTTCACCACGCGCAGGTAGTAGAACGCGCCGATCAACGACATCATGACGGCGAATACCGCCAAGGCGATGTGCAGTACCTGCCCGGACGCGACCAACGCTTGCAGCACGGCCAGCTTGGCATAGAAACCGACCAGCGGCGGAATGCCGGCCATCGAGAACAGACACACGGCCATCACGCCTGCGTACAGCGGGCTGCGCTGGTTCAGACCGGCCAGGTCGGAAATTTCTTCGCTTTCAAAACCTTCGCGCGCCAACAGCAGGATCACACCGAAGGCCGCCAACGTGGTGAGCACATAGGTCACCACGTAGAACATGGCGGAGCTGTAGGCGTTCTCCACAGCGGTGGCGTCCACGTTGCCATGCACCACACCCGACATCAGGCCCAGTAGCACGAATGCCATCTGCGAGATCGTCGAGTACGCCAGCATGCGCTTGAGATTGGTCTGCATGATCGCAGCAAGGTTACCCACCAGCAGCGACCCGATGGCCAGTACCGCGAGCATCTGCTGCCAGTCGATGGCCAGCGGCAACAGGCCGTCCACCAGCAGGCGAATGGTCATGGCGAACGCGGCCAGCTTGGGGGCGCTACCGATGAACAGCGTCACGGCCGTGGGCGCGCCCTGGTACACGTCAGGCACCCACATATGGAACGGGACCACGCCCATCTTGAAAGCCAGCCCGGCAACCACGAACACCAGGCCGAACACCAGTACCTGGTGACGGATCTGCCCCGCGTTGATGGCCTTGAATACCTGGCCGATGTCCAGCGAACCGGTGGCGCCGTAGAGCATGGACAGGCCATACAGCAGGAAGCCGCTGGCCATGGCACCCAGTACGAAATACTTCATCGCGGCCTCGGTGGCCGTGGTGTTGTCGCGCCGCAGGGCCACCAGTGCATAGCTGGAGAGCGTGAGCAGTTCCAGGCCCAGATAGATCAGCAGGAAGTTGTTGGCCGAGATCAGCACAAACATCCCCAGCAGAGCGAGCATGGTCAGCGTGAACAACTCACCACCACGCAACATGTCGCGGTCCGCGGCATAGGGACGGCCATAAACGAGCAGGACCATCACGGCCACGGTCGCGAAGCACTTGAGCCAATTGCCCATGGCATCGCTGACCACCATGTTGCCCCAGGCATAGAAGGTGTTGCCACTGCTGGCGTACATGGCCTGAAGCGCCGCCACCACCGCCAGGGTGAGCATGGTGAGCACGTAAGTTCCCGTGCGGCGCGCACTGCTGACGCCCAGGTCCACCAGGGCAATCACGCAAGCCATGACCAGCAGCACGATTTCGGGATAAATCGCCAGCCAGCTGATGTTGTCAATCATCTCGTATCTCTCGGTTCAGTCTGGTCAGTTGAGCTTGGATTGCGCCACATGCTTGAGCAACTCTGCCACGGACACATCCATCACGTCCGTGAACGGCTTGGGATAGACGCCCATGTACAGCACGGCAATCGCGAGCAACCCCAGCACAAGGAATTCCCGTCCGCCAATATCCGTCAGGCCGCGCACGTTGTCGTTCGTGACGGGGCCCAGGTAGACGCGCTTGTACATCCATAGCGAATAGCTGGCGCCCAGGATCAACGCCAACGCCGCACCAAGACCGACCCAAAAGTCGAACTTCACGGCGGCGATGATGACCATCCATTCACCGACGAAGCCCGCCGTAGCCGGCAGCCCGCAATTGGCCATGGTGAACAGCAGCGCAAAGGCCGCGAACTTGGGCATGGTGTTGACCACGCCGCCATAGGAAGCGATCTCGCGCGAATGCACGCGGTCGTACAGCACGCCAATGCACAGGAACATGGCGCCGGACACGAAGCCGTGCGCAATCATCTGGACCAGGCCGCCCGAGACACCCATTTCATTGAAGACGAAGAAGCCCAGCGTGACAAAGCCCATGTGCGCAACCGACGAGTAGGCCACGAGTTTCTTCATGTCCTTTTGCACCATGGCCACCAGCCCCACATAGATCACAGCCACCAGCGACAGGGCGATCATCAGCCACGCCCATTCGCGCGAAGCGTCTGGTGCGATCGGCAGCGAGAAGCGCAGGAAACCATACGCGCCCAGCTTCAGCATGATGGCGGCCAGCACAGCGGAGCCGCCCGTGGGCGCTTCCACGTGCACATCGGGCAACCAGGTATGCACCGGCCACATAGGCACCTTCACGGCAAATGCCGCGAAGAAGGCGAAGAAGAGCAGGGTCTGCGCGGTCGCCGACAGGGGCAGCTTGTGCCACGTAGCGATGTCAAAGCTGCCGCCCGACTGGTTGTACAGGTAGATGAACGCAATCAGCGTGAGCAGCGAGCCCAGCAGCGTGTACAGGAAAAACTTGAAAGCCGCGTAAATCTTGTTCGGCCCGCCCCAGATACCGATGATCAGGTACATCGGGATCAGCGTGGCCTCGAAGAACACGTAGAACAACATGCCGTCCATGGCGCTGAAGACGCCGACCATCAGACCCGAAAGGATCAGGAACGCGCCCATGTACTGATTCACCCGCTCGGTGATCGATTCCCAGGAGGCAATCACGACGATGACGGTGATGAACGCCGTCAGCGGCACGAACCAGAAAGCGATGCCGTCCACACCCAGGTGGTAGTAGACGTTGAAGCGCTCGATCCACATGGACTTTTCGACAAACTGTGCAGCCGCGCTGCCGTTGTCGAAGCCGCCCATGAGCGGGAGCGTGACGGCCAAACCCAGCAGCGCGCCGATGAGCGCCAGCCAGCGGACCATGCGTGCATGCTCATCGCGCCCCAAGGCCAGCAGGAGGGTGCCGAAGGCAATGGGCACCCAGATGGCAAGACTCAACAAACCCATTTTCTTTTTTCTCCTACTTGTTGAGCCAGACGAAATAAGTCATGAGCGCGAACACACCCAGGATCATCACCAGCGCATAGTGGTAGATATAGCCCGACTGGAGCCAGCGCACCAGGCCTGCGATACGTCCCACGAGCTTCCACGAGCCGTTCACGAGGGCCCCGTCGATCACGCCTTGGTCGCCGCCCCTCCACAGAGCAATGCCCAAGCCACGGGCACCACGCGCGATGATGTTTTCGTTGATCCAGTCGAGGTAGTACTTGTTTTCGAACAAGGTATAGATCGGCTGGAACATACGCTTGATGGCCGCGGGCAGCGCCGGGTTGACCATGTACATGTAGTACGCCATCGCGACGCCAGCCAGTGCCAGCCAGAACGGTGCCGTCTGCAGGCCGTGCAGAGCCATGGCCAACGGACCGTGGAAGATCTCCGCCAGTTCCGCCATCGCAGGGTGCTTGGCGGCGTCCACGAAGATCACGTCCTTGAAGAAATCGCCAAACAGCATCGGCTGGATGGTCATGAAGCCGATCAGCACGGAGGGAATGGCCAACAGAATCAGCGGCACGGTCACCACCCACGGGGACTCATGCGGCTCATGATGGTCATCGTGGCCATGGTGGTCGCCGTGGTGCGCATCGGGATTTTGGTCGTAGCGTTCCTTGCCGTGGAACACAAGAAAATACATACGGAAGGAGTAGAACGCCGTCACGAACACGCCGGCCAGTACGGCGAAATGGGCGAAGCCCGCAGCCGGCAGCGTGCTGGCATGCACCGCCTCGATGATGCTGTCCTTGGAATAGAAGCCTGAGAACAGCGGCGTGCCGATCAGGGCCAGAGATCCCAACAGCGAGGTAATCCAAGTGATGGGCATGTACTTGCGCACGCCTCCCATCCAGCGGATGTCCTGGTTGTGGTGCATGCCCATGATCACCGAGCCGGCGCCCAGGAACAGCAAGGCCTTGAAGAACGCATGCGTCATCAGGTGGAAGACGGCCACCGAATAGGCCGATGCGCCCAGGGCGACGGTCATGTAACCCAGCTGCGACAGCGTGGAATACGCCACCACCCGCTTGATGTCGTTCTGGATGATGCCCAAGAAACCCATGAACAGTGCGGTGATCGCGCCGATCACCAGAATGAAGTTCAGCGCGGTATCCGACAACTCAAACAGCGGCGACATGCGCGACACCATGAAAATGCCGGCCGTCACCATGGTGGCCGCGTGAATCAGCGCCGAAATCGGTGTCGGGCCTTCCATCGAGTCGGGCAGCCACACGTGCAGCGGGAACTGAGCAGACTTGCCCATCGCGCCGATGAACAGGCAGATGCAGATCACGGTGATCAGCATCCAGTCGGTGCCGGGGAAGCCAATCGCGCCCAGTTCGCCCGACTTGGCGAAGATCTCGCTGTAGTTGAAGGTGCCCGCGTAGGCAGCGATCAAGCCAATGCCAAGGATGAAGCCGAAGTCGCCGACGCGGTTGACCAGGAAGGCCTTCATGTTGGCGAAGATCGCCGACTGTTTGTTGAACCAGAAGCCGATCAGCAGGTAGGACACCAAGCCCACCGCCTCCCAGCCGAAGAACAGTTGCAAGAGGTTGTTGCTCATGACAAGCATGAGCATGGAGAACGTGAACAGCGAGATGTAGGCGAAGAAACGGTTATAGCCTTCGTCCTCCTCCATGTAGCCGATGGTGTAGATGTGCACCATCAAGGAGACGAAGGTCACCACGCACATCATCATGGCGGTGAGGCTGTCGATGAGGAAGCCCACCTCCATCTTCAGACCGCCCACCACCATCCACGTATAGATGGTCTCGTTGAAACGGGCGCCATCCACAGCCACGCTCTTGAGCGTCATCGCCGAGAGCACGAAGGCGACCAACACCCCCAGGATGGTGAGTGAATGGGAAGCACGGCGACCGAACCAGTTGCCGCCGAAGGCCGTGCCAAAGATGCCCGCAAGCACGGAGCCGACGAGCGGCGCCAGGGGCACCGCCAGCAGCGTCGAAGCAGAAAGGGTTTGACTCATTCTTGAGAACCTTGCAAGTACCGGGGCGACCCATCAACCCTTGAGGGTGTTGAGATCTTCCGCATCAATGCTGGTCTTGTTACGGAACAGCAGCACCAGGATGGCCAGGCCGATGGCGGACTCAGCAGCCGCCACCGTGAGGATGAAGAACACGAATACCTGACCGTGCATATCGCCCAGGTAATGAGAAAAGGCCACGAAGTTGATGTTGACCGCGAGCAGCATCAGCTCGATCGCCATGAGCAGGACGATGAGGTTCTTACGGTTCAGGAAGATGCCAATCACCGCCAGGGCGAACAGCATGGCGCCTAGCGAGAGAAAGTGACCCAGAGTCAATGTCATTGCTTCTTCTCCTCTGCAGACTCGGGAACTGCTGGCGCAGCGGCCTGCTGCGTGACGGGCAACTGGACCATGACAAGGCGATCACGGGCACGCACGCGCACCTGCTCCGAAGGGTCAATGGCCTTGGAGTCCTTGCGCTGGCGCAAGGTCAGGGCGATGGCTGCAATCATGGCCACCAGCAGGATCACCGCAGCCACTTCAACGGGGTACAGGTACTCTGTGTAGAGCAGTTTGCCCAAGGCTTTGGTGTTCGAGTAAGGCACCACCTGCCCCGCAGCATTCACCAGCACTTCGACGGCCTTGGGCTCTTCGATGCCACGAAAACCAGTCATGAGCACAGCGGCCATCTCGAATGCCACCAGGGCACCGATGAATGCCGCCAAAGGAAAGTGCTTCCAGAAACCGCGTCGCACGGTATCGATGCGGATGTCCAGCATCATCACGACAAAGAGGAACAGCACCATCACGGCGCCCAGGTAGACGAGCACCAGCGTGATGGCGAGGAATTCCGCCTTCAGCAGAAACCACACGCCGGCGGCCTGCGAGAAGGCAAGAATCAGATGCAGCACGGCATGCACGGGGTTGCGCGCCGTTATGACCCGGAAGGCCGCGTACAGCAGCACTACCGAGAACAAGTAGAAGAAACCGGTTTTGGCGTCCATGAATCGGGTCTTTTCAAAAAGTCAGGTGCGGTGAGGCAACCCGATCAACGGTACTTGGCGTCCGCCGCCTTGGCGGCTGCGATCTCGGGCTCGTAGCGGTCGCCCACGGCCAGCAGCATGTCCTTGGTGAAGTACAGATCACCGCGCTTCTCGCCGTGGTATTCGAAAATCTGCGTTTCCACGATGGAATCCACCGGGCAGCTCTCTTCGCAAAAGCCACAAAAAATGCACTTGGTCAGGTCGATGTCATAACGGGTGGTACGGCGCGAACCGTCCTCACGCACGTTCGACTCGATGGTGATGGCCAGCGCCGGGCACACCGCTTCGCACAGCTTGCAGGCAATGCAGCGCTCTTCGCCGTTGTCGTAACGGCGCAGCGCGTGCAGGCCGCGAAACCGCGGCGACAACGGTGTCTTCTCCTCGGGGAACTGCACAGTGACCTTGCGACGGAAGGTATAGCGACCGGTCAGGGCCATGCCCTTCGCCAGTTCCCAGAGCATGAAGCTCTTGAAGAAATCCTTGATTGAAAAGGATGCAGGAGCAGCAACAGCAGCCATGGATGTCCCCGCTTATTTCCAGATGTTCCAGGGCGACAGCAACCAGGCGCCCACGATCAACAGCCATACCAGCGTGACCGGAATAAAGATCTTCCAACCCAGACGCATGATCTGGTCATAGCGGAAGCGCGGGAACGTGGCACGAATCCAAATGAACATGGATACCACCAGGAACGTCTTGATGCCCAGCCAGATCCAGCCCGGAACGAAGCCCAGGGCTTCGATCGGCGGCAGCCAGCCGCCCAGGAACATCACCACCGCCAGGATGGAAACCAGCCACATGCTGGCGTATTCGGCCAGGAAGAAGATGGCGAAACCCATGCCTGAATACTCGACCATGTGACCGGCGACGATTTCCGCCTCACCTTCCACCACGTCAAACGGGTGGCGGTTCACTTCGGCCACGCCCGAGATCAGGTAGACCAAGAAGATGGGCAACAGGGGCAGCCAATTCCACGACAGGAAGTTCAGGCCCATGGCCGCCATCGTGCCCTGCCCTTGGCCCAGCACGATCTCGGTCAGGTTCATGCTGCCCGACACCATGATGACGACCAGGAAGCAGAAGCCCATGGCAATTTCGTAGCTCACCATCTGTGCAGACGCACGCAGCGCGCCCAGAAAGGCGTATTTGGAGTTGGACGCCCATCCCGCAATGATCACGCCGTAAACCTCGATGGAGGTGATGGCCATGATCAGCAACAGACCCGCATTGACGTTGGCCAGCGCTACATCGGGTCCGAAGGGAATCGCCACCCAGGCCGCCAGGGCAGGCATGATGGCCATGACCGGGCCGAGGTAGAACAAGCCCTTGGCCGCGGCCGTGGGCTGGATCAACTCCTTCGAGAGCAATTTCAGACCGTCAGCCAGAGGTTGCAGCAAACCGAAGGGGCCCACGCGGTTGGGACCCATGCGCACCTGCATGAAGCCCAGCAGCTTGCGCTCCCACAGCGTCAGGTAGGCCACGGCACCCATCAGGGGGCCCACGATGCAGACGATCTTGATCAGGATCCAGAGTACGGGCCAAGCCACCCCGGTCCACCATCCGGCCGCAACCAGATTGAGGCCGCCGTTGTAGATTGCATCGATCATGCGGCGACTCCTTCACGTGCCGCGCGCGCGTCGGCAGTCAGTTGCAGCGACGGTGCGCGGCGCACCAGGCTGTCGAGCTGATAGATGGCTGCCACGACGGGTTCAGCACACTCGCCGCCCAGCTTCGGCTCGGCCGATGTGGCGTTGCTCAGGCGCTCCGCAGGCAGCAGCGTGCACTCACCTGCGGGCTTGCCGGTCGCACGGACCAGCACATCCTGGGACGTCTCGTAGTCCATGCCTTCCAGCCCGAGCAGATTGCCCAGCACGCGCAATACCTTCCACGCGGGACGCGCCTCGCCGGCCGGTTTGACCACGGCATGGAAGCTCTGCAGGCGCCCTTCGGCGTTGACGAAACTACCCGAGGTCTCGGAGAACGGAGCGATCGGCAGCAGCACGTCGCTGAACTCGAGGTTGGTCTTGAACGGGCTCAGCGTGACGACCATGTCGGTCTGCGCCAAAGCTTGAGCCGCTGCAGCACCCATGGCGGAGTCGTGCTCAGGCTCCACATTCAGCAGCAGGGCTGCCTTCAGGCGGCCATCCAGCATTTGTGCAGCGTTCAGCCCGCCCTCTTGGGGTTGCGCACCCACGAACTGCGCACCGACCGTATTGGCGGCCTCCGTCAGGTAACCCACCGTCGCTCCGGTCTGGGCACCGATCCACTGCGCCAGCGCCAGCAGGCTTGACGCTTGGGCATGATGGGCAGCACCATTGCCCAGCAGAATGGCTTTGCGCTCCCCCGTCAGCAATGCAGCAGCAATGGCCCGGGCTTCTTCGCTGGTGGCAGCTCCTTGCACGGGGGCAGCCACGCCCTTCTCTGCAGCGATGGCGGCTGCGACTTCCGCCAGCGCCGTGCTCCAGCCGGCCGCTGGGGCCAGCTTGGTGCGGACATTCGGAATGGCCCAATCACTTGCTACTGAATTAATAGCACTCACCACACACCCATGGCGCGCTGCCTGCCGAATTCGCTGTGCAAACAAGGGATGATCCTTGCGCAGATTCGAGCCAACGACCAACACGGACTGCAGCGTGCTCAGGGATGCGATGGACGTCCCCAGCCAGCGCACACCTTCGGCCTTGCCGAACTCCGCATGGCGCAGACGGTGGTCGATGTTGTCGCTACCCAACCCACGCACCAGCGCGCCGGCCAGGAACAACTCTTCTACTGTGCTGTGCGGGCTTACCAGCGCTCCGATGCTCTGGGCGCCGTGCTCAGTCTTGACGCACCGCAGACCGTTGGCCACATATTCCAGGGCCGTCTGCCAATCGACTTCCTTCCACTCCCCACCCTGTTTGAGCATGGGACGTGTCAGGCGGTCGGGGGAATTCAATGCCTCATAGGAAAAACGGTCGCGGTCAGCAATCCAGCACTCGTTGACATCCTCGTTCTCGAACGGGACGACGCGCATGACCTTGTGGTTCTTGACTTGCACAATGAGATTGGCGCCCGTGGAGTCGTGCGGACTCACGGATTTGCGGCGAGAAAGTTCCCACGTGCGGGCGCTGTAGCGGAAGGGCTTGCTGGTCAGTGCGCCCACCGGGCACAGGTCGATCATGTTGCCCGACAGTTCCGAGTCGACCGTATCGCCGATCACGGTCGTGATCTCCGAATGCTCGCCACGGTTCACCATGCCAAGTTCCATCACGCCGGCGATTTCCTGGCCGAAACGAACACAACGCGTGCAATGGATGCAGCGGCTCATCTCTTCCATGGAGATCAGCGGGCCTACGTCCTTGTGCGCCACCACGCGCTTTTCCTCGCCATAGCGCGAGGAATCGCCGCCATAACCTACGGCCAGATCCTGCAACTGGCATTCGCCGCCCTGGTCGCAGATGGGGCAGTCCAGCGGATGATTGATGAGCAGGAACTCCATCACCGACTGCTGGGCCTTGATCGCCTTGTCGCTCTTGGTGCGCACGATCATGCCCTGCGTCACAGGCGTGGCGCATGCAGGCAGGGGTTTGGGGGCCTTCTCCACCTCCACCAGGCACATGCGGCAATTGGCGGCAATGGAAAGCTTCTTGTGGTAGCAGAAATGGGGAATGTAGGTACCCACCTTCTCGGCCGCATGCATCACCATGCAGCCTTCGGTGACTTCTACCTTCTTCCCGTCCAGTTCGATTTCAACCATATGCTGTACTCGCGTTCAGGCGCTGGCGGGGGTGGAACCCGATGGGTGGGCGTTTCGGATCAGCGCTTCAAACTCCGGACGGAAATGCTTGAGCATGGCGCGCACCGGCATGGCTGCCGCATCGCCCAGCGCGCAGATGGTCCGGCCCTGAATGTTGTCCGCGACGGAATTGAGCAGGTCCAGATCGCTCTCCCGCCCGGCTTCGTGCTGGATACGATTGATCACGCGCCACATCCAGCCCGTGCCTTCGCGGCAGGGTGTGCACTGACCGCAGGATTCATGCGCGTAGAAATACGACAGGCGCAGCAGGCTCTCCACCATGTTGCGGGAATCGTCCATCACGATCACGGCGCCCGAGCCCAGCATGGAGCCGGCCTTGGCGATGGAGTCGTAGTCCATCGTGCATTCCATGATGATGGACGCCGGCAACACAGGAGCGGAAGAACCGCCCGGAATCACCGCCTTGAGCTGGCGACCCTTGCGCACGCCACCCGCCAGTTCCAGCAGCTTGGCAAATGGCGTGCCCAGGGGCACTTCATAGTTGCCTGGACGCTCTACGTCGCCGGACACCGAGAAGATCTTGGTGCCGCCGTTGTTGGGCTTGCCACACTCGAGGTATGCCTGGCCGCCATTGCGGATGATCCACGGCACCGCGGCGAACGTCTCGGTGTTGTTGATCGTGGTGGGTTTACCGTACAGGCCAAAGCTGGCCGGGAATGGGGGCTTGAAACGCGGCTGGCCCTTCTTGCCTTCCAGCGATTCCAGCAACGCCGTTTCCTCGCCGCAGATATACGCCCCAAAGCCATGGTGCGCATGCAGCTGAAAGCTGAAGCTGCTGCCCAGGATGTTGTCACCCAGATAGCCCGCAGCGCGCGCCTCTTCCAACGCCGCTTCAAAGCGCTCGTAGACCTGGAAGATCTCGCCGTGGATGTAGTTGTAGCCCACAGAGATGCCCATCGCGTAGGCCGCGATGATCATGCCCTCGATCACGATGTGCGGGTTGTACATCAGGATGTCGCGATCCTTGCACGTGCCCGGCTCCCCCTCGTCGGAATTGCAGACCAAGTATTTCTGGCCAGGGAACTGACGCGGCATGAAGCTCCACTTCAGGCCAGTCGGGAAGCCCGCACCACCACGGCCGCGCAGACCGGATTCCTTCATGGTGGCGATCACCTGGTCCTGGGTCAGGCCTTCACCACCATCCTTGCCCAGCAGCTTGCGCAGGGCCTGGTAGCCTCCCCGGGCCTCGTAATCCTTGAGGCTCCAGTTGCTGCCGTTCAAGCCCGCATAGATCTGCGGATTGATATGGCGGTCATGGAAGCAGGTCTGTACGCCCGTCGCCTGAAATTGCGACAGCACTTGTGCAGCCGTGGTCATTGTTTGCCCTCCGCAGCGCGCAGGCCATCCACCATCTGGTCGAGCTTGTCGTCGTCCATGAAACTGCACATGTTGCGGTCATTCACCAGCATCACGGGCGCGTCGGCGCAGGCCCCCAGGCATTCGCATTGCTGCAAGGTGAAAAGGCCATCGGCGGTGGTTTCGCCCATGGAAATGCCCAGCTTCTTCTCAAGGTGGTGCAGCGCATCCTGCCCACGGCGCAGCTGACATGGCAAATTGGTGCAGACGGCCAGCTTGTACTTGCCCACCGGCTGCTGGTTGTACATGTTGTAGAACGTGGTGACCTCATGCACGGCGATCTGGGGCATGCCCAGGTACTCGGCGATCACGGCCTCGCTCTCGGCGCTGACCCAGCCCTGTTCCTGCTGGACGATGGACAGGCACGCCATCACCGCCGACTGTTTCTGGTCTGCGGGGTATTTCGCCACTTCGCGGGCAAAACGTTGCTTGGTCGCTTCGGTAATCATCGGTCAATCTCTCCGAACACGATATCCATGGTGCCGATGATGGCCACGGCGTCGGCCAGCATGTGGCCCCGCGCCATTTCGTCGAGTGTGGCCAGATGCGCGAACCCGGGTGCGCGGATCTTCAGGCGGTAGGGCTTGTTCGCACCGTCGCTCACCATGTAAATACCGAACTCCCCCTTGGGGTGCTCAACGGCCGCGTAAGCCTCGCCGGCCGGCACGCGGAAGCCTTCCGTGAAGAGCTTGAAATGGTGGATCAGCTCTTCCATGTTGGACTTCATGGCCTCGCGCGAGGGCGGCGCGATCTTGTGGTTGTCCGTGATGACGGGGCCGGGGTTGGCTCTGAGCCAATCGACGCACTGCTTGATGATGCGATTGGACTCGCGCATCTCTTGCACGCGAACGAGGTAGCGGTCATAGCTATCGCCCGTCACCCCGACCGGCACATCGAAGTCCACACGGTCATAGGCGTCATAGGGCTGCTTCTTGCGCAGGTCCCACGCGATGCCCGAGCCGCGCAGCATCGGACCGGTCATGCCTAGGTTCAACGCGCGCTCAGCCGGCACCACGCCGATACCCACCGTACGCTGCTTCCAGATCCGGTTGTCCGTCAGCAGGGTCTCATACTCGTCTACGCACTTGGGGAAGCGCTGCGTGAAATCGTCGATGAAATCCAGCAGCGAACCCTGGCGGTTACGGTTGAGCTCCTCGATAGCCTTGGCGTTCTTGATCTTGCTGACCTTGTACTGGGCCATGCTGTCCGGCAGGTCCCGGTACACGCCCCCCGGACGGAAGTAGGCCGCGTGCATGCGAGCGCCAGAAACGGCCTCGTACATGTCGAACAAGTCCTCCCGCTCACGGAAGGTATAGATGAGGATCGTGGAGCTGCCGCAGTCGTTGCCGTGCGAACCCAGCCACATCAGGTGGTTCAGCAGGCGCGTGATTTCGCCGAACATCGTTCGGATGTACTTCGCGCGCAGCGGCACCTCGATGCCCAGCATCTTCTCGATGGCCAGGCAGTAGGCCTGCTCGTTGCACATCATGGACACGTAATCGAGACGGTCCATGTAGGGCAAGGACTGGATGTAGGTCTTGTGCTCTGCCAGCTTTTCGGTGGCACGGTGCAGCAGCCCGATGTGCGGGTCGGCACGTTGTACGACCTCGCCATCCAGTTCCAGCACCAAGCGCAGCACGCCGTGTGCTGCCGGGTGCTGCGGTCCGAAGTTCAGGGAGTAGTTCTTGATTTCAGCCATGGTCGATCACCAAGCGGCATGCCGCCTCAGTGCAGGCCTCCGTACTTGTCTTCGCGGATGACGCGCGGCGTCACTTCGCGCGGCTCGATGGTCACGGGCTCATAGATCACGCGACGCTGGTCGGCGTCATAGCGCATCTCGACATAGCCGGACAAGGGGAAGTCCTTGCGGAACGGGTGGCCGATGAATCCGTAATCGGTCAGGATGCGGCGCAGATCGTTGTGCCCATCAAACACGATGCCGAACAGATCGAATGCCTCGCGCTCAAACCAGTTGGCCGAGTTCCAGATGTCGGTAACCGAGGCGACGATGGGGAAGTCGTCGTCGGAGCAGAACACCTTCACGCGCAACCGCTGGTTGAGGGAAACGGAGAGCAAATGGGAAACCACGGCGTAGCGCGGTCCTTCCGAGCCCGTGGCGCCATAGGCAGAATAGTCGACGCCGCACAGATCAATCAATTGCTCGAACTTGCAATCGGGCGCATCGCGCAGGATTTGCATGGCTTCGAGATAGCGCGCAGCGGACACCACCACGGTCACCTCATCCAGCGCCACCGAGATCTGGCGCACGCGGTCACCCAGAGCGGAGGCAACCACGTCCCGCAGGCTCTCGGGGTGAATGGCAATAGCAGTCATCTTCGTCCCTTCAGGCGCGCGCAATGGTGTGGGTGCGGCGGATCTTCTGCTGCAGCTGGATGATCCCGTAGATCAGCGCCTCGGCCGTCGGAGGACAACCCGGAACGTACACATCCACAGGGACGATGCGATCACAGCCACGCACCACCGAATAGCTGTAGTGGTAGTAGCCCCCGCCGTTGGCACAAGAGCCCATGGAGATGACCCAGCGCGGCTCGGCCATTTGGTCGTACACCTTGCGCAGAGCGGGCGCCATCTTGTTGCACAGCGTGCCGGCCACGATCATCAGGTCCGACTGTCGCGGGCTCGCCCGGAACACTTCCGCGCCAAAACGCCCCAGGTCATAACGTGCGGCGGCAGCATGCATCATCTCGACAGCGCAGCAGGCCAGTCCGAAGGTCATGGGCCAAAGGGATCCGGTCTTGGCCCAGTTCACCACGGAGTCATAACTCGTGGTGATGAAGCCTTCCTTCATCACACCTTCAATCATTGCGTCATTCCTTTGAGCGGCGGCTCATTCCCAGTTGAGGGCGCCTTTTTTCCATTCGTAGGCAAAGCCCACCACGAGGATGGCCAGGAAAACCAGCACAGCGACAAAGCCCGTCACCCCCACCTCTTGCAGAGTCACCGCCCAAGGGAAGAGGAAGGCAATTTCCAGGTCGAACAGGATGAAGAGGATGGCCACCAGGTAGTAGCGCACGTCGAACTTCATACGCGCGTCTTCAAATGCCTCGAAGCCGCACTCATAGGGGGAGTTTTTCGCCGGATCCGGGCGATTGGGGCCAAGCACATAGCCCAGAAGAAGCGGCACCACACCGACACCGATGCCGACCAGAATGAACAATAGGACAGGGAGGTATTGATCGAGGTTCATCTGGCAGATGTGCTCACCGCTGAAAAACCGCCTCGCATGTCCCGCAACGGGGACCAGGGAGGCGGCTTCTTGTGATTGGTGCCGTCGGCGAGACTCGAACTCGCACAGCTTTCGCCACTACCCCCTCAAGATAGCGTGTCTACCAATTTCACCACGACGGCTGCTGTATGCATCTGGATGGCATGAGGACCGGAAATAACGGTTTTGGCTTTCCAGACAATCCGGGATTCTACCCCGGAAAAACCCTGTCACAAACGGATGAGGCGTTTTTTTGCGACGCCTCAAACGTTCACTTGGTCGGGATCTGAGCGGCGCCCGAGGCAGGCTCCACCGCCGGCGCTGGAGCTGCCGCAGAGGCATCGACCGCAGGTGCCGTCGAGGCGGGGACAGCTGCTGCGGGCGTCTCCAGAACACTACCAGTGCTCACCGGACGCTGGTTGCCAAAGTATGCCAATGCCAGGGTTGCCACGAAGAACACCGTCGCCAGGACCGCCGTGGTGCGCGAAAGGAAGTTGGCGCTGCCGCTGGCCCCAAACAAGCTGCCGGAACTGCCACTACCGAAGGCTGCCCCCATGTCCGCACCCTTACCGTGCTGGATCAGGATCAACCCAATCATCCCGAGGGCGGTCAGCATCTGCACCGCCAGAATCACGTTCACAACCAGTCCCATAATCCCATCACTCCTAATTTAATAGCTAGCAGCGCTTGTCAGCTATGCGCTGCAGCGATAATTTTCAAGAAATCCGCGGCCTTGAGCGACGCACCGCCCACCAGGCCCCCATCGATATCCGGCTGCGCCAGCAGTTCGGCTGCGTTGGCAGCATTCAAGCTGCCGCCATACAGGATGAGCACGCGATCCGCGCTTTCGGTCGCGGCGGCGAGCTGAGCGCGCAGCACCGCATGCACCTGCTGCGCCTGCTCTGGTGTTGCCGTGCGGCCGGTGCCGATGGCCCAGACAGGCTCGTAGGCCACCACGATCTCGCTCACGCAGTGCCCCACGGCATGGATCACAGCCGCCAGTTGGCGCTTGACGACGGTCTCGGTCTGGCCCGCCTCGCGCTCCGCCAGGGTTTCCCCCACGCATACGATCGGCGTGACGCCGCCCGAGAGCGCCCGCTGGGCCTTGGCCGCGACCACGGCATCGGTTTCGCCATGGTATTGGCGACGCTCGGAGTGCCCCACAAGCGCGTAGCGTGCATCAAAGTCGCGCAACATTCCCACGGAGACCTCGCCGGTGAACGCGCCCCTTTCATGCTGCGACACATCCTGGGCGGCCAGAGCGATTTCGCTGCCCGCGACCAAGGCCTGCACCTGCGCCAGGTAGGGCGCTGGCACGGCCACCGCCACGCCGCAACCGGGCGCGCCCAAGCCATCACGCAACGCCTGCAGCAGCGCCGCATTCGCCTGCAGGCTGCCGTTCATCTTCCAGTTGCCGGCAATGAGTTTCTTTTTCTGTGTCATGTCGTCCATGTCAAAACAATCTTGCCCACGTGCTGGTTGGATTCCATCAGCGCGTGCGCCTGCGCGGCCTGCGCGGCCGGGAAGGTGCTGTGGATGACCGGCTTCACCGCGCCCGACGCCAGCAGCGGCCAGACATGCTCACGCAATGCCTGCGCAATGGCGCCCTTGAACGCCACGGGACGCGGCCTCAGCG
Source organism: Diaphorobacter sp. ED-3 (assembly GCF_027625375.1). Classification (NCBI taxonomy): domain Bacteria; kingdom Pseudomonadati; phylum Pseudomonadota; class Betaproteobacteria; order Burkholderiales; family Comamonadaceae; genus Diaphorobacter; species Diaphorobacter sp. ED-3. The sequence continues at coordinate 1,090,675 of NZ_CP115182.1, read as the reverse complement.
TGGAGCCCGTGATGGTCAGCCGCCTGCGCAGCACCAGCCCCGCATTGAACTGCGCATCCAGCCCGCCCTGCACCGCGATGATGACCACGCGGCCGTCCTCGGCTAGGCACTCAACCTCGCGCGCCACGTAGGAGCCGGCCACCATGTCCAGCACTACGTCCACGCCGCGCCCATCGGTAAGGCGCCGCGCCTCGGCCACGAAATCCTGCGTCTTGTAGTTGATCGCGTGGTGCGCACCCAGCGCCAGGCAGGCTGCGCACTTTTCGTCCGAACCCGCCGTGACGATGACCGTGGCGCCGCGTGCACGCGCCAACTGAATAGCCGTAACGCCAATGCCGCTACTGCCGCCCTGCACCAGCAGGACCTCTCCCGCCTGCAGGCGGCCGCGGTCGAACACATTGCTCCAGACGGTAAAGAAGGTTTCCGGCAGCGAGGCCGCCTCCACGTCGCTCAAGCCCTGCGGCACCGGCAGGCATTGCGCAACAGGCGCGACGCACCACTGCGCATAACCGCCGCCCGCAACCAAAGCGCACACCCGGTCGCCCACGCGAAGGCCCGCCTGCGCCATGGCGGCGGCATCGCCGGACTCGACAACGCCCGCCACTTCCAGCCCGGGCAGATCGGAGACGCCCGCGGGCGGCGCGTAGTTGCCCTTGCGCTGCAGCACGTCGGGGCGGTTCACCCCGCTGGCCGCCACGCGGATCAACAACTCGCCGTCTCCCGGCTGCGGCACCGGGCGCTCGGCGAGACGCAGCCCCTCAGGCGGGCCAAACGCCGCAATCTCTACGGCCTGCATCACGTCATTCATGGCAGTTTTGAATCATTTGAGCCGCTAGCACCCGTCCACCGGGCGTTAGCAGCTCTCATTTCAATAGCAAACAGGCGTTCCCGAAGGAACACCCCCGGCTTACTGCTGCTGTTGCTCGGAAGCACCGCCATCACGGCGCTCACGACGCTCGCCCCGCTCCGCAGGGGCGGGACGGCCGCTGTCGCCAGCGGGGCGGTCAGCCAGCGCCTTCATGGACAGCTTGACGCGGCCCTTGTCGTCGGTCTCCAGCACCTTGACCTTCACGATCTGACCTTCCTGCAGGTAGTCGCCCACCTTTTCCACACGCTCGTGGGCGATCTGGCTGATGTGCAGCAGGCCGTCCTTGCCGGGCAGCAGGTTGATCAACGCGCCGAAGTCCAGGATCTTGGTGATCGGGCCTTCGTAGACCTTGCCCACTTCAACCTCGGCCGTGATCTCTTCGATGCGGCGCTTGGCTTCATCAGCCTTGGCAGCCTCGGTGGCTGCGATGGTGATGGTGCCGTCTTCCTCGATATTGATCTGGCACCCGGTCTCGTCCGTCAGGGCACGGATCGTGGCGCCGCCCTTGCCGATCACGTCGCGGATCTTCTCGGGGTTGATCTTCATCGTGTAGAGCTTGGGCGCGAAGGACGAGATCTCGGTCTTGGCTTCACCCATGGCTTCCTGCATCTTGCCCAGGATGTGCATACGTGCTTCCTTGGCCTGCGCCAGGGCGACCTGCATGATTTCCTTGGTGATGCCCTGGATCTTGATGTCCATCTGCAGGGCGGTGATGCCGTTGGTCGTACCAGCCACCTTGAAGTCCATGTCGCCCAGGTGGTCCTCATCGCCCAGGATGTCGGTCAGCACGGCGAAGCGGTTGTCTTCCTTGATCAGGCCCATGGCGATGCCGGCCACGTGCGCTTTCATGGGCACGCCGGCATCCATCAGCGACAGGCAGCCGCCGCAGACCGATGCCATGGACGAGGAGCCGTTGGATTCGGTGATCTCCGACACCACGCGGATGGTGTAGGGGAACTCGTCCTTGCTCGGCAGGCAAGCCACCAGGGCGCGCTTGGCCAGGCGGCCGTGGCCGATTTCGCGGCGCTTGGTCGAGCCCATGCGGCCCACTTCACCCGTGGCGAAGGGAGGCATGTTGTAGTGGAAGATGAAACGGTCTTCGAACTCGCCGGCCAGTGCGTCGATGCGCTGCGCATCGCGCTCGGTGCCCAGCGTGGACACCACCAGCGCCTGGGTCTCGCCACGCGTGAACAGGGCGGAGCCGTGGGTGCGCGGCAGCACGGAGTTGCGGATCTCGATGGGGCGCACGGTGCGCGTGTCGCGGCCGTCGATGCGGGGCTCGCCGGCCAGGATCTGGCTGCGCACGATCTTGGCTTCGATGTCGAACAGCAGGGCCTCGACCTTCACGGCGTCGAACTCCACGCCCTCGCCCTTCAGCGATTCCAGCACCGAGGCCGATGCCTCGCGCAAGGCCTGGGTGCGGGCCTGCTTGCTGCGGATCTGGTAAGCCGCGCGCAGCTTGTCCTCTGCCAGGGCCGTGACCTTGGCGATGAAAGTCTCGTCCTTGGCAGGCGGCTGCCAGTCCCACACGGGCTTGCCAGCGTCGCGCACCAGCTCATGGATGGCGTTGATCGCCACCTTGCCCTGCTCGTGGCCGAACACCACGGCGCCCAGCATGATCTCTTCGGACAGCTGCTGCGCTTCGGACTCCACCATCAGCACAGCGGCCTCGGTGCCCGCCACCACCAGGTCCAGCTGCGAGCTCTTGCGCGCGGTCTGCCCGGGGTTCAGCACGTATTCGCCATTGACGTAGCCCACGCGTGCGGCGCCGATGGGGCCATTGAACGGAATACCGGAAACGGACAGCGCTGCGCTCACGGCGATCATGGCGGCGATGTCAGCGTCCACTTCGGGGTTCAGCGAGATGGTGTGGATGACCACATGCACCTCGTTGTAGAAGCCCTCGGGGAACAGCGGGCGGATCGGGCGATCGATCAGGCGGCTGGTCAGCGTCTCCAACTCGCTGGGCTTGGCCTCGCGCTTGAAGAAGCTGCCGGGGATCTTGCCGGCGGCGTAGGTCTTCTCGATGTAGTCCACCGTCAGCGGGAAGAAGTCCTGGCCAGGCTTGGCCTGCTTGGACCCCACCACGGTAGCGAGCACTACGGTGTCGTCAATGTTCACCAGCACGGCGCCTGAGGCCTGCCGGGCGATCTCACCCGTTTCCATGACAACGGTCTTGTCACCCCACTGGAACGACTTGGTGACCTTGTTAAAAATGCTCATAATGACTCCTTGCTCTCAAAATAATAGCTGGCAACGCGGTACCAGCAAGGCTTGGAGCGCAATTCAGAACACGATGCCATTCCAGCGACCCTGCCCTGCCCATCGGAAGGCAAGGCCCCTGGAATGACACAGCTTCGCTCTGCAGTTGCGTCTCCGAAGTAAAAAACGCCTGAGCTAGACAGAGCTAACCCAGGCGTCTCGGCATGCCGGCGCGCTTACTTGCGCAGGCCCAGCTTGGCGATCAGTGCCGTGTAACGGTCGGCGTCCTTGGCCTTGAGGTAGTCCAGCAGCTTGCGACGACGGCTCACCATGCGCAGCAGACCACGGCGGCCATGATGGTCCTTGGCATGCTGCTTGAAGTGAGGAGTCAGCTCGTTGATGCGGGCGGTGAGCAGTGCCACCTGGACTTCCGGGCTACCCGTATCGTTGGCGGAACGGGCATTGGCCTTGACGACTTCGGCCTTGACGGATGATGCGATCATGTTTTTTCCTTGATAGAAGAGCCCAAGCAGGCAGCCGCATTGCTGCACCAACTGCCTATGGCTCTGGTTGTACTTGCGCCGCGACTGGAAGGGTCGACAGCGTGCGTCTTGCACCATGCAAAACCTTGAGATTATACCGCTGCGCTTTTCCCCACTTCTTCGCCGCCGCCCAACCCCTGTGCAGCAGGCTTTCGGGCATGATGCAAACCGTACTGCAAAACGTTGCAACGCCCTTTCTGAAAGACCACTATGCGCTTCATGGATACGTTTGTCCGCCGGTCTCTTTCCCTGCCAGTGGGTGTCGGCGTGACCGCGCTCTTGTTGTCCTTTACGTCACTTCACAGCCATGCCGCAGCCACACCCGAGAAGGCAGCCAGCGCTTCAAAGAGGTCCAAAGCCATCCGGATCAAGCACACGCAGAACCATTCCGGCGAAAGCCAGGCAGAGCGCGACCGGCGCCTCTACCGGGAGTGCAAGGGCATGCCCAACGCAGGCGCCTGCCTGGGCTACACACGCAAGTGAGCAACATCGAGCGATTTCGCAAAACCGGGCGAAAACTCCGCTACAATCACGCCATCGTCACAATGCGCTGATCGACTGAGTTAGTTAATTAACCAGTGACGATTTTTTGAAATAGCTTGAAAACTTCGTGCTATAATTCAAAGCTTAGCGGCTGTAGCTCAGCTGGATAGAGTACTTGGCTACGAACCAAGGGGTCGTGGGTTCGATTCCTGCCAGCCGCACCAAACGGTAAGCCCTGGAACTGCAAGGTTCCAGGGCTTTTTCGTTTTTGGCATTTGCTCCCTTTCAGGCACGATAAGCATATGAGCAAGGCATTCACCAAAGAAACCGATACCGACGACGAACCGTCCCTCCCCCCGCAGGCGCCGGTGGGGCCCGGCAAGAACTACATCACACCCCAGGGATATGCGCGCCTTCGCCGCGAGTTGCTGGACCTTATCGATGATGAGCGCCCCAAGGTGGTGGAAATTGTCCATTGGGCTGCCAGCAACGGAGACCGTTCGGAGAACGGCGACTACCTGTACGGCAAGAAAAGGCTGCGCGAGATCGACAGGCGCATCCGTTTCCTGACGAAACGGCTGGAAATCGCGGATGTCGTGGACCCATCGGTACACGCGGGCAGTGACCAAGTCTTCTTCGGCGCCACGGTCACCTACGCCGAGGAGGACGGCATGGAGCGCACGGTGACGATTCTGGGCATTGACGAAGCCGACAACAGCCTGCAGCAGATCAGCTGGATTTCTCCCGTGGCGCGCGCGCTGCTCAAAGCCCGGGAGGGAGACGAAGTGACCCTGCAGACTCCCGCCGGCCTACGTACCCTGGAAATCCTGCGTGTCGAATACCCCGTCGCGGCGCCTCGGTGACGAACCCAGGCCCTCAAGCGGGCTGGGGAAGCACGCGGAACGCTCGCAATACGGAATGCGTGCGGCGCAGATTGCGCAACACGGCCTCTACGTGGTGTTGATCACGCACCGCTGCCACAAAACGCAGATCAGTGGTGTCCATCGCATCGTCCATGTCCACACGGACGATATCTGCCTCTGAGTTGGCAAATTCGGATGCGATGCGAGCCAGTACCCCCTTGCCATTGGTCACGGTCACGGTGATACCGGTCTCGAATTGGCGGGTAGGCTCATCGGACCAGTCGACGGCAATGAAGCGCTCGCCATCTTTGTGCTGCAGTTTCTTGGCTACACCGCATTGCGCGTGATGGACCACCAGGCCCTCGCCGCGGCCCAGGTATCCCACGATGGGGTCACCCGGCACCGGGCGGCAACACGCTGCATATTGAACAGATGCATTCTCGCTGCCGTCGAGGGTGATACTCCCTTGCGAGACTGTTTCATGGGAGCTGTAGCGCTCGCGGGTCAGCAGCAATGCATCAGGCCGCTGGCCATCTTCCGATAGCAACACGACCAGGCGCTTGGCCACGATGCCGGCAATGCGCTTGCCCAGTCCCACATCGGTCATGAGTTCCGCGCGGCTGCGATTGCCCGTAAAGCGCAGCAGTTTTTCCCAAATGGGCGCTTGGGTCTGCACGTCAGGCAGTTGTTCGATGCCCTCGGCGCGCAGCGCCTGGGTCAGCAGTTTCTCGCCCAGGCCCGCCGACTCGTTCTGCGCCAGCGTCTTGAGATAGTGGCGAATCTTGGAACGCGCGCGCCCTGTGCGCACGAACCCCAGCCAAGCCGGGTTGGGCCGGGCGCCCTGGGTGGTAACGATTTCCACCACATCCCCGTTCTTGAGTTCGGTGCGCAGGGGCACCTGTTCGTTGTTGATGCGCGCCGCCGTGGTGCGGTCGCCCACGTCGCTGTGGATCGCATAGGCAAAGTCCACCGCAGTGGCTCCGCGGGGCAAGGCCATGATCTGGCTCTTGGGCGTGAAGACATAGACGGCATCTGGGAACAGGTCCACCTTGACGTGGTCCCAGAATTCGGCCGCGTCGCGCGTTTCATTCTGGATGTCGAGCAAGGACTGCAGCCATTTGGTGCCCAGGCGTTCTGCCACCGCGCCATCCGCATCTTTCGCCTTGTAGAGCCAGTGCGCCGCCACACCCGCTTCCGCCACGATGTGCATTTCCTCGGTGCGAACCTGAAACTCGATATTCAGGCCAGCAGGTCCCACCAGCGTCGTATGCAGCGACTGATAGCCATTGAGCTTGCCAATGGCGATATGGTCCTTGAACTTGCCGGGCACCGGTTTGTACATCTGGTGCAACACACCCAAGGCGGTATAGCAGTCCGTCACCGAATGCACGATGACACGGAAGCCATAGAGATCCGTCACCTGCGCAAAGCTCAGGTGCTTGGTGATCATCTTCTGGTAGATCGCAAAGAGTGTCTTCTCACGTCCCGCCAGCCGCACGTGCATGCCCAACCGCGCAAATGCGGCATCCACTTCCGTCTGCACCTTCTGCACGATGTCGCGGCGTCGGTTGCGCGACTTCGTGACCGCTTTGGACAGCGTGGCATAGCGCCATGGATGCAGGTGGCGAAAGGCGAGGTCCTGCAGTTCGCGGTAGGTCTGGTTCAGCCCCAATCGATGCGCGATGGGCGCATAGATCTCCAGCGTCTCCGACGAAATGCGGCCCCACTTGCTGCGCGGCATGTCGGAGAGCGTGCGCATATTGTGCGTGCGGTCCGCCAGCTTGATGAGGATGACGCGCACGTCGCGCGCCATGGCCAGCAGCATCTTGCGAAACGACTCGGCCTGATTCTCCTCACGGGTATTGAACTGCAGCTTATCGAGTTTGGTGAGACCATCCACCAGTTCCGCAACAGGCGCACCAAACCGGTCGATGAGATCGGACTTGGTGATGCCGCAATCTTCCATGGCGTCGTGCAGCAAGGCTGCCATGAGGGCCTGGACATCCAGCTTCCAGCTCGCGCACAGCGCCGCCACGGCAATCGGGTGCGTGATGTAGGGCTCGCCACTGCTGCGCAACTGCCCCAAGTGCGCTTCATCGGCGTAACGGTACGCCTGGCGCACCTGCTCGACGCTAGCTTCGTCAAGGTAGTCGAGTTTTTCCAGCAGCGCAGCAAAGCTCGCCGCCGCGGCGTTGGCGGCCGCAGCAGAAGAACTGTCAACCGCCACAGGGGCGGCCTGCGGATTGTCAACAGCTGCCTTGTTCAACACGACGTTCATGGCTTAAATGTAGCGCGCCCCGCCCGAGCGGCAAGCGCAGGCAAAAAAAAGCACCGCCACGCGGTGCTCTTTTACCGGGATCACCGGAGGCCGACGATCGCTCAGCCCGGAACCTTCTTGAGCATTTCCAGGCCGACCTTGCCGGCGGCGATTTCGCGCAGTGCCGTCACGGCTGGCTTGTTGCGGCTCTCGATCTTGGGGGCGTGGCCCTGGCTGAGCATGCGGGCACGGTAGGTGGCGGCGAGCACCAGTTGAAAACGGTTGGGAATCTGCTCGAGGCAGTCTTCCACGGTAATGCGGGCCATGGTGTTCTCCAGGGATCAGGGAATATTGAGCGACTCGAAGGTTTCGGCCCGGGCGCGGCGCTGGGCTGCGTACTTGAGACGCTGGGCATGAACGATGGTTTTCAGGTCGAAAAGCGCTCGCTCAAAGACCTCATTGATTATAACGAAGTCGAATTTGCTGGCCTGCGCCATTTCCTCTGCCGCGTTCTCCAGGCGCAGGTCGATCACGTCCGGCGCATCTTCGCCCCGGCGTTCCAGCCGGGCGCGCAACTCGTCCCAGCTGGGCGGCAGCACAAAGACCAGCACGGCGTTCGCGAAGGCCTGCTTGATCTGCAGCGCGCCCTGAAAGTCGATTTCCAAGACCACGTCCGCCCCCTGGGCCACGCGCTCCTCGATCACCTTGCGGGAGGTTCCATAACGGCGTCCATGGACGTTCGCCCACTCGACGAAGCCGTTAGCCGCCACCATCGCGTCGAACTCCTGCTCGGAAGCGAAGAAGTACTCGCGGCCGTGCTTTTCCTGCCCGCGCGGCGCGCGGGTCGTGTGCGACACGGAGGGCTGCACATGTGAGTCCAGCTCCAGCAGGGCCTTGACCAAGCTGGATTTACCCGCCCCGCTGGGGGCAGAGACTACAAACAAATTTCCGGGATAGTCCATATGGAGTGTGCGTGAGCCGCTATCAAAACAGGATTATCACTCGATGTTCTGCACTTGCTCGCGCATCTGCTCGATCAGTACCTTCATGTCCACGCTGATGCGCGTGAGGTCCATGGCGGCAGACTTGGAGCCCAGCGTGTTGGCTTCACGGTGCAGTTCCTGGATCAGAAAGTCCAGCCGCTTGCCAACCTCGCCGCCTTTTTTGAGCAGGCGGGCAATCTCGTCCAGGTGCGACTGCAGCCGCGTGACTTCCTCCGCGACGTCGATGCGGATGGCAAAGGCCGTGGCCTCGGTCAGGGCGCGGTCCTGGGCCGCTTCGGGCACCACCGCGCCTTCGGCCAGCGACATGGCCTCCTTCCAGCGCTCCATGAAGCGCTGGCGCTGCTGCTCCACGAGCTGCGGAACCAGCGGCACCGCCTGGCGGGCCAGCTCGCGCAACTGCGCGATGCGCTCCTGCAGCATGGCGGCCAGGCGTTCGCCCTCGCGTTGGCGCGCGGCCACCAGGTCGTCCAGCGCCTGCTCGGCCGCGCGCGCTGCCGTTTCGCTCCAGTCCAGCGCGGGGGCACCGGCATTGGCGCACAAGCGCAGCGCGTCGGCTACCGACAGCGGCCTGGCGTCGGGCAGCCACGAACGCACTGCATCCTGCACCGCGCCTACCCGTTGCAAGATGCGCGGGGATGGCTCGGCGAGCGCGGCGGAGTCGTCGTTGTCCACGAAAGCGCGCACCTCGACCTTGCCGCGCTTGAGGCGCTGCGTGAGCAGGGCGCGCAGCGCCGGCTCCTGGGCGCGCAGTTCATCGGACAGGCGGAAAGACAGGTCCAGAAAGCGGCTGTTGACCGCACGTATTTCCAGGCCCAGGCGCCGTACGGGCCCGTCCTTGTCGTCCCCTGCAGTAGCCACGCCGCGCTGCACGCTGGCGTATCCGGTCATGCTGTAAACTGCCATTGGACTTTTCGGTGGTTGGTTGCTTGCGATCCAGCGATTATCCGGGTTCCCCACCCGCGCCCACGACTGCCTTCGCTTCCTATGTCAAAAATCAAGCCGGCCCCCCTGCCCCCCGATACCGCCATTGGCGGCTACCGCGTGGTGCGACGGCTGTCCTCCGGTGGTTTTGGCGTGGTGTACCTCGCCATTGACGCCGAAGGCCAGCAAGTGGCCATCAAGGAATACCTCCCCGCTTCTCTGGCCACGCGTGCACCGGGCGAACTACTGCCCAAGGTGCCCCCCGAGAAGCTCTCGCTCTACCGCCTGGGCCTCAAGAGCTTCTTCGAGGAAGGCCGTGCGCTCGCGCAGATCTCGCACGCCTCCGTGGTGAGCGTGCTCAACTTCTTCCGCGAGAACGAGACCGTCTACATGGTGATGAACTACCTGGAGGGCGCGACCCTGCAGGACTTCATCATCACCGCACGCGACCTCAAGACGCAAAAGGTGTTCCGCGAGTCCACCATCCGCTCACTGTTCGATGAGGTGCTGCGCGGCCTGCGCATCGTGCACCAGCACAAGATGCTGCACCTGGACATCAAGCCCGCCAACATCTTCATCACCGACGACAACCGCGCGGTGATGATCGACTTTGGCGCCGCGCGCGAGGTACTCTCCAAAGAGGGCAACTTCATCCGCCCGATGTACACCCCCGGCTTTGCTGCGCCCGAGATGTACCGCCGCGACTCGCAGATGGGCCCCTGGACGGACATCTACGCCGTTGGCGCCTGCATCTATGCGTGCATGCAGGGATTTCCGCCCAACGAGGCGCCGCAGCGCCAGGAGAAGGACCGCCTGTCGCTGGCGCTGAACAAGCTGCGCGGCGTGTATTCGGACAACCTGATCGAGGTGGTCGAATGGTGCATGGCGCTCGATCCGCTGTCGCGCCCGCAATCGGTGTTCGCGCTGCAAAAGGAGCTCAGCCGCGAGGGCGAGCGCCGCTATACCAAGCTGTCGGTGGCCGAGAAGATGCGCATGCAGCTCGACACCCTGGTGTCGGACACCAAGAAAAACGTGCAAAAGGTGGGCGAAGCCACCGGTCTGGGAGCGCGGCCTAAATGAAGTTCTCTGTCTTTCAGATCAGCCGCCGCGGCGGGCGCGAGAAGAACGAAGACCGCATGGGGTACTGCTACACGCGCGAGTCGGTGCTGTTCGTGCTGGCTGACGGCATGGGCGGCCACCCGGAGGGCGAGGTCGCCGCGCAGATCGCCATCCAGACGGTCTCCGCGATGTTCCAGCGCCAAGCCAAGCCCACGCTGAAGGACGTGCAGGAGTTCCTCTCCACCGCACTGCTGGGCGCGCACCATCAGATCCTGCGCTATGGCACCACCAAGGACATGCTCGACACGCCGCGCACCACGCTGGTGATCGCCGTGGTGCAAGACGGGCGCGCCAGCTGGATCCACTGCGGCGATTCGCGCCTGTACCTCGTGCGCGGGGGCGAGCTGCTCATGCGCACGCGTGACCACTCCTACCTGGAGTTGCGCAACGCCGCCATCGCCGGGCTGGAGCGCGTGAACCGCAACGTGCTGTTCACCTGCCTGGGCTCTCCCACCAAGCCGCTGTACGACGTGGCCGGCCCCGTGCTGCTGGAGCAGGGTGACCGCATCCTGCTGTGCTCCGACGGCCTGTGGGGCGCGCTGGACGATGAGACCATCGTACGCCAGCTGGGCCGCCAGACCGTCTCCAACGCCGTGCCCGACCTGGTCGAGGACGCCCTGCGCAAGGCCGGGGACGGCAGCGACAACGTGACCGTGGTGGCCATGGAGTGGGAAACCCCCGACACGTTCGAGTCCACCCAGGGCATTTCCACCGACAGCATCAGTGACGACGTGTTCGCCTCCACCATCCAGGCTGGCCCGCTGGAGAGCTTTGCGGACGACCTGGACGACGAGACCATCGAACGCTCGATCGCCGAAATCAACGAAGCCATCCGGCGCTCTGCCGCGCGCAAGCTGTAGGCCGCGGCCCGGGCGCACCGCCTCCTCCGCTCTCCGCCAGGAGCGCGGGGAGCCCCTTCTTTGACCTGGACCTGCCATGAACACCACCCCCTTTGCCCGCAGCGGCGGCCGCGCCCTGGACCAGCTGCGCCCCATCCGCATCACGCGCCACTACACCATGCATGCCGAGGGCGCGGTACTCATCGAGTTCGGCAACACGCGCGTGCTGTGCACCGCGTCGGTCGAGGAGAAGGTGCCGCCGCACAAGCGCGGCAGCGGCGAAGGCTGGGTGACGGCCGAGTACGGCATGCTGCCCCGCTCCACCCACACCCGCAGCGACCGCGAGGCCGCGCGCGGCAAGCAAAGCGGACGCACGCAGGAGATCCAGCGCCTCATCGGCCGCAGCCTGCGGGCAGTCTTTGACCTCAAAGCCTTGGGTGAGCGCACGATCCAGATCGACTGCGACGTGATCCAGGCCGACGGCGGCACACGCACCGCCGCGATCACGGGCGCCTGGGTGGCGGCGCAGGACGCGGTCAACACCCTGCTGGCTGCGGGCAAGATCAGCGCATCGCCGCTCACCGGTGCGGTGGCCGCCGTGTCCGTGGGCATCGTGCAGGGCCAACCGCTGCTGGACTTGGAATATGTGGAGGACGTGGCCTGCGACACCGACATGAACGTGGTGATGACCGGCACCGGCCACTATGTGGAGGTACAAGGCACGGCCGAGGGCGCGACCTTCTCGCGCCAGGAAATGGACCAACTGCTGGCGCTGGCCGAGAAGGGCATCGCCGAGCTGCTCGCCCTGCAACGGCAGTCGCTACGCAATTGATAGCTGTTTGCGCTTGATTGATATGCGCTAAAGACCTTTTTGACCATGAAACTCGTACTCGCCTCCAACAACCGCGGCAAGCTCGCCGAACTGCAGGCCATGCTGGCCCCGCTGGGCGTGCAGCTCATTCCCCAGGCCGAACTGGGCGTGGGCGAGGCCGAGGAGCCGTTCCACACCTTCGTCGAGAACGCACTGGCCAAGGCCCGCTTTGCCAGCGCCCACACCGGCCTGCCCGCGCTGGCGGACGACGCCGGCCTGTGCGTGCAGGCCTTTGGCGGTCAGCCCGGCGTGCAGACGGCCTACTACGCCACGCAGTTCGGCTACGACAAGGGCGACGCCAACAACGTGCGCGCGCTGTTGGAGCAGATGCAGGGCATCGACGACCGCCGCGCCGCGATGGTCAGCACGCTGGTGGCCGTGCGCAGCCCGCAGGACCCCGAGCCACTGATCGCCGTGGGCCGCGTGGCCGGCGAGATTGCACGCGCGCCGCGCGGCACGGGCGGCTTCGGCTTTGACCCGGTGATGGTGCTACCCGCCTTCGGCAAGACCTTTGCCGAGCTGCCGCCCGAGGTGAAGAACGCCCACAGCCACCGCGGCCGCTCATCGCGCCAGATGCTGGAACTGATGCGCGAGCATTGGTTTGCCGGAACATCAGAAAGGTGAGCGGTTAGCGCTTGCCAGATAAGGGTTTCAATGTCTTTTGATGCTGAAACGGTTGTCAGGCAAGCGCCAGCAGCTATGGTTTTTAGACTCGTATGACCATCCCCATCCTCCCTGCCGCGCAGTCCGGCGCGCCGCTACGCGACGTGCAGCACTACATGCGCCCCGGCCTGCTGCAACTGTCCAGCCTGCCGCCGCTGTCGCTGTACGTGCACCTGCCGTGGTGCCTGCGCAAATGCCCGTACTGCGACTTCAACTCGCACGAGGCGCGCGGCGGCATGGGCGGCGATGGCGGCGTGCCCGAAGCGCGCTACATCGACGCCCTGCTGGCCGACCTGGAGGCCGCCCTGCCGCTGATCTGGGGCCGCACGGTGCACAGCATCTTCATCGGCGGCGGAACGCCCAGCCTGTTTGCGCCCGAGTCCATCGACCGGCTGCTGGGCGACATCCGCGCGCGCCTGCGGTTGGACGCGGGCTGCGAGATCACGCTGGAGGCCAACCCCGGCACGTTCGAGAAGGAGCGCTTTCGCGCTTACCGCGGCGCGGGGGTCACGCGGCTGTCCATCGGCGTGCAAAGCTTCAACGACCGGCACCTGCAGGCGCTGGGCCGCGTGCACAACCGCGCACAGGCGCTGGCCGCGGTGGAAGAGGCCGCACAGGCCTTCGACACCTTCAACCTCGACATCATGTACGCCCTGCCCGGCCAGACGCCGGCCGAGCTGGACGAGGACATGCGCACCGCGCTCGCGCTGCAGCCGCCGCACATCTCCATCTACCACCTGACCATCGAGCCCAACACCTACTTCGCCAAATACCCCCCACCGCTGCCCGAGGACGATGCAGCCTATGCCATGCTCGACCGCATCACCGAACTGACGGGCGCGGCAGGCCTTGCACGCTACGAGGTATCGGCCTATGCACGCGAGGGCCACCAATGCGTGCACAACCGCAACTATTGGCAGTTTGGCGACTATCTGGGCATTGGCGCGGGCGCGCACAGCAAGCTCAGCTTTGCGCACCGGGTGGTGCGCCAGGTGCGCCTGCGCGATCCGCAGCTCTACATGGCCGGAGCACTCGCAGGGCGCGCCATCGCGCAAGACGACGACGTGCGCCGCGCGGACCTGCCGTTCGAGTTCATGCTCAATGCGCTAAGGCTGCAGGAGGGTTTTGCGCTGCAGGACTTCACCGCCCGTACGGGCTTGGCGATCACGGCCATAGCCGCTGGCCTGCAGCAGGCCGAGGCGCAGGGCCTGATCACGCGCGACATGGAGCGCGTGCGTCCCACGCAGCGGGGCTTTGACTTTCTAAGCGACCTGCAGGCGCTCTTCCTGGCGGACTGAGCGGGCGCCGAAAGCATACCGACGAAGCGTGCCCGGTCACAGCCGCGCACACTTCATCAGCGCCACATTCCTGCGGCTGATCAGCCGCAGCGCACGGCAATGATCTTGCCGCTGGCGTCCACCTCCAGGTTGAGGCGTTGGCCGTCGAACTCCTTGGTGATCATCTGGCCCGGGCGCAGTACGCGCGCCAAGCGCGCGCCGGAGCGCACGCGCGCGTCCTCCACCACCTTGGCCGTGGCATTCTTACCCACCGCCGCCTGCGCGCCCTGGGCGTTGCATTCACCGCCCACCGGGGCCGTGCTGGCGCCAATGGGCGCGGGCGCCGGGCTGCTGCCCGGTCCGATCGACGAACAACCTGCCATCATCAGCCCCACCACGGCCACGGCGCCGCCTGCCTTTAAGAAATAACGCATGCCTGTTGCCTCCTGCTCCGAAAAATGCAGCACCATACCGCAGCCGCGGTGCACGGGCCGTCACCATCGGTAACCCGGCGGAGACTGGGCTAATCCTCGCGGTGCTTTTGCACGCTCAAGCTGCCGTCGGCTTCCAGGAAGAGGTAGCGCATTTCCTCTTTCTCGCAGTCAGCCTCGCGCAACGCCCGCTCCACGTCGTTCTCCGATATGCGATGCCGCTTGCGCACCGTGTCAAAGACATGCCCATTGCGCCCCAGCAGGATCGCCTCGCCCTCCAGCAGTTTCTCGGCCATGCGAAAGCGCGCCGTGAGTACCCCCATCAGGATGTTCAATCCGATCAGCACCAGGCAGACGATGAGACCGCCCCACAGCGACTGGTCCTTGCCCGTCATGGACGGGCCCGCGGCCTCGCTGACCAGCATCACCACCAGCAGGTCGAACGGCGTGAATTGCCCGACGGTGCGCTTGCCGCTGACGCGCATGAGCGCCAGCAGCAGGCCGTAGACCATGACGGCGCGCAGCACCAGCTCCGCGGCGGGTAAGTCCAGGTTGAACATAGCGGTCGCTCCGGTCAGTCAGCGTGCAGCCGCCCGTACCGCAGGCCGTACGGCGCACTTGAACACCTCATGCAATTGCCGCAGGGCCCCCGTCTTGCGGTGTTCCGATTCCGCGGCGGTGCAATCCGACGGCACCCACACCTTATAGCCCAGCATGCGCGCATCGGTGGCCGTCAGCATCACGCACATGTCGGCGGCCAGGCCCACGATGATCAGCTGCTCGGTCTGCATCTTGTCCAGCAAATGCTGCAAGGGAGTCGAATGGAACGCCGAATGCTGTGGCTTGAGGATCACCAGATCCTGCGGCGCGGGCGCAAGCAGGCAGGCCATCTCGCCGCGCGCCCCCGGCAGCGCGCGGCAGGCCGTAAGAATGTCACGGAAGTCGCTGTGCCACGTGCCGTAGTTGTCGTTGGCATAGATCGCCGTGACCCCGCGCCGCGCCAGGCGTGTCTTCAGCCGCGCAATGGCGTTCGCGGCGCGTACCGCTCCCGGCAGCAGGTCTGCCGCTGTAGGGAAATTCAGCGGATTGATCACATCCACCAACAGCAGCACGTGTTTGCTGCGCGGCAGCGGCGTGCGGCGCAATGCAACGGGGCGCGCCACGCAGCCTCCTCAAAGCATCGCGTCGCGTTGCTGCTCCGCGCGCGACGCGCCAATGGCGGTCTCCACCTGTTTGACCTCTTCCGGCGGAGGCAGCACCGCCGGCATGCCCAGGCTTGCAATCCACAGCTCGCGGCACCAGCCCTTGGTGTGGTACAGGTGGTGATCCTCGTCTTTCTCCACGCGCTCATGGGCATCTTTCAGGGCGCGACCGACATCCCCGGTCGCCACCTCTGCCACCTTGCCCAGCAGCTCCCAGTTGGCGTGGTCCTTGGTCTCGGCATGCACCACGCATTCGCAGGCAACCAATTGGGCCTGCGCAGGATTGCCGGCCTGCCGGGCCAGTTCGAT
Organism: Diaphorobacter sp. ED-3; assembly: GCF_027625375.1. Taxonomy (NCBI): domain Bacteria; kingdom Pseudomonadati; phylum Pseudomonadota; class Betaproteobacteria; order Burkholderiales; family Comamonadaceae; genus Diaphorobacter; species Diaphorobacter sp. ED-3. The sequence goes on along the minus strand of NZ_CP115182.1, from coordinate 1,074,824 downwards.
CGCCTTGACCAGCGAATCGCCGATGTGCTTGACCACCAGGCGCGAAGGCACCACCTCGTCGGGGTCGATTCCCAGCTTTTCGCAGGTCGTGCGTACCACGTTTTGGTGCGATAGCGTCTCGTCGAGGTAGCCCTCCCATTCCTTCTTGAGGTCTTCATTGGTCGCGCAGTCGATCGCCGCGCGGTACACCTGCTCACCACCCAGCTCGGTTTCCATCATCTGCAACAGCAGATCCTTGAGCTGGACTTCGTCATAACGTGGCTTGGGCATGGGTCTTCTCCAGGTTGTGGGGTTGGAATGCAAGAGAAGCCCATGGTGTGAGGCGGACCGGTCCCGCGCCGTAGGCGACGGCCTATTTGCGCGTAATGCAATTTCCGAACAAAGCAGCCGCGCAGCCGACCGCTGTCGCGTTGATCGCAGACGAAAAGACAGGACCCCGCTATCAACAAGATAGCGGGTCTGCTGAAGTACCGTTCTCTGGGGCCATCCAAGGCGGCCAAGCTTGGACGATCGCACTGGCCCGGAGCACGAGAAGTACATGGCGCACCATTGCGCAGAAGAGTTCAAGAGCGAAGCCAGAAGTTGGCAAGAAGCGCAAGGAGCGCGCAACGGAAATAGAACCTACCCAGCCGCACGCGTCCCGCGACACTTCGGATACGTTGAGCAGCCCCAGAAAACGCTGCCAGCATTGGCACCCTGGCGGGCAGTGCGCAGTTGCATGGCCGCCCCACAACGCGGACAGTCTGGTCGAGGGGCGTCTTGGGCAGGGGTTATAGGCTCAGTGGTGGAGGCCTTAGCTTGGGTCCGTGGGGTGTCCATCTCGTTCGCAGATTCGCGTTGCTGATTGGCAAACTGCCCCTGTGCCTGTCTTGCACGTTGAACCATCGCGAAGAGTTGGGGACCGTCAATCAGCTGAATGTTCCGCCCTTGCGCGAACTCTTTGGCATCCTCGGTGAAGCGTCCCGATGTGGCAACGAAGCCTCCCGTCGCCCCCTTGGCCGCCATGACGCCATACAGTTCGCGCACGGTGGTCACTCCCACCTTGTATGCCTTCCACTGTTTGCACTGCACGAAGAACTTCTCGCCGCCTTTGGTAAGCACCAGATCAACGCCACCATCTGGCCCGTCGCCCCCTAGCTCTGTAACGCGGTACCCCTGCAGGCGGTAGGCCTCGCCGACCAGCAGTTCGAATTCCCGCCAGCTCATGCCGTCCAGGGCGGCGGCATTGGACGCTTGTGCAACGTCCGCGAGCAACGATTGGCGCTGCTTTCTTCGCAAGGCAGAAAGGCCCGCCGCAGCAAGGCAAAGCAGCGGGACGATGTATTGACCAGCCGTTGCCATGCCGTGGATCACGGCTTTCTGCATCATTGCGCTCACCATCGCGCCACCCTGACCCTGGAGATCAGAGGCCTGGATGGGCGCCGCCAAGCGGTGCAGCAAGAGATAACTCACCGCGGCCAGCATCACGCACGCCCACCAGGGAAGCATTGCAAGCAGGTCGAGGACATCCTCCAATGGACTGGTTTTCTTACGTCTCGCCATGGCTGCCTCCCATCGTTTGTATGGTGTGTGCCGCCATTTTGCGCAGAGCAGCGGAGACACTAATATCGGCAGCTCCGTGACGATGGCGGATCGTTACCTCCGCTGGCCCTGTGACGCTCATGCGCCAAGCCGTCGCGCCATGCGCGTGGCATTCACTGTCCGGCGCGAGAACGAGCTTTGAAAAGGTGGATGGTTTCGCCGCGTGCGAGCATATCAACCAACTGGGCGATTCGTCTGGCGCGCGTTTCTGCTTTCACGGCTGTCTGGATACGCCACAGTACTGCGTAACGATTGGCCGCATTGATCGTTGCAAAGAAGGCTTTTGCCTTTGGAGCGATTTCCAACGCGGCCAACAGATCCTCGGGTACGGTAGACGTACGAGCGCTGTCGTAAGCCCGTGCCCAGCGCCCATCGGCCTTGGCCGCTTCGATCTGGGCGTAGCCAGGCGCCTGCATGCGGCCCGCCACTATGAGTGCCTCGACCTTGTCGATGTTGACTTTCGACCAGATGCTGCGCGCGCGCCGCGGCGTGAAACGCTGGAGGTAGTGCTGATCGTCGAGAGCTTTTTTCTGACCGTCGATCCAGCCCCAACAGAGTGCGATTTCCACCGCCTGGGGGTAGGTAACGCTGGGTTCTTGAGCGCCCTTTCCCTATCCCACGCTGACCGGTATCGGCGTAGACGTTGACGCGATCAATGACGAAGCCCTTGTAGACCACCTGAAGGCGGGCACGTTTACGACCATCCGGAAGTGGACGCAGACCGACTTGGCGTTGCGGGCTGACGTTGACCGCAACTATGTTTCGTTGATCGAGCGTGGCCGAAACAGTCCGAGTGTGCGCCTGATGTTCGGACTGTGTGACGCCCTCGACATCGCACCGTCAGAGCTGCTCATGGATGTGGAGCGCCGAATGCGCTTGCAGGCGAAGGCTAGTTTGTCTTCAGTGGATTGATCCGAGTCGGAGGCATCACGAGCGTTTACCGTGGCCTTTCCACAATGTTTGTGGAATCCCAAGCCTGCTAGTCATTTGAATCCGATTTTTCCGGCCCGCCATCTGAAGCTTTCGCGCGGCTAATCGCTTCCAAATGCTTTTCAATCTTCTGAAGGGAGCCGCATATATCCTTGATAGTAGTTGCGTTAGTCCCCTCGATAGCGTCAACCACTGCCTGCTCAAGGCTTTTCACAGATGCCATACCCTCAAGATGCTTAACAGAGAGCACGCATTTGTCTGTAGCCGATGTTTCACGCCACAGAGGCGGGTGGAACCTGTACGAAATTTCTACAGGCATTCCCGCGTCTCCCAAAACTTTCAGAAGTCCGCTGTACTGGCCACCAAAAAACACAAGTCGTTGCCCTGGGGCAAGAGATGGAATTCCTGATGTTGGAATGTAGCGCCCGTCTCCAGACGGGGTTTCGATACCAAACCAGCTTATCGGTATAGGCTTCGAAAATTTTATGTCGTAGGCATTTCCAGTGCCCACATTTTCAATTACCAGTTCAATAATAGATTGCGTCCGCTTGCTGGGTTGATAGTACGCAACTAACTGAGGCTGAGAGTTTCTGTAAACAGCGACATATGCAACCAGAGCAGCAAGTGCAGCGGATGCCGGTGCCAAGTAGTCAGCCAAATATTTATTCAAATCGCCAGAAGACCATTGCATAACCGCTCGGATGGAGGCGTGATGCTGGTCTACGGCGCCATCTTGGATGTTTTCGAGCGTTTGTTGCCCCGGATTTCTGTGCTTGGGGGCGTTTCAGCGCCCCGTTTCGCCTTTCAGGGCGCACCTGCCCCAGCAAGCTCCATCGCTTTGAGCTTGCGATGGGCCTTCAGCAGATTCATCCCCAATGCCGCCCAGCACATCTGCGCCTGTACCTTCGCTGTGCCGAAGTAGCGCGCCCTGCCCAAGTGGAACCTGCGCTTCATCGTGCCGAAGGCCTGCTCAACCTTGAAGCGGATGGAGCCGATCTGCTTGTTGAATTGCTTGAGTAGCGCATGCACCGGCTTGCCCGCGCTGCCCTTGTGCTGGATCAGATCACCGATGCCACGCTCGGCGAGCCACTGCCGGTTGGCCTTGCTCGCATAACCCTTGTCGGCCAGCACGGCCTCTATCCCAGGCGAGAGTGCCTCGACGATCTCAGGCAACTTGTTGATCTCGGCTTCGTTGGCTGGGTGCACCTGCACATGCTCGACGTAGCCGTCTTCGCTGTCGACTGCCGTGTGGCCCCGGTAGCCGAAGAAGGCGTGTTTGCCTTTCTTGACCCAGCGCGCTTCACTGTCGGCGCTGTCAACGAGTCTGGCTTGCTCGCCTTCACCTTCGACGTGCTGCCTCGGGCGTGCAGCGCTGGGGATGATGGTGGCATCAATGATGGCCCCGCGCGCGCCTTGCACCTTCAGGCCTCGTTGCTCCAACTGGCTGTTGATGAGCGCCAGCAGTTTCTGCTCGAGTTCGGCCTTGACCAGGCGGTTGCGGAAGCGGCAAATGGTGCTGGCATCGGGCAACTCACCGGCCGAGGGTTCGAAACCAGTGAAGACCATGAAGTCCAGGCGCACGCGCAGGGCCTGCTCCAGTTGGGTATCGGACAGACCGTGCCACTGACCCAGCAGCATGAGCTTGAACATGCCCAGCGACGAATAAGGCTGGGGACCACCGGCGCCGCTGATCTCGCGCTGGTACAGGCCCGTCAACTGCCCAGCAATGGCGCTCCAGTCAAGCAACTCGTGCAGCTTCATGCTCGGGCTGAACTCGACCAGCGGGCGCGCGCCCATCAGAAAGAAGCTGTCCATCGGTCATCACCTCCTGGGGCGATTGGAGCGCATCGGCCAAGGACGCGCATCAGGAGTGCTACCAGTTATGCAGCGGTCTTACACCACGGTCAACACACCACCGAGCTGCAAGCCCATACCCAAGAGACGGAAAGCTTTCTCAGACCACCCGAGAACGCCAGCCATTGCAACGAAAAACACTACAACAGCTAAAGCCCACCAGTAGTGGGACTTGACTGGGACACTACGCATCCAGTGAGCTAAAGCCCTCAACCACCGCACGAATTTCACCATAGTCCTCCTGCCGGCTTGCCTCCCTGGAACAGATAGTACAGGCGGCAAACGAGCATGGAGCCAATCAAAGGGGTTCGGCTGAATTTCTGGCAAATTTCTGGCAAAAAAATTGGCGCTGTTCGCGTTAAGTATTGATGAGCTGTCGACCAAGGGCCGATGCGATGAACTGCGCAGGCAAAATCCCGTCTTTGAACCATGTCAGGAGCCGCTGCCAGGCCAAATAGTTGGGCAGGTACTTGGTGGCGACGCCACGCAACTCGCAATTCAGCCAGCCCTTGAGGCGTGAGTGATAGCCGTTGACAGTCTGGACGTGGAATGAGGGGTTCTGTGGTGAGCCATGCTTGGACGCGCTGAACATCTTCAGCGTGACGCCCAGTTCGCGCGGCAGCGCGTAATAGGCCGAGTTACCGTCGGAACACACTACGGTGTCAGGACGCACCAGCGGTCGGAGCGTGGCCACCAGTTCTTTGCCGTTCATGGCAGGCATAACCCGGTCAGCTGTGTGCTGCTGGCCACGGGCCCGGGCTATGAGGACGGGAACCTGCTCCTTGGAGAGTCCCCGCTTTGATGCTTTGCCCCCGCGCTTGCGGGCTTCGCGCGGTAGATTCCGCTCGCCTTTGCGGGAGTGCAAAAAGTAGGTCTCGTCCACCTCCAATAAGCCCTCCAGAGCCTTGGGCTGCTGCGGAACGACGGCAGTAAGGAAGCGATGGCGCCACCGGAAGGCGGTGGAGACCGCCACACCGGTGTCGGCAGCGGTATCGCGAACCGTCATTCCAGACGCCATGCAGGCGGCATTAGCGGCCAGCCGTTCCTTGCGACGCAGGCGAGCCAAGGGCGTATTCGTTGTTACGCCGGATGTGCGGTTGCAATCGCGGCAGAGATACCGCTGTAACCCATGAGCTCGACCGTTTTTGACGACCGAGAGACTGCCGCAGTGGCGGCAGCATACGAGGCCGCGAGCCTCGTCCAGCGCACGGAAGGACTCCAGGGCCGCTTGTCGTTGTTCAATGGCCTGAGCCAACTCTTTGAGCTGGTCAAGGGTCATGTTTCCTATCTTGCCTAGAACGCGCTGGAAGTGGTCGAGTCGCATCACTGCCTCCCTTGCTGGTCAACAGTATGGACGAAATCAATACGTAACGCGAACAGCGCCAAAAAATTTGCCAATGAAGCAAAGAAAAAGGCACCTACCGCGCTTCCGCAGTAAGTGCCTGATTCAATTCAACATTTTGGTAGGGCGTGTTGGACTTGAACCAACGACCAAAGGATTATGAGTCCTCTGCTCTAACCAACTGAGCTAACGCCCCAAGGGGTGCGCTGCCCTGCCTCGTAGGCGGCGCAGCGGCGCGTATTGTAGGGGCTACTTTCGGTGACTCAGGGCGTTGGAGACCAGCTTGGAGGTGATGTCCACGATCTGGATCATGCGGTCATAGGGCATGCGCGTGGGGCCGATCACGCCCAGGGTGCCCACCACCTGACCGTCGACCTCATAGGGTGCACTCACCACGGACAGCTCTTCAAATGGCACCACCTGGCTCTCTCCGCCAATGAAGATGCGCACCCCTTCTGCCCGGCTGGAAATGTCCAGCAGGCGCAGGATCTGCGTCTTTTGTTCGAACAGGTCGAACGCACGGCGCAAGTGGCTCATGTCGCTGGAAAAATCGCTCACGGACAGCAGGTTGCGCTCGCCCGAGAACACCACCTCGTCCTGCGACCCGGACATGGCCTCCGAGCCCACGCTCACCGCGGCCTGCATCAGCGCCGCGATTTCTCCGCGCAGCTTGTCCACCTCCAGCTTCAGGCGCTCGCGCACCTGCTCCATGGTGAGGCCCGCGTAGTTGGCGTTGAGGAAGTTGGCGGCCTCCACCAGTTGCGACTGGGAGTAATCGACCTCGGTAAAGGTCACGCGGTTCTGCACATCACCGTCGGGCGAGACGATGATCACCAAAAAGCGCTTCTCGGACAGCCGCAGGAATTCGATGTGGCGAAACACCGAGGCGCGCCGCGGCGCCATCACCACACCCACGAACTGCGACAGGCTCGACAACAGGTGGGCGGCGTTGGCGATCACCTTCTGCGGCTGCTCGGGCATGAGCTGGACTGTCGGCAACTGCTCCTGCTGCACGGTGAGCATGGTGTCGACGAACAGGCGATAGCCCTTGGCGGTGGGCACGCGGCCCGCGGAGGTGTGGGGGCTGGCAATAAGCCCCAGGTCCTCCAGGTCTGCCATCACATTGCGTATGGTGGCGGGCGACAATTCAAGCCCTGATGCCCGCGACAAGGTTCTGGAGCCGACTGGCTGCCCCTCGGCTATGTAGCGTTCCACCAAGGCCTTGAGTAACAACTTGGAGCGGTCATCAAGCATTGAATCATTTTAATGATGTAATTTCTGCATGAAGCCCATCTTCCGCCGCGTTGCAGTCATAGGCAAATACCCGGGGCCTGGCGCCGTTTCAGCGTCCGACAGCGCACGGCAGATCATCGAGAGCATTGCCCAGTTCGTCACCCAGCAGGACTGCGAGTTGACGCTGGAGGCCGAAACCGCCGCCCACACGGGCCTCACGCAATACCACACGCTGGATGTGGAGGGGATCGGCCGGCAATGCGACCTGTGCCTGGTCGTGGGCGGCGACGGCACCATGCTGGGCGTGGGCAGGCGGCTGGCCGGCTACGGCACGCCGCTGGTGGGCATCAACCAGGGGCGGCTGGGCTTCATTACCGACATTCCGCTGGAGGGCTACCAGGACGCGCTCACGCCCATCCTGCACGGAGACTACGAAGAAGACGTGCGCCCGTTGATGCAGGCTTGCGTGATGCGCGGTGGCGAGTGCGTGTTCGAGGCGCTGGCCCTCAACGACGTCGTGGTCAACCGCGGCTCCACCTCCGGCATGGTGGAGCTGCGCGTGGAGGTGGACGGCGTATTCGTTTCCAACCAGCGCGCAGACGGCCTGATCGTCGCGTCGCCCACCGGCTCCACGGCGTATGCCCTGTCTGCAGGCGGCCCCATGCTGCACCCATCGATCCCCGGCTGGGTGCTGGTGCCGATCGCGCCGCACACCCTGTCCAACCGGCCGATCGTGCTTTCCGACGCGACCGAGGTGGCCATTGAGGTGGCGGGCGGGCGCGACATCAGCGCCAACTTCGACATGCAGTCGCTCGCATCGCTGCAACATGGCGACCGCATACTGGTGCGCCGTTCCGCGCACCGGGTGTGCTTTCTGCACCCGCGCGGCTGGAGTTACTTTGCCACCCTGCGCAAGAAGCTGGGTTGGTACGAGGGAGGTTCCTGACCATGGCCCTGAGGCGGATCGCCCTGAGCGATTTCGTGATCGTGCGATCGCTCGAGCTGGACCTGCATGCCGGCTTCACCGTGCTCACCGGTGAAACCGGTGCCGGCAAGTCCATCCTGATCGACGCGTTGCAACTGGTGCTGGGCGCGCGTGCCGACTCCGGTGTGATCCGCGAAGGCGCGCAGCGCACCGACGTCTGCGCCGAATTCGACGGTGGCACCATCGCGCTGGCAGCCTGGCTGGACGAGGCGGGCTTTCCGCGCGACGACACGCTGCTGCTGCGCCGCACCGTCGATGTGCAAGGCAAGAGCCGCGCCTGGATCAACGGCATCCCCGCCACGGCAGCGCAGATGCGTGCCGTGGGCGAGCATCTGCTGGACATTCATGGGCAGCACGCCTGGCAGAGCCTGACGCGGCCCGACGCCGTGCGCGGCCTGCTGGACGCCTATGCTGGCGCGCAGGTGCAACCCTTGGCCGCGCTGTGGACGAGTTGGCGCGACGCGCAGCAGGCGCTGACCCACGCCCGCGCTGCCCAGGACACGCTGCAACAGGAACGCGAGCGCCTGCAGTGGCAGATCGGCGAAGTGGACAAGCTGGCGCCGCGCGATGGCGAATGGGAGGAACTCAATGCCGAGCATGCGCGACTGTCCAACGCCCAGTCGCTGCTGGACAACGCCCAGGCCGCCCTGAGTGTGCTGGAGGACGAAGACGCGGGCGGCGCGCTGCGGGCCCTGGCGCAGGCACAGCACCTGCTGCAGGACTACGAGCATGTGGACCCGTCGTTTCGCACCATGAATGAGGTGCTGACCTCCTGCATCGCCCAGGCGGGCGATGTGGCGCACTCTCTGCAAAGCTACCTGCGCCACGCCGAGCCCGACCCGGATCGGCTGCAGCAGCTGGACGCCCGCGTATCGCAGTGGATGCAGCTCGCGCGCCGCTACAAGCGCACCCCACCCGAACTACCCGCGCTGCTGCAAGACTGGAAGGACACGCTGCACCGTTTGGACAGCGCCACTGACCTGGCCGCATTGCAGGCTGCCGAGCAAGCCCATGGCGCCGCTTACCAGAAGGCCGCACGCGCCCTGTCGCAAAAGCGCGCCAAGGCTGCGCCGCAACTGGCGCAGGCCATCACCCGCGCCATGCAGGGCCTGGGCATGGCGGGCGGGCGCTTCGAGGTGCAACTGGACAAGGCCGAGCCTGGGCCGCACGGCATCGACCAGGTGGCTTTCCTGGTCAGCAGCCACCCGGGCATGACGCCGCGGCCCATCGGCAAGGTGGCATCGGGGGGCGAGCTGTCGCGCATGGCGCTGGCGATCTCGGTCACCACCAGCGAGCTGGGCGAGGCGCCCACGTTGATCTTTGACGAGGTGGACTCGGGCGTGGGCGGCGCCGTGGCGCAGACCGTGGGCCGTCTGATGCAGCAGCTCGGGACGGCCCGGCAGGTACTGGCCGTCACCCACCTGCCCCAGGTGGCCGCGTGCGCGGACCATCACCTTGTGGTGGCCAAACACAAGCACGCCGAGGGCACCACCAGCAGCGTGGCCGCCGCCAACGAGGAGGCGCGCGTGGCCGAGATTGCGCGCATGCTGGGCGGCGAGCGTCTGTCCCCTACCACCCTGGCGCATGCACGCGAGATGCTGCAGGGCGCCGCCAAACCCACACCCTGAGCCATGGACCTGGAAGTCGTCGTCATCACCGGTATGTCCGGCTCGGGCAAGTCCGTCGCGCTGCATGCGCTCGAAGACGCGGGCTACTACTGCGTGGACAACCTGCCGCCGGAACTTTTGACCTCCTTCGTGGAGCTGGAGCACGCGCACCACGGCCACCGCGTTGCCGTGGCCATGGACGTGCGCAGCGCCACCGCCCTGCCCTTGGTGCCGCAGCAGTTGGCCGGCCTGCGCGAGCAGGGCGTGCAGGTGCGCCAACTGTTCCTGGACGCTACCGACGACGTGCTGGTGCGGCGTTTTTCAGAAACCCGGCGCCGCCACCCTCTGTCCCAGGCCGAGATGCGCGAAGGTCCGCGCCCGCTTTTGCACACCATGCGGTTGGAGCGCGAGCTACTGGCCCCGCTGCGCGAGCAGGCACACGTCATCGACACCAGCACCCTGCGGTCCGCGCAATTGCTGAGCTATGTGAAGGACCTGCTGTCGGTGCCGCCGAGTCGGCTGACCCTGGTGTTCCAGTCGTTTGCGTTCAAGCGCGGCATCTCCATGGACGCCGACTATGTGTTCGACGTGCGCATGCTGCCCAATCCCCACTACGAGCCGCTCTTGCGCGCCCTCACGGGCAAGGACGCGCCGGTCATCGACTACCTGCGTCAGCAGCCCGAAGTAGCGCTGATGCTGGCGCACATTGGCGACTTCCTGGACCACTGGCTGGACGCGCTGGCCCACAACCACCGCAGCTACGTGACCGTGGCCATCGGTTGCACGGGAGGACAGCACCGCTCCGTCTACCTGGTGGAGCAGCTGGCGGCGCGCTTCGAGGGCCGCTGGAATACGCTGCGCCGCCACCGCGAGCTCGACGGCATCTAGCATGCACCGCTAGGTGACAGCTATTGTTTTAGTAGCTGCTAGCGCTTGCTATTGAATGACTTGCAATAGTTTTCTACCGGAAGTCGCCTATCTACGGGCGCTGCCAGCTCTCATTTTTGACAGCCGTCCCCAAGGGAGGCGAGCAGCTTGCGCACGGGCGCGGGCAGCCCCAGCGCCGGCCATTGCGCCGGAGCGAACCACCCCGACTGCTGCTCGGCGCAATGCGCGTTCGGCTGCGGCGTTGCATCGCGCGCCAGCACCGGATGCAGGTGCAGGTCGCGGTGCGTCAGCACGTGGGTGAAGGCCGGCAGATCCCGCGCATCGCAGCTGGCGTGCAGCTGCAGCGCCTCATCCAGCGCCGCGCGGCTGTCATAGACCGGCGGACAGTACAGCCCCGCCCAGATGCCGATGGGCGGACGCCGCTCCAGCCACAGCCGGCCCGCACCATCCTGGCGCAGCAGCAGCCACCAGGCCTGCGCGCTGCGCTTGAGCTTGCGCGTGCGCACCGGGTAGTCCTGCGGGTTGCCGTCGCGGCGCGCCACGCAGGCCTCTTGCAAGGGGCACAGCAGGCAATTGGGGTTGCGGGGCAGGCAGATGCCGGCACCCAGGTCCATCAGGCCCTGCGTGTAGCGCGGCATGGCATGGGACAGGTCCTGCCGTGGCAGCAGCGCCTCGGCCTGCTGCCATAGCGCGCGCTCGTTCTTCGCCTCGGCCAGGTCGGCGCCGAACCCCAGCACCCGCGTGAGCACGCGTCGCACGTTGGCATCCAGGATCGGCGCCCGTGCGCCGAAGCAGAAAGCGGCTATCGCCCCTGCCGTGGAGCGGCCGATGCCCGGCAGGGCCGCCAGCTCATCCACCGTGCGGGGGAATTCCCCACCGTGCTGGTGCACGACGATCTGCGCGCAGCGGTGCAGGTTGCGCGCGCGGCTGTAGTAACCTAGTCCGCTCCACAGCGCCAGTACCTCGTCTTGCGCCGCAGCAGCCAGTTGGCGCACGTCGGGAAAGCGCGCCAGAAAGCGCGCGTAGTACTCCAGCACCGTGGCCACCTGGGTCTGCTGCAGCATGATCTCCGACAGCCACACGCGGTATGCATCGCGCGTGTTCTGCCAAGGCAGGTGGTTGCGCCCATGCGCTGCCTGCCAGCGCACCACCTGGGTCGCCAGCTCTGCGGACGGACCGCTCATGACGCCGCGAGCGGCTGGGGTTCGGTAAGGGGTATGTCGATGTCCACGCCCTCAGGCGCTTGCGGCTGCCGCACGAGGTCGGAGGTCAGCTCGGCCAGCCGCTGCTCCAGTTCGGCGAGGTGCTGCTCGGCCTCTTCGATCTCGGCGATGCGGTCCACCAGCCCGTTGGCGGCCTGCTGGATGCGGTTCACCGCCTCGATACGCCGCGAGAAGCTGCGCTTGCGCTCACGCAGTTGCGCGTCCAGCTGCGCCGTGGCCGTCTTGCTCCACAGCTCCAGCTCGTTGGCCGCGGACTCGAACACGGTGCGCAGGCGCAGGCCCATGGCCCGCAACAAGCGCTGCGCGAACTCTGGCTGCGCCAGGCGCAGCGTGTTGCCCATGCCCACGTATTGCAGGTGCCGCTGCTCGATGGCCACGATCTCCTGCACATAGTTACCCAATTGGGGCGCCGCAGGTACTTGCAACGAGAAGCCGAACTCCGTGTTGAGCTGGCGGAAGGTGCCGCCCAGCATGGCCTGGATCTCGATGCCCGTGGACTGCGCGGCCTCCATGATGGTGCGCACCTTGGCGAAGGTGTCGCCATATACCTTGCGCACGCCCAGCTTGAGCCCTTTGGGCTGCAGCGCCTCGGTGAGCTCCACCAGTTGCGCCTTGAGCGAACGCGGCCCAAGCTGGTGGAACACCTCGCGCAGCATCTTCAGGTGCACTGCTCGCACGGCCTGGATCTTGGCCGTGCTGGCTTCAAACTCTTGCTGCTCCTGCTCGATGCGCCCGCGCATGGCGTCGATCACCGAGGCATTCTTGCCGCGCAGGCTGCGCAACTCCAGCATCTGATCATCCAGATCGCGCCGGCGGATGTTGATCACCCGCCGCGTCTCGGACTGCAGGCTTGCCACGCCGCTGGCCACCGTGGCCCGCAGGATGGCCTGGCGCCGGCCCATGATGCCCTCGGCCAGCGCTTCCTCCAGCAGCGGCAGCCCGCTGGACTCCAGCAGGATGTCGTCACAGTTGATCTTGGCCACCAAGCCCTTCTGGGCCGACACGGGCACGACATGGCTGAGCGGCACGCCCAGCAATTCGGCCGATGTCTGGCGCTGGCGCTCCAGCTGTGCTTGCACTTGCGACGGGGAACTGAGCGTGTCCCACAGCGTGTCGATCTTGTTGAGCACCACCAGCCGCGCATCGGTCGCGTCTTCAGCCGTGCCCAGGTGGTCGCGCCAGATAGTCAGGTCCGAGCGCGTCACGCCCGTGTCCGCGCCCAGGATGAACACCACGGCGTGGGCCTGCGGGATGAGGTTGATGGTGAGCTCGGGCTCCGCGCCCACGGCGTTCAGGCCCGGCGTATCCAGGATCACGAGCCCCTGCTTGAGCAGCGGATGCGGAATGTTGATGACCGCGTGCCGCCACATCGGCACCTCGACCATGCCCGCAGCGTCCAGCACGGGGTTCTCGTCTGCGGCCTCATCGCTCCAGAAACCCAGCGCACGCGCCTCATCCACGGACACGCGGCGCACTTCCGATACTTTTTCAAGCGCCTGGGCGAGTTGGGCCGGGTCGTCCATGTCCAGCGGCACCTTCACCCAGCGGTCTGCCTTCAGGCGCCACTCGGCCAGCCCCAGGGACTGCATGCGCGTGTCGATAGGCAGCAGGCGCAGGCTGGGGGCGGTGCCGTTTTCATAGCCCAGCTCGGTCGGACACATGGTGGTGCGCCCCGCACTGGCCGGCATGATGCGCCGGCCATAGCCGGCGAAGAAGATCGCATTGATGAGCTCGGACTTGCCGCGCGAAAACTCCGCCACAAAAGCGACAGTCACCTTGTCGCTGCGCACCTGCTCTTCCAGCCGCTGCAGACGCTCCTCCACAGCCGCGTCCATGAGGTCGTGCGAACCCATCCATTGCCCCAGGCGCTTGAGTTGCTGGGCGAAAGCACGCCTCCATGCGCCGTGCTGGTCAAACTGTTCGTTGAATGAAGGTCCCACTTTGCTCCCGGATATCAATGCAAGCGCCCGCGTGGGCGGGAGATGGCGCAATATAGCATCGCCATTGCGCCGGTCCGCCGCCACGCAGCCCGGTCAGGCGCGCTGGCAGTGCGGACAGAAATAGGTGCTGCGCTGCCCCTGGCGCAACAGACGCACGGGCGTGCCGCACTGGCGACACGGCAGGCCCGCGCGGCCATAGACATTGGCCTCCAATTGGAAATGCCCGGCGCTGCCGTCGGCGCTGGAGAAATCACGCAGCGTGCTGCCGCCCCGCTCCACCGCGCGCGCCAGCACCTCGCGGATTGCGCCGTGCAGGCGCCGGGCTCGCTGGGGTCCGATCGCGCAAGCGCGGATGGTTGGCCGGATGCCCGCGAGGAACAGCACTTCGCAGGCATAGATATTGCCCACGCCCACGACCACCGTGCCAGCGAGCAGCAGTTGCTTGATGGGGGTGCGTTTGGCGCGCAGCCCCGCGTGGAAGGACTCGAAGGCGAAGTCCTCGCCCAGCGGCTCCAATCCCCACCCATCGAGCAGCTTGCGTGCACGGGGATCGGACTCACCCGCCGCCCAGACCACGGCGCCGAAGCGCCGCGGGTCGTGCAGCCGCAGCGTGCCCTGGTCCGTTATCAGTTCGAAATGATCGTGGGCGCCGCGCGCGGGCAGGTCGCGCGCAAAGCGCAAGCTGCCCGACATGCCCAGGTGAATGAGCAGCAGCCCTTCATCCAGATCCAGCAACAGGTATTTGCCGCGCCGGCGCACACCGCACACGCGCCGTCCGATCAATACTGCGGGCTCCATGCCCAGCGGCCAGCGCAAGGGCTTGCCCACCGCAATGCCGCGGACAGTTGCGCCCTCGATCGCGCCAGCGAAGCTGCGCCGCGTGACTTCCACCTCCGGCAGCTCAGGCATCGCAATACTCGTCAAGAAGTTCAAGAGCCATGGATTATTATGGGCCGATGGTGCAATCTCTTCGTTTCAGGGCCGTCGCACTGGCATGTTGGGCTGCAGCGAGCATGCTGCCGGCCATGGCCCAGACGCCTGCCCAGTCCACCGTCCCCGCCCCCCCAGCCGAGCTGGAAGATACCGATGCGGCTGCCAGCGACGATGCAGCCGCCTTGAATGCCGAGCTGTTCTACGAATTGCTGCTGGGCGAGATGACCACCAGCCGGGGCGACCCCGGCACCGGTTATGCCCTGATGCTGGACGCTGCACGCCGCAGCGGCGACCCACAGTTGTACCGCCGCGCCACCGAGATCGCCCTGCAGTCGCGCTCGGGCGAATACGCCTTGATGGCCGCGCGAGCGTGGAAGGAGGCCCTGCCGCAGTCGCGCGATGCCAATCGCTACATGCTGCGCATCCTGGTCGCCCTCAATCGCATCGGCGATAGCGCCGAACCCTTGAAGCAGGAATTGAGCACCGCGCCGACGCGCGACAAGATATCCACCATCCGCGCGCTGCCTCAGCTCTATGGCCGTGCCAGCGACAAGGCACTGGCCGCGCAGGTGGTGCGCCAGGCCCTGCAGGCAGAACTGAACCACCCGGCCATCGGTCCCATTGCATGGACCACCGTGGGGCGCATGGACCTGGCAGCCAGCGACAAGGCGGGCGCCCTGGAGGCGGCGAGCCAGGCCCATGCACAAGACCCCGCCGACGATGGCGCCGCCATGCTGGCGCTCGAGCTGCTCGCAGAGGGCGTCACGCAGGCGGAGCCGCTGCTCGCGGGTTACCTGGCCGGCAAGCCCCTGCCCGAAGTCCGCATGGCCTACGCACGCCTGCTGCTGGAGTCTCAGCGCCTGGCAGACGCACAGTTCCAGCTGGATGCAGTCAATCGCGAACAGGCCGACATGCCCGAAGCCTGGTTGTTGCAGGCTTCGCTACACCTGCAAGGCGGACGGCTGGACCAGGCGGAGGAGGCACTGCGGCGTTTTACCGGCTTGCTCGAAGACCTGCCCGCCACGCCCCAACGCAAGCGCGCGCTCACCCAGGCGTATCTGATGCACGAGCAAGTAGCGGAGAAGCGTGGCGACTACGCCGGGGCCGAAGGTTGGCTTTCGCGCATTGAAGATGCCGCCGAACTGCTCACGGCTCAAAGCCGCCGCGCTGCACTGCTCGCACGCCAGGGCAAATTGGAAGAGGCGCGCGCACTGATCCGCGCCGTGCCCGCAAGCACCCCGGATCAGGAACGCCTCAAGTTGCAGGCCGAAGCCCAGTTGCTGCGCGAAGCAAAACAATATGCACAGGCCTACACGGTCCTCGGCAAGGCCGTAGCGCTGGCGCCCGCGGACAACGACCTCGCCTACGACCAAGCCATGCTGGCGGAAAAGGCGGGCCGCCTCGACGACATGGAACGCCTCTTGCGCGCCATCATCGCCCGCCAACCCGACTACCACCACGCACTCAATGCCCTGGGTTTTTCCCTCGCAGAGCGGGGCGTGCGTCTGGAGGAAGCCAAGGCGCTCATCGTCAAAGCGCTGGAGTTTGCACCGAACGATCCGTTCATCACCGACAGTCTGGGCTGGGTGGAATTCCGCCTGGGCAACCGCCAGGAAGCGCTGACCATCCTGAAACGCGCTTACGAAACACAACCGGACGCAGAGATAGCGGCCCACATCGGGGAAGTTCTGTGGTCTCTGGGACAGCATGATCGCGCGCGTGACATTTGGCGCGAGGGCCTGCGTATCAACAAAGACAACGACACACTCAAGGGCACGCTCGACCGGCTGGGAGTGCGTCTGTGAGCCAACCGCAACTGGCGGCTGACCCCCGCCCTCTGCGCGGCCGGCTGGTGCTCGGGATCGTCGCAGCGGCAACCCTGGTCGCCTGCGCGCAGCCGCCACGCCCTGCGGACGCCAGCCCGGACCACTGGTCGGGCCGGCTGGCCGTTCAGGTGGAAGACGATGCAGGCCAATCCTTCAGTGCCGGTTTTGAATTGAAGGGCCACCCCTCTGCGGGAGAGCTCACTCTCATCAACCCGCTGGGCAACATCATCGCGCGTGTGGAATGGACTCCGCATCGCGCCGTGCTCGTCCAGGGGCAGGAACGCAGGGAGGCTGCCTCGCTGCAGACCCTGGTACATGACCTGACCGGCAGCGACCTACCCATTTACGCGCTTTTCAGCTGGCTGAAGGGCGAAGCCCTCCAGGTCGCCGGCTGGCGCACCAACCTCGATGCCCTGCAGCAGGGCCGCTTGTCGGCCACGCGCGAGCAGCCGCTGCCTCGCACTACGCTGCGCATTGTCTTGAGCCTCTGACCGCTTTCCATGCAAGCCCTGTACGATGTGCCGGCGCCGGCCAAACTGAACCTGTTTCTGCATGTCACGGGTCGCAGGCCCGATGGCTATCACCTGCTGCAGTCGGTCTTCATGTTGATCGATTGGTGCGATGTTTTGCATTTCGAGGTGCGCGGCACTGGGACCGTCACACGTGAAGACCTTACCAGCGCCCTGCCTGCGGACGATCTGGTCGTGCGCGCCGCACGTGCGCTGCAAAAGGCCACCGGTTGCCCGCAAGGGGTACATATCGGCGTCTCTAAACACATCCCCGCACAAGCCGGCTTGGGTGGCGGATCTTCGGACGCGGCCAGCACGTTGCTGGCGCTCAACCGCTTGTGGAAGTTGAAACTGTCTCGGCAGCAGTTGCACTCGATCGCCCTGACGCTGGGCGCCGATGTTCCGTTTTTTTTGTGCGGCGCAAGCGCCTGGGTCGAGGGAATTGGTGACATAATTTGCCCTCTTGAGTTGGAGCACCAACTTCCGCCTGCGGCTTTCGCGGTGGTCAAGCCCGAAGCGGGGCTGGATACGAGAATGATTTTTTCGCATCCCTCCCTTAAACGTGATTCGAGTTGTGCTACAATTTCAGGCTTTGCTGCAACACACTACCAATTTGGAAGTAATGACCTGCAGCCAGTCGCACAGGCCTTGTGCCCCGAGATTACGCAAGCCATCAATTGGCTTGAATCAAAAGGGTTGCAAGGACGCATGACAGGCTCTGGAAGTGCGGTGTTTGCACAAATCACACACGCTGTCGATCTGCACGATGCACCCGCTGCATGGCATGTCAAAGTGTGTGAAAATCTAAAGTCTCATCCGCTAGCGGATTGGGTTTTTGGATGAAAAAATACTGGGTGAGCTGACGCAAGACAGCTGACCTGCGTAGGGGAGTCGCCAAGTTGGTTAAGGCACCGGATTTTGATTCCGGCATGCGAGGGTTCGAGTCCTTCCTCCCCTGCCAAAGATTATTTCCCACACGGGATTTAAATTCAGACGGCTGAGTCGCTCATGCAAACCAATCCCCCCGACTTCGTGGTTTTCACGGGCAATGCCAACCCTGGATTGGCTGCCGAGATCGCTCAAAATCTTGGCACCACTCTCGGCGCCATT
This sequence comes from Diaphorobacter sp. ED-3, assembly GCF_027625375.1. NCBI lineage: Bacteria > Pseudomonadati > Pseudomonadota > Betaproteobacteria > Burkholderiales > Comamonadaceae > Diaphorobacter > Diaphorobacter sp. ED-3. Next base: position 1,056,863 of record NZ_CP115182.1, on the reverse strand, counting down.
GATGTGGGCCGGTTCTCCGACGGCGAAGTCACCGTCGAAATCAAGCAAAACGTCCGCGCCCGCGATGTATTCGTGGTGCAGTCGACCTGCGCGCCGACCAACGAGAACCTGATGGAACTGCTGATCATGGTCGACGCGCTCAAGCGCGCCTCGGCCGAACGCATCAGCGCCGTGATTCCCTACTTTGGTTACGCTCGCCAGGACCGCCGTCCGCGTTCCACACGCGTTCCGATCTCCGCCAAGGTGGTGGCTAACATGCTGCAGGCAGTGGGCGTCGCCCGCGTGCTGACCATGGACCTGCATGCCGACCAGATCCAAGGTTTCTTCGACATTCCGGTGGACAACATCTACGCGTCGCCGGTGCTGCTGGGTGACCTGAACCAGAAGAAGTACGAGAACTTGATCGTGGTGAGCCCGGACGTGGGCGGCGTGGTGCGTGCACGCGCCCTGGCCAAGCAGCTCGGCACCGATCTGGCCATCATCGACAAGCGCCGCCCCAAGGCGAACGTGTCGGAAGTCATGCACGTGATCGGCGACATCGAAGGCCGCAACTGCGTGATCATGGACGACATGATCGACACCGCCGGCACGCTGGTGAAGGCCGCCGAAGTGCTCAAGGAACGCGGCGCCAAGAACGTTTACGCCTATTGCACGCATCCCATTTTCTCGGGCCCGGCCATCGAGCGCATCGCGCAAGGCACAGCCCTCGATGAAGTGGTGGTGACCAACACGATCCCCCTGAGCGATGCCGCCAAGGGGTGTTCCAAGATTCGCCAGCTCTCCGTGGCGCCGCTGATCGCCGAAACGATCCAGCGCATTGCCAAGGGTGAGTCGGTGATGAGCCTGTTCTCCGACCAGGCTTGATGATCGCTCCGCCGCTGGCGGAGGTGTCACAGCCCCAAGCCTCCTTCGGGAGGCTTGCTTGTTCGGAGACAGCACGGGCCCATGCCATGGTGGCGTGCGGTCTTTATCAACAGGGCCAGGCTGGTCGCGGCCGGCCCCTTCAGGAGTTCAAACATGCAATTCGTCGCTTTTGAGCGCGCCAAGCAAGGTACGGGTGCGAGCCGCCGTCTGCGCATTTCGGGCAAGGCCCCCGGCATCGTCTATGGCGGCTCCGCCGAGCCCCAGCTGATCGAGATCGATCACAACGCCCTGTGGCACGCCCTCAAGAAGGAAGCGTTCCACTCCAGCATCCTGGACATGGAGCTGAACGGCCAAGTCACCAAGGTGCTGCTGCGTGACGTGCAGTACCACCCCTTCAAGCAGCAAGTGCTGCACGTGGACTTCCAACGCGTGGACGAGAAGACCCGTGTGCACCTGAAGGTGCCGCTGCACTTCGAAGGCGTCGAAGGCTCGCAGGCCGTGAAGGTGGAAGGCTGCACGGTGACCCCGCTGATCCATGAACTGGACGTGATGTGCATGCCCGCGCAACTGCCCGAGTTCATCAAGGTGGACCTGAGCGGCCTGACCTCCAAGTCCACCATGGGCCTGCAGTCCGTGAAGCTGCCCCACGGTGTGAAGGCCGTGGTGCGTGGTTCCAACAAGAACCCCGCCCTGGTGTCGATCAAGCTGCCCGAAGTGGTGGCCGACGCGACCGCAGCCGCAGCACCCGCAGCCGCACCCGCCAAGAAGGGCAAGAAGTAAGCACTTCTGCCGGGCCGTCGACCTCAGGGGCGGCCTCTTGCCTCTCAACGGCCCACCTCGCGTGGGCCGTTGGCGTTTTGTGGTCCCCTGCAGGCGCACGTCGCGCCGCTTCAGGCGCGCCGGATAATCGCAACATGATCAAACTGTTTGTGGGCCTGGGCAACCCCGGCCCGGAGTACGAGGCCACACGCCACAACGCGGGGTTCTGGTGGATCGACGCGCTGGCGCGCGAACTCAAGGTCACCCTGGTCCCCGAGCGCAGCTACCACGGCCTGGTCGCGCGCGCCAGCGTTGCCGGCCACAGCGTCTGGCTGCTGCAGCCGCAGACCTTCATGAACCTCTCAGGCAAGTCGGTGGCGGCCCTTGCGCGCTTCTTCAAGATTCCGCCGGAGGAAATCCTCGTCGCACACGACGAATTGGACATTCCGCCCGGACAGGCCAAGCTCAAGCGCGGCGGCAGCCACGCAGGCCACAACGGGCTGCGTGACATCCACGCGCAACTGGGCACCAGCGACTACTGGCGGCTGCGCATCGGCATCGGCCACCCCGGCGTAAAGGCGGAGGTGGTGAACTGGGTGCTCAAGAAGCCCGCGCCCGACCAGCGCACGCTGATCGAGGACAGCATCCTGCATTCGCTCAAGGCCTACCCCGCCCTGCTGGCCGGTGACATGGACAAGGCCACGCTCCTCGTGCACACCACCAAGCCGCCCCGCCCCAAGACCGCACGCCCCGCCCAGGCGCAGGCCGCACCACAAGCGGGCGCAGATTAACTATTGTTTTGATAGCTGGTAGCGCTTACCAGATAAGCGCTAGCGGCCCAAAGACCTCCACATTCAGGCCACTTTTGGTGGCTTCAGGCGCTGGAACTTCTGCCACAGCGTCTCGCGGCTTTCCTGGTGGGCCGGGTGGACCGGAATGCAGGCCACGGGACAGATGGCCACGCACTGGGGCTCATCGAAATGGCCCACGCATTCGGTGCACTTGGAGGGCTCGATCTCGTAATGCTCCTGGCCCAGGAAGATGGCCTCGTTGGGGCATTCGGGCTCGCACACGTCGCAGTTGATGCACTCGTCCGTGATCATCAACGCCATGGCGCAACTCCCTTGCGGCACATGGCGTAATGCGGTGACAGGCGGGCGGTGAACAGCATCCTGCAATTATCCGCCCACCCCTGTGCCCCCGTGGGGATGGCCGCCATGCGCCCGCGGTTTTTGTCCTATGCTCGGCCCACCACCGCCCCGGCCGCGCGCCGCGGCCTTCCCTCCCATGGCCCTGTTCTTCCTCCAACGCCTCGCCACTTTGATCGCCACGCTGCTGGGCGCGTCGGCCGTGGTGTTCGTGGTGCTGGAGGTCCTGCCGGGCAACGCGGCCGAAGTGCTGCTGGGGCCTGACGCCACACCCGAGGCCGTGGCCGAGCTCGCCGCCCGGCTGGGCCTGGACCAACCCGCGCTCGTGCGGTATGGGCAGTGGCTGGGTGGACTGCTCACGGGCCAGTTGGGGGACAGCCATGCCTACAGCGCGCCCGTGGCCGACCTGATCGGCGAGCGCCTGGCGCTGACCATTCCGCTGGCCCTGCTGGCCATGCTGCTGACCACCGCGCTGGCGCTGGCCGCTGGCGTGTATGCGGCATCGCGCCACAACCGCCTGGGTGACTGGGGAGTGATGGGGCTGGCGCAACTGGGCATCGCCATTCCCAACTTCTGGTTTGCCATCCTGCTGATCCTGTTGTTTTCGGTGCAGCTGCAATGGTTCTCGGCCGGGGGCTTTCCCGGCTGGAGCGTCGAAGCCGGCGGCGGCGTGCTCCCCGCGCTGCAGGCCCTGCTGCTGCCCGCCGTGGCCCTGGCCGTGGTGCAGGCCGCCATCCTGGCGCGCATCACGCGCTCCGCCGTGCTGGACGTGCTGCGCGAGGACTTCGTGCGCACGGCGCGCGCCAAGGGGCTCTCGCAACGCGCGGCGCTGTGGGGCCATGTGCTGCGCAACGCCATGATCCCCGTGGTGACGGTGATGGGCCTGCAGTTCGCCAACCTGCTGGCCGGCACCATCGTGGTGGAGAACGTGTTCTACCTGCCCGGGCTGGGCCGGCTGATCTTCCAGTCCATCGCCAACCGCGACCTGGTGGTGGTGCGCAACTGCGTGATGCTGCTGGCGGCCATGGTGGTGGTGGTGAACTTCGTGGTGGACCTGCTGTACGCGGCCATCGACCCGCGCGTAAAGGCCCGCGGCCTATGAGCGCGCTGCCGACCTTCCCCGCGCCCCAGCCGCACACGCCGGCGTTCTGGCGCCGCGCGCTGCGCCACCCCAGCTGCGCGATCGGTGCCGTGCTCACGCTGGCGCTGGTGCTCTCCGCCCTGCTCTCCTTCGTCTGGACGCCATGGCCGCCTTATGAGATGGCGATGGATGCCGCCCTGCAGCCCCCCGGCGCGCAGCACTGGCTGGGCACCGACGCCTACGGGCGCGACGTGGCCTCGCAACTGCTCGTGGGCGCGCGCGCGTCCATCGCGGTGGGCGTGATCGCCGTGGGCATCGGCCTGGCGCTGGGCGCCGCGCTGGGGCTGCTGGCAGCGGCGCGCGGCGGCTGGGTGGAGGAAGCCGTCATGCGCCTGGCGGACTTCACCTTCGCGTTCCCCGCGCTGCTGCTGGCCATCATGCTCACGGCCGTTTTCGGCCCCGGCATGGTGAACGCCATCATCGCCATCGGCATCTTCTACATACCGACTTTTGCCCGCGTCACGCGCGCATCGGCCAAGGCGGTGTGGGCGCGTGAATACATCCTGGCGGCGCGCGCCTGCGGCAAAGGCCCATGGCGCATCACCTTCGAGCATGTGCTGCCCAACATCGCTTCCGTGCTCATCGTGCAGGCCACGATCCAGTTCGCGCTGGCGATCCTCGCCGAGGCCGCGCTTTCATATCTGGGCCTGGGCACGCAGCCCCCGCAACCGTCGTGGGGACGCATGCTGGCCGAGGCCCAGACCCTCATGTTCCAGGCGCCGCTGCTGGCCGTGTGGCCGGGCGTGGCGATTGCGCTGGCGGTGCTGGGCCTGAACCTGCTGGGCGACGGGCTGCGCGACCTGCTGGACCCCCGACTGTCCCGCCAGCGATGACACCAGCGCACGCACCTCCCTCCCCTGCGCCATTGCTGGACGTACAGCAACTGACCATCACGCTGCGCACGCCGCGCGGCCCGGTGCGCGCCGTGCATGACGTGGACTTCGCCCTGCAGCCCGGCGCCACGCTGGGCCTGATCGGTGAATCGGGCTGCGGCAAGTCCCTTACCGCGCTCGCGCTCATGGGCCTGCTGCCTGAAGGCGCGCGCGTGCAGGGCAGCATCCGCCTGGACGGGCAGGAACTGCTGCCGATGACCGAGCCCCAGTGGTGCCGGCTGCGCGGCGACCGCATCGGCATGGTGTTCCAGGAACCCATGACCGCGCTCAACCCCGTGCACACCATCGGGCGGCAGGTGGCCGAGCCGCTGCGCCTGCACCGCGGCCTGTCCGACCGGCAGGCGCGTGCCGAGGCCGTTGCGTTGCTGGAACGTGTGGGCATCGCACAGGCCGCGCAGCGGCTGGACGCCTACCCGCACCAGTTCTCGGGCGGGCAGCGCCAGCGCATCACCATCGCCATGGCGCTGGCCTGCGGGCCGCAGCTCCTGATTGCCGACGAGCCCACCACGGCGCTGGACGTGACGCTGCAACGCCAGATCCTGGAGCTGATCCAGGGTCTGGTGGCCGAGCGCGGCATGGCGCTGATCCTCATCTCGCACGACCTGGGCGTGATCGCGCAGAACGTGCAGCGCACGCTGGTGATGTATGGCGGCACGGTGGTCGAGGCCGGCCCCACGCGCGAAGTCTTCCGCACGCAGGCCCATCCCTACACCCGCGGCCTGTTCGCCGCACGCCCGCAGTGGGGCTCCGCACGCGTGCCCGGTGCACGCCTGCCCACGATCTCTGGCACCGTGCCCGACCTGGCCGATCTGCCGCCGGGCTGCCCGTTCGCTGGGCGCTGCCCGCTCACCGTGCCCGACTGCCACGCCGCCCTGCCGCCCGCCACGGCGCTGGGCCCGGGCCACATGGCGCGCTGCATACGGCTGGGGGAGAGCGTGTGAACACTATCAATTCAATAGCTGCCAGCGCTTTCCCTACAAGCGCTACAGGCCATTTTGACGCGAATGCACCCCTTTTGCGCGTACGCGGCCTGCAGCGGGACTATCCGCTGCCCCGCACACGGCCGTGGGGGCCGCGTGCGCAGGTGCAGGCGCTGCGGGGTGTGGACCTGGACATCAACACCGGCCGCAGCCTGGGCGTGGTGGGTGAATCGGGCTCGGGCAAGTCCACGCTGGCGCGCCTGGTGATGGCGCTGGACACGCCCAGCGCCGGCAGCGTGCACCTGCTGGGGCGCGACCTGCACCGGTTGCCCGCGCACGCGCTGCGCGCCGCACGGCGCGACTTCCAGATGGTGTTCCAGGATCCCTACGGCTCGCTGGACCCGCGCCAGACGGTGGAGCGCATCGTCACCGAGCCGCTGCAGGCCCTGGGAAGCGCCACACGCGCCGAACTGCGCGAGCAGGCCGCCGCCGTGCTGCAACAGGTGGGCCTGCGCGCGGGCGATGCGCACAAGTACCCGCACGAATTCTCGGGCGGCCAGCGCCAGCGCATCGCCATCGCGCGCGCGCTCATCACGCGGCCGCGCCTCATCGTGGCCGACGAGCCCGTGAGCGCGCTGGACGTGTCCGTGCAGGCCCAGGTGCTGAACCTGCTGCAGGACCTACAGGAGCGCCTGGGCGTCACTTACCTGCTCATCAGCCACGACCTGGCCGTGGTGCAGCACCTGTGCGACGAGGTGCTGGTGCTGTACGAGGGGCGCGTGGTGGAGCGCGGCGCGCCGCACACGCTGTTCAGCACGCCGCAACACCCCTACACGCAGGCGCTGGTGGCCGCGGTACCGCGCATCGCGCTCTAGCCGCACGGCGCCAGCGCGCCACGCCCGGCCGCGCCCTGTAGTAAAAAGCAGAGCACAACCCGCCGCACGCATTCCACCCGTCCAAGGAGATCCCGCCCATGTTCACCCGCCGTACCGCCCTCGCCTCCGGCGCCCTGGCCACCGCCGCGCTGGCCACGCCGCTGCACGCGCTGGCGCAAGGCAAGAAGGACGCCGTGACCCTGGCCCTCGCCCTGGAGCCGCCGGGGCTGGACCCCACGGCCGGCGCGGCGTCCTCGATTGCCGAGGTCACGCTCTACAACATTTACGAGACGCTCACCAAGATCAACCCGGACGGCAGCGTCTCGCCGCTGCTGGCCGAGAGCTGGGAGGTCTCACCCGACCTCAAGACCTACACCTTCCGCCTGCGCAAGGGCGTCACGTTTCACAACGGCGAGCCGCTCAATGCCGCGGCCGTGAAGTTCTCCTTCGACCGCGCGGGCGGCGACAAGAGCACCAACAAGGACAAGCGCAGCTTTGCCAACCTGAGCACGCAGGCGGTGGACGAGTACACCGTGGTGGTGCTCAACAAGGACATCGACCCCGACCTGCTGTTCGTGCTGGGCCAGGCCACGGCCATCATCGTGGAACCCAAGAGCGCCGCCACCAACGCCACCAAGCCTGTGGGCACGGGGCCCTACAAGCTCGCCGGCTGGAGCCGCGGCGCCTCCATCACGCTGGCCGCATGGCCGGGGTGGCGCCAGCCGTCCAGCATCCGCATCCGCCGCGCCACGTTCCGCTTCATTCCCGATGCGGCGGCGCAGGTAGCCGCGCTGCTGGCGGGCGACGTGGACGCCTTCCCGCGCGTCACGCCGCGCAGCATGGCGCAGTTCAAGAACAACCCGCGCTTTCAGGTAGTGGTGAGCGGCTCGCGCGCCAAGACCATCCTCGCGATCAACAACGCGCGCAAGCCCTTGAACGACGTGCGCGTGCGCCGCGCCATCGCCGCCGCGATCGACCGCAAGGCCATCATCCAGGGCGCGGCCGACGGCCTGGGCGTGCCCATCGGCAGTCACTACGTGCCCGGCGCCTTCGGCTACGTGGACACCACGGGCATCAATCCGCATGACGTGGAGAAGGCCAAGCGCCTGCTGGCCGAGGCCGGCGTGAAGACACCCCTCACCCTCACCATGACGCTGCCGCCGGCGCCCTACGCACGCCAGGGCGGCGAGCTGATTGCCTCACAGCTCGCCAAGGTGGGCATCGTTGCCAAGCTGCAGAACGTAGAGTGGGCCCAATGGCTCAGCGGCACCTACGGCAACAAGAACTACGACCTGACGCTGATCTCGCACGTGGAGCCTTTCGACCTGGGCAATTTCGCCAAGCCGGACTACTACTGGGGCTACCACTCGGAAAAATTCGACCAGCTGTACGAGCAGATCAAGACCGCCACCCGCCCGGCCGACCGCGCCCGCCTTCTGGGCGACGCGCAGCGCCTGCTGGCCGAGGACGCAGTGCACGCCTTCCTGTACCAGCCGCAATGGGTCACCGTGGCCCACAAGCAATTGCGCGGTCTGTGGAAGGACATGCCGGTGTTCGTCAACGACCTGTCGGCATTGCACTGGGCATAAGGAGCTGGCGCGCGGTAGCGCCAGCCCCCTCGGCACGGCCACTTCCGCCCGGGTGGAACAGCCGTTCTCTCCACACCGCCTCCGCGATGACACAAGGATCGCCATGACGCAATTGCACGAGCTGTCCGCCAGCGAACTGCTCGCCGGCTACCGCAGCCGCCAGATCTCTCCGGTAGACGCGTTGCTCGACGTGCTCAGCCACGTCGCGCGGTGGGAGCCCCACCTGCAGGCCACCTACCTGCTGCGCCCCGAGGCTGCGCTGGCCCAGGCCCGCCAGAGCGAGGCCCGCTGGCTGCGCGGCGCCCCCTGCGGCCCGCTGGACGGCGTGCCGGTCACCCTCAAGGACAACATCGCTACACAGGGCGATCCCACACCGCTGGGCACCGCGGCGCTCCCCCTGGTGCCCGCCGCGGCCGACGCACCGCCTGCAGCCCGTCTGCGCGAGGCAGGCGCGGTGCTGCTGGCCAAGACCACCATGCCCGACTACGGCATGCTGTCCTCGGGGCTGTCGAGCTTTCATCCGCTGGCGCGCAACCCCTGGGACCTGTCCAAGGGCCCGGGCGGCTCCAGCGCCGGTGCGGGCGCGGCGGCGGCGGCGGGCTACGGGCCGCTGCACGTGGGCACGGACATCGGCGGCTCGCTGCGCCTGCCGGCCAGCTGGTGCGGCATCTTCACGCTCAAGCCCAGCCTGGGCCGCATTCCCATCGATCCGCCCTACACCGGCCGCGCGGCCGGCCCCATGACGCGCGGCGTGGAGGACGCCGCGCTGATGATGCAGGTGCTGTCGCAGCCCGACGCGCGCGACAGCATGAGCCTGCCAGCACAGCCCATCGACTGGCTGCGGCTCGCGCCCGGCACGCAGCGCCTGCGCGGCCTGCGCCTGGGGCTGCTGCTGGACGCGGGCTGCGGCCTGGCTACCGATCCCGAGGTGCGCGCCGCCGTGCAGGCCGCCGCGCAGCGCCTGGCCGACGCGGGCGCCATCGTCGAGCCCATGGAGCCGTTCCTCACGCGCGCCATGCTGGACGGCATGGACCACTTCTGGCGCATGCGCTCGCACATGGACATGCGCACGCTCACCGTCGAGCAGCGGGCCAAGGTGCTGCCCTACATCCGCGCCTGGGCGGATAGCGCCGCCACGCTCAACGCGGCCCAGGTGTACGAGGCCAGCCAGCAGTTCCACGCCACGCGCGTAGCCACGGTGCGCGCCTGCGCGGGGTACGACTACGTGCTTTCGCCCGTGGCGCCCATCACCGCCTTCGCGGCCGAGCTGCCCTCGCCCACCGACGACCCGCTGCGGCCGCTGGAGCACATTGCCTTCACCGTGCCGTTCAACATGTCGGAGCAGCCGGCCGCGTCGGTCAACTGCGGCTACAGCGCCAGCGGCCTGCCCATCGGGCTGCAGATTGCCGGACAGCGCTTTGACGACCTGGGCGTACTGCAACTGGCCCACGCCTTCGAGCAGTTGCGCGGCGCGCAGCGGCCCTGGCCCGCGCCGCCCGCACCTTGAAGGCACAAGCCAAAATGGCCTCCAGCGCTTGATAGACAAGCGCTAGCAGCTATAAAAAGTGAAGTATCAGCGCTCGGCTGTGGCCAGCCGCACGGCCAGGCCCAGGAACACCAGGCCCGCCACGCGGTTGAGCATGCGCTGCGCGCGCGCCGAGCGCTGCAGCAGCGCGCCGAACGCCCCGCTGAAGCATGCGATGGCCCCGAACACCAGGAACGTGGCCAGCATGAACACCACCCCCAGCACCAGGATCTGCCGCGCCATGCCGCCGCGCGCGGGGTCGGCAAACTGCGGCAGGAAGGCCAGGAAGAAGATCAGCACCTTGGGGTTGGTCAGGTTCATCACCACACCGCGCCCCACCATGCGCAGTGCACCACCGGGCACGCGGGCGCCCGGCGCCATCGCCGCGCCCGTGGCGGGCGCCTCCTCGGGCACGCTGGCCGGCGCCCGCAACGCCCCCCAGGCCAGATAGGCCAAATAGGCGGCGCCGCAGAACTTGAGCACCGTGAACGCCACGGCCGACGCGGCAAACACGGCCGCCAGTCCCAGCGCCACGGCCGTGGTGTGCCCCACCAGCCCCAGGCACAGCCCCAGCACCACGCACATGCCCGCGCGCCAGCCGCGCTGGGCCGACTGCAGCAGCACGAACAGGTTGTCGGGCCCCGGCGTGAGCGCCAGCAGCACGGAAACACCAAAGAACGCGACAAGGGTTTCGATCGAAGGCATGGGACGGTCTGAGGGTGGGACAGAGAACCGCCGGAGCGGCGGCGCACCATTCTGCACCGCGCACACGGCGCCCGCGTGCGCAGGCACGACAATCGACGGTTTCGCCCGCTTTTCACGGACTTGTCTGCCATGGACCTTTTATTCGTGGTGGCCCTCGCGGCCACCGGCGCCTACATGCTCAACACCCAGCAGCAGCGCCGGCGCATCGTGCTGCTGGCGCAGCATCTGCAGCCCTACCAGATCGAACGGCTCATGGAGACACTGACCCAGGGCTACCTGCGCGCCATGGGCGAACAGGATCCCGAGCGCCGCCAGCAGGTGCTGAACCTGCTGGCCAGCAGCGAGGCACAGTTGAGCGAACAGTTTGAGCGCTTTGCGGCGGACTTCCGCCGCGTGCCCGCACCGCTGGCGCGCGCGAGCCGCCTGGCGCTGGGCCTGCCGTTTGCCACGCAGTTGCTGCCCGCCGCCACCTTCGACATGCGCGAGGCCATTGACGTGCACGCGCGCGGCATCGCCCGCGTGGCGCGCAACGACGCCGGCCTGTCGCCGCGCGACAAGGCCTTCACCATGACGGCCGAGCTGCTGCTGATGCAGCACACCTGCCACTGGTTCTGCAAGTCCAAGACCGTGGCATCGGCCCGCACGCTGGCGCGCCACCAGACGCCGCACGCCCAGCTGGTGGCTGCGGTTTCGCCGGAAACGCGCGCCGCCTACCTCGCCCTGACCGGCCCAGCGCGCTGAAGCGCGGCGGGCGCGGCAACTCGCGCCCCCGTCCTACCCTGCCGGCGCCGGCGCCCGGTTCCAATCAGCCAGCCCATGAATACCCTCCCCACCGACAACGATCCCGTCCAGGCCTGGATGGCGCTGGGCGTGCAAAGCGCCATCCTTGCGCGCACCATGCCCGCCGTGCGGCACGACCTGGCGGGGCCGCTGTCGGCCATGCGCATGGCGGCCACCGTGCTCAAACGCCGGCTCGGTACGGGCGAGTTGCCGCCCGCACAGGCAGTGGAGCGGGTGGAGCAGTTCGAAGGCCACCTGACCCGCCTGGCCGACAGTGCCAAGCGCCTGCGCCATTGGGACCTGCCCGCGCAGGACAGCGCTCAGCCCCTGGCGGCCGTGGCCGCCCAGACGGTTCAGCTGGCCCGGCCGCTGCTGGCCATGCGCGGCACCGACCTGCAAGCGCCCGGCCCGTTGCCCGAGACGCCCGTCGCGGCACACACCACCCTGTGCCTGCTGCTGGGCGCCCTCTATCACCTGGCGGAAGCGGGCTCCCCGCCTCCCGCACGCATCACGCTGCAGGCCGTGCAAGGCCGCAGCGGCCTGCGGGTGCAGGCGGACGGACAGGCGGACGCCGGCCTGGCGGCATTCGCGTCCCAGCCAGTCCCGCCACTGGATGCCGCTGCGCTGCTCTGCCTGGCGCGGCATGGCGGCGCGCATGTGCAATGCGGCGCAGGCTGGGTGGAGCTGGACGCGGCACCTGCACGACCAGACGTTACGCCGTGACGATCCAGCCCTCCAGCGGGTCCATGTCGGGCGGCAGGCCGTAGCGCAGGTCGCCCTGCTGCCGGCAGCGCCATGCCCATGCAGCCTGCAGCAGGCACAGCACCGCATCCAGGCGGTCGCCGCTGCCGTCGTCCAGCAGTGCCGCGCGCTGCGCGGCATCCACTGTCAGGCGCAGGCCCAGGCGGGTGTCGCCGCACTCCAGGCGGCGCAGCAGTTCCGTGCGCGCCGCGTGCCGGTCGGCCGTCTGGCGCGCACGCGCGTCGCTCTTGTAGCTGCGCCGCCCGATCAGCTCGCGCGCCAGCAGGCCGGGGTAGGCCTCCAGCGCCACGCGCCGCGGGTCCCCGGCATGCAGGCCAGGCAGGTGCACGCCGGCCTCCAGCAGCAGCGGCACGCCCGCATGCAGCATGTAGGCCACGGGTGGGTTCACCCATTTCATCGACGGGCTGGAGCCCGCGGGACGGTCCGTGGCGCGGTGGGCCAGCTTGGCGCCGGCAGGGCGCGCGGCGCAGAACGCGGCAAAGGTTTCACGCACTTGCGCGCGCGTGAGGCCGCGGTAGTGCGCGATGCTGCTCGCCCATTCGAGCGGCCAGCCGAGTCCGGTGAGCAGTTCGCGGGGCAGGCCGAAGGGCAGATCGAAGCCGCCCACCCACGCGCGCGGCGCGGCCAGCCATCGGCCGAAGGCGGCGAGCGTATCCAGCGGCTGCAGGTCTTGCAGCACCACGCTGCCGCCTTGCAGCGCGCCCAGCGCCAGCACGATGGGCTTGCGCCGGCTGGGACTGCTGGAAAAATCGCACCCTACCAGCAGCATTGCAGCCAGAGCCTGTTCACACTATTTTTGCCAGTGCGAAGGGCGTGAAAACCGCGCCAATCTAGGCGCGTGACGACGCCAAGGCCGGGGCCTTGGCTAGGAGGGCAACGACGCGTAGCGCGGTTCTCACTCCGGCCCCCTCGGGTTGCGATCAAAACGGGACATTCGCGGCGGTGCCAAGCCGCGCCGGGGTCACACCCCAGCTTCGTTTGGCGCCTTGCGCCTGGCCCCTTTTGATCGCAACGCATCTGGCAAAAACAGTGTGAACAGTCCCTAGCCCAGCGCCAGCGCCACCACGCCGGCGGCAATCAGCAGCGCCCCCGCCAGGCGCGCGGCGCGGTCGCCCTCGTCCAGCAGGTGCCCGCCGATGAGCGCCGCGAACAGCATGGAGACCTCGCGCGCCGGCGCCACGTGGGCCATGGGCGCCTCCTGCATGGCAAACAGCACCAGCACGTAGGCGATCGGGCTCACCACGGCCACCAGCAGCGCAAAGCGCCACTGCCCGGCCCACAGGCGCGCCGTCTCGGCGCGGTTGCGCAGGGCCACGGGGGCGAGCACTGCCACGCGCACGAAGTTGCCCATGTAGTCCACCAGCACGGGCGACAGCAGCATGGCCTTGACGGCGTAGCCGTCCACCACGGTATAGCTGGCGATGAAGATGCCGGTCAGCACGCCGTAGCGCAGGCCCGCGCGCACCCGCAGGCGCGCCTGGGGGTCGTGCGCCGCGCGCAACAGCCCGGGGCCGCCCGCAATCAGGAAGACGCCGCCCACCACCGCCACGATGCCCAGCACGCCCCAGGCGGACAGCCGCTCGCCCAGCAGCGTGACGGCCACCAGCGCGGTCAGCAGCGGCCCCGTGCCCCGCGCCAGGGGGTAGACCACGGTGAGGTCGGCCTTGCGGTAGCCGCGCAGCAGGATCACGTAGTACAGCACGTGCAGCACGCCGCTCAGGGCCACGATGGCCCACTCGCGCGCGCCCCACAGCGGCACGGCGTCGCGCCCAAGCCACCAGCCCAGCGGTGCCCACACCAGCATCATGAGCACCGAGGTGAAGAAGGCGAAACGCGCATCGCCGCCGGCCTTCTTGGCGGCGATGTTCCAGCCGGCGTGGATCAGGCCGGCGAGGAGGATGAGTGCGAAGGCGTTGAGCGACATGAAGGGCCCGCCGCCGCAGCGCCTCGCGGCCGGCTGCGGCGTTCAGGAGGTGGTCGGCGGCATCAGTGCGCCACGGCGGCACCGGCATGCGCCAGACGGGAGCCGCCCGGCAAGCGCCTGGACCGGCCCCACCGCCCCGCCATACTGACGGCGCCCCCGTCCCGCACGTCGCGCGGGAGTCGGGGACAGCGGCGCAAGCCGCTCAGGGGGCGGCCCACCCTCAGGCCCGGCCGATGATGCTGGCCGTGGCCATGAGTTCTTCGAGCAGCGCGAACGACACCTTGCCCGAGGCTGCATAGGGGTCGAACTCGGGCCGCTCGGAATACTTGAGCACGATGGAGTGGTTGAGCTTGGTCAGGTTGACCTGGCCCATGGTCCAGCCGCCAAAGCGGCGCTCGGTGATTTCCTCGAAGGCCAGCAATTCCACGTCCTTGTGGCGCGGGTCGCGCTGGATGTGGCCGTACAGGTCGCTGACGGCCGAGCGCCCGCCTTCGATGGCCTGCAGGAAGATGCCGCCGCCGTAGCACAGCACGCCCGTGATGCCACTGGCGGGGTTGTGCTGGCGCGACTGGGTGAGGATGGCCTCGATGGCCTCGGACGAGGTATCGACGGCGCGGCTGACGTAGAGAAGACGGACCAGCATGGGTCAGCTCCTTCGGGGAATGAGGGCCAGGAATTCGCGGCGCAGCGTGGGGTTGGTGAGGAACACCCCGCGCATCACCGAGTTGATCATCTTGCTGTCCATCTCGCGCACACCGCGCCAGGACATACAGAAGTGGCTGGCCTCCATGACGATGGCCAGCCCGTCGGGCTGGGTCTTTTCCATGATGAGGTCGGCCAGCTGCACCACGGCCTCCTCCTGGATCTGGGGACGCCCCATGACCCAGTCCACGAGGCGCGCGTACTTGGACAGACCGATCACGTTGGTGTGCTCGTTGGGCAGCACGCCGATCCAGATCTTGCCGATCACCGGGCAGAAGTGGTGGCTGCAGGCGCTGCGCACGGTGACGGGGCCGACGATCATCAGCTCGTTCAGGTGCTCGGCGTTGGGAAACTCGGTGATCGCCGGCGGCTGCACGTAGCGGCCCTTGAAGACCTCGTTGAGGTACATCTTGGCCACCCGGCGCGCCGTGGCCTGCGTGTTGTGGTCGCCCGCTGTGTCGATCACCATGCTGTCGAGGACGCCCTGCATCTTGGCCTCGACCTCGTCCAGCAGGCGCTCCAGCTCGCCGGGCTGGATGAACTCCGCGATGTTGTCGTTGGCATGGAAGCGCCGGCGCGCCGCGTTCAGCCGTTCGCGAATCTTGACGGAGACGGGCGTACCCTCGTCGGGCGCGGCGCCGCTCAGGGGTGCTGGGGGTTCTGAAGACATGGCGGCATGGTACCAGCGAATGCCGATCCAGGCTTTATAAGCCTTTTATGCCTCTAGCGCTTATGGGACAAGCGCCAGCAGCTATCGAAACAATAGCAATATTTTCCCACCGGCAGGGGCGCGGCATTCAGTAGCGGTTGCCCGTCACCCACAGGGCCGCGCGCATGATGCCGAAGGCGATGCGGTCCAGCGCGCGCTCGCGCCAGGGGCGTTCGGCGTAGCGCTGCGGGTCAAGCCGGCGGCCCTCGTGGGCCATGGCGTGGCGCAGCCGCTTGCGCAGGTCCTGGGCAAAGGGGGCGTCGCGCACGATCACATTGGCCTCGCGCGCCAGCAGCAGCGACAGCGGGTCCAGGTTGGACGAGCCCACCGTGGCCCAGGCGCGGCGGCTGTCCGCGTCGATCACCGCCACCTTGGCGTGCAGGAAGCTGGGCGCGTATTCATGAATCTCCACGCCCGCCGCCAGCAGCGTGCCGTACACCGGCCGCGCTGCGTGGTATTGCATGAAGTATTCGTACCGCCCCTGCAGCAGCAGCTGTACGCGCACGCCGCGCCGCGCCGCCAGCACCAGCGCGCGGCGCAGCTTGCCACCGGGCACGAAGTAGGCGTTGGCGATGATGACCTCATGCCGCGCGCGGGCAATGGCGCGCAGGTAGGCGCGCTCGATGCGTGCACGGTTGCGCACGTTGTCGCGCAGCACCAGCTCGGCGCGCATGCCCCGCGCACGGCTCTCGGCGCGCCGCGCCGCCAGGCGTGCGGCGCTGGCGGCGCGCAGGTCGGCCAGCGCCAGCGACAGGCGGCGCTGGCGCACGTCGCGCACCGCGCGCATGCGCCACCACAGTTGCTCCATGGTCTCGCTGGCCTGCTGCACCAGGCTGCCCTCGGCGCGCACGGCAAAGTCAAAGCGCGGCGCGGTGAGCGCGCCGTGGTTGGGGTCGTGGAAGTCGTCCAGCACGTTGATGCCGCCGCAGAACAGCACGCAGCCATCCACCACGCACAGCTTGCGGTGCAGCCGGCGCCAGCGCATCGGCAGCAGCAGGCCCAGCGGGCCGAGCGGCGAATACACCTGCACGTGCACGCCGGCCTGCACCATGCGGGTGCGCCAAGGCTCGGGCAGCCGCCCCGTGCCCACGCCGTCCAGCGCCAGGTGCACGCGCACGCCGCGCCGGGCTGCGCGCATCAGCGCCTCGGCCACGTCGGCGCCCGCGCCAGTGCAGTCAAAGATGTAGGTCTCGAACTGGATATCGGACAGCGCCGCATCCATCTCGGCGATCAGCGCCGGGAACAACTCCTGCGTGCCCTGCAGCAGCTGGATCTGGTGGTCTCGGCCGGTAGCGTGCGCGCGCGTGGGGGCGACCATGGAGTCAGAGCTTGAACTCTGCGATCAGCGGCAAATGGTCCGACATGCGCCACCAGATCCGCCCACGTGGCACCTGCAGCCCCAGCGGGGTGAGGCCCCGCACGTACACATGGTCCAGCTGCACCATGGGCAGGCGGGCGGGGTAGGTGAAGGCCTGGGGCGCATCGTCGTACTCGAAGAGCCCGAAGCCCGCAAGCATGCGCTTGATCTGCAGCCCCCAGTCGTTGAAGTCACCCGCAACGACCAGCGGGGCATCCTCGGGCACCTCGCGCGCGATGAAGCGCTGCAGCTGCGCCACCTGGCGGATGCGGCTGCCGGGCACCAGGCCCAGGTGCACCACGATGGCATGCACCCGGCGGCCCTGTATCTCCACTTCCACATGCAGCAGGCCGCGCTGCTCGAAGCGATGGTCGGAGATGTCCTCGTGCTGGTGGCCGATCACCGGCCAGCGCGTGAGCAGCGCGTTGCCGTGCTCTCCGTGGCGCGTGAAGGCATTGGTGCGGTAGATGGCTTCGTAACCTTCGGGGGCCAGGTACTCGGCCTGCGGCACATGGGGCCAACGCTCGAAGTAGCTGGCCTCCTTGCGGTTCATCCTGCGCACCTCCTGCAGACAGACGATGTCTGCATCGAGCTGCTCGACCGCCAGGCCCAGATTGTGGATCTCCAGCCGGCGCGCGGGGCCCAGCCCCTGCACACCCTTGTGGATGTTATAGGTCGCTACGCGCAGGATGCCGGAATGCTCGGCAGGCAGTTCGATCGGTGTTGCGGTCATCGTCCAACGAATCGTGGCAGCCAGAGTATGGCCTCGGCATTGGAAGGCGAGTAGCAGCGGTCTGCGGCTTCGCGCCAGCCCATCCAAGCATATGCCGTGTGTTCGCGCGGATTCAAGGCCACTGGCGTCTGCGCCGGCACGCACAGGCCGAAGACACGCTCGGTATTCAGGCAGACACCCGGCGCGTAGCGGTGCCGCCATTGCGGGTAGATGCTGTAGATGTTCTCCATGCCCCAGTCGCGCAGCGCGCAGCACGCAGCGGCGGCCTGGATGCCGGTTTCCTCCGCCGCCTCGCGCGCGGCGGTGACGGCCCAGTCCTCGCCCGCAAAATCCTTGCTGCCGGTGACCGATTGCCAGAAATCTTCGGCCGAGTCGGCACGGCGCAGCAGCAGCACGTCCAGCGCAGGCGTATGCACCACCACCAGCACGGATTCGGGAATTTTGTACATGGCGCCGTCCCTTTGCATGCGCGCTGCGCTAGCGGCTCGGCACCGGCGGCGGCAGGGGCTTGGCTTGCAGCGCCCGCACCTGCTCCACCAGGGCGTTGTGCGTATCCAAGAAGGCGGCGGCAACCACCTTCGCTTCGTTGGTGTTGCTCCAACCTGCCCCGGATGCGCCCCCCAGCCGCCCGATCATGATGCCGCCGATGCCCAGATCGGTGGTGCGGGCCGCGCCCGTGGCGGCAGCCACCTGTTCGGTGGTTTCGTTGTCCGACAGCAGTAGCGCCGTCTGCGCCTCCTTGAACTTCACCTGCTCGGCCAGGCCGATCAGGCCGGCCAGGTCGCGCAGCACCGGAATCATGCCCATGATGCCCGCCAGGCCGCGCCCGGCATCGCTTTCGCTGAAGGTCAGGCTGGGAGTGAGCGTGTACTGCGCCTCATAGCCGCGCCCCTTGGCCACGGTTGAGTTGGGGCGCAGCACGCCGGATTCACGCAACTCGCTCTCCTGTACCGTACCACGCAGCCCCGCGCCACGATCCATCACGCGAAAGCAGCCGCTTTGTTGCACCATGAGCTTGATCAGCGGCACGGGCGAGGTGGGCAGGTTGTAACCACCCGTGGCATAGCCGTGGGGACTCTCGGCCAGCGCCACGGTGGCCACGGGGCTGTCGCAGCGCAGCAGCTCGCGCGCGGCGTTGCGCGGGCCCTGGGGCCCGGCCGAGCCAGTGACCACCGAACCGCCTTCGCCCAGCTCGGTTTTCTTCTCGCCGCAAGCCGATACCCCCAGCGCCACGCACAGCAGCAAACCGGTATGGGACAGCCGTCGAAACAGCATGCGCATGGTCTCCCTCCAAGAGCTTGTGGACACGTTATGGCAAACAAAAACGGCAGGCACGTGAACGCGCCTGCCGCTTAGGTGTCGGAGCCCGCGCGCCCCTCAGTGGGCTGCAGGCAGCGGGTTGCGCAGGCGGATGTGCAGTTCGCGCAGCTGCTTTTCGTCCACAGGCGAAGGGGCCTGGGTCAGCAGATCCTGGGCGCGCTGGGTCTTGGGGAAGGCGATCACGTCGCGGATGGACTCGGCTCCTGTCATCAGCGTGATCAGGCGGTCCAGGCCGAAGGCCAGGCCGCCGTGCGGAGGCGCGCCGTACTGCAACGCGTCCAGCAGGTAGCCGAACTTGGCGCGCTGGTCTTCCGGGCCAATATTGAGCGCCGCAAACACCTTGGCCTGCACATCGGCGCGGTGGATACGCACCGAGCCGCCGCCCAGCTCCCAGCCGTTCAGCACCATGTCGTAGGCCTTCGCAATGCACTTGCCGGGGTCGGTGTCCATGAGGTTCTCATGGCCGTCCTTCGGCGACGTGAAGGGGTGGTGCACGGCCACCCAGCGGTCTTCTTCCTCGTCATGCTCGAACATGGGAAAGTCCACCACCCACAGCGGCGCCCAGCGGTTCTCGAACAGACCGTTCTTCTTGCCGAATTCGCTGTGGCCGACCTTCAGGCGCAGTGCGCCGATGGCGTCGTTGACGATCTTTTCCTTGTCGGCGCCAAAGAACAGCAGGTCGCCGTCCTGCGCGCCCGTGCGCTGGAGCACTTCGGCCAGTGCGGCGTCATGGATGTTCTTGACGATGGGCGACTGCAGGCCGTCACGGCCCTTGGCCTTGTCGTTGACCTTGATGTAAGCCAGACCCTTGGCGCCGTAGATCTTCACGAACTCGGTATAGCCGTCGATCTCGCCGCGCGACAGGCCGCCCTCTTCACGGGCGCCACCGGGCACGCGCAGGGCCACCACACGGCCGCCCTTCATGTTGGCGGCGCCGGAGAAGACCTTGAAGTCCACGTCCTTCATGACATCGGTCAGCTCGGTGAATTCGAGCTTCACGCGCAGGTCAGGCTTGTCGGAGCCGAAGCGGTGCGCTGCTTCCTGGTAGGTCATGGTGGGGAATTCACCCAGGTCCACGCCCAGTTGCTGCTGGAACACTTCCTTGATCATGCGCTGGAAGATGGCGCGGATCTCTTCCTCATTCAGGAACGAGGTCTCGCAGTCGATCTGCGTGAACTCGGGCTGGCGGTCGGCGCGCAGATCCTCGTCGCGGAAGCACTTGGTGATCTGGTAGTAGCGGTCGTAGCCGGCCACCATCAGCATCTGCTTGTAGAGCTGGGGCGACTGGGGCAGCGCGAAGAACTGGCCGTCGTGCACGCGGCTGGGCACGAGGTAGTCGCGCGCCCCCTCGGGCGTGCTCTTGCCCAGCATGGGTGTTTCGATGTCGATGAAGCCTTCCTTGTCCAGGAAGTTGCGCACCTGGATGGCCGTCTTGTAGCGCAGCATCATGTTGCGCTGCATGTACGGGCGGCGCAGGTCCATCACGCGGTGCGTGAGGCGCGTGGTTTCCGACAGGTTGTCGTCGTCCATCTGGAAGGGCGGCGTCACGGACGGGTTCAGGACGTTGAGCTCCTGGCACAGCACCTCGATCTTGCCGCTCTTGAGGCTGTCGTTGGTCGTGCCTTCGGGGCGCGCGCGCACCAAACCCTTGACCTGCACGCAGAACTCGTTGCGGACGTCCTCGGCCACCTTGAACATCTCGGGACGGTCAGGGTCGCAGACCACCTGCACATAGCCTTCGCGGTCGCGCAGGTCGATAAAGATCACGCCGCCATGGTCGCGGCGACGGTTCACCCAGCCCGACAGGGTGACGGTTTGGCCCAGGAGGGCTTCGGTCACAAGACCGCAGTAGTGGGAGCGCATGGCCATGGATCAGTCTTCCTGCGTCCTCGTGGGACGCGACGATGGTTGTTCTTTCCACCCACTCGGCGCACAGGCACGGGCGGGCGACGACGGTTTTCTTATGGAGCGGGTTCCGTGGCAACGGGGTCGGGTGGCGACACCACCCCCATCGACACAATGTACTTGAGGGCCGCATCGATGCTCATGTCCAGCTCGATGCAGTCGCTCCTGCGCATGAGCACGAAGTACCCGCCCGTGGGATTGGGCGTGGTGGGCACGTAGACGCTCACATACTCGTCACGCAGGTAAGCCGCCACCTCGCCGCTGGGCGCGCCGGTGATGAAGGCCACCGTCCACACCCCCTCGCGCGGCCACTGCACCAGCACGGCGGTGCGAAAGGCGTTGCCGCTTTCAGAGAACAGCGTGTCGGAAACCTGCTTGACACTGGAGTAGATCGAACGCACCACGGGAATGCGGCTGACCAGACGGTCGCCCCACTCCACCAGCTTGCGCCCCGCGAAGTTGCTCGCCAAGGCCCCCACCACCAGCAGGATGCTGAGCGTGAGCAGCACCCCGAAGCCGGGGATGTGAAAGCCCAGCAGTTTGTCTGGCTGCCAGGAGCCCGGCAGGATGGCGAGGGTCTGATCCAGGGTGCTCACGATCCAGCTCAACACCCATGCGGTGATGACGCCGGGCACGATGACCAGCAGACCCGTGAACAGCCACTTGCGCAAGGCAGCCATGCGAGTTATCCGAGGTTAGGAGTCAGAATTGGCCGTAGCGCTTGCTGGAGCAGCGCTGGCAGCTTCTGTTTTAGGAGCATCCGATGCCGCAGCAGGCGCACTGGCACGGCCGCTGAAATCGGTGGCATACCAACCCGTGCCCTTGAGTTGAAAGCCCGCGGCCGTCAGCTGCTTGGAAAAAGCCGGCGCACCGCAGGACGGGCAGACGGTGAGCGGCGCGTCGGAGATTTTTTGCAGCACGTCCTTGGCATGGCCGCAGGAACCGCATCGATAGGCGTAAATAGGCATTACGAAGAAGTGCGAAGAATGTGCAAAACCTTCAATTATAGGCATGCACCCCAGGCCGCACCGTGCGCCCGTGCGTCACTCCACCCCCACCACCCGGTGGTGCGGCGCATGGGAATTGCGCACCACCTGCGGCGCAAGCGAACCGGCAACCATGCCGACCATGGCGGCCAGCAGGCCGGCGAGTTGCTGGGGGAACGCCTCATGCAGCGCGGGGGTGACCATGAACACCAGCCACACGCCAATGCCCAACGCCACAGCGCACAGCGCGCCTTGCGTGTTGGCACGCTTCCAGTACAGGCCGAATACCAGCGGCACGAACGCCCCCACCAGCGGCACTTGGTAGGCGCTGGACACCAGCTCGTAAATGGGCGTGCCTTCCATCTTGATGGAATAGGCCAGCACACCCACCGCGAACACCAGCACACTGATGCGCATGGCCAGCAGGTTCTCGCGGTCGCTGATCTTTTCAGGGCGGAACTGCCGCCAGATGTTCTCGGTGAAGGTGACGCTGGGCGCCAGCAGTGTGGCCGAGGCGCAGGACTTGATGGCCGACAGTAGCGCACCGAAGAACAGCACCTGCATGACGAGCGGCATCTTGTCCATCACCAGAGTGGGCAGCACCTTCTGCGGGTCATCCTTGAGCAGTTCAGCCGTCTCCTGCGGCATGATCAGCAGCGCGCTTGCCACGAGGAACATGGGCACGAAGGCGAAGAAGATGTAGGCCGTACCGCCGATCACCGTGCCATGCGTGGCGGCACGCTCGGTATTGGCCGACATGACGCGCTGGAACACATCCTGCTGCGGGATGGAGCCCAGCATCATGGTGATGGCGGCACCGAAGAAGAAGATGATCTCGTGCCAGGTGGGTTCGGGCCAG
This sequence comes from Diaphorobacter sp. ED-3, assembly GCF_027625375.1. NCBI lineage: Bacteria > Pseudomonadati > Pseudomonadota > Betaproteobacteria > Burkholderiales > Comamonadaceae > Diaphorobacter > Diaphorobacter sp. ED-3. The sequence goes on along the minus strand of NZ_CP115182.1, from coordinate 1,034,407 downwards.
AACTGAAACAGGTCGCGGCTGGTGGCCAGCTCGATCACCTTGCCCGCGCCCCCCGCCATGTCGCTGGCGAACCAGGCCAGCACCACCAGGCCGACCACCAGAATGATCATCTGGATGAAATCGGTCACCGCCACCGACCACATGCCACCCCACAGCGTGTAGACCAGGATGGACAGCACGCCGATGGCCATGCCCATGGGGATGCTCACCGCACCGCCGGACAGCAGGTTGAACACCAGCCCCAGCGCCGTGACCTGCGCCGACACCCAGCCCAGGTAGCTGAGCATGATGATGAGCGAGCAGATCACCTCCACTGCACGGCCGTAGCGCTCGCGGTAGTAGTCGCTGATGGTCAGCAGCGTCATGCGGTAGAGCTTGGCCGCGAAGAACAACCCCACCAGAATCAAGCACATGCCGGCGCCGAACGGGTCTTCCACCACGGCCTTGAGCCCGCCTTCGATGAACTTGGCGGGCACGCCCAACACGATCTCGGAGCCGAACCACGTGGCGAACGTGGTGGTGATGATCATGTACATGGGCAGGTGGCGCCCGGCAATCGCGAAATCAGCCGTGTTCTTCACCCGTTGGGCAGCCCACAAGCCAATGCCGATGGTGACAAACAGGTAGGCAATCACCATGAAGAGCAACACGCTGGTACTCCTGAGGAATGAGAGAGGGAAGGAAGTTAGAAGATGCGCACGCGCACGAAGAGCTGCATGACCAGCAGCCCCAGCACGAAGCCCAGGCCGCCATAGATGATGCTTTGCAGCAGCCGGTTGGTGCGCTTCTGGGTGGCCAGCAGTTCCTGCAGATCGCCCCGGTTGTCATGGGGCCGCTGGCGCAGGAAGTCGTGGAGCAGGCGTGGCAGGTCGGGCAGGATCTTGGCGTAGTGCGGCGCCTCGGCACGCAGCTCGCGCCACAGGCGTTGGGGACCCAGCTGATCGAGCATCCACTTCTCCAGGAAGGGCTTGGCCGTGCTCCACAGGTCCAGGTCGGGGTCCAACTGCCGGCCCAACCCTTCGATGTTGAGCAAGGTTTTTTGCAGCAGCACCAGCTGCGGCTGGATCTCCACCTGGAAGCGCCGCGAGGTCTGGAACAGCCGCAGCAGCACCATGCCCAAAGAGATTTCCTTGAGCGGCCGGTCGAAATACGGCTCGCACACGGTGCGGATAGCGGCCTCCAGTTCGTTCACGCGGGTATGGGCGGGAACCCAACCGCTTTCGATATGCAGTTCGGCCACGCGCTTGTAGTCGCGCCTGAAAAAAGCCGTGAAGTTCTGCGCAAGGTATTCCTTGTCGAACTCGGTCAGCGTCCCGACGATGCCAAAGTCCAGCGAGATGTAGCGGCCGAAGGTCTCGGGCGCCAGGCTCACCTGGATGTTGCCGGGATGCATGTCGGCATGAAAGAACCCGTCGCGGAACACCTGGGTGAAGAAGATGGTCACGCCGTCGCGGGCCAGCTTGGGAATGTCCACACCCGCGCTGCGCAGGCGATCCACCTGGTTGATGGGCACGCCCTTCATGCGCTCCATCACCAACACTTCGGCATGGCAGAAATCCCAGAACACCTCCGGGATGAGCACCAGGTCCAGCCCCTGCATGTTGCGGCGCAGCTGCGCCGCGTTGGCCGCCTCGCGCACCAGGTCGAGTTCGTCGTGCAGGTAGTTGTCGAACTCGGCCACGACCTCGCGGGGCTTGAGGCGCTTGCCGTCGGCGGACAGGCTTTCCACCCACCCGGCCATCATGCGCATGAGCGCCAAATCCTTGTCGATCACCGGCAGCATGCCGGGGCGCAGCACCTTCACGGCGACTTCACGCGCGTGCCCTTGGCGGTCACGGATCACCGCGAAGTGCACCTGTGCGATGGACGCGCTGGCCACGGGCTGCCGGTCGAACGAGACGAACACCTCGCCGATCGGGCGGCGAAACGCGCGCTCGATGGTGGCGATCGCCACATCGGGGTCGAACGGCGGCACGCGATCCTGCAGCAGCGCCAGCTCGTCCGCAATGTCCGGCGGCATGAGGTCGCGGCGCGTGGACAGGACCTGCCCGAACTTCACGAAAATCGGACCCAGGCTCTCCAAGGCCTCGCGCAGCCGCTGGCCGCGCGGCGCGTCCAGCTTGCGACCGAAGGTGATGACCCGCGTGACGGCGCGCAGCCACGGCTGCCGGAAGGTCGACAGCACCAGTTCGTCGAGTCCATAGCGCAGCACCACCCAGACGATGGTGATGCCGCGGGCAAAGCGGCTCATGGCGGGGAGCGGTCCGGCAACTCGCCCGCTGCGGGCGCGGGCGCCTGGCCGCCGGGCACGCGTGCGCCCACGAAGCTGCGCAACGCCTGCACGGCGCGTCCCACGACGGATGCCACGGCGCGGGCCGGGGCGTCGCCGATCACGCGCGCCATGTCTTCCTCGACATCCCAGCGCACATGGTCCACCAGCCAATTGATCTCGGCCGCGAACTGCACGTCGCCTTCGATGCGGATGGTGGGCTTGTCGCCGCGCAGCGCACTGCCGGCCAGCGACAGCGGGGAGGTCTCGGACACTTCCAGCCGGAGGTCGGCCACGGCCTCTGGGGGCGCGAGATCGAACAGCCCGGCGGGCGTCACCTGCAGCGCCATCGAGAAGATGCGCCACTGCACGCGCGCGACGCGGCCGCGCTGGCGTGCCAGACGGTCCATGGCTTCCCGCTCCTGCATCAGCACATGGTTGAGGAACAGCACCGTGCGGTGCTGCACCTCATGCACCAGCCACGCGGGCGGCAGGGGGCCAGACATGACGCGTTCGAAGAGCCCGTCCAGGAAAGAAAAAGGGGACCGTGTTGCCATAGTCCCCGATTATTCCCCGAACTGGGCGCAGCGCAGCAGGCTTTTTCGCCGTGCGCCGCCCGGTTCCAGCGGCGCCATGCTTACTGCAGCGCCTGCACGCCCGCAACCAGCCAGCCGCTGGCGCCGTTCTTGGGCTTGGTCATGTTCCAGACCTCGCGGAACGGGCTCGGGCCGGCCGAAGGCTCCTCGCGGATCATGCCGGAGAACTCCACGCTGGCCATGTAGCCGTCGCCCAGGTCCTCGATACCCAGCAGTTGCGCCTCGAGCATGATCACATCGGTCTGGTTGGGCTGCTGGTCGCCGCGGTGCGATTCGCGCTCGTTGAGCTGCGTGCGGATCTCGTCAACCATGCTGTCGGTCATCATGGAGCGCAGCGTGGCGACGTCGGAGCGGTCCCAGGCGGCCTGCAGCGTAGTGAAGTTGCGCTTGGCGGCCGACAGGAAGCCTTCGGTGTCGAAGCCGGCCGGCACGCCCCAGTTCTGCGAACCCGACAGCGCCGAGCCGATGATCCCGCCGTTAGCGGCTGCGGCCGGCGCCTGGAAGGCCATCCCGCCGCGCTCCCACGGGCGCGCGGACGCGTCGTTACCCACCTTGTCCGGGCTGTACTGGCGCGGCATGCGCGCATCTGCGGCGGGCGCGGAACCCGCGCCCTGGAAGGCGAAGGGCGAGGCGTTCACCGGTGCGCCCGCGGATTTGCGCGCACGCATGACCATGCCGACCACCACCATGACCACCAGTGCCAGCAGGGCGATCAGCAGGAACTGGCCGAACTCTGCGCCCAGGCCCAGCGAGCTGGCCAGCCAGGCCAGGCCCAGGCCCGCGGCCAGGCCGCCCAGCATGGCGCCCCAAGGCTTCCTGGGGGCGGCTGCGGCGGTATTAGGCGCCGCGGCGGGCTTGGCCGCAGTGGTGCCTGCCGCCGCATTCTGCGTGGGTGCGGCAGGAGCGGCGGGGGGCGTCGCAGCGTCGCGCTGGGTCACGTTGCTGGACTGCTTGCCGATGGATTTGCCGCCCCCGAGACGGCGCGCATCCGCATCCAGATGCACGACCGCCAACATGGCGACCAAGACCACTGACCACAGTTTCATCATGGCTTCTCCGAAATATCGATAGTTTTCAATGAACTCTTTCAGCACTTGATTCCAACATGCAACGCGACGATGCCGCCGGTCATGTTGTGATAGTCCACATGCCCAAAGCCACTTTGCTGCATGAGGGATTTGAGCTCTTCCTGGCCCGGGTGCATGCGGATGGACTCGGCCAGGTAGCGGTAGCTCGAATCGTCGCCCGCCACCAGCTTGCCCAGCCGCGGCAACACCTGGAACGAATACCAGTCATAGGCCTTTTCCAGCGGCTTGGCCACGCGGGAAAACTCCAGCACCAGCAGCCGGCCGCGCGGCTTGAGCACGCGACACATCTCGCGCAGCGCAGCGTCCTTGTGCGTCATGTTGCGCAGGCCGAAGGCCACGCTCACCAGGTCGAAGTGGTTGTCAGGAAACGGCAGGTGCTCGGCATCGCACACCGTCGTGGGCAGCACCACGCCTTCGTTGATCAGCCGGTCGCGTCCCACGCGCAGCATGGCCTCATTGATGTCGGTATGCACGACGCGGCCCGTGGCGCCCACTTTCTTGGAAAAGGCCAGCGACAGGTCGCCCGTGCCGCCCGCGATGTCCAGCACCTGGTCGCCCTCGCGCAGGTTGGCCACCATGACGGTGTAGGCCTTCCAGGCGCGGTGCAACCCGGCCGACATCAGGTCGTTCATCAGGTCGTACTTGGGCGCGACAGAATCGAACACGCCGCGCACGTGGCGCGCCTTGTCCTCTTCCTGAACCGACTGGAATCCGAAATGCGTGGTACTCATACCACGATGCTAAGCGCCCACTGACCATGCGTACAGCGGCAACCCCGCATGCGCCTAGGTCATCTGTCGCTATTTAGGCTAAAGCGTGGCGCGGCGCGGCCACGCGGGCGGGCCGTGCTGCGCCTCAATGCCCGCCGCAGCCGTGGCCGCCGGCCTTGGGCGCCATGGGTGCATCACGGTCCACGCCGGCGGCGGCCAGCCGCTCGACATAGTCTGCCCACAGCGCCTGCTCGTCACGGCCCAGTTCGTACAGGTAGTCCCACGAGAAGATGCCGCTGTCGTGCCCGTCGGAGAAGGCGGGCTGCACGGCGTAGTTGCCTACCGGCTCCAGCCGCGTCAACGTGACGTCGCGTTTTCCGGTCTGCAGCACCTGCTGGCCCGGCCCATGGCCCTGCACTTCGGCCGAGGGGGAATACACGCGCATCAGCTCGAACGGGATGCGAAAGTGTGCGCCGTCGGAAAACGTCACCTCCAGCACGCGCGACTGCTCGTGCACCGTGATGGATTGGGGCATGGGCGCGCCCGCCGTCAGACCTGCCATGGATTTCACCTGCGCAATGAAAAGGAATGAACACCGGCGGCGGAGACCGCGCACCGCCGCCCTGCCGCTATTGTCCGCCGCCGGAGCCAAGGCGGCGCGATGCGAGCCAAATCAGCCCCCAGCGCCCAAGGGGAAAGCGCTGGCAGCTATCAATTGATGAGTATCACTGCTCACCCAGGTCGGCCCAGCGCTCCAGGCGCTCGCGCATCAGCGCGTGCAGGGCGGGCAAGCGCTCGGCCACCAGCGTCTCGCGCGCGGTGTCGCACTCGCGCTGGGGGTGCGCCCAGACGGGTGCAGGGAAGTGGCTGTCCCACTCGTAGCGCGCGATCACGTGCCAGTGCAGGTGCGGCACCACGTTGCCCAGGCTGGCCAGATTGATCTTGGCCGGCGCCAGTTGCTCGCGCAGCGCCTGCTCCACCAGCGTCACGGCCTCCATGCAGTGCTGGCGGTCGGCGGGGGAGAGGTCGGAGAACTCCGCCACATGGTCCGCCCAGATCACGCGGTAGAAGGCCGGAAAGCCGGCCTCCTGCGCATGGATCACGCGCAGCTTGGCGCCGCGCCAGACCAACGCACCCGCGTCGGAGTCACACAGGGGGCACGCGCCAGCGCCACCCGTGGAAGGCGCGGACATGCCGGGCATGGCGGCCTGGCTCATACCAGCACCCGCTCGATGCCGCCGGCGTTGGCGCGTTGCACGTACTCGGGCAGCCAGTTCTCGCCCAGGAGCTGCTTGGCCATCTCGATGACGATGTAATCGGCTTCCAGCAGGCCGGTGGACAGGTCGTCCTGGTAGCGCGAGATGCCCTGCAGGCAGCTGGGGCAGCTGGTCAGGATCTTGATGTTGTCCTGCGCGCCCACCGCGCCGCTGGAACGCAAGGCCGCCTCGCCCTTGCGGATTTCCTCGGTCTTGCGAAAGCGCACCTGGGTGGCAACATCGGGGCGCGTCACGCCCAGCGTGCCCGACTCGCCGCAGCAGCGGTCGCTCTTGAGCACCTTGTCGCCTACCAGGGCGCGCACGGTCTTCATCGAGTCGCCCTGCTTCATCGGGTTGTGGCAGGGCTCGTGGTACAGGTAGCCGCCCTGCCCCGCGGGCAGCGTGATGCCCTTTTCCAGCAGGTATTCGTGGATGTCGATGATGCGGCTGCCGGGGAAGATCTTGTCGAACTGGTAGCCCTGCAGCTGGTCGTAGCAGGTGCCGCACGAGACCACCACCGTCTTGATGTCCAGGTAGTTCAGCGTGGTGGCCACGCGGTGGAACAGCACCCGGTTGTCGGTGATCATCTTCTCGGCCTTGTCGAACTGGCCGCTGCCGCGCTGCGGATAGCCGCAGCACAGGTAGCCCGGCGGCAGCACAGTCTGCACGCCGGCGTGCCAGAGCATGGCCTGCGTGGCCAGCCCCACCTGGCTGAACAGGCGCTCCGACCCGCAGCCGGGGAAGTAGAACACCGCCTCCGTGTCGGCCGAGGTGGCGGCCGGGTTGCGGATGATGGGCACGTAGTCCTTGTCCTCGATGTCCAGCAGCGCGCGCGCCGTCTTGGTGGGCAGGCCACCGGGCAGCTTCTTGTTCACGAAGTGGATCACCTGCTCCTTGACCGGCGCCGTGCCCACGGTGGCGGGCGGGTGCGCGGTCTGCTTGCGGCTCACGCTGCGCAGCACGTCCACGGCCATGCGCTGGGCCTTGAAGCCTACGTTGACCATGCCCGCGCGCAGCAGCTTGATGGTGTCGGGGTTGGTGGCGTTGAGCATCGCCATGGCCATCTTGTTGCCGGGGCGGAAGCTTTTCTTGCCCATCTTGCGCAGCAGGTTGCGCATGTTCATGGTCACGTCGCCGAAGTCGATCTTGACCGGGCACGGCGAGTAGCACTTGTGGCACACGGTGCAGTGGTCGGCCACGTCCTCGAATTCCTGCCAGTGGCGGATGGACACGCCGCGGCGCGTCTGCTCTTCGTACAGGAACGCCTCGGCCAGCAGCGAGGTGGCCAGGATCTTGTTGCGCGGGCTGTACAGCAGGTTGGCACGCGGCACGTGCGTGGAGCACACGGGCTTGCACTTGCCGCAGCGCAGGCAGTCCTTCACGCTGGCAACGATGTCGCCGATGTCGCTCTGCTGCATGATCAGCGACTCGTGCCCCATCAGCCCGAAGCTGGGCGTGTAGGCGTTGGTCAGGTCCGCGAACATCAGCGAGGTGCGCGAGCCTTTATGCGCCAAATGGGCCTGCAGCGCTTGCCCGTCCTGCGCGAGCAGCTCCTGATTGCGTAGCAGCTTGCCGCGGTTGAAGCGGCCTTGCGGGTCCACCTTGCGCTTGTACTCGGCGAACGGCGCCAGTTCCTCGTCGGTCAAAAACTCCAGCTTGGTGATGCCAATGCCGTGCTCGCCCGAGATCACGCCACCCAGGCTGCGCGCCAGCACCATGATGCGCGCCACCGCCTCGTGCGCGGTCTGCAGCATGGCGTAGTTGTCGCTGTGCACGGGGATGTTGGTGTGCACGTTGCCGTCGCCGGCGTGCATGTGCAGCGCCACCCACACCCGGCCCTTGAGCACGCGCTTTTGCACGTCACCCAGCGCCTGCATCAGCGGCTCGAAGTCGCTGCCGGTGAAGATGTTGCGCAGCGGATCGCGGATCTGCGTCTTCCAACTGGCGCGCAGGCGGTGGTCCTGCAGCTGGGGGAACAGTTCTTCCACGCGCTGCAGCCAGTCCTGCCAGAGCGCGCGCGTCTCGCGCACCAGGGCCAGGGCCAGGGCCAGCTTTTCCTCCAGCAGCTCGGGCGAAGGCGGCTCGCCGCCCGCCTCGGGCTTGCCCAGCGGCAGGTTGCCGCGCGCGAGGAACTCCTCCAGCGCGTCGGCCAGCTCGATCTTGTTGCGCAGGCTGAGTTCGATGTTGATGCGCTCGATGCCGTCGGTGTACTCGGCCATGCGCGGCAGCGGGATCACCACGTCTTCGTTGATCTTGAAGGCGTTGGTGTGGCGGCTGATGGCGGCCGTCTTCTTGCGGTCGGCCCAGAACTTCTTGCGGGCCTCGGCGCTCACCGCCGTGAAGCCCTCGCCGCTGCGGCTGTTGGCGATGCGCACCACCTCGGCGGTGGCGCGGGCCACGGCGTCGGGGTCGTCGCCCACGATGTCGCCCACCAGCAGCATCTTGGGCAGGCCGCCGCGCTTGGACTTGGTGGTGTAGCCCACGGCACGCAGGTAGCGGTCGTCCATGTGCTCCAGGCCCGCCAGCAGCACGCCGCTGCGCTTTTGCTCAGCGAACATGAAGTCCTTGATCTCCACGATGCTGGGCACGGCGTCCTTGGCGTTGCCAAAGAACTCCAGGCACACGGTGCGCGTGTGCTCGGGCATACGGTGCACGATCCAGCGCGCGCTGGTGATCAGGCCGTCGGTGCCTTCCTTTTGCACACCGGGCAGGCCGCTGAGGAACTTGTCCGTCACGTCCTTGCCCAGGCCCTCCTTGCGGAAGGTCTTGCCCGGGATGTCCAGGCGCTCGGTGCGGATCGGCGTCTTGCCGTCGGCCTGGAAGTACTGCAGTTCGAAGCTGGCAACGTCAGCGTCGTGGATCTTGCCCAGGTTGTGCCCGATGCGCGTGACCTCCAGCCACTGCCCTTCAGGCGTCACCATGCGCCAGCTGGCCAGGTTGTCCAGCGCCGTGCCCCACAGCACGGCCTTCTTGCCGCCCGCGTTCATGGCGATGTTGCCGCCGACGCACGAAGCCTCGGCGCTGGTCGGGTCCACGGCGAACACGAAACCGGCGGCCTCGGCCGCGTCGGCCACGCGCTGGGTGACCACGCCGGCCTCGGTCCAGATGGTGGCCACCTCGGCGTCCAGGCCCGGCAGGCGGCGCATCTGCACCTCGGTCATGGCCTCGAGCTTTTCGGTGTTGATGACGGCGCTGCGCCAGGTAAGCGGAATGGCGCCCCCCGTGTAGCCGGTGCCGCCCCCACGCGGGATGATGGTCAGCTCCAGCTCGATGCAGGCCTTGACCAGCGCGGCCATCTCGGCCTCGGTGTCGGGCGTGAGCACCACGAACGGGTATTCCACGCGCCAGTCGGTCGCATCGGTCACGTGCGACACGCGCGACAGGCCGTCGAACTTGATGTTGTCCTTGGCGGTGTGGCGGCCCAGGCGGCGCGCCACCTTCTTGCGCAGGTCGCTGGCCTCGACCAGCGTGGCGTCGAACTCGTCGATGGCCCGGCGCGCTGCGTCCACCAGCACGCCCACGCGGCGGTCGCGCTCGGCGTCTTCCTGCGGCAGGCGGCGCTTTTCGATCTCGGCCATGCGGTGCTGCAGCGCATCCACCAGCAGCTTGCGCCGGGCGGGGTTGTGCAGCAGGTCGTCTTGCAGGTAGGGGTTGCGCTGCACGGCCCAGATGTCGCCCAGCACTTCGTACAGCATGCGGGCGGATCGGCCCGTGCGGCGCTCGCGGCGCAACTGGTCCAGCACATCCCAGGCGGAGGCGCCCAGCAGGCGGATCACGATTTCCCGGTCGGAAAACGAGGTGTAGTTGTACGGAATTTCGCGCAAACGGGCAGGCTCGGCGCCTTGCGTCTGCAGGGCGGCCAGCGCAATCGGAACATTCATGGGATCAACCTGGGTTGGGCGTGCAGGGCGCCCTCGTGCCTCGGGGTCGGGATTTTAAGCCAGTGCCCGTTACCGCACTGTCCTGCCCGTAGAGCCCCGCCGCTGGCGCGGGGCGGCCAAGGACGGGCAAGAGCCAAATCAGGCTCCAACGCCCGTCCATTCAGCGCAAGCAGCTATTAAAACAATAGCTATTTAATACAGCACGCGGCTGCGGATGGTGCCGGGCACCTGGGCCAGCTTCTCCAGCGCCAGGTCGGACGAGCGCGCGTCGAGGTCGATCACCACGTAGCCGATCTTCTCGTTGGTCTGCAGGTACTGCGCCGCGATGTTGATGTGGTTGTCCGACAGGATGCTGTTGATCTGCGAGAGCACGCCCGGCACGTTGTGGTGCACGTGCAGCAGGCGGTGCTTGCCCGCATGCTCGGGCAGCGCCACCTCGGGGAAGTTGACCGACGAGGTGCTGGTGCCGTTGTCGCTGTACCTGACAAGCTTTTCCGCCACCTCCAGGCCGATGTTGGCCTGCGCCTCCATGGTGGAGCCGCCGATGTGGGGCGTAAGGAGGGCATTGTCCAGCCCGCGCAGCGGCGAGACGAACTCGTCCTTGTTGCTCTTGGGCTCCACCGGGAACACGTCCACGGCCGCGCCCAGCAAGTTGCCGCCCTTCAGCGCCTGGGCCAGGGGGTCGATCTCCACCACCGTGCCGCGCGAGGCGTTGATGAGGATGCCGCCCGGCTTCATGGCCGCGATCTCGGCGGCGCCAATCATCCACTGGGTAGAAGGCAGCTCAGGCACGTGCAGGGTCACGATGTCGGCCTGGCCCAGCAGCTCGTGCAGCGAACCCACCTGGCGCGCATTGCCCAGCGGCAGCTTGTGCACCACGTCGTGGAAGATCACGTGCATGCCCAGCGCCTCGGCCAGCACCGACAGCTGGGTGCCGATGGAGCCGTAGCCCACGATGCCCAGCGTCTTGCCGCGGATCTCGTAGGCGTTCGTGGCGCTCTTGAGCCAGCCGCCGCGGTGGGCCGCAGCGTTCTTCTCGGGCACGCCGCGCAGCAGCAGGATGGCCTCGGCCAGCACCAGCTCGGCCACGGAGCGGGTGTTGGAATACGGCGCATTGAACACGGCGATGCCGCGCTCGCGCGCAGCGTTCAGGTCTACCTGGTTGGTGCCGATGCAAAAGCACCCCACGGCCACGAGCTTGTGCGCATGAGCGAACACGTCCGCCGTGAGCTGCGTGCGCGAGCGGATGCCAATGAAGTGCACGTCGGCGATCTTGCGGCGCAGTTCCTCGCCCTCCAGCGCCCCGGCCAGCACCTCGACCTGCGTATACCCCGCGGACCGCAACACTTCCACCGCAGAGGGATGGATGCCCTCCAGCAACAGGAACTTGATCTTGCTTTTATCCAGGGAAGTCTTGGCCATGGCGTGCAAATTGAGAGGAAATGAAAACACCCAGGCGGCGCGCACCGCTGGGCAGGAGAGGGGATCATTGTGCAATGCACAAATCCCTGTCGGCTTCCATGCGATTGCCCGCGGCGGCCCATGCATGCCCCCAGCGCGGCCGGATGTTTGTCACAACACCGTCATGCCAGTGACACAATTCGTCACCCAAGCGCCGCGGGGTTTACCCCGTTGCTGCGCTTTTTGCAGTGTGCGAGAACGACACATTCCTGTCACGGAACGCGACCACCATCGCCGCTTTCCTGCCTATCGTCTATCAACGAGGAGTATTCATGCAGATCAAACACTTGGCGCTGGCCGCCGCAGTGGCCGCCACCAGCCTGGCCGCACAAGCTCAAACAGAGATCCAGTGGTGGCACTCCATGACGGCTGTCAACAACGAGTGGGTCAATGACCTGGCCAAGCAGTTCAACGAGAGCCAGAAGGAGTACAAGGTCATCCCTACCTTCAAGGGGTCGTATGACGAAAGCATGACGGCCGCGATCGCCGCGTTCCGCTCGGGCAATGCACCGCACATCCTGCAGGTGTTCGAGGTGGGTACGGCCACGATGATGGCCAGCAAGGGCGCCACCGTACCCGTGGGCAAGGTGATGAAGGACGGGGGCGCTGCCTTCGACCCGAGCGCCTACATCCCCGCCGTGGCTGCGTACTACACCGACCCCAACGGCCAGATGCTGAGCTTTCCGTTCAACAGCTCCACCACCATCTTCTATTACAACAAGGACGCCTTCAAGAAGGCCGGCCTGAACCCCGACAAGGCTCCCGCCACCTGGCCCGAAGTGTTCGAGGCTGCCAAGAAGCTCAAGGCCAGCGGCCACAGCTGCCCCATGACGCTGGCCTGGATGGGCTGGACGCAGCTCGAATCGTTCTCCGCCTGGCACAACGTGGAGTTCGCCACCGAGAAGAACGGCCTGTCGCCCAACGGCTACAAGGCCCGCATGAAGATCAATTCGCCGCTGCACGTGCGCCACATCGACAACCTGTCGCAGGCCGCCAAGGCGGGCGAGTTCGTCTACAAGGGCCGCGGCTCGGCGGCCCAGGCGTCGTTCACCTCGGGTGAGTGCGCCATGATCCAGACGTCGTCGGGCTTCTACGGCGATGTGGCCAAGAACGCCAAGTTCGCCTACGGCCTGGCGCCCCTGCCCTACTACCCCGACGTGAAGGGTGCACCGCAGAACACCGTGATCGGCGGCGCATCGCTGTGGGTCATGGCCGGCAAGAAGCCCGCCGAATACAAGGGCGTGGCCAAGTTCTTCGAGTTCCTGTCCGACACCAAGGTGCAGGCCGCCAGCCACCAGCGCACGGGCTACCTGCCCATCACCATGGGTGCGTATGAGCTGACCGAAAAGTCCGGTTTCTACGCCAAGCACCCCGGCACCGACACGGCCGTGAACCAGATGGTGCGCAAGGTGACCGACAACTCGCGCGGCATCCGCCTGGGCAACTATGTGCAGATCCGCACCATCGAGGACGAAGAACTCGAACAGGTGTGGGCCGGCAAAAAGACGGCCAAGGAAGCCCTGGACTCCATCGTGAGCCGCGGCAACGAACTGCTGGCGCGCTTCGAGCGCTCGTACAAGAAGTAAGCCCTGTCATCCGTGACGGGCGAGGCGTTCCCATGAACGCCCCTTCGGTCAGCGGCCCCTGCCTGGGGGCCGCTTTTCCTTTTCCCGCTGGTGCAGCCTTGCGCCAGCGGTTTTCTCGTTTGTGAACGTCATGGAAAAACGCGTACTTTTCCGCTCGGCGTGGCTGCCCTGGGTGTTGATCGCCCCGCAGTTGCTCGTCATCGGCATCTTCTTCTTCCTGCCCGCGGGCCAGGCCATCCTGCAGTCCTTCCAGATGGAAGACGCGTTTGGCATGAGCACCGAGTGGGTGGGACTGGACAACTTCAAGCAGCTTTTCGACGATCCGTCCTATCTGGAATCCTTCCAGCGCACGGCGTTGTTCTCGGTGCTGGTGGCGGGCATCGGCATCGTGGTGTCGCTGGCGCTGGCCATCTTCGCGGACCGCATCGTGCGCTTTGCCATGGTCTACAAGACCCTGCTCATCGTGCCCTATGCCGTGGCCCCGGTGATCGCGGGCGTGCTGTGGGTGTTCTTGTTCTCGCCCTCCATCGGCGTGGTGACCTACTACCTGGGTGAGCTGGGCTACGGCTGGAACCACATGATGAACGACAACCAGGCCATGACGCTGATCGTCATCGCCTCGGTGTGGAAGCAGATCTCCTACAACTTCCTGTTCTTCCTGGCGGGCCTGCAGTCGATTCCGAAGGCGCTGATCGAGGCGGCCTCCATCGACGGCGCGGGTGCATGGCGGCGCTTCTGGAACATCCAGCTGCCGCTCTTGTCGCCCACCACGTTCTTCCTGCTGGTGATCAACATCGTGTACGCATTCTTTGACACCTTCGGCATCATCGACGCGGCCACGCAGGGCGGGCCGGGGCAGTCCACGTCCATCCTCGTCTACAAGGTGTACCAGGACGGCTTCAAGGCGCTGGACCTCGGCGGCTCGGCGGCGCAGTCCGTGATCCTGATGCTGATCGTCATCGCGCTCACCGTGGTGCAGTTCCGCTACGTCGAGAAGAAAGTGCAGTACTGACCATGATCGACCGTAACCCCTGGCTCAATTTCATTTCGCACGCCGTGCTGGTCCTCGGCGTGGCCATCGTGGCCTTCCCGCTGTACCTGGCGCTGGTGGCCTCCACCCACACGGCGGATGCCATCGTGCAGTCGCCCATGCCGCTGCTGCCGGGCAGCCACCTGTGGGAGAACTACCAGGCCGCGCTGTTCGGCTCGGGCAAGCTGGGCTCCAACACCAACGTGGTGCACATGATGTGGGTGAGCTTCGTGGTGGCCATGGTCATCACCGTGGGCAAGATCGCCATCTCGCTGCTGTCGGCGTTCGCCATCGTGTACTTCCGCTTCCCGTTCAAGATGCTGTGCTTCTGGGCCATCTTCGTGACGCTGATGCTGCCGGTGGAAGTGCGCATCCTGCCCACCTACAAGGTGGTGGCAGACCTGGGCCTGCTCAACAGCTACGCCGGCCTCACGCTGCCGCTGATCGCCTCGGCCACCGCCACGTTCCTGTTCCGCCAGTTCTTCCTGACGGTGCCCGACGAGCTGGTGGAGGCCGCGCGCATCGACGGCGCCCGGCCCATGCGCTTTTTCAAGGACGTGCTGGTGCCGCTGTCGCGCACCTCGATCGCTGCGCTGTTCGTGATCCAGTTCATCTACGGCTGGAACCAGTACCTGTGGCCGCTGCTGATGACCACCTCCGAAGACATGTACCCGGTGGTGATCGGCATCAAGCGCATGCTGGCCGGCGGCGAGGCCGCCGTGGACTGGAACATCGTGATGGCCACCGCCATCGTTGCCATGCTGCCGCCCACGGCCGTGGTGATCCTGATGCAGAAGTGGTTCGTCAAGGGCCTGGTCGACACCGAGAAATAAACATCAAAACCGGCTGTAGCGCCACCCTACAAGCGCAAACAGCTATTGATTAAATAGCACATATGGCATCCCTTACCCTCACCAACGTCGTCAAGCACTACGGCAGCGGCAAGCAGATCGTGCCCGTGATCCACGGCGTCAACGCCGAGATCCGGGACGGCGAGTTCATCGTCATCGTCGGCCCCTCGGGCTGCGGTAAATCCACCCTGCTGCGCATGGTGGCCGGCCTGGAGGAAATCACCGGCGGCACCATCGCCATCGGCGAGCGCGTGGTCAACAACCTGGAGCCCGCCAGGCGCGACATCGCCATGGTGTTCCAGAACTACGCCCTGTACCCGCACATGAGCGTGTTCGACAACATGGCCTACGGCCTGAAGATCGCCAAGGTGGCCAAGGACGAGATCAAGGCGCGCGTGGACAAGGCCGCCAAGATCCTCGAACTGGGCCACCTGCTGGAGCGCAAGCCGCGCCAGCTCTCGGGCGGCCAGCGCCAGCGCGTGGCCATGGGCCGCGCCATCGTGCGCCAGCCCCAGGTATTCCTGTTCGACGAGCCGCTGTCCAACCTGGACGCCAAGCTGCGCGCGCAGACCCGTATCGAAATCCAGAAGCTGCACCGCGAACTGGGCATCACCAGCCTGTTCGTGACCCACGACCAGGTGGAGGCCATGACGCTCGCGCAGCGCATGATCGTCATGAACGCCGGCAACATGGAGCAGTTCGGCACGCCCGAGGAGGTCTACCACACACCGGCCTCCACCTTCGTGGCCAGCTTCATCGGCTCGCCGCCGATGAACCTGCTCAACCACGCCCCGGGCGCCCAGGCCGGCACCACGCTGGGCATCCGCCCCGAGCACCTGGACATCACCGCCGACGGCGGCTGGGCCGTGCAGGTAGAGACGGTGGAGCTGCTGGGCGCCGAGCGCCTGGTGTATGGCCGCGTGGGCGACGAACAGCTCATCGTGCGCATCGAGGAAGGCGCCCCCGCGCCACAGCCGGGCGACACCATCCACGTCACGCCGCGCGCCCACCGCCTGCACACCTTCGATGCCGGCACCGGCAAGCGCCTGTAGCACCCGACCGCCTGGAGCACCGCGCATGACGACACCTTCCGCCTGGCCCTACCCCCGCTGGATCGCCCACCGCGGCGCCGGCAAGCTGGCGCCCGAGAACACGCTGGCCGCCTTCCGCCTGGGCGCGCAGCACGGCTACCGCATGTTCGAATGCGACGCCAAGCTGAGCAGCGACGGCGTGGCCTTCCTGCTGCACGACGCCACGCTGGAGCGCACCACCAACGGCCACGGCACCGCAGGCGATCAGCCCTGGGGCACGCTGGCCCAGCTGGACGCCGGTGCCTGGCATTCGCGCACGTACGCGGGCGAGCCGCTGCCCACGCTGGAGCACCTGGCGCGCTGGTGCATCGCCAACGGCCACTTTCTCAACATCGAGATCAAGCCCACGCCCGGTACCGAAGCCGAAACCGGCCGCGCCGTGGCCGCGCTGGCGGCACGCCTGTGGCACGGCCAGAGCGTGCCACCGCTGCTCACCTCGTTCAAACCGCAGGCACTGGCCGGCGCGCGCGAGACCGCGCCGCATCTGCCCCGCGGCCTGCTGCTGGACCAACTGCATGACGGCTGGCTGGACACTGCGCGCCAGTGGGGCTGCGTGGCCGTGGTCTGCAACCATGCGCTGTGGAGCGCCGCCACCGTGGCCGAGGTGCACCTGGCCGGCATGCGCGCCCTGAGCTACACCGTGAACGACGACTGGGCCGCCCAGCGGCTGGTGGCGCTGCACACCGACGGCATCATCACCGACCGCGTGGACCTGTTCAGCCCCGCCGAGGCCTGACGCGGCGCCACCCATCCACGCCGGCGGGCCGTGCCGGGCACGCCACTCGCGCTGCCGTCTGGCAAGGCCGGGGCCGCTCGACAGCGGACAATGCGCGCATGCATCGCCTTTCCCGCACCGGCGCGCGCCCGCTGCGCCGCCGTCTCCCCCCGCAGAGCGCACGCCACCTTTGGCAGTGGTTGGTACTGGCCTGCTGCCTGTGGCTGGGCGGCACGCCCGCCCTTGCCCAGACCCGGCCCGCTGCGGCCACCGCCTCCGCCGCGGCCAGCGCGGTGGACACGCTGGGTGAGGACAACGCCCCCCTGCCCTCGGTGGATGAACTGCGCAAGCAGCTCGACGCCATTCCCGCAAAGCTCGGCGAGGAGGACGACGGCCGCAAGCTGCTGACCGAGCTGGCCGCCATCGGCACCGCGGCCGAGCGCGTGGTCGCCCAGCGCACCAGCGACCTGGCGGACCTGGACCGCCGCCTGGAAGGCCTGGGCCCCACGCCCGAAAAGGGCGCACCCGCGGATGCGCCCGACGTGGCCGAGCAGCGCACCGCGCTGAACAAGCAGCGCGGCGTGATCGATGCGGAACTCAAGCTCGCCCGCCTGGTGGCCGTGGATGCCGAGCAGCGCAGCGCGGAGATCGGGCGCCAGCGGCGAGCGCTATTCCAGGCGGCCCTCACAACGCGCGTCGATTCGCCACTGGCCCCCGCCTTCTGGCGCAGCCTGCGCTACGCCGCGCCCGGCGACAGTGCGCGGCTGCAGGCGCTGGGCGCCAACCTGCGCCGCGCCGTGCAGGCCACGCTGGACTCGCCGCGCCGCGGCACCTTCCTGGGTTACCTGGCCCTGGCCGTCGCCCTGGCCGTGGGGGGCACCTGGCTGGCGGAGCGTGTGCTGGTGCGCGCGCTGCCCGCGCGGCTGCCGGCCACCCGGCTGCGGCGCACGCTGCTGGCGGCGGCGGCGGTGGTGGCGAACGTGCTGATCGTCAGCGCTGCGCTGCAACTCGCGTGGAGCGGGGTCAAGCTCGGCGGCGAGCTGGACGAGGACGTGCGCGCCGTGCAGCAGGCCAGCCTGCGTGCCGCGGCCTACGCCACCTTCGTTATCACGCTGGGGCACGCACTGCTGTCGCGCCGGCGCAGTTCCTGGCGGCTGCTGCCCATCTCCGACGCGCTCGCCCGCCGGCTCAGCCCCTTCCCGTGGTGGATCGGGGCACTGTCGGCGCTGGGCGGGCTGGTCACACAGGTCAACGCCATCGTGGGCGCCAGCCTGGCGGCCGAAGTGCTGGTGCACGCCGTGTCCGCGGTGTTGCTGTCGGTGACGGTGGCCGTCGCGCTGGGCCGGCTGTGGGCAACGCCCCAGGCAGCGGACGCGGCCGATAGCGCCACCGACGCGGCGCCCGCGGAGAAGGCGGGCCGCCCCCTCTGGGTGGGGCTGATCCTGGCCAGCGCAGGCCTTGCCGCGGCCGCGGCCGCGCTGGCCGTGCTGCTGGGCTTCGTGGCGCTGGGCGGCACGCTGGCGCGGCAGATGGTGTGGTCGGGCGTGGTGTTTGCCACCACCTATCTGCTGATGCAGTTGGTGGACGACCTGTGCGACGCGTTGCTCTCCTCCCACGGCGGCCTGGGCGCGCGCATCCACGCCGCGTTGGCCATCGACGCCCAGTTGCTGGACCAGGCCGCGGTGCTGCTGGCCGGCGTGCTGCGTGTGGCGCTGTTCTTCTACATGGCGATCGCGCTGATGGCGCCGCTGGGCACCAACCCGGACGAGCTGTTCCGCCGCGGCAGCAAGCTGGACCACAACCTGCAGATCGGCGACTTCACGCTGGCGCCCCAGGCACTGCTCACGGCGCTGGCGGTGATCTGTGCGGGCTTCCTGGCGATACGCATCGTCAAGCGCTGGCTCAGCGACCGCTATTTCCCCCACACATCGCTGGAGCCGGGCATGCGCAGCTCCATCGTCACGCTGCTGGGCTACGTGGGCGGCGTGGTGGTGATCGCCGTGGCGCTGGCGGGCCTGGGCATCAGCGTGGAGCGCATCGCCTGGGTGGCGAGCGCGCTGTCGGTGGGCATCGGCTTCGGCCTGCAGGCCATCGTGCAGAACTTCATCTCGGGCCTGATCCTGCTGGCCGAACGGCCGGTGAAGGTGGGCGACTGGGTGGTGCTGGGCGACACCGAGGGCGACGTGCGCCGCGTGAACGTGCGCGCCACCGAGATCCAGCTGGGCGACCGCTCCACGGTGATCGTGCCCAACTCGGAATTCATCACCAAGACCGTGCGCAACATGACGCTGGGCAGCGCCCAGGGCCGGGTGCTGCTGCGCCTGCCCGCACCGCTGGACACCGACGCGCGGCGCATGCGCGAGCTGATCCTGCAGGCCTTTCATGCGCACGAGGACATCCTGGAGAGCCCCGCGCCATCGGTGACGCTGGAAGGCATCCAGAGCGGCACGCTCACCTTCCTGGCGATCGGCTACGTGAGCAGCCCGCGCAACGCGGGAGGCGTGCGCAGCGACGTGCTGTTCGCCATCCTGGAGGCGCTGCGCGACGCGGGCCTGTCGCTGTCGCCTCCAGCCACCACCTCGGTGGCGCAGGCGCCGCGCGACGCCGCCCAGGAGGCGCCGCCGCTGTCGGAGCGCGTCTGAACGGCGCCTGATTCGCTCCTGTTTCAATAGCTGTTAGCGCTTATCAGGCAAGCGCTACAGGCCAATTTTGCTTCAAACCGACAGCTGCGACCGCACATAGCCCGCCACCACTCCCAGCAACTGGTCCAGGTGCTGCTGCAGCGGTGCAAAGCCGGCGTTGGGCGCACGCGTGTCCTCGTCCATGTACACCGGGCGGCGGATCTCAATCTGCAGGCTGTGGCGCCCCAGGTGCGGCTGGCCGATGCGGCCGATCAGCTCCACACCCTTGTAGGGCTCGTTCAGCGCCACGCTGTAGCCAAAGCCGCGCAGCTGCTCGGCGATCAGGTGCACGAACTCGGGCGCGCAGGTGGTGCCGTCGCGGTCGCCCAGCACGAAGTCGGCCAGCGGCGGCGCGTCCGTGCGGCCCAGGCGCCGGTACACGTCATTGGGCATCGAATGCAAATTCAGGTGCCACACGCGGCCAAAGCGCTGCACACTCGCGTCGATCGCCTGCTGCAGCTGCGCATGGTAGGGGCGCCAGTAGCCCTCGATGCGCCGCTGCACCTCGGCCACCGTGCGCGCACGCGCATACAGCGGCGTGGCCACGCCGTCCTTGCTGATCTGCTGCCAGACCAGGCCCAGGCCCTGGCGCGTCTTGGGGCCGGGTGCGAGCGGCACGGGCCACGCGCCGTCGATCTGCGCGGGGTCCAGGTCGTTGTCTGCCCGGTTCACGTCGATGTAGGTGCGCGGGAAGGTCGCGGCGATCAGCGTGGCACCGTGCGCGGGCGCGGTATGCCAGAGGCGGTGCACGTGCGTGTCCTCGCCGCGGCGCAGCAGCGCCAGCGGCACGGCGTGGCCGAAGTCTTCGGGATAGGCCGTGCCGCTGTGGGGCGAGTCGCACACCAGCGGCAGCGGCTGCCCCGTGGGTTGCCAGACCTCGACCGGGGTGTCCGGCCTGGGGCTCAGGTCGTCATGCAACGCTGTCAAAGGCGCACCATCAGTCCAGCTTGATGTTGGCGCGCTTGGCCACGGCCGTGTAGCGCGCGATGGCGGCGTCGATCTGCTTGGCAAACTGCGCGGGCGTGTTGGCCATGGATTCGCCGGAGATGCTCTTTTGCTTCTCCAGGTAGTCGGGCATGGCCATGGCCTTGTGCGCGGCGGCGTTCAGCTTGGCTGATGATCTCCTTGGGCGTGCCCGCGGGCGCCACCAGGCCGAACCACCCGCCGTCACCCATGCCGGCGTAGCCCAGCTCGGTGTAGGTGGGCACGTCGGGCAGCACGGGGCTGCGCTTCAAGGCCAGCACGGCCAGCGGGCGCAGCTTGCCCGACTGGATGTTGGCCAGCGTGGAGGGCAGGTTGTCCGTCATCGCGTTGACCTGGCCCGCCAGCGCATCGGTCGCGGCCTGGCCCGCGCCCTTGTAGGGGATGTGCAGCAGGTCGATGCCCGCCAGGTTCATGAAGTTCTCGATGTTGGCATGCCCCAGCGAACCCGTGCCTGGCGAGGCGAAGGTGTACTTGCCGGGGTTGGCCTTGGCCAGCGCCACGAACTCCTGCATGGTCTTGGCGGGCACGCTGGGGTGCACCACGAAGACGCTGGGCACGCTCATCACGTTGGTGATGGGGGCGAAGTCCTTCACCGCGTCATACGGCAGCTTGGCGTAGATGGCGGGGTTGGCGCCGTGGGTGCTCACCGTGGCCATGCCGATGGTGTAGCCGTCCGGTGCCGCCTTGGCGATGGCGTCGGCGCCGATGGAGCCGCCGGCTCCGCCCTTGTTGTCCACCACCACGGCCTTGCCCAGGATGGGCCCCATCTTGTCAGCCAGCAGGCGGGCCACCATGTCGGTGGAGCCGCCGGGCGCGAACGGCACGATCAGCTTGATGGGGCGGTTGGGGTAGTCGCCCGCCTGGGCGTGCGCCAGGGGTGCGAAGGCCGCAGCGGCGGCGCAGGCAGCCAGGGTGGACAGCAGGGTGCGGCGCAGTGCCATGGAGATCTCCTCGGTATTTGGATGAATGGGGACAGCCCCATTCTTGAGCGCCCCCGCGTTGACGAAAAGCGACAAAATGGCGGCAACCCATTACCAACACTCATCAATCGACCGCCCATGCGCATCCACTCGCCGTCGCTGCCCGAACTGCACGCCTTTGCCGTCGCGGCGCGGCTGGGCAGCTTCTCGCAGGCGGCCGATGAACTCAGCGTGACCCAGGGCGCCATCAGCCGCGCCATCGCCCGGCTGGAGGAGCACCTGGGCGTGGCGCTGTTCGCGCGCGAGGGCCGGCGCAGCGTGCTCACGCGCGCGGGGGCCGACTACCTGCAGGCGGTGGGCCCGTCGATCGCCACCATCGAATCCGCCACGCTGGCCGTGCGCACGCGGCGCAACCCGCGCCAGTTGCGCCTGTCGGTGGCGCCCACGCTGTTCAGCCACTGGCTGATCCCGCGCCTGCCCGATTTCCACGCGCGCCACCCCGGCATCGCACTGTCGTTCGCACCCTACCGGCGCGACGACCCTTTGAGCGCACCTGAGATCGATGCCTGGATCCGCGTGGGCCGCGCCGACTGGCCCGCGGGCATCGCGGCCGACTACCTGGTGGGGCGCGAGCTGGTACCCATCTGCCGCCCGGCCGATCTGCAGGGGCCCCAGGCCATCCGCGCACCGGCCGATCTGCTCGCGCGGCCGCTGCTGTTCCACACGAACTACCCGGACAACTGGGCGCACTGGTTCGCCGGTGTGGGCTGTGTCCACGGGCCGCTCACGCCGGCGGCGGACTTCGAGTTGGTGTCGCTGCTGGTGCAGGCGGTGATCGCCGGCCTGGGCGTGGCGGTGGTGCAGCGCGCGCTGGTGGAGCCGGAGCTGGCCGCCGGGCGCATCGCCATCGCCATCGACCACCCCGTGCTGCTGGACCGCGGCTACCACCTGTGCATTCCGACGGGGCGCGCGCCCAATCCGGCCCTGGACGACCTGCGCGGCTGGCTGCTGGCGCAGGCGTGCGGACAGGGCGGGAGTTGAATCAGCCGCGCCAGGCGCGCAGCAGCAACCACTGGCTGGTGGCGCAGGCAGCCGCCAAGCCAGCGTAGGTGGCCATGCGGCCGTCGCGCCCCAG
This sequence comes from Diaphorobacter sp. ED-3, assembly GCF_027625375.1. NCBI lineage: Bacteria > Pseudomonadati > Pseudomonadota > Betaproteobacteria > Burkholderiales > Comamonadaceae > Diaphorobacter > Diaphorobacter sp. ED-3. Next base: position 1,012,153 of record NZ_CP115182.1, on the reverse strand, counting down.
CAGCACCAACCCCGCCACGAGGACGCAACACCCCACTACAAAGTTGATAGCTATTGGCGCAATCCAGCCGTGCGCTCTGGCCAGTTTTCGCATAAAGACGTGGCTGCATGCCACCAGCAGCACGGCGACCGCCAGCGCGGGTGCGGTGAAGTTCAGCAGATGGTTGAGGGCGAGCAGCAGGTCCATGGAGTCATGATGCAGATCAAGCCATTGGCGCGGTGGCCTGCCTGAGTGCGCGGCGGATTTTATAATCCCACCCCATGGCAGTCTGGGCCCTCGGCATCAACCACCACACCGCTCCGCTTGATCTGCGGGGCCGGTTCGCGTTCGCCCTGGACCAGATCGCACCCACGCTGCACGGGCTGCGCGATTCGCTGTCCAGCGCCTCGGGCCGCCACCCGGGCGTGGAGACGGCCATCATCTCCACCTGCAACCGCACCGAGATCTACTGCGCAGCCGAGGCCCCGGCGCTGGACCACACGCTGGACTGGCTGGCCCACAGCGGCGGCGTGAGCCCCGCGCTGCTGCGTTCGCACTCCTACAGCCTGGAAAACGGCCTCGTCGCCCGCCACGCCTTCCGCGTGGCCAGCGGGCTTGATTCCATGGTGCTGGGCGAGGCCCAAATCCTCGGCCAGATGAAGGACGCCGTGCGCGCCGCTGAAGGCGCAGGAGCGCTCGGCACCACGCTCAACCAGCTCTTTCAGCGCAGCTTTGCCGTGGCCAAGGAGGTGCGTACCAGCACCGACATCGGCGCACACAGCATCAGCATGGCCGCCGCGGCCGTGCGGCTGGCCGGCCAGTTGTTCGAAGACCTGACGAAGATCCGCGTGCTGTTCGTGGGCGCGGGCGAGATGATCGAGCTGTGCACCACGCACTTCGCGGCCAAGACGCCCCAGCAGATCACGATCGCCAACCGCACGCTGGAGCGCGGCGAAAAGCTCGCCACGCGCTTTGGCGGCGAGGTCATGCGCCTGGCCGACCTGCCCGACCACCTGCACGAGTTCGACGCGGTCATCAGTTGCACTGCGAGCACCCTGCCCATCATTGGCCTGGGCGCCGTGGAGCGCGCGCTGAAAAAGCGCCGCCACCGCCCCATCTTCATGGTGGACCTGGCCGTGCCGCGCGACATCGAGCCCGAGGTCAAGCAGCTCGAAGACGTGTACCTGTACACCGTGGACGACCTGGCCAGCGTGGTACAGACGGCACAGGCGCATCGCCAGGCCGCCGTGGCGCAGGCCGAGGCCATCATCGACGCGGGCGTGCAGAGCTTCGTGCACTGGATGGAGCTGCGCAGCCCCGCCACGCAGAACGGCGGCGTGGTGCCGCTGATCCAGCAACTCAACTCCCAGGCCGACGAATGGCGCGCCCTGGAGATCGCCCGCGCCAAGAAGCGCCTGGCCAAGGGCGAGGACATCGAGACCGTGCTTGAGGCGCTGTCGCGCGGCCTCACGCAAAAAATGCTGCACGGCACCATGGCCGAGCTGCGCGCGGGCGATGCCGAAGCGCGCGCCCAGACCGCACAGGCCGTCTCGCGCCTGTTCCTGCGCTCGCACAGCAAAAACGGGCTGTAGCGGCGCTCGCTCGCGCACCCCTGATTTCATAAGCCCCATCGGCCTACCGCGCTTACCAGACAAGCGCAAGCAGCTACCAGACTGGTAGCAAAACCCTTCTTTCACACCCCTTGATGAAACCCTTTCTCCGCAGCCAGCTGGAACGCTACGCGCAACGCCTGCAGGAACTCGACTTCCTGCTCTCGCGCGAAGACATCATGGCGGACATGCAGCAGTACCGCAGCATCTCGCGCGAGCACGCCGAGGTCACCCAGGTCGCGGGCCGCTACGCCCGCTACCAGCAGCGCGAGGCCGACCTGGCCGGCGCGCGCGAGATGCTCGAAGACCCCGACATGGCCGAGATGGCGCAGGAGGAAATCCACGCCGCAGAGACCGAACTCGTGCAGTTGGAGGACGAGCTGCAGCGCCTGCTGCTGCCCAAAGACCCCGACGACGAGCGCAACGCCTTCATCGAAATCCGCGCCGGCACGGGCGGCGACGAATCCGCCCTGTTCGCGGGCGACCTGGCGCGCATGTACACGCGCTACGCCGCCACCGTGGGCTGGAAGGTCGAGGTCATGAGCGCCAACGAGAGCGAGATCGGCGGCTACAAGGAAGTGGTGCTGCGCATCGAGGGCCAGCCCGGTACGGGCCCCTCCGGTAGCGGTGTGTACGGCGCGCTCAAGTTCGAATCCGGAGGCCACCGCGTGCAGCGCGTGCCCGCCACCGAGACGCAGGGCCGCATCCACACCAGCGCCTGCACCGTGGCGGTGATGCCCGAGCCCGACGAGCAGCAGGCCATCACGCTGAACCCGGCGGACCTGCGCATCGACACCTTCCGCGCCAGCGGCGCGGGCGGCCAGCACATCAACAAGACCGACTCGGCCGTGCGCGTGGTGCACCTGCCCACCGGCATCGTGGCCGAGTGCCAGGACGGGCGCAGCCAGCACAGCAACAAGGCCAAGGCGCTGCAGGTGCTGCAGGCGCGCATCCAGGAGAAAGAGCGCAGCGAGCGCGCCGCCAAGGAGGCCGCGCTGCGCAAGGGCCTGATCGGCAGCGGCGACCGCAGCGACCGCATCCGCACCTACAACTTTCCGCAGGGGCGCCTCACCGACCACCGCATCAACCTCACGCTGTACAAGCTGCTGGCCATCATGGAAGGCGACCTGGGCGAGGTGCTGCAGGCCCTGCAGCATGCGCGCGAGGCCGAGCTGCTGGCCGAACTGGGTTTGGAGTGATTTTGGCCTCTAGCGCCCACGCAGCAAGCGCCAACAGCTATCCATAGAGAAGCACCCATGCCTTCACCCACGCTGGCCCAGGCGTTGACCCAGGCCCAAGCCGAAGGGCTGGGGCGCATCGACGCGCAGATGCTGCTGCTGCATGTGCTGGGGCGTGCGCCGGCCGACCGCGCCTGGCTGCTGGCGCACGACGGCGACACGCTGCCCGCGGCGGCCATGGAACAGTACGCCGCGCTGTGCGCGCGCCGGGCCAAGGGAGAACCCGTGGCCTACCTCCTTGGGCGCAAAGAGTTCTGGGGCTTGCCACTGTCCGTGGACGCGCGCGTGCTGGACCCGCGCCCGGACACCGAGACACTGGTGGCGTGGGCGCTGGAGGTGCTGGCCACCCGCGCCGCGCCGCGCGTGGCCGATCTGGGCACGGGCAGCGGGGCCATCGCCCTGGCGCTGCAGCACGAGCGCCCCGACGCCCAGGTGCTGGCCGTGGACGCCAGCGCCGGCGCGCTGGCCGTCGCCCGCGCCAATGCCGGGCAGTTGGGCCTGCCCGTGCGCTTCATCCAAGGCAACTGGCTGCATGGGGTGGATGGTCCGTTCGATGCCATCGTCAGCAACCCGCCCTACATCCCCGCGCAGGACCCGCACCTGGCCGCGCTCACCCATGAGCCGCTGTCCGCGCTGGCCAGCGGCGCCGACGGCCTGGAGGACATCCGCACCATCGTGGCGCAGGCGCCTGCGCGGCTGGCGCCCGGCGGCTGGCTGCTGCTGGAGCATGGGTGGGACCAGGCCGAGGCCGTGCAAGCACTGCTGCGCGACGCAGGCTTTGACCAGGTGCAAAGCCGCCACGATCTGGCCGGCATAGCCCGATGCTCCGGCGGGTCAATGCCCGGCGGCGCCCCGCAGTGAAATAATCCCCCCATGGCCGCCCTGCCCCAGGGCGCCCCCCTTCAGGAGAACCCCATGAGCGACGTCCAGCAACGCATCGACCAACTGGTCAAGACCAACGACATCCTGCTGTTCATGAAAGGCAACGCCAGCTTTCCGATGTGCGGCTTCTCGGGCCGCGCCGTGCAGATCCTCAAGGCCTGCGGCGTGGACCCCAAGAACATCGCCACCGTGAACGTGCTGGACGACCAGGAAATCCGCCAGGGCATCAAGGACTACAGCCACTGGCCCACCATCCCCCAGCTCTACGTAAAGGGTGAGTTCATCGGTGGCTCGGACATCATGATGGAGATGTACGAATCCGGTGAACTGCAGCAGGTGCTGGGCACCGGCGACGCCGCCTGAAGCGCCGCGTCCTGCCGCTAGTGGACCAACCGCCCTCTTCGGGCGGTTTTTTGTCCGCCGGCGCGCAGCGCCCCGCCACGCGGGCCCGCTACACTTGGCGGCACCTGTGGCCCCGTGTCTGCGTGCTTGGCACACCCCGCTGCACGACAGGCGCGCGGCATTGCATCCTCGCTCCATGCCTTTGTCCGAAAGCCTGATCGTCATCACCGCCCTCATCGGGGCCAGTGCCTTCTTCTCGCTGGCCGAGATTTCCCTTGCGGCATCGCGCCGCCTGCGGCTGCGCCAACTGGCCGACGAGGGGGACCACCGCGCCGACCGCGTGCTGCGGCTGCAGGAAAACCCGGGCGACTATTTCACCGCCGTGCAGATCGGTCAGAACGCCGTGGCCGTGCTGGGCGGCATCGTGGGCGAAGGCGCCTTGAGCCCGCACTTCTCCGGCTTCTTCGGTATGTGGCTGGGCGCATCGCATGCGCAGACGGCGGGTTTCCTGCTGTCATTCACCGTCATCACGTCGCTGTTCATCCTGTTTGCCGACCTGTTCCCCAAGCGCATGGGCATGGCGGAGCCCGAGCGCCTGGCGCTGCGCGTGGTGGCGCCCATGCAGGCCACCATGGCGCTGTTGCGGCCCGTGGTGTGGCTGTACAGCCGCTGCGCGGACCTGCTGTTCCGCGTGCTGGGCATGAACGCGCTGCGCGACGACCGCGTCACCTCCGATGACATCCTGGCCATGATGGAAGCTGGCGCACGCGCCGGTGTGCTGGCCGCGCGCGAGCAGCAGGTGATCGAGAACGTGTTCGAGCTGGACACGCGCAGTGTGGCGAGCAGCATGTCGCCGCGCGACCGCGTGGCCTACTTCCTGCGCGACGATCCCGACACGGTGATCCGCGCACGCATTGCGGCCGAGCCGTTTTCCACCTACCCCGTGTGCGAAGGCGACATCGACCACGTGGTCGGCTACGTGGACGCCAAGGACCTGTTCCAGCGCGTGCTGAACAACCAGCCCATCTCGCTGGCCGACGAAGGCCTGGTACGCAAGGTGCTCATCGTGCCGGACCGGCTGTCGCTGGCCGAAGTGCTGGAGCAGTTCCGCCAGGTGCATGAGGACTTCGCCGTCATCGTCAACGAATACAGCCTGGTCGTGGGCGTGGTCACACTCAACGATGTGATGAGCACGGTGATGGGTGACCTGGTGGGCCCGGCAGACGAGGAGCAGATCGTGCGCCGCGACGAGAATTCCTGGCTCATCGACGGCACCACGCCCGTGTCCGACGTGCTGCACGCCCTGGGCCTGGACGAGCTGCCGCACGCCGATGAGTACGAGACCCTGGCGGGCTTTCTGATGGTGATGCTGCGCCGGGTGCCGCGCCGCACCGACAGCGTGACCTTCGGGGGCTACAAGTTCGAAGTGCTGGACGTGGACAGCTATCGCATCGACCAGGTGATGGTGTCAAGGCTGGAAGGCGCGTCCAAACCAGTGCTGCCCGTTGAATAAGGAGCGGCGCTGCTGACAAGGGCAGCACCTGCCGGCGTGCGTGGCCATCCGCAAGACGGGTATGGCCCGCTGGCCGACGGCAGATCAGGCGTCCGAAGTACGCTCCTGGAAGAACCAGTTGCGCTGCGCTGCGAACACGGCGCTCGGATACGGCGCCTTGCCCCGGCTGCCGTTGTAGCGGCCCAGCGCCATGTACAGGTCGCCCCGCTCGCGGTCGAGGTAGTGGCGCAGGATCACGCAGCCAAAGCGCAGGTTGGTCTGCATGTGGAACAGCTTGCCCGGGTCGCCGTCACCGATCACGCGGGTCCAAAATGGCATCACCTGCATATAGCCGCGCGCGCCCACCGGAGAGACGGCGAACTTGCGAAATGCGCTCTCCACCTGGATCAGACCCATGACCAGGGACACATCCAGCCCCGAGCGCTTGGACTCGTACCACACCGTCTGCAGGAAGTCGCGGCGCACTTCCCATTCGGGCTTGCGCCGGCGCAGGCGGTCGCTCATGGTGCCAAGCCAGCGCAAATACAGCAGACGTGCCTCGGTGGAGGCAAACAGCGGCTCGGGCGGTGCCAGGTCTGCCACGGCGGAGCTGAGCGCGGTGCGCACGGAATCGATCAACGGCTCCTCCAGCTGGCTCCCCGCATGCGCAGGTGCAGCCACGCCCAGCCATGCAGCCGGCCCCGCCGCCAGCGAAGCCAGGCAGGCGCGGCGCGACAGCCGGCCCTGCCGTTCGTCGGTCATTGGACCACCTCCCGCCGCGTTCATGCTGCCAGCCGTTCCTTCACATGCGCCAGGATGTCCGCCACGCCCACTTTGGTGGCAGATGCATCGCGGCGGTGCTGGTATTCGACCTGCCCTTCCTTGAGGCTCTTGTCGCCAATGGTCACGCGATGGGGCACGCCGATCAGTTCCCAATCGGCAAACATGGCGCCCGGGCGCTCGCCACGGTCGTCCAGGATCACGTCCACACCGGCGGCTAGCAGGTCGGCGTACAGCGACTCGGCCTGTGCCTTGACGGCTTCGCTGCGGTCCATGCCCACGGGGCAGATGACCACGGTGAACGGGGCGATGGCGTCGGGCCAGATGATGCCGCGCTCGTCATGGTTCTGCTCAATGGCCGCTGCCGGCAGGCGCGTGACGCCAATGCCGTAGCAGCCCATCTCGAAGAAGGCGGGCTTGCCGTCTTCGCCGAGGAAGGTGGCATTCATGGCTTTGGAATACTTGGTGCCGAGGTAGAACACGTGGCCGACTTCGATGCCGCGCTCGATGGCAAGTTCCCCCTGGCCGTCCGGCGACAGGTCGCCAGCCACCACATTGCGCAGGTCGGCCACCATGTCGGGCTCCGGCAGGTCGCGGCCCCAGTTCACGCCGGTGAGGTGGTGACCTTCCTGGTTGGCTCCGCAGATCCAGTCGGCCATCACGGCCACGTCGCGGTCCACCACCAGCTTCACCGGCTTCTGCAGGTTCAGCGGGCCCAGGTAGCCCGGCTTGCAGCCAAAGTGGTCCACGATCTCGGCCACGGTGGCAAAGCGGAAACCCGCGTCCAGGCCCGGCACCTTGGCCACCTTGATCTCGTTCATGTCGTGGTCGCCGCGCAGCAGCAGCAGCCAGACCTGGCTGCGGATGATCTCGCCCGCCGCGTCGGTTTCGTCCGTGGCCAGCACCAGCGACTTCACCGTGGTGCTCAGCGGCACGCTCAGCAGTTCGGCCACGTCCGCGCAGGTGCTCTTGCCGGGCGTGGGTGTCACCGTCAGCGGCTGCTTGGCCGCGGGACGCGCGCCCGCGGGGGCCAGCGCTTCGGCCTTTTCCATGTTGGCCGCGTAATCGCTGGCGGGGCAGTAGACGATCGCGTCCTCACCCGTGGCGGCGATCACCTGGAACTCTTCGCTCAAGTCGCCGCCGATGGCGCCCGAATCCGCCGCCACGGCGCGGTAGCGCAGGCCGAAGCGGTCGAAGATGCGGCGATAGGCCTGCGCCATCACCTGGTAGCTCGCCTTGGCGCCGGCCTGGTCCCGGTCGAAGCTGTAGGCGTCCTTCATGATGAATTCGCGCCCGCGCATCAGTCCGAAGCGCGGGCGGCGTTCATCGCGGAACTTGGTCTGGATCTGGTAGAGGTTCTTGGGCAGCTGCTTGTAGCTGCGCAGCTCCTGGCGTGCGATGTCAGTGACCACTTCCTCGCTGGTGGGCTGGATCACGAAGTCACGCCCATGGCGGTCGTGAATACGCAGCAATTCGGGGCCCATCTTGTCGAAGCGCCCGGTCTCCTGCCACAGCTCGGCGGGCTGCACCAGGGGCATGGTGCATTCCACTGCACCTGCGCGGTTCATCTCCTCGCGCACGATGGCTTCCACCTTGCGGATCACGCGCAGGCCCATGGGCATGTAGTTGTAAATCCCGGCACCCAACTTCTTGATGAGGCCTGCGCGCATCATGAGTTGGTGACTGACAACCTCGGCGTCGGCAGGCGCCTCTTTCAAGGTGGAAATGAAAAATTGGGAAGCTTTCATCGAACGGGCTTGACAACTGGGGCGGGTGCGCTTGCCGCACGCGAGGTAGCGTGCATAATGACCGCAGTTTTAAAAATTTGGGGTTAGATTATGCTCGACCGGGACGGATTCCGCCCAAATGTCGGCATCATCCTGCTCAACCAGAGAAACCAGGTATTCTGGGGCAAGCGCATACGCACCCATAGCTGGCAGTTCCCTCAAGGCGGCATCGACCGCGGAGAAACCCCCGAGCAGGCCATGTTCCGGGAACTGCACGAAGAGGTAGGACTGCTGCCGCCCCAGGTGCGTGTGATTGCCCGTACGCGGGACTGGTTGCGCTACGAGGTGCCAGACCGGTTCATCCGCCGCGATGCACGCGGACACTACAAGGGTCAGAAACAGATCTGGTACCTGCTGCAATTGCTGGGGCACGACTGGGACCTGAACCTGCGCGCCACCAACCATCCAGAGTTCGATGCCTGGCGCTGGAACGACTACTGGGTTCCGCTGGACGTGGTGGTCGAGTTCAAGCGAGGCGTATATGAGATGGCGCTGACTGAACTGGCGCGTTTTCTGCCGCGCCATGAACAGCGCAACCGCTATTTGCGCAGCGGCATGCGTACGCGCGAGCACGAGAGCAGCGGCCAAGCCTCGCTGCCCCGTACCAGTTCACTGTTGGTCAAGCCCGGTATGGAACTGCCTCCGGGCGCCAGCTTCGACCCTGACCCGCAAAACAGCGTGCCAGCGCCGTTGGAGGCGCTGCCTACCCTGCCCGTCCCCAAGAAACCACTGGACGCCTAGCGTGTGTAAGAAGGCACGCGTCCGCAAGACGCACCCTTCTTAAGCGTCATCGCGCGCCGAGCACCACCATGTTGTCGCGGTGAACCATCTCCGGTTCGGCCGCGTACCCCAGCAGGCGCTCAAACTCTGCGGAAGGCTTGCGGCACAGCAGGCGCGCCTCGGCGCTCGCATAGTTGGCGAGACCGCGGGCAATCTCTGTGCCGCCGGGGTCGCGCACCGCGATCACATCGCCGCGCACGAAGTCGCCCTCCACCGCCACCATGCCGATCGGCAGCAGGCTCTTGCCGTCTTCGCGCAGCTTGGCCGCCGCGCCGGCATCCACCGTCACGGAGCCACGCAGTTGCAGGTGGTCCACCATCCACTGCTTGCGCGCCTGGTTCTTCTGCGTCTGCGCCACGAGCAACGTGCCGATCGATTCGCCCCGGGCCAGCCGCAGCAGCACGTCCGGCTCCCGCCCCCATGCGATGACGGTGGAAGCACCCGAGCCCGCCGCACGTTTGGCCGCGAGGATCTTGGTGATCATCCCGCCCTTGCCGATGCTGGAGCCCGCGCCGCCGGCCATCGCCTCCAGCGCCGCATCGCCAGCCTGTGCCTCGTGGACGAACTGCGCCTGCGGGTCGCGCCGCGGATCGGCGGTGTACAGCCCCTTCTGGTCGGTCAGGATCACCAGCGCGTCGGCTTCGACGAGGTTGGCGACGAGAGCCCCCAGAGTATCGTTGTCACCGAACTTGATCTCGTCGGTGACTACGGTGTCGTTCTCATTGATCACCGGCACCACGCCCAGGCGCAGCAGCGTCAGCAGGGTGGAGCGGGCATTCAGGTAGCGCTCGCGGTCCGCCAAGTCGGCATGGGTCAGCAGCACCTGCGCACTGCCCATGGCTTGCTCGCGCAGCTTGGTCTCGTACATCTGCGCCAGCCCCATCTGTCCCACGGCAGCAGCGGCCTGCAGTTCGTGGATCTCGCCGGGGCGGCTGCTCCAGCCCAGGCGCTTCATGCCTTCGGCGATCGCTCCGCTGGAGACCATGATGACCTCGCGCGGCTCGCCCCCCTGCCCCCGCACCAGCGCTGCCAGTTGGCGGCACCACTCCCCAATGGCCACCTCGTCCAGCCCCCGTCCCTCATTCGTGACGAGACTGGACCCTACCTTGACCACGATGCGACGCGCGTCGCGCAATACACTGGACACCATTTTTATAAGAAATTAGGCCCTAGCGCTTGTCAGGCAAGCGCCAACAGCTATAAATTAAATAGCAATCCTCGCATCACCCACGCGGTGGCTCACCAGCGAAGCGCGGGTCCACCTCAGCCGGCGCATTCTGCGCCAGCTGCTGGGCGTGCACGTGCTGGAAGATGGACTGCACCAGGGGCTCGCAGCCTTCGCGCGTCAGCGCGGAGATTTCGAACACGGGGCCCTTCCATTTGAAGCGCTTCACGAAGTCCTTCACCCGCGCAGCGCGCTCTTCGGATGGCACCATGTCCAGCTTGTTGAGGACCAGCCAGCGGGGCTTTTCATACAGTCCGGCATCGTATTTCTTCAGTTCGCCCACGATGGCCTTGGCCTGGGCCACCGGGTCCACCGCCTCGTCGAAGGGTGCCAGGTCCACCACGTGCAGCAGCAGCCGTGTGCGCTGCAGGTGGCGCAGGAACTGGTGCCCCAGGCCAGCGCCCTCGGAGGCCCCTTCGATCAGGCCGGGAATGTCGGCGACGACGAAGCTCTGCTCCGGCCCCACGCGTACTACGCCCAGGTTGGGGTGCAACGTCGTGAAAGGGTAGTCGGCAATCTTGGGCCGCGCGTTCGACACCGCCGCAATGAAAGTGGACTTACCGGCGTTCGGCATGCCCAGCAGGCCCACATCGGCCAGCACCTTCAGCTCCAGCTTGAGGTTGCGACGCTCGCCGGGCCAGCCGGGCGTCTTTTGCCGCGGCGCACGGTTGATCGCGCTCTTGAAGCGCATGTTGCCAAAACCACCGTCGCCGCCCTTGGCGATGGTGATGACTTCGCCCGGCGTCAGCAGTTCGAACAGCACCTCACCCGTGTCGGCGTCGCTGATGATGGTGCCCACGGGCATCTTGAGCGTGATATCGGAACCCGCGGCACCGAACATATCGGAGCCCTTGCCGTGCTCGCCACGCTTGGCCTCGTGCCGGCGTGAATAACGGAAGTCCACCAACGTATTGAGATTGGGATCCGCCACGGCGAACACATGCCCGCCACGCCCGCCGTCTCCACCGTCGGGCCCCCCGAACTCCTTGTATTTCTCGTGCCGGAACGAGACACAGCCGTTGCCACCGTCACCGGCGGCTACGTCAATAAAGGCTTCGTCGACGAACTTCATGGGTATCCAGTTTACAAAAAGCGCACCTGGGCGCCGGAGGGTGCGCAAAAGGGCGCCATCACGCATGCGCGCGGCTGCGCCAGGCGCTGAAAACAACAAAGCCCCGACGGGTCGGGGCTTTGTTGTCGCTTCAGCGGCGAAGGGCCTTAAGCAGGCGTCACGCTGACCGTGTGCTTGGACAGAGCGCCCTTCGTGCCGAACGACACGTGGCCATCCACCAGGGCAAACAGCGTGTGGTCCTTGCCCAAGCCGACGTTCACGCCGGGATGGATGCGCGTGCCACGCTGGCGCACGATGATGGAACCCGCGCTGATCAGCTCACCACCGTAAGCCTTCACGCCGAGCATTTTGGGCTTGGAGTCGCGCCCGTTTCGCGTAGAGCCGCCGCCTTTTTTCTGTGCCATGAGATCAGCTCCCTGATTTAAGCAGCAATCGCCTGGATCTGCAGTTCGGTGAACTGCTGGCGATGGCCTTGACGTTTCTGATAGTGCTTGCGACGACGCATCTTGAAAATGCGCACTTTGTCGTGCTTGCCATGAGCCACGACCGTGGCCTTCACCGTTGCGCCGGACACCAGGGGCGTGCCAACCTTCAGTTCAGCGCCGTTGCCGACAGCCAGAACTTGGTCAATCACGATCTCCTGGCCTACTTCCGCAGCAATCTGTTCTACTTTGATTTTTTCGCCGGCAGCAACGCGATACTGCTTGCCACCGGTTTTTATGACCGCGTACATGTAAACCTCATCTGAGTTGGAGTTCTACGGACGGACTTCCGCAGAGCCGGCGATTCTAGCATGAGTCGTCAACTCCGCCTAGAGGCAGCAGCCTCCTGTGCTTCCCGCAGGCAGACAGCCCCGCCACCCTTCCTATAATCCTTCTTTCTTCTCCGCACCCGCACTCACCTTGGCCGCCAACTCCCCCAGCACCGCCGCCACCCTCGCCTTGATAGCCGACGACATGCAAGAGGTGGACAAGGTCATCGCATCCCGCCTGCAATCCGCCGTCCCGCTTGTCGGCGAAGTCGCCCGTTACATCATCTCCGCCGGCGGCAAGCGCCTGAGGCCGGCACTGCTTCTGCTGATGAGCGGCGCCCTCGGATATACCGGTTCGCAACGGTTCAATCTGGCGGCAGTAGTGGAATTCATTCACACAGCCACCTTGCTGCATGACGACGTGGTCGATGAATCTACGCTGCGGCGCGGGCGACCGACAGCCAATGAAAATTTTGGCAATCCCGCCAGCGTACTTGTGGGTGACTTCCTGTACACGCGCGCCTTCCAAATGATGGTGGAGACCAGTAGCCTGCGCGTGATGGAGATCCTGGCAGAGGCAACCAATGTCATTGCCGAGGGCGAAGTACAGCAACTCATGAACACGCATGACGCGTCCCTGAGTGAATCAGGATATCTGAACGTCATACGTTCAAAAACGGCCAAGCTGTTCGAGGCCAGCGCGCGTCTCGCGGCCGTTCTGGCAGCCAGTCCGCCAGGAATAGAACACGCCTGCGCGAGCTACGGCCAAGCTCTGGGCACCGCGTTCCAAGTAATCGACGATGTGCTGGACTACGATGGAAATGCCCAGGAAATGGGCAAGAATCTGGGCGACGATCTGCGGGAAGGAAAAGTCACCCTGCCGCTGATCATCGCTATGCAGCGAGGCAATACCCAAGAGCAAGCATTGCTGCGCAGCATCATCGAGACGGGAAGCACCGACGAACTATCCTCCGTCATTTCCATTATCAAAAAGACCGGCGCCTTGGATGCCACGCGCCAGGCTGCCGCCACACAGGCGCAACTCGCGATGGATGCAGCGGCTCACTTACCAAGCAATCCGCACTCCAAAGGTTTGCTACAATTGGCGGCTCAGCTGTTGGAGCGTCGAACTTAACATCGGCGATCGTGGCAGAATCGGGGTGTAGCTTAGCCTGGTAGAGCGCTACGTTCGGGACGTAGAGGCCGGAGGTTCGAATCCTCTCACCCCGACCAGTTATTTTCATGCCCAAGCCCTGCATCGCGGGGCTTTTTTGCATCTGGACGCCGCCCGGAATGCCAAGGAACCGCAGATCTTTAATGCGGTTGCCCTCGCAGAGCCCATGCTGCCCTTAAGCCGCCGGCTGGAGCAAATGTCACTCACACAACGCTTGCGCCATTAAGCCTGTACACACCTTGGGCGATCGGCGATGATTGAAGAGTTTCCCTTCCTTCCATAAGAATCCGCTAGTTACATGGCTGCTATCGACACACAGAAAGAAGCTCAACCGATTGCCCTACCCGGACTGGCGCGCGCGTTGATGTCTGTGGGCAAATTGGATCAAAAAGCGGCGGAAGAAATTTACAAAAAGTCACAAAATAGCCGCAGTAGCTTTATTGCAGAGCTCACGGAATCGAAAATCATCACGCCAAGTGATCTGGCCCATACGGTATCAACCGTATTTGGTGCCCCCTTGCTAGATGTCGATGCGATCGACCGGCAGCGCATCCCCAAAGATCTGTTGGACGTCAAACTGTGCCAGTCCTACAAAGTCATCGCTCTCAGTAAGCGCAATAACCGGCTCATCGTCGCCACCGCGGATCCGACATTTCAAGAGGCCGCAGAAAAGATCAAGTTCACCACACAAATGGGGGTGGACTGGATCATCGCGGAATATGACAAGCTGCTCCGCTTGATTGAGGCGAGCACGAAGAGCGGTACAGAAACGCTCGACGGCATCAACAGCAGTAATGATTTTGAGTTCGGCGATATTCCCGTTGATGAAGCTCCGGACGAGGATGCCGACAATCCCGCGGAAGTCGAGGATGCTCCCGTTGTCAAATTTCTGCACAAGATGCTGCTGGATGCTTTCAATATGCGTGCATCCGATCTGCATTTTGAGCCCTATGAGCACCATTACCGTGTCCGCTTCCGCATAGATGGCGAATTGCGCGAAATCGCATCGCCGCCTATTGCCATCAAGGAGAAGCTGGCCTCGCGCATCAAGGTGATCTCCCGCCTGGATATTTCGGAAAAACGCGTGCCCCAGGATGGCCGCATGAAGCTCAAGGTTGGGCCGGACCGGGTTATCGATTTCCGCGTCAGCACCCTGCCTACGCTCTTTGGCGAGAAGATCGTGATCCGTATTCTCGATCCGAGCAGCGCCAAGCTGGGTATTGACGCACTGGGATATGAGCCCGAGGAAAAGGAGCGTTTGCTGCAGGCCATCAACCGCCCTTATGGAATGATCTTGGTGACCGGACCCACGGGCTCCGGGAAGACCGTATCGCTCTACACATGTCTCAATCTTTTGAACAAGCCCGGCGTCAATATTGCGACCGCTGAGGACCCTTCGGAAATCAACCTCCCCGGTGTGAACCAAGTCAACGTCAACGAGAAAGCCGGCCTCACGTTTGCCGTCGCGCTTAAGTCATTCCTTCGCCAAGATCCGGACATCATCATGGTGGGTGAAATCCGGGATCTGGAAACGGCAGACATTTCAATCAAAGCCGCGCAGACGGGTCACTTGGTGCTCTCTACCCTGCACACCAATGACGCTCCCACGACATTGACGCGCATGCGCAATATGGGCATCGCGCCCTTCAATATCGCATCCAGCGTGATTCTTATTACGGCGCAGCGACTGGCGCGTCGCTTGTGCCCCAATTGCAAGGCGCCCGTGGACATTCCGCATGAGACGCTGCTGGAGGCCGGCTACCGGGACGAGGAGATCGACGGCTCATGGGTTACCTACCGACCGGTGGGCTGCTCCGCCTGCAATAACGGATACAAGGGGCGCGTGGGCATTTACCAGGTCATGCCGGTGTCCGAAGAAATCCAGCGCATCATCCTGCGCGATGGAAGCGCACTGGAAATTGCCGAACAGGCACGCCTGGAAGGCGTCCGTTCTCTGCGTGAATCCGGGCTTCACAAGGCAAAAATGGGATTGACCTCCTTGGAAGAGGTCTTGGCTGTCACCAACGAATAAACAAATCGAGAGAGAAAACAATGGCGACCGTTGCATCGAGGGGCATCAAGGACTTTGTCTTCGAGTGGGAGGGCAAGGATCGTAGCGGCAAGATCGTGCGCGGCGAAGTACGCGCTGCGGGAGAGAACCAGGTCAAGGCGACGCTGCGGCGGCAGGGCGTTCTGCCGACCAAGATCAAGAAGCGCCGGATGAGCGCGGGCAAGAAGATCAAGCCCAAAGACATCGCGCTGTTCACGCGCCAGATGGCCACGATGATGAAGGCCGGCGTTCCGCTGCTTCAGGCATTTGATATCGTGGGCCGGGGTAATACCAATCCCAGTGTGACCAAGCTGCTCAACGATATCCGCGGAGATGTGGAGACAGGAACGTCCCTGAATGCCGCATTCCGTAAATATCCGATGTATTTCGACAGCCTTTACTGCAACCTCGTAGAGGCCGGCGAAGCCGCCGGTATCCTGGAAGCGTTGCTCGACCGGCTGGCCCTGTACATGGAGAAGACCGAGGCCATCAAATCCAAGATCCGGTCGGCGCTGATGTACCCGATCTCGGTGATCATCGTTGCGTTTGTCGTGGTGACGATCATCATGATTTTCGTGATTCCCGCGTTCAAAGAGGTTTTCACCTCGTTCGGAGCCGACCTGCCCGCTCCTACCCTGTTCGTGATGGCCATCAGCGAATTCTTCGTGGCTTACTGGTGGCTGATATTCGGCGTCATCGGCGGGGGGTTCTACTTCTTCATGCAGGCTTGGAAGCGCAGCGAGAAAATGCAGCGTTTCATGGACCGTTTCCTGCTGAAAATGCCCATCTTCGGTGCATTGATCGACAAGTCCTGCGTTGCCCGTTGGACCCGCACCCTGTCGACCATGTTCGCTGCCGGTGTGCCATTGGTGGAGGCACTGGACTCGGTGGCTGGTGCATCGGGCAACTCGGTCTACGCCATCGCGACGGAGAAGATTCAGCAGGAAGTCTCCACAGGTACCAGCCTGACGGCCGCCATGGGGAATGCCAACGTATTCCCCTCCATGGTGCTGCAGATGTGCGCGATCGGCGAGGAATCAGGCTCCATCGACCACATGCTGGGCAAGGCCGCCGACTTCTATGAAGCCGAAGTGGATGAAATGGTGGCCGGCCTGTCCAGCCTGATGGAGCCCATCATCATCGTGTTCCTGGGCACGCTGATCGGTGGCATCGTGGTGTCGATGTACCTTCCGATCTTCAAGCTCGGGCAAGTGGTTTGATGTCAGGCTCGCTAGCAGTGGACGCCGTGCTGGTGGGCGTCCTGGGGATGCTGATCGGAAGCTTTCTCAACGTCGTGATTCATCGCCTTCCGCGCATGATGGAACGGCAATGGGCCGCAGAATGCCGGCAGTACGGGCAGGATGTAGGGCTGCTTTCCTCGGCGGCGCTTCCTGAGGCCGACAACGAGCCCCTCAGCCTGTCCAAGCCGCGCTCACGCTGCCCCTGCTGCGGCCACGCGATCCGCTGGTACGAAAACATTCCGGTCCTGAGCTATTTAGCCCTGCGAGGCCGGTGCGCGGGTTGCGGCACGCGCATCAGCCCCCGGTATCCGCTGGTAGAGCTGGCGACGGGTGCCTTGTTCTATGCATGCGCGCTCCGCTGGGGCTGGAGCCTCACGACCGCCGCATGGTGCGGTTTCTCGGCCGCGCTGGTCACGCTGGCATGCATCGACTGGGACACCACGCTTCTACCCGACGACATCACGCTGCCGCTGCTGTGGGCGGGCCTGCTTGCGGCCGTCTTGCGCTGGATTGAAGTGCAGCCCGTGGATGCCGTCATCGGCGCCGCGGCGGGCTACCTGTCCCTCTGGTCCGTGTATTGGGGGTTCAAGCTGGCCACAGGCAAGGAGGGCATGGGCTATGGCGACTTCAAACTGTTCGCCGCCCTGGGCGCCTGGTTTGGCTGGCAGGCGCTCGTGCCGATCATTCTGCTGGCCTCTGTCATCGGCGCCATCGTCGGTATCGCCATGAAGCTGGCCAGCACCCTGCGCGAAGGCAAGTACGTTCCCTTCGGCCCGTTCCTGGTGGGAGGAGGCATGGCAGCCATGCTATGGGGCCCCGGGCGCATCATGCAGGCCGTCTTTTCCGTGCTGGGGCTCTAAGGTGGGCTCTCGGCAGGCCGGTCCCCGCTCGGTGAAACTGGGCGTGACGGGCGGCATCGGCAGCGGCAAAAGCACGGTGGCCGGCATGTTGCGACAGAACGGCGCGGCACTGATCGACGCCGATGCCATCGCCCGCTCGGTGACCGAGGCGGAAGGCGCCGCCATCGCGGCCCTGCGCGACGAGTTCGGCCCCGACTACATCACCGACGGCGCGCTGGACCGGGCACGCATGCGCACCCTCGTTTTCAGCGATCCCACGGCGAAGCAGCGCCTGGAAGCCATCGTTCACCCCTTCGTGGGACGCGAGATCGCACACGCTGCAGCACAGGCGCACCGCGCGGGCCACGCACTCATCGTGTTCGACATTCCGCTGCTGACGGAGTCGCCCCGTTGGGCCCGGCAGCTGGACGCCGTCCTGGTCGTGGACTGCCGGGAGGAGACGCAGATCCAGCGTGTGCAGATGCGCAGCGGTCTGACCGCCGATGCCGTGCGCGCCATCATGGCCACACAGAGCCCACGCGCCACGCGCCGCGCGGCCGCCGACCTGGTGATCTACAACGACGGGTTGGCGCTGTCAGATTTGCAAACAAAGGCACGCGAGATCGCCGTATTCTTCGGGCTATGATGTGTTCGCACCGGCGTGGTGTGCAATGGTCTGCCGCAGCGCAGCGCTCGCACCCCGCCCCACACCGTGCGCACTCAGGAACCCCGTAGCGTGATCCTTTACGAATACCCTTTCAACGAACGCCTGAGAACCTATCTGCGGCTTGAGCAGCTGTTTCGCCGGCTGGGCGAGCTCATCGCGCGCCCGCATCCCCTGGACCATCACTATGCCCTCGTGACCATGTTCGAGGTCATGGACGTGGCGGCCCGCGCCGATCTCAAAGCCGACGTGCTCAAGGATCTGGAAAAGCACAAGCACCAGCTGGATGCCTATCGCGGCAACCCCTCCATCTCCGAGGAAGCCCTGGACGGCGTGATCGCCCAGCTCGACCAGTGCTTTGCCGCACTCAACGCGCAAACCGGCAAGGCCGGCCAGGCGTTGACCGAGAACGATTGGCTCATGAGCATTCGCAGCCGCGTGGGCATCCCCGGGGGCACCTGCGGCTTTGATCTGCCCGCCTACTACGCGTGGCAGCACCGTCTGCCCCAGGACCGCCAGCACGACCTGCACCACTGGGCCGCCACGCTGGGGCCGTTGGCAGAGTCCGTCTACGTGCTGCTGCGCCTGCTGCGTGATTCGGGGCTGCCGCAGAAAGTGGCGGCCGAGCGCGGGCAGTTCCAGCAGAACCTGCCCCAGGGCCGCACCTTCCAGCTGCTGCGCATGGCGATCGACCCCGCACTGCAACTCATCCCGGAGATCAGCGGCAACCGCCTCATCGTTTCGGTGCGGCTGATGCGCCAGGAAGAAGGCGGCCGCCTGGTTCCCAGCACCGAGGACGCGGCATTTGAACTGACCCTGTGCGCCTGACACGACATGACCGGCACACCCTCCCGCTCCGACACACCTGCGCCCCAAGGCAAGCGAGTGCCTTGCCCGACCTGCGGCGGCCCGAGCCTGTACAGCCCGGCCAACCGCTTCCGCCCGTTTTGCAGTGAACGCTGCAAGCAGATCGATCTGGGGGCCTGGGCAGCCGAAAATTTCCGCATGCCGGCCGAGGCGCCGCCGGAGGATGCGGAGTTCGGCGATCCCAAACGCCAGCCGTGATATTTGAAGAAAAGGCTTGCTAGCGCTTATCCAGCAAGCGCAAGCAGCTATGTATTTTGAAGCAATGTCTCACGCCAGCAGCGAAGCGTCGAAGACCTCGCCACGCTCCTCGGCCAGCCACTGCAGCACGGGATAGGCGCCCGGCAGTACCGGCTTGACCTGCAGCGGCCAGTGCTGCCAGGCCATAGTTTGGCCCTCGCGCATTTCGAACGCACCGCTCCATTCCCGCACCTTGCACCAGTGCAGGCGCACGAGGGCATGCGGGTAGTCATGCTCGGTCACCTTCCAGGCCTCCACCGGGCCGATGGTCACGCCCAGTTCCTCGATGAGTTCGCGGCGCAGCGCCTGCTCCACGGTTTCCCCGGCTTCGATCTTGCCGCCCGGGAACTCCCAGTAGCCCGCGTAGGGCTTGCCCGTGGGGCGGGTGGACAACAGCATCGCCCCGTCCTCTCGCAGCAGAATGCCCACGGCGACCTCGGTGTGCTTGCGCTGTGGCGTGCTGGTCGATTCGCTCATGCGCCCTCGCCCTCCCGCCCTGCGAAATCCCGGGCAAATTGATAGGCCACGCGGCCGCTGCGCGAGCCGCGCTCCAGCGCCCACACCAGCGCCTGCGGGCGCGCGGCCTCGATAGCTTGGGCGGGCACGCCCAGCGCAGCCAGCCACTGCGCCACGATGGCCAGGTACTCGTCCTGGCTGAACGGGTAGAAGCTCACCCACAGGCCGAAGCGCTCGGACAGCGAGATTTTTTCCTCCACCGCCTCGCCCGGATGGACCTCGCCATCGTCGGTGTGGGTGTAGCCCAGGTTCTCCTTCATGTATTCAGGGAGCAGGTGGCGCCGGTTGCTGGTGGCATACACCAGCACATTGGGCGTGGCCGCGGCGACCGAGCCGTCCAGGATCGACTTGAGGGCCTTGTACCCGGCCTCTCCATCCTCAAAGCTCAGGTCATCGCAGTAAACGATGAACTTCTCGGGCCGGCCGGAGACCACGTCCACAATGTCGGGCAGATCCGTCAGGTCCGCCTTGTCCACCTCGATCAGACGCAGGCCCTGGGGTGCATAGCTGTTCAGGCATGCCTTGATGAGCGAGGACTTGCCCGTGCCGCGCGCACCGGTCAGCAGCACGTTGTTGGCGGGCTTGCCTTCGACGAACTGCTGGGTGTTGCGCTGGATCTTTTCTTTCTGCGCATCGATCTCCTTGAGATCGGACAGCTGCATGGCGGCCACATGGCGCACCGGCTCCAGCACACCATGGCCGCCGCTGCGTTTGCGGTAACGCCAGGCGATGGAGGCCGCCCAGTCCGGCGCCGACAATGGCTGCGGCAAGACCGCCTCGATACGGGAGATGAGCTGCTCCGCACGTGCGATCAGCTGGTCGAATTTATCAGTCATTTCCGGCTCTAGCGCTTATCTAACAAGCGCTGACAGCTATCAAAAGGGAAGCATTCAAGAGCGGTAATCCGCGTTGATGGTCACGTAGTCGTGGCTCAGGTCGCAGGTCCACACCGTGTCCACCGCCGTACCGCGGCCCAGCACCACGCGCACGGTGATCTCGCTTTGCTTCATCACGCGCTGGCCGTCTTCCTCGCGGTAGGCCGGATTGCGCCCGCCCTGCACGGCCACATGCACGTCGTCCAGGAACAGGTCGATCTTGGTCTGGTCCAGGTCCGCAATGCCTGCGTAGCCCACGGCCGCCAGGATGCGGCCCAGGTTCGGGTCGCTGGCAAAGAAGGCCGTCTTGACCAGCGGCGAATGCGCGATGGCATAGGCCACCTGCCGGCACTCTTCGCCCGTCTGGCCGCCCTCCACGCGCACCGTGATGAACTTGGTCGCACCCTCTCCATCGCGCACGATGGCCTGTGCCAGCTTTTGCGCCACTTCCAGCAACGCGGCCTTGAGCACACGGCCCTCGGCGCTGTCGAGCGAGGTGATGGGTGCGTGCCGCGCCTTGTGCGTGGCCATCAGCACGAACGAGTCGTTGGTGCTGGTGTCGCCGTCGATGGTCACGCGGTTGAAGGACTGGTCCGCCAGCTCGCGCACGAGCGGGCGCAGCAACTCGGGCGCGATGCAGGCATCCGTGGCCAGGAAGCCCAACATGGTCGCCATGTTGGGGCGGATCATGCCCGCGCCCTTGGAGATGCCGGTAATGGTCACTGTTGCACCGCCCAACTGCACCTGCGTGCTGAACGCCTTGGGCAGCGTGTCGGTGGTCATGATGCCTTCGGCCGCGCGCGCCCAGTGGCCGGGCTGTGCATCGGCCAGCGCGGCGGGCAGCGCGGCTGCAATGCGCTCGTGCGGCAGCGGCTCCATGATGACGCCGGTGGAAAACGGCAGCACCTGGCTGGCCGCCAGACCCAGGTGGCCGGCCAGTGCCTCGCAGGTGGCGCGCGCACGCGCGAGGCCGTCCGCGCCCGTACCGGCGTTGGCGTTGCCCGTGTTCACCACCATGGCGCGAATCGCCTGGCCGCCGTCCAGGTGCTCACGGCACACCTGTACCGGCGCGGCGCAGAAACGGTTCTGCGTGAACACGCCCGCGACGGTGGTGCCTTCGTCCAGCAGGAACACGGTCAGGTCTTTGCGCTGCGCCTTGCGCACACCGGCTTCGGTCACGCCGATGCGCACACCGGCCACGGGGTGCAAATCCGATGCAAGAGGAGCGGAGAGATTCACGGGCATGCGTCGTATTCCTTCAGAAAGAGACGTCGGGGAAACAGGAGAAAAGGCACTGCCAAAGTGCGAACACGGGCCGCAGCCCGTGTTCTTCATTGTGCCGGCATCACGCCAGCTTGCCGTGGCACTGCTTGTACTTTTTGCCGCTGCCGCACGGGCAGGGGTCGTTGCGGCCCACGCGCACGCCGGCGGCGGCAGGCTGCGCGGCGGTGGCGGCATCGGCCACCGTCTCCACTTCGCCGGTCTCGGTGGGCGAGCTGTAGGTAACGTTGCTGATGCCCTCACCCCGGTCTTCCATGGCCTGCGTGGCCTCGTCCAGTTGGGCGCTGGATTGCACCTGCACGGTCATCATGAGGCGCGTGACTTCGTTCTTGACCTGGTCGATCAGCTGGCGGAAGAGCTCGAACGCCTCGCGCTTGTATTCCTGCTTGGGCTGCTTCTGCGCGTAGCCGCGCAGGTGGATGCCCTGGCGCAAATAATCCAGCGCGGAGAGGTGATCGCGCCAGTTGGTGTCGAAGCTCTGCAGCAGCACCATGCGCTCGAACTGCGTGAAGTTCTCCGCGCCCACCTGCCTCACCTTGGCCTGGAAGGCCTCGCGAGCGGCCTGCTGCACCTTCTCCAGAATCTCTTCGTCGGTGATGGCGTCCGAGCCTTCCACCTCTTTCTGCAGCGCCAACGATACTTGCCAGTCGCTGGCCAGCGCCTTTTCCAGGCCTGCGAGGTCCCACTGTTCTTCCACGGACTCGGCAGGCACGTACTGGCGCACCACGTCGGCCATGCAATCGTCGCGCATGGCGTCGATCAACACGCCCAGGTCGGGGGCGTCCAGGATCTCGTTGCGCTGCTGGTAGATCACCTTGCGCTGGTCGTTGGCGACGTCGTCGTACTCCAGCAGCTGTTTGCGGATGTCGAAGTTGCGCGCCTCAACCTTGCGCTGCGCCGACTCGATGCTGCGCGTGACGATACCCGCCTCGATCGCTTCGCCGTCGGGCATCTTCAACCGGTCCATGATGGCCTTGACGCGGTCGCCCGCGAAGATGCGCATCAATTGGTCATCCAGACTCAGATAGAAGCGCGAAGAGCCCGGATCGCCCTGACGGCCCGAGCGGCCGCGCAGCTGGTTGTCGATACGGCGGGATTCATGGCGCTCGGTCGCGATGATGCGCAGGCCGCCGAGTGCCGTCACCTTCTCGTGGTCGAGCTTCCACTGCGCGCGCAGTTCCTGCACACGCGCGGCTCGCTCGGCTTCTGACAGCGACTCATCGGCCTCCAGCGCGGCGATCGCCTTTTCCACGTTGCCGCCCAGAACGATGTCGGTACCGCGGCCCGCCATATTGGTGGCGATGGTGATCATGCCGGGGCGTCCCGCCTGGGCGACGATATCGGCCTCGCGCGCGTGCTGCTTGGCGTTGAGTACCTGGTGCGGCAGGCCTGCCTTGTTCAGCAACTCGGCGATGATTTCCGAGTTCTCGATGGAAGTGGTACCCACCAGCACCGGCTGGCCACGCTCGTGGCATTCGCGGATGTCGGCAATCGCAGCCTCGTACTTCTCACGCGTCGTCTTGTACACGCGGTCGAGCTGGTCGTCGCGCTTGCTGGGCCGGTTGGGCGGGATCACCACGGTTTCCAGTCCGTAGATTTCCTGGAACTCATAGGCCTCGGTATCGGCCGTACCGGTCATGCCCGACAGCTTGTTATAGAGGCGGAAGTAGTTCTGGAAGGTGATGGAGGCCAGCGTCTGGTTCTCGGCCTGGATGTTCACGCCTTCCTTGGCTTCGACGGCCTGGTGCAGGCCTTCGCTCCAGCGGCGGCCGGCCATCAGGCGGCCCGTGAACTCGTCCACGATCACGATCTCGCCGTTCTGCACGACGTAGTGCTGGTCGCGGTGGTAGAGATGGTTGGCGCGCAGCGCCGCGTACAAGTGATGCACCAGCGTGATGTTGGCCGGATCGTAGAGTGACGCCCCTTCCGGAATCAGGCCCTGGCTGGCCAGGATGCGCTCTGCATTCTCGTGGCCCTGCTCCGTCAGGAACACCTGGTGCGTCTTTTCGTCGAGGGTGAAATCCCCCGGTTTGGTCACGCCCTCGCCCGTACGCGGGTCGGCCTCACCCTCCTGGCGCACCAGCAGGGGCACCACCTTGTTCATGGCCACATATAGCGCCGTGTGGTCCTCTGCCTGGCCGCTGATGATCAGGGGGGTACGCGCCTCATCGATCAGGATGGAGTCCACCTCATCGACGATGGCGTAGTTCAGGCCGCGCTGCACGCGCTCGCGCGCGTCGTACACCATGTTGTCGCGCAGGTAGTCGAACCCATACTCGTTGTTCGTTCCGTAGGTGATGTCCGCCTGGTAGGCGGCCTGCTTTTCTTCGCGGGGCATTTGAGGCAGGTTGATACCCACCGTGAGACCCAGGAAGTTGTACAGCCGCCCCATCCATTGCGCGTCACGGCCCGCAAGATAGTCGTTCACTGTCACCACGTGCACGCCCTGGCCCGACAGGGCGTTCAGGTAAACGGGCAGCGTCGCCGTCAGCGTCTTGCCTTCGCCCGTGCGCATCTCGGCGATCTTGCCGTAATGCAGCGCCATGCCACCCACCAGCTGCACGTCGAAGTGGCGCATTTTCATGATGCGCTTGGAACCCTCGCGCACCACGGCAAAGGCTTCGGGTAGCAGAGCGTCCAACGATTCGCCCTGTGCAATGCGATCCTTGAATTCCTGCGTCTTGCCCCGCAGCGCCTCGTCACTCAGCTTCTCATAGTCGGGCTCCATCGCATTGATGCGAGCAACCGTCTTGCGATACTGCTTGAGCAGGCGGTCATTGCGACTGCCGAATATTTTGGTGAGGAAGTTGGTGGCCATGCGAACACGACCGCACTACACGCCAACGAGCGGCAGAGCGACCGGAATCCCTGTGATGATGTGAATCCAGATGGAGACCCCCGTCCACCATTGCAAGTGCCTGCAATCCGAGGTGGCGGGCCTGATCGAAAGATTCTACCTGTGCGCCAGGTGCCCCATGGCCGCGCGCCCCGTGAGGGCGTGTGACATCGGTGCGGGCTCTCCCGCGAAGAGGAATTTCTGCGGATCCTGCGGCACGCCTTGCACCCACACTTCGAAATGCAAATGCGGCCCCGTGGAGCGGCCCGTACTCCCCACTTCCGCGATTTTCTGTCCCCGGCGCACGATGTCTCCCGCCTTCACCAGGGTTTTGGAGGCGTGGGCGTAGCGGGTGACGAGTTGGCTTCCGTGGTCTATTTCCACCATGTTGCCATAGGCGGGATGGTACTCCTGGGCGATCACCACGCCGCCGGCCGCGGCCACGATGGGCGTGCCGGTTCCGGCCGAGAAGTCCAGCCCGGTATGCAACGCGGACTGGCCGGTAAAAGGATCAATGCGCCAGCCGAACGGCGAACCAACAGCCGTGTCGCGCACGGGAACCTGGGTCGGGACCAAGTGCTTGCGGATGTGCTGGTCAAAGAGGCGTGACTCTGCCACCGTCATCAAATCCGTCCGCCGGCCGGTGATGGCGACCAGGTCGTCCAAGGCCGCATTCAGTTCGTCGAGCCCCAGCGAGCGCCCAGCCACCAGCATGCCTCCACGGCCCGGCAGGCTCTCTGCACCTCGGACGCAGGCAGCCCGGCCAGGCCTCGCACACGCTCACCCAGCGATTCCAGCTGGAGCACACGGGCTTGCATGTCTCCGAGCTTGCGCGCCATCGCATCGATGTTGGCGCGCATGAACCGCTCGCGCTGGGCTTGCTCATCCTGCACAGCCAGTCGTGCCATGGAGCCCACTACGGGCCAGCCCTCGCGCACGCCATGCATCAGCACCCAGTGGTATGCCATCACGGTCATGAACAGCAGTGCCAAGAAAATCCCAGCTAGAGCGCAGATCAGTTGCACACCACTGAGGTGTATGGCGCGGCTTCGCGCGAGCCACGCATCCGTAATAATCACCTGCACGTTTTTCCCTCGTCGCTGGTTGGACCAGTCTCTGTATGAATCGTCGTCACCACGCCATCTCACTCCAGCAAGCCACGCAGGAGTCGCCGACGTTGGCGAAGCTGACCGCGCTCACCCAGGAGTCCAGTGCCCGGCTGAAAGCCATCGAGGGCTTGATACCCCCGATGCTGCGCCCCGCCATTCAGGCAGGGCCGATTGAAGGCGCTTGTTGGTGCCTGCTGGTCCGCAGCAATGCCGCCGCCGCAAAAGTCCGGCAATTGCTGCCCGCATTCGAGGCACATCTGCGCAGTCGGGGATGGGAGGTTAACTCCATACGCCTGAAAGTTCAAACCTGAGCACTCAGGCGAAAGACGCCAGCTATGCCGCAGGCATGGCGTCGTAAAGAAAAGGCCGCACGCAAAAGAAAAGCCGCATGTCCCTGCGAACATGCGGCCTGTGCAATGGTGCCGATTGTCGGATTCGAACTGACGACCTACCGCTTACAAGGCGGGTGCTCTACCAACTGAGCTAAATCGGCGAACTCCAGATTCTAGCGTTCAAAACGCACGGCTCAAATTGATGCACCTTGAAAGATGCCTCATTTGATGCGCTTGAGCGAAGGACGCCCTGCGCCTCCTGTGGGCGGAGGCGGTCGCGGCGCCTCCTCGTGCGCATCGCTCAAAGAGCCGTCAACCGATTGCAACTGAACAGGTCCACGCTCGGAAACCGCGGAGCCAGGGACACCCGGTCCAGCGTCCAAGTCCTCGGATGACACTACAGCAGCGGCCGGCGGCACGGACACTTCTTCTTCCAACGGGAAGGCCATACCCTGTCCGTTTTCACGGGCGTAGATGGCGACGACCCGGCGCACCGGGACCATGATGTCGTGCGGCCTGCCGCCGAAGCGTGCCTTGAACTCGATGAAATCGTTGCCCAGTTGCAGCCCGCTCGTCGCGTCGTAGCTTGCGTTCAGGACAATCTCGCCGTTGTTGACGTACTCACGCGGTACCTGAACGGATTCGTTCACACGCACCACCAGATAGGGCGTGAAGCCGTTGTCCGTGCACCACTCATAAAGAGCACGAATGAGATAGGGGCGCGTGGAGGGAAATTCCTGGGGCTTCATCGTACGCAAGCAAAAGAAAAAGGCGCAGCAGCTTATTTGCGCATGACTTTCTCGGAAGGCGTCAGCGCCTCGATATATGCCGGGCGGGAGAAAATGCGCTCGGCATATTTGAGCAATGGTGCAGCGTTCTTGCTCAACTCGATGCCGTAATAGTCCAGGCGCCACAACAAGGGTGCAATAGCCACATCAAGCATGGAAAAACCCTCGCCCAACATGTATTTGTTCTTCAAGAACACCGGAGCGAGCTGCGTCAGCCGGTCGCGAATGTGCGTGCGCGCCTTCTCCAATGCCTTTTCATTCCCCTTCGTGGCGCGCGACTCCAGCGCGTTCACGTGAACGAACAATTCCTTCTCGAAGTTCAGCAGGAACAGGCGCACGCGCGCGCGGTCCACCGGATCACCCGGCATCAGTTGCGGGTGGGGGAAGCGCTCATCAATGTACTCGTTGATGATGTTGGACTCGTACAGGATCAAGTCGCGCTCGACCAGGATGGGAACCTGGCCATAGGGATTCATCACGCTGATGTCTTCGGGCTTGTTGTACAGGTCCACATCGCGGATCTCGAAATCCATGCCTTTTTCGAAGAGGACGAAACGGCAGCGATGGGAAAAGGGGCAGGTCGTACCCGAATAAAGCACCATCATGGTGAGCAGCTCCTAAAAATCAAAAGAGTGGGTGCCAGGGCACCCACTCTGTACATGCTCGGCAGCGCAGAAATGCGCGACAAAGAACCTAGCGTTTACTTAACGTCTTTCCAGAAGGCGGCGTTGAGCCTCCATGCGATGAACGTGAACACGCCGAGGAAGATCAACACCCATACGCCAATGCGAACACGTGTATTTTGCGCTGGCTCGCCCATCCACTGCAGATAATTCACGAGATCACCTACAGCTTGGTCGTATTGCAACGGCGTCATGCTGCCTGCAGTAACCTGCTCCCAGCCCTTGAGCACATGCTCGGTCTTGCCGTGGCTTTCACGCTCTTCGAAGATCGGGCGGCGCTCGCCTTGCAGTTGCCACAAGGCATGGGGCATGCCCACATTGGGGAACGCGAGATTATTCCAGCCCGTGGCCTTGGTGTCGTCCCGATAGAAGGTGCGCAGGAAGGTGTAGAGATAGTCGGCGCCCGTTCCGCCAGCGCCTGCACGCGAACGTGCAATCACCGTGAGATCAGGCGGGTTGGCGCCGAACCACACCTTGGCCTGCTTGGGATCGATGGCGGACTTCATGGTCTCGCCCACCTTATCGGTCGTGAACAGCAGGTTGTCCTTGATCTGCTGGTCCGTGAGACCGATGTCCTTCAAGCGATTGAAACGCATGAAGGCAGCCGAGTGGCAGTTGAGGCAATAGTTGACGAAGAGCTTCGCACCGTTCTGCAAGGACGCCGTGTCGCTGGTATTGACAGGCGCCTTGTCCCAGGCCATGCCACCACCGGCGGCATGCGCCCCAGCCACCAGACCCAGAGCTGCAACCAACGTGAGGATGAGTTTTTTCATTGTTGTCGTCTCCAGCTCAGTGCGCAGCAAAAGTCACGCGGTCCGGCACAGGCTTGGGTGTACCCAAGCGGCTCCACCAGGGCATGAGCAGGAAGAAACCAAAGTAGAACAGCGTACCCACTTGCGAAACCCGCTCGCCGATGGGCGATGGCGGTTGCACGCCCAGGTAGGCCAGGATGACGAACACAACCACGAATACTGCGTACAGGTACTTGTGCCAGGTCGGGCGATAGCGGATCGAGCGTGCAGGGCTCTGGTCCAGCCAGGGCAGGAAGAACAGAATGATCACGGCACCACCCATCACCACCACGCCCCAAAACTTGGCATCAATAGCCAGCATGAGGGCGATGGCGACGGCGGCTGCCAGCGCTACGCCACCCTTGATGAGCGCAGGCAAACGGGCCTTGAATACACCGAAGCCCGCACCCAGCACCACACATGCGATCAACACGTACATCATCTCGGTGGTGATGGCGCGCAGCATGGAATAGAAGGGCGTGAAGTACCACACCGGGGCGATGTGGGCAGGCGTCTGCAGCGGATCGGCCGGGATGAAGTTGTTGTACTCCAGGAAGTAGCCACCCAGTTCCGGAGCAAAGAACACCACCGCCGAGAAGATGAACAGGAACACGCCCACGCCCAGGATGTCGTGCACCGTGTAGTAAGGGTGGAAAGGTACGCCGTCCAGCGGGTGGCCATGCTCATCCACCGGCTTGCCGGGGCCCTTGATTTCGATGCCATCAGGGTTGTTGGAGCCCACGTCATGCAGCGCCAGCAAGTGCGCAACCACCAGGCCCAGCAGCACCAGCGGCACAGCGATCACGTGGAAGCTGAAGAAGCGGTTCAGCGTCGCATCGCTCACCACATAGTCGCCACGGATCAGCAGCGCCAGATCGGGGCCGATGAAGGGAATGGCGGAGAACAGGTTCACGATCACCTGTGCGCCCCAGTAGGACATCTGGCCCCAGGGCAGCAGATAGCCCATGAAAGCCTCGGCCATCAGCGCCAGGAAGATCGCGCAACCGAAAATCCACACCAGTTCGCGTGGCTTGCGGTAGGAGCCGTACAGCAGGCCGCGGAACATATGCAGGTACACGACCACGAAGAAGGCCGACGCACCGGTCGAGTGCATGTAGCGGATCAGCCAGCCCCACGGCACATCGCGCATGATGTACTCGACAGACTCGAACGCCTTGGCAGCGTCGGGCTTGTAGTGCATCACGAGGAAGATGCCGGTGACGATCTGGATCACCAGTACCAGCAGCGCCAGCGAGCCGAAGATGTACCAGAAGTTGAAGTTCTTCGGAGCGTAGTACTCCGACATGTGCACCTTGTAGGCATCGAAAGCCGTGGGGAAACGGTTTTCCAGCCAGTTGGTGACCTTCACGCGCGCGGACGCGTTGGGCGAGACTTCCTTGAATTCGCGATAAGCAGCCATTTGTCAGTGCCTCCCTCAGGCCTTCTTGTCTTCACCGATCAGGAGCTTGGTCTCCGACAGGTACATGTGCGGCGGCACTTCGAGATTGTCAGGCGCAGGCTTGTTCTTGAACACACGGCCCGCCATGTCGAATGTGGAGCCATGGCAAGGGCACAGGAAACCGCCCTTCCAGTCGTCAGGCAGGGAAGGCTGCGGACCCGGCGCGAACTTCTCCGTGGGAGAGCAGCCAAGGTGGGAGCAGATACCCACGGCCACGAACACCTCGGGTTTGATGGAGCGCCATTCGTTGCGCGCATATTCCGGCGTGAGCTCCGCAGGGTTGCGCGCCGATTTGGGATCGGCAAGCTGCGCATCCAGCTTGGGCAGCTCGGCAAGCTGCTCGGGCGTGCGCTTGACAATCCAAACAGGCTTTCCACGCCATTCCACGGTGATTTTTTCGCCGGGCTTGAGACCCGAGATATCCACCTCGACGGCAGCACCTGCTGCCTTGGCCTTTTCAGACGGTTGGAAAGTGCTCACAAAAGGAACGGCAGTCGCCACGCCGCCCACCGCACCAGCGCAGCCGGACGCAATCAGCCACGTCCGCTTGCTGGAGTCGATCGGAGTTTCACTCATGGGGATCCTCGGTATGCTTCGCTAAGGGGTCAACCGCAAATTGTAGCGGAGTGAAAATGGTTATTCCAACGCTGCTGCTGGACTTAAGCTAGGCAATAGTTCAGTGTTTTCATCTATATCAAAGGAGAAACGAAATGGGCATTGCCAAAGAGTTTCGGGAGTTTGCCGTTAAGGGCAACGTCATTGACCTCGCGGTCGGCGTGATCATCGGTGGTGCCTTCGGCAAGATCGTCGACTCCGTCGTCAGCGACCTCATCATGCCGGTCGTGGGCTTGGTGCTCGGCAAGCTGGACTTCTCCAACCTGTTCATCGTGCTGGGCAGCGTGCCGGAGGGCACGCCCTATACGCTGGAGGCGATTCGCAAAGCGGGCGTGCCGGTACTGGCTTACGGCAATTTCATCACCGTCGCGGTCAATTTCGTGATCCTCGCGTTCATCATCTTCGTGATGGTCAAACAGATCAACCGGCTCAAGCGTGAGACACCCGTCGAGCCGCCAGCCCCGCCCGCCACTCCCGAGGACATCCAGCTGCTGCGCGAGATCCGCGACAGCCTCAAGCGCTGACAGCACGCAGAGGGCGCGTAAAAAGGCCCACCGCCCTTCCCGGGGCGGCGGGCCTTTGCATTTCAGGGAGACGTTCAGGGCCGCGCCAACTGCCGCGCCATGCGCACGGCTTCGATCAGGCTCTCCGCATCCGCCGTCCCCTGCCCCGCGATGTCGAAGGCCGTGCCGTGGTCGGGGCTGGTGCGCACGAGCGGCAACCCGAGCGTGACGTTCACCCCCTTGTCCACGCCCAAATACTTCACCGGGATCAGGCCCTGGTCGTGGTACATGGCCAGCACCACGTCAAACTCGCCGGCGCGCTGCGGCGTGGAGCGGGCGCGCATGAAAATGGTGTCGGGTGCAAACGGGCCGTGGGCATCGATCCCCTCACTGCGCGCCTGCGTCACGGCCGGCGCGATGATTTCGAGCTCCTCGCGGCCGAACAAGCCCCCCTCGCCCGCATGCGGATTGAGCCCCGCCACGCCAATGCGCGGAGCGCGCCCCAGGCTGCGCGAGAGCGCGGCATGGGTGATCCGCAGCGTCTGCAGCACGCTGTCCTGCGTCACCGCGGTAATGGCATCGCGCAGCGCGACGTGGATGCTGACGAGCACGGTGCGCAGCTCGTCATTCGCGAGCATCATGCGCACGGGCATCTGCTCCAGGGACACGCCCGCATGCAGCGCCGCCTCGGCTTGCAGCAGTTCCGTGTGACCGGGATGGTGCACGCCCGCGGCCGCGAGCGCCTCCTTGTGCAAAGGCGCCGTCACCAGCGCCGCAACCTCGCCACGCAATGCAGCACGCGCAGCCCACACCACGCACGCCGCCGCGGCACGCCCGGCTTCGGCGCTCACCCGCCCCCAGGGCGCAGGGGCCACGCCCTCCAATTCCGGCAGTTGCCATACGGGCAGGCAGCGCGGCGGAATGTCGGCCAGGTCGACCGGCGCACGGTACGCATCCAGGCGCGCCACGGGCAGACTGGGCTGGCCCGGCCGCATGATGCACGACGCCGCGCGGCGCATGGTCGGCAGGTCTCCCACCACGAAGCAGCCGCGCATCACCTGTGGCGCATCGCGAAACGCCTTGGCCACGATTTCCGGACCGATGCCTGCGGGATCCCCCTGGGTGATGGCAAGCGCGGGAAGTGCATTCATGAATAAGCCTATAGATCAAATAGGGCTCTAGCGCTCTACCATAAAGCGCAAGTAGCTATATTTTTAATAGCACAGCTCAAGCAGGATTGTCGATATCGATGAAGCGGTGCTCCAACCCCAACCGCTGCGCGACATGGGCCGCGAGCGCCGGCGCACCGTAGCGTTCAGTGGCATGGTGGCCGGCTGCGATGAAGGCCACGCCCGTCTCGCGCGCGAGGTGGGTCTGCTGTTCGGAGATCTCGCCGGTGATGAAGGCATCCGCCCCCGCGGCGATGGCGGACTCGAAGAACCCTTGCGCGCCGCCCGTGCACCAGGCCACGCGACGGATGGGACGCACCTGCTCCGGCGCCACCACCGTGGCCGCACGGCCCAGCGCCGCTTGCACGTGCGCGGCCAGCGCACCCACATCTGCGAAGTCCGCCGGCGCAGCAAAGCCCAGGTCCTGCTCGCCAAACCGCTGGTCGGGCTGCCAGCCCAGCACGCGCCCCAGCTGTGCGTTGTTGCCCCACTGCGCATGCGCGTCCAGTGGCAAGTGGTAGGCAAACAGATTGATGTCGTGTGCCAGCAGGCGCTGCAGGCGCTGCTTCATCCAGCCGGTCACGCGGCCGTCCATGCCCCGCCAGAACAAGCCGTGGTGCACGAAGATGGCGTCGGCCCGCGCGGCAACGGCGGCATCGATCAGCGCGCGGCTGGCCGTGACTCCGCTGACGATGCGCGCGATCTCGCGCCTGCCTTCTACCTGCAGCCCATTGGGCCCGTAATCCTTGAAGCGTTCGGGCTGCAGTTCGGCATCAAAGGCCGCCAGCAGCGCGTCCCGGTCGGTATGCGAAGGATGAGACATGCGGCAATTGTCCGCGATGTGCCCCTGCGCTGACCCACATCAAACGTGTTTACCCATGCTTCACACTGCTTAAAAAATCCCGCGCAAACGCGCTCCTAGACTGCCTGGCAAACCACCATGACAACCAACAGGGAACTGGGATGAAACGCATCACGTGGGCCTTCTGGGCCTTCTTGCTCGGCCTCACCGCGCTGTGGCTGATGGCCGACACGCTATGGCCCGCGCAGCCGGGCTACTTCGCGCTGCGCACCGTCTGGGTGCAATACAGCGGTGTGCTGGTGATGGGCGCGATGTCGCTCGCCATGCTGCTGGCCGTGCGCCCCGTGTGGCTGGAGCGGCATTTGGACGGGCTGGACAAGATGTACCGTCTGCACAAGTGGCTGGGCATCGCCGCGCTGGCGATCGGCACGGTGCACTGGCTCTGGGCCAAGGGCACCAAATGGGCCGTGGGATGGGGTTGGCTTACCCGACCGCCGCGCGGGCCGCGCCCGCCTGCCGAGAATCTGGGCCTTGCCGAGGCCACGCTGCGCGATTGGCGCGGCCTCGCCGAAGGCGTGGGCGAGTGGGCGTTCTACGCAGCGGTACTGCTCATCGTGCTGGCGCTGGTCAAGCGCTTTCCGTACCGGCTGTTCGCCAAGACGCACCAGTTGCTGGCCGTGGCTTACCTGGCGCTGGTCTTCCACACCGTGGTGCTGGTGCAGTGGAGCTACTGGTCGCAGCCGATCGGCTGGCTGCTGGCCCTGCTGGTGGCCGCCGGCACGGTATCAGCCGTGCTGGTACTAACCCGCCGCGTGGGCGGGCGCCGCACCGTTCAGGGTCGCATCGTTTCATTGCAGCCTTATCCCGCGCTGCGCGTGCTGGAAACGCGCATCCGTCTCGACGGCCTCTGGCCGGGGCACCGCGCGGGGCAATTCGCCTTCGTCACCTCCGACCCCAAGGAAGGCGCGCACCCCTACACCATCGCATCGGCGTGGATGCCACAAGACCCGTGCGTCACTTTCATCACCAAGGCCCTCGGCGACCACACCAGCCGCCTGCCCGACCGCCTGCGCGTGGGCGACCACGTGACGGTGGAGGGGCCGTACGGCTGCTTCACATTCGACGACGCGCGTCCACGCCAGATCTGGATCGGCGCCGGCATCGGCATTACGCCGTTCATCGCACGCATGAAACAACTCGCGCACGGGGGCTCCCACTCCGCCCGGCCCATCGACCTGTTCCACACCACCGCCGACCACGACCCGGTGGCGCTGGACAAGCTGCGTGTCGATGCGCAGGCCGCCGGCGTGCGCCTGCACCTCTTCGTGGATGCACAGGACGGGCGCCTGGACGGCGAGCGTCTGCGAGCGCTGGTGCCCGAATGGCGAAACGCCAGCGTCTGGTTCTGCGGCCCGATACCGTTCGCCTCTGCCCTGCGGGCAGACCTGGCCGCGCACGGCCTGCCCACGCAGGCCTTCCACCAGGAACTGTTCCAGATGCGCTGATGCGACGCGAGGCAGGCCCCTCGCAACGCCAGGCCCGCAACTACATCCGTGGGGACTCGCTCCGCGCCGTCCCACGCCCCGAAACCGGGGCACACGCCTACAATTTGCGCTCGCCTTCCAACCGCATCACGCCCCATGAAACGCCTCTGGCTCCTGCTCTCCCAATCCGTCACCGTGCTGCTGGCTGCGTACTTCGTGGTGGCCACCCTGCAGCCCGACTGGCTGCAGCGCGGCGCCACACGCAGCGGCGCTGGCATATCGCTCATCGAGGCGCCCTCCTCCACGTCCGCCCAGCCCGCGGCGGGCAGCTTCAGTGGGGCGGCGCGCAAGGCGGCGCCAGCGGTGGTCAGCATCAACACCAGCAAGGCCGTGCGCCACCCGCGCAGCAACGACCCGTGGTTCCAGTTCTTCTTTGGCGACCAGGGCACCCAGGCGCAAACCGGCCTGGGCAGCGGCGTGATCATCAGCCCCGACGGCTACATCCTCACCAACAACCACGTGGTGGAGGGCGCCGACGAGATCGAGGTCACGCTCACCGACAGCCGGCGCGCACGCGCCACCGTGATCGGGACCGACCCTGAAACCGACCTGGCCGTGCTGAAGGTGGATCTCGACAAGCTGCCCGTCATCGTGCTGGGCGATTCCGACCAGCTCGCCGTGGGCGATCAGGTGCTGGCCATCGGCAACCCCTTTGGCGTGGGCCAGACGGTCACCAGCGGCATCGTGTCGGCCCTGGGTCGCAGCCAACTGGGCATCAACACTTTCGAGAACTTCATTCAGACCGACGCGGCCATCAATCCCGGCAACTCCGGCGGCGCGCTGGTGGACGTGAATGGCAATCTGATGGGCATCAACACCGCCATCTACTCACGCTCAGGCGGCAGCATGGGCATCGGCTTCGCCATTCCCGTGTCGACGGCCAAGCTGGTGCTGGACGGTATCGTGCGCGACGGGCAGGTCACGCGCGGCTGGATCGGCGTGGAGCCCAACGAACTGTCCCCGGAACTGGCGCAGACCTTTGGCGTCAAGGCCACGGAGGGCGTGATCATCACCGGCGTGCTGCAGGGCGGTCCCGCGGCAGTGGCGGGGGTGCGGCCGGGCGACGTGATCCTGAGCGTGGAGGACAAAGCCACCAACAATGTGTCGCAACTGCTCACGGCGGTGGCGTCCCTCAAGCCCGGCTCCGCGGCCAGCTTTGCGCTGCAGCGCGGCGACGCGCGGCTGGAGGTATCGGTCGTGCCGGGCACGCGGCCCCGCGTGCAGCAGCGCCGCTGAACGGCATTGCTATCAAAAAAAAAGCTTCCCGCGGTTGTCTACAAAGCGCGGGAAGCTATTTTTGTTCCACTCCTGAACGGTGCACCACCGGGCGCCGGCGCCCCCTCGCAGCGCGGCGGTGGCTCAGTGCACGCTCACGGCGCGGATTCCTGCGGATCTTCGGGTGCCTTGGTATGGCGGATGAACAGCTGCGCCGCCCAGATGCCCAACTCGTAGAGCAGGCACATGGGGATCGCCAGCGCCAGTTGCGACACCACGTCCGGCGGCGTAACGATGGCGGCGATCACGAACGCGACCACGATGAAGTAGCCGCGGAAGCTCTTGAGCTTTTCCACGCTCACGACGTTCAGGCGCGCCAGCACCACCACGGCGATCGGCACCTCAAAGGCCAGGCCGAAGGCGAGGAACATGGTCATCACGAAGCCCAGGTAGGCCTCGATGTCCGGCGCGGCGGTGATGCTCTTGGGTGCAAAACCCTGGATGAAGCTGAACACCTGTCCAAACACGAAGAAGTAGCAGAACGCCACACCGATGAAGAACAGCACCGTGCTGGAAACCACCAGCGGCAGCACCAGGCGCTTCTCGTGCGAATACAGCCCCGGGGCCACGAAGGCCCACACCTGCCACAGCACGAAGGGCAGCGCCACAAGGAACGCCGACATCAGCAGGATCTTGAGCGGCACCATGAAGGGCGAGATCACCGAGGTGGCAATCATGGTCGCCCCCTGCGGCAAGTGGGCCACCAAGGGCGCGGCCAGGAAGTCGTACAGCTGGCCGGGACCGGGGTAGAAGAACAGGGCGGCCGCGACGACCCCCACCGCGATCATAGCCTTCACGAGGCGGTCGCGCAGCTCCATCAGGTGCTGCACGAAAGGCTGCTCGGTACCGGCGAGCTCGTCTTCTTGGTTCGGTGTTTCGGACATGGTGGGGGTGGGGGCGGGATCATGGCCCGCGCGGGCTGCGCAGGGCGCAGCCCATCAGGGGATCAATGGAATTTCTGGGGGCGGAACCGTGCCACGCGCGCCGCGCCTGACTGCACCCGGGTGCGCACGCCCGCGCGCGCCTTGTACCACTGGGGCATGGCACCGCGCTTGAGGCGCCAGTTCTTGGCTGGGTGCTTGTACGCCGGGACCACGGTGGACAGGCCTTGGTCCACCCCGTAGCTGTTGCCGGAAGCGGAGGCGTCGCCCAGGCTGTGCTCCATGTCCTTCTGGAAATCGCTGGCGCTGGTGTGGATGGTCTGCTCCACGTCGCGCGCCGCGTTCTCCACGGTGTCTTT
This sequence comes from Diaphorobacter sp. ED-3, assembly GCF_027625375.1. Lineage (NCBI taxonomy): Bacteria > Pseudomonadati > Pseudomonadota > Betaproteobacteria > Burkholderiales > Comamonadaceae > Diaphorobacter > Diaphorobacter sp. ED-3. Next base: position 975,325 of record NZ_CP115182.1, on the reverse strand, counting down.
CATCTTGCGCAGCTCGTCCAGCTCCATGGAGCGGTTGACCTCCGCCTTGACGTCGGCCACGTAACGCTGCGCCTTGCCCAGCAAGGTGCCCACCGTGCGCGCGACGCGCGGCAGCTTCTCGGGGCCGATGACGATGAGGGCCACGGCGCCAATCAGCGCCATTTTGGACAGGCCAATGTCGATCATGAGGAACGCTCAGGCAGGAAAGGCGTGGGCGTTCAGCTCTTGTGCTTGGCTTCGACGTCGATGGTGGTCTTGTCGGCAGCCGTGCTGTTGTTGGTCACCTGGCCCGCGGGCGCGCTGGTGGTGGCCGAGTCATCGGTGCTGGCGCCATCCTTCATGCCGTCCTTGAAACCCTTGACCGCGCCGCCCAGGTCGGAGCCGATGTTCTTGAGCTTCTTGGTGCCGAACACCATCACGACGATCAGCAGCACGATGAGCCAGTGCCAAATGGAAAACGAACCCATGAAAATCTCCTAACGAATACGGCCCATTCTAGACGGCGGATATGTCGGGCCCCTCATATCCCTAGCAACTTCACGGCAGCTGCAGGCGTGCCGACTTACCCCTTGAGCCAGGGACGGGGACCGCCGATCACGTGCATGTGCAGGTGGTGGATCTCCTGGCCGCCCTCGGAACCGGTATTTACCACGATGCGGAATCCTCCATCCGGGTAAGGGTTGCAGCCCTGCTCCTGCGCCAGCTTGGGCGCCAGCGTCATCATGTGCCCCAGCAGGTCCGCGTGCTCGGGCGTGACCGCCGCCATGGAATGCAGATGGACCTTGGGCACCACGAGAAAATGCACCGGCGCCCAGGGGTGGATGTCGTGGAAGGCAAACACCCGCTCGTCCTCGTACACCTTCTTCGAGGGGATCTGGCCGGCGATGATCTTGCAGAAGAGGCAGTTCGGGTCGTGCTGCATGGCGGAGGGCTAAAAGGCGGTCAACAGGCAGTGGAAAGGTCATGCATTGTCGGCGATGTTGACCGTGGTGCGCACGCCCACGTCCGCCCGGTGGGCCTGCAGCCAGTCCTGGCCGGCCGCCCTGCCCAGGTCGAACAAGCGGCGCACGAAGGCCAGGTCCGCCCGCAGTTTGCTGGCGGCTCCGAACGGCTCGAGCACCGCGCCACCATCGATGCGGTGCATGCGCACGCTCTTGTAGCGGCGCGCGTCCAGCTTGCCTTCGGCCAGCAGCCGCCGCACGAACTCGATGGCGCGCAGCTCGGACAGCAGGGCGGCGTTGAACGTGATCTCGTTCATGCGCTCCATGATCTCGCTGGCACTGTCGGGCACGCCTTGGTGCTCGATGGGGTTGATCTGCACCAGCAGCACATCGGCGCAGTCGGTCTTGTAGATCAGCGGGTGCAGCGCGGGGTTGCCGGAATAGCCACCGTCCCAGTAATGCTCGCCGTCAATCTCCACCGCCTTGAACAGCAGCGGCAGGCAGGCCGAGGCCATGACGGCATCGGCGCTGAGCCGCTTGCCGGTGAAAATCTCCCCGCGCCCGGTGCGCACATTGGTCGCGCACACGAACACCTGCGGCACAGTGGTGGACTGCGGCACACGCGCAGAAGCCAGGGCCTCGAAGTCCACCTCGCGCTCCAGCACCCTCCGCAGGGGGTTGATGTCCAGCGGATTGGTCTGGTAGGGCGACAGCCAGTGGGACATCATGCCCAGCAGCGGCCCGGCACCGGGCAAGGGGATGCCCCAGGTCAGGCTGCCGAGTGTGCCCACGCCTTCCCACAGCCGCGCCAGCGTGGCGCGCGCCAGTTCGCAGCCGGCGCGGTGCGCCTCCAGCGGGTCTTTGTGTTCCCGCGCGGCCTGGGCGAATCCGTGGGCCAGCGCAACGGCATTCATGGCACCGGCGCTGGTGCCGCTCACGCCGTCGATGAGGAACTGGCCGTCTTCGAGCAACGCATCCAGCACGCCCCAGGTCAGCGCGCCATGCGAGCCGCCGCCCTGCAGCGCGAGGTTGAGCCGCTGCGGCGCGCCCTGCTCAGGCATCGATGGCCTGCCCCTTGTTCATGGCCACCATGCCGCGCACGATGCGGTAGAGGAACCAGATGGAGATCAGGCCCCAGGCGATCCAACCCGGAAAAAAGAAAACCAGCCACAGCGGCGCAGTGACCGCGTACAGCACGCCGGCCCAGATCACGGTGCGCACGCGCCAGGAGAAATGGCTGGCCTGCCAGGTACCCGCGGCATCGCTTTTCTTCACCAGGTCGATCACCAGCGCGACGATGAGCAGCGCGGCGCTAGGCTGCGCGCCCGGCAGCACCGCCGCCACGGCCACGATCAGGTGCAGGATGTAGCTGACCCATCCGACCGTCTTGAGGGATTCGGCCCGCTCGCTGGGCTCCACGTCGACGATATCGTTGTTCATCACGCACCTCCTTCTTCGCTGCTGCGGGCTGCGGCCTTGCGCAGGGCCTTTTCCTCGATGCCGCTGATGCCCTCGCGGCGCTCCAGCTCGGCAATCACGTCGGCGGGGGCAAGCCCGTAGTGCGCCAGCGCGATCATCGAATGGAACCACAGGTCGGCCACCTCGTACACCAGCTTCGCCTTGTCGGCGCCATGGTCCAAGTCCTTGGCCGCCATGACCACCTCGGTCGCCTCCTCGCCCACCTTCTTGAGGAAGGCGTCAGGCCCCTTGTGCAGCAGCCGCGCGACGTAGCTCTTGTCAGGGTCGCCGCCGTTGGCGGGCTTGCGGCTTTCGATGACGCCGGCCAGCCGCGCAAGCGCGTCCTGCGACAGAGGGGCATGGGTATCGGTGCGGGTCATGGCTTCTTATTTGTAGATGGATTCGGGGTCTTTCAAGACCGGATCGACAGCCTGCCACGCGCCATTCTGGAGAGCGTTGAAGAAGCAGCTGTGACGGCCCGTGTGGCAGGCAATGCCGGGCTCGTGGCCCAGCTGCGTCACCTTCAGCAGCACCACATCGCTGTCGCAGTCCAGGCGAATGTCATGCACCTGCTGCACATGGCCCGACTCCTCGCCCTTGAACCACAGCTTGCCGCGCGAGCGGCTGTAGTACACGGCGCGGCCCAGCTCGGCGGTCTTGGCCAGCGCCTCGCGGTTCATCCAGGCGAACATCAGCACGTCGCCCGTGGCGGCCTCCTGCGCAATCACGGGCACCAGGCCCTGCGCATCCCATTTCACTTGATCAAGCCAGTTCATGGTGTCCATTGTCGGTCATCGGCAGCTATAACGCCGATGTATGCTGCATTTTTTATAGCTTACAGCGCTTGCTGGAAGCGCGCTACAGGCCTTATCGGCATCCATTCGCGGCATCAGAGCCGCACGGGGATACCGCGCTCGCGCATGCGCTCCTTGGCCTGGCGCACGGTGAATTCGCCGTAGTGGAAGATGCTGGCGGCCAGCACCGCGTCGGCGCCGCCCTGCTGCACGCCGTCGGCCAGGTGATCCAGGTTGCCCACGCCGCCCGATGCGATCACGGGCACGCCCACGGCGTCGCTCACGGCGCGCGTGAGCTGCAGGTCGAAGCCGCTCTTGGTGCCGTCGCGGTCCATGCTGGTGAGCAGGATCTCGCCCGCGCCGCGGCGCACCATCTCCTCGGCCCAGCGCACGGCGTCCAGCCCCGTATTCTTGCGCCCGCCGTGGCTGTACACGTCCCAGCCCTCGCCGCGCTCGGCCACCTCCTGGCCCTGGCGGCGCTTGGCGTCGATGGCCACCACGATGCACTGCGCGCCGTACTTACCGGACGCCTGGTCGATCACGTCGGGATTGGCGATGGCCGCGGAGTTGAAGCTGGTCTTGTCCGCGCCCGCGTTGAGCAGGCGGCGCACGTCGGCCACCGTGCGTACGCCGCCGCCCACGGTGAGCGGAATGAAGACCTGGCTAGCCACGGCCTCGATGATGGGCAGGATCAGGTCGCGCCCGTCACTGGTGGCGGTGATGTCGAGGAAGGTGAGCTCGTCGGCGCCCTGCTCGTTGTAGCGCGCGGCGATCTCCACCGGGTCGCCCGCATCGCGCAGTTCGACGAAGTTGACGCCCTTGACGACGCGGCCACCGGTCACGTCCAGGCAGGGGATGATGCGTTTGGCAAGCATGGGAATCGTTCTACGGCTGGGGCGCGCAAGATACCACGGCTCACGCCGGCTGCAGCGTGCGCGCCACGCCGTCCTGCCAGCGCCAGGCATCCTGGCACATGGCCTGCACGTCGCGCGTGGCGCGCCAGCCCAGCAGCCGCTCGGCCAGGCCCGGGTCGGCCCAGCATGCCGCCACGTCGCCCGGGCGGCGCTCGGCGAGCCTGTAGGGCACGGGGCGGCCACTGGCCTGCTCGAAGCCGCGCACCATCTCCAGCACCGACACGGGCCGGCCCGTGCCCAGGTTCACCGTCAGCAGGCCCGGGTGCTCGCGTAGGTAGCGCAGCGCCGCCACGTGGCCCTCGGCCAGGTCGCAGACATGGATATAGTCGCGCAGCCCCGTGCCGTCGGGCGTGGGGTAGTCGCTGCCCCAGACGTTCAGGAACTCGCGCTGGCCGGAGGCCACTTGCGCCACGTAGGGCATGAGGTTGTTGGGCACGCCCTGCGGGTCCTCGCCGATCAGGCCACTCTCGTGCGCGCCCACGGGGTTGAAGTAGCGCAGCCGCGCAATGCGCCACTGGCCGGGCTCGCTCGCGTCCACGTCGGCCAGCACCTGCTCCATCATCAGCTTGCTCCAGCCGTAGGGGTTGGTGGCCGAGAGCGGGCAGTCCTCGCGTATCGGCAAGGAGGCCGGGTCGCCATACACCGTGGCGGACGACGAGAACACCAGCTGGCGCACGCCCGCCTGCCGCATGGCCTGCAGCAGCGTGACCGTGCCCGCGACGTTGTTGTCGTAGTACGCCAGGGGCTCGCGCACCGATTCGCCCACCGCCTTGAGCGCGGCGAAGTGGATCACCGCCGTGAATTCGTGGCGTGCAAACAACTGCTGCAGCAGCGCCGCGTCGCGCACGTCGCCCCGCACGCATTCGGGCTCGCGCCCCGTGATGCGCCCGATGCGCTCCAGCACCGAGGGGCGGCTGTTGCCAAAGTTGTCCAATACCAGGAACGGCTCGTTCGCCTGAGCCAGCGCCACACACATGTGCGAGCCGATGTAGCCCGCGCCTCCGGTCACCAAGATCACAGATCCCTCCTATATGCGTACAAGTCTGGTCGGGATTGTGGCAAACGCAGTGTTAACAAACGTGACAATCCGATGGATTGGGAAATCAATCGATACGATTTTGCACCCAATACAATTCGAATTTTGGGTACGCAAGCCCTCCAAAACCCTATTGGCAGCCCCTTCCGGTCCCATGGCCTTCCGCTTCCTTTTGCAGTTGTTGCAGTTGTGCACGCGCCTGGCATGGGGGCTGGCCTTGCTGCCGCTGGCCTGGAGCGCCCAGGCCGCCACGCCCGCGGTGGCGCTGTACTACGGCCATGAAATCCCCCTGGGCGAGTTCCGCGCCTTCGATCTGTTGGTGGTGGACCCCGACCACGAGGCGGCGCGCCAGGCCCGCGCGCTGGAGCCCGCCACCAAGGTGTATGCCTATGTCTCGGTGACCGAAGTGCAGCCCTCGCGCGGCTACCACGCGGACATCCCGGCGGACTGGAAACTGGCGCGCAACCAGGACTGGCAGTCGGAGGTCATCGACCAGAGCGTGGCGGCATGGCCCGATTTCTTCGCCAGCCGCGTCGTCGCCCCCCTGTGGGAGCGCGGCTTCCGGGGGTTCTTCCTCGACACGCTGGACTCCTACCGCCTGGCGGGCACGTTCGACGAGCAGGCCCAGCAGCAGGGGCTTGTGCGGGTGATCGAGACACTGCACCAGCGCTTCCCCGGCATCCGGCTCATCCTCAACCGGGGTTTCGACATCCTGCCGCAGGTGCGGGGCATGGTCGAGATGGTGGCCGCCGAATCGCTCTACCAGCGCTGGAATGCCAAGACCCGGCGCTACGAGGAAGTGCCCAACCAGGACCGGCAATGGCTCATGGACCAGCTGCGCACCGTCCGGCAGCGCGACGGCCTGCCCGTGCTGGTGATCGACTACGTCTCGCCGCACGACCGGGCGCTCACGCGCGCCACAGCCCAAAGGATCCTGCAGGATGGCTTCATCCCCTGGGTCACCGACGCGCAGTTGGCGACCATCGGCATGGGCAGCATCGAACCGGTGCCGCGGCGCGTGCTGGTGCTCTACAACGGCGGCGAATCGCCCGCGCTCAACTACGCCAACGCCCACCGCTTCCTGCAGATGCCGCTCAACCACATGGGCTACGTGACGGACTACGTGGACGTACGCGACAGCCTGCCCGGCCTGATGGCGCGCGACCGCTATGCCGGCGTGGTGAGCTGGTTCTCCGGCTACGTGCCTGCGGCGAAACGCGCCGGCCTGAGCCAATGGCTGCAGGCGCGCATCCACGAAGGCATGCCGCTGGCGGTGGTGGGCGACTGGGGCATGACGCCCGACCGCGTCCTCACGCGTAGCCTGGGGCTGGCGCTCGACAGGGCCGAGCCCCAGGGCGCATTGCGCCAGGTGCAGCTCGCCCCCATGATGGGGCTGGAGAACCCGCTCCCCCTGCCCTCCCGGCAGACCGAACTGGTGCAGCTGGCGCCCGACATGGCGCGCCAGGCCCAGCCCCTGGTGGAGCTGCGCGACGCCCGCGGCCGCACCTTCGTTGGCGGCGCCATCACCCCCTGGGGCGGCTTCATTCTCGACCCCAACGTGCTGTTCGAGATCCCCGGAACGGAGGACGCGCGCTGGCTGGTCGATCCCTTCGCCTTCCTGCAGCAGGCCCTGCGCCTGCCCGCCATTCCGGTGCCCGACACGACCACGGAGAACGGCCGCCGCCTGTTGCTGGCCCATGTGGACGGCGACGGCTTTCCCTCGCTGGCGGAGTTCCCCGGCAGCCCGCTGGCCGCCCAGGTGCTGCTCAAGGAGATATTCGAGAAGTACCGCATCCCCCAGACCATGTCCGTCATCGAAGCCGAGGTGGCCCCCGACGGCCTGTACCCCGGCCTGAGCCCGCGCATGGAGGAAGTGGCGCGCAAGATGTTCCGCCTGCCCCACATCGAGGTCGGCAGCCATACCTATAGCCACCCCTTCCTGTGGGACGCGAACGTGCAGCACGGTCTTTTCAAGGAGAACCCGGAGGCGGCGCAGTCCCTGGTGGTTCCCGGCTACACCATGGACCTGGAGCGCGAGATCGTGGGCTCAAGCCACTACATCAACGAGCGCCTGGCGCCCAGCGGCAAGCCCGTCAAGGTCCTGCAATGGACGGGCGACACGGCGCCCAGCGCCCGTGCGCTGGAGATCACCCACCGCGCCGGGCTGCTGAACATCAACGGCGGCGACACCTCCATCAGCCGCGCCAACCCCTCGCTCACGGCCGTGGGGGCGCTGGGCATCCGCAAGGGCGGGTTCTTGCAGGTCTACGCCCCCATCACCAACGAGAACATCTACACCAACCTGTGGACGGGGCCGTACTACGGTTTCGAGCGCGCCATAGAGACCTTCGAGATGACGGACAGCCCCCGGCGCATCAAGCCCGTGGGCATCTACTACCACACCTACTCGGCCAGCAAGCCCGCCGCGCTCAAGGCGCTGAAGAAAGTCTACGACTGGGCCCTCGCGCAGCCCCTGCACCCCGTACACGCCTCCGAGTTCGTCACCAAGGTGCAGGACTTCTACGACTACGCCATGGCCCGCGATGGCGAGGGCTGGCGCCTGCGCAGCAGCAATGGCGCCCTGCGCACCGTGCGGCTGCCCCCGGCGCTGGGGCTGCCCCGGCTAGGCGCCAGCCAGGCCGTGGCGGGCTGGCGCCGGGGCGGCGAAGGCCTGTACGTGCACCTGAGCGGACCGTCCGCCTTCCTGCAAACGGACGGCCGCGAGGCCGCCACCCCCTACCTGCACGACGCCAACGCCCGCCTGGTCGACTGGCAGGCCGAGGGCGATGGCCGGCGCGTGCAATTCACGCTCCAGGGCCATGTGCCGCTGGAGTTTGCCCTGGCCAACACCCAGGCCTGCCAGGTGCGCGCCGGCCAGCGCACCCTCACCGCCCTGCGCCCTGCCGCACAGGACCGCACCGCAGTGCAACAGTTCAAGCTGCCCGATGCCGCCGCCCAGATCCAGATCCTCTGCCCAGAGCGTTGAGCGGCCCATCCTTGCGCCCAACTGGCTCGTCGCGCTGCTCACCGCCATGGCGTGCGGCGCGCTGTGGCTGCTATACCCGCGCCAGGACCTGGAGCAGCGCCTGGCGACGAGCGGCGAGACCGAGCTGTCCACCGCCTACCTGAACAACCTGCTGCGCAGCGACCCCGACAACCCGCGCCTGCGCCTGCTGCTCGCGCAGCGCCAGATCGCCCATGGCGACACCGCCAGCGCGCGCACGACGCTGCAGCCCGCCCTGGACTCGGCCGACCCCGCATTGCGCAAGGAAGCGCTGTGGGCGCAATGGGACCTGCTCCACTCCGAGTACCGGCATGTCCCGGACCGCGAGCCTGACAGGCGGCTCGCGCTGCTCGATGGGCTGCGGCGGCACATACGCCAGCTGGCGCAGGAAGGCTGGCCCCAGGAGCGGCAGGATAGGCTGGCAGCCTTGGCCAGTCAGTTCGGCGAGCAGGAGATCGCCCTGGCACTCAGTCGCCGGGAAGCCCCGCAGGACCCGCGCGAGGCCGCCCTGTACTACGAGCGCGAAGCCAGGGAAGCGCTGGCGCGCGGCGACTACGAGGGCTGCGCGCAGCTCTACCTGTCCGCGCGCGACAGCACCCCCGACCCAGCCCAGGCCAAGGCGTACTACGGCGCGGCCATTGCCGCACTGCGGTCGGGCAACCAGACCGCGGCCGCCCTGGAGCTGGCCGAGCGCGAGCTGGGCCCCCTGGCCGACGACCCGCAGACCCTGTTCATGCTCACGCAGCTGGCACGCGCCGCAGGCCGCCCCGACGTGGCCGAGCACTACGTGCGCCGCCTGCTGCGCATGGCGCTCGAACGGCAGGCCACCCAATGGGCCAGCGCCGAGCAGGACTTCGCGCTGCGGCCCGTCGCCTGGCGCCCGCAGCCGCCTGCCGCGCTGGCGGGGCCGGTGTTCGACGATGGCGCCGACCTGCTCGTGCATCCGGCCCTGCGCCTCGCGCAGCAGGTGGCGGACAAGGCCTCCGCCCGGCCTTCGCCCGCCCTGCCCTTCGACGACAAGACCTACACCCTGGGCTACGAGGTGTTCCTGGAAAACCGCAAGCTCGAGGACGCCTGGACCATCGCCAACGCCGCGGTGCGCCAGAACCCCGCCGACATGCGATGGCGCGAGCGCCTGGCACAGGTGTCTGAGTGGACGCAGCGCCCCGGCATCGCGCTGGAGAACTGGCTCGTCCTGGCGCGCCAGACGAACCAGGACGCCGCCTGGCAGGCCGTGTTGCGGCTGGCGCCGGGCCAGTTCGACGATGCAGCGCTGGTGCAGGCGCTGCGCCACCAGCTGCGCAGCCGCTCCGGCGACCCGCGCCTGATGCGCGCCCTGGTCGATGCGCAGGAACGCCTGGGTGAACCCCAGCCCGCCATCGACTACCTGCGCCAGCACGCGCAGGACCCCGAGGCGCTGGAGCTGCTGGCGCAGCTGGCCGAACGCGCAGGCCAGCCCGATCTGGCCCTGCAGACCTGGCGGCAACTGCTGGCCGACCCTGCACAGATCACCCCCGAGCGCGCCATGCATGCCGCCGTGCTGGCCCTGCAGCACCGCCAGCCCGAACTGGGCCTGCAATGGCTGCAGGCCGTGCAGGACCACCCTCCTGCGTCCGCTGAAGCGGCCGCCGAGCTGTGGCGCTTCACGGGCGACCTGGCCAGGAGCCGGGCGCGCGACCAGCTCGCCATTGCCGCCTACCGCAAGCTGGTGGACGCGCAACATGCCGACGTCGCGGACTACGACGCACTCATCGGCCTGCTGCAGCAGGACCAGCCCCTGGAGGCCGCCAAGGTGGCACTGCTGGCCTGGCAGCAGCACGATGAGCCGCGCCACCTGATCGAGGCCCTGACCCTGTACTCCAGCCGCAACCAGTGGAACGAATTCGCGCACGCCCTGGATCAGCTCGACCCCACCCCCGACGCCGCGCGCCATTCCCTGGCCCGAATGCGCCGCTCGGGGCAATTCCTGCGCCTGGTGGGCGGCTACCACCACAACGCCGGGCGGTTCGCAGAGGCGCGGCAGTACTACGAAGAGGGGCTGGCCATCGATCCGGCGTCCTCCGACATGCGCCAGGCACTGCTGTGGCTGCTCATCGACAGCAACGACGCGGCCTCGATCCGCCGGCTGCTGGCCGCGCACGAACAGGCCTGGAGCGCGGACGAGGACCTGCATGAGGCGCTGGCGGCCGCCTACCAGGCCTTGTCGCTGCCCCAGGTGGCGCTGCACCGCTACCTCAGCCCCCATGTGGCCGAACGCGAAGGCGACTTCCTCTGGCTCATGAACTACGCCGATGCCCTGGAGCAGAACCAGGAGGCGGATCGCGCCTGGCGCCTGCGCCGCCACCTGCTGTCGCAACAATGGCAGGAGGGGCGGAACGGCCGGCGCCTGACTCCCGCGCAGGCGCGCCAGCGCTGGCTCACCGAGGAAGGGCTGGAGGCCACGCAGCGCGTCGCCCGCGCGCGCCTGATCCTGCTGCAAAGGCCCGGCGACCCTGCACAGGAGGTGCTGCGCGAGCTACTGCGCCTGGATCGCGATGCCCAGGGCGGCTACTCCAACGCCGCGGCCGAAACCGCCATAGGTTGGCTGCAGGACGCCGGCGAATACACGGCCGAACGCGGCTTCCTGTGGCACCAGTACGCGCGCAGCCGCAGCCTGCGCACCAATCGCCCGCTGTGGGCCGAGATCACCGTGGCCCTGGCCGAGGACGACAAGGCCGCCGCGGGCCAGCTGCTGCAGGAATTCGACGAGCGCCTGCCGCGCTACGACCGCGTCAATACCGCTGCCGCGGTGGGCGACATCCGCCTGGCGCAGAGCGCCGCCTTCGAGACGCAGGAAAGCCAGCCCGACGACAACCCGCTGCACCTGCAGCTCACGGACAACCTGCTGGCCTTCAGCGACCACGCCGGCATGCTCTCGCGGCACAGCGACCTGGGCGCCATCGACGAAGATCAGGCCGAGGCCCGGCTGCACCTGGCCATCAGCCCGCGCCTGTCGCTGGACCTGGACGCGAGCCGCATCCAGCGCCGCGTCACGGCGCCCGACCAGCTGCGCGACGCACCCGGCGAGGACATCGCGGGCGCGCTGCTGCGCTGGGGCCATGCCGACGGCGAGACCCGGCTGCGCGTGGCCAGCCGCCGGGGGTACGCGGACACCACGCCCCTGTCCATCGAGCACGAGCAGCGCCTGGACAACCGCCTGTCCCTGCGCGGCGAACTGGGCTGGCACCTGCCCAGCGAGGAAAGCCTGGCGCTGCGCCTGGGCGGCATGAAGACGCGCGTGGCCGCTCACCTGCGCTACCAGGCCACGCGCCAGGACAGCCTGCTGCTGTCGCAGTGGAGCGAGCAGTACCGCCTGCAGACGGGCGCCGAGGTGGGCCGCGGGCGCCACACCGCGATCGAATACTCGCACGCCTACCGCCAGGACGCGCCCACGTGGGAATGGGGCGCCTTCTGGTCCACCCACCGCTTCGAGCGCCGCCACCCCTTCTTCCTGGGCCAGCAGGGCCAGGACTTCCTGCAGCGCTTCGCGCCCGCGGGCGTCACGAGCCTGGGCCTGGACTACTTCCTGCCCGAGAGCTTCCAGTTCTACGGCGTGCGGCTGTCCACCAACATGCGCTTCGAGCAGGACCACACGCGCGCGCTGCGGCCCTTCGCGAGCGTAAGCCTCACCCGGCACAGCCTGCTGGGCGCGGGCTACGACCTGCGCCTGGGGCTGGCCGGCAGCGTGCTGGGCCCGGACCATTTGCGCCTGAGCTTCGGCCTGGGCAAGTCAGGCGTGCAGTCCCTGGGACTCACGCGCGTGCTGGAACTGTCGTACCGGCTTCATTTTTAAGACCATCGAGGAGAACCCTTCATGCTCCACCGCCGCCCCTCTCGTGCACGCCAGCTGGGACTGCTGCTGGCCACGGGCGCGATCGCCCTTCTCAGCGCCTGCTCCACCCTGGACCAGAGCCACCCGCCGCAGCTGGCCCGCCAGGCGAGCTGGGTGGTGCTGCCCTTCGCCAACCACACCGAGACCCCGCTGGCGGGCCAGCGCGCCGAGGCCATCGCCCAGGCGCTGCTGAGCGCGCAGGGCGTGGGCCAGGTGCGCCGCACTCCCGCCACCACGCAGCAGGAAGCGCTGTTCGGCGCCGGCGACGCGCAGCGCTCCGAAGACGCGCTGGCCTGGGCGCGCGAGCAGAAGATCCGCTACGCCCTCGCGGGCAGCGTGGAGGAGTGGCGCTACAAGGTGGGCGTGGACGGTGAGCCCGCCGCAGGCGTCACCCTGCAGATTCTGGACGTGGCCACGGGCGACACCCTGTGGAGCGGCTCGGGCGGCCAGAGCGGCTGGAGCCGCGAGGCGCTGTCGGCGGTGGCGCAGAAGCTGATCCGCAAGCTGTTGCAATCCGGCCTGGCCGGCAGCCGCTGAACGCCGCATGCCAACACCCTCCGACAGCCCCGGCGCACGCCGCCAGACGGCCGGTGAAAACGCCCGTCCACGGGCGCTCCCAGGCACGGGCCTGCCCAGGCATCTGCTGGGCAGGCTGGCCATCGCGGCCACCCATCCCGCCGTCACCGTGGGCGAGACCCTGCTGCTGCCCCTGCTGGCCGTCGCACTGGGCCTGGCCTGGGCGCCACAGGACCCGCTGCAGATCCAGGCCACATTCCCATGGCCCTGGCTGGCGCCCGTGGTGCTGGCCCTGCGCTACGGCCCCATGGCGGGCCTGGGCGGCGCCAGCGTGCTGCTGGCCTGCTGGCTGGGGCTCAACGCGGGGCACTGGGGCGACTTCCCCCAGCTGTACTTCCTGGGGGGCTTGATCCTGGTGATGCTGGTGGGCGAGTTCTCCAGCCTCTGGCAGGCGCGCACGCGCCGCGCCGAGACCCTGCAGCTGTACCTGGACCAGCGCCTGGAGCACCTGGTGCGCCAGCACTACCTGCTGCGCCTGTCGCACGACCGCCTGGAGCAGGAGCTCATCGCCCGCCCCATGTCCATGCGCGACGCGCTCGCGGCGCTGCGCCACGCCGGGAGCGAGGACGGCGGCGACGCCCTCGCCCCGCAGGCGCTGCTGCGGCTGCTGTCGCAGTACTGCCAGCTGGAGTGCGCGGCCATGCACGCGGTGTCCGACGGGCACGCCGCCGCCCGGCCCAGCGCCAGCATAGGCGCCTACGACGGCCTGCACGCCGACGACCCGCTGGTGCGCCAGGCCCTGCAAACGGGCCAGCTGTGCCACGTGAGCCAGGCCGTGACGGCGCAGCAGGACACGCGCTACCTGGTCGCCGCGCCGCTGCTCGACCTGGCGGGCGACATGTACGGCCTGCTGGTGGTACAGGACATGCCCTTCTTCGCCCTGCAGGAGGAAAGCCTGCAGACCATGCAGCTGCTGCTGGGCTACTACACCGACGGCCTGTCCATGAGCCAGCTGGCCCAGCCCATCGTGCAGCAGTTCCCGGACTGCCCGCCGCTCTTCGCCTTCGAGCTCCAGCGCCTGGCCCACATCCACAGAAGCACCCAGGTGCCCAGCATCGTCGTGGCCCTGGAGCTCCAGCAGCGCGCGCTGGAGCAGGACCTGCCCCCGCAGATCGAGCGCCTCAAACGCGAGCTCGACGAGGTCTGGCGGATCGAGGCGCCCGGACGCCAGGTGCTGGCCGTGCTCATGCCGCTGGGCAACGCCACCACGGCCGAGGGCTACATCCACCGCCTGGAGGGCTGGATGCAGCACAAGAGCCAGCAATCGCTGGCCCAGGCCGGCATCTTCCCGCACGTGGTGCAGCCCGACAGCGCGCAGCCCGTGCGCACCGTGCAGCGCCTGCACGCCATCGCCCATGCTTAACCTCAAGCTAGGCCTGTCGGCACTGGGGCTGGAGGTCAGCGCCTGGAGCGGCGCATGGCTGCTGGCCGAGCGCTCGGACGCGGCCCTGGCCAGCTATCTGCTGTTGCACGCCGCGGCCAGCGTGCTGCTGTCGCTGTCGCTGCTGCCGCTGCTGCCGCCGCGCCTGTCCAAGCCGCGCTGGGCCACCCTGCTGCTCATGACGGCCTGCAGCTACGCCGTGCCCGTGGCGGGGTTCCTGGGCGTGATAGCGGCCTTCGTCATCCTGCGCCTGTACCGCCGCAGGTCGCTCCCGGAAGACTTCGATGCGGTGCAGCTGCCCGAATTCGACCAGCACCAGCGCCGGCAGAGCCAGTTCCGCCACGCCGGCCTGCACTCGTTCCTGACCAACGCCCAGGTGCCGGTACAGGCGCGCATGCGCGCCATGGCCGCGCTGCAATACGCCTCGGGGCGCACGGCCTCGCCGCTCCTGCGCAGCGTGCTCGGCGACGCGAGCGAAGACCTGCGCCTACTGGCCTACGGCATGCTCGACAACCTGGAGAAACGCATCAACCGCGCCATCGACAGCGAGCTCGACGCCCTGCAGGCCGCGCTCCCGGACAGCAGCCAGCAGCTGCAAAGCGCGCACCGCCTGTCCGACCTGTACTGGGAGCTGGTGTACCAGGCGCTGGTGCAGGGCGACCTACACGCGCACGCCATCCAGGAATCCCTGCGCTACTGCCAGTTGGTGCTGCAGCGGCAGGAAGGCAACGCCGCCATGCACCTGCGCCGCGGGCGCCTGCTGCATGCGCTGGGCCGCACCCAGGAAGCGGAACACGCCTACGACAAAGCCCGCGCCCTGGGCCTGCCCGCGACCCGGGTGCTGCCCTACCTGGCGCAGCTGGCCTTCGAGCGGCGCGACCACGCGCAGGCGCAGGCGCTGATGCGCGAGCTCAGGCAATGGGGAGCGCTGCCGCGCCTGCGCCCCGTAATCGACTACTGGAGCCAGCGGCCATGAACCACCCCAAGGCACAGTCGGCCGACATCGCCCTGATGCTGGAGGGCACGTTCCCCTACGTGAGCGGCGGAGTGTCGAGCTGGATCAACCAGATCATCCGCGCCTACCCCGAGTACCGCTTCGCCATCGTCTTCCTGGGCAGCCGGCGCGAGGACTACGGCGGCTTCAAGTACCCGCTGCCCGACAACGTGGTGCATTTCGAGGAGCATTTCCTGCACGAGCAGGCCCACTGGCACCCGCAGCCGGCCGCGCGCAGGGGCGACGCGCAGGGCCAGGCGCTGGTGCAGCGCCTGCTGGACGCCTTCGACCAGGGCCCGGCGGCTCCCCGAGCCATGGAGGCATTCCGCGAAGTGGCGCAGCAGATGATGCCCGGCGGATCCGTGCAGCTCGGGGATTTCCTCTACAGCAAGCGCGCCTGGGACATCATCTGCGGCATCTACCGCGCACATTGCGCCGACCCCTCGTTCGTCGATTTCTTCTGGACCGTGCGCCTCATGCTGCAGCCGCTGTGGCTGCTGGCGCGCGTGGCGCGGCAGCTGATCCCCGTGCGCGCGGTGCACTGCGCCTCCACCGGCTACGCGGGCTTCCTGGGCGCGCTGCTGGCGCAGACGCGCGGGGTGCCGCTCATCCTGTCGGAGCACGGCATCTACACCAAGGAACGCAAGATCGACCTGTTCAAGAGCGAGTGGATACGCGACAACCGCAACATCTTCCAGCGCGACCCGACCGAGCTGTCGTACTTCCGCCAGATGTGGATCCACTTCTTCGAGTGGCTGGGGCGCTACTGCTACGCGCATGCCGATCCCATCCTGGCCCTGTACGAGGCCAACCGGCTGCGCCAGGTGCAGGACGGCGCCGCGCCCGAGCGCACCGCCAACATCCCCAACGGCATAAAGCTCGAACGCTTCGCCCCGCTGCGCGCGCAGCGGCCGCTTGAGCCGCCGCCGGTGCTGTGCCTGATAGGGCGCGTGGTGCCCATCAAGGACATCAAGACCTTCATCCGCGCCATGCGCCGCGTGGTCAACCAGCGCCCCGACGCCCAGGGCTGGATCGCCGGCCCCGCCGAGGAAGACCCGGCCTATGCCGAGGAATGCAGTAACCTGGTGCGCAGCCTGGGCCTGCAGGAGCATGTGCGCTTCCTCGGCATGCAGCGCGTGGAGGACCTGATGCCGCGCATCGGCCTGGTGGTGCTGTCCTCCATCAGCGAAGCCCTGCCCCTGGTGCTGCTCGAAGGCTACGCGGCCGGCGTGCCTGCCGTTTCCACCGACGTGGGCTCGTGCCGCCAGCTCCTCGAAGGGCTCGACGAGGAAGACCGCGCGCTCGGGCCTTCTGGCGCGGTGGTGCCGATCGCCGAGCCGCAGCAGTTGGCCGATGCCGCCCTGCAGCTGCTGGGTGACACCGCCGCCTGGCAGGCCGCCAGCCGCGCGGCCATCGCCCGCGTGGAGCGCTACTACACCGACACCCTGATGTTCGACCGCTACCGCCAGGTCTACGAACACGCCCTGGCACGCACCCCGGGAGCAGCCTGATGGCCGGCATTGGATTCGAACTGCGCCACATGCTGCGCAAGAACACCCTGCTGAGCCTGGTGCAGGCCTACGCCTACGCGGGCGTGATCGGCTCGGGGCCCTGGGTGCTGTCCATCGTCGGCATCCTGCTCGTCGGCATCTTCAGCGCCAGCGTGGTCGTGCCGGCCACCCTGGTGACGCAGTTCCAGACCTCGGTCACCTACCTGGTGGCCAGCAGTCTGATCTACACCAGCCTGGTGCAGCTCGCGTTCACCCGCTTCATCTCCGACCGCCTGTTCGAGAAGCACAAGCACCTGGTCATGCCCAACCTGCACGGCCTGATGGTGATCGTGCTGCTGGGGGCTGGGGTTCTGGCCACGCTGGCGCTGTTCATCGTGCTGCCGGGCCTGGGCCTGGCCTACCGGCTGCTCATGCTGGCGGGCTTCATGCTGATGAGCGGCGTATGGGTGCTCACGGTGCTGCTGTCGGGCATGAAGCGCTACAAGGCCATCGTCGGCCTGTTCGGCCTGGCCTACGGGCTGATCGTGGCCAGCGCCCTGCTGCTGCGCCCCTGGGGCCTGGAGGGGCTGCTGGGCGCCTTCGTGCTCGGCCACTTCGTGCTGCTGGCGGGCATGTGGCTGCTGGTGGTCAAGGAGTTCCATCCCGCGCGGCAGCTGATCTCCTTTGACTTCCTGCAGCCCGACAAGCTCTACCCGTCGCTGGTGGCGGTGGGCCTCCTCTACAACCTGGGCATCTGGGCGGACAAGTTCATGTTCTGGTTCTTCCCGCCCACCTCGCAGCCCATCATCGGCCACCTGCGCGCCTCGCTGATCTACGACCTGCCGGTGTTCCTGTCCTACCTGTCCATCATCCCCGGCATGGCGGTGTTCCTGGTGCGCATAGAGACCGACTTCGTCGAGTACTACGACAAGTTCTACGACGCGGTGCGCGGCGGCGGCTCGCTCGAATACATAGAGGCCATGCGCGATGAGATGGTCTACGCCATCCAGCAGGGCCTGGGCGAGATCGCCAAGATCCAGACCCTGGCCGTGCTCGTGACCTTCGTAGCCGGCCCCTGGCTGCTCGACACCCTGGGCATCTCGCGCCTGTACCTGCCGCTGCTGCACGTGCAGGTGGTCGGCGCCGGCCTGCAGGTGGGCCTGATGGCCGTGCTCAACGTGTTCTTCTACCTGGACCAGCGGCGCACCGTGCTGCTGCTGTGCGCCATGTTCGTGCTGCTCAACGTGGCGCTCACGGGCCTGACCCTGGCGTTCGGCGCCGCCCTGTATGGCTACGGCTTCGCCCTGGCCACCCTGCTGACCCTGGCCGCAGGCCTGCTGCTGCTGTCGCGGCGCCTGCATCGGCTGGAGTACCAGACTTTCATGCTGCAATAGAGCGATTCGGGAACCGGCGCTGTGGGCACAATCGCAGCTGCAGTCCCGCAAGTACTTCCCAGACCCCATGCATCTCCGTTCGCGCCCCTCTCATTCCCTTGCCGCATCTCTGCTGACCCTGGCCGCGGCCTTGACCGGCTGCGGCGGTGGATCGGGCCAGGGAAGCGACTCCGGCTCTTCGCCCGCCGCATCCAGCGCCGAGGTGGCCTTCACCGCCCCCGCCGAAGCCGACAACGTGCATACCGTCAACACTCCCGTGCAACTGCAGCTGAGCGTCAAGATCGCCGGCGCGGCGGCACCCGACGGCACGGCCATCACCCTGAGCGGCCCGGCCAGCGCCAGCTTCGCGCCCGTGCAGCCGCAGACCCGCGGCGGGGTGGCCACCTCCAGCCTGACCGCCGCGCAAGCCGGCGAGATGCAGTTGCAGGCCCTCGCGGCGGCAACGCAGGACAAGGCCGGCGCCGCCACGCGCACGCTGTACATCCGCCCGCAGCCCCAGCCGCTGGAACTGCTGGTCCCGGCGTACTTCAGCGCGGGCCCCGGTTCGGATTGGGAAAAGCTGGCCAGCGGCGCGCAGAGTTTTCCGGCGGTGCCCATCACGGCCATCCTGAACCCGAGCAACGGCATCTTCACGAAGGAAGACCCCCTGTTCACGGCGGCCATCACCGCCTTCCGGCAAAACGGCGGAAAGGTGCTGGGCTACGTCTACACCCGCTATGGCACAGGAGCGCGCTCGGTCGCCGACATCCAGCGCAACATCGACAACTACCGCAAGATCTACGGCACGCAGGTCGATGGCTTCTTTCTCGACGAGATGGACGCGACCAGCAAGCAGCTGGGCTTCTACCGCGAGATCTACCAGTACATCAAGGGCCTGGACTCCCGGTTGCGCGTGGTGGGCAACCCTGGCACCTACCCGGTCGCCGATTCCGCCAGCGTGGTCGATGCCCTTGTGAGCTTCGAGGGCCAGGCCGTCGATTACCGCAGCGTCACCCCCCAGCCCGCAAACAAGTGGGTCTACAACCTGGCCAACGGCGCGCAGGCGGCGCTGGTGCATGACGCGGCGAATTGCGGCGCCATGCAGGAGGTGCTGCGGTCCGCCAACACGCCTCAGCGCAACACCGGCCTGGTCTACGCCACGGACCGGCACTATGACTACCCCACGAACACGGGCAACCCCTGGGCCACGCTTCCGGCCTATTGGGAGCAGATGCTGGGCACGGCGGACGCCATCAACAAGGGCCGCGCCCTGCCCGGCTGCTGAGCTTTCCTACGCGCCGGCCAGCTCGTCGGCGCGCGCCTGGGCCGCGGCGAAGTCCAGGTCGCCCGAGTAGATGGCGCGCCCGCAGATGACGCCTTCCACGCCTTCGTTTTCGACTTCGCAGAGCTTCTCGATGTCCGCGATGCCGGCCAGGCCGCCCGAGGCGATCACTGGGATGGTGAGGGCCTGGGCCAGCTTCACCGTCGCCTCGATATTGATGCCCGAGAGCATGCCGTCGCGGCCGATGTCGGTGTAGATGATGGATTCCACGCCCCAGTCCTGGAACTTGCGCGCCAGATCAACCACCTCGTGGCCGGTGAGCTTGCTCCAGCCGTCGGTGGCCACCTTGCCGTCCTTGGCGTCCAGGCCCACGATGATGTGGCCGCCAAACGCGCTGCACGCATCCTTGAGGAAGCCGGGGTTCTTCACCGCGGCCGTGCCGATGATGACGTACCGCAGCCCGGCGTCGATGTAGCGCTCGATGGTGTCCAGGTCGCGGATGCCGCCGCCCAGCTGCACCGGAATGTCGGCGCCCACCTCGGCCAGGATGGCCTTGATGGCCGCCTTGTTCTTGGGCTGGCCGGCAAACGCGCCGTTCAGGTCCACCAGGTGCAGGCGGCGCGCGCCCGCATCCGCCCACTTGCGGGCCATGGCGGCGGGGTCTTCGCCAAAGGTGGTCGATTGGTCCATGTCACCTTGCTTGAGGCGTACGCAGTGGCCGTCCTTGAGGTCGATGGCGGGGATGAGCAGCATGATGGTGAGCGGGGAATGGGGCGAGCCGCACAAGGCCCGGCCCTGCCGGGTTGAAGAATCAGGGCTTCCAGTGCAAGAAGTTGCGGTACAGCGCCAGGCCGTGCTCGGCGCTTTTCTCCGGGTGGAACTGGGTAGCAAAAATATTATCGCGTGCGATGGCCGCAGCAAAGGGGCCGCCGTAGTCAGCCTCGCCGGCGCAGTGCAGCGGGTTGGCCGGGCGCGCGTAGAAGCTGTGCACGAAGTAGAAGTAGCTGTCGTCGGGCACGCCCGCCCATACCGGGTGCGCCACGCCGCCGTGGCGCGCCTGGCGCACGCGGTTCCAGCCCATCTGGGGGACCTTGTAGCGGCTGCCGTCGGGCTGGGTGCGCCCGGCCAGGTCGAACTTGAGCACCTCGCCCGGGATCAGGCCCAGCCCGGGGGTGTCGCCCTCGGCGCTGTGGTCCAGCAGCATCTGCATGCCCACACATACGCCAAACAGCGGCTTGGACGCGGCAGCCTCCAGCACGGATTCGAGCAGGCCCGACTCCCGCAACTCGCGCATGCAGTCCGGCATGGCGCCCTGGCCGGGCAACACCACACGGTCGGCCGCGCGCACCTCATCGGGGTGCGCGGTAACCATTACCCGGAAACCGCTGCCCTGCGCCGCGACCTGCACGGCCTGCGAGACGGAGCGCAGGTTGCCCATGCCGTAGTCCACGACCGCGACGGTTTTTGCTTCACTATTCATAGCTGCTTGCGCTTGATGGATAAGCGTTACAGGCCAATTTGGCTTGAATTTTACAGGGAACCCTTGGTGGAGGGGATCACGCCTGCGGCGCGCGGGTCGCGCTCCAGCGCGGCGCGCAGCGCGCGCGCGAAGGCCTTGAACACCGTCTCGCACTGGTGGTGGGCGTTCATGCCCTTCAGGTTGTCGATGTGCAGCGTCACGCCCGCATGGTTCACGAAGCCCTGGAAGAATTCGTAGGTGAGCTGGGTGTCGAAACCGCCAATGCTCCCGGCGGTGAACGGAATGTGCAGGTGCAGCCCCGGGCGGCCCGAGAAGTCCACCACCACGCGTGACAGGGCTTCATCGAGCGGCACGTAGGCATGGCCGTAGCGGCGGATGCCCTTCTTGTCGCCCACGGCCCGCGCGAAAGCCTGGCCCAGCGTGATGCCCACATCTTCCACCGTGTGGTGGCCGTCGATGTGCAGGTCGCCGTCGCAGTCGATCTGCAGGTCGATCAGCCCATGGCGCGCGATCTGGTCGAGCATGTGGTCGAAGAAGCCGATGCCGGTGTGCAGGCTGGCCGCGCCGGTGCCGTCGAGATTCACGCGCACGGTGATGCGCGTCTCGGCCGTCGTGCGACTGACCTCGGCCGTGCGGTCGGGGCAGAGTTCTGCGGAAGAAGGAACGAGTGCGGAGGAAGTCATAGGGATGCCTGGAGCGCTGTGAGCATCTGGGCGTTGTCGGCACTGCTGCCCACCGTCAGACGCAGGCAGCCTGCCAGCAATGGATGCATTGTAGAAACGTTCTTGACGAGCACCTTGCGGGCCTTCATGCCCTCATAGGCGCGGGCGGCATCGGGCACACGCACCAGCACCATGTTGGCCTGGCTGTCCCACACGCGCTCAATGCCGGGCATGGCGCGCAGCGCGGCCAGCAGCTCGGTGCGCGCGGCACGCAGCTCGTCGGCCTGGGCGGCGAACACGTCGGCATGTTCCAGCGCGAACAGGGCGGCCTCGGTGTTCAGCACACTCACGTTGTACGGCGGGCGCACCTTGTCGACCTCGGCCACCAGCGCGGCGGGGCCGATCATGTAGCCCAGGCGCACGCCGGCCAGGCCGAACTTGGAGAGCGTGCGCATCAGCAGCACATGGCCGTTGCGCTCGGGCTGCGCGCGCATGCGCTCGATCCAGCTGCGGCTGGCAAAGGGCTGGTAGGCCTCGTCCATGACCACGATGCCGCCCTGCGCGCCGGCGGCGTCGATGATGCGCTGCACCACGGCCTCGTCCCACAGCGTGGCCGTGGGGTTGTTGGGATAGGCCAGGAAGGTGATGGCCGGGCGGTGCTGGGCGATCGCGGCCAGCATCGCGGCCTCGTCCAGCTCGAAGTCCGCCGTCAACGGCACGCCCACGAAGCCCAAGCCCTGCAGCTGCGCGCTCATCGCATACATCACGAAGCCCGGCACGGGCGCCAGCACGGTCGCCTGCGCACGCGCGCAGGCCAGCGCCACGAGGGAAATGAGCTCGTCGGAACCATTGCCCAGCAGCACGGCCGAGCCTGCCGGCGCCCCGGCGTAGGCTGCCAGCGCAGCCTTCAGGTCGTTCTGGCGCGTACCGGGGTAGCGGTTGAGCGCGAGTTGCCCCAGGCGCTGCCCCAGCGCGGCCTGCAGCGCGGGCGGCAGGCCGAAGGGGTTCTCCATCGCGTCCATCTTCAGGTAGCCGGTCGCATCGGCCACGACGTAGGCCTGCATGGCGCGCACGTCGTCGCGGATGCGCGCCAGCGCGGGCAGTTCGGCAGAGGGGGTTGTCATGCGTTCTTCACTCCATTCGATCGGGCGGCGCCGCCACATCAAGGGACAGCCAACGCGCAATGCAGCGGGTGCAGCACCTCCACACCGCCATACTGCGCACCCTGCGGCAGACTCAGCGACAACAGACTCGCGCAGCCGCTATGCTGCGCGGCGGCCAGCGCCAGGCAGTCGCCCCAGGCCAGTTGGTGCCGCGCCTCCAGCGCCCAGGCGGTCTCCAGCGTGGCAGCATCGATCTGCCAGGGCGTCCAGCTGTGGTAGCGGCGGATGGCCGCGCGTGCATCGCCGTGCGGCATGGGCGCGCTGGCGGCGCGCGTCACGGTGTCGTAAAACTCGGCCAGCACCTGGCTGCTGACACGCCCCAGGCGCTCGCGCCACAGCAAGTCCAGACAGGCCAGCACCGGGGCTTGCAGGGCGGCATCGGCGCCGTCCTCGGCGGCGACCAGCACGGCCGTGTCCACAAACACGGGTTGCGCCAGGCTGCGCTGCAGCGGCTGCGGCGCCTCACCTACGTGGGCAGGACTGCGCTCGAAGCCGTGGATACGCCGCGCTGCGGCGCCCGCGCGCCAGGTGCGCTCGTCCGTGCGCCAGGCGAGGTAGGCACGCTCGTAGGCGTCCTCGCGGCGCTGCATCTCGCCTAAAAAGTCCCCCACCATGCGCGACACGCTGGTGCCGCGCCGCGCCGCCTCGATCCGGGCCCATTCGAGCACCGGGTCGTCCACGGTAATGGTGACGTTCTTCATGCGCTCATCGTACACGAATTTCGTGTCACACGAAATTCGTGTTCATTCAGTTTGATGTGTTTTTCGCTTCTAAGGCTTGTTCATTCAGCGCCAAGCGCTCTCATTTTTGAAAAGACAAAGCCACCTCGCAAGGTGGCTTGGTAGAGGCGTACAGGCTGTCGGAGTGGTCAGGACTTGAGCCGCATCTCCGCCGCCCGTGCATGCCCCTGCAGCCCCTCGCCATGCGCCAGCACGCTGGCGATGCGGCCCAGGCTCTGCGCGCCCTGCTCGCTCACCTCGATGATGCTGCTGCGCTTTTGAAAGTCGTACACGCCCAGCGGCGACGAAAAGCGTGCCGTGCCGCTGGTGGGCAGCACGTGGTTGGGCCCGGCGCAATAGTCGCCCAGCGATTCGCTGGTGTAGGCGCCCAGGAAGATCGCGCCCGCGTGGCGCAGCAGCGGCTCCCAGCGGTGCGGCTCGCGGCTGCTCACCTCCAGGTGCTCGGGAGCGATACGGTTGCTGATCTCACACGCCTCTTCCATGCTGCGCGTGTGGATGAGCGCGCCGCGCCCGGTGAGGCTCTTGGCGATGATCTCGGCGCGCGGCATCTGGGGCAGCAGGCGGTCGATGGCGGACTGGACCTGGTCGATGTAGGCCGCATCGGGGCACAGCAGGATGGACTGCGCCAGCTCGTCGTGCTCGGCCTGCGAGAAGAGATCCATCGCCACCCATTCCGCCGGCGTGCTGCCGTCGGCCAGCACCAGAATCTCGCTGGGGCCGGCGATCATGTCGATGCCCACGGTGCCGAACACATGCTTCTTGGCGCTAGCCACGTAGGCGTTGCCGGGGCCGGTGATCTTGTCCACCTTGGGAATGGTCTGCGTGCCATAGGCCAGCGCCGCCACGGCCTGCGCGCCGCCGATGGTGAAGGCGCGCGTGACGCCCGCCACATGCGCCGCGGCCAGCACCAGCGGGTTTTTGGTGCCCTGGGGCGTGGGCACGACCATGATGATGTCCTGCACGCCCGCCACGTGCGCGGGAATGGCGTTCATGAGCACGCTGCTCGGGTACGCGGCCTTGCCGCCCGGCACGTAGATGCCCACGCGGTCCAGCGGCGTGACTTTCTGGCCCAGCAGGGTGCCGTCCTCGTCACGGTAGCTCCAGCTTTCGCCATTGGCCTTTTTCTGCGCCTCGTGGTAGCGGCGCACGCGGGCAGCGGCGGCCGTCAGCGCGTCGCGCTGCGCCGCGGGCAGGCCGTCGAAGGCGGCTTGCAGTTCGCTGGCCTTGAGCTCCAGCGACGGCAAGCCCTGCGCATGCAGGCCATCGAAGCGCTGCGTGTACTCCAGCACTGCGGCGTCGCCGCGCTCGCGCACGTCGGCCAGGATGCCCGCCACGCGCTGCTCGATGGCCGCATCCGTGTCCGCCGACCAGTGCAGGCGTGCGGAAAACTCCACCTCGAAAGTGTCGTCAGCGGTGGACAGGCGGACGGGAGCAGCTACGAATTGCATAGTGGACCTACTCAGAATGTACGAAAGAAATCGGCGCGCCGTTGCGGAAGCCGAGGGGTGCCCGGCCACGATGTTCTCACCATAACTCGGGCCACGGCGCGCGGTTGCAACGCCGGGCGATGGACGCGGAACCAAAGCGGCGCAGACGCAGCCCTGCGCACCCCTCAGCCCTGCGGCACGGCGGAGGCGAATGCGTCGATGATGCGGCGCAGCGGCGCCTGCTTCAGCTTCAGCGCGGCCTGGTTCACCACCAGGTGCGAACTGATGTCCATGATCTGCTCGACCTCCACCAGGTTGTTGGCCTTGAGCGTGTTGCCAGTGGAGACCAAGTCCACGATGGCATCGGCCAGGCCGGTGAGCGGCGCCAGTTCCATGCTGCCGTAGAGCTTGATGAGGTCCACGTGCACGCCCTTGCTGGCGAAGAAATCGCGCGCGATGCTGGTGTATTTGGTGGCCACCTTCAGGCGTGAGCCCTGGGTGACGGCCTCGCGGTAGTCGAAATCGGCGCGCACGGCCACGCTCACGCGGCACTTGGCAATCTTCAGATCCAGCGGGCGGAACAGCCCCTGGCCGCCGTGCTCGATGAGCGAGTCCTTGCCGGCCACCCCCAGATCGGCGCCGCCGTATTGCACGTAGGTCGGCACGTCGGTGGCACGCACCAGCACCACGCGCACCTCGGGGCGGCTGGTGGGCAGGATGAGCTTGCGCGACTTCTCCGGGTCTTCCAGCACCTCGATGCCGGCAGCGGCCAGCAGAGGCAGGGTTTCTTCGAAGATGCGGCCCTTGGACAGGGCGAGTGTGATCTGCTGCGTCATTGAATTCTCTCGATGTCGGCCCCCAGGCCGCGCAGTTTGGCTTCCATGCAGTCGTAGCCGCGGTCCAGATGGTAGATGCGGTCCACCAGCGTTTCCCCGTCGGCCACCAGCCCGGCGATCACCAGGCTGGCCGAGGCGCGCAGGTCGGTGGCCATGACGGTGGCGCCCGATAGCCGCGCGCCCGCAGGCGCGGCGCCGCCCAGCCCCTCGATCACCGCTACGCGGCCATCCGTGGTCTGGATTTTCGCGCCAAGGCGCAGCAGCTCGTTGACGTGCATGAAACGGTTCTCGAAGATCGTCTCGGCCACCGTGGCGGTGCCCTGGGCCACCACGTTCAGCGCCATGAACTGCGCCTGCATGTCGGTGGGAAAGCCCGGGTACTCAGTGGTGCGAAAGCCCTGCGCCTTGAGCAGCGCCGCGCCAGGGCTGCGCACGCGGATGCCACCCTCTTCCGGGGCCACCTGCACGCCCGCGTCGCGCAGTTTGTCGATCACGGCGTCCAGGTGGTCGGCACGCCCGTGGCGCAGCAGCGCATCGCCGCCCGTGGCGGCCACGGCGCACAGGAAGGTGCCGGCCTCGATGCGGTCGGCCACGACGGCGTGCTCGCAGCCGTGCAGCCGCTCGACACCCTGGATGCGGATGCGGCTGGTGCCATGGCCCTCGATACGCGCGCCCATCTTGATGAGCATCTCGGCCAGGTCCGCCACCTCGGGTTCCTGCGCGGCGTTCTCCAGCACGGTCTCCCCCTCAGCCAGCGTGGCGGCCATGAGCAGATTCTCGGTGCCGGTCACCGTGACCATGTCGGTGGTGATGCGCGCCCCCTTGAGTCGCGTCCACCCCTGCGGCAGCCTGGCGATCATGTAGCCGTGCTCGACCACGATCTGCGCGCCCATGGCCTGCAGCCCCTTGATGTGCTGGTCCACCGGACGCGATCCGATGGCGCAGCCGCCCGGCAGCGACACCGTGGCCTCGCCGAAGCGCGCCAGCAGCGGCCCCAGCGCCAGTACCGAGGCGCGCATGGTCTTGACCAGATCGTAGGGCGCCTCGGGCGTGGACAGGCCGCCCGCGTCCAGGCGCACTATGCCGGCCGCATCGGCCACGGAGCAGTCGGGGTTGGCGATGCGGTCCACCTGCACGCCCATGTTGCGGATGAGCCGCAGCATGGTGGCTACGTCCTGCAGGCGCGGCACGTTGTGCAGGGTGACCGGGTCGGTCGTGAGCAGCGCGGCGCACAGCTCGGGCAGCGCGGCGTTCTTGGCGCCGGAAATCGGCACCTCGCCCACCAGGGGGCGGCCACCGCGAATCAGGAGTTTGTCCATGGGTTTGCCGGTTGCTGCATTCAGTGCCAAAAATGGCTCTAGCGCTTATCTATCAAGCGGTAGCAGCTATTAAAAGAATAGTGCGCGACTTCTTTGGGGGAACGCCGCGCGACGGTGTATGCGCCCATCCACCGGCGAGGACCGGGGCATGACGCCCATGCCGCCCCCGCGCCGGGGCACGGTCCCGGCCGCACGGCCATCTTGCGAAGGACGGGGCCGTATCAGTCGCCCGCCTGGGCCTGCGCCCACTCGGCGGGGGTGAAGGTCTTCATGGACAACGCATGCACCTCGTCCGACTGCATGCGTGCGCCCAGTGTGGCGTAGACACGCTGGTGGCGCTGGATGGGGCGCTTGCCCTCGAACTCGGACGACACGATGGTGGCGTACCAGTGGCGGCCGTCGCCCTCCAGCGTGATGTGGTCGCAGGCCATGCCCGCGCTGATGATGTCCTTGAGTTGGTCTGCAGTCATGTCAGTTCCTGATTTTGTAGCCCGTGCGCAGCAGGTGCAGCGCCAGCAAGCTGACCAGCGCCCATGCCAGGCTGACGACGCCCAGGCTGAGCCAGGGGGAGACGTCGCTCACGCCGAAGAAGCCGTAGCGGAAGCCGTCGATCATGTAGAAGAACGGGTTCAGGTGGCTTGCGCCCTGCCAGAACGGCGGCAGCGATTGCACCGAATAGAACACGCCCGACAGGAAGGTCATGGGCACGATGATGAAGTTCTGGAATGCCGCCATCTGGTCGAACTTGTCGGCCCACAGTCCCGCGATGACCCCCAGCGTGGCCAGCAGCGCCGCGCCCAGCAGCGCGAACGCAAGAATCCACAACGGCGCGGCGAACTGCGGCGTGGCGAACGCCAGCGTGACGATGAACACACCCAGGCCCACCACCAGGCCGCGCACCATGGACGAGCCCACGTAGGCCGCGAACCAGGCACGGTGCGACAGCGGCGTGAGCAGCACGAACACCAGACTGCCCATGATCTTGCTCTGGATCAGGCTGGACGAGCTGTTGGCAAAGGCGTTCTGCAGCACGCTCATCATCACCAGGCCGGGCACCAGGAAGGCGGTGTAGCTCAGCCGGTCATAGACCCTGACATGGTCTTCGAGCACATGGCCGAAGATCAGCAGGTACAGCACCGCCGTGAGCACCGGCGCCGCCACGGTCTGGAAGCCCACCTTCCAAAAGCGCAGCACTTCCTTGTAGAACAGGGTCTGCCAGCCGATCATGCGTGCTCCTCCTGCTCGGCCGCCATGACGTTGAGGAACACATCCTCCAGGTCGGCCTTGCGGATCTCCACATCCTCCACGAGCACGCCGGCGGCGCGCAGCCGGGCCAGCAACTGCTCGATCTCCTGCGCGTCCTGCGCGGGCAACTGGGCCACGCGGCCGGTCACGCGCGCCAGCGCTGCCAGGTCGGCCGGCAGCGTATCGTCGGTCTTGAACCGCAGGACGTTGGTGGAGGCCGCCTGCAGCAGCTCGGACGTGCGCGCCAAGGCCACGACGCGCCCGCGCTTGAGCATGGCCAGCCGCGTGCACAGCGCCTCGGCCTCTTCAAGGTAATGGGTGGTCAGCAGCACCGTGTGGCCCTGCTTGTTGAGGCGCGCCACAAACTGCCACAGCGTCTGGCGCAGTTCCACGTCCACACCGGCCGTAGGCTCGTCCAGCACGATGATGGGCGGTTTGTGCACCAGCGCCTGGGCCACGAGCACGCGGCGCTTCATGCCGCCCGAGAGCTGGCGCATGTTGGCCGTGGCCTTGTCGGCCAGCCCCAGGTTCTCCAGCAGCTCATCGATCCAGGCATCGTTGTTTTTCACACCGAAGTAGCCGGACTGGATGCGCAGCGTCTCGCGCACGTTGAAGAACGGGTCGAACACCAGTTCCTGAGGCACCACGCCCAGCAGCCTGCGCGCGTCGGCATACTGGGTTTGCACGTCATGGCCCAGCACGCTGACGCGCCCGCTGGTGGCGCGCGCCAGCCCGGCGAGGATGCTGATCAGCGTGGTCTTGCCGGCGCCGTTGGGGCCCAGCAGGCCGAAGAACTCGCCCTCCTCGATGTCCAGACTGACATCCTGCAGCGCCTGGAAAGGCCCTCGGGGAGTGGAAAAGCTCTTGGAGATGGATTGGAAGGAGACGGCGGGCATGGAAGAGCGGCATTCTAAAGGGGGGCTCTTGCGCGCGTGTCCGCAGGGGTTTGGCCGGCAGGCAACCCGCAGGTGCGGGCAGCCCCGCAGGCCGCCGCTACAGGGCGGGCAGCAGTTCCTGCACCCCGTACAGCCCCGCCAGGCTGGACAGCGCCGGCGGCAGGGCCTTGACCACGAAACCGCGGTTCTCGAACACCGCTGCGCGGCGGCACTCCAGCAGCACCGCGAGTGCGGAGGAGTCGAAGGCCGTCAGCGCACCGGCATCCACCACCACCAGCGATTCGTCCTGGGCCTTGAGCCCTTGCAGCAGCATGCGCAGGGTGGCGCCAGCGTGGCGGTGGGTGAGTTCAGCGGGCAGCACCAGCATGCACAGGCCTTTCGGTTCTTTCTGTTCTGGTTACTTGGCGCTGGAGGCGGCGTTGGCCTTGTTGCGCGCCACCAGCGCCTCGATCAGGCCATCCACGCCCTTGGCGTTGATCTCCTGCGCGAACTGGCTGCGGTAGGTTTCCACCAGCCACACACCCATAACGTTGAGGTTGTAGATTTTCCAGCCCGCACCCTCGCCCGGCGTCTTCTCCAGGCGGTAGTCCAGTTGTATCGGGTCGCCCCGGCCGCGGATTTCGGTGCGCACGAGCACGTCCTTGTCTTCGGCGGCTGCGCGCAGCGGCTTCACAACGATGCTCTGGTCCGTGACCTGGCTGAGCGCGCCCGCGTAAGTGCGCACCAGCAGTGTCTTGAACTCGTCCTGCAGGCGCGCCTGCTGCTCCGGCGTAGCCTTGCGCCAGCCCGGCCCGACGGACGCTGCCGTCATGCGGCGGAAGTTCACGTGGGGCATGATGGTCTTGTCCACCAGCGCCATGATGCGGTCCACGTCGCCGGCCTTGATGGATTTGTCTTTGCGCAGCGTCTCCAGCACATCGACCGAGAGGCGCTTGACGAGGGCATCCGGCGCCTCGTCGGCCGCCAGCGCGGCCTGGGGCACGGCCACCCACGTGGCCACCGCCATCGCGGCGGCGGCATGGATCAGGGTACGGCGGTTCATCATGGTGAGGCTCCTTGCGTGCAGCGCCACGCCGTGCGCTGCCATGTCTGGTTTCGTTGGGTAGATTGTGGAGGGCGCCCCGCGCTGCACATGCGTCGCCACCGTGCAGGGATGCAAGCAACTGCAACCGCGCCTGTCAGCCAGGGGCCCGAGTGCTTGTCAGGCCGGCCTTTGCGGGTTTTCAGTACTCGTCGTCAGGCAGCTTGCCCCCGTTTTCCTCATAGGCGCCCTCGTCGCGTGCGCCTGACACGCCACTACGCACCTTGAGGTACACGTCGCGCGTGAAGCTGTAGGGGTCCAGGGCCGCCGTATCCAGCACCGAGCCCGCGCGCAGCAAGCTAGCGCGCTTATCGACAAGGCGCAGGCCGTACAGGGAATTGCGGACCTCCACCGGGTCGAGCTGGCCCAGCGGGTTGCCCCAACTGTCTACCGGCAAAGCGGCCGTGTCGCGCACGGTGGACGGCCCCAGCAGCGGCAGCACGAGATACGGCCCCGTGGGCACGCCCCAGCGGCCCAGCGTCAGGCCAAAGTCCTGCTTGTGCCGCTCGATGCCTGCCTCGCTGGCAATGTCCAGTACGCCGCCCAGCCCGAAGAAGGTGTTGGTGGTGAAGCGCACGAGGCTCTCGTAAGCCTCCAGCCCGCGGAACTGCAGCAGGTTGTTGACGAACGACCAGGCATCGCCCAGGTTGCCAAAGAAGTTGCTCACGCCCGTACGCACCGGCTGCGGCGTCACGTCGCGGTAAACGGTGGCGACGGGTTTGATTACCGCCTTGTCCACACTGTCGTTGAACGAATGCACGCCGCGGTTGAAGGGTTCGAACGGATCTGCGGGGTTGGCGTTGGGGCCCGTGGCGCAGCCGCTCATGAGGGCCGCGCCGAGCAACAGCGCCGCCCAGCGGGCAGTCCAGCCCGTGAAGCGAGGTTGATTTGTCATTTCTTGGTACCTCCATTGGACGAAGCACCTTCTTCGGCCTTGCCATACAGGAACTGGCCGATCAGGTTTTCCAGCACTACCGCGGATTGGGTGGCGGTCACCATGTCGCCCTCGGCCAGGTTGTTCTCGTCGGCACCCGGCTCGATGCCGATGTACTGGTCGCCCAACAGGCCGCTGGTCAGGATCTTGAGCGAACTGTCCTTGGGGAACACATAGCGCTTTTCCAGCTCCAGTGTCACGCGCGCCTGGTAGGTCGTGACGTCGAAGCCAATGGACTGCACGCGCCCCACCACCACGCCGGCGCTGCGCACCGCGGCCTTGGGCTTGAGCCCGCCGATGTTGTCGAAACGCGCCGTCACGGTATAGCCCGAGCGGAAGTTCAGGTTCAACAGGTTGGCCGACTGCAGGGCCAGGAAGACCAGCGCCGCGCCGCCCAGCAGGACGAACAGCCCCACCCAGAAATCGTTTTTGGAATGCTGCATGGTGAATTTCCTCAAGACAGACGCATGGTCGCCGTCAGATACTGAACATCAAGGCGGTGAGGACGAAGTCCAGCCCCAGCACGGACAGCGACGCCATCACCACCGTGCGCGTGGTGGCGCGCGAGACGCCTTCCGGCGTCGGCTTGGCCACGAAGCCCTGCAGCACCGCGATGAAGGTGACGGCCACGCCGAACGCGAGGCTCTTGACGATGCCGTTGCCCACGTCCTTCCAGACGTCGACACCGCTTTGCATCTGGCCCCAGAACGCCCCGCCGTCCACGCCGATGAGCACCACGCCGACCAGCCAGCCACCGATCACACCCACCGCGTTGAACACCAGTGCCAGCAGCGGCATGGCGATCACGCCGCCCCAAAAGCGCGGCGCCAGGATGCGGCGCACCGGGTCCACGGCCATCATTTCCATGGCCGACAGCTGTTCGCCGGCGCGCATCAAACCGATCTCGGCCGTGAGCGACGTGCCCGCGCGTCCGGCAAACAGCAACGCCGTGACCACCGGCCCCAGCTCGCGCACCAGGCCCAACGTGACCACCAGGCCCAGTGAGTTGGCCGAGCCATAGAGCTGCAGCACGTTGTAGCCCTGCAGCGCAAGCACGAAGCCCACAAACAGGCCCGACATGGCGATGATGGACAGCGAATAGTTGCCCAGGAAGTGCACCTGGTCACGCACCAGGCCAGGGCGGCGCATCACGTCGCCGAACAGCCCCAGCAGCCGCGCGAACAGGCGCGCGCCCATGCCCACATCGGCCAGCTTCGTGCGCACGGCGTAGCCTACGTGCGTGGGACGCCACCAGCTCATGGGGTACCTCCGCTGGCGTGGGCGTCCACGCTGGGCGAGCGCAAGGGGCCGAAATCGTCGGCCACGCTGGGGCCGGGGTAGTGGAACGGCACCGGCCCGGTAGGCAGCGCGTGCACGAACTGGTGCACCAGCGGATCCGTGCTGGCGCGCACCTCTTCGGGCGTGCCCTGGGCGGCCACCGTGCCGGGTCCCAGGATGATGACGTGGTCCGCCAGGCGGAAGGTCTCTTCCAGATCGTGCGAGACGACGATGGTGGTCAGCCCCATGGCATCGTTGAGTTGGCGAATGAGTTGCGCAGCAGTACCCAGCGAGATCGGGTCAAGCCCGGCGAACGGCTCGTCGTACATGATGAGCTCGGGGTCCAGGGCAATGGCCCGTGCCAGGGCAACCCGCCGCGCCATGCCGCCGGAGATCTGGCTGGGCATCAAGTCCCGCGCGCCACGCAAGCCCACGGCATGCAGCTTCATGAGCACGATGTCGCGGATCAGGTCCTCGGGCAGATCGGTGTGCTCGCGCAGCGGAAAGGCCACGTTCTCGTACACGCTCATGTCGGTAAACAATGCGCCGAATTGGAACAGCATGCCCATGCGTCGGCGCGCGGCATACAACTGTGCGGTATCCATGCGCCCTACGTCCTGGCCGCCCACCAGCACCTCGCCCTGCTGGGCACGCTGCTGGCCGCCAATGAGGCGCAGCACCGTCGTCTTGCCCCCGCCCGAAGCACCCATCAGCGCCGTGACCTTGCCACGCGGCACGGCCAGCGACAGGTCGCGCAGGATCACCCGCTCGCCGTACCCGAAGGTGACGTTGCGCAGTTCCACGAGGGCGTCGCCCGGCGATGAGGGTGGGGAGGACATGGTGTATGCAGATACGCCCAGCTCTACGACAGAGCGCGAGGCGAACCCGGCATCATAGGGGAAACCCCTCTGCTCGGCTGCGCCTCTCATTAAAACCTGTGGTTTGCATATGACGTTTGGCTATACTTGCCGGTTCTTAAGAAATGTCCCGCCCGACCCTCCGGGCGGATTGCTTGTCAGCGTTGCTGCATGGGCGTCATCGACGCACAACGGAACGAAGGCGCGGCAATGTGCCTGCGACATTCCCTTTTCTTCCGTTGCGCGTCTGCCTCCCGGCAGCGTGCTGGTCGGTACCCGGCGGACGGCGTCCGACCGCGGCGCCGTTTCCTGCCACCCCCGCAGAAAGAGAAAAGGCTCCAGATAATGAAGAATCTCCAGTCCGTCGTTCCCATCCCGGCTCCTGTCCCCCAGCGCCAGGCCACGGGCCTGCACCTGATCGGCGACCTGTATGGCTGCCTCTGCGACAGCCGCCTGATGTTGGACGCCGCGCACCTGGAATCGTTCTGCAGGGAGCGCGTGGCCGCCGCCGGGCTGACCACCGTGGGCAGCCTGTTCCACAGCTTTGGCGAAGGCGGCGGCGTCACCGGCGTGGTGGTGTTGGCCGAGTCGCACCTGTCCATCCACACCTGGCCCGAGGCGGGCTACGTCACGCTGGACGTGTACGTGTGCAACTACACCGAGAACAACCGCCCCAAGGCGCAGAAGCTCTTCGACGACCTGCAGGCCGCCTTCAACCCGGCCGATCCGCACCTGCACCGCGTCGACCGCGCCTGATGAGCGGCGCCCCCACCGCGCAGGCCACGCGCTACGTGGCCGAGCGCCTGAACGCCGACTTCGGCTTTTACCTCAGCGACCGCCGCCTACTGGCCGAACGCCAGTCGGCCTGGCAGCACATCGAGGTCTTCGACAACCCGCAGTTCGGCCGCGTGATGCGCATCGACGGCTGCTTCATGACCAGCGAGCGCGACGAATTCTTCTACCACGAGCCGATGGTGCACCTGCCGGCCATCGCCCACCCCGGCGTGCGCCGTGCGCTGGTCGTGGGCGGGGGGGACGGCGGCGCCGCCGAGGAGTTGCTGAAGCTGCCCGGCATCGAGCAGGTGGTGCTGGCCGAGCTGGATGGCGAGGTTATTGCCATGGCCCGCGATTGGCTGGGCCAGATCCACCGTGGCGCCTTTGACGACCCGCGCCTGGAGGTGCGCCTGGGCGACGCGCGCGCCTTCATCGGCCAGACCGAGGAGCGCTTCGACCAGATCGTCCTGGACCTGACCGACCCCTTCGGCCCCGCCGTGGAGCTGTACACCGTGGAGTTCTACGCCGCCTGCCGCCGCGCGCTGAACCCCGGCGGCGTGCTGTCGCTGCACCTGGGCTCGCCCGTGCACCTGCCCGAGAGCCTGGGGCGCATCGCCGCCTCGGTGCGCGCGGTGTTTCCCATCTTCCGGCCCTACCTGCAGTACGTGCCGCTGTACGGCACGTTGTGGTGCATGGGCATGGCATCGGACAGCACCGACCCCGCCCGGCTCAGCGCCGACGAGGTGGACGCACGCATCGCCGCGCGCGGCCTGGGCGATCTGCAGCTGTACAACGGGGCCGTGCACCATGCGCTGCTGGCGCAGCCGAACTTCGTGCGTGCGCTGCTGGATCGGCCTGCGCTGCCGCTGCACAGCGGGGATGTGCTGGAAGAGGTGCGGGACCCGGCGGAGTTGCCGGAGGTGGTGGTGTCCGCTGCCGCGTAATGTCTAGCCCAATCGCCGCCTAGCGCTTGCTGGGCGAGCGCTGGCAGCTATCTTTTTTAAGCCCCTGCGCAGGATTGGATGTCGCTGGCCGAGGCCGTCCCCGCCAGTGACACAGAACCCCATTAGCTACCAAAAGCATAGCTTCCAGCGCTTATCCCATAACCGCTAGAGCCCAATTCGGCGCTAGACCTTCAAAGCATGTGCTGCAGGAACGCCCGCGCCCGCTCATGCCCGGGATCGGCAAAGAACTCCCCGGCCGGACGCGCCGCGATGAGTTCACCCTGGTCCATGAAGGCCACGGTATTCGCCACCTCGCGCGCAAAACCCATCTCGTGCGTGACGACCAGCATGGTCATGCGCTCCTCGGCCAGCTCGCGCATGGTGCGCAGCACCTCGCCCGTGAGTTCGGGGTCCAGCGCTGAGGTGG
Organism: Diaphorobacter sp. ED-3; assembly: GCF_027625375.1. Classification (NCBI taxonomy): domain Bacteria; kingdom Pseudomonadati; phylum Pseudomonadota; class Betaproteobacteria; order Burkholderiales; family Comamonadaceae; genus Diaphorobacter; species Diaphorobacter sp. ED-3. Next base: position 940,148 of record NZ_CP115182.1, on the reverse strand, counting down.
GCTCGTCGAACAGCATGATGTCGGGCTCCATGCACAGCGCACGCGCGATCGCCACGCGTTGCTTCTGGCCGCCCGACAGGCGCGAGGGATAGTTGTCCCGCTTCTGCGCCAAGCCCACCTTGTCCAGCAGGGCCTCGGCGCGGGCGATGGCCGCGTCGCGCGCCAGGCCCTGCACCACCATGGGCGCCTCGATGAGGTTCTCCAGCACCGTGAGGTGCGGGAACAGGTTGAAATGCTGGAACACCATGCCGGTCTTGGCGCCGATGCGGCGCACCTCGGCATCGGACACGTAGGCGCAGCGCCCCTGCGCGTCGGTCGTGGCCAGGGTTTCGCCTTCGATGGCGATGTGGCCGCTGTCGATGGTTTCCAGGTGGTTCAGGCAGCGCAGAAAGGTGCTCTTGCCGGAGCCCGAGGGACCAATCACCGCCACCACCTCGCCACGGTGCACCGACAGCGACACGCCGCGCAACACCTGCACATGGCCGAAGGCCTTGCGCACGTCGCGCGCCTCGATCATCTGCGTGGCGTCACTGGTCAAACTTGGCATAGCGTTTCTCCAGGCGCTGGAAGCCCCAGGTGAGCACCAGGGTCATGACGAGATAGAAGGCGGCGGCAACGATGAAGGGTGTGGTCGTGAAGTCGCGCTGCACGATGCCGCGCGCGGCGCGCAGCAGGTCGTTCAGGGCCAGCACGTAGATGAGGGACGTGTCCTTGACCAGGGTGATGGTCTCATTGCTCATGGGCGGCAGGATGCTGCGCACCATCTGCGGCAGCACGATGCGGCGCATGGTCTGGCCGTAGCTCATGCCCAGCACCTTGGCGGCCTCGTACTGGCCACGGTCCACCGACTGGATGCCGGCGCGGAAGATCTCGGCGAAATAGGCCGCGTAGTTCAGTGCGAAGGCCGCCACGGCGGCGGGGAAGTCCGGCAGGCGCACGCCGATCACCGGCACGAAGGGCAGCGCGAAGTAGATGAACAGCATCTGCAGCATGAGCGGCGTGCCGCGCATGAGCCAGATGTAGCCGTTCACCGCGCCCGACAGGGCCTTCCAGCGCGACAGCCGCATGAGCGCCAGCGCCAGGCCCAGCGGCACGGCCAGCACCAGCGTGATGAAGAACAGCTTCAGGGTGACGGTGGCGCCCTGCGCCAGCGGCCCCAGGAGGGAGAGTAGGTAGTCCATGGGGTCACGAGAATTCAGTGCCTTGCACAGCACGCAACCGTCGAAACTGGCGCGCCCCAGGCCAGCGGACGCCGCGCAAGGGCCGCCCCGCCGCGCTGGCGTCGTCCCCCTTCCCGAATTGCGCAGCAATTCGAGAGAAGGGGGAAGGAGCGAAGCGACACAGGGGGTTGTTCGCTATTACTTGATGATGTTCTTGCCGAACCACTGCTCGGCAATCTTGGCGGCGCTGCCGTCCTGCTTCATGTCGGCCAGCGCCTTGTCCAGCTTGCCGTGCAGTTCGGTGTCGTCCTTGCGCACGCCCACGCCGTACTCTTCGGTGCCGAAGTTGTCGTCCAGCACGGCGTACTGGTCAGGCTTCTTGGCCACGTAGTAGCGGCCCACCACCTCGTCCACCACCACGGCTTCCAGGCGGCCGGTGGTCAGGTCCATCAGGGCGGTCACGTTGTCGCCGAAGGTCTTGAGTTCCTTGAACGACTTGAAGACAGCCTCTTCCTTCTTGATGGCGTCCACGGCGCTGGAGCCTTCCTGCGCACCGACGACCTTGCCGGCCAGATCGGCCTTGGCCTTGATGGCGGAGCCTGCGGGCACCACGATGATCTGGTGGTTCTCCATGTAGGGCGCGGTGAACAGGATGTTCTGCTTGCGCTCCTCGGTGATGGTCAGGCCGTTCCACAGCGCATCCACGCGCTTGCCGGACAGCTCGGCTTCCTTGGCGCTCCAGTCGATGGGCTTGAACTCCACCTCCACGCCCAGGCGCTTGGCGGCTTCCTTGGCCATGTCGATGTCAAAGCCCACCAGCTCGTTCTTCTCGTCGCGGAAGCCCATGGGCGGGAAGTTGTCGTCCAGGCCCACGACGATCTTCGTGACGGCGGCCGGGGCGGGTGCAGGCGCGGCTGCGGGGGCGGCGGGTTCCTGCTTGGAGCAACCCACCAGCACGGCGCCCAGGGTCAGCAGGGCAACGGCGGCAAACTTCTTCATGGTGTAGCGATTCTTGAAAAGAACAGTCGGAACGAACAAACGGCCCGGGCACGCCACCCGACCATTAAGGTCGCGCAGCAAGCCCATGACCGGGCAAACCCTGAATTGTCCCACCGATGCGGAGACTGCGCCCACTGCCAGCGTTGGAACGGGGGATTTGATGCCAATAACTGCCGCAGCGCACGTCCAGCAAGCGCAAGCAGCTATCAAAAAATGAGCACAACGGCGCCCAGGGCGCCGTTGTGCGGATAGACGGGCATGCAGACTGCGGCTGCGACCGCCTTCTGTAATTGCCCAATGGCGAGGGATTCCCGCCTCAGCGCGGCAGACTGCTTTCCCCCATCAGGAATTCATCCACCGCACGCGCGGCCTGGCGGCCTTCGCGGATGGCCCAGACCACCAGCGACTGGCCGCGGCGCATGTCGCCGGCGGCGAACACCTTGGGCGCGCTGGTCGCATAGCCGCCGGTGAAGTCCGTCGTGGCCTGGGCATTGCCCCGCGCATCCTTGTCCACCCCGAAGGCGTCCAGCACGGCAGCCACCGGGCTCACGAAACCCATGGCCAGCAGCACCAGGTCGGCCTGGTATTCCTTCTCGGTGCCGGGGACCTCGATGAACTTGCCATCCTTGAACTCCACCTGCACGGTCTTGAGGCCCGTGACCTTCTTGCCGTCGCCGATGAACTCCTTGGTGGCGATGGCGAACGCGCGCTCGCAGCCCTCCTCGTGGCTGGAGCTGGTGCGCAGCTTGTACGGCCAATAGGGCCACACCAGGGGCTTGTTCTCTTGGCTTGGCGGCATGGGCATCAGCTCGAACTGCGTGACGCTGGCCGCGCCATGGCGGTTGCTGGTGCCCACACAGTCGCTGCCCGTGTCGCCGCCGCCGATGACGATGACGTGCTTGCCGTCCGCGCGGATCTGGCCCTTGAGCTTGTCGCCCGCGTTGACCTTGTTCTGCTGCGGCAGGAACTCCATCGCGAAGTGAATGCCGTCCAGTTCGCGCCCCGGCACGGGCAGGTCGCGCGACTGCTCGGCGCCACCCGTCAGCAGCACGGCGTCGAAGTCCTTGCGCAGCTGCTCGGGCGTGATGGTTTCCTTGGACCAGTTGGTGACCTTGCTGCCTTTGCCCAGACCGTCCTTGGCCGCGCCGATGAAGACGCCGGTACGGATCGTCACGCCCTCGGCCACCAGTTGCTCCACGCGGCGGTCGATGTGCGCCTTGTCCAGCTTGAAGTCGGGGATGCCGTAGCGCAGCAGGCCGCCCACGCGGTCGTTCTTCTCGAACAGCGTGACGTCATGCCCGGCGCGCGCCAGTTGCTGCGCGGCCGCCAGGCCCGCCGGGCCGGCGCCCACCACGGCCACTTTCTTGCCCGTCTTGCGGGCAGCCGGCTGCGGCTGCACCCAGCCGTGCTCCCAGGCGCGGTCGATGATGGCGTGCTCGATGCTCTTGATGCCCACCGCGTCGTCGTTGATGTTCAGCGTGCAGGCGGCCTCGCAGGGTGCGGGGCAGATGCGGCCGGTGAACTCGGGGAAGTTGTTGGTGCTGTGCAGCACCGCGATCGCGCTCTTCCAGTCCTGGTGGTAAACGAGGTCGTTGAAGTCCGGGATGATGTTGTTCACCGGGCAGCCGTTGTGGCAGAACGGCGTGCCACAGTCCATGCAACGCGCGCCCTGGATCTTGGCCTGGGCGTCATCAAGGCCGATGACGAACTCCTTGTAGTGCTTGAGGCGCTCGCCAACGGGCTTGTAGCCCTCTTCGATGCGCTCGTATTCCATGAAACCCGTGGTCTTGCCCATGATCGTGGTGTCCTGTCTTTGTGCATGCTGCCGCAGCGGGGCCCCAGGCCCCGCCCGCGCGGGTTATTTGGCGGCTACCGCTTCCGTTTTAGGAGCTGCTACCGCAGGTGTAGCCTGCTCTTCCAGCACTTTTCTTTCATAGATTTCCGACAGGGCACGCTTGTACTCGGTCGGGAAGACCTTGACGAATTTGCTGCGCGACGCGGCCCAGTTGTCCAGGATCTCGCGGGCGCGCTTGCTACCCGTCCAGCGGCTGTGGTCCTCCAGCAGCTTCTTGAGCTGGGCCTCGTCCGTCTGGTCGCGGTGCCAGATGCCGCGGCCCATGTGGACCGCCTGCTCCTCGCCCGGAAGGATGCGCTCCAGCGTCACCATGGAGAGGTTGCAACGCGAGTCGAACTTGCCGTCCTCGTCGTAGACGTAGGCAATGCCGCCGCTCATGCCCGCCGCGAAGTTGCGGCCCGTCTTGCCCAGCACCACCACGGTGCCGCCGGTCATGTACTCGCAGCCGTGGTCGCCCACGCCCTCGACCACTGCCGTGGCGCCCGACAGGCGCACCGCGAAGCGCTCGCCCGCCACGCCGGCGAAGAACGCCTCGCCGCTGGTGGCGCCGAACATCACGGTGTTGCCGACGATGGTGTTGCCCACGGCCTCACCGCGGAACTCGTGGCTGGGGCGCACGATCACGCGGCCGCCCGACAGGCCCTTGCCGGTGTAGTCGTTGGCCTCGCCCGTCAGGTTCAGCGTGACGCCCTTGCACAGGAATGCGCCGAAGGACTGGCCGCCCGTGCCCTCGAAGTGGATGCGCACGGTGTCGTCCGGCAGCCCTTCGGGATGCACCTTGGTCACCGCGCCCGACAGCATGGCGCCCACCGAGCGGTTGACGTTCTTGGCCACCTCCATGATGCGCACGCTCTCGCCGCGCTCGATGGCGGGGCGGCAGCGCTCGATGAGCTTCACATCCAGCGCCTTGTCCAGCTTGTGGTCCTGCGTTTCCACGTGGTAGCGCGGCACATCGGCAGGCACTTGCGGCTGGGCGAACAGGCGCGAGAAGTCGAGACCCTGTGCCTTCCAGTGCGCGATGCCCTTGCGGGTGTCGAGCAGGTCCGTGCGGCCGATCAGCTCGTCGAACTTGCGGACGCCCAGCTGCGCCATGATCTGGCGCACTTCCTCGGCGACGAAGAAGAAGTAGTTCACCACGTGCTCGGGCTTGCCGGTGAACTTCTTGCGCAGCACCGGGTCCTGCGTGGCCACGCCCACGGGGCAGGTGTTGAGGTGGCACTTGCGCATCATGACGCAGCCTTCGACCACCAGCGGCGCCGTGGCGAAGCCGAACTCGTCGGCACCCAGCAGCGCGCCGATGACCACGTCGCGGCCCGTCTTCATCTGGCCGTCGGCCTGCACGCGGATGCGGCCGCGCAGGCGGTTGAGCACAAGGGTCTGCTGGGTTTCGGCCAGGCCGATTTCCCAGGGCGAGCCCGCATGCTTGATGGACGACCAGGGCGAGGCGCCCGTGCCGCCGTCATGGCCTGCGATCACGACGTGGTCGCTCTTGCACTTGGCCACGCCCGCGGCGATCGTGCCCACACCCACTTCGGACACCAGCTTGACGGAGATGTCGGCATGCGGCGCGACGTTCTTCAAATCGTGGATGAGCTGGGCCAGGTCCTCGATCGAATAGATGTCGTGGTGCGGCGGCGGGCTGATGAGGCCCACGCCCGGCACGCTGTGGCGCAGTTGGCCGATGTAGTCAGATACCTTGCCGCCGGGCAGCTGGCCGCCCTCGCCAGGCTTGGCGCCCTGGGCCATCTTGATCTGGATCTGGTCGGAAGACGCCAGATACTCCGCCGTCACGCCAAAGCGTCCCGAAGCCACCTGCTTGATCTTGGAACGCAGCGAATCGCCGTCACGGAGCTCAATGTCGCTCTCGACCTTGTCGGTGCCGATAACCGAGGCCAGCGTTTCCCCCTTCTTGATCGGAATGCCCTTGAGCTCGTTGCGGTAACGCTTGGGGTCTTCGCCGCCTTCGCCGGTGTTGCTCTTGCCTCCAATGCGGTTCATGGCTACGGCCAGGGTGGCATGGGCCTCGGTGGAGATCGACCCCAGCGACATGGCGCCGGTGGCGAAGCGCTTGACGATTTCGGACGCGGGTTCGACCTCTTCCACGGGAATGGCCTTGGCAGGATCGAACTTGAACTCGAACAGGCCGCGCAGCGTCATGTGGCGCTTGCTCTGGTCGTTGACGATCTGCGCGTATTCCTTGTATGTGTTGAAGCTGCCCGAACGCGTGGAATGCTGCAGCTTGGCGATGGCGTCGGGCGTCCACATGTGCTCCTCGCCACGGGCACGCCAGGCGTATTCGCCGCCGGCATCGAGCATGGTGGCAAGCACCGGGTCGTCGCCAAATGCGGCCAGGTGGGTGCGGATCGCTTCTTCGGCGATTTCGAAAACGCCGATCCCTTCCACGCGGCTGGCGGTGCCGGTGAAGTACTTCTGCACCGTTTCGCTGTTCAGGCCGACGCACTCGAAGAGCTGGGCGCCGCAGTAGCTCATGTAGGTGGACACGCCCATCTTGGACATGATCTTGGACAGGCCCTTGCCCACCGCCTTGATGTAGTTGTAGATGGCCTTGTCGGCAGACAGGTCGCCCGACAGGTCCTTGTGCATGTCCTGCAGCGTTTCCAGCGCCAAGTAGGGATGCACGGCCTCGGCGCCATAGCCCGCGAGCACGGCGAAGTGGTGCACTTCACGCGCGGTGCCCGTTTCGACCACCAGGCCGGCCGTGGTGCGCAGCCCTTCGCGCACCAGGTGCTGGTGGATGGCCGACAGCGCCAGCAACGCAGGGATGGCCACCTGCGTGGGCGAGATGTTGCGGTCGCTGATGATCAGAATGTTCGCGCCACCCTTGATCTCATCCACGGCCTGTGCGCACAGCGAGGCGAGCTTGGCTTCGACGCCCTGCTTGCCCCAGTCGAGCGGGTAGGTGATGTCGATGGTCGCGCTCTTGAACTTGCCGTGCGTGTACTGCTCGATCTGGCGCAGCTTGGCCATGCCCTCGAAGTCGAGGATCGGCTGCTGCAGTTCCAGGCGCATCGGGGGATTGACCTGGTTGATGTCCAGCAGGTTGGGCTTGGGACCCACGAAGCTGACCAGCGACATAACGATGGCCTCGCGGATCGGGTCGATCGGCGGGTTGGTCACCTGCGCGAACATCTGGCGGAAGTAGTTGTACAGCGGCTTGTTCTTGTCCGACAGCACGGCGAGCGGACTGTCGTTGCCCATGGAGCCCACGCCCTCCTCGCCGTTCTTGGCCATGGGCGCCAGCAGGAACTTGATGTCCTCCTGCGTGAAACCAAACGCCTGCTGGCGGTCCAGCAGCGGCAGCGCGGACGCGGCCGGATGCACGGCCGATTCGCCCACCTTCACGTCATCGAGCTTGATGCGCAGATTCTCGATCCACTGCTTGTAGGGCTTGGTGTTGACGATGTTGGCCTTGAGCTCGTCGTCCTCGATCAGGCGGCCCTGCTCCAGGTCGATCAGCAACATCTTGCCCGGCTGCAGGCGCCATTTGCGCACGATCTTGCCGTCCGGCACGGGCAGCACGCCGGCTTCGGAGGCCAGGATCACCAGATCGTCGTCGGTCACCACGTAACGCGAGGGGCGCAGGCCGTTGCGGTCCAGCGTGGCGCCGATCTGGCGGCCATCGGTGAACACGATGGAGGCCGGGCCATCCCAGGGCTCCAGCATGGCGGCGTGGTACTCATAGAACGCGCGGCGGCGCTCGTCCATGGATTCGTGCTGCTCCCAGGGCTCCGGGATCATCATCATCACGGCCTGGCTGATGGGGTAGCCCGCCATGGTGAGCAGTTCCAGGCAGTTGTCGAACGTGGCCGTGTCGGACTGGCCGGCGAAGCTGATGGGGTACAGCTTCTTCAGGTCTTCACCCAGCACGGGCGACGCCATCACGCCTTCGCGCGCCAGCATCCAGTTGTAGTTGCCGCGCACGGTGTTGATTTCACCGTTGTGGGCCACATAGCGGTAGGGGTGGGCCAACGGCCATTCGGGGAAGGTGTTGGTCGAGAAGCGCTGGTGCACCAGGCCAATGGCCGAGACGCAGCGATCATCGGCCAGGTCCTTGTAGTACACGCCCACCTGGTCGGCCAGCAGCAGGCCCTTGTAGACCACCGTGCGACTGCTCATGCTGGGCACGTAATACTCTTTGCTGTGCTTGAGCTTGAGCGCTTGGATGGCGGCGCTGGCGGTCTTGCGGATCACGTAGAGCTTGCGCTCCAGGGCGTCCTGCACGATCACGTCGGAGCCGCGGCCGATGAACACCTGGCGCAGGATGGGCTCCTTCTCGCGCACGGTGGGCGACATCGGCATGTCCAGATTCACCGGCACGTCGCGCCAGCCCAGCAGCACCTGGCCCTCGGCCTTGATGGCGCGCTCCATCTCCTGCTCGCAGGCCAAGCGGCTGGCATGCTCCTTGGGCAGGAAGATCATGCCCACGCCGTATTCGCCGGCGGGGGGCAACTCCACGCCCTGACGCGCCATTTCCTCGCGGTAGAGCTGGTCGGGAATCTGGATCAGGATGCCCGCGCCGTCGCCCATGAGCTTGTCGGCCCCCACGGCGCCGCGGTGGTCCAGGTTCTCCAGAATCTTGAGCGCGCCGGTCACGATGTCGTGCCGCTTCACGCCCTTGATATGGGCCACGAAGCCCAGGCCACAGGCGTCGTGTTCATTGCTGGATGCATACAGGCCGTGCTGTTGCAGATGCTGGATTTCGGCAGCCTTGGTCATGGCGCGCTTCCTCAAAGATTCGCAGGGAACGCAAGCGTAGTGCAACGCAACATGGCCACGCAAGCATTTTAATTGGGGTCAGATACCAAAAAGTTGACGCACTTTATTGGTGCATTTTTATTAGGGACATATCAAGTTCAGGAGCAGAAAACCCAGTCATTACAAAGGAAGTGCAGGCCAATTACGGTTTGGGTGGAACCACGGAAGCGGGACGCCCCGCGCGTGCTCGGGTGAGCCGACGGGGGGTCAGCTGTTGCAGAGCCTGCACAAACCCGTCATCCCCCAGGGCCCAACCGTTCAGGCCCGACTGCGTCAGTGCCGCCTGTTCGCTGGCGGAAATCCCCGCCTGCACGAGTGCGGCATAGGCCGCTTCGCGGGCAAAGGGGGTGTTGCCCAAGGCCCAGTAGAGGGCATGCGGCGTGATGAGACGATCACTGCGCAGGCCGATGTAGTGGCCGTGGCTGGACCACCGGAAGTCCGCCGCCGCTACGCACAGGCCCGCGCGCACGGGGTTGAGATCCAGATATGCCATGCAGGGCAGCAGATAGCGCTCGGCCTGCAATACGGCGCTGCGGTAGCGCCCTTCCCATAGCGTGCCCGAACGCCCATGGCGCTGGTTGAAGCGCCGCACATAGCTGCGCCCCACGGCTTGCATCATCAGAGGCAGCGATTTGCCCTCCTGCGGCGTGGCCAGCAGGTGGAAATGGTTGTCCATGAGCACATAGGCGTGCACCGCCACTTGCTGCTGCCGCGCATGCTCGACCAGCAACGACCACATGAGCTCCCGGTCCGCGGCATCCAGGAAAATCGGCTGGCGGTTGTTGCCGCGCTGGATGATGTGGTGCGGGTAGCCAGCGAGGGCGAGGCGGGGAAGGCGGGCCATGAAACCGTCTTGGGACCGTTCAATTGCTCTTAAATCTATAGCTTCTAGCGCTTTATTGGCGGGCGCTAGAGGCTTAAATGGCTCATACCGCCACCGACCCGGCGTCATCCAGACCGAAGCGCGACCCCAGGGCTTGCGCCAACCCGAACTCTTCGAGTATGGCCGCCAGCCGCTCACGCGCGCTGCGCTTCTTTTGGCCGGTGTAGCGCGCCAGGATCAGCTCGTTCTTCATGCTGTGCTCCCAGCCCACCAACTCCGTCACCGTGACCTGGTAGCCGCTGGCTTCCAGATGCAGGCACCGCAACACATTGGTGATCTGGCTGCCCATCTCGCGCGTGTGGATCGGGTGGCGCCACAACTCGGCCAGCGGCGTGCGCGACAGGCTCAGCGCCTTGGTGCCGCGCAGGCAGGCCGCCACCTCGGCTTGGCAACAAGGCACCAGCACCATGGCACGCGCCTGCTTGCGCAGGCCGAAGGCAATCGCATCATCAGTCGCCGTGTCGCAGGCATGCAGCGCAGTCACGATGTCAAAGCGCTCGGGCAGCTCTGCCGCGCCCGCAGCATCCGCCACCGCCATGTCCAGGAAGTGCATGCGTGCGAACCCCAAGCGCTGCGCCAATTCACGTGAACGCTGCACCAATTCCGCGCGCCACTCGATACCGTAAATCTCGCCACGTCCGAGCTGCTTGAAGAACAGGTCGTAGAGAATGAAACCCAGGTAGGACTTGCCCGCGCCATGGTCGGCCAGCAGTGGCGCGTGGCCATCGGCGGACAGCTCGGCGAGCAGTGGCTCGATGAACTGGTAGAGGTGATAGACCTGCTTGAGCTTGCGGCGCGAGTCCTGGTTGAGCCGTCCCTCGCGCGTGAGGATGTGCAGTTCCTTGAGCAACTCCACGGATTGGCCTGGCCGCAGTTCGGCCAGCACCGCAGCGTCGGCGGCGCCCGTCTGCTGCGTGCCCGACTTGGCACGCGCACTGCGGTGCGGTTGCCCGGTGGTGGTGGAGCGGCTCATACTTGCGGAGCACCCTTCGCAGCCGCGCCCTCTGGCCAGTGGGGCCCCACGTCCAGATCGGCCCATCCGGCCGCGCCCAGGCGCTCCAGCAGTTCAATGTTGCGCTCGAAGATCTCTTGCGCCTCGGGAAACACTTCCACCGCGCGGTCGATGCTTTCCTCGCGCAGCAAATGCAGCGTGGGATAAGGCGCGCGGTTGGTGCAGTTGGTCACATCGTCAGCGAGGGTGCCCTCGAACTGGAAGTGCGGGTGGAACGACGCAACCTGCAGGATGCCCGCCAGGTCCATGGATTCGACGAGCTCGTCGGCCAACTCCAGGAAGTCGTTGAAATCCAGAAAGTCCGGCATGGCCAGCGGCGCGATGAGCAGCGTGGTGTCCCGCTTTTCGGGAGAGGCTTCGGCCAGCGCCTCCAACTCGGCAGCCAGGTCTTGCAACAGTTCACGCGCATCCGTGGCATGGCTCACCACGTAGTGGATCTGGTCCTTCACATGCACGCTTTTGGCGAACGGGCACAGGTTGAGTCCGATGACGGCACGCTCGAGCCAGCGCACCATGTCCGCCACCACCACGTTGTCATCGCAGGCGGCTGCATCCTCGCGGGGCTGGTCGGGCATAGGGCTGGTGGTCATGGCGGGCGTGGTCTGAAGAGGGCTCGCATTGTATGTCTCTGCCCTGGCGCACAGGCGGACCGGGGCTGGCGCGTCAGGCCAGCAAGCGCTGACCGGTCAAGCGTTCGTGCTCTCGGGCGGCGAACCGGTCGGTCATGCCTGCGATGAAATCCGCCACCGTGCGCGCACGGCGTGCATCGTCGCCATCCAACGCCCAGCCGGCCTGCACCGGTGGCATTTCCCGCGGGTACGCCTGGTAGATGGCGAACAGGTCGCGCACCACCTGACGGGCACGGTCCGTGGTCTGCATGACCTGGGGATGGCGGTACAGCGACTGGAACAGGAACCGCTTGAGCACCTGCGACTGCGCGCGCATGGCCTGCGAGAAGCCGACCAGGGCAGGCAGCCGGCGCACCGCTTCCACATCAGCGGGCGCATGCTCTGCCAGCGCTGCGCGCGTGGCATCGATCACGTCGTACACCTGCTCGCTGAGCATGCGACGGATGGCCTCGCTCAGTAAACGGCGCCGCCCTTCGGACTGCGCGAGATGCGGGTAGTCGTTCTGCGCTTGCGCGCGGTAGCGGTCGAACAGCGGTACGTCGCGCAACTGCTCCAGCGTAATCAGGCCCGAGCGCACACCATCATCGATGTCATGGGCGTTGTAGGCAATCTCATCGGCCAGGTTGCACAGCTGCGCCTCCAGGCTCGGCTGCTGGCCGAGGAGGAAACGCCGCCCCACACCGCCGGGTTCGCGCGCCTCCAATTGCTCGGCGTTGCGCCGCGAGCAGTGCTTGAGGATGCCCTCGCGCGTCTCGTAGGTCAGGTTGATGCCATCGTAGGCGGGGTAGCGGTCTTCCAGCGTGTCCACCACACGCAGGCTCTGCAGGTTGTGCTCGAAGCCTCCATGGTCCGCCATGCACTCGTTGAGCGCATCCTGCCCTGCATGGCCGAATGGCGTATGTCCCAGGTCATGCGCCAGGCAAATGGCCTCGACAAGGTCTTCGTTCAGCCTCAGCGACCGCGCGATGGAGCGCCCCAACTGCGCAACCTCCAGTGAATGCGTGAGCCGCGTACGGAACAGATCGCCCTCATGGTTGAGGAATACCTGGGTCTTGTAGACCAGCCGCCGGAACGCGGTGGAATGCACGATGCGGTCGCGGTCCCGCTGGTATTCCGTACGCGTAGGCGCCGGCGCCTCGGGATGGCGCCTGCCTTGAGTGCACGCCGAATGACAGGCATACGACGCCAAATGCGCCTCAAGCACCAAACTGCCCCATAACGCCCACCAGACAAGCGCAATAAGCTATTATTTTTATAGCAAACATTAGGATGCGCAGCACTGGTCGATGACTTCGCGCACCAGCGCATCCGGCGCGGCGCGCATGACGGCTTTGCCGGGTCCGTCGATCAGCACGAAGCGGATCTCACCGCCTTCTGCCTTCTTGTCCACGCGCATGAGTTCCAGATAGCGCCCCGCATTGTCCTGCGCGTCGAGCACCGGCCCCCGTGTGGGCAGACCGGCCCGCTCGATCAGGCGCGTGAGGCGTTCAACGAAGGAGCCGTCCACCAAACCCAGCCGCTGCGATAGATGCGCGGCCATCACCATGCCTGCGGCAACCCCTTCGCCATGCAGCCACACGCCGTAGCCCATGCCCGCCTCGATGGCATGGCCAAAGGTATGGCCGAAATTCAAAATGGCACGCAGCCCGGCTTCGCGTTCATCCGCGCCTACCACCGCCGCCTTGATCTCGCAGCTGCGCTTGACCACATGGGCCAGCGCGCCGCGCTCCCGCGCGACGAGCGCGTCCATGTGGGCCTCGAGCCAGGCAAACAACTCCATGTCTGCGATTGGCCCGTACTTGATCACCTCGGCCAGGCCCGCCGCCAACTCGCGCGCCGGCAAAGTGTCCAACGTGTCCAGATCACATACCACCAACTGAGGCTGATAGAACGCGCCGATCATGTTCTTACCCAGCGGATGGTTGATGGCAGTCTTGCCGCCCACCGACGAATCCACTTGCGCCAGCAATGTGGTGGGCACTTGCACGAAGGGCACGCCGCGCATGTAGCACGCCGCAGCGAAACCGGTCATGTCACCGATGACGCCGCCGCCCAGCGCGAATAAAACCGTCCTACGGTCGCAGCCGTGCTTCAGCAGACCGTCAAAGATCAGATTCAGCGTATGCCAATCCTTGTGTGATTCGCCATCTGGCAAGACAACTTCGTGCAGCTGCGCATATTGCATCCGCAGGGCATTCCGCAATCTCTGCGCATACAACGGTGCAACCGAGGTATTGCTGACAATGAGCGCGGCGTACGCTGCGGGCAAGCCCTTGTAGGTGCCTGCATTCTCCAGCAGACCGTTGCCGATATAGATGGCGTAGCCCCGATCCCCTAGTTCGATCTGTACCGTAGCCATCTTTGCCATACATGCCACTCCATCTACCCAATAAAAACAGGGGGGTGAACCACCCCCTGTCGAACCAACTGAACACGTGCCTCAGCGTACCGGCCCGCGATCTGTGATGACCTTCGGAGTAATAAACACCAGCATCTCCCGCTTGGTGGACTCCTTCGTTCTATTTTTGAATAGATTCCCGACCACGGGAACGTCACCCAAGACAGGTATTTTGTTCTCTTGGTTGGTCTCTTCCATCTCAAAAATACCCCCGATCACGACGGTGCCGCCGTTCTCGATCAACACTTGGGTCTTGATGTGCTTAGTATCGATGGCCACCCCCTGCGTGGTGGTCTCTCCTCGACTGTCCTTGTTGACGTCCAGATCAAGAATGATGTTGCCCTCAGGGGTGATCTGAGGCGTCACTTCCAGTTTCAATACGGCTTTCTTGAAGGCGATGGTTGTCGCACCGTTCGGAGCGGTAACCGAATAAGGATATTCCGTCCCCTGTTCGATAAGCGCCTTGGTCTGATCAGCCGTAATTAAACGCGGACTGGAAACGATCTTGCCCTGTCCATCCGCTTCCATCGCAGATAACTCCAGAGAGAGGAAGCGACTGGCGTTGGAATTGAAGATCGACAATGCGAATGATCCAACAGTGGAGACCCCTGATAAAGATGCAGGCAGGCTAACGAACGGTGACATGCCACTCCCCCCGGTGGGGCCGGCCACATTATCGTAGGTACCGCCAACTGCACTTCCGCCCGTGCGCGACCCTCCTCCCAGTCGCACCCCCAAGGAACGACCAAACGTATCCCGCGCTTCCACGATACGCGCCTCGATCATCACCTGCCGCACCGGTACATCAAGCGTCGCCAACAACTGGCGAACTTCTTCAAGTTTGGCCGAAGTATCCGTAACAAATAGCTGATTGGTGCGCGGCTCCGAGATTGCACTCCCGCGATCCGACAGGAATCGATTGGAGTAACCGCTCGTGGACGATCCACCCTGACTGCTCATGGTCAGTTGGGTGACCATGTCGGCGGCTTTTGCATAATTCAATTGGAAAGCCTGGGTTCGCAAAGGCTCCAGTTTCTGAATCGCCAAAGCGGCTTCGTAATCCTTCTTCGTGCGCTCGTCTATTTCGTCTTTGGGCGCGATCCACAGTACCGTGCCAGACTTGCGCATACCAAGCCCCTTTGCGTCCATGATGATCTGGAGAGCCTGATCCCAGGGAACATCCTTCAGCCGCAAGGTCAAAGCACCAGTAACAGTGTCCGATGTGACAATATTGAAATTAGTAAAATCCGCAATCACTTGCAGCAACGAACGAACTTCAATATTTTGAAAATTCAGAGAGAGTTTCTCTCCAGAATATGCAGGACCTTGTGTCAATTTAGTCAAATCAACCTTCTTCGGCCGCACCTCGACTACAAACTGATTATCACTTTGATAAGCGCTATGCTCCCATTCACCAACAGGGTCAATTGTCAGACGCACACGCTCACCCTGTTGTGATGCAGTAATGGTTTGCACGGGTGTACCGAAGTCAGAAACGTCCAATTTGCGGCGCAGGCCTTCGGGCAATGATGAACGCAGGAAATCAACAATCAGCCCCTTACCCTGCTGCTGCAAATCGACGCCCACCTGATTGTTAGGCAACCCAACAACAATACGACCGGCCCCATCTGCTCCACGTCGAAAATCAAGATCCTTCAGCGGCAAATTGTCAATATTTTGACTTTCTGCGAATGTCGTCACCTGAGGAGGAGGCATCTTTACAGCCGAGGACGCAGCATCCAACAGCACCAGGACTGTCTTGCCTTGCAACTCTGCGCGGTAAGAAGTGGGCTGCTTGAGATTCAAAACTACACGTGCCCGCGCTCCTGCTTGCACAATGTTGGCAGACTTGATATTCCCCTGATTGATATCTATTGATGAGCGCCCGGTCCCATTGCTCACTCCAGGAAAGTCCAGTGCAATGCGCGCAGGGTTTTGGATAGAAAACCCAGTGGGCAATTCTGCTTGCGGCTCAGAAAATTCAATCCGCAGAACTTCGGCACCACCTTGCAAAAAAACAGAGATGGAATCAATAGATCCGCGAGCTTGCGCCACAGACACCGTCAGCGCAGCCACAACTGCGGCTCCCAACATCCGCCAGTACGCGTGTAAACGAAGCTTCTCTTGAATCATTTCTTCACCTCATTCCCCTCTTGCAGATCCAGTGTTGTCATACGCTCTACCCAATCGCCCGTCGGATCTTGGACAATCTCTCGCAGGCGCATATTGGTCTCGGTAATACCGACGATTTTCCCGTAGTTTTGTCCTAGATAGTTACCCGCCCGGACTTGATACAGCAACTTATCGACACTGATCAATGCGGTAGGTATACCTGCCTTATTCATGCTCCCCACCATCCGGATTGCATCGAGCGGATATGCCTCCAACGGCTCCTTCCGCCTTGCCATCTCCGGGGCAATCAGGGAAGCATTAGCCGCTGATTCCGCCGAGTCCCGCCGCAAAGCCAATGTCAGTTTCATTGAATTGAACGGATCAATACCACTATCCGAAACATAATCTTGAGGAAAGAATTGCTTAGGCTCTTTCAGCGGGGTAATACGCGGCTTGGTTGTTGCGCGCAATTCCGACATCCACTGACGAAGCTCTTCTTCCCCGCTGGGTCCGCATCCCGCCAGCGCAAAGACAGCACTCAAGGCAATCAGGGCAGTAATCCGCTTCATTTCTTACCCCCCTTAGCCGCCTTCTGCGCCTGTATTTCCTCAGGATCCAGATAACGGAACGTTCTTGCTGTCGCCTCAAGCGTCAAATTGCCGGCTGCATCCTTTGAAATAGGAGTAATTGCCAAATTGTTCAAAGTAACAATGCGGGATAAGTTGGCCACATCTGAGGCAAAAGCACCCATGTCGTGGTACTTCCCTGCCACGCGAATAGCAATAGGCAGCTCAGCGTAATAGTCCTTGACCACTATTTGCCCGGGCCTAAACAATTCAAATTGCAGACTCCGCCCAAGCCCCGCCTGGTTGATATCAGAGAGCAGAGCAGACATTTCCGCCTTGCTAGGCAGTTGCTTTTCCAATTGAATCACATACTGCTGAATCTGTTCTCGTTGTTTTTTTAACGCTTCCAGACTGACCGCCTTAACCAGTTTTTTCTGGTAATCCTCCCGAAGCGTCTGCTCAGTATTCCGCTCGGCCGTCAGTTCTTGCTCATACTCAGTCAACTTAAAGAACCAAAGAAAGGTGGCGACGCCCGCAGCGATGAGTGCACAAAGCAATGCACGGGGCAACACTGGCCATAAAGAAGGATCTTTAGGATCTAAGTTGTGAAACTGCCGTTGCAGATCACCCTGCAGCTTTGCGAAATCAAGTTTTGGCTTATTCTTTTTTGCCATGTTACTTCCTCGCAGCCACGGCACTGGCGGCCTCCATCGCCTTCTGCGCTTCGGCGCTTCGCACCAGCCGGAAACGCAGATTAAAAGAGGCAACCCGACGCTGGTCCTTTGGAGTTAAGGCAACATTTGCTGCGACGATTTCCACCAATTCAGGCTTCGAAAACCATGGGGTATTGTTGGCAAGATTGCGCAGCATTTCAGAGACGCGCTCATTAGACTGAGCCATACCCTGCATAGTTACAGTTTGATCTATTTGCTTCAAACTGGTGATATAGACACCATCAGGTAATTGCGCCACCAATTCATTGAGGAGGTGCACAGGCAAATTTCGATCAGATTGCAAGTCCTCTACTGCTTTCTGCCGCGCTTGTAGAGCTGCAATTTCTTCTTCAATAGTCGCGATTTCCTTGATTTGTCCCTCAAGGACTCCGATTTCGCTTCGTAGAAAATTATTGCGATCTTGCTGGTCAGTGATCATCATCTGAAACCACCAATAAATAGCCGCGGCAATGGCAAGCCCCACCAATGCTGAAGCGAGCATGATGGCTTGAAACGCCTCTCGCCTGCGTTTACGAGCGGCCTCCCGATGCGGGAGTAGGTTGATAAGAATCACTGCAGGAACCTCCGCATTGCCAGCCCACAGGAGGTCAAGTAGGACGGCGCCTCGCGCACCATCTTTTTGAGGCGAACCCCCCCGCCCACTTCCATGCCATCAAAGGGGTTGATGACGCTACACGCAAACCCCGTGTTCTGAATGACGGATTCCGTCAAGCCGGGCAGAGGGGCAGATCCGCCTGCGAGCATGATGTGATCCACGCGGTTGTATGGTGTACTCGTAAAGAAGAACTGCAGCGCGCGGCTGATTTCCTGAGCGAGACTGTCCACGAAGGGGCGCAGGACAGCAGATTGATAGTCTTCAGGCAAGTCGCCATTGCGCTTCTTGCCCTCTGCTTCTTCTTGTGAAAACCCATATTGGCGCACGATCAACTGGGTCAACTGCGCACCACCAAAAGCTTGGTCGCGTTCATACAAGACATCGTCATTCCGAATGACCTGCATGCTCGTCGTCATTGCCCCCACCTCAAAGAGGGCAACGACCGCATCGACGCCCCGATTGGGCAACCCTTCAATCAGCCGCCCTGCTGCCAAGCGTGCCGCATGCGACTCAATGTCGACGACCACGGGTTTCAGTCCAGCCGCCTCCGCGAGACCTTGACGATCTTGCACCTTCTCTTTGCGAGAGGCCGCAATCAGCACGTCGACATCGCCTGGCGCGCTCTTGCTGGGGCCCACCACGCAGAAGTCGAGGCTCACCTCGTCTAGCGAAAAAGGAATGTACTGGTTGGCTTCGGATTCCACCTGCACTTCCAGTTCCTGCTCGGACATCCCGCCGGGCAGCGTGATGCGCTTGGTGATCACAGCAGAGGATGGCAATGCAAGGGCGACATTCTTGGTTTTGGTCCCGCTCTTCTTCACAACGCGACGCAACGCCTCGGCGACTTCATCGAACTTTTCGATGTTGCCATCCGTGATCCACCCACGCTCCAGTTGCTCGATTGCACAGCACTCGAGAACCAGCGCCCCTCCCTTATCTCGTCCCAACTCCACCAGCTTGACGCTGGAAGAGCTGATGTCCACACCCAGCAATGGGGCAGACTGACGACTGAACAACGACCCCATTGAGATCAAGGTGCCCCTCCGCTACTTATCTATATGACGCAACAAAACTTAACACTTCACATGAATGCTATCAGTAAGGTTCTTCACCAGCCAAGAGTTTTACCTTTCTCACACAAAAGCGGCGTTGTCAAAAGCAGACGATTTTCAGGTGCTATCGCTGAATCGTCGGTCCTATTTTTCGCGCGGTGACCAAGGCAAGGCGTCCCAGCCAAGGCGAAACGCCAAGATTTTTATAATGACGGGTTGCCTCGTATCGAGACCCTATGCCACAGCCTCCCGACAGAACATCTTCCCCGCCCACATCCTCAATGCCACGCGCCGTGCGCTGGCTTCTGCTGGGGTTCACGTGGATCCTTGGCCTGGGCGCCGCCGCAACGTTGACCGGTGCTCTCGCCATCGGACTGGGCCTTGCGGTGGCATATCCCAATCTGCCTGATGTGTCCGATCTGGCGGACTACCGCCCTAAGCTACCCCTGCGGGTGTACTCCGCAGAAGGCGCATTGCTGGGAGAGTTCGGTGAGGAGCGGCGCAACTTGACGCCCATCCAGGACATCCCCCCTGTGATGACCAATGCAGTGTTGGCGATCGAAGACGCACGCTTCTTCCAGCACGGTGGCGTGGACTACAAAGGGGTGTTGCGCGCTGCGCTGGCCAATCTAGGACGCGTAAAAAGCCAGGGTGCTTCCACTATTACCATGCAAGTGGCGCGAAATGTTTATCTTTCTTCCGAAAAAACATTTACCAGAAAAATTTACGAAATATTGCTCACATTTAAGCTCGAGCATCTGTTAACAAAGAACCAGATTCTCGAGATCTACATGAACCAGATTTATCTGGGAAATCGCGCCTATGGATTTGCAGCAGCCGCAGAAACTTATTTTGGCAAGCCGCTGAAGTCCATATCCATTGCCGAAGCAGCCATGCTTGCTGGCCTTCCGAAGGCCCCGTCCGCTTACAACCCCATCTCTAACCCCAAGCGCGCAAGGATCCGGCAGCTGTACATCATTGATCGCATGCTGGAAAACGGCTTCATCACTGCCGAGGAAGCCACTGCTGCAAAGCAAGAAGATCTCAAGCTGCGCTCGTCGACGGACTCGACCCGCATCCATGCGGAGTACGTGGCCGAGATGGCGCGTCAACTCATCTACGCGCAGTACGGCCCCGAGGCATACACGCGCGGATTGAATGTGTACACCACGCTGAATGCCGGCGAGCAGGAGACAGCCTACACCGCGTTGCGCAAGGGCATCATGGACTACGAGCGCCGACAGCATTACCGCGGGCCTGAGCGGTTTGTCAGCCTACCCTCCGCGTCTGAGGAGACCGAAGACGCCATCGACGACGCTCTGGCCAACCACCCGGATAACGGCAATGTGCTCGCCGCGGTCGTGCTGGAGGTCAACGCCAAGAGGATTCTGGCGGCCCGCGCCGATGGCGAACAGATCGAGATCACGGGCGAAGGCCTCAAGCCCGCGCAGTCCGGACTCAGCGAGAAAGCCCCGCCCAACATCAAACTGCGCCGGGGCGCGGTCATCAGGGTCGTACAAACACCCAAGAAGACTTGGGAAATCACCCAGCTTCCTGAGGTGGAAGGTGCTTTCGTGGCCATCGATCCGCGTTCCGGTGCCATCCGTGCCCTGGTGGGCGGCTTTGACTTCGACAAGAACAAGTTCAACCATGTCACCCAGGCCTGGCGCCAGCCAGGTTCGGCGTTCAAGCCGTTCATCTACTCCGCCGCTCTGGAAAAGGGCTTCACACCTGCCACGGTGATCAACGACGCTCCCTTGTTCTTCAGTGCGGGCGTGACAGGCGGGCAACCCTGGGAGCCCAAGAACTACGATGGCAAGTACGACGGTCCCATGACCATGCGCGCAGGGCTTGCCCGCTCCAAGAACGTCGTCTCCATTCGCATCCTGCAGGCTGTCGGCCCCAAGAACGCGCAGGACTGGGTGACCCGTTTCGGATTCGAAGCCGACAAGCATCCTCCCTATCTGACGATGGCGCTGGGCGCAGGCTCTGTCACCCCGATGCAACTCGCTTCGGCCTACGCGGTGTTTGCCAACGGCGGCTACCGCGTCAACCCCTATCTCATCACCCGTGTCACGGACCACAAGGGACGCATCCTGTCGGATTTCCAACCTCCCGCCGTCACAGACAACCCCCGCGCCATTGAGCCACGCAACGCGTTCATCATGAACAGCATGCTTCAGGAAGTCGCGCGCTCCGGCACGGCGGCACGTGCACAGGCCACGCTCAAACGCCCCGATATCTATGGCAAGACAGGAACGACCAATGACGCAGTCGATGCGTGGTTTGCAGGCTTCCAGCCCACGCTGGCTGCTGTGACGTGGATCGGTTATGACACGCCGCGCAACCTCGGAAGCCGTGAGACCGGTGGCGGACTCAGCCTGCCGGTCTGGATCAGCTTCATGGAAAAAGCGCTTAAGGGCGTCCCAGTGGCAGAGCCCACCGTACCCGCTGGCGTCGTGAACGTGAGTGGCGAATGGTTCTACGAAGAATATGCACGCAACGCGGGCGTCGCCAGTGTGGGTATGGAGAGCGCCACCCCCACCGACGGTGCGCCGGCTCCGGGAACACCGCCTCCACCCGAAGAGCGCAACCGTATCCTAGACCTGTTCCGTAATTGATGAAGAGGCGAGCCTGTGCGCCCGCGCAATCATTTGCGCAGCCCTTCGCTTGTTGGCCGAGCCGCGCTGTCGCCGCTAGTCGGTGAACTGGAGCGCTTCCCCCGCTTGCAAAGTGGCGTTGTGGCTGAGCGCTGCAAAGAACTCGCCGGCACCCTTGGTATCCATCCACGCCGTCCCGTCATGGCGGAAGTGATATCCGCCGGATTGCGCCGCCATCCATATCTCGTGCAGCGGCTTTTGAAGGTTGATCACGATCTGGCTGCGGTTGCGGAAGGTGATGGTCACCATGCCCCCCGTACGCTGGCCATCCAGATCAGCGTCGGTGGTGTCGTTGATACGGTCGCAGCTTTGTTCCACCGCCAGCAGCAGCTTTTCTGCACGGTCCATGAATTCGAGGTCGGTCATTACAGTTTTCGAATGTTCTCTAGGGCCCGCATTAGAGCGTCTTTAGCGCGTTGACCCTTTGGCGTCTCGAGGTTGATTCCCTCGATCACTGCCTCTACTGCGGCTTCGGCTGCGTTCTCTCCTGCTACATCTGCGAGTGCCGCGCGGTCTGGTGCTGAGCATGGCCGTTTGCCCGTTTTCCATGCGGTGATGGTGGGCTGCTGCATGCCCAGCATTTGCGCTAGCTTGTATTCGCTACCAGCTATCGATGCCGCTTTTTCGATTAATAAATTCAATTGGCTCATAGTTAGCACCTTTGCTAATATGTGGACTAGTTAGCAACTTTGCTATGTATCGCAAAAATGCTAATGCCACTTTATCACGCATGGGGCCAGCTATGCCAGACCTTCAACTGCTTTTCCCTGAGATTGCCGCATGCGATGCGGTAAACGTTTGTCACCCTCCCGTCTGTGCGGGCGCGCCTGCATCCCTCCTGGCTGAGGTTGGCGGCGAGGGTGGCACCGAGCCTGAGAACATCGATGATGTTTTTCTTGTGCCGGATGAGTTGGCGCGTGAATTCCGTGAAAGGCATGCTGCGGCGCGTCGTGGTCGTAAGGCGAAGCATGCCAGCGCTGCCGCCCGTAAGGCTGCTTACCGCGCTGATAAGGCTCGGGTCGATTTCACCGACAAGCCCGAGATTATTGCGAAGCTGCGCGAGACGGCCGCCATGCTCGATTGCAGCGTGAACGAGTTGCTTCAGTCGATGGTGCGCTTTGCTCAGTGCAATCGCAATTGGAAGCACGTCGGCTTGTATGGCGCGCGCCGTGACGGGGTTCTGCAATGAGCCCCGAAGCCAAACGCGACCTGCAATACCGCTGTCGTCGCGCCCTTGCGGCGCCGGTGCCTGCATCCGTCCGCGACGGCAATGTCCGCTCTGTAGCCGACTACAAAGCCGCCGCGCAGGCCTGCGCCGCGTACCTGCGCGACGGCAAGACGCCCGACCGCGCCCGCCTGTACGTCCTGCGTCTCGAGGGCGCGCAAGGGCTGCTGCCATGAGTCAGTTACAGCGGCCAGGTGTGTCGGTCCTCTTTGCCCGTTCGGACTCTTGTTACTTTGACCTGGTGGCCGATGTGTGGGATGCCGAGCGTGATGCGCGCGGATACGTGGGCTCCAATCCTGTTGTCTGTCATCCGCCATGTCGTGGCTGGGGCCGTCTGCGCCAGTGGGCCAAACCGCGCCCCGGCGAAAAAGCTCTGGCCCTTTTCGCGGTTAAGCAGGTGCGCCGCTGCGGTGGTGTGCTGGAGCATCCTTGGGGTAGCACGTTATGGCCCGTTGCTGGCCTGCCTCACCCCGGCCATGTGGATGCCTGGGGTGGTTGGACGCTGCTGGTAGATCAAGGCTGGTGGGGCCATGCCGCCCCGAAGCCCACTTATCTGTACATCGTCGGCGCAAGCCGCGATCAGGTGGGCGAGTTGCCCGTGCAGTTACGTCGAGCTGCTGGTCGCACGTTGGAGCTGTCGCCCGCTGATCGTGAGCGTACCCCGCCCGCGTTTGCGGCCTTCTTGGTCGAGCTGGCCGCGAAGTGTGCCGGCTCGCAGTTACAGCCGCCGGCCGCGCATCTCGCTGTTACTCCGAGCTGCGGCCCGTCGGCTGTCGCAGCCACCGCGGTGCAGTCGTGCCTGGTCGCTGTTGCAGCGGACCAGGGTTGCAGTAACAGCGACCAGGCTGCGCGTCGTTTGCGTGCTGCGGCTAAGCGCGCCGCCTTCGCTGCCTGGGCTCGGAGTGCTGCATGAAGCGCATTCTTACCCATTTGGCGCGCGTCCTGCCCACCCCCCTTCTTGGAGACAAGCTGGGGCCCCGCCGAAGCGCGAATAGCGCGTCCCGCGAAGCGGGCTCGGTGGGGGCGGGGTATGGGGTGCCAAACCCCATGTCAAGCCTTGCGCAACCCGTGCCCCATGCTGTGCGCGCCGTCGCTGGTTCTCCAGCGCGAGGGATCGTCACCCGCATGGGCCAAGATCCGCAGGGGCTTGGTGGCGAAGCCATAGAGCCCGGTCCCGCAGGGACGCGCCCAGTGCCTGAATCCGCAGCAGCCGCGCCATCTGCGCCCCTGTCTGTCTCTCCTGCTCCCTCTGCTCCTGTCCCCTGCTCTGCCAACGCGCAGGCATGGCGGGCGGTTGCGGATTTCCTGGCCACTGGCGTGCGTTCGGCCTCTGTGTGCCCTGCGTCATGCGCAGGCTGCGGCCCTGCTTGCGTCGGCGCGCCCGCGTCATGCAAGCGAAGCGCGGACGCGGGCGCGCCGCGCATCGATGCCCCCCCGAGTAACACGGGGGTAAACAAAATTTCGGAAGTGGGGAACGGCGATGAACACCAATGATGAAAAGCTGGTTATTGAGGGCGGCAAATTGAAAGTTGTCTGCCAGAAACGCCAGCTTGAGGCCAAGGCTCAAAACGGTGTCATCGTTGACTACCTGCGCTTCACCCTGCGCCGTGAATTAATCCCGGAAACGAAGCGCATTCCTCGCTACACCGATGACCAGGACTTGGCCCGGTGGTACGCCAACGTGTTTGCGCAACTGCTGGGCTACACGTTGGGCATGGATCGTCCGGGGCGTGATTACTACGAGTTCACCACCACCATTGATAACGCCTTTGGTCATGAAGTCGCCAGCGTGAGCGCGGGTGGCGAAGGGCAGCGCGGAACTATCTGTTTCACCCTCAAAGGCGAGGGTTGCACCATGGCGCGCAAGGGTTGGGAAAAGCGCGTGCATGACTATTTCGCGGATATGCACCCGACCATTACGCGGGTGGATTTGGCGAAGGATTTTTTTGAGGGCGAGTTGACCATCGAGGAAGTTGTGCACCTCTATAAGCACGATGAATTCAGCTATCGCAACCGCAAGCCAAAGTACACCACGCACGGTTGTTGGTCTCTTGGTCGCGATGCTGATGGCATGCCGATGCTTGGTCATAGTCGTACTTTTCAGGTCGGCAAGCGCGAGAGCGGCAAGCTCGCACGCTTCTATGAAAAGGGCCACCAGTTCGCAATGATGGACAGCCGGTGGCTCCGTGCCGAGGCTGAGCTGCGTAACGTCAATCGCATCATTCCTTGGGATGCGTTGATCAGCACCGCTGAGTATTTCGCGGGTGCATACCCTGCGCTCCAGCTTGTGGCGAACACCGATACGGCTACCCGTATTCCTACCGGCCAAAAAGTCGCTGAGGCCAGCGCGCAGCGCGTTGTGAACTGGTTGCAGCGTGTTGTCGCGCCTACCTTGGTGCAGGTGTCCAAGGTCATGCCCAATGAGGACTGGTTGATCGGTCTGGTTGTTGATCAGGCGCACCGCCGTATCCCTCGCGGGCTTCGTGGCCTCGATCACGCGACGATGGCGCATGGCCTGGAGTGCGCGCTCAAGAAATTCACTAACCCCTGCGCACCGGCCGCAGTGGCTCTTTGACTCTGCCGGAATTCAAGTAAAGGAATCAAGCTATGAAGTTCAATCAAACCATTCAGGTGGTCGGGATGAAGTCCAGTAAAGGCCAGCTCGAAAGTGGCATGGCCTATGACAGCACCAAGGTCTATGCGTTGATGCCGCTGGATGACAGCAAGGGCACTGCAAAGGGTAGTGCTGTCAGTGAATTTACGCTCGGCACCAGCGAAGAGTTCCAGAAATACAAGCATCTGCCATTTCCTTTCACGGCAGAAGCTGAGATGGAAATGGTCACGAATGGCAAGACCATGAAGACCGTGATGCATGTGTTGACGCCCAAGGCCGTTGCAGGGGCTAAGGGGGCCTAAGGCCACCTCCCTATCAACGCTAAAAGTACTCAAAACGTTCCCGGGTACGCCATGCAGATCACGCCACGCTATTTCGTGCAGTCCACCGATGACTACACGTTTCTGCGCGCGGATGGTGAAGGCGGCGTTGACTCCACGCCGTTGATTACCAACGCGACTCCGTTCAGCACGCCCGAAGCGGCGGTTGATGCCGTGCAGGATCATTTGAGCGGTGAGGGTGTGGTGTTCCGCACCTTCGATGTGCGGCAGTAGCTGATTCCAGCCGGTAGCCCTCCAGCGTTGTGAAACGTCGAGGGCCTCCGGGTGCAATCCGCACCGTTTTAACCAAAGGAAATGAAATGACCAAGTCTGTGAAGGCCCGTCTGGCTCTGATCCCCGCATTCGTTGCTGCTACCGCTGGCAGCGCTCACGCTGCCATTCCTACGGAAGTGCAAACTGCCCTGGATAACCTGTCCACCGATGCTCTGACCGTTGCGGGCATCGTCCTCGCTGCGATCGTCGCGGTGTACGCGTTCAAGTTCATCCGCAAAGGTCTGTAATGCCGTTGGTGTTGGCAGCGTTGGCTGACATGGCTGCCAACGCTCTACTCATAGCCATAGCGGTTTTTTCTGCCCGCATCGCCGTGATGACGTTCAATTTTCTCCGGGGTGTTATCTCTGGTGAAGAGCGCCGGGGGCGCTGGTGATGTTTCAGGTCGGTGCAGCCTGCTATGGCACGGCCCTGCAAGCTGCGCAAGCTGTGGCTTCGGCCCAGCTTGGCGCAGTGGTGAACCATGGCGGATCGGCCTATGTGGTCGATCTGCTGTCGGTGACCGAAGCGTCTATCACTTACGGGCTTCGGCCTGTGGGTGGTGGTGTGCCTCTCCAGCTCGTTAGTGATTTTGTCGCGCAACCCTGCAATCTCCTCGGTGTTGAGGATGGTTTAAGCATGGGTTGGATGGTCGCGGGCGTTTGGATCGCGGTGTATGCCATCGTGTTCATTGCGCGCACCGTTTTTCATGTCGGGGGTGATAACGATGGCGACGCCTGAGTTTTATGCCGCATTTATCGGCGTCCTGGGGGCTGTATGGCTTATCTGCGCGCGCTGGTAGCGGTGCTACTTGCTGCCTTTTCTCTGACTGCGCATGCTGGTTATGCTCAACTTGCGCCGCCACCAGGGTTTTCTGGCGGTGCTGGTGCATTCGGCTATGCCGCTGCCGCTAATGATCAGGTGTTTGGGCGTGTCATCCACCAGTCTGGTGCGCTTACTGCAAACGTGGGCGGGCAGGCGGTCAGGATGCCTGCGGCATATAGGCTTGCGGCCAATGCTCCTCGTATAGCTGCGCAGGCTATTTTTTTGCATCCTGGCATTCGTACTGCGGCGGGGATCGCTTTATGGCTTGGTGCTGGCAAGCTCGTTTGGGATGCATCTGGCGGCATGTGGCGCGAAGTTGGGGATCAGATAAGTACTGATGGATTTGAATACGCCGCTGCTATCGATCCGCTGAATCGATGGTTCCCGAATCCCGATGGCGCTTGCGCGCGTGCTATTGCGGTTTATCAAGAAAATGCAGCGGCGGGTACTAGCTTTTCAATCGTTGGCTGTAATGCAAGTCATGTTACCTTTATCGCCACCTACGTTTGCGGTACTGGAGGCCGGACGTGCACGGCTGATCCGGATAGTACTTCTTTGATTAAGCGTGCTGCAACTGCGACGCAGTGCCCCTCCGGGTGGACGTTTTCGCCTGCTGGTTGCCTAAGTCCCGCTGTGCAGCAGCCTCGGTTTGAAGAGTTGTTGAACCCTGCTAATCAGCCGGGCTGGCCCATGCCCGACAGTGTTCCTCTTGAGCTTCCTCCGGGTACTCCTTTGCCTGTTGAGCAGCCCTTTATTAATCCTGAGCCTGGGCCGAATCCTGCGCATCGCCCGCAGTTTGTCCCTACTGGCAACCCTGTGCCGAATCCCAAGTATGACCCCAATAGCCCGGTGGGGCCTGCCAATCAGCCTTATTTGCAGCCTGGGGTGCGCATCGTCCCTAGCCCGACTCCTAGTAATCCGTGGCAAGTGGATATGCAGCCTGTGGATCGTCCGGTGGGGTCTGCTGACCCGAATCCACAGCCGCAGCCCGATCCTGAACCCGGTGACGGGGATAGGCCTAAACCCGAAGAGCAGCAGTCGTTGTGCGAAAAGCATCCTGACATCGTTGCTTGTCAGAAGTTGGGCGATGTGCAGCCTGAGGCGTTGGCGTCTAAGACGGTTCCTGTGTCGATTCAGAGGGAAGATGGTTTCGGGCCGGCGGATGGGGCGTGCCCCGCGCCGAAAGAGTTCGTCATTCTCGGTAAGCAAATGGCATTTCGGTGGGATTTGATATGCGATTTCGCAAGTGGCATTCGTCCTCTTTTGGTGGGGTTCGCGTACCTGAGTGCGGCGCTCGCGTTTCTCGGTCTGAGTCGTAAGGAGGTGTGAGCATGGAAGGCATTGCTGATTGGCTGGCGCGCATTTCCTGGCCGTTGGTGTCGCGGGTGCTGGTGGCGCTTGGTTTCGGATACACCACTTATGAAGGTGCGGA
Source organism: Diaphorobacter sp. ED-3 (assembly GCF_027625375.1). NCBI lineage: Bacteria > Pseudomonadati > Pseudomonadota > Betaproteobacteria > Burkholderiales > Comamonadaceae > Diaphorobacter > Diaphorobacter sp. ED-3. The sequence goes on along the minus strand of NZ_CP115182.1, from coordinate 912,031 downwards.
TACGGCGCTGCGTGGCGCGTTGAATGGTGCAAAGGCGGCGATGACTGGCATGCTCCCTGAGGTGCTTCAGTTGCTGGCCATGGCTGGATTTTTTGATGCCATGGCGATCACTAGCGGGGGCATTGTTTCAGGGCTCGCGTGGATGGTCATGAAGCGTTTCGCGCTACAGACAACCGGCCAGGGGGCATCATGATTACGCTGCTTACAGGTGGTCCCGGTACGGGGAAAACTGCTGCGCTTGTTTCGATGCTGGAAGAGCTGGGCGCGGGGCGGCAGTTGTACGTCAATGGCATCCCTGAATTGCTCATCCCGCATGAAAAGCTGGAAGAGCCTGAGCGCTGGCCTGAGCTGGTGCCAGATGGGGCGGTTATCGTTATTGATGAAGTGCAGCGCATTTGGCGGCCTCGCGGTCCTGGTCAAAAGGTGCCTGATCATGTGGCGATGTTGGAGACGCATCGCCATCGCGGCCTGGATGTGTACATCATCACGCAGGGGCCTAATCTGGTTGATTCGAACGTGCGCGCGCTGGTTGGACGGCACGTTCACTTGCGTGACTTGGGAGTGTTGGGCCGCTGGTGGTACGAGTGGCCGGAATGTGCGGATAACTGTCGAACGGCGTGGAAGAATGCGCCGATTAAAAAGCGTTACAGACTCCCGAAGCACATTTTCAGTAAGTACAAAAGCGCGAGCTTGCACGTAAAGCCTGTGCGGTCCGTGCCCTGGATGCTTGTTGTCATGTTCGGCGCACTGGTGTCTGTTGGTGCGTTGTCCTGGCTCGCCTATCAAAAGATTGGCGAGCGGATGAATCCTAAGCCCGCTGCCGTGGTTGCAGCTTCGTCGGGTGCGTCTGCTGCGCCTTCTGCTGTGAATCCCGCCATGCAGGCCTCGCCGGCTGTAGATATGGCGGCTGCGCCGGATGAGCGCGTGGCGTTTGTTCCCCGGTTGTCGGATCGTCCTTGGACTGCGCCCGCCTATGATCATCTGCGTCAGGTCGTTCGCATGCCTGTTATCGCGGGTGGTGTGTGCATGGGTGGGCGGTGCGTGTGTGTGTCTAGTGACGGCGCTGAGCTTGAAGTGTCCAGTGAAGCATGTTCAAGCTGGATCAAGCGTAGGCCGTTTGATCCCTACACGCTCCCGCCGCAGGCTAGCGCGGTGGGCGCGGCTTCCGGTACTGTTTCGGAGAATATACGGTCTGAACGGGATCAAACTGGTTCTGCTCACGCCGCGTCCGTAACCTCACTGCCGATGCTTTCCGGCGTCTCGAACCCGCGCGCAGATTCCCTGCGATCTTCACCGCTGCCGCCAGGATCGCCAGTCCACCCAGTAGATGCCATGGATGGGTGATTGTCCATTGTGCCGCCAACGCTATTGAGTCCATTTCGGGGAGTGTAGCCAAAGCGGTTTTAAGGCGCTATTTGCGAAATTGGGGCGGTGGTATTGACGCTAGATTTTGGCGTTTCGTTCCCGGTGACGCAAAGGAGGGGGTGATGTTGGTCGGCTATGCGCGTGTTAGCACGCAGGATCAGGATACGGCTTTGCAGCGTGACGCGCTTGAGCGTCACGGCGTGCGTCGTGTTTTTACTGAGTCGGGCTCGGGTGTGGGGCCTCGGCCGCAATTGCAGGTGGCGCTTTCAACGCTTCAGCGTGGCGATACTCTTGTCGTTTGGAAGCTCGATCGAGTCGCTAGGAGCTTGCCTGATTTGCTTGCGATTCAGGGGCGGCTAAAGGGTGCGGGCGCATGTATTCGGAGTCTTACTGAGCCGCTTGATACGACAAGCCCTTTTGGGGAATTTACGTTTCAGGTGCTCGGTGCCGTGGCGCAGCTTGAGCGGTCAATGATCCGTGAACGGGTCATGGCGGGGCAGGCGGCGGCGCGTGCGCGTGGCAAGCGTTGGGGTCGTAGGCGCGTGCTTTCGCCGGATGATGAAGCGGAATTGGTTGCCATGTACTTGGCGGGCGGTCGCACTATGCGTGAGCTGGCTGATTTGTGGGGCGTTGGGATAGGCACTGTGAAGTGCGCCATCTATCGCGTGATTCGTCCCGATGCGCCGTATCTCACGCGTGCGAGGATTGGGGCGTAGCTGTCACGGCGCGCCTGTATTTTGCTTTAGCCAAGGTCGGTCCGAAGGGTTTTCCAGAATGTTTGCCATTCCAGCCGCATGGCTAGTCGTCTTGTTTCACCACGGCAAATAAATAGGGCGCGGAAAAAATCACGAGTGCACGAAAAAAGTACTTGGTTCTTTGTCATAGCAATCAAAGTGGGCGTTGAGGTCGAAAAGTACAATTTGCGTATGTTCAGAGCCCGTCAAATTCTAGTCAGGACGATTGTCCTTGCTGTGAGCACGGCAGCCTTCGCGGCCTGTGGCCAACGGGGTCCGCTTTACCTGCCCACGGACCCGGCTGCCGCGCAGCGCGCCACACTCCCTGAAACCCTCAACCCCACCGCCTCGCGGGCTCCCGCCTCGTCGCCAGCCGATTCCGCTTCCACCACCCGTCCATGACCCATCCCGTTCTGCCCGGCCACCCCCACTTGCACTACCACGACCAAGCGCTTCAGTTGGAGGGCCTTCGCCTTGCCGACCTGGCCCGGGAGTTCGGCACGCCCCTCTACGTCTATTCCCAGGCAGCCATGCTGGACGCCCTGGGGGCCTACCAGCGCGGGTTCGCTGGGCGCAAGGTGCAGATCTGCTATGCCATGAAAGCGAACTCGTCGCTCGCTGTCCTGCAGCTTTTCGCACGCCATGGCTGCGGCTTCGACATCGTTTCTGCCGGCGAACTGCAACGCGTGATTGCAGCCGGCGGCGACCCGGCGAAGGTGATCTTTTCCGGCGTAGGCAAGACGCGCGCAGAAATGCGCCAGGCGCTGGAGGTCGGCATTGGCTGCTTCAACGTGGAGAGCGAGGCAGAACTCGACGTGCTGAGCGAAGTGGCCCAATCCATGGGATTGCGCGCACCGATCAGCATTCGTGTCAATCCCAACGTGGACGCCAAGACCCACCCCTACATTTCCACGGGCCTCAAGGGCAACAAGTTCGGTATCGCCCATGAACGCACGGTTGCCACCTACCAGCGCGCAGCCGCCCTGCCCGGCTTGCGCGTGGTGGGCATCGATTGCCACATCGGCTCCCAGATCACGGAAGAGAGCCCGTATCTGGACGCCATGGATCGCATGCTGGACCTCGTGCAAGCCATCGAGGCCGCAGGCATCGCGATCCACCACATCGATTTTGGCGGTGGTCTGGGCATCGATTACAACGGCGACACGCCACCACGGGCCGACGCGCTGTGGGCCAAGCTGTTGGCCAAGCTGGACGCGCGCGGCTACGGTGACCGCCAATTGATGATCGAGCCCGGTCGCTCCTTGGTGGGCAACGCCGGTGTTTGCCTGACGGAGGTGCTCTACCTCAAGCCCGGCGAGCAAAAGAACTTCTGCGTCGTCGATGCGGCCATGAACGATTTGCCGCGGCCGGCGATGTACCAGGCCTACCACGCCATCGTGCCCCTGCAGGCGGCCACCCCGACGGCCGTGTCGCACGTGTATGACGTCGTCGGCCCGATCTGCGAAAGCGGGGACTGGATCGGCCGTGACCGCAACCTGGCGGTGGCAGCGGGCGATATGCTGGCGGTGCTGTCCGCCGGGGCGTACTGCAGTTCCATGGGGAGCACCTACAACACCCGCCCCCGACCCGCCGAGGTGCTGGTGGACGGAGCGCGAGCCCACCTCATCCGCACGCGCGAAAGCGTGAACGACATCTTCCGCAGCGAAAAGCTGGTACCGCAGGGCAACCCTTGATAACCATCAAGGAATAACCATTTCGCTTTGAGTACTATTGCACTTTCATTGCGGAGTCACGTGCATGCCTCAGGAACCTCTTGAACTCTACCGGGACAAGAACCACACTTGTCTGATGTTCTCGGACCTTGTCGAGGAGGATGGGCAGGCGGTTCAGGCCAACCAGTTCCTGATCGTGGACGACGACACGGGCGCCATCATCGACCCGGGCGGCAATCTGGCGTTCAACGAGTTGTTCATGGGCATGTCCAAGCACTTTCCGCCCCACAAGCTGTCCTACCTGATTGCGTCGCACGCCGACCCCGACATCATCGCCTCGCTGGACCGCTGGTTGAGCAGCACCAAGGCGACGCTGGTCATCTCACGCATCTGGGAGCGCTTCGCGCCGCACTTCACCAAGCTCGGCAAAACCGAGAACCGCATCATCGGGGTGCCCGACAGCGGCGGCCGCCTGCCGCTGGGCCGGCACGAACTGGTGCTGCTGCCGGCGCATTTCATGCATTCCGAAGGCAACTTCCACTTCTACGACCCGGTCAGCCGCATCCTGTTCACGGGCGACCTGGGCGTGTCCATGACCTCGGGCGCCGACGCACGCGTGCCGGTGACCCATCTGGCACCGCACATTCCACGCATGGAAGGCTTTCACCGCCGCTACATGGTCTCCAACAAGATCCTGCGCCTGTGGACGCGCATGGCGCGGCAACTCGACATCGCCATGGTGGTTCCGCAGCACGGCGCGCCCATCATGGGCAAGCCGGCCATCGACGACTTCTTCCAATGGCTCGACAGCCTGATGTGTGGCATCGACCTGTTTGATGACCGCGCCTACCAGATCCCCACGGGTCACATCGATCCCGTCACCCGCCAGGTGCGCCCTGCGCTGCAGGCCGTGCGCGCCTGAAGGTTTGATAGAAAATCGGCTCTAGCGCTTACCCAGAAAGCGCTAGCAGCTATCTAAATAATAGCAATCAGTCCGCACGGCGGCGCCGGCGCAACCAAGGCCGAGCGAGCAGCAACGCCGCCAGGATGGCGGCATAGACCGCCACCTCGACAAAGTCGTTCTTGCCCGACCGCATCCAGAAAAAGTGCAGGATCGCCAGCCCCGCGGCCAGGTACACGCCGCGGTGCAGTTGCTGCCAGCGCCGCCCGCCCATCCAGCGCATGGCCCGGTTGAACGACGTGGCCGCCAGCGCCAGGAGCACCGCAAAACAGCCCATGCCCACCAGGATGAAGGGGCGCTTGAGCACGTCACGAAGGATTTCCGGCACATCCAGCCCCATGTCGAACCAGCTGTAGCACAGCAAGTGGAGTGCCGCGTAGGCGAAGGTGTACAGCCCCAGCATGCGCCGAAAGCGTGCCAGCGGCGGCTGGGCCAGCGCCAGCCTCAGGGGTGTGACTGCCAGGGTGAGGCACAGCATGCGCAGCGTCCAGTCGCCCGTGGAGCGGATCAGGGCTTCGGCAGGGTTGGCGCCCAGGCGATCGGCGGCCGCCCCATACACCAGCCAGGCCAGCGGTAGCAGGCACAGCACAAACAGCACCGGCTTGGCTGCCGGGTGCAACAACACGCGCGCGCCCCAGCCGCGACCCGTCAGCGCGGGAGTATTGCCCGAAAGGCGTGCACGCGCCATCAGTAGAACTTGCGCAGATCCATGCCCGCGTAGAGCTGTCCCACCTGGGCCTCGTAGCCATTGAACAGCAGGGTCTTGCGCTTCTTGGCGAACAGTCCGCCCTCGCCGATACGCCGTTCGGTGGCCTGGCTCCAGCGCGGGTGGTCCACATCCGGATTCACGTTGGAATAGAAGCCGTACTCCTGCCGTGCAGCCTTGTTCCACGCGGTACCAGGCTCCTTCTCGACGAAGCGGATCTTGACAATGCTCTTGGCGCTCTTGAAGCCGTACTTCCACGGCACGACGATGCGCACCGGTGCGCCATTCTGATTGGGCAACACCTCGCCATACATGCCGAAGGCTAGCAGCGTGAGCGGATGCATGGCCTCGTCCAAGCGCAGGCCTTCGGTGTAAGGCCAGTCCAGCACACGCGAGCCCACATAAGGCATGGTGGCTTTGTCCGCCAGCGTGACGAACTCGACGTACTTGGCACTGCCCTGCGGCTCCACCCGCTTGATCAACTCTGCCAACGAGTACCCCACCCAGGGGATCACCATGGACCAGCCCTCGACGCAGCGCAGGCGGTAGATGCGCTCCTCCTGCGCGCTGAGCTTGAGCAGCTCGTCGATATCGAAGCGCCGTGGCTTGTTGACCAAGCCTTCCACTTCCACGGTCCAGGGGTGGGTTTTCAGGGTATGGGCATTGCGCGCGGGGTCGCTCTTGTCCGTGCCGAATTCGTAGAAATTGTTGTACGTGGTGGCATCTTGGTACTCGGTGACCTTCTCCATGGTCACCGCGCCCGGCACGGCGGACGGCGCACCCGGCAGGGGTGCGAGCCGCCCCGGGCGGCGGACTTGGTCAGCGAGGGCAACACGCCCTGCCCAGCCCGCCATCGCCGCGCAACCCGCACCCGCTGCCAGCAGGCGGAGCATGGCGCGTCGCTGCTCATAGACGGCGCGCGGCGTGATCTCGCCGGCGCAAGGGTGGATGTAACCGTTGTCTCGGGTAGGAATCAACATGGGGGTCCTTCTGGCAGCCGCATCTGCCACAGTCTGCATGAGACACAGACTGCCCGCAGGGCCCGCAGGTTCCCCCCTTGGACGCCGAGGGTTACAAGGTTCCGTAGCTGTGCAGCCCGCTCAGGAACATGTTCACGCCCAGAAAGGCGAAGGTGGTCACCGCCAGGCCCACCAGCGCCCACCACGCCGACATGGTGCCGCGCAAACCCTTCATCAGCCGCATGTGCAGCCATGCCGCGTAGTTGAGCCACACGATCAGCGCCCAGGTTTCCTTGGGGTCCCAGCTCCAGTAACCGCCCCAGGCCTCCGCGGCCCACAGCGCTCCCAGGACCGTGGCGATGGTAAAGAACGCAAAGCCCACGGCGATGGACTTGTACATCACATCGTCCAGGATCTCGAAGGACGGCAACCGCTCGGCAATGCGCCGGCGCGCCAGCAAGATGCCCGCCACGATCAGCGCAGAAACACCGAAATACACCATCCAGTAGCCACCGCCGTTGTCGGCCGCACCCTGGCGAAAGACGATGGGCTCAAAGCACAGCACCACGCCCAACAGCCACAGCGGTGCCAGTTTCCACCAGCGCGTTTCGCTCGCCTGCTGTTTGATCAGGTAGGCAAAGGCCACCATGGCCGACAGCGCGAAGGTGCCGTAGCCGATGAAGTTGGCCGGCACATGCAGCTTCATCCACCAGCTCTTGAGCGCGGGCACCAGCGGCTGGATCTCATGCGCCTCGCGCACGACCGTGTACCACAGCAGAAAGCCCACGGCGGCGCTCACCACCAGCATCACGAAGCCGCCGAGCGCGCAGGTTTCGTACTGCTCCTCGTAGTACAGGTAGAACACGGCCGTCATCCAGCAGAACATGACGAACACCTCGTAGAGGTTGCTCACCGGGATGTGGCCGATATCCGGGCCGATCAGGTAGCTTTCGTACCAGCGCACCATGGTGCCGATCAGTGCCAGCGCCACGGCCACCCACGCAATGCGCGAGCCGATGCGCATCATCGTCTGCCCTTGACCGCGCGAGAGCATGCCCACCCAATAGAACGCGGTGCTCATGAAGAACAGCATGCTCATCCACAGGATGGCCGACTGGCTCGACAGAAAGTACTTGAGTCCGAAGACCGTGTCCGCGCGCGCCAGGTCGCCCGCGCCATTGTTCTGGTACAGCCCGATGGCCAGCAGCGAGCACGCGGCCACCATCAGCATCAGTGTGCTCAGCGGGCGCCAGAACCAGCCCAGCCAGATCACGCTGGGAATGGAGCCCAGCAAAATGGCCTTCTCATACACATCCATGTACGCCGCATAGCGCTGCAGCGCGAACACGCCCCCCGCGACCACCAACAACGCAAACAGCCAGTCCCACCAGCTGCGGCGTGCGAAATACCCTTCGCTCAACGTGAGCGTGGTCGTGGCTGTATTCATGAGGCACCTCCGTGCGGGGATGTTCCGATCAATTGGGTGGTGAGCTGCGCGAATTCACGATCCGCGTCCAGCGTCTTGCGGTTGGTGGACAGCGCCATCGTCGCGCGAGCGCCAGTCTCCTGGGGTGCCAGCCATACCCATACGCGGCGTTCACGCACGTAGAGCATGGCAAACACTCCGATGATCAGCAGCGCGCAGCCCAGGTACACCACGTTCTTGCCCGGCGCGCGCGCCACCTGGAACACGCTGGCCTGCACCTGCTTGAAGTCACGCAGCTCGAACGCCAGGGGCACCGGATAGGCCTGTGCATCGCTCAGGCTCAACACCGCCTGCGTCATGAACGCCTGCGTTGCGCCATTCTGTGGCAAGGGGGCCAGGCCTGCACGTTCGCGGGTGATCTGCGCCAGTTCGAACAAGGCGCCGTTGAGGATGCGCACCAGCACCTCGCTGGCGCGGTTGCGCTCGTCTTCGGGCACATTGGCCTCCATGAAGTCCGATATCGCCTGCAGCCCGCCGCGCGGCCGGCCGCCCGCCGCAGCAGGCTCGTCGATCGCACCGGCGAACAGCGCGAGCGCGCGCCCCGCCGACTGCGCGAGTTGCTCGGCCAGCTCGGGGCGCGCCCCATCCACGGCCGCTGCCGCGTAGCGACGCACCGCCAGTTCGCGTATCTGCGGATCGGCCAGTGCCAGGCGCATGCGCAAGAAGCCGTCCATGCCACCCTCGGCATCCACCGGCACGCGCAGATAGCGGAAGGGCTCCGCGGGGGTCTCACGCACACCCAGCAAATACATGGGCTGACCGTCGCCCGTGTCCACGGGCAGCATGAAATTGTGGAACTCCCGCGCCTGGCCCGCGGCATCGCGCAGCTTGTAGGTGATGCTGGGGCCCACGTTGCGCAGTTCGCGCTTGCTCACGGTCTTGTTACCGGCACCCAGGCGCGATTCGATCGATTCGCGCAGATCCACCTTGCGCACGTCAGCGCCCGAACCGCTGGCGCCGGTATCGCCGAAGTTCTCCACATTGAGTACCCGCAGCCCCGTGAACTCCAGCGTCATGCCTTCGCCCGAGCCCGAGTGCGTGAGGCGCGTGGAGCCGCCGATCACGCCTTGCACATCGAAGGGCTCCGCGCCCGGCGCCATGGGACGCGCACGCAGGTGCACTTCGGAGCCGCCATCGTCAAAGCTGGATTGGTAGATTTCGATGCCCCGGTAGCTCACGGGATGGTTGACCTCCACGCGCGCCGGCGTGGCCTCGCCCGTGGCGCGGTCGTGGATCACGATCTCGCTGGCGAACAGCTTGGGCATACCGGTGGAGTAATGCTCCACGATGAACTTCTTGAGCTCGACGGCAAACGGCAGCTCCTGCAGCAGTACGCCGTCGGACTGGCTCAGGATGGCGGTGCCGGACTGCGTGCCCTCGGCCACCACAAGATTGCCGCGGAACGTGGGATTGCGCTCGGACAGCCGGTGTTCGGGCTTGACCTCGGAGATCAGGCCAGAGCCGGCATAGGGCGTCTTGCCACCAAACCACATCTGTGCCCGCACGACGAGATCGCCGTCCAGCAGGCCGCCCAGGCACACCAGCACGATGGCGCTGTGCGCGGCGATATAGCCCAGCTTGTTGGCGGCACCGGCCTTGGCGGCCACCATCCAGCCGTCACCTGCCGGGGTCTGGCGCTGCTGCAGGCGTACCTTCCAGCCTTTGGCAACCAGTTGCTGGCCCACGCGGCGCGCGGCCGCCTCGGGCGTTTCGGCCGCCAGCTCCGCACTGGCCTTGTGGTGGAACGCCTGCAGGCTCTTCTCGCGGATGTCTTCCTTGTAGGTGCGCAGATCCGCCAGATACTTGGGCGCATGGCGGGCAATGCACAGCGAAGTGCTGACCACCAGAAAGCCCAGGATCACGAGGAACCACCAGGCGCTGTAGACCGCGTTCAGCTTGAGCGCCAGGAACACCTCCGCCCAGAATGGGCCGAACTGGTTCACATAGTTGACGGCCGGCTCGTGCTGCTTGAGCACCGTGCCGATCACCGAGGCAATGCAGATCACGGTCAGCAACGCGATCGCGAAGCGCATGGACGCCAGCAGCTCGGTCATCGACCGCATGGCGTGCGTCCGGGGGGCGCTGCTAGGACCGAAAGTGGTGTCAGACATGAAAGACGCGAAGGCCGGGAGGAATCCACCTACGCCAGTCAACCCTGCGTGCGTAGGCCCATGAGAAAAGGCGGGCCATCCGTTCAGATGAGCCCGCCCGTCTTGGGTGCGATTATCGGCGGTAGGTTCCAAAGGCGCATCGGAGCACCCCTGGAAATTTGACGTGAATCAACGCAAACCGGCAATGTAGTCAGCCACGGCCTTGATCTCGCGGTCGTTGAGCTTGGCGGCCACGTCGCGCATCTGCACGTTGTTGCCACGCTTGCCGTCGCGGAAGTCCACCAGCTGCTTGACCGTGTAGTCGGCATGCTGGCCCGACAGGCGCGGGTACTGGGCAGGAATGCCGGAACCGTTGGGGCTGTGGCAGCCGGCGCAGGCGGCAATGTTGCGGTCCTGGATGCCGCCGCGGTAGATGCGTTCGCCCATGGCGACCAGATCCTTGTCCTTGGCAAAGCCTTCCTTGGCTTGCTTGGAGGCCAGCCACCACGACACGTTGCGCATGTCGTCCTCGGAGAGGATGGCGGCCATGCCTTGCATGATCGGGTCAGCGCGCTTGCCGGCCTTGAACTCCTGCAGCTGCTTGACCAGGTACTCCGGGTGCTGCTGCGCCAGCTTGGGGTTGGCTGCGATGGTGGAATTGCCGTCGGCGGCGTGGCAGGCGGCGCACACGGCGGCGTAGCTGGCCTCGCCCTTCACGAGATCAGGCTTCGCTGCCTTTTGCGGCGCCGGGGTTTCGCCTGCGGCAAGGGCCGAGGCAGCGGGGACTGCCAGTGCGGCAGCCATCAGCAGGGAGGCGAGCAACTTCATATCGGGGGATCTTGTGTTATGAGCGCAAAACCCCGCGATTCTACAATGCCCCCTGTTTCGCCCTATCCCTTGGAAAACCCATATATGCCGACCACATCACATGCGCCAGTTGCTGGCTCCCTCCCGCCAGCGCCGGACGCCAAGGTCGCCATGGGGTGGATGCACACCGCGCGCTTCCTGACGACGGCCGCGCAGTTGCACCATTTGCCCGCCATCGAGGTGCCCGAGATCGCCTTCGTGGGCCGCTCCAACGCAGGCAAATCCACCTGCATCAACACCCTCACCCAGCAGCGCCAACTGGCGTTTGCATCCAAGAAGCCCGGGCGCACCCAGCACATCAACCTGTTCGCGCTGGGCAAGCAGGGCGCGACGGACGCGGTGCTGGCCGACCTGCCGGGCTACGGCTACGCGGCCGTGTCGCGCTCGGACAAGCTGCGCTGGCAGCAAGTGATGCTGAGCTACCTGGTGAGCCGCGAAAGTCTCACCGCCATCGTGCTGCTGTGCGACCCGCGCCTGGGCCTGACCGAGCTGGACGAGGCGCTGCTGAACGCCGTGCGGCCGCGCGTGGAGGCAGGGCTCAAGTTCCTGGTGCTGCTCACCAAGGCCGACAAGCTCACGCGCGCCGAGCAGGCCAAGGCACTGTCCATCACGCGACTGCAGGCCGGCGGCGGTGAGGTCAGGATGTTCTCCGCGCTCAAGAAGCAGGGCGTGGACGAAGTGGCGCAACTGCTGTGGCAGTGGGCCCACCCCGTCCAAAAAGAGGATGCGGCCGTGGAAGCCCTGCCGCCATCTGAAGACCAAAACTGACGCCAGCGCCCGTCCATCAAGCGCTGGCAGCTATGAAAGGCGTAGCGTATGGCGGAGACGATCACCCACACACTGCCGCACGGCATCACGCTGCACTGCCGCGTGGCCGGCATGCCGGGGCGCCCGGTGCTGCTGTTCCTGCACGGCTTTCCCGAGGGCGCGTTCATCTGGGACGCGCTGCTGGGCCATTTCGCCGATCCGGCACACGGCGGCTACCGCTGCGTGGCGCCCTGGCTGCGCGGCTACGCACCCTCCAGCGCGCCGGCTGCAATAGAGGCCTACCGCCCCAAACATCTGGTGCAGGACATCGCCGCGCTGATCGCCCAGGAAGCCGGTGCCGGCACGCCGCTGGCGGCACTGGTGGCACACGACTGGGGCGGGGCCGTGGCCTGGAACCTGGCCAACCAGCATCCCGGACTGCTCAAGCGCCTGATGGTCATCAACGCGCCTCACCCTGGCGCCCTCTTGCGCGAGTTGCAGGGCAGTGCCGCGCAGCAGGAGGCCAGTGCGTACATGCACTTCCTGTGCCGCCCCGATGCCGAGTCGCTGCTGGCCGAGAACGATTTCGCGCGCCTGTTCGGCTTCTTTCGCCGCGCCGATGGCAGCGCGCCCGGCTGGCTCACCCCTGCACTGCGCGCGCACTACCGCGCGCAGTGGGCGGCGGGGCTTGCCGGGCCTTGCAACTACTACCGCGCCAGCCCGCTGCGGCCGCCGCTGCCCTCGTCTTCCCAGGACGACGGGACGCCGGACATCCGCTCCCTCACGCTGCCCGCCGACATGCTGCAGGTGCCCGTACCTACGCAAGTGCTGTGGGGCATGGACGACCCCGCGTTGCTGCCCGGTCTGCTGCAGGGGCTCCAAGCCTGGGTGCCACGCCTGCAGGTGCAGCAAGTGCCAGGCGCCACGCACTGGGTGGTGCACGAGCAGCCGGGGCTGGTGCGCGACACCCTGGCGGATCTTCTTCGCCAGGAACTATGATTTTCGTAGCTGCTAGCGCTTACCAGATAAGCGCTAGAGCCATTTTTACTGGTACACCGAATCCTGCCCCTCCGGGCGGGTCTTGAAGCGCTTGTGCACCCAGTAGTACTGCGCGGGCATGGTGCGGATGGCGGCTTCCAGCTCGCGGTTCATGCGCGCCGTGTCGGCCACATGGTCCTCGGTGGGAAAGTGGTCCCAGGCGGGGGTCAGCTCGGCCACGTAGCCCTCGGGCGTCATGCGGCTGTACAGCGCCACCACCTTGGCGCGCCCCAGGCGCGCAAAGCGCGACAGTGACGGGATGGTGGCCGCGTCCGGCATGGCGAAGAAGGGCACGAACACCGAGTCGTTCCTGCCGTAGTCCATGTCGGGCAGCAGGTACAGCAGCCCGCCCTTGCGCAGGCACGAGATGATGGGTTTCACGCCGTCGGCGCGGTTGAGCATGCGCACGTTGCCAAAGCGCTGGCGGCCCGCCATGAACCATGCGTCCAGCACCGGGTCGGGGTTGGTGGCGAAGATCGAGGTGAACTCACGCCGCGTGTTCAGCGGCAAGGCGAGGCCGCCCGCGTCCATGCTGTAGAAGTGCGGCGCGAAGACGATGGTCGGCGTGTCGCCTTCCAGCTCGTGCAGCGCGCCCACCAGCTTCACGCGGCTGCGCACCAGCGCCTCGGAGCCCGACCACAACCAGCCGCGGTCCAGGAAGGTCTGGCAGAACACCACGAAGGACTCGCGCGCCCACGCGCGGCGCTGCGACTCGGGCACCTCCGGGAAGCACAGGGCCAGGTTGCGCAGCGCCACCCTGCGCCGCGGCACGGCCAGCACGAACAGCACCCGGCCGATGAATCGCCCCAGCGCACGCAGCGCCGGCAGCGGCAGGCGACCCAGCAAATTCAGCAGCGCGATGCCCGCGCGCGCCATCATGCGCGGCCCTCCGGCGGTGCATCGGCCCCGGCAGAGGTATGCATCTCCGCGCGGGGCTGCTTGTAGCGGGCGTAGCCCCACAGGTATTGGTCGGGGCTTTGGCGGATGAGGTATTCCATGGCTTGGTTGAGCTGCAGCACGGCCGCGTCGAGTGTAGGCGCCAGCGGCTGGGGCAAATCCTCCAGGTGCAGCACATAGCCGCGTCCGCGTGGCAGGCGCTCGCACCGCGCCAGGATCACCGCCGCACCGGTCTGCTGCACCAGGCGCGCAGCCAGCGTCATGGTGTAGGCCGGGCGGCCGAAGAACGGCGACCACACCCCCAGCCCCTGCGGCGGCACCTGGTCAGGCAGCAGGCCCACCGCCTCGCCGCGCCGCAGCGCCTTGATCATCTGGCGCACGCCCTGCAACGTGGTGGGCACGGCCTGGATGCCGGGGCGGTTGCGCGCGGTCTGCATCACCTCGGCCAGCCAGCGCTGGCGCGCGGGCCGGTACAGGATGGTGATGGGGCCGTGCTCCGGCGACCAGCGCCGCGCCGCCGCCTGCACCGACAACTCGAAACAGCCAATGTGCGGCGTGAGGAACACGATGCCGCGGCCTTGGCCCCAGGCCCGTTGCACGCATTCGGCCCCGCGTATCTCGCAGGCCGGCGGCTCGGGCCACAGCCACAGACGCGGCGCCTCGGCCACCATGCGCCCCGCGTGCGCTATGGCCGCACGCACGTCACGCAAGGCATAGCCCGCGCGCGCGGCGTTGTCGATGAAGCGGCGGCGGTAGGTGGGCGATGCGCAAAACGCCACCCAGCCAAGCGCCGCGCCAATGACATGCAGCAACCACAAGGGCAGCGCGGAAACGAGCCGAAAGAGGGATGACATTACAATGACGGCCGTCGCCGAGTTAAATGAGCAACTTGCAGGGCGACGTTAAACACAACTGCTAAAGCGTTCGCCGAGGCTCCATGAGGCTCTGGGCAACGCCCAAATGCTGACAACACGGAGTTTATTCAAATGGCGAACGATTTCCTCTTCACGTCCGAATCGGTCTCTGAAGGCCACCCCGACAAGGTGGCGGACCAGATCTCCGACGCCATTCTGGACGCAATCTTCACGCAAGACCCCCGCAGCCGCGTGGCAGCCGAGACGTTGACCAACACCGGCCTGGTGGTACTGGCCGGCGAGATCACCACCAACGCACACGTGGACTACATCCAGGTGGCGCGCGACACCATCCAGCGCATCGGCTACGACAACACCGAGTACGGCATCGACTACAAGGGCTGCGCAGTGCTCGTGGCCTACGACAAGCAGTCCAACGACATCGCCCAGGGCGTGGACCACGCCAGCGACGACCACCTGAACACCGGCGCGGGCGACCAGGGCTTGATGTTCGGCTACGCCTGCGACGAGACGCCCGAACTGATGCCCGCGCCCATCTACTACGCGCACCGCCTGGTCGAGCGCCAGGCCCAGTTGCGCAAGGACGGCCGCCTGCCCTTCCTGCGCCCGGACGCCAAGAGCCAGGTGACCATGCGCTACGTGGACGGCAAGCCCCACAGCATCGACACCGTGGTGCTCTCCACCCAGCACAGCCCCGACCAGAGCGAGACCGCCACCAAGATGAAGGCCAGCTTCACCGAGGCCATCATCGAGGAGATCATCAAGCCGGTGCTGCCCAAGGAATGGCTGCAGGACACCAAGTACCTCATCAACCCCACGGGCCGCTTCGTCATCGGCGGGCCGCAGGGCGACTGCGGCCTGACGGGCCGCAAGATCATCGTGGACACCTACGGCGGCGCCTGCCCGCACGGCGGCGGTGCGTTCAGCGGCAAGGATCCGACGAAGGTGGACCGCAGCGCCGCCTACGCTGCGCGCTACGTGGCCAAGAACATCGTGGCCGCCGGCCTGGCGCGCCAGTGCCAGATCCAGGTGGCTTATGCCATCGGCGTGGCGCGCCCGATGAACATCACCGTGTACACCGAGGGCACCGGCGTGATCCCCGACGACCAGGTCGCCCAACTGGTGCAGGAGCACTTCGACCTGCGCCCCAAGGGCATCATCCAGATGCTGGACTTGCTGCGCCCCATCTACGCGAAGACCGCCGCCTACGGCCACTTTGGCCGCGAGGAACCCGAGTTCACCTGGGAGAGGACGGACAAGGCTGCCGCGCTGCGTGCAGCGGCCGGGCTGTAAGGCACGGCGACCCCCACCAGCGGGTGCGGCAGCCTTGCGGCACAAAGCCCAGGCGCTGCGCGCAGCGGCGGGGCTATGAACCCCGCGTCTGCGTCCAGGCAGTCCCTGAGCTTGGGGGCAGAGTTCATATCGCGCCGCGTTGCGAACGCAGACCAGTACGCCGCCGCGTGGCGCTAAGCGGCCGGCTTGTAATCCTGTGCAGGCGCGCGTGTCAACGCCGCGCGCGCTGCTGGCCGCTGGAGGTGCGCCGGCCGCGGTGGCGCAGGAACTGGGCTTTGAAGCGCCACTTCCACAACGCGTTCCGCGAAGGCGTGGCGACTGCGCCGGGAGATTCTCGGCGCTAAGGGCGGCGGCCTGCTGCAGGGCCGCAGCGATGCCCTGGGCAAGGCCGCGAATGCATGCCCCCGCAGACGCCATTTTTTTCCAATACACCCCCTGCCCCCCGCGTCCAGGCTGCCTGAGAATGCGCTGCTCACGCCCACCTGTTCCTGCTGCTGGCGGGCACGCCGCCTGTGCAGCAGCGGCTGTACAGCGCCTGGACGGTTGCCATCATGCTGAAAGGGAACTGCTAATGGCCGCTACAGAACGCACGGGCGCCGTGCTGCTGCCGATCGCCGGCGGCGTGGCGCTGCATGCGCTGCGATAACCGGCAGCACTGTCAACACCCTCCTACACGCTGCCGTTTCGCCAGATGACGGAGCGCCTGCGCCGGCGCCCCTACTCTGGTGCCCAGCCGCCGCACCCGCCGGCGGCCCATCCCAAGGAGGCCTATCCCATGCTCAAGTACGCGATCATCTTCGCCATCATTTCGCTCATCGCCGGCGCGCTCGGGTTCACCGGCGTGGCCGCTGGCTCGGCCGCCATCGCCAAGGTGCTGTTCGTGGTGTTCCTGGTATTGGCCGTGCTGTTCGTGGTGCTCGCGCTGCTGGGTATCGGGGCCGCGCGCAAAGCCATCAAATAGCGGTGCCGGCCGGATGCGGCCCCGCAGTTGCCTACACTGCAGGCCCTGCACGCTCGCATCCGCGCCATGACCCGCACCGTCCACCTGCTCGCCATCGATCCCCAGAACGACTTCTGCGATCTGCCCGCCGCGTGGCACTCGCGCGATCCCCATGGCGGCGCGGTAACCGTCCCGGCGCTGCCCGTTCCCGGCGCGCATGCGGACATGCAGCGCCTGGCAGCGTTCATCCGCGCGCAGGGGGCAGGTATCGACCACATCACTGTCACCCTCGACTCGCACCAGCGGTACGACGTGGCGCACCCCGCCTACTGGCAGCGCAGCGACGGGGGCGCGGTGGCGCCCTTCACCGCCATCACCGCTGCGCAGGTCCGCGCGGGTGCGTTTGCGCCGCGTGACCCTGCCGCGCTGGCGCGCACACTGGACTACCTGGACACGTTGGAAACCCAGGGCCGTTACACCCTCATGGTCTGGCCCGTGCATTGCGAAATCGGCAGCTGGGGCCATGGCGTGCATACCGACGTGCTGGCCGCGTGCAGCGACTGGCAGGCGCATCGCGTGCGCGCCGTGCAGTCCGTCTTCAAGGGCATGAGCCCCTGGACCGAGCACTACAGCGCCGTGCAGGCCGAAGTACCCGACGCGGCCGACCCGCACACCGCCCTGAACACCCATCTGCTGGACCAATTGGCCAGCGCAGACCTGCTGCTCATCGCAGGCGAGGCCAGCAGCCACTGCGTGCGCGCCACCACCGAGCACATCATCCAGCACCTGGCCCGCCTGCACCCCGGGTGGAGCCCGCGGCGCCTGGTGCTGCTTACCGATTGCATGAGCCCCGTGGCCGGCTTCGAGGCGCAGCATGAGGCCTTCCTGGAGGCGATGCACGCCCAGGGTGCACGGCTGGCGACTTCAAGCGAAATTTGCCTCTAGCGCTTATCCATCAAGCGCGAGCAGCTCACTTTTTTGAGAACACACGAATCGCCGCATGTACGACACCGCCATCCTCATCGGCCGCTTCGAGCCCGTCCACACCGGCCATCTCGCCCTGCTGCGCGAAGCGCTGGTGCAGGCGCGGCAGGTCATCGTCATCGTCGGCTCGGCCTTCCAGGCGCGCACACCCAAGAATCCGTTCACCTGGCACGAACGCGAAGCCATGCTGCGCGGTGCTCTGCCCGAGGGCGACCGCACGCGCCTCACCGTGCTGCCGGTGCGCGACTACTACAACGAGGCGGTGTGGGTGGAAGCCGTGCGCAACGCGGTGGCGCGCCACAGCCCGCCGCAGGCGCGCGTGGGGCTGGTCGGCCATTTCAAGGACGCCACGAGCAGCTACCTCAGCGCCTTTCCGGGCTGGGAATTGATACGCATGGAGCGCCAGGGCCGCATCGACGCGACCGCCATCCGCGACGCCTACTTCGGCGCCACACCCGCCACCGTGGCCCATGCGCTGCAGCCGCTGGCGCCCATGCTGCCGCCCGCCACGCAAGCGCTGTTGGAGCAATTCGCCCACACGCCGCACTTCGCCACACTGCAGCAGGAATGGCAGATGCTGCGCGGTTACCGCGCCGCCTGGGCAACGGCGCCCTACCCGCCCGTGTTCGTGACCGTGGACGCGGTACTGCGCTGCCAGGACCACGTGCTACTCATCCGCCGCGCCCACGCACCAGGGCGTGGCCTGCTGGCGGTGCCCGGCGGCTTCATCGAACAACGCGAGACGCTGTGGCAGTCCTGCCTGCGTGAACTGGCAGAGGAAACGAATTGCGCCCTGCCCGAGGCCACGCTGCGCGCGGCGCTGCGCAGTGTGACGGTGTTCGACCACCCCGACCGCAGCCAACGCGGCCGCACCATCACCCACGCGCACTACTTCGACCTGCAGGACGCTCCGCTGCCCCCGGTGCAGGCGGCTGACGACGCGGCGCATGCCGAGTGGGTGGCCATCGACCGGCTCGCGGGCATGGAAGAAGCGTTCTTTGAAGACCACTTCCACATGCTGGACCACTTCTTGCGCCTCACAGTCCACTGAGGCGGACGGAGAAGTGCGGCTGCCCTCCGCAGTCCAGCACCTTGATCGCAGGCCCTGCCGACACTGCGGCCTTGAAACTGTCACGAATGCCTCTATCATTAGCACTCGAAACAGACGAGTGCTAACAACACCGCTGTGTCAGTTCCCTGCGCCCGCGTTGAGGGCGCGTTGTTTGATGTCGCAATCCTTTTTGTTATCAGGAGAGATGCAATGAATCTTCGCCCCCTGCACGATCGCGTGATCGTCAAACGTATCGAAAGCGAAACCACGACCGCCTCGGGCATCGTGATCCCCGACAACGCTGCGGAAAAGCCCGATCAAGGCGAAGTGCTGGCCGTTGGCCCTGGCAAGAAGAACGACAAGGGCGAGCTGATCGCCCTGAACGTGAAGGTCGGCGACCGCGTGCTGTTCGGCAAATACAGCGGCCAGACCGTGAAGGTCAATGGCGACGAGCTGCTGGTGATGAAGGAAGACGACCTGTTCGCGGTCGTCGAGAAGTAATCCCTTCTGGTCAACTCATTTTTCATAGCTGCCTGCGCTTGATAGACCAGCGTTGGCAGCCCATTTGATTCAAATTTGTAGGAGCCAAAAATGGCAGCAAAAGACGTAGTGTTCGGCGGCGAAGCCCGCGCTCGCATGGTTGAAGGCGTGAACATCCTGGCCAACGCGGTCAAGGTGACCCTGGGCCCCAAGGGCCGCAACGTGGTGCTGGAGCGCTCGTTCGGCGCCCCCACGGTGACCAAGGACGGCGTGTCCGTGGCCAAGGAAATCGAACTGAAAGACAAGCTGCAGAACATGGGCGCGCAGCTCGTGAAGGAAGTGGCTTCCAAGACCAACGACATCGCTGGTGACGGCACCACCACCGCTACCGTGCTGGCCCAGGCCATCGTGCGCGAAGGCTCCAAGTACGTGGCCGCCGGCCTGAACCCCATGGACCTCAAGCGCGGCATCGACAAGGCCGTGGCGGCCCTGGTGGAAGAGCTGAAGAAAGCCTCCAAGGCCACGACCACCTCCAAGGAAATCGCCCAGGTGGGTTCGATCTCCGCCAACTCCGACGAGTCCGTGGGCAAGATCATTGCCGACGCCATGGACAAGGTGGGCAAGGAAGGCGTGATCACCGTGGAAGACGGCAAGTCGCTGGAAAACGAGCTGGAAGTCGTGGAAGGCATGCAGTTCGACCGCGGCTACCTGTCGCCCTACTTCATCAACAACCCCGAGAAGCAGTCCGCGATCCTGGACAACCCCTTCGTGCTGCTGTTCGACAAGAAGATCAGCAACATCCGTGACCTGCTGCCCACGCTGGAGCAAGTGGCCAAGGCTGGCCGTCCTCTGCTGATCATTGCTGAAGATGTCGAAGGCGAAGCCCTGGCAACGCTGGTGGTGAACACCATCCGCGGCATCCTGAAGGTCGTGGCCGTGAAGGCGCCCGGCTTCGGCGACCGCCGCAAGGCCATGCTGGAAGACATCGCCATCCTGACGGGCGGCAAGGTGATCGCCGAGGAAGTGGGCCTGACGCTGGAGAAGGTGACGCTGGCCGACCTGGGCCAGGCCAAGCGCATCGAAGTGGGCAAGGAAAACACCACCATCATCGACGGTGCTGGTGCCGCTGCCGACATCGAAGCCCGCGTGAAGCAGATCCGCATCCAGATCGAGGAAGCCACCAGCGACTACGACCGTGAGAAGCTGCAAGAGCGCGTGGCCAAGCTGGCCGGCGGCGTGGCCGTGATCAAGGTGGGCGCTGCCACCGAAGTCGAGATGAAGGAAAAGAAGGCCCGCGTGGAAGACGCCCTGCACGCTACCCGCGCTGCCGTGGAAGAAGGCATTGTGGCCGGTGGCGGCGTGGCCCTGCTGCGCGCCAAGCAAGCCGTGGGCGACAAGGTCAAGGGTGACAACGTCGACCAGGATGCCGGTATCAAGCTGGTGCTCAAGGCTGTGGAAGCTCCGCTGCGCGAAATCGTGGCCAACGCTGGTGGCGAGCCCTCGGTGGTGGTGAACGAAGTGCTCAACGGCAAGGGCAACTACGGCTTCAACGCAGCCAACGACACCTACGGCGACATGCTGGAAATGGGCATTCTGGACCCCACCAAGGTGACCCGCACGGCCCTGCAGAACGCCGCTTCCGTGGCCTCGCTGCTGCTGACGACCGAAGCCATGGTGGCCGAGGCTCCGAAGGACGAGTCCGCAGCCCCCGCCATGCCCGGCGGCATGGGTGACATGGGCATGTAATTGCCAGGACCCTGTCTGCGCCCTGAAGGCGCAGGCAGCACCCAGCCCGCAAGCAGTGCTTGCGGGTTTTTTTTCGCCTGCGTGTGTGGCGGGTGACCTTCCGCGGCGCACCGCGCGCGGATCTGGCCTGCCGTCCCCCAATACCCCTACGCAAAAGCAAGCTTTGCGCTCCTCGCATAATTGTATTTATGTGTAAATATTAGTAATTCATTGCTAGCGGTTCACTCTGGCCGTACCGCCATCGCACGGCCCTTCGCAGGAGCCTCCGCCATGCACACGACCCCTCGCCGTCTCTTTCCCTGCATCCTCTCCCGCGACCCCTACCGGCGTGTGCGCGTCGGCATGGCGCTGCTCGCGCTGCTGCTGATGAGCTCCAGCGCCCTGGTAATGCTGTTTCTGCACCACCCCAGCGCAAACCACCACCTGGACGCTGTGCGGTGGTGGGCGGCACTTTCGGTGGGGGGGCTCGCAGTCATCACGCTGCTGATCCGCACCGGCTGGTCCGAGCGGCTGCGCGATCCGTCCCTGACCCTGGTTCAAATGGCGTGGACCATTACCAGCGGCGCCGTGGCCTACGTGCTGGCAGGGGAAGGCCGAGGCGTGGTGCCCTCCGTGCTGGCCATGATCCTGTTCTTCGGTGCACTGGGCCTGCCGCCGCGCCAGGTCGTAGGCATCGGGCTCTACGCGATGGCGGCGTTCTCGGTGTCGGTGGTCGTCTCGCCGCGTTTCTACGCACCACGACGTTCGACGTCATGGATGGCGCCTACGCAGCCATGATCCTGATCGTGCTGGCCGGGTGCATGGTGGTGAACCTGCGCGTGCAGCAGATGCGCCAGCGCCTGGACCGGCAACGTGAGGCGCTGGCCGAAGCCCTCGCGGAAAACCGGGCGCTGGCCATGCGCGACGAGCTCACGGGCCTGTACAACCGCCGCGCCATGGTCGAGCTGATCCAGCTGGAGTGCCGGCGGCGCCGTCGCGGGCAGGGCACGTTGTTGTTCGCCATGATCGATGTGGACCATTTCAAGCGCGTCAACGACCACCACGGCCACGCCATGGGCGACCATGTGCTGCGGGTGTTCGCCGACGCCCTGCGCGCCAATGTGCGCGAAACCGATGTGCTGGCGCGCTGGGGCGGCGACGAGTTCCTGCTGCTGCTCAGCGACATCGAACCACGCAGCGCCCAGACCCTGCTGGAGCGCACGCGCGAAGCCATCGCTGCCCTGCCCGTGCCCAACGCACCGCCGGGCCTGCGCCTGAGCATGTCCGCCGGCCTGGCGCTGCACCTGCCCCATTCGTCACCCCAGGAAACGCTGGAGCGTGCCGACCAGGCGCTCTACGCCGCCAAGGACCAGGGCCGCAACCGGGTGGCCCTGGCTCCAGAACTCCAGCCGGCGCCTGTAGATGATGCGCCGGCCACGCCCCAGGCAGCGCGCGCCTGAGCCCCGTCAGAGCGGGAAGCGCACCCCGTTTCAGGCCGCAAGACGGCGCAACAGCCCCGCGCTGGACGGGTCCAGCCCCTGCACATCCCCCGTGGCCAGACGCGGCTCCAGGTCCTTGGCGATGCCTTTGCCCAGTTCCACACCCCACTGATCGAAGCTGTTGATGCCCCAGAGCGCCCCGCTGGTGAACACCCGGTGCTCGTACAGCGCGATCAGCGCGCCCAGCGACGCCGGGTCCAGACGCTCCAGCACCAGAAATGTGCTCGGCCGGTTGCCGCTGAAGCGCCGGTGGCCGTCGGCTTCTTCGGGCCGTCCCATCATCAGCGCCCGGGCCTGGGCCAAAGCGTTGGCCACCAGACGCGGGTGCTGGTCCGGCAAATCACGCCCCGGCTCGCGCAGCGCGATGAACTCCACGGGCACGGTGTCGGGCCCCTGGTGGATCATCTGAAAGAACGCATGCTGACCATTGGTGCCCGGCTCGCCCCAAACCACGGGAGAAGTGGCATAGGGCAGCGGCTGGCCGTGCGCATCCACCCCCTTGCCGTTGCTCTCCATCTCCAATTGCTGCAGGTACGCCGGCAGGCGGCGCAGGCCATGGCTATAAGGTGCCATGCTGCGGCTGGAGAAGTCGTGGAAATTGCGGTACCACAGGTCCAGCAGCGCCAGCCGCACGGGCAGGTTGGATTCCAACGGCGCGGTGCGGAAATGCTCGTCCATCGCATGTGCACCCGCCAGCAGTGCGCGAAACTGCGGCGCACCCACGGCAATGGCAATCGGCAGCCCGATGGCGGACCACAGCGAATAGCGTCCGCCCACCCAGTCCCAGAAGCCCAGCGTGGTGGTGATGCCGAACTGCGCCGCCGCTTCCAGGTTGGTCGTCAGTGCATAGAAATGGCGCGCCAGCGGCAGCCGCGCCCGCGCGTCCTCGCTGCCGCCCTGGTCCAGGAACCATGCACGCGCCGCCTGTGCGTTGGACATGGTCTCGGCGGTGGTGAAGGTCTTCGACGCAATGAGGAACAGCGTGCTTTCGGGCCGCAGCTGGCGCAACAGGCTGCCCAGCTCCATGCCGTCCACGTTGGAGATGAAGTGCAGGCGCTTGCCCGGGTGGCGCAGGTCGTCCAGTGCCTTGACCACCATCGCCGGCCCCAGGTCCGAGCCGCCGATGCCGATGTTCACGATGTCGGTGATGCCGTCGTCAGTGCGCACGCGCTCGGCGAGGGCCAGCATGTCCTCCAGCGTGGCGTGCACGTCGTGCAAGGCAGAGGCAATTTCAGGCGCTACTGTATCGATAGCTACTCGCGCTTGACCTGTATGCCCTGGAGCCGGTTTTCGCAACAACCAATGCATCACCGCGCGCTGCTCGGTGTTGTTGATCGGTCGGCCCTCGAACATCGCATCGCGGTAGGCCACCACGCCGCATTCACGCGCCAGCTGCAGCAGCAGCGCTTCGGTGGGCGCGTCGATCAGGTTCTTGGACAGGTCCGCAAACACATGCGGAGCGTCCTGGCTGAAGCGCTCGAAACGCTGCGCATCCTGCGCAAATGCGGCGCGCAGGTCGAAGCTGCGGCCGGCGCTTTCGTAATGGGCACGCAGGCGCTGCCACGCGGTCGTGTGGTCGCAGCGGGTGCGGGGATCGTCAAAATTCATGCAGCGGCTTGCATCAGTTGTTCCAGCTTGGCCGCGTCCGCCGCAAATGCGCGGATGCCTTCGGCCAGCTTCTCGGTGGCCATGGCGTCGGCATTGAGCGCATAGCGAAAGCCCGCCTCGTCGTACTGCACGGGTTGCAGCGCAACGCGGCGTGCCGCCTCGGGGTCGAGCACGCGTGCCACCGGTGCATCGCTGGCGGCCAGCTGGGCCAGCAGTTCGGGGGCAATGGTCAGCAGGTCGCAGCCCGCCAGCGCGACGATCTGCCCGGTGTTGCGAAAACTGGCACCCATGACCTCGGTGCCGATGCCGAAGTGCTTGTAATGGTTGTAGATGGCGCGCACGGACTGCACGCCCGGGTCATTGGCGCCAGCCATGGCGGCCTCGTCCCAGTTTGCGCCGGCCTGCTTCTTGTACCAGTCGTAAATGCGTCCGACGAAAGGCGAAATGAGCTGCACCTTCGCCTGACCACAGGCCACCGCCTGTGCAAACGAAAACAGCAGCGTAAGGTTGGTGTGGATGCCGCGCTGCTCCAGTTGGCGCGCGGCCTGGATGCCCTCCCACGTGGCGGCGATCTTGATGAGCACGCGGTCGATGTGCAGCCCTTCGGCCTGGTACAGCTCCACGATGCGCTCCGCACGCGCCACGGTCGCCGCGGTATCGAACGACAGGCGTGCATCCACCTCGGTGGACACGCGCCCAGGGATGATCGACAGGATCTCGCAGCCGAAACGCACGATCAGGCGGTCCATCAGCTCGTCGATGGCGCGGCCATGCCAGCGCGTCACGCAGTCCTTGAGCAGCGGCGCGTACTCGGGCTTTTGCACGGCCTTGAGGATCAGCGAAGGGTTGGTGGTGGCGTCCTGCGGCTGGAACTGGGCCAGCTGCTTGAAATCGCCGGTGTCGGCCACCACGGTGGTGTACTGCTTGAGCGCGTCGAGTTGGTTCATGGCGTGTTGTCCAGGGAGAAAGGCGCGGGGAGCCCAGCCCCGGCGCGTAACCGGCAAGTGTATGCGCGGCCACGGCCCGTCCCGTATCGGTCAATGCCGACCATGAAACTCGATAACATCGTGCACTGGATACGGACCACATGCGGGCACCGTTTTCCCATCGATCAACCCTCTACACATCACCGCAGCTGGCTCATGAGCTTTGATCTGGTCCTCTTCGGCGGCACGGGCGACCTCGCCTGGCGCAAGCTGCTGCCTGCCTTGTTCCAGGCTTTTCGCCACGGGTCGCTGCCGCCGCAGGGGCGCATCATCGGCGTGGCGCGCGACGCGCTGAGCGACGGCGATTACCGCGCGCTGATTGCCCGGCGCTTTGCCGATGTGGAGGGAGAAAAACGCCCCAGCGACGAAGAATTCGAACGCTTTGCCGCGCTGTTGCAGTACCAGCGCATGGATCTGTCCCAGCCAGAGGATTACGCCCTGCTGGCGCGGCGCCTGCACGAGCGCCACGCCGACACGGTGGTGATGTACCTGGCCACCGCGCCCGCGCTGTTCACCACCGTCTGCGAGCAGCTCGGCGCTGCCGGCCTGGCGACGCCCGCCACCCGCGTGGTGCTGGAAAAGCCCCTGGGGCACGATTTGGCTTCCAACCGTGCCATCAACGCCGCGGTGCGCAGCGTGTTCGACGAACGGCAGATCTTCCGCATCGACCACTACCTGGGCAAGCCCTCGGTGCAGAACCTGCTGGCGCTGCGCTTTGGCAACGCGCTGTTCGAACCCCTGTGGCGGCGCGAGACCGTGGCCAGCATCGAGATCACCATGGCCGAGCAGCTGGGCGTGGAGCAGCGTGGCGCCTTCTACGACCAGACCGGCGCGCTGCGCGACATGGTGCAGAACCACGCGCTGCAGCTGCTGTGCGCGATCGCCATGGAGCCGCCCATCAACGCCCATGCCGATGCCATCCGCGATGAGAAGCTCAAGGTGCTGCGTTCGCTGAGTACGTGGACACCCGCCACGCTGCTGCGGGACGTGGTGCGCGGCCAGTATTCCACCGGCACCACGGCCTGCGAGGGCGTGCGCGCCTATGCCGACGAGGACGGCGTGGCGCCCGGCAGCACCACCGAAACCTTCGTCGCCCTGCGCACCGAGATCGCCAATTGGCGCTGGGCGGGCGTGCCGTTCTACATCCGCACCGGCAAGCGCCTGGCCGCGCGCGAGGCACACATCGCCATCAACTTCCGCCCCACGCCCCACGCCATCTACCGCACGCCGCTGGGCGCGGCCAACCGCCTGGTGATCCACCTGCAGCCGCGCGACGGCGTGGCGCTGCACCTGTTTGCCGCGGGGCAGGAAAAGCGCGGCATGCGCATTTCCGAAGCCCAGGCGCTGGCGCCCGTGCAGCTGGACCTGGACTTCGACCAGCGCTTTGGCAGCCAGCGCGTGGGAGCGTACGAGCGGCTGCTGCTGGACGTGATCGCCGGGCGCCTGAATCTGTTCGTGCGCGCCGACGAACAGGAAGCCGCCTGGCATTGGGTGGAACCCATCATGCAGGCCTGGGCCGAGCAGGACGCCCGTGGTGAAGGCCCGCGCCCCTATGCCGCTGGCAGCTGGGGCCCCAGCGCCGCCAGCGCGCTGGTGGCCCGCGAAGGACACACCTGGATGGAAGAATGCTAGACCGCATCACCGCTTCCCTGCCCTCGCTCGCCCCCGCCGAGCAGCGCGTGGCCCAGCTCGTGCTGGACGACCCGCGCGCCTTTGCCCACCTGCCGGTGCGCGAGCTGGCCGCGCGCGCGCGCGTCAGCAAGCCGACAGTGGTGCGCTTTTGCCGCAGCATGGGCTATGACGGCCTGGCGGACTTCAAGCTCAAGCTGGCCGGCAGTGTGAGCGAGGGCGTGCCCTTCATCCACCGCAGCGTGGACGCCGACGACAAGACCAACGACGTGCTGGTGAAGGTGGTGGACAACGCCGTGGCCGCCTTCCTGCAGTACCGCAACGCCGCCAGTACCAATGCGCTGGAGCGTGCGGCCGAGGCCATCGCCAGCACCTGGCAGACGGGGCGGCGCATCGAGTTCTACGGCGCGGGCAACTCCGGCATCGTGGCGCAGGACGCGCAGCACAAGTTCTTTCGCCTAGGCATCACCAGCATCTCCACCAGCGACGGCCACATGCAGGTGATGAGCGCCACGCTGCTGGGCCCGGGCGACTGCGCGGTGATCATCAGCAACTCGGGCCGCACGCGCGACCTGATGGACGCAGCCGACATCGCGCGCAAGAACGGCGCAACCACCATCGCCATCACCGCCAGCGGCTCGCCGCTGGCACACACCTGCCGCATCCACCTGGCGGCCGACCACCCCGAGGGCTACGACCGCTACAGCCCCATGGTGTCGCGCCTGCTGCACCTGCTCATCATCGACGTAGTCGCCACCTGCGTGGCGCTGCGCATCGGCGAGCCGCTGCAGCCGGTGCTGCAGCAGATGAAGAACAACCTGCGGGCCAAGCGGTATACCTGAGGGTATCCTCTTGAGCGGCTGCGCCGCTTCCCCCCTTCTCTCTACGCGCTGCGCTACGGGAGAGGGACACCGCCAGCGCCCGGGCCAAGCCCGTTGCGCGGCGGTTGCTGGGATGGGGCGCGCCAGTTCCATGCCGGGCGCCCTATGGCGAAGTACAAAAACAATAGCTGCTACCGCCTGTCCTGCTTTGATTTCAGGTTCAAAAGCATCTGAAATCAAGCAATAACAAGCGGTAGCAGCTCTCTTTTTCAGAGCGTCGTTTCAGCGCCCGTAGGTGGCGGTGAAGCTCGCCTTGGCCAGGGTGTGGGCGTTCACCATGAAGCCGGCGAGCGCGGCGGGGGCGTCGTCGGGCACATCGATACGCTCCACCGACAGCGCATGCACCGTGAAGATGTAGCGGTGCGGCTTGTCGCCCGGCGGCGGGCACATGCCGCCCCAGGCGTACTGCCCGTAGTCGTTGCGGATCTGGCGCGCGCCAGCCGGCAGGTGGGCGCCGCCCTTGGCGCCGGCGTTGGCGGGCAGCTCACTCACCGAAGCCGGCAGATCGATCACATACCAGTGCCAGAAGCCCGAGCCCGTGGGCGCGTCGGGGTCGTACACGTTCACGGCAAAGCCCTTCGTGCCCTCGGGCGCGCCGCTCCAGCGCAGCACGGGCGACTGGTTCCGACCGCTGCAGCCAAAGCCGTCGAACTCGAAGCTCTGTGCAATGGTGCTGCCGTCGGCGATGTCGGGACTGGTGAGGGTGAAGGCGGTCATGCGCGGTACTCCTGCGGTTCGTTGACGGGAAAGCGTCAGTATGCCCGCGCATTCCCGCCATTCACTTCACGGGTCCCGTCACTGCCCCGCGAAGCTCTTGGTGCTGTAGAGCTCGTGCGGCAGCCGGTTCAGCACGGGCAGGCCGGTGGCGGCGTCGCGCGGCTGCTTGTCGATGTAGCTGAAGAAGACATCGGCATCCAGCACGCCGATGTCCAGGCGCCGCGCCGCGGGCACGGCCGCCAGCGTCTTGTAGCCGTCGCCGCCCGTGGCGTTGAAGCTCAACACGAAGAGCCTGTAGGTCTTGGCCGGATCGATCGGCCCCCAGGTGCCGGTGGCGGCGTTGCGCACTTCGAGACCGGAGGCGCGCTGGCCGAAGGCGGCCGAGGCGTTCACGTCGAAGCGCAGGCCGCCGGTATAGGGATAGGGCCCGGTCGAGCCGCCCGCCTTGAACACGGCCTCCAGACCGTCTTCGAGCATGGATTTCACCTCCGCGCCGGTCACGTCCAGACGGAACAGCATGTTGCCGAAAGGCAGCACCTGGATCACCTGCGCTGCTGTCACCGTGCCGTCCAGCGCAATGCGCACACCGCCGCCGCTTTGCAGCGAGATGTCGGCGCCGCCGTACTTGGCATTGCCCTCGTCCACGTAGGCCTGCGCCACCAGCTGCTGGATGTCGCCACCGCGCAGATGCACGCTGCCCTCGGCGTTGCATGTGGGGCTGGAGCCGCCCGAGCCGGGATTGCCCGGCACGCGGCGGAAGCACAACTCCTTCGGCACCACCGCCACGTTGGTCTTGTTGAAAACGGCCACGCGGTCCTTGAACGGCTGCAGCGCCGTGGTGGCAGCGGCGGCTGGCTGCGTCACGCGCAGAAAGCCCTTGGCCGCCACGTCGGCATCGATGGCCTTCTTTTCGGCATCGGTCGGGGGCAATTTGTTGATGGTGAAGTCGCTACCGATCAGCACATGCGGCGTGCCGCTGCACTGCGTGACCTCGCCCTTGCCGTCAAAACGCACCTTCAGCTCGCCCACCACCTGCGCGTATTCCCAGGCCTGCACCACGCAGACGTTCTTGCCGTCCTTGTCGGTCACGCGCGTGGGATAGGCGCCACCGGGCGTGCCCACGCCCGTGGTCTTGAGCGCATCGGGGCCCAGCAGCGTGTGCGAATCGCCGCCCACGATCACGTCCACGCCGCTGAGCTTGGCGGCGATTTCCTTGTCGTAGCCATAGCCCACGTGGCTCATGACGATGATCTTGTTGATGCTCTGGGCACGCAGCTTGTCGATCTCACGCTGCGCCGCCGTGACTTCGTCCTCGAAGGTGGTGTCCGCATCCGGGCTGGACGAGGCCTTGGTCTTGCCCGCAATCGTCAGGCCGACGATGCCGATCTTCTGGCCGCTGCGCTCCACCACAGTGGAAGGCTGCACGTAACCGGGTGCCTTGGTGGCGTTGAGCGCCGAGCCGGCACCGAACTTCACATTGGCGCTGAGCACCGCCGTCTTGCAGGACCCTTTCTTGAGCAGGTCCAGGAATCCCTTGAGGCCCGCGTCACCCTTGTCGAACTCGTGGTTGCCCAGCGTGAAGGCGTCGAAGCACACGGTGTTCATCAGCGCGGCGTCGGCCTCGCCGTCCGCGCCAGCGCGGTTGAAGTACAGCGTGCCGGTGAGCGCGTCGCCCGCATGCAGCTTGAGCACGTTGGCGCCCGCGGCCTTGGCCAGGCTGTCGAAGGCCGCGGTGACGCGCGCAAAGCCACCGGCTTCGACGGCCACGTCCACAGGCGCAGCGCCGCCCGTGAACAGCTTCAGCGTCTTGGACTTGGCGTCCAGCGTGGAGTGGTGGTCGTTGATGTGCAGGACGGTCAGCTCCAGCGGCTGGGCCTCGTCGTCATCGTTGCCACCGCATGCCGCCAGCACGCCACATGCCGCCAGCGCCACCGCGCCCATCCGCACCCGCCGCCCGTAGGGCTTGTTGGCCCATGGCATCCACGAACCCATGTTCTCGCTCCCTGTTGAATCGTTACAGAGTGGAGATGGTGGGAAGCAAGGATGACAGCGCCGTGAAAGCCCCACGCGCGCGCCCATTGAACAGGGGCCGCGCGGCCCCTTTTTGCTCACATAAAAAGAGCATTTACCGCTTGTTGTACAAGCGTTAGGGCCGTTTTTCTATCGAACCCTCATACCGCCAACTCCACCAACGGGATGCGTTTTTCCTGCACGCCGTGGCAGGCCACGCGCGTGCCGCCGTCATCAATGAGCTGGGGGCGCTCGGTGCGGCAGCGGTCGTTGGCGTAGGGGCAGCGTGGGTTGAACGCGCAGCCCGGCGGCGGGTTGAGCGGGTTGGGCACCTCCCCTTGCACGGGCGTGCGCGCGCGGCCGGTGTCGTGCATCTTGGGGATGGCGTCCAGCAACATGCGCGTGTAAGGGTGGCGCGGGTTCTCGAACAGCACCTTCTTGTCGGCCAGCTCCACCAGCCGGCCCAGGTACATCACGCCCACCTGGTCGCTCACGTGGCGCACCACGGCCAGGTTGTGGCTGATGAACAGGTAGGTGAGCTGCCGCTGGCGCTGCAGGTCCTTCATGATGTTGAGCACCTGCGCCTGCACCGACACGTCCAGCGCGCTGGTGGGTTCGTCGCACACCAGGAACTCGGGCTCGGTGGCCAGGGCACGCGCGATGGAGATGCGCTGGCGCTGCCCGCCCGAGAACTGGTGCGGGTACTTGGCCATGTCCAGCGGCGACAGGCCCACGGACTGCAGCAGTTCGCCCACGCGCTTCTTGAGCTGTGCAGCGTCGGTGATGAGACCATGCTCGCGCAGGGGCTCGCCGATGATGTCCTCCACCAGCCATCGGGGGTTCAGGCTGGCATAGGGGTCCTGGAAGATCATCTGGATGCGCCGGCGCATGGCGCGCGCATCCTTGCCCTTGAAAGCGGCGTGCGCGTCCTGCCCGTCGAAGGTGAGGCCGCCGCGCGTGGGCTCGTACAGCCCCACCAGCAGGCGCGCCACGGTGCTCTTGCCGCAGCCGGACTCGCCCACCAGGGCCAGCGTCTTGCCGCGCTCGATCGTGAATCCCACGCCGTCCACCGCATGCAGCAGCGCGCGCGGCTTGCGCTCGATGACGCGGTTGAGCCAGGGCGCGGAGACGTCGAACGTCTTGGCGAGGTCATGCGCCTGCACCAGCGGTGCGGTGGTGGTCGTCGTGGAGCTCATGCGGCCACCTCGCTCGTCACGTCGTGCAGCCAGCAGGCGGCCTGCGTAGCGCCGGCGGGCATGAGGTCGGGGCGCGCCTGGCGGCAGCGGTCGAAGGCGCGCGGGCAGCGCGGATTGAAGGCACAGCCCTCGGGAATGGCGTTCAGGCGGGGCATGGCTCCGTCGATCTGGTTGAGGCGCTCGCGGTCCTGCTCCATGTCGGGAATGGACGCCATGAGGCCGGCGGTGTAGGGGTGGGCGGGCTGGTTGATGACCTCGTGCACGGGGCCGATTTCGGCCACGCGGCCGGCGTACATCACGGCCACGCGGTCGCAGGTCTCGGCGATCACGCCCATATCGTGGGTGATCAGCATCACGGCCGCGCCGCGCGTCTTGCAGATGCTCTTGAGCAACTGGATGATCTGCGCCTGGATGGACACGTCCAGCGCCGTGGTGGGCTCGTCCGCCACGATGAGCTGCGGCTCGGCCGCCAGCGCCAGGGCAATCACCACGCGCTGGCGCATGCCGCCCGAGAACTGGTGCGGGTAGTGGTCGATACGCTGCTCGGCCGCGGGAATGCCGGTGTCCTTGAGCAGGTCGATGGCCCGCTGGCGCGCCTGCGCGGCGCTCATGGGCAGGTGGGTGAGGATGGTCTCCACCAGCTGCTGGCCCACGGTGTACAGCGGGTTGAGCGAAGTCAGCGGGTCCTGGAAGATCGCGCCGATCTTGCGCCCGCGGATGTGGCGCATCTGCTCGTGCGGCAGGTTGTCGATGCGCTGGCCCTGCAGCACGATCTGGCCCGAGGCCACACGCCCCGGCGGCTCCAGCAGACCGATGATGGACGCGCCCGTGAGCGACTTGCCCGCGCCGGACTCGCCCACCACACCCAGGATCTCGCCCGGCGCGATGGAGAACGACACGTTGTCCAGCGCGCGCAGCGTGCCGCGGCGGCCAGGGAATTCGACGACGAGGTTGTGGACTTCGAGAAGTGACATATCAGTTATCCAGTGCAGTGCGCGCCGCCCGCATCGCATGAAACGGGCGCCCCCCAAAACGAGGGCAGCCGAGCAGGGGTCCGGGCCGGCCGCGCCGCGCCGCAGCGAGGGCTGCGCCCCCCTGCCCGCATGGCGCAGCCATGCGAGAGCGGGGAGAAGGCGCAAAGCGACTCAGGGGCCGTTCCATTTCAGCGCAGGCGCGGGTTGAGTGCATCGCGCAGCCAGTCGCCCAGCAGGTTCACGGACAGCGCGATCAGCACCAGCATCACGCCGGGGAAGACAGTGATCCACCACTCGCCGGAGAACAGGTAGTCGTTGCCGATGCGGATCAGCGTGCCCAGCGAGGGCGACGTGGGCGGCGCGCCCACTCCCAGGAAGGACAGCGTGGCTTCGGTAATGATGGCAGTGGCCACCTGGATGGTGGCCAGCACCATGACCGGCCCCAGCACATTGGGCAGCACATGCTTGCGCATGATGCGCAGCGGCGACACGCCGGTGACGCGCGCGGCCTGCACGTATTCCTTGTTGCGCTCCACCAGCGTGGAGCCGCGCACGGTGCGCGCGTACTGCACCCAGCCCGTGAGCGAGATCGACAGGATCAGCACGCCGAAGGCCAGCGAATCGGGCGCGTTGGGGAACACCGCACGCCCCACGCCGGCAATCAGCAGCGCGATCAGGATGGCGGGGAACGACAGCATCACGTCGCACAGGCGCATGAGCACGCCGTCCACCCATCCGCCGCGGAAGCCCGCCACCAACCCCAGCGCCACGCCCACGACGACCGACAGCGCCACGGAGGCCAGGCCCACCACCAGCGAGATGCGCGCGCCGTAGATCAGCGCCGAAAGGATGTCGCGGCCCTGGTCATCGGTGCCCAGGGCGTACTTCCAGGTGCCTTCGGCCTGCCACACGGGCGGCAAGCGCGCGTCCGACAGCTCCAGCGTGCTCAGGTCGAACGGGTTGTGTGGCGCCACCCAGCCGGCAAAGATGGAGCAGAACACGCACACGGCGGCAATCAGCGCCGCGATGATGGCCACGGGCGAGGTGCGAAAGCTGTGGGCCACGTCGCTGTCGTACCAGCGCAAGAGCGTTTGTTTCATGAGCGAAGGGTCAAGGCAAAAAAGGGGAAGGCGGCAAGGTCGTACGGTCAGGGGCCCACGCCCATCCACTTGAAAGGCATGGTGTTGTCGGCCATCTGCACCAGGCGGATCTTCTTGGACACGCCCCAGGCCAGGGCCTGCTGGTGCAGCGGGATGTAGGCAATGTCGGCGGCCTGCAGCAGCAAAGCCTCGCGCAGCAGCACATCGCGCCGGGTCTTGTCGGTCTGCGTCTGGACCTGCAGCAGCAGCGCGTCCAGCCGCGGGTTGCAATAGCCCCCCAGGTTGAAGTGGCCCGCGCCTTCGCCGCGCGGGCAGGCCGCCAGCGCGTTCAGCGCACCGTGTGCGTCGTAGGTGGAGGGCGTCCAGCCCATCAGGTAGAAGCCCGCGTCGCGTCGCAGGATGCGCGGGTAGTACTGCGCCTTGGGCTCCGCGCGCACCGTCACGCGCACCTGGAGGGTCGCCAGCTGTGCAGCGATGGCGGTGCACAGTGCCGCGTCGTTCACATAGCGGTCGCTGGGGCAGTCCAGCGTGAGCGCGAAGCCCTCGCCATAGCCGGCCTGCGCCATGAGCGCGCGCGCGGCCGCCACGTCGTGCGGCAGCCGCTTGACGTCGGGCTGAAAGCCATTGACGCCCGGTCCCACGATGAGCGCGGCCGGCGTGGCAGCGCCGCGCATCACGTTCTTGATGAGCGCATCGATGTCGATGGCCTGGTAGAAGGCCTGGCGTACGCGCCGGTCCTTGAAGGGGTTGGCGCCGCGCACGCTGGCGTACGGCAGCTCGTCGCTGTGCTGGTCCATGCCCAGGAACAGCGAGCGCAACTCGGGCCCCGTGACCACGCGGACCAGTCCGGCGGCGCTCACGCGTTCGATGTCCTGTACCGGCACGGGCTCCATCACGTCCACGCGGCCGGCCAGCAGCGCGGCCACGCGCGCCTCGTTGTCCGGAATGGGCAGGAAGACGACTTGGCGTGCGTTGCTCTCGATGGTGCCCCAGTAGCGCGTGTTGCGCTCGAACACGGTGCGCTGCTGCGGGCGGCGCTCGGCCAGGCGGAAAGGCCCCGTGCCATTGGCGCGCAGCGCGGCGGCCTGCCCCGCGGCCCCGCGCGCGTCGCCTACCTGCGCGAGACCCTGCGCCTCGCTCCAGCGCTGGTTCATCAGGTAGACGTGCGACAGCAGGGCCGGCAGCAGCGGCGTGGGCTCGCGGGTTTCGATCTCGATGGTGTGCGCGTCCAGCTTGCGCACCTCGCGCACGCCGCTCAGGTAACTGCGCATGTCCGAGCCTTCGGACTGCGCGCGCCGCAGCGAAAACACCGCATCGTCGGCCGTGAAAAGCGCACCGTCGTGAAAGGACACGCCGCGGCGCAACTCGAAGCGCCACACGGTGGGAGTGGTCGCGCGCCAGGCCAGCGCCAGCGCAGGCACCAGGCTCAGATCCTTGTTGCGTCCCACCAGAGGCTCGTACACATTGCCGGTCAGGCTGAGCTGCAGCGATTCATTGAGCGCATGCGGGTCCATCGACAGCGCATCGCCCTGGTTGGCCACACGGATGGTTTGCGCATTAGCTACCAAAAATATAGCTGCCAGCGCTTGCAGTACAAGCGCCAGGGCCATATTTCGCATCCAGACCGTGCTCCGCATCATGCTGCTGTACCGTGCGGTCTCACTGCGCTTGCCCCAGGGGCATGGCCTGCTCGACCAGGCCGGCATGCAGGGCCGCGCCCAGGGGCAGCACGTCGTCATTGAAGTCGTAGCGGCTGTTGTGCAAGGTGCTGTTGCCAGCACCCATGCCCTGCCCCAGGCGCAGGTAGGCGCCGGGCCGGGCCTGCAGCATGAAGGAGAAGTCCTCCGCGCCCATGCTCGGCTCCAGGTCGCGGTCCACGTTTTCTTCGCCCACCAGCGACGCAGCCACGTCGCCTGCGAAGCGCGCATCGCTCTCGGTGTTGATGGTGGCCGGGTAGATGCGCTCGTAGCGAACGGTGGCGGTAGCGCCAAAGCCCAGCGCGATGGCGTTGCACAGCTCCTTGATGCGGCGCTCCACCATCTCCTGGACGGCGGGGTCGAACGTGCGCACCGTACCCACCAGCGTGGCCGTGCCCGGCAGCACGCTGAACGCGCCCAGGTCGCCCGCCTGCACCGCGCACAGGCTGATGACTGCACTCTCCAGCGGCCGCACGTTGCGCGAGACGATCCCCTGCACGGCGGTGACGATGTGCGCGGCTACCAGCACCACGTCCACCGTCTGGTACGCATGCGCACCGTGGCCGCCGCGCCCGGTCACTTCGATCGTGACGCGGTCGGCCGCAGCCATCATGGCGCCGCTGTTGATACCCACGGTGCCGGGCCGCATGGCCGGCCAGTTGTGCATGGCGTACACCGACTGCACGGGAAAGCGCTCGAAGAGCCCGTCCTCGATCATCACGCGCGCACCGCCCAGGCCTTCCTCGCCGGGCTGGAAGATCAGCACCGCCGTGCCGTCGAAATGGCGCGTGGCCGCCAGGTAGCGCGCTGCACCCACGAGCATGGCCGTGTGCCCATCATGGCCGCAGCCATGCAT
Source organism: Diaphorobacter sp. ED-3 (assembly GCF_027625375.1). NCBI lineage: Bacteria > Pseudomonadati > Pseudomonadota > Betaproteobacteria > Burkholderiales > Comamonadaceae > Diaphorobacter > Diaphorobacter sp. ED-3. The sequence continues at coordinate 876,007 of NZ_CP115182.1, read as the reverse complement.
CAGGCCGCTCTTGCAGGACTTCCAGGCGAAATCGTTGTGCTCGGCCATGGGCAGCGCGTCCATGTCGGCCCGCAGACCGATCATGCTGCCGCTGCTGCGTCCCTGGCCGTGGATGATGCCCACCACGCCGGTACGGCCGATGCCTTCGTGCACCTCGTCCACGCCGGCGTGCCGCAGCGCCTCGCGCACACGGGCGCTGGTGTAGACCTCTTCAAAGCCCAGCTCGGGGTGGGCATGCAGGTCGCGGCGGAATGCGGTGAGCTCCGGGTGGTACTGCGCGATGTGGGCGAAAGCGCGTCCGCCTGCCTTCAAGCGTTGCTGCACAGCTTGCATGTCAGTGCCCTCCCGCCTTGCCGCCCACGCGCAGGCGCGGGTCCACGGCGAAGTACAGCAGGTCCACCACCAGGTTGATGACCACGAAGATCAGCGCGATCAGGCAGAGGTAAGCGGCCATCACGGGGATGTCGGCAAAGGTCACGGCCTGGATGAACAGCAGGCCCATGCCGGGCCACTGGAACACCGTCTCGGTGATGATGGCAAACGCAATCAGGCCGCCCAGTTGCAGGCCGGTGATGGTCATCACCGGCACCAGCGTGTTCTTGAGCGCATGGCCAAAATGGATGGCGCGGTCGGTCAGGCCACGCGCACGGGCGAACTTGATGTAGTCGGTGCGCAGCACTTCCAGCATCTCGGCGCGCACCAGGCGCATGATCAGCGTGAGCTGGAAGATGGCGAGCGTGATGGCCGGCAGCGTGATGTGGTGCCAACCCTTGGCCGTGAGCAAACCCGTGCTCCACCAGCCCAGCTGCGTGACATCACCGCGCCCAAAGCTCGGGAACCACCCGAGCGTGACCGAGAACACCAGGATCAGCAAAATGCCGATCAGGAACGTAGGCAGCGACACACCCAGCAACGACAGCGTCATGAACACCTGGCTGGTGAAGGTGCCGCGCTTGAGCGCCGCATACACCCCCATGGGCATTCCCACCGCGAGGGCGATGAAGGCGGCCACCAGCGCCAGCTCCAGCGTGGCCGGGAAGCGCTCGGCGATCAGCCGCGAGACCTTGGCCCCCTGGCGCAGGGAGAGCCCGAATTCGCCCTGCGCCGCATTCACCAGGAAGTGCCAGAACTGCACGATGAATGGCTGGTCCAACCCCAGGGCAGCACGCATCTCGGTGATCTGCTCGGGCGTGGCGTCCTGCCCCAGCAGGAAGACCACGGGGTCGCCCACGAACTGGAACAGCATGAACGAGATGAAGGCCACGGCGACCATGACGATCACGGCCTGGATAAGTCGGCGCAGTATGAAGGCAAGCATTCTCGGGCTATTGCAAGATGTCGGGCCATGCTAGCAGGCATCGGGGCGCAGCCAAGGCTCGTCCCCGCAGCGGCCGGGTGCTTAGCCTGGCCGTGGTTCGCCTGCGCGGGGGCTTTCCGCACGCAGGCGATACGTTATGGCACGGCCGCTCACTGGACCTTGACGGTGCGCATGTCGATGCGGTTGTCGGCGCGATGCACCAGCTCCACATTCTTCTTCATGGCCCAGGGGATGACCTGGTCGTACAGCGGCAGATGCGAGACCGTGTCGTTGGAGAGCTGCAGCGCCTCGGTCAGCATGCGCGCGCGCACCGGAGCGTCCGTCTCGGCCTTGATGCGGTCCACCAGGTAGTCCATGCGCTCATTGCGGTAGCGGCCCACGTTGTAGTTGCCATCGCCACCAGTGCCCACGCTGCGCACCAGCGATTGCAGGCTGTACAGCGCGTCAAAGGTCGGCACGCCCCAACCCAGCATGTAGATGCTGGCTTCGCTGCGCTGGATCATGGGAAAGTAGGTCACCAGCGGCAGCGTACGCAGCTTGGCTTTCACACCGATGCGCGCCCACATGGCGGTGACCGCCTGGCAGATGGCCTCGTCGTTGATGTAGCGATTGTTGGGACAGGCGAAGTCCACCTCGAAACCGTCGGCATAGCCGGCCTCGGCCAGCAGCTTCTTCGCGGCCTCGACGTCGTAGGGCATGCGCTTGCCCACGGCCTCCGACCAGCCTGCGACCTGCGGCGCCACCAGGGTACCCGTCGGCTTGCCCAGGCCGCGCAGGATGTTGCGCGTGAGGGCATTGGCGTCGATGGACTGGTACAGCGCCTTGCGCACGCGCAGGTCCTTCAAGGGGTTCTTGCCCTTGATGTTGGAGCCCACGAGTTCATCCCGGAACTGGTCCATGCCCAGGAAGATGGTACGGTTCTCCAGCCCGTCCACCACCTTGATGGTGCCCGACGAGCGCAGGCGGGGCAGATCCTGCGGCGAGGGGTCCAGCACCAGGTCCACCTCACCCGACAGCAGGGCGGCAATGCGCGTGGCGGCCGACTTGATGGGGGTGTAGACGATCTCGGTCACATTGCCTTCCATCTGGCCCCACCAGTTCGGATTGCGCTTGAAGACCATCTTCACGTCGGGCTACCATGTCTCCAGCGTATAGGGGCCCGTGCCCATGGCATTGCGATGGGCAAAGTTCTCATCGGTGCCCTTGATGTCCTTCGGCTCCACCGATCGGTTCTTCTCGGCCCAGGCCTTGCTCATCATGCGCAACTCGGTCATCTGCCGCAGCAGCACGGGGTTGGGCGACTTGAGGAAGATGTCGATGGTCTGCGCATCCACCTTCACCACCTTGTCGATGCCTTGCACATACGGCGTGTAGTTCGATGTCTTGGACATGGCGCGCTGCAGCGAGTACACGGCGTCATCGGCCGTGAAGGCGGAACCATCGTGGAACTTCACGCCCTGGCGCAGCGTGAAACGCACTTGTGTGGGGCTGACCTCTCGCCACGCCGTCGCCAGCATAGGCTCGACCTCGAAGGTACGGCTGTTGTAGTACACCAGGCTCTCGTACACATACGAATGGATGGCGTTTTGCAGCGCATTGTTTTGGGAGTGGATATCCCAGGTGGCGATTTCGCCCTGGCTGGCCCATTTGAAGGTCTTGGCATGCGCCGCTGGAACCACAGCCGCCGCGCAGACCGCCGCAAGAGAAAGGATCAAGGCATTGATTCGCATGGGAATCCTCTTTTATAGAAAGGAGCGACTATGGCAGCGTGGCCGTGGCCACTGGCAAAGGGAAATCCCTGAAATGGTGCATCGCAGATGCGCCGCCATTCATCCGCAGTGCTGATGCAAAACCAATGCCCGGACTGCGTATCTACGCTCGGCGGGGCAAAAACCGTACTTCGAGAAAAAAACAACCTCCCGAAGGAGGTTGTTTGAAATCGGGGCGGGCCCACAAGGACCCTTCCCCTCCCCACTCAATGCGCGTTAGAAGCGATGGCGGACACCCACGGTGATGCCGGTACGGCTGCGTGCGCCGCTCGCCGCATCCAGCACGAGTGCGCTGCCACCGCTGATGCTGGTGTGGTCCACGCCGAAATAGGCATCGGTGCGCTTGCTGAAGGCATAGTCCGCCACGGCCACGTAGAAGTTGACATTGCCGTTGGAAGCACCCGTGGCCGAGCCCGACTGCTTACCGCGGAAGTAGTGCGCGCCCAGGTTGAGCTGAGGCGTCAACTGATAGCCCACGCCCACCTTGAACAGCTGCCGCTTGTTGGCGTCGCCCGGCTGGAAGCCGCCATTGGTCTGGCCGGCCCAGAATTGCCCCAGGATCGCTCCGTCTACGAGGTTACGGAAACCCTGGATCGGGTTGGTCACCGTAGCGTATTTCGCCTTGTTCAGGCCATAGCCCGTGTTGAAGTACCACGGACCCGTGCGGTACGAACCGCCCAGAGTCCAGGCGTCTACGTCGGTGCCGCCTGGCAGCGTCGTGCGCATGTAGCCGCCGCCGACGGCAAACCCGCTCGCGGAGTAGCGCAGGTAGCCGCCAGCCGTCTTCCAGGCGCCACCACCCAGGGTGCCTGCAACGTAGGCAGGCACTTGCGCCGCCGAGGCAGGCAGGCCAGCTTCCAATGCCTTGGTGTCGTTGTTCTCGTCAAACGAATATTGCAGCGAGCCTACGAAGCTGCGGTCCGGCGTTGCGAAGGTGTACTTCAGCATGTTGCTGGTACGCGCGCCCATGGCCATTCCCAACTCAGGCTTGTAGGCTTCCATGTAGGGGGAGTACGGGAACGAGCCGTAGGTGCTGGTCACCACGTCGAACAGGACATTCCACTGACGTCCGACAGTCAGGCGGCCATAAGGGCCTTGCAGACCCAGATAGGACAGTTGGAAGAAGGGGGTGGAAACACTGCCGTCATCAGCATTGAGACGGTTTTCCAGCACCACCAGGGCCTTGGACCCGCCACCCAGGTCCTCCTCCACATTGATACCCCAGCGGCTTTGCGACATGCCGCCACCGATCATCCTCGTCAGGCCATCCTTGCCGGCACCTTCGTTGTTGGTGTGGCGCACGGCGGCATCCACGATACCCCACAGCTCCACCTTGCTGGTACCGGCGGACTGGGCCATTGCCACGCCCGCGCCGCACAGCGCCAGGGCAGCCACAATTTTCTTTTGCATACGACAGACTCCTCTTGGATTGATAACCGGCTCAAGATTCGCAGCCACGCCTTGATGAACTCGCTCACTGGACGTGCGCCACTCGCTTCACAACACTCGACTTCTCCTCCACCAGGGGCCCTGCGGCCAAATCGTGTTCTTGGCAGGAAGCGAGGAGGCTTCATTGTTGAAAACCCGCCGAGCAGGGGCAAGAGTCCATCGCTTTACAGCCACAGGGGTTAACCCGAAAAATCGTCGCACAAGAGACACCAAACCGCAGACGAAAAAAAACCGCTGCCCGAAGGCAGCGGTTTTGTCTTCTTTATCCAAGCTGGCCTCACGCCAGCCCGAGATTAGAAGGAGTGGCGAATACCCAGTTGCACGCCAGTCTGGTTCTCGCCAGCGCCGGGGCCGCCGGTGCTCAGGTTCTTGGCAGCCAGGCCCAGGTTGGAAGCGTCCTTGTTCTTCATGTAAGCCACGGTGCCGTACAGAGCCGTACGCTTGGACAGGTTGTGGACATAACCCAGGCTGATCTGGTGAGCCTTGGAGTCGATAGCCTTCTGGTCGTACAGAGCGTACTGCAGCTTGACTTCGCCAGCGCCCACGGGAGCGGAAGCACCCAGAGCGTAGGCGTTGACCTTGCGGTCGGAAGCGCCGGGCACGTCATCCTTGGTCTGCTGGACGATGGCGTTCAGCTTCACAACGTTCAGGTTGTAAGAACCAGCCACGGTCAGAGCGTTGCGGTCCACGTCGGCAGCCAGGTTGCGCTGGTCGTACGACACAGCCACGCCCAGGGGGCCGTTTTCGTAGGCAACGTAGCCACCGACGTAGCGGCCGGCCTTGCCAGAGGTTTGCTCGTCAAAGCCATAGCCCAGGCCAGCGGTGAAGCCGCTGAAGTTGGGGGTGTAGTAGCTGATCATGTTGCTCGAACGGATGCCGTTGGCATCGCCGCTCGTGCCGTACCAGTTGCTCCAGCCCATGAATTGGCCGATGCCGACCTGGCCGAACAGGTCGTAGGAGATGAACTTGGAGTAGCCAGGGGTCAGGTCACGGCCCAGGCGCACTTCACCGAAACCACCAGCCAGGCTGACCGTGGAACGGCGCTGGAAGTTGAAGCCAGCTGCGTTGCCGTTGTCACCGAAGATTTCGCCTTCCAGCCAGAAGCCAGCCTTCAGACCGCCACCCAGGTCTTCCACGCCGCGGAAGCCCAGACGGCTCGTTGCGTTGCCGCTGGTGCTCAGACCATACACGCTGTCGCCAGCGGCGTTAGCGTTGTCCACGTAGCCGAAAGCGGTGTCAACGATACCGAACAGCGTCACGGAGGATTGGGCCATTGCGGCGCCGGAAGCAGCCAGCACTGCCAGTGCAATCAGGGATTTTTTCATTGCGAGTTACTCCAAGGTTAAACAGAGGGCCCCGGATCGTAGAGGACTTGGATGTGCGGCTCACGCACAGCCCCGCCGGTTCCCCGGGCCAACCTCCTGGTGGGGAAGTTGGTCCTATTGCAACAGAGCCCGCCAGGTTTCGCAAAGGAAATCCCTCAGAATCGGGCCAAAAGCGGGTTTTCGTTGCTGTACCGCAACATGGCCAAAACGGCAGCAAAACCGTCTTATTGTTGCTCCGAGTAAGCACTTACCGTACGGTTTTTGCGTTACCTGCGCCATTACGTGCGCGTAAACAACGTTTTTGTTACCCATGGACACACTCCTCGTTGCCGCAGATAGTGCCCTGCGAACCTTGTTCGCTCGTCCGAGAGCGGGAGAACCCTCACCGGCACGCTCCCTGCCTGCGGTGGACCTGTCCGTCGAGCAAAGGCGTCTCTCCAGCGCGTTGATGCGCGTCAACCATGTCGGGGAGGTGTGTGCCCAGGGCTTGTACATGGCCCAGTCGTGCGTGACCCGCGCCCCCCAGCTGCGCAGCGATCTCCTGGCCGCGGCGCGCGAGGAGACCGACCACCTGGCCTGGACCCGCGAGCGGCTCGACGCCCTGGGGAGCCGGCCCAGTCTCCTCAACCCCTTGTGGTTCGCTGGCGCCTTCGCCATCGGTCTGGTGGCGGCCCGGGTCAGCGACCAGGCCAGTCTGGGTTTTGTGGTGGAGACGGAGCGGCAGGTATCCGCCCATCTGCAAGGGCACCTGCGCCGCCTGCCGGAGGCGGACCTGCCCTCGCGCGCCATCGTCGACCGCATGCAGCGGGATGAGGAACGCCACGCGGCCCAGGCGCAGGCGGCAGGCGCCCTTCCTCTACCGCCCCCGGCGCGTTGGCTGATGAAAGCCGCCGCCAAGGTCATGACGACGACTGCACATTACATCTAGTACGTCCCGCCGCGCCTCAGGCCTCGACGATCTCAAAGCCCGTCGTGATCTGCGCGGTCTTGCCCAGCATGATGCTGGCCGAGCAGTATTTCTCATGGCTCATGGCGATGGCACGCTCCACGGCCGCCGGCGGAATGCCGCGCCCGGTCACCGTGAACTGCATGTGAATCTTGGTGAACACCTTGGGATCGACCTGCGCCCGCTCGGAGGTGAGCTTCACGCTGCAGCCGCGCACATCGTGCCGGCCGCGCTTGAGGATCAGCACCACGTCGTAGGCCGTGCAGCCGCCCGTGCCGGCCAGCACGGTCTCCATGGGACGCGGGGCCAGGTTCTGGCCGCCGTTCTCGGGACGGTCGGCGTCGGGCGCCCCGTCCATGACCAGCACATGGCCGCTGCCGGTCTCCGCAACAAAGCCCATGCCGGAGCGCGTGCCGGCGTTGCCGGTCCAGCTGACGGTGCATTCCATGTTGTTTTTCTCCAAAAAATCAGGGTGAATCTGTAGCAAATGATGAACGCAGGTGCGATTTTGCTGCAACGCAACAACCGCAGCGCTACAATGCACCCATGCGTTACCCGCTTCGCACTGTTCGCACAGCGGGGTTCGCACCGATTGTCTCCTCCATCTCCTCAAAGGATGGATTCAGCCCCAGGCTTTACCGCTTGGGGCTTTTTTTTTGCCCTGCGGTGAGCCGTCCCTAACCCTGCGGGCGCACCGTCCTATGATGTGCGCCCGGCTGAGCGCGCCCTGGACGCCCCGTCCCCACGGCAGCGCCGCCCGCCGGTTTGCACCATGACCCAGCCTCTCACCCCGTTCGATTACCTGACAAAGATCCTCACCGCGCGTGTCTATGACGTGGCGGTGGAGTCCGACCTGCAGCCCGCCCGCGCCCTGTCGCGGCGGCTGCACAACAAGGTGCTGCTCAAGCGCGAAGACCAGCAGCCCGTCTTCAGCTTCAAGCTGCGCGGCGCCTACAACAAGATGGCGCAGCTCTCGCCCGAGCAGCTGGCGCGCGGCGTGATCTGCGCCTCGGCCGGCAACCACGCGCAGGGCGTGGCGATGAGCGCCAGCAAGCTGGGCACGCGCGCCGTGATCGTGATGCCCACCACCACGCCGCAGCTCAAGATCGACGCGGTGAAGACGCTGGGCGGCGAAGTGGTGCTGAGCGGCGAGAGCTATTCCGACGCCTACGAACGCGCCGCGCAGCTGCAAAAGGAAGAAGGCCTGACCTTCGTGCACCCCTTCGACGACCCGGACGTGATCGCCGGCCAGGGCACGATCGCCATGGAGATCCTGCGGCAGGTGCAGCAGCTGGGCGGCAAGCTGGATGCCGTGTTCGTCGCCATCGGCGGCGGCGGGCTGATCGCCGGCGTGTCCAACTACATCAAGGCCGTGTGCCCTGGCATCAAGGTCATCGGCGTGCAGATGAACGACTCGGACGCCATGGCGCAATCGGTCAAGGCGCATCAGCGCGTCACGCTGCCGGACGTGGGCCTGTTCTCCGACGGCACGGCCGTGAAACTGGTGGGCGAGGAAACCTTCCGCGTCGCGCAGAACCTGGTGGACGACTACGTGATCGTCGACACCGATGCCGTCTGCGCCGCGATCAAGGACATCTTCGTGGACACACGCAGCATCGTGGAGCCCGCGGGCGCCCTGGCCGTGGCCGCCATCAAGCAGTACGTGGCCAAGCACAAGACCAAGGGCGAAACCTACGCCGCCATCCTGTGCGGCGCCAACATGAACTTCGACCGGCTGCGCTTCGTGGCCGAGCGCGCCGAGGTGGGCGAGGAACGCGAAGCCCTGTTCGCCGTCACCATCCCCGAGGAGCGCGGCAGCTTCAAGCGCTTTTGCGAGGTGGTGGGGGCCCTGCCCGGCGGACCGCGCAACGTGACCGAGTTCAACTACCGCATCAGCCACGAGCGGCGCGCCCATGTGTTCGTGGGCCTGTCCACCACGGGCCGCGGCGAGTCCGAGAAGATCGCGCGCAACTTCCACAAGCATGGATTCGAGGCGCTGGACCTCACGCACGACGAGCTGGCCAAGGAGCACCTGCGCCACCTCGTCGGCGGCCATTCGGCGCTGGCGCGCGACGAGCGGCTGATGCGCTTCACCTTCCCCGAGCGCCCCGGCGCGCTGTTCAAGTTCCTGAGCCTGATGCAGCCCACCTGGAACATCTCGCTGTTCCACTACCGCAACCAGGGCGCGGACTATGGGCGCATCCTCGTGGGCATGCAGGTGCCGGCCGACGACGCAGCGCAGTTCGATGCCTTCCTGCAGACGCTGGGCTACCCCTATGTCGAGGAAACGCAGAACCCGGCCTACCGCCTGTTCCTGCAGGCCAACGGCGCATGATGCAAGCCATTTTGGCCTCCAGCGCCCGTCTATCAAGCGCTAACAGCTATTGATTTAATAGTGTTCATGCAGGCTCTGCGCCACTATCTGCTGGCCGTGCAGTTCTTCACGCGCATCCCCGTCACGGGCCGGCTGGCCACGTGGGTGGGCTACAGCCCTGCGATGCTGCGCGCCAGCAGCGCACATTTCCCCGGTGTGGGCTGGCTGGTGGCCGCCGTGGCGGTGGGCAGCTATGCGGCACTGTGGCTGGGGCTGGGCGGCGCGGGCTTTGCACCGCTGGCGGCGGCGGTGGGCTGCACCATCGCCACGGTGCTGGTGACCGGGGGCTTCCACGAGGACGGCCTGGCCGACGTGGCCGACGGACTGGGCGGCGCCTACCAGCCCGAGCGCGCGCTGGAGATCATGAAGGATTCCCGCATCGGCGCCTTCGGGGCCATGGCGCTGGTGCTGGCGCTGCAGGCCAAGGTGGCCCTGCTGGCGCAGCTCGGCCACCTCGGCTTGTCCAGCGCGCTGGCGGCATTGGCCGGGGCGCATGTGCTGTCGCGCCTGTGGCCGCTCGTCATCGTGCGCGCGCTGCCGCATGTGGGCGACACGGCCACGTCCAAGAGCAAGCCGCTGGCGGACCAGATTTCCGTACGCGCGCTGGCGGCCGCGGCCTTGTGGTGTTTTCCGGCGCTAGCGCTTGTATATCAAGCGCTGGGCGCTTTGGTATTGATAGCAAGCCTGCTGGCAAGCGCCGCCGGCGCGGCCTGGATGCTGTGGCGCTTTGCGCGTCGACTGCAGGGCTTTACCGGCGACTGCCTAGGCGCCACGCAGCAGGTGGGCGAGATCGGCTTCTATCTGGGCGCGGCCATCGCGCTGGCGCAACGGACGGCATGAGCGCGCCGCGCCTGTGGCTGGTGCGCCATGCGCGCCCCGAGGTGGCACCCGGCCTGTGCTACGGCCGCCTGGACGTTGCCGCCAACGTGCGCCATAGCCGGGAGAGCGCACGCCTGCTGGCACAGGCGCTGCCACCCCGTCTGGCCGCCCTGCACCACTCTCCGCTACAAAGATGTGAGCTGCTTGCGCAGGACCTGCTTGCCCTGCGGGCCGATTTGGCTTCAAAGGCTGAGCCCCGCATCACCGAAATGGACTTCGGCCAGTGGGAGGGCCGCGCGTGGAACGACATCGCCCGTGCGGACATCGACGCCTGGACCACGCGCTTCGGCCACCATGCGCCCGGCGGCGGCGAGCCCCTGGCGGCCATGCTCACGCGCGTGTCCGCCGCGCTGGACGAGGCCGCGGCCCAGGCGCACGCCGGCGGTGGCGATGTGGTCTGGATCACGCATGCCGGGGTGGCCCGCTGCGTGCACTGGCTGCTGACGCACGGCGCCGCACGCATGCCGCTGTCCCATGAATGGCCGCAATCGGCTCCGGGCTACGGCGCCTGGACCACGGTACTTCTGCCACTGAAAGGCCGACCGCAGGCAGCACCGGCGCGCGGTTAGGTTATGGGCGCTCCCGTCGGATATGCAGGCCCCGCCGGCGCGGGATCCCCGCCAGGTCAGGGCCGCTTGCGCGGCATCTCCAGCGCCAGCGTCGTGGCGCCGTCCATCGACGCCCCCAGCCGCGCGGCGCCCTTGCCCAGGGACTGCAGCACCAGCCCCGGCTCCACATTCGCGCCCACGCGGTAGGGCTTGGCCGGCTTGCCGTCCACCGCGATCAGCGCGGCGCCGCCGCCGCTGGCCGTGCCGGCCAGCACGCCCATGAGCACGAAGCGGCTGGCTGCAGAGGGTGCCGCCTCGGCGGCCGCCAGCACCGGGCTGGCCCCGAGCAGGCGCGCGAGCGCCTGCGTGTCGGTCACCACCGGCTCGGGCGCCGCGGCCGCCGGCGCCGTGCCGCCCGGGCTTGCGGACAGCTTCAACCCCCAATAGACAGCAGTCGCGCCCGCCAGCGCCCAGAGCAGCAGCGTGGCCAGGCGCGGGGCCCAGCGGCCGTATGTGTTTGTCACCATCGCACGATTATGATTGACCGGATATGTCCATTCCGAGTCGCCGCTTCGAGATGCAGCCCAGCCCCTCCTCCCTCGCGCAACGCGCCCGCCGCCGCCAGTCCGCGGGCTTCACCCTGATCGAGCTCATGGTGGTGCTGGTCATCATCGGCGTGCTGGCCGCGCTGATCGTGCCCAACGTGCTGGACCGCGCCGACGACGCCCGCAGCACGGCCGCGCGCACCGACGTCACCAACATCATGCAGGCGCTCAAGCTCTATCGCCTGGACAACCAGCGCTATCCCACGGCCGAACAGGGCCTGCAGGCGCTGATCGCCAAGCCCAGCGCCGGCCCGGTGCCGAACAACTGGCGCCCCTACCTGGAGAAGCTGCCCAACGACCCGTGGGGCCGCCCTTACCAGTACCTGAGCCCGGGCATCAAGGGTGAGGTGGACGTGATGTCCTTCGGCGCCGATGGCCAGTCCGGCGGCGAGGGCAAGGATGCCGACATCGGCAGCTGGCAGTAAGCCGCAGGGCCCGGCGCCGGCGCCATCCCACGCATGACACGGGCACACCCCAGCCCAGCGGACGCCGCGCAGGGGCCTCGGCCGGCCGCGCCACTACGCCGCGCAGGCTTCTTCTCCCCCCGCCCCTTGCGCAGCAGGCGAGACAGGCAAAGCCGCGCAGCCGTCGCCCAGCGGGGTTTTACGATCCTTGAATTGCTGGTGGTCATTTCCATCATCGCCCTGGCGACCGCCGGCGTGGGCCTGGCACTGCGCGACAGCGGCGCCACCCAACTGCAGCGCGAAGGCGAGCGGCTGGCAGCGCTGCTGGAGTCGGCGCGCGCGCAATCGCGCGCCTCCGGCGCGGCGGTGCGCTGGCGTGCCGATGCCCAGGGCTTTCGCTTCGAGGGCGTGCCGCCCGACACATTGCCCAACCGCTGGCTGGACAGCGCCACCGGCGTGCAGGGCCCTGCGGAACTGTGGCTGGGGCCGGAACCCCTCATCGGCCCGCAACAAGTGGTGATCGTGAGCGGCGCGCACCCCGACCGCGCGGTGCGCGTGGCCACCGACGGGCTGCGCCCGTTTGCCGTGCAGGCGCTGCCATGAGCCACCGCGCGCGATCGGGCACGGGGGCGCGGCGCCGGCGCGGCGCGGCGCGCGGCTTCACGCTGGTGGAGGTGCTGGTGGCACTGGGCATCGTCGCCATCGCCCTCATGGCAGGGCTGCAGGCCACCTCCGCCCTCACGCGCAACGCCGCGCGCCAGACCGACGTGGTGCTGGCCCACCTGTGCGCCGAGAACGAGCTGAGCCGGGTGCGCCTGTCGTCGCAGATGCCGTCCATCGGCGACACGCGCGTGGCCTGCGAGCAGGCGGGTCGGCGCTACGACGTGGCGGTGACGGTTTCGCCCACACCCAATCCACAGTTCCGTCGCGTGGACGCGCAGGTCTTCGAGGCCGCGCTGCCCGTGCTGCGGCTGTCCACCATCGTGGGGCGGTATTGATATGCAACAACCCCCTGAGCGGCCACGCCGCTTCCCCCTTCTCTCGCGCTACGCGCGGGAAGTGGGACGCAGCCGGTGGCCGGGCCAAGCCCGCTCCACGGCTGCTGCTGAGCTGGGTAGCGCCCGTTGCGTAGCATGCGCCCTATGCGACAGACAGCACACGGCTAAGGTGCGCCACCGTACGCTGCGCGGCTTCACGCTGGTGGAGCTGCTCGTGGCCATCGCGGTAATGGCGCTGCTCGCCATCGCCAGCTGGCGCGGGCTGGATGGCATGGCGCGCTCGCAGCAGCTCACGCGCGAGCGCACCGACGAGCTGTTGGTGCTGCAGACCGTGCTGGCCCAGTGGGCGGCCGACCTGGATGCCCTGCAGGCCATCGACCATACCGAACCCATCGCCTGGGACGGCCAGGTGCTGCGCCTCACGCGGCGCGGCACGCGCCAGCCCGACGAGGGGGCGCTGGTCGTCGCCTGGGCGCGGCGCAGCGTGGACGGCACCGCCCGCTGGCTGCGCTGGCAGTCCCCTCCGGTGCGCACCCGCGCGGAATGGAATGCCGCCTGGCAGCGCGCAGCCCAGTGGGCGCGCACACCCGGCGAGGCCGAGCGCCGGCAGGAAACCGTGCTGATGCCGCTGGCCAATTGGCAGCTGTACTACTACCGCAGCGGCGCCTGGGCCAATGCGCTGTCCACCGATACCAGCGCCAGCGCACCGCGCACGGTCGGCGGGCTGAGCAGCGCCGCCGCCAGCATCCCCGAGGGGGTGCGCCTGCAGCTCACGCTGCCGCCGGGTGGCGCACTCTCGGGCGTGGTCACGCGGGACTGGGCCAATCCGCTGCTGGGTGGAGGCAAGTCGTGACCGATTCCTGCCCGCTATCCGCCGCCCTGCCCGCCGCCTCCAACACACGCGACTGGCGCGCACCGGGCGAGGGCCGCCGTGTCAGGGTCGTCCCGACGCACTGGTGGCGCCGCCCCGCCCGCGTAACGGGAGCGGTGGGTGGACGCAAAGCCTCTCGGGGTGTTTCTCATCAAGCCGGCGCCGCACTGCTGGCCGCCATGCTCACCGTGACGCTGGTTGCCACGTTCGCGGCCGCGGCCATGTGGCAGCAGTGGCGCGCCATCGAAGTCGAAACCGCCGAGCGCGCACGTATCCAGTCGGCGTGGATCCTGATCGGCGCGCTGGACTGGTCCCGCCTGATCCTGCGCGAAGACTCCATTGCCCGCAGCGGCGACGGCACCGACAACCTCTCCGAACCCTGGTCGGTGCCGCTGGAAGAAGCGCGCCTGTCCACGTTCCTCGCGGCCGACCGCAATGTGGCCCAGGTGGAAGACGCGAGCACCGACACCACCAACGCCTTCCTGTCGGGCCAGATCACCGACCTGCAGGCCCTGCTGAACCTGCGCAACCTGGCCAACGAGGGGCAGGTGGACGCCACGGCGCTGCGGCAATTCCAGCGGCTCTTCGAGTACCTCGGACTGCCGCGGGCACAGCTGGACATGCTGGCGCGGCAGATGCTGCGCGCCGAGGCCAAGGACAGTGACACCGCGAGCGCCGCGCCGCTGCTGCCGCAAAGCGTGGCGCAACTGGGGTGGTGGGGCCTGCCGCAACGCAGCGTGGATGCGCTCGCGCCCTACGTCACGCTGCTGCCCGTGCGCACCAAGGTCAACCTCAACACCGCCAGCGCCGTGGTGCTGTGGGCCAGCGCCGACGGGCTGGACATGGCCGAGGCGCAGCGCCTGGTGCAGGCACGCGACTCCAACCACTTCCGCAGCGAGGCCGACGCCGCCAAGCTGCTGGGCAACTCCAGCCGCATCTCGGCCACGGTGCATACGGTGTCGTCCAGCTACTTCGAAGTGCGCGGGCGACTGCGCCTGGACATGGCCGTGGTCGAAGAGCGCTCGCTGGTCTACAAACAGCGCGGGGACGTGCGCACGCTGTGGCGCGAACGTGGCGGCCTCGTGCGCACGACGGCTCCCGGCACTGCGGCCACTGGTGCGCGTTGACCGGGCGCCTTGGCACAAAGCGTCAAATCACGCCCCTAAAATGGTCTGTTAACCCATTCATGAGCACCCTTGTCCTAACTCTGCCCCTGGGAACGCCGGGGCCCGCCGCCGAATACAGCTACACGCTCACGGCCGACGGCCACACCGCCACCCGCCACGCCAGCACCACCGCCGCCTTGCTGCCCGACCCGGGCCGCGCCGGCGAGATCGTGGCCGTGGTGCCTGCGCGCGCGCTGTCATGGCAGCAGGTAACGCTGCCGCAGGGCGCAACGGCCCAGGCCGGCCGGCTGCGCGCGGTCCTGGAAGGACTGCTCGAAGAACACCTGCTCGACGACCCCGCGCAACTGCACTTCGCGCTGCAGCCCGGCGCCCAGCCGGGCAGCCCTGCCTGGGTGGCCGTGTGCGACCGCGCCTGGCTGCGCGGCGCCCTGCAGGCGCTGGAAGCCGCGGGGCGGCCGGTGGACCGCGTGGTGCCCGAGTTCGCTCCCGGCCCCACCGCCAGCGGGCAAGAGGAATGCGACGTGCTCGGCACTCCCGAGGACGCCCAACTGGTACTGACCGGCCACGGGCCGCAACAGGCCGTGGCCGTGCTGCCGCTGGCCGCGGCCGCCGCGCTGGCGGCGCGCCCCGCCGATGATGCACCGCCCGCCGTGCGCGCCGAACCCGCCGTGGCCGCCCTGGCCGAGCGGCTGCTGAACCGCCCGGTGCAGCTGCACACCGCCAGCCAGCGCGCGCTGGTGGCCGCGCGTGGCGACTGGGACTTGGCGCAGTTCGACCTGGCCAGCACCGGCCACACGCGCGCGCTGCGCAAGCTGGGCAGCGGCGCCAGCGCCTTTGCGCGCGCACCCCAATGGCGGGCCGCGCGCTGGGCACTGGCCGTGGCCGTGGTGGTGCAGGTCGTGGGGCTCAATCTCTGGGCGTGGCAGGACCGCCAGGCGCTGGCGGCCAAACAGGCCGGCGTGCGCAACGCGCTGACCCAGACCTTCCCGCACGTCAAGGTCGTCGTGGATGCACCGGTGCAGATGGAGCGCGAACTGGCGCAGCTGCGCCAGGCCGCCGGCAGCGTGTCGCGGCGCGACCTGGAGCCGCTCATGGCCGCCGCAGGTGCCGCGCTGCCCCCGCCGCGCGTGCCCACGCAGATCGAATATGCCAATGGCGAGCTGCGCCTGCGCGGCCTGGAGCTGGCACCCGAGGAACTCACCGCCATGAACCAGCGCCTGGCCGCGGAAAGCCTGAGCGCGCAGCCGCGCGATGGCGCCCTGCTGGTGCGCGCCGAGGACCGCCCATGAACACCCGCCCCGCTTCGACCTCGCCCGCATCGATCCGCCCGGCGCTGGCCGCGCTGCGCGCCCACTGGGCCCGCATGGCGCCGCGCGAACAGTCCCTGGTGCTGGCCGCCGCGGCCGTGGTGGGGCTGGCCCTGCTGTGGTGGGTGCTGCTGGCGCCCGCACTGCAGCAGCTGCGCGGCTCGGGCGCACGCCACGCAGCCGTGGACGCGCAACTGCAGCGCATGCAGGCCCTGCAGGCCGAAGCGCTGCAGCTCAAGGACGCGCCCCGCCCACCCGGCGGCGAGGCCCTGCGCACACTGCAGACCACGCTGGCGCAGCAATTGGGCGCAGCCGCGCAGATGAACGTCGCGGGCGACCGCGCCACCGTCACCCTCAAGGGCGCCCCCGCCGAGGCCCTTGCCCAGTGGCTGAACCAGGCGCGCAGCACCGCGCGCGCCGTGCCGCTGGAAGCCCGCCTGGTGCAAAGCGCCGCGCCCGCCAACGCCGCCGCGGCCGCCGTCCGCTGGGACGGCACGCTGGTGCTGGCGCTGCCCCCGCAATAGTCCACGCCCCCTGCCCGTGCCACGCTCCCTGCGCCCGACCCCTTCGCTGACACTGCCGCGCGCGCCCTGGCGCTGGGCCGTGGCCGGCGTGTGCCTGGGCGCGCTGCCCGCGCTGGTGCTATGGGCCCCGGCGCGCTGGCTGGCCACAGGCGTGCAGCAGGCCAGCGGCGGGCAACTGCAGCTGCAGCAGGCACGCGGCACCGTCTGGAACGGCTCGGCCCGCCTGGTACTGACCGGTGGCGCCGACAGCCAGGACCAGGCCGCCCTGCCCGGCCGGCTGCAGTGGCAGCTGCGCCCCGCGTGGAACGGGCTCAGCGCCCGCCTGATGGCCGACTGCTGCATTCCCGCCACCGCGCCGCTGCAGGTGCAGGTGGCGCTGGGCCTGGGTGCCGTGCGCGCCCAGGTGGCCGATGGCCAGAGCCAGTGGCCGGCTGCGGCGCTCGCGGGCCTGGGCACCCCCTGGAACACCGTGCAGCCGCAGGGCCGCCTGCAGCTGCGCACCCAGGCGTTCGCGCTGCAATGGGCCGCGGGGCGCCTGCAAATGCAGGGCCAGGTGCAGCTGGATGCGCTGGGCCTGTCCTCGCGCCTGTCCACGCTGCGGCCCATGGGCAGCTACCGGCTGCAGGTGCAGGGCGGCGGCGCGCCCACGCTGCAGCTGTCCACCCTGGAGGGCGCGCTGCTGCTGTCGGGCAGCGGCCAGTGGGTGGGCAAACGCCTGCGCTTCACGGGCGAGGCCAGCGCCGCGCCCGGGCGGGAGGCGGCCCTGGCGAATCTACTGAATATCATCGGGCGGCGCAGTGGCGCGCGCTCCATCATCACCGTGGGTTGACCCTATGACCAACTTGCCCCGCCATTCCCTGCGGTTCACTCTTCATTTGATAGCTGCTAGCGCTTTACTGACGGGCGTTAGCAGCCAAATTCATGCACAAACCTCCGGGCAGCGCGCCGGCAGCGTGCGGCCCAGCGAGCCGGTGACGCTGAACTTTGCCAACGCCGACATCGAGGCCGTGGCGCGCACCATGGCCACCATCACCGGCAAGAACGTGGTGGTGGACCCGCGCGTGAAGGGCCAGATCACGCTGGTGACCGAGAACGCGGTGCAGCCCAACGCGGCCTTCCAGCAGTTCCTGGCCGCGCTGCGGCTGCAGGGCTTCACGGTGGTCGAGTCGGCGGGCCTGTACAAGGTCGTGCCCGAGGCCGATGCCAAGCTGCAGACCGGCAACGTGAGCGTGTCCCAGGGCGGCGCGGGCGGCACGCCCGCGGGCGGGCAGGTCGTCACGCAGATCTTCAAGCTCAACTTCGAGAACGCGGCCAACCTGGTGCCGGTGCTGCGCCCGCTGATCAGCCCCAACAACACCATCAACGTGAACCCCGGCAACAACTCGCTGGTGATCACCGACTACGCCGACAACCTGCAGCGCCTGGCGCGCATCGTGGCGGCCATGGACGTCTCCAACGCCAGCGACGTGGAGGTGATCCCGCTGCAGCACGCCATCGCCACCGACCTGGCGCCGCTGGTGTCGCGCCTGATCGAGGGCGGCAGCGCCACTGCCACAGGCACTGCGCAGGGCGTGGCCCAGGGGCAGACCGACAATTCGTTCAAGACCACGCTGCTGGCCGAGCCGCGCAGCAATGCGCTGATCGTGCGCGCGGCCAACCCGGCGCGCGTGGCGCTGGTGCGCTCACTGGTGGCCAAGCTGGACCAACCGGCCGCGCCGGGCAGCTCCGCTGCCAGCGGCAACATCCACGTGGTGTACCTGAAGAACGCCGACGCCGTGAAGCTGGCCACCACCCTGCGCGCAGCGCTGGGCAGCGCGGGGGGCAGCGGCACCAGCAGCGGCGGCGGCACGGGAGCCGGCAACCTGTCGGGCGGCCTCACGCGGACCGGCGCATCGGGCCTGGGCCAGACCAGCGGCCTGGGCAACAGCACCAATGCCAGCGGCAATGCCGGGGGCCTGGGCAGTTCGGGCCTGGGAACGGGCCAGGGCAGCAGCGGCAGCAGCGATGCCAACCAGCCGTCCACCGGCGGCATCATCCAGGCCGACCCAACGACCAACTCGCTCATCATCAGCGCGCCGGAGCCGCTGTACCGCCAGATCCGCGCCGTGATCGACAAGCTGGATGGTCGCCGCGCGCAGGTACTCATCGAGAGCCTGATCGTGGAGGTGAGCGCCAACAAGGTGGCCGAGTTCGGCATCCAGTGGCAAGGCGTGCTGGGCAATTACGGCAGCACGCTGGGCGTGCTGGGCAACAACTCCAGCGTGGCCGGACGCAACATCCTGGATCTGGCGCTGGCGGCGGCCACCGGCAACGTGACCTCCATCGCCAATGCCAAGCCGGCCGCCGGCATGAACCTGGCCGTCGCGCCGCGCATCAACGGCAAGTACTACCTCGGGGCGCTGGCCAACTTCCTGGAAAACACGGGCGATGCCAACGTGCTGTCCACCCCCAACCTGCTCACGCTGGACAACGAGGAGGCGCAGATCATCATCGGCAACAACGTGCCGTTCGTGACGGGCTCCTACGCCAACACCGGCGGCAGCGGCGGCGCGGTCAACCCGTTCACCACCGTGGAGCGCAAGGACGTAGGCCTGATGCTGCGCGTGCGCCCACAGATCAACGAGAACGGCACCGTCAAGCTCACGATGTACCAGGAGGTCTCCAAGGTTGCGGAGAGCACGCTGTCCAATGCCAACGGCCCCTCCACGAGCAAGCGCTCCATCGAGTCCACGGTGCTGGTGGACGACGGCAGCGTGATCGTGATCGGCGGCCTGCTGGAAGACAGCTATGCGCTGGGCCAGGACAAGGTGCCGGTGATGGGCGACCTGCCCGTGGTGGGCGGACTGTTCCGCAATGAAAAGCGCACGCGCCAGAAGACCAACCTGATGGTCTTCCTGCGCCCCATGGTGATCCGCGACAGCGCCACCAGCGACGCGCTGATGGTGGACCGCTACGAGGCCATCCGAGCGCTGCAGCAAAGCACGCAGCCCGCGCCCAGCACGGTGATGAGCGGTGTGTCCGAGGCGCCAGTGCTGCCGCCCCTGCCCGCCCCCGCCTCTCCCGCCGCGCCCGTGCAGCCCGCGGCCGCACCTGCGCCGCTGGCGCCGCTCGCACCCCAGCCGCCCGCGCGCACCACCACGCCGCCCAGCATGGGCCAGTCGCCCTACAGCCCGCAGTAAGGGGCCCGCCGCATGCGCCACCCCCTGCCCTACGCATTTGCGCGCAGCAGCCAGCTGCTGCTGGAAGACGACGGCCAGCAGCTCGTGCTGTGGCACGGCCCGCAGCCGGACGCTGGCGCGCTGTCCGAAGTGCTGCGCAAGCATGCCGTGCACCAGTTCATGCCGCTGGACGCACCCACGCTGGCGCAGCGCATCAGCGCGGCGTATTCGCAAAGCGAATCCAGCGCAGCCACGGTGGTGAGCGAGGTGGAAGAAGGCGCCGACCTCTCGCGCATGATGCAGGAGCTGCCCGCCGTGGAAGACCTGCTGGAGTCCGCGGGCGACGCGCCCATCATCCGCATGCTCAACGCCCTGCTCACGCAGGCCGTGCGCGACGGCGCGAGTGACATCCACATCGAGCCCTACGAGCGCCACTCCAGCGTGCGCTTTCGCGTGGACGGCACGCTGCGCGAGGTGGTGCAGCCCAACCGCGCGCTGCACGCCGCGCTGATCAGCCGCCTGAAGATCATGGCGGACCTGGACATCTCCGAAAAGCGCCTGCCGCAGGACGGGCGCATCAGCCTGCGCCTGGGCACCCGCGCCGTCGACGTGCGCGTGTCCACCCTACCCAACGCCCATGGCGAGCGCGCCGTGCTGCGCCTCTTGGACAAGAGCGAGAGCAAGCTGAACCTGGAGGCCGTGGGCATGCAGGGCGAGGTGCTGGCGCGGCTCGCGCACCTGATCCAGCAGCCGCACGGCATCATCCTCGTGACCGGCCCCACGGGCTCGGGCAAGACCACCACGCTGTACGCGGCGCTGGCGCGGCTGGACGCCGCGCGCAGCAACATCATGACGGTGGAAGACCCCATCGAGTACGAGTTGCCCGGTGTGGGCCAGACGCAGGTCAATGCCAAGATCGACCTGACGTTTGCCAAGGCCCTGCGCGCCATCCTGCGCCAGGACCCCGATGTGATCATGATCGGCGAGATCCGCGACTTCGAGACCGCGCAGATCGCCATCCAGGCCTCGCTCACCGGCCACCTGGTGCTCGCCACGCTGCACACCAACGACGCGGCCAGCGCCATCACGCGCCTGACCGACATGGGAGTGGAGCCGTTCCTGCTGTCCTCGTCGCTGCTGGGGGTGCTGGCGCAGCGCCTGGTGCGCAAATATTGCGGCGAGTGCCACGGTGCAGGCTGCGAGCACTGCGGCCATACCGGCTACGCGGGGCGCACCGGCGTGTTCGAACTGCTGGTGGTGGACGACGCCATCCGCGCACAGATCCACAACCAGGCCCCGGAGGCCGAGGTGCGCGCCCAGGCCCTGGCCGGTGGCATGACGCTGATGCGCGACGATGGCGAGCGGCTGATCCACGCCGGCATCACCAGCCGCGAAGAAGTGCTGCGTGTGACGCGCGACTGAGCGGACAGGCCGCAGCGGCGCCTTTCAAAAACAGGAGCGCGGCGCGCTTGCCAAGACTGGGTTTTCAATACGAATTGCATTGAAAACCATTACAGACAAGCGCTAGTAGCTCCTATATCAATAGCGCATTTCAGCGTTCACCTGCGGCCATCGGCTGGGGAGGACGCTTCCCGTGGTCCAGCCCGCGCTGCAGCTCCTTGAGCAGCAGCACCACCTGGCGCGACGCATGCTGGCAGCTCTTGAACGCCTGATCGGCCCGCAATTGATCGCCCTGCGCCAGATGCGTCAGCAGCACAGCCGCCTGGTGGTGAAAGTACTGGTGGCGGCGCATCAGCATGTCGAAAGCAGGAAAGTGCCCCAGCGCCACGCGCCCGCTGCCGTGCAGCCAGCGGCCCAGCTCGGAACAGGTGTCGTCCACCACCGTTTCGGGACGCAGCTGTTCGTCGCGCGCGCCCGCCAGCGCTTGGGCCAGCCAGGGCAGCCAGCGCTCGTGCATGACGATGGCAGCCTCGATGTCGAACGCCGCCAGGAGCCGCGAAGCCTCTTCGTCGTACAGCACCAGCGCGCTGGCCTCGCTCGCAGGCAGCGAAGTCCAGTCCTCAGGCGCGGCCAGGCCGTCGGCACGCGGCTGAAACAAACGGCTGAAGAACCCCATAGACACCCCCCGCACGCCCCGTGCATCACTTCCTGGCAGCGTCGCACAGGACGCCAAAAGTGACAATATGTTTCGTGTGTTGATTTAAAACAAATTCAGTATATCAATAGCAAAACGCTATGCATCATTCGGGGACCACTGCACCGCCATACCCGCGGCGCAGCACGGATTTCACCCGCTGCCCACAATCGGTGCCATGACCACACATTCCCTACCTTTACTTTCCATGCTTGATCTCGTGGCCGTGCGCGAGGGCGGCACCGTGGCCCAGGCACTGCAGGTCGCCGTGCAGACGGCGCAGCATGCGGAGGCGCTGGGCTTCAAGCGCTACTGGCTGGCCGAGCACCACAACATGCCGGGCATCGCCAGCTCT
The DNA here is from genome assembly GCF_027625375.1 of Diaphorobacter sp. ED-3. NCBI lineage: Bacteria > Pseudomonadati > Pseudomonadota > Betaproteobacteria > Burkholderiales > Comamonadaceae > Diaphorobacter > Diaphorobacter sp. ED-3. The sequence goes on along the minus strand of NZ_CP115182.1, from coordinate 853,955 downwards.
GCCACGGCGGTGCTGGTGGGCCACGTGGCCGGGGCCACGCAGACCATCCGCGTGGGCTCGGGCGGCATCATGCTGCCCAACCATGCGCCGCTGGTGGTGGCCGAGGCCTTCGGCACGCTGGCCGAGCTCTACCCCGGCCGCATCGACCTGGGGTTGGGCCGCGCGCCCGGCACCGACGCCGCCACCATGCGCGCCCTGCGCCGCGACCGCGTGGAGACCGAGGCCGACTTCCCCCGCGACGTGGCCGAGCTGCAGCAGCTCTTGGCGCCCGCGCAGCCGGGCCAGCGCATCACCGCCGTGCCGGGCGCCGGCACGCAGGTGCCCATCTGGCTGCTGGGCTCCAGCCTGTTCTCGGCGCAGCTGGCGGCGCAGATGGGCTTGCCCTACGCCTTCGCCTCGCACTTCGCGCCGCGCATGCTGCACGCGGCCATCGACATCTACCGCCGGCTGTTCCGCCCCTCGCCAGCCTGCGCCAAGCCCTACGTGATGATCGGTGTGCCCGTGATCGCCGCACCCACCGATGACGAGGCGCAGTATCTGGCCAGCAGCACCTACCAGCGCGTGCTGGGCATTCTCACCGGCCAGCGCGGACTGCTGCAGCCGCCCGTAGAAGGTTATCTGCAGAGCCTCGCGCCGCAGGAGCGCGCCGCCGTGGCCGACTTCCTCGCGGTCGGCGTGGTCGGTGGCCCGCAGACCGTGCGCGAGGGCCTGCAGGCGCTGCTGGCCGCCACGCAGGCCAACGAATTCATGCTGGTGAGCGACGTGTACGACCCGGCGCTGCGCCTGCGCTCGCTGGAGATCACCGCCCAGGCGCACGCGGCACTGTCACCCGCAGCGGCTACCATGGCGGGCTGAACGGGTCGACTGCGGCCCGCCCAGTTTGCCCCTGCTCGCCCACCGCCGCTGACTTTCCCGCATGCCCGCCTATTCCTTCGAAGCCCTGGACGCCCAAGGCCATGTGCGCCGCGGCACCCTGGAGGCCGACAGCCCCAAGGCCGCCCGCAGCCTGCTGCGCGCCCAGGCCCTGGTGCCCCTGGATGTGGAGGCGCTGGCCGCTGGCACCGCCCCCGGAACACCCCCCACGCTGGCGCAGCGGCTGTTCACGCGGCCGGTGTTCAACGCCACGGGGCTGGGCGTGTGGACGCGCCAGCTCGCCGGGCTGGTGGGCTCGGGCCTGCCGCTGGAGCGTGCGCTGACCGCGCTCGCCGAAGAGGCGGACGACGAGCGCCAGCGCCACCTGCTGGCCGCGCTGCGCGCCGAGGTCAACGCCGGCTCCACCTTCGCACGCGCGCTGGCGCAGCACCCGCGCGAGTTCTCCGACATCTACTGCGCCGTGATCGGCGCGGGCGAGTCCAGCGGCGGCCTGGCCGAAGTGCTGGACAGCCTGGCGGACGATCTGGAGCAGCGCCAGGCCTTGCGCGCCAAGCTCATCGGCGCCGCGCTGTACCCGGCCATCGTCACCGTGATCGCGATCGTCATCGTGCTGTTCCTGGTGGGCTACGTGGTACCGCAGGTGGCCAGCGTATTCGCGGGCACCAAGCACGCCCTGCCCTTCCTCACGGTGGCCATGCTGGCCTTGAGCGACGTGGTGCGCAACTACGGCTGGGCGTTGCTGGGCGGGCTGGTCCTGCTGGCGTTCGGCGCCCGCGCCGCGCTGGCCCAGCCGCGGCTGCGCGAGAAATTCGACGCCGCCTGGTTGCGCCTGCCGCTCGTCGGCAAGCTGGCGCGCGGCTACAACGCGGCGCGTTTCGCCGGCACATTGGCCATGCTGGCAGGCGCGGGCGTGCCCATTCTCAAGGCGCTGCAGGCCGCGGCCGAGACGCTGAACAACCGCGCCCTGCGCGCGGACGCACTCGACGCGCTGGTGCTGGTGCGCGAGGGCGCGCCGCTGGCCTCGGCACTGGCGCAGAAAAAGCGGTTCCCCGGCCTGGTGGCCATGTTCGCGCGGCTGGGCGAACAGACGGGCCAGTTGCCCACCATGCTGCAGCGCGCCGCCACGCAATTGGGCACCGAGGTGCAGCGCCGCGCCATGCAACTGGCCACGGTGCTGGAGCCGCTGCTCATCGTGGCCATGGGCGGCATCGTGATGTTGATCGTGCTGGCGGTGCTCATGCCGATCATCCAGCTCAACCAGTTCGTCAAATGAGCGCCACTCTGCAGGACAAGCTCGTCGTCGCGATCTCCTCGCGCGCGCTGTTCGATTTCGAGGAAGAGAACCGCCTGTTCGAGGCCGGCGACGAGCAAGCCTACATGCGCCGCCAGCTGGAGCTGGTGCATGAGCCCGCGCGCCCCGGCATTGCCTTCCCTCTGGTGAGAAAGCTCCTGGCGTTCAACACGCCCGATGCCGCGCGCGTCGAGGTGGTCATGCTGTCGCGCAACGATCCCGCCAGCGGCATGCGCGTGTTCGCCTCGGCCAAGGCGGCGGGCATGCGCATCGAGCGCGGCGTGTTCACGCGCGGGCGCAACCCGTTTTCCTATCTGCGGCCGTTGGGCGCGCACCTCTTCCTTTCAGCCAACGAGACGGATGTGCGCGAGGCGCTGTCCATCGGCTTTCCCGCCGCACGGGTGATGATCGACTCCACGCCCGCGGGCGACCGCTATCCGCGCGAAGTGCGCATCGCCTTCGACGGCGACGCGGTGCTGTTCTCCGACGAGGCCGAGCGTGTGTACCGGCAGGGCGGCCTGCCGGCCTTCCTGCAGCACGAGGTGTCCCATGCCGCCACGCCGCTGGCCGAAGGGCCTTTCAAGCCGCTGCTGGCCGCGCTGCACCGGCTGCAGCAGCAGGCGGACGCCTCGCAGATGCGCATCCGCACCGCGCTGGTCACCGCGCGCAGCGCACCGGCACACGAGCGCGCGATCCGCACGCTGCTCGACTGGGGCATCACCGTGGACGAGGCCATGTTCCTCGGCGGGCTGGAAAAAGGCCCCTTCCTGCGCGAGTTCGAGCCCGACTTCTTCTTCGATGACCAGACGGGCCACGTGGCATCCGCCGCACGCCATGTTCCGGCGGGGCATGTCAGCAGCGGCATCGCCAACACAGCGGCTGCGCTACAGGGTGATACAGCCCGCCCCCCGCGGCGTTGAACCTGTGGCGGCGCGCCGGCTCTACTCCTGAATGTTGCCTTCACGCTCCTTCCGCCCCTTTACACGCCTGCTGACGGCCCCGACAGCCTGCGCGTGGCTCATGGCCTGCGCGCTGACGGCTCCGCTGGCCGCTCAGGCGCAGGGCGTGGCCCATGCCACCGCGCCCCGGCACAGCGCCAGTGCGCCCCTGACCAAGGGCGAGATCAAGGCGATCCGCCAGTTCGAGATGCTGGATTTCAACGGCGACGGCAAGCTCAGCCGTGCTGAAGTGGCCATCGTGCCCAAGGTGGCTGCGGCGTTCGATGATGCGGACACCAACCGCGACAACTACGTGACGCTGGACGAGGTGCGCGCCTTCGCCATCAAGTACCGCGCCGAGCGGGACGGCGCCCGCGCGGCGGCGCGCTGAGAGCGCCGGCGGACCCAAAAATACCAGTCCAATTGGCCTCCAGCGCTTTACCAATAAGCGCTAACAGCTACTTATCTGATAGCAACCGTCGTGACACCACTCACAAGCCACCCGTGCGCTTGACCTTGGGATCGGAGTACGTGAGCGACTGACGGTCCTGCCCCTGCTGGGCCAGTCGCTCCTGGAGGGTGTTCTTGTTGATGTCTTGCGCCAGCTCCACCGCGCTGCCGCTGGCACGCCACATCGACTGGATGAATTCCAGCAGTTGCTTGTAGATGGGCTCCTTGGGCGGCTCCTCGGGCTCCTTCGGGGCTTCCTTCTTGGCCTCGGCCAGGGTCCAGTCGCGGTTGTTTTCGTCGGGCGCCGAGGGCTTGGTGGGCTCGCGCAGGCTGGCCCCCTCGCCCAAGCGGTCCGTGGACTCGACAGGATTGGCAGCGTTCACGGGTCGCACCGCCACGGCCCCCGAGGCGCCCGTGGAATACAAGTCCGCGCCCGTGGTACGCCACTGGGCGGGCGATCGGTCTACAGGTGGCAGTTGCATGGCATGGGTCCCCTCGTGAATGCGGCCGGCGGCAGTCGCAACTACCACCTCGTCGTACATTCATTACGGCAAACAAAAGGGGAAATTGAGGCCTTATTAGCCTTTTGTCACAAATTCATGCAACCACCATGTCTGATTGACGTGGGCTATGACAGGGACAAACGGGCACAGGCCGCCCCAGGCAAGCGCCAGGCAAGCGCCAGGCGCTATAAAAAACGCTCCAGCAGCTTGCGCGATGCACGGTCCAGCGCCGTGACATCCGGTACATGGAACTGCAGCCCGTCGCTGGCGGCGATGAGCAGCTTGGTGCGCCCCTCCAGCCGGCGGATGTCTTCCTCGCCCTTGAGCACCAACTGCGTGGCGCCGCGGTCGGTGTCCACCTCCCAGGTACTGGGGGTGGAAAAGCTCGACACGGAGCGGATGCGCGTGATGGTGGGCACAAACTCACGTGCGGCCAATTCCTCCTCAATCAGCGCACGCATGGCAGGAGCCAGTTGTTCCAGGCGGGGCACCCAGGCCAGTTCATGGCCGTCCGGCCCGACCAGCGACAGGCCTTCGCCGGGAGCGGCAATGGGAAAGGCGCGCACGGGCGTCACGCCCACATGCGCGGTGCCGTCGGCCGCGCGCAGCACCAGCCGGCCATGGGGATTACGGTGCAGGTCCCAGCCTGTCGCGAGTGCCGAAGCGGTGGAGAGGGATGTGTGAAGGGTCATCGCGTGTCTTTCTCGCTCAGGTGTTGCCCGCGGGGTGAGCGGAGTGCTCGCGCACTTCGATGCGCACGCCCGCGGCCTGGGCGTCTTCCTCGGCACGGCGCGCCTGCGCCTCGTACAGGCGCCAGTAGGCACCCTGCTTTTCCATCAGTTCGTCGTGCGGCCCCACTTCGACGACCTCGCCCCGGTCCATGACCACCAGGCGGTCGGCCTTGCGCAGCGTGGACAGGCGGTGGGCGATGGCGATGGTGGTGCGGCCCTGCACCAGGTTGTCCAGCGCCTTCTGGATTTCCTTTTCGGTTTCGGTGTCCACGGCGGAGGTCGCCTCGTCCAGGATCAGGATGCGCGGGTCGATGAGCAGCGCGCGCGCAATGGAGATGCGCTGGCGCTCGCCGCCCGACAGGCCCTGGCCGCGCTCGCCCACCAGGCTGTCGTAGCCATGCGGCAGGCGCAGGATGAACTCGTGCGCATGCGCGGCGCGCGCGGCGGCGACGATTTCCTCGCGCGTGGCGTCGGGCTTGCCGTAGGCGATGTTCTCGGCAATGGTGCCGAAGAACAGGAAAGGCTCCTGCAGCACCAGGCCGATGTGGCGGCGGAAGTCCGCCACCGCCATGCGGCGGATGTCCACATCGTCCACCAGGATGGCGCCGTCGCTCACGTCGTAGAAGCGGCTGATGAGGTTGACCAGGGTGCTCTTGCCAGAGCCGCTGTGGCCCACCAGGCCGATCATCTCGCCGGGGCGGATGGTGAGCGACAGGTTCTTGATGACCGTGCGGCTGCCGTAGCGAAAGCCCACGTCGCGCATCTCGATGGCGCCCTGCACGCGGTCCACCTTCACCGGGTTGACGGGGTCGGGCACGTTGCTCACATGGTCCAGGATGTCGAAGATGCGCTTGGCGCCGGCTGCCGCCTTTTGCGTGACGGAAACGATGCGGCTCATCGAATCCAGCCGTATGTAGAAGCGCCCGATGTAGGCGATGAAGGCCGCCAGCACGCCCACGGTGATCTGGTTGCGCGCCACCAGCCAGATGCCGAAGCCCCAGACCACCAGCAGCCCCACCTCCGTCATCAGCGAGACGGTGGGCGAGAACAGGCTCCAGGTCTTGTTGAGCTTGTCGTTCACCTCCAGGTTGTGCTGGTTGGCGGCACGGAAGCGGTCCGCCTCGCGCTTTTCCTGGGCGAAGGCCTTCACCACGCGGATGCCGGGGATGGTGTCGGCCAGCACGTTGGTCACTTCGGACCACACGCGGTCGATCTTCTCGAAGCCGGTGCGCAGCTTGTCGCGCACGGTGTGGATCAGCCAGGCGATGAAGGGCAGCGGCACCAGCGTGACCAGCGCCAGCCACGGGTTGATGGAGAACAGGATCGCCGCCGTCATCACGATCATCAGCACGTCGGTGGCGAAATCCAGCGCGTTGAGCGACAGAAAGACGTTGATGCGGTCCGTTTCGGAGCCGATGCGCGCCATGAGGTCGCCGGTCCGCTTGCTGCCGAAGTAGTCGAGCGACAGGCGCATCAGGTGTTCGTAGGTGGTGGTGCGCAGGTCGGCGCCGATACGCTCGGACACCAGGGCCAGGATGTAAGTGCGCGCCCACCCCAGCGCCCAGGCCAGCAGCGCCGCCAACAGCAACCCCCCCAGGTACAGCAGCACCATGCCGGTGGGGATCTGCTGGCCGCTCTGGTAGGGAATGAGGATGTCGTCCATGAGCGGGATGGTCATGTACGGCGGCACCAGCGAGGCGGCGGTGGAGGCCAGCGTGAGCGCGAAGCCCGCGGCCAGCTGCTTTTTGTAAGGCCGGGCGAAACGCCACAGGCGCAACAGCACCCAGGTGGAGGTCTGCGGCGCCTGCTGGCGCGCACAGGCCGTGCACTCGTCGCTGTCGGGCGGCAGCGGCGTGCCGCACACGGCGCAGCGCGGCACGTCTTGCGCTTCGGGCGCGATGGCGCCTTGCAAGCTGTCCAGGCGCCGCACCTGGGCGTCCAGCCGCTGCTGCAGGTGCAGCGCCTGGGGATGGCGCCCCAGCGTGAAGCGCCACAGCGCCAGGCGCCGGTCGGTATCGTGCAGCTCCACCGTGCCCACGCCGCCATGGTCCAGCAGCCGCAGCGCCATGCCGGGCGCCAGCGGCCATTCCTGCGCCGGCGCGTCACCGGCGCGCGCCAGTAGGCGCCGCTCGGTCAGCACCAGCAGGCCGGGGGCAAAGCGCAGGTCGGGCGTCAGGTCAACCTCGAAGGCGGCCTGCACGTTTTCGTCAGGAGCGAGCAGTGCCCGCATCTCGGCCCCCCAGGGGCCAGACAAGACACCCGAGGCGTCCACAGAATGGTGATGTTGCATTTGGTTTTGTATGTCCACCCCCGCACGGACGGGGCGTTGGCAGGCCAGTCCGGGCCCATGGGGGGCATTGTCGGCCACCGGGCCCCAGGCCCTTGCGCCGCCGCGGTATCCCCTCGTAACGCACATCATCAGCCCGCGGCTGACACCCGCCAGTGCTGAGCTGCGCCAGTATCGGCGCACAATCTCAGCCCATGGGCATCGCCACACTCGCCTGAACCGGGCGGGTATCCGAATCTTCCACGCTGCACTTCATGGCCAAATTCAACGATATCCAACTCCTGCGCACCACCTATCTGCGCGGCCCCAGTGTCTGGACCTACCGCCCGGTCCTCGAAGTCTGGCTGGACCTGGGGGAGTTGGAAGACTACCCCTCCAACAAGATTCCCGGCCTCAACGAGCGCCTGACCACCTGGCTGCCGGATCTGGTGGAACACCACTGCGGCGTGGGTGAGCGCGGCGGCTTCCTGCTGCGCCTGAAGGAAGGCACCTGGATGGGGCACGTGCTGGAGCACGTGGTCATCGAGCTGCTCAACCTCTCGGGCATGCCGGCCGAGTTCGGCCAGACGCGCGAGATCTCCCGGCGCGGCGTGTACCGCATGGTGTTCCGCTGCCCCGAAGAGGCCGTGGCCCGCGTGGCGCTGGAGCATGGCCACCGTCTGCTGATGGCCGCCATCAATGACGAGGCATTCGACCTCAAGGCCGCCATCCACGCCATCAAGACCGCCATCAACGACCGCTACCTGGGCCCCAGCACCGGCTGCATCGTGGACGCCGCCAGCGCCCGGCGCATTCCGCACATCCGCCTGAACGACGGCAACCTGGTGCAACTGGGCTACGGCGCCGCGCAGCGCCGCATCTGGACCGCCGAGAGCGACCAGACCAGCGCCATCGCCGAGGGCATCGCCCAGGACAAGGATTTCACCAAGCGGCTGCTCGCCTCCTGCGGCGTGCCCGTGCCGGAGGGCCAGATCGTCCGCAACGCCGATGAGGCCTGGGAAGTGGCGCAGGAGATCGGCCTCCCCGTTACGGTGAAGCCCTCGGACGGCAACCACGCGCGCGGCGTGACGCTGGAGCTCTCGCGCGAGGCCGATATCAAGGCCGCCTTCGCGCTGGCCGAGCCCGAGGGCTCGGATGTCATCGTCGAGAAGTTCATCGACGGCGTGGAGCACCGCCTGCTGGTGGTCGGCGGCAAGGTGGTCGCCGCCACCAAGGGCGAGACGGTCAGCGTGCACGGCAATGGCCAGTCCACGCTGCGCGAGCTGGTGGCCGTGCTCAACGAAGACCCGCGGCGCGGCCCTGAGCAGGAGTACCCGCTGGACTGGATCGATGTGGAAAAAGGCGCCGTGCAACTGGAGCTCAAGCGCCAAGGCGTGACGCCCGACACCGTGGTGCCGTCGGGCCAGGCCATCTTGCTGCAGCGCAACGGCAACATGGCCATCGACTGCACCGACGACGTGCACCCCGACGTGGCCTACTACGCCCAGTTGGCCGCGAAAATCGTGGGCCTGGACATCGCCGGCATGGACATGATCCTGCAGGATGTCTCCAAGCCCATGAAGGAACAGGGCGGCGCCATCCTGGAGGTGAACGCCGGCCCCGGCCTGCTGATGCACCTCAAGCCCACCAGCGGTGCGCCCCGCCCTGTGGGCCAGGCGATCGTGGAACACCTGTTCCCGGTCACCGACGAAGGCGCCGGCAGGGGCACGGGCGCGGGCCGCATCCCCATCGTGGGCATTGCGGGCACGCGCCACAACGCGTTCACCGCGCGCTTCGTGGGCTGGCTGCTGCAGCTGTCGGGCAAGCTCACGGGCGTGGCCAGCAGCGAAGGCATGTTCCTCAACAACCGCCGCACACAAAAGAGCGCCACCGCCCACTGGGCCGGCGCGCACCGCCTGCTGACCAACCGACTGGCACAGGCCGCCGTGATCCAGACCACTGCCCGCTCCATCCTGGAGGAAGGCCTGGCCTACGACCGCTGCCTGGTCGGCGTGGTGACCGACATGGACGGTTTCGAGACCCTGGCCGACCATGACGTGCTGGAGCAGGCCCAGATGACGCGCGTGCTGCGCACCCAGATCGATGTGGTGCTGGACGAGGGCGCAGGCGTGCTCAATGCCGACATCGAGCAGGTGGCCGACCTGGCGCGCCTGTGTGATGGCGAGGTCCTTCTGTATTCCCTGTCGCCAGACAACCCCTTCGTCGCCGCGCACCGTGCCGAGGGCGAAGGCCGCGCCGTGTTCGTGCGCGGCGAGCAGGTGGTGCTGGCCACGGGCGCCAGCGAACGCGTGCTGGGCACGCTGGACGCGCTGAGCCTGCCCGGCGGCCACCGCCCCGACACGGCCGCGATGCTGGCCGCGATTGCCGCAGCCTGGTCCATGGACATCGGGCCGGACCTGATCGCCGCGGGCATCAAGACCTTCGACTATGCCGCGTGACGCCGCCGTTGCTTTCAAAAGCATAGCTGCCACCGCTTATCCCACAAGCGCTACAGGCCAATTTGACTGAAAAATCGGGCTGAAAGAAAACACCATGCAGATCACCCGCATCCGCGCCCTGCGCGGCCCCAACCTCTGGAGCCGCAACACCGCCATCGAAGCCGTTGTGCACTGCGAGCCACAAGAGTGCGGCTACGCAGACATCGCGGGTTTTGAAGACCGCCTGCGCGCGCGCTTTCCCAAGATCGGCGCCCTGCAGCCCCATGGCGCCGAGCAGCGCTTGTCGCTGGCCCACGTGCTCGAAGTGGCCGCCCTGTCGCTGCAGGCCCAGGCCGGGTGCCCCGTGACCTTCAGCCGCACCCACGCCACGCTGGAAGAAGGCACCTACCAGGTGGTGGTGGAGTACACCGAGGAGGCCGTGGGCCGCCTGGCCATGGAGCACGCCGGCGCCCTGCTGCAGTCCGCGCTGGCCGATACCCCCTTCGACGCCGACGCCGTGGTCGCCGAGCTGCGCGAGCTGGACGAGGACGAGCGCATCGGCCCGTCCACCGGCTCCATCGTCGACGCCGCCGTGGCGCGCGGCATCCCGTTCCGGCGCCTGACCAGCGGCTCACTGGTACAGCTGGGCTGGGGCTCCAAGGCGCGCCGCATCCAGGCCGCCGAGCTGGACACCACCAGCGCCGTGGCCGAATCCATCGCACAGGACAAGGACCTGACCAAGCGCCTGCTGCACGCCGCCGGCGTGCCCGTGCCGCTGGGGCGCCCGGTGGTCGACGTGGAGGACGCCTGGGTGGTGGCCCAGGAAGTGGGCCTGCCCGTGGTCGTGAAGCCCCAGGACGGCAACCAGGGCAAGGGCGTGGTGGTCAACATCACCACCCGCGAGGGGCTGGAGGCCGCCTACAAGACCGCCCGCGAATTCGGCGACGAGATCATGGTCGAACGCTTCCTGCCCGGCCACGACTTCCGCCTGCTGGTGGTGGGCCACCAGCTCGTGGCCGCCGCGCGCCGCGAGCCGCCCCAGGTGCTGGGCGACGGCCAGCACACCATTCGCGAGCTGGTGGACATCGTCAACCAGGACCCGCGCCGCGGCTCGGGCCACGGCACGGCGCTGACCAAGGTGCGCCTGGACGACATCGCCATCGCGCGCATCGCCTCCGAAGGCCTCACGCCCGACTCCGTGCCCGTGCAGGGCCAGCGCGTGGTGCTGCGCAACAACGCCAACCTGTCCACCGGCGGCAGTGCCACCGACGTGACCGACGACGTGCACCCCGAGATCGCCGCGCGCGCCATCGAGGCCGCGCAGACCATCGGCCTGCACATCTGCGGCGTGGACGTGGTCTGCGAAACCATGCTCAAACCCCTGGAAGAGCAAAACGGCGGCATCGTCGAGGTGAATGCTGCGCCGGGCCTGCGCATGCACCTGGCCCCGTCGTTCGGCAAGCCGCGCAACGTGGGCGTGCCGATGGTGGACGAGCTGTTCGCGCCCGGCCAGGACGGGCGCATCCCGCTGGTGGCCGTCACTGGGACCAATGGCAAGACCACCACCACGCGCCTGATCGGCCAGCTGTTCGCAGCGCACGGCCTGCGCGTGGGCATGACCAACACCGACGGCGTGTACGTGAACGGCCGCCAGATCGACAGCGGCGACTGCTCGGGCCCCAAGAGCGCGCGCAACGTGCTGTTCCACCCCGAGGTGGACGCGGCCGTGCTCGAATGCGCGCGCGGCGGCATCCTGCGTGAAGGCCTGGGCTTTGACCGCTGCCAGGTGGCCGTGGTCACCAACGTCGGCGCGGGCGACCACCTGGGGCTGAACTTCATCACCACCGTGGAAGACGTGGCCGTGCTCAAGCGCGTGATCGTGCAGAACGTGGCCGCCGATGGCTACGGCGTGCTCAACGCCGCCGACCCGCACGTGGCCGCCATGGCCAGCGTATGCCCGGGCAAGGTGATCTTCTTCGCCGCCGACCGCCACCACCCCGTCATGGCCACGCACCGCGCCCAGGGCAACCGAGTGGTCTACGTGGATGGGGACTCCATCGTGGCGGCCGAGGGCTCGTGGCGCGAGACCATCTCCTTGCGCGAGATCCCGATCACGCGCGGCGGCACCATCGGCTTCCAGGTCGAGAACGTCATGGCCGCGATCGGCGCGGCCTGGGGCGTGGGCCTGCCCTGGCAGACCATCCGCCGCGGCCTGGCCGGCTTCATGAACGACAGCGACAACGCGCCCGGCCGCTTCAACGTGATGGACTACCGCGGCGCCACCGTGATCGCCGACTATGGCCACAACCCTGACGCCATGCGCGCGCTGGTGCAGGCCGTGCAGGCCATGCCGGCCCAGCAACGCAGCGTGGTGATCAGCGGTGCGGGCGACCGGCGCGACCAGGACATCGTCGAGCAGACCCAGATCCTGGGCCAGTCCTTTGACGACGTGGTGCTGTACCAGGACGCCTGCCAGCGCGGCCGTGCCGACGGCGAGGTGCTGGCGCTGCTGCGCCAGGGCCTGCAGGGCGCGCCGCGCACGCGCTACGTGACCGAGATCCACGGCGAGTTCCTCGCCATCGACCATGCGCTGGAGCGCCTGCAACCGGGCGACCTGTGCCTGGTGCTGGTGGACCAGGTGGAGGAAGCCCTGGCCCACTTGGCGCAGCGCTGCAGCGAAGCCTCGGCGGTTGCGCCATGAATGCGCGCGGCGGCCTGCGCGCGGGCATGGCAAGCCTGGCCCTGCTGGCATGCGCCCTGGGCTTGGCTGCCGGGCCGGCCGCGGCCCAGGCCGAGAAGATCGGCACCGTGGATACCGCCTTCCAGTGGATCGGCCGCGACCACGACATCATCGTGGAGGCCTATGACGACCCCGCTGTGCAGGGCGTGACCTGCTATGTGTCGCGTGCGCGCACCGGCGGCATCAAAGGGACGCTGGGCCTGGCCGAGGACCGCGCCGAGGCCTCCATCGCCTGCCGCCAGGTCGGGCCCATCACCTTCATGCAGCCGCTCAAGGCGCAGCAGGAAGTGTTCAGCGAACGCATGTCCATCCTGTTCAAGCGCCTGCGCGTGGTGCGCATGGTGGACGCCAAGCGCAACACGCTGGTGTACCTGACCTACTCCGAGAAGCTCATCGACGGCTCGCCGCAAAACAGCGTGACGGCCGTGCCCGTGGACCGGGGCACGCCGATCCCGCTGCGCTGACAGGTTTCAAGCCAAAACAGGCTGCAGCGCTTGATGGGCAAGCGCTACCAGCTATCAATAAAAGAGCATCAAGCCTGCTGCGCGATCTGCCGCAGCGCCTGCTCGAACACCTCGACCGGCTGGCCGCCCTGGATCAAATGGCGGTCGTTGATGATCACCGCCGGCACCGAATGGATGCCGTGACCCTGGTAGAAGGCCTCGCGCTCGCGCACCGCCTCGGCATATTCCTGGGACGCCAGCACGGCGCGGGCGCGCGCCTCGTCCAGCCCCAGCTGCGCCACCAGCCGCAGCAGCACGCCGTGGTCGCCAGGGTTCTCGCCCTGCGTGAAATACGCGGTGAACAGCGCATGCTTGAGCGCGCCCTGCTGCTCCGGCGTGCCCTCTTCCTCCAGCCAGTGCAGCAGGCGGTGCGCGTCGAAAGTGTTGTAGATGCGGCCGCGCCGGTCCATGTTGAAGGTAAAGCCCAACTGCGCGCCGCGCGCGGCGATGGCCTCGCGGTTTTGCTGTGATTGCTCCGGCGTGGCGCCGTACTTTTGCTGCAGGTGTTCGCCGATGTCCTGGCCCTCGGGGCCCATCTGCGGGTTCAGCTCGAAGGGCTGAAAGTGCAGATCCAGCGCCACCTCGCCGTCCAGCCGCTTCGCGGCCTGCTCCAGCGCGTGCAGGCCGATGGCGCACCAGGGGCATGACACGTCGGAGACGAAGTCGATCTTAAGGGAGACGGGTTGGGTCATGGCAAGGGCTCCAGCCGGGGCAAAGCGCCCATGGTAGGGGCGGCGCAATGTCCGCGCCGGCCCCGGGTTTGTTACGGCCCGCGCCCCGCCCCTTCGGCCTGCAGCCATGCGCGCAGCTCGGTCTTGAGCACCTTGCCATAGCTGTTCTTGGGCAGGGCCGGCACCCAGCGGTAGGCCTTGGGGCGCTTGAAGCGCGCGATGTGGTCCAGGCACAAAGCGTCAAGTTCCGCGTCAAGTTCCGCATGCAACGCGGCATCGTCCACGGCGCCGCCCTCGCCCGCCACCAGGAAGGCCACCACCACCTCGCCCCAGTCGGCATCGTGCTGGCCCACCACGGCCACCTCGCTCACGCGCGGGTGCAGCAGCAGCACCTCCTCCACCTCGCGCGGGTAGATGTTGGAGCCACCCGAGATGATCACGTCCTTGCTGCGGTCGCGCAGGGTCAGAAACCCGTGCGCGTCCAGGCTGCCGACATCGCCCGTGTGCAACCAGCCGCCGCGCAGCGTCTGCGCCGTCGCCTCGGGATTGCGCCAGTAGCCGGCCATCACGGTGTCGCCGCGCACCACCACTTCGCCCAGTTCGCCCGTGGGCACGGGCCGGTCATCGCCATCCACCACCCGCACTTGTACGCACGCATGCGCCACGCCCACCGAGGCGATGCGCTCGGCCCAGCGCGGGTGCGCCGTGTCGGCCAGGTGCTCGCGCGCCAGCGCGGTGATGGTCATGGGGCTTTCGCCCTGGCCATAGATCTGCACGAACTTCTGCCCCATGGTGTCGATGGCGCGGCGCAGGTCGTCCACATACATGGGACCGCCGCCGTAGACGATGGTCTTGAAGCCGTCCACATTGGCACCCGTGCGGCGCACGTGCTCCACCAGCCGATGCACCATGGTGGGCGCCGCAAACAGCGACAGGCGGCCCACGTCCGCGGCCAGCTGCACCAGCTCGGCCGGGTCGAACCCGCCGGACGCGGGCACCACATGGCGCGCGCCGCGCAGCATGTGGGCGTAGTTGTACAAGCCCGCACCATGCGACATGGGCGCGGCATAGACCATGGCGTCGCCGGGCTGCACATCGTCCACGTCGGTGAAGTAGGCCATGGTCATGGCCAGCAGGTTGCGGTGCGTCTGCATCACGCCCTTGGGCCGCCCGGTGGTGCCCGAGGTATAGAACAGCGAGGCCACGTCGTCGGGGGCGCGCTCCTGCAGCGCCAGCGGCGCGCCCTGCGCCGCCTGCTCCCAGGCGGATGCCCCCAACACCTGCACCGCCGCGGCGTCGGCGCCCGCAGCCAGCGCCGCATCGTGCAGCGCCGCAGACACGCACACCACGCGCACGCCGCTGTCGGCAAGCACGTAGGCCAGCTCGCGCGCATGCAGCTTGTAGTTGACGGGCACCGAGATGGCGCCGCACCAGTGGATGGCGTGCAGCGCCTCCAGATACTGCGGACCATTGGCCGAGAAGATGGCCACGCATTCGCCCGGCTGCACGCCGCAATGCGCGCGCAGGTGTGCGGCCAGCGCGGCCACGCGCGCGGCAAGGGTACGGTAGTCGTGCAGCAGGCATGTGCCGGCCAGCAGCGCGGGCCGCTCGCCATGCACCAGCGCGCTGCGCTGCAACAGGTGGGCAATGTTCATGGGGTTGTCGCGTTGTCTCCTGGTGCGACTATAGGCAAGCGCCGGCAGCGCGCACAGTCGCAGAAATACACAAGGGAAATCCCTGGCGGGGATGAGCACCGACCAACCGATTGCTCCTTTATCAGTAGCACGTTGCGCTGGATGGTTAAGAGCCGGAGGCCGTTTTGGCTCACACTACGGGCATGCCATCTGCGCCCTCCGAAGACCTGTTTGCCGACGACCCCGCGGAGCCATCCACGCTGGCGCTGGGCATGCAGGCCGTGCTGCTGCGCGGCTTCGCGCTGGCACAGGCACCCCAGTTGCTGGAAGAAGTGCGACAGGTGGTGCGCCAAGCGCCGTGGCGCCACATGCAGACCCCTGGAGGCAAGGCGATGTCGGTAGCCACCACAGGCTGCGGGCCGTTGTCGTGGGTGAGCGACCGGCGCGGTTACCGCTACGCTGCGCTGGACCCGCTGACCGGCAAGCCCTGGCCCGCCCTGCCCGCGGACTTCGCGCAGCTGGCACATGCCGCAGCGCAGGAGGCCGGCTTTGCCGCTTTCGTGCCCGACGCCTGCCTGATCAACCGCTACGCCCCCGGCACGCGCCTGTCGCTGCACCAGGACCGCGACGAGCAGGACCTGGCAGCGCCCATCGTGTCCATCTCGCTGGGTCTGCCCGCCACCTTCTTGTGGGGTGGCGCCACACGTGGCGAGCGCGCCTTGCGCGTGCCGCTGCGCCATGGCGACACGGTGGTCTGGGGCGGGGTGGACCGACTGCGCTTTCACGGCGTGCTGCCGGTGGCGCCGGGCCAGCACCCGGCAACGGGCGAATGCCGCATCAACCTCACGCTGCGCAAGGCCACCTGATGCTACATGTTTGATAGCTGCTTGCGCTTACTGGGCGGATCTTGTAGCCATTTTTAACGATAATTTCGCAGAACGGCACATTGTCTTACACCGGCGTAAGACGTTCCCCGCACAATGCTCCTTTGCCCTGCGGCAGAGCCCGCATCCCAAGGACCTCACTTGCGCATCCTCTACGTCGAAGACAACTGCGAACTGCGAGACACCATCGGCCTGCTGATGGAGGGAGAAGGCCGCACCGTCGTCACCTGCGCCACGGCCGAGGAGGCCTTGCAGCGCGATGCGGCCCAGCCGCACGACGTGGTGGTGTCCGACGTGAGCCTGCCCGGCATGAGCGGGCTGGATCTGTGCCGCCACCTGCTGGCAAGCAACCCCCAGCGCTGGGTGGTGCTGTGCTCGGGCTATCCGCTGGAGCACGGGGTGGGCACGCTGGGCCCGCATGTGCGGTCCCTGCTCAAGCCGTTCGAGCTGGAAGAGCTGGAGGAGTTGCTGGACGTGATCGCCAGCCACCTGCAAAGCGCCAGCCCCGCCTGAGGCGGCACCTGCCGGGCCGCTGAAGGCCCGGCATCCCCCCGCCCCCGTCCTGTCAAGCCGCCACCGCGCGCCGCGGCAGCGTCACCGTGAAGCAGGTGCGCCCCGCCTGCGAGGCGGCGTCGATCGTCCCGCCATGGGCCTGCACGATCTGGTGCACGATGAACAACCCCAGCCCCAACCCCTGGTGTTGACCGGCCCGGTTGCGCCGGCCGGTGAATGGCGCGAACAGCCGGGGCAGCAGTTCGGCGTCAATCGCACCGCCGTTGCTCACGCGCAGCACCACGGTATCGGCGGCGGCGCCGTCCAGTGACAACTCCACCGGCTGGTCGGGCGTGCCGTGGTGCATGGCGTTGCCCAGCAGGTTCGCCAGCATCTGGCCCAGGCGCTCTTCGTCCCACTCGCCGCGCAGATCCCCTTGCTGCTCAAGCCGCAGGTGGCGCTCGGGGTGGCCGGCGCGGACTTCCTGCACCACGCGCTGCGCCTGCTGCCCCAGGTCCATGGGTGCAGGCTCGATGGCCAGCCTGCCATGCTGGCGGGCGCGCGTCACATCCAACAGGTCCTCGATCATGCGGCCCATGCGCCGCCCGGCCTGCTGCACGTTGCACGCCAGAGCCTGCACCTTGGCGGGCTCGGGAGCGCGCTGCAGCACACTGGCCACGGCCATGATGGCGCTGAGCGGGCTGCGCAGATCGTGGCTGAGCACGGCCATGAACATCTCGTTGATGTACAACGCCTCGGTGCGCTCCTGCAGCTCGCGTGCCAGCGCATGCCGCTGGCGCTGCAGGTCGAAGAACACCCGGGCCTTGTTGACCAGCATGTGGGGGTCGACGGGTTTGTAGAGGAAGTCCACCGCACCTTTTTCGTAGCCGCGGAACTGCCAGCCCTGGTCCCGCGAGCCGGCGGTGATGAAGATCAGCGGGATGTGCCGCGTGCGCTCGCTGCCGCGGATCAACTCCGCCAGTTCGAAACCGTTCATCTCGGGCATTTGCACGTCCAGCAGCGCCAGCGCCACGTCGTTGTGGGCCAGCAGCAGTTCCAGCGCCTGGGCGCCGGAGCCGGCCATGAGGATCTCGACGTCCTCATCCTTCAACAGCGCCTGCAATGCGACGAGGTTTTCAGGAACGTCATCCACGATGAGGCATTTCACGCACGCGCCGGTCCGATGACTCGCGGGCTGTGCAGCCGGTGGGGCAAAAATCACGAAAGTCCCTCCTTATGCAAGGTGGTCAACAGCGCGGCGATGCGTGCCGGGGGAAGCACCTGATCGGGTTGGATCAGGGCCAGCGCCGCCTGCGGCATGGCCATGGACGAAGCGCTGTCGGGCGACTGCACCACCGTGGCGCCGCCAGCGGCCTGCACTGCGCGCAAGCCACGCGCTCCGTCACTGTTCGCGCCCGACAGGAGCACGGCCATGAGCCGCGGCCCGTATTCATCAGCGGCGGATTCGAACAACACGTCGATCGACGGGCGCGAGAAATTCAGCGGTGCATCCACGGACAGGGACAGCCTCGGCCCCGAATCCACCAGCAAATGATAGTCAGGCGGCGCGAAATACACCGTGCCCGGCTCCACGGGCTCCTTGTCCTGGGCCTCGCGCACCGGCAGGGCGCAGCGCTGGCGGAAGATGTTGCACAGCAGGCTGGGCCGCTCGCGCGGCAGGTGCAGCACGACCAGCAGGGCCGCATGGAAACCCGCAGGCAGCGCGGGAAGCACCACACCCAGCGCTTCGATGCTGCCGGCCGACCCGCCAATGGCGATGGCGTCCAGGCGCGCGCGTGGCAAAGCCGCCTGCCTCATGCGTCACCTCTCTTCTGAAAGATGCGCTCGGGCGCCACGAAGTCTTCGAATGCCGGCGCGTGCGAGGAAAAGCGCAGGGATTCCTTGGCCCCCAGGCCCAGGAATCCACGCCGGCACAGGGCCTCGCGGAACAGGCCCAGGGCGCGGTCCTGCAGCGTACGGTCGAAGTAGATCAGCACGTTGCGGCAGGAGATGAGGTGCACCTCGGCAAATACGCTGTCGGTCGCCAGACTGTGGTCGGAGAAAACGATATGCCGGCGCAGGCTCTTGTCGAACACCACGCGGCCGTAGGCGGCGCTGTAGTGGTCGGACAGCGAGGAACGCCCGCCCGAGCGCGCATGGTTTTCGGTGAAGCCGGGCACGCGCTCAATGTCGTACACGCCCGCCTCGGCACGCTGCAGTGCCGTGCTGTTGATGTCGGTGGCGTAAATCAACGAGCGTTCCAGCAACCCCTCCTCACGCAGTAGGATGGCGAGCGAATACGCCTCCTCTCCCGTACTGCAGCCTGCGACCCAGATCTTGAGCGAGGGGTAGGTGCGCAACAGCGGCACCACCTTTTCGCGCAGCGCGCGAAAGTACTCCGGGTCGCGAAACACATCGCTGACCTGCACGGTAAGGTAGTCCAGCAGCGCAGGAAACACCGCGCGCTCGTGCAGCAGCCGATGCTGCAGTTGGGACAGCGTCTCGCAATCGAACCGCGTGAGCGCGGCCTGGAGCCGGCGCTTGAGCGACGACTGCGCATATCCGCGGAAGTCGTAGTGATAGCGCAGGTAGATGGCCTCGATCAGCAGCTGCTGCTCGATCTCTGCGGTCTTGCGTTGGTGCGGCAAGTGTTGGCTCCGATATCGTGTGTCTCCGCGCGCTGGCGCACGCTCACTTGGGCATCCACACCCTCACCAGCGACAGGAGTTTCTCCACGTCCAGCGGCTTGGCGATGTAATCGTTGGCGCCGGCGGCCAGGCATTTTTCCTGGTCGTCCTTCATGGCCTTGGCGGTCAGCGCGATGATCGGCAGACGACGCCACTCGGGGCGCCGGCGGATTTCCGCCATGGCGGCGAAGCCGTCCATCTCGGGCATCATGATGTCCATCAGCACCAGGTCCACGGCGCTCTCGCCGGCGGCGTTGGAACGCTCCAGCGCCTCCAGCGCCTCGCGTCCGTTGCGCGCGATCTCCACGCGCGCCCCCGTGGGCTCCAGCACGCTGGACAGCGCGAACACGTTGCGCACGTCGTCCTCCACCACCAAAATGGTGCGCCCTTCGAAAGTGGACTCACGGTCGCGCGCCAGCTGCAGCATGCGGCGCCGGTCGTCCGGCAAGGTGGATTCCACCTGGTGCAGGAACAGCGTGACCTCGTCCAGCAGGCGCTCGGGCGAGCGCGCGTCCTTGATGATGATGGACTTGGAGAAGCGTCGCAGTTGCTGTTCCTCGTCGCGCGACAAGTTGCGCCCGGTATAGACGATGACGGGCGGAAAGGACACCTCTTCCTGCTCGGCCATCTGCTGCAGCAGCTCGTACCCGTTCAGGTCGGGCAGGTGCAGGTCCATCACCACGCAGTCGAACGTGCTGCCCTTGAGCAGGTCCAATGCCTGCCGCGCAGTGGCGGCGCCCACGATCTCCACGCCGTCGGTTGCCAGCAGATGGTGCACGCTCTCGCGCTGGCGCGCGTCGTCCTCCACCACCAGCACGCGGCGCATGCTCTGGGTGAATTTGGCCTGCATGTGGAGCAGCGCCTGCTCCAGTTCCTCGCGCTTGACGGGCTTGAGCGCATAGCCGATGGCGCCGCGCTCCATGGCCTCCTGCATGTAGTCGGCCACCGAGACCACGTGCACGGGAATATGGCGCGTGGCCGGGTTGCGCTTGAGCTGGTCCAACACGCCCAGGCCGGAGAAATCCGGCAGGTTCATGTCCAGCACCACCGCGCTGGGGCCGTATTCCTGTGCAGCCGCCAGGCCGTCGCTGCCCGTCGAGGCGATGACGCACTGAAAACCCATCTCATGCGCGAGGTCGCACAGGATGCGCGCAAACCGCGGGTCGTCCTCGATGACCAGGATGGTGTAACGCCCCTGTTCCAACTGCTCCCGGTCATCCGGCAGGACGTGCACGGGAGCGCATGGTTTCCCCACCGGGGCCTCTGGCTGGCTCGCACGCGGCGGTTCGGCAGCGCGTGTGGCAAGCGCCGGCGCCACTGGCAGCTTTGCAGGGCGCTCGCCCGGATCGCCGACAAGGGGCGCCGTGATGGGCAGGGTCAGCGTGAAGACACTGCCTTCGCCCGGCGCACTCTGCACCGCGATGCTGCCGCCGAGCAACTGCGCCAGATCCCGGGAGATCGACAGGCCCAAGCCAGTGCCGCCGTATTTGCGATGGGTACTGCCATCGGCCTGGTGGAAGGCATCGAAGATGCGCTCTTGCAGGTCGGGCGCGATGCCGATGCCCGTATCCCGCACGGCAAAGCACAGCGTGTCGTTGTCTCCTGCAAAGACGCGCATGGTCACTTCGCCGCGCGCGGTGAACTTGAGCGCATTGGAAAGCAGGTTTTTGAGAATCTGCGCCAGGCGCTGCGCGTCGGAGGTTATGAATGCCGGCACGCCCGGCTCCACCACCGCGTTGAATTGCAGGCCTTTGTCCTGCGCCTGGGCCCGTAGCGGTTCCATCACGCCCGCCACCACCTTGGCCACCGTCACCTGGCCAATCTCGACCGAGGTCTGCCCCGCCTCGATCTTTGCCAGATCGAGGATGTCGTTGATGAGGTTCAGCAGATCGGTGCCAGCGTTGTGGATGGTCTGCGCGTAGCGGACCTGTTCCGCCGTCAGGTTCTGCTGCTTGTTGTCGGCCAGCAGCTTGGCCAGTATCAGGCTGGAATTCAACGGCGTGCGCAATTCATGGCTCATGTTGGCCAAGAACTCGCTCTTGTACTGACTGGCCTGCGCCAAATCACGCGCCTTGGCCTCCAGGGCGTCCTGTGCAGTCAGCAGGCGCTGCTTCTGGTACTGCAGCTGCTCGGTCTGCGCTTCCAGTTGGGCGTTGCTGTGCTCCAACTCCGCCTGCTGCGCCTGCATCAGGTTTTGGGACTCCTGCAGCATGCGGCTTTGCTGCTCCAGTTCCTCATTGTTGACGCGCAGCTCTTCCTGCTGTGCCTGCAACTCCTCCGCCTGGCGCTGCGTCTCGTCCAGCAGACTCTCCAGGCGCGAGCGATCCAATGCGCCCCGAACGGCCTGGGCCAACTGCTCCCCGGCGCGCACAAGGAAGTCAACTTCGTGCGGAGCAACCGCGCGGAACCACCCCATTTCGACGACCGCGAGCGCTACGCCATTGAGCACGATGGGCATCATCACCAATTCGGCGGGCGTGGCCTGGCCCGTGCCGGAGGTCACTGGCAGATACCCGCTGGGCACGTGGCGCACATGCTGAAGAGTGCGGCTCTGCAACGCCTGGCCCAGCAGGCCCTCTCCCGCCCGCACGGCCCCAGGGCCGGTGTCGGGCGCCAGCGCATAGCCGCCCATGCGCTCGAAGATGCCGTGGCCTTGCGTCACGTAGATGGCCCCTACCCTGGCATCCAACTCCGTCGCCAGATAGCCGATGACAGCACCCGCCATGTCATGGATGCGCTGCTCACCTTGCAGCCGCGTGCCCAGCCCTACAAGGTTGCCTTTGATCCAGTTCTCGACCTCGCGGCTGCGGTACTCCGCCATGGTCATCACCGCAGACGCACAGGTCAGCAGCAACAGCACGGCGGCACTGCCCCACGTCAGGTAGGCCGAGATGGCAAACGCTCCTTCCCACACCTCCCGCTGGGCCTGCAGTTGCTGCTGTTCGGTGTTGAGCATCTCGCGCACCAGCGTGCGGGTGGTTTCCATGGTGGCTTGACCGTCGCCGCGCATGGCCTCCAGGGCCTCTTCGCGCCGGCCCTCGCGCTGTAGCGCAACGATGTGCGCAAGTTCGGTCATGCGTTTGGTGGCCAAACTCTGCAATTGATCGAAGCGCTGCTGCTCCAAAAGGCTCCCGCGCGTCATCCCGCGCAGCTTTTCCAGGGCCACCGGCACGGCGGCCTGGGCTACGGTGAACAAGCCCAGCGTCTGCTCCTGCCCTGACAGCAGGTAGCCCCGCTTGGCGGATTCAGCGTCCTTCAAATGCGACCAGACCATCTGGATCTGCGTGATCCGTTCGACCGTCGCGTTGAGGTTGTCCACGGCTTTCGCGCGCTCGTCGTTGGACCGGTAGGTGAGCACGGCGATCAACAGGGCGGCAAATGCCGCCAAAGCAAATCCCACCATCAGGCGGACGGGCATGCCCCCTCGGATGGCCGCACGGGGCCGAGCATCGGAACTGGAGACAGTCATGTGTGACGTGGAGTAAACATTGCCGCGCGATGACAGGAGCAACGGGTCCCTTGCTCCTGTAGGGCAACGTCTTCACCGCAGCGTATCCCTCTAGCGATCTTATGTCGCACCTGCCGGCAGGGCCAATCCATCACTGGTCAGCAAGGTTTATGTAATTGTCCTAAACTCCCATCCTTTCCCGCGTTACGCGCGCCCGGGGGAGCAGATCCCCGCAGCGGCAAGCGCCGGCTTCCCACCCCTTCCCTCGGTGATCCGCCGCACTGTGCGTTCTACAGCGCGCTTACGGCCCTTCATTTCACTGCCGCAGGTGGCAACGCGCCAGCGCAGCAAAAGACGGGCAATACCTCGTCTATCGCGCCGGACGGCCGGCGCGTTCCGCAGCCTGTGCTCTCACAGGCCCCCAGGCAAGGGCATGCCCATGCTGGCTCTTGCCGTTGATCTCAAAGGAGTTCCGTGTCCAATAAAGAGCAGTTGATTGAAATGCAAGGCAAGGTAGACGAAGTGCTGCCGGATTCCCGTTTTCGCGTGGTCCTCGAGAACGGACACACCCTCATCGCCTATTCGGGCGGAAAGATGCGCAAGCACCGCATTCGAGTGCTTGCGGGCGACACCGTGTCTCTGGAGATGTCCCCCTACGACCTCACCAAGGGCCGTATCACCTTCCGCCACCTGGAGCCGCGTGCCGGCGGCGCACCGCGCCGCCCCTCGCCCCATCGCCGCTAGGCCCCGGCTGATTCGGCCAGCGTGGCAATATCGATGACGAAGCGGTATTGCACGTCGCCCTTCAACATGCGTTCATAGGCGGTATTGATCTCATCGGCGCGGATCAACTCGATATCCGCCACGATGCCATGCTCCGCGCAGAAATCGAGCATCTCCTGGGTCTCGGGAATGCCGCCGATCAAGGAGCCAGCCAGCGTGCGCCGCTTCATGATGAGGTTGAACACGTTGGGCGACGGATGGGGCGACGCTGGCGCACCCACCAGCGTCATCGCACCGTCGCGCCGCAGCAGGCGCAGGAAGGCATCCAGGTCGTGCGGCGCCGCCACCGTGTTGAGGATGAAGTCGAGACTGTTGGCATGCGCGGCCACCTCCTGCGGATGACGGGAAACCACCACTTCGTGCGCACCTAACGAGAGCGCCGCAGCGCGCTTGGATTCAGAGGTGGTGAATGCCACCACATGCGCCCCCATTGCGTGCGCCAGCTTGATGCCCATGTGGCCCAGCCCGCCGATGCCGACCACACCCACGCGATGCCCCGGACCCACCTTCCAATGGCGCAATGGCGAGTAGGTGGTAATGCCCGCGCACAGCAGCGGAGCAACCGCGGCCAACTGCCCTTGCGGATGGCGCACCCGCAGCACATAGCGCTCATGTACGACGATCTGTTGCGAGTATCCGCCCAGCGTGTGGCCGGGCGCGTCCTCGGTCGGGCCGTTGTAGGTGCCGACCATGTGGCCGCAATAGTTCTCCAGCCCTTCGTCGCAATCCTGGCAATGCCGGCAGCTGTCGACAATGCAGCCCACGCCGACCAGGTCGCCCGCCTGGAACGCCGACACCTGCGCGCCCACGGCCACTACGCGCCCGACGATTTCATGCCCCGGCACGCACGGATACAGCGTGCCCGCCCATTCCGAACGCACCTGGTGCAAATCGGAATGGCACACACCGCAATAGGCAATGCCAATCTGCACGTCGTGCGCGCCCGGTGCGCGCCGTGCGATCTCCAGGGGCTGCAAGGGGCGGTCGCTCGCGTGGGCGCCGTAGGCTTTGACGGTCATGGGGTTCTCCTGTGAATGGCTCACGCCCCTGTTGTACAGGTTCGGTCCGATGCGTTTCGGAACAGAATCTTATCGGCACTTCCGGCCTGAGGCAGGGCCTGCCTTCCTCCGGGCGACGCTGAAAGGCAGGGCGTTGCTGGAGTAGAACCGCGTCAACGGTCCCTCAGCCTGGCCATGCCCCCAGACCAAGGAGTTGACATGAAGGACACGATGACACCCCCACACCGTGCGGTGGTGAAACGGCTGCTTGCCCACCTCCGCACCGGCCCGGTGGCGTGAAACCGTGACGTCTATGCCAGCCTACTCGGGTTCGGCATGCCACAGCGCTCGCGCCCAAAAAAGGTCGCCGCAGGACATGCCATGCGTCGTCGTTTGGGCCCGCTGACGGTGCAACAAGCCACCACCCGAGCGCTGAAGGCGCCGTTGCCAGGAGCAGACATGAAAACAGCACAACGTGATGTCCTTGGCCAGACGCTGAAAAAGCGGTTCGAGAGCCACATGCACCGGCACCCCACCGTCGCCTGGGCCGATGTCCATGCACGCTTGAATGCCAACAAACTGGAGGCGCTGCAGGACATGGAGGCAACGGGCGGCGAGCCCGACATCGTCGGCAGTGCCACCGCGGACGGAACCTACCTTTTCTGCGATTGCACGGCGGAGAGCCCGAGCGGGCGCAGGAGCCTGTGCTACGACGCACAGGCCCTGCATGCCCGCAAGCTGCACAAGCCGCAGAACAGCGCCATCGAAGCGGCCGCGGCCATGGGCGTCACCCTGCTGACAGAGGCGCAGTACCGCGCACTACAGGAGGTAGAGGATTTCGACCAGAAGACTTCGAGTTGGATTTGGACCCCTGCATCAAGCCCTCCGGAGCATTTCGCCCTTCAAAAGCTCGACGAAGGCGCGCGCCGCAGGTGCAATGGCTGTGCCGGGCGGATACACGGCATAGACGCCTCCTTTGCGCAATGTCCATTCCGGGAGCAGCCGAACCAGCGTTCCACTGCGGATGTCACTCTCCAAGTGAAGCAAACTGCCAACCGAAACGCCTGCGCCATTGAGCAGCAAGGCGCGCAAGGCGACAGCGGAATCGGTGCGCAGCTTGGGCGCCATGCGCACCGTGATGTCCTTTGTCCCGTTGGTGAATGACCATGTGAGGGGCGCCGGCAGCAAGGTCAGCGCGATCCACCGGTGATGCGCCAGGTCCTCGGGAGCCTCCGGACGCGGACAGCGGGCCCGATACTCGGGTGACGCCAGGACCGCCTGCCCAAATTCCCCCAGTTTCGCAACCCGCGCGCTTGAATTGCGCAACCACCCCACACGGATGCTCACGTCGATGCCCTCGCCAACGAGGTCTTGCACCTTGTCACTGACCACAAGTTCCAAACTGACCTCGGGATGGCGGACAGCGAACTCCGCCACCACCGGCGACATGACCTGAACGGCATATTCAACAGGCGCACTGACACGCAAGCGGCCACGCAGACCCGATCCACGCGATCCGGCGTGTTGCAGCACTTGCTCAAGCCCCTGCATGAGAGGCGCGCTTTCTTCGAACAACCGTTGCCCGGCATCGGTGAGCGTAACCGTGCGCGTCGTACGGTGGAACAGGGCCGCGCCAAGCACGTTCTCCAGACGGCGAATCTGAAGACTCACCTGCGGACGCGCAATGTGCAGACGTTCGGCGGCGGCCGTGAAGCTGCGCGCATCGGCGACGGCCAGGAAAGCGCGCAACAGGTTGAGATCGCCCACGGGGGATGGCATGATTGGTTCGAATTAGATACCAGTATTGTTCTTTTTGTCCTCTTTTTCTGACGATGCGGCAAGAGGATCATTGACCCCGCACCCCGAATCCGCGGGTCAAAGAAAGGAACATTCCATGCGTATCGCACTGATCGGCGCCACTGGCTTTATCGGCTCCGCCATCCGCCAAGAGGCGCTCTCGCGCGGTCATCACGTGACCGCCATCGTGTCCAACCCCGCAAGACTCCCCGCCGCGCAGGGCCTTGAGGTTCAGGGCGCAGATGCCCTGGACTCTCAGCAATTGCGCGCGGTTCTCCGTGGGCACGACGTGGTGATCAGCGCATTCAGTGGCCATGCCAACTCCGACGTATATGGCTATTACCTCAAAGGAATGCACTCCATCATCGATGCAGCGCGTGCCACGGGCGTCCGCCTGCTGGTCGTCGGCGGGGCGGGCAGTCTGGAG
Organism: Diaphorobacter sp. ED-3; assembly: GCF_027625375.1. Lineage (NCBI taxonomy): Bacteria > Pseudomonadati > Pseudomonadota > Betaproteobacteria > Burkholderiales > Comamonadaceae > Diaphorobacter > Diaphorobacter sp. ED-3. The sequence goes on along the minus strand of NZ_CP115182.1, from coordinate 827,401 downwards.
GTCGAGCCCGGCGTGCAATTGCTCGACACACCGTCGTTCCCTGAACAATGGAAAGCGACGGCCGAGGGTGCCCGAGCAGCCCTGAAACTGCTGCGCGAAACACCCGATGTGGATTGGACGGTGCTGAGCCCCCCGCCCATGATCCACCCGGGAACCCGCACCGGACAGTACCGGACCGCGAACGATGCCGTAATCATGGGCGATAGCGGGCCCAGCGACATCTCGCTGGAGGACTATGCGGTCGCCATGGTGGATGAAGCAGAGTCCGCGAAACACCGCGGCCGGCGCTTCACTGTGGCGCACTGAGAACGAACCGAAAGCCCCGTGCCGGGCGTGTCCGAATTTTTGTGTAAACGGTTCGGACTTCAATTGACGGAGATGCGGTCTCCGAACTGAATGGTAAAGCGGGTCAGCGCAGCCTTCCAATCCCGGATGGGCATGGTCCACTTCTGACTGATGTTGCGCAGGGCCAGATAGAACAGTTTGGTCAGCGCTTCGTCACTGGGGAACGAGCCCCGGTTCTTGGTCAGCTTCCTCAGGCTCATGTTGACCGACTCGATGGCGTTGGTGGTGTAGATGACCTTGCGGATTTCGGGTGGGTAGTCAAAGAACGGAATCAGCCGGCTCCAGTTCCTGCGCCAGGACTGGCCGATGGGTTGGTACTCGGCATCCCAGCGGGCCTCGAATTCACCGAGCATCAGCTCGGCCTCCTCGGCGGTGGTTGCCGTGTAGATGCGTCGCAGGTCGGCGGCTACTTCTTTGCGGCGCTTCCATGAGACGTAGTTCAGGCTGTGGCGCACCATGTGAACGATGCACAGCTGCACCACCGCCTTGGGGAAGACGGCCTCGATGGCGTCAGGGAAGCCCTTGAGCCCGTCGACACAGGCAATGAAGATGTCCTGCACGCCCCGGTTGCGTAATTCGGTCATCACCTGCAGCCAGAACTTGGCACCCTCGGTCTGCGCCAGCCACAGGCCCAGCACCTCCTTGTCGCCCGTCATGGTGATGCCAATGGCCAGGTACACAGCCTTGACCCGCACAGCGCCCTCGCGCACCTTCACATGGATGCAGTCCAGATAGACGATGGGGTAGATTGCATCGAGCGGGCGGGCTTGCCAGGTCTTGACCTCATCGGCCACGGCGTCGGTCACCGAGGAAATCAGGCTGGGCGAGACCTCGGTGCCGTACATCTCCTCCAGGTGGGCCTGTATCTCGCGCACCGTCATGCCGCGGGCGTACAGCGAGATGATTTTGTCGTCGAAGCCGGCCCAGCGGGTCTGGTGCTTGGGGATGAGCTGGGGCTCGAAGCTGCCATGGCGGTCACGTGGCACCTCGATGGGCAACTCGCCGAAATCGCCCTTGAGGGTCTTCTTGCTCTTGCCATTGCGGGTGTTGCCAGTGGTGTTGGCTACCGCTTCGTTGCGTTCGTGGCCCAGGTGCTCAGTCAGCTCAGCGTCCAGGGCTCGCTCCACCAGCAGCTTGGTCAACTGCTTGAGCAGGCCGTTCTCGCCGATGAGGTCTTCGGGCTTCTTGTAGTTGGCCAGCAGGCCAGACAGCAGTTCTTCGGGTACGTCGTGTTTCTTGGTGTTCATTGTGCTTACGGACAGGCCGGCTTACGCCGGCGGTGGATTGTCCGTTTACACAAAATTCTGCACACCCTCTGCGGCGGCGAAGTACGTTGATGCCTTCTTCCAAAACATCCAATGGGCGATCGTGAGCGCCAGACTTGCGGGCGCTCGCGCAATGTGAGTCTGCGCGCGCCCGAAGCGCGAAAAGTGCCTAGAGGTCGATTTGCGGCTGCTCCAAGCCATCCAGAATTGGCTCTTAGGCAGATGCCAGGGCCGCCCGTCCTCTGAGTTTTCGCATCGACTCACCCTTGAGCTGCAGGCGATGCGCCTGGTGCACCACGCGATCGAGGACGGCGTCAGCGATTGTCGGATCAGGGAAGAAGTCGTGCCACTTCTCAGAGGGATACTGGCTGGTAATCAGCAATGAGCCTGAGCGCATTCGACGGTCGGCGACATCCAGCAGCACCTGCGCAGCCACGGGCGTCATCTCTCCAATGCCGAAGTCATCGAGGATCAGCAGGCTGGGTTTGTAGAGCGCGGCCTTCAGCTTCGGCAGTGAGGCGTCCAGCACCGACTCAGAGATCGCGCCGTACAGGTCGCTGACCCGATGAAACGCCGCCGTCATGCCAAGACGACATGCCTGTTGTCCGAAGGCACTGGCCAGCCAAGTCTTTCCAACGCCAGTAGGTCCTAGGATCATCAGGTTCTGCCTTCGCGCGATCCAGCTGCAGCTGGCTAGCGACGAAAGCAATGCCTTGTAGAGGCCGCGGCTCGCCCGCGTGTCCAGGTCCTCGAACGCTGCCGTCTCGGGCAGGCTTGCCACGCGCACCAGCCGGTTGAGCTTGCGAGACTTACGGGCGGCAGTCTCTGCCTCCAGCAGCAACCCGATCTTCGCCACGTTCCTGGGCATCACCTGGAACTACTGGCTGGTGGACGCCGTGATCGCCTTGACCGTCATCTACAAGGGCTTTGACAACAACGGCGGCTTCCAGCGGCACCTGGACATGAAGTCGCCCAACATGCTCGGGGCCGTGTTCGCGTTCGGCCTCATCCACGGGTTTGGCCTGTGCACGCGATTGCAGCAACTGCCGTTGGGAGAGGACAAGGCCGGCATGCTGGGCCGCATCCTGAGCTTTAACGTCGGCGTCGAACTGGGTCAGATCGCGGCCCTGACGGCCATGCTGGTGCTGCTGGCTGCCTGGCGGCGGCGCCCGAGCTTTGCCAAGTTCTCAGTGGCCGCGAACACGGCCCTGATGTTCATTGGCGGCTTGCTGCTCGTGATGCAGTTGCATGGCTACTGGCACGACTCCGACCCCGACGGCTTCCGCTTCCCGACCGAGGAGCACAAGCACATCCATGAGGACATGGAGATCAGCAAACCCGATCCCACCCGGGACAACATCAACTGACCCACTGAAAGGACATCCAATGAAACACCTCACCATCGCCATCGTCTCTGCCGCCGCGCTCTTGGGCGCCGCTCCTGCCTTCGCCGACAAGGGCAGCTCCTGCCACTTTCATGGCTCCAAGCCGGCCGCTGAGGAGACGGTCCTGACCTGTGCCGCCCAGCGCAAGGACTCCTTGGTGTCGTCCGGCAAGCTGGACGCGAGCTGGAAGGCGGTCAAGCACGAGAAGATCGAGCAGGTAGACGGCAAGAAGGGCAAGGAGTGGAAGGTCACCTTCAAGAACCCGCAGGTGACCGACGCGAGCAAGCAGACGCTGTACGTGTTCCTCAGCCTGCCCGGCAACGTCGTGGCGGCCAACTTCACCGGCAAGTGAGCACGCCCGGCCTGCGCGGGCCCGCGGTGGCCGGCGCGGTGCTGGCCGCGCTGGCGGCGGCGCTGTTCGGACTGAGCACGCCTCTGGTGCAGCGCGCCGGCCATGGGCTTGGGCCCTTCTGGACTGCGGCCCTGCTGTACGCCGGCGCTGCAGTTGCGGGTGCGCTGCTGCGCCAGCCAGGCTCGCAGGAGGCCCGACTGACAAGGCGCGACTTGCCTTGGCTGGCCGGGGTGGCCTTCTTCGGCGCATTGGTCGGGCCGGTGGCGCTCGCCTGGGGTCTGCAGCGCGCCAGCGGCGCAGGCGCGTCCCTGATGCTGACGATGCCCAGGCGCAGCTTCAGATGGGCCACACTGGCACCGGACATACACGCGACAGCGTTTGCAGTCTCGTCTGGTGGGGCGAAAGCCGCGTAGAAATTGAGCAGTGTCCGCTCTCTCGCAATGGAATCGACGTCACCCAGCAATGCATTCGTGCGCTGCGCGAAGACGCCAAGACTGTTGGGTAGATCATGGTGGACACCGGCACGTGCGCTGCCGAACATCAGTTGGCAGGTTTGCGCAGATGTGACATGCCCCCAAAGCTGGTGGTGACGGCTAACCAGACTGAAGAATGTCTCGTCACGCAGCCAGGACAGGAGCTGGTACTCGGGAAAGAGTTTGTCCGTTTCTGGCATCGCGGTAGGCTATGCCGAAGGAGGTCGCTCCGCAAGGTGTCTTGTCTTGCAGGATTTCGAGTCACCGCTGCAGGTTGTCTAAGGGAAGGATCGGCTCGGTTTCTGCAATGCAGCGTAAGGAGCCATTTGAGCCTGGCGGCCGAAGTACCGCAGTCGGACCGCGACCGGCCGCTGGGAGCAGTGCCCCTTCCTGAGGAACTCCAGCTTAAGAGTCTGTAGCACCAGGTGCTATAAGATACGGGTTTAGTTGACGGAACGCTGGAGGAGGTGGACAGCGATGAGCAAGATGAGGTCACCCGTCATTGAAGCCGTGCGCGACACCACCAAAGGCCTTCGGAAAGCAGGCGTGATGGATCAGGTCACACTGCGCGAAATCGACCCGCTGTGGTTGCCTCCGGTCGAGCCATTGGAGCCGGCCGAAATCAAACGCATCCGCGAAAGCGCTCATGTCAGCCAAGCGGTTTTTGCGCGCCTGCTGAACACAAGTCTCTCGACCGTTCAGAAGTGGGAGATCGGGCAGAAGAAGCCCGCGGGCACTGCGCTCAAGCTGCTGCACCTCGTTCAGAAGCGCGGCCTGGAGGTTGTCGCATGACTGCGATGCTCCTGCAACACTCGATCCGACCGCAAGTTTGCGGACCAGGCTTCGGCAATGAAATCCAGTCTGTCTGCGTGCTATCACTCGTCCGACGGCTCGCAATTAAAGGTGATACCGCATGAACGCCGATATTCTGAAAAGAGTAGTACGAGCCATTGCCGATGGTTCGCAATCCGACTTGGACCGGCTTGCCGGCAAGATCGTCGAAGCAGAACGCAAGACAGGCCACGTCAGACTGGCTGAGCAGCTGGAGGCCATCCTTAAGCAGCCCAAGACAAGACGTGCGCCGCCGTCGCCGACTCCGTCGGCTGACATTGAGCGCACGCTGAAAGAGCTGCCCATGAGCCGGCGTCACGGGGAGACGCTGGCCACGCTCATTCCGCACGACCAGTTGGAACACCACATGGTGCTGCCCGAAGCGGTAGAGCAGCGCTTCGCCCGCATCGAAGCCGAGTACGCGGCACGTGACAGGCTGCGTACCTTCGGGCTCAAGCCCCGCAAGACTGTGTTGCTATACGGGCCACCGGGCTGCGGCAAATCGCTGGGCGCTAAGCGGTTGGCTTGGAATACTGGCTTGCCACTGATGAAAGTGCGCTTCGATGTGCTGATTTCGTCTTTTTTCGGCGAGTCAGCCCAGAACCTGCGATCCATCTTCAGCAGCGCCCGCGAGAAGCCCTGCGTGCTGCTGCTCGACGAATGCGACTTTATTGCCCGGTCACGCACGGCCTCCAAAGACATCGGCGAAGTCTCTCGCATCGTCAACTCCTTGCTGCAACTGATGGAGGAATACGACGCGCCGGGCCTACTGGTCGCGACGACGAATTTGGAGTCCGCATTGGACCCGGCGCTGTTCAGACGCTTTGACGATGTCTTCGCAATCCCGCTGCCTGGAAAAGCAGAGATCGAGAAGTTGCTTAAGTTGACGCTCTCCAGCGTGCGGATGGACAAACCTATCCACTGGGATGCTCTAGTTACCAGACTCGAAGGATCGTCTGCCGCGATGGTCGTGAAGGCCGGCCAGGACGCCGCCAAAGCTGCCGTGCTGGCCGGCCACCCCTCCCTGTCGCAAGACAAGCTGCTTAAGGCCATCGACGAGCTTCAGCGGCATGACGCAGCGCAGAAAGCCTAAGCCATGCCGGGTGCGCACAACTTTGAACACCTGCCACTGCTACTGCGCTATCAAGGCAAAGCGCGCCTGCGCGGAGGCGGCGATCCGTCGCCGCAAACGCTCGCCAATAAGGGAGCGCAACGCCAAGCGCACAGCGTCGCCCTGGACACGGCGGCGCAGGCGCTCAGTCAGAACTGGCAGGCCCGCAAGGCGCAGCGACTGGCGGCAGGGCTGGTCTTGCCCGACATCCCGGCGGGCATTCCCATCCTGCTGCAGATCGACACCGGCCTCGACCTAGACGCGCTGCGCGCCAAATTCGAATTCGAGATCGTGGCGGAACAGGAAGACGGCTATGTGATTGTGGCGTCTGAGGACATTCAGCTGACGGCGTTCCGCAACATGGCCCGGGGATTTGCTGTCACCGTGCACGGCTCGGCGACCATCGCCGAGGTCCACACGCTGTTCGACGATCCCAACCAGACAGACCGGCTGGGCCGCATCCTTTCCGACCAGTTGATAGCTTCGTGGGGCTACATCGACGAAGACCAGCTCTACATCGTTGACGTTGGCATCGCCTGTGCCGGCACGCAGGAAATTCCGCCTCGTCCGGTGCGAGGCAAGCGCGCGACTGACGCCCAGTGGGCGGCCAAGGAGTATGAATGGTCTGAGCGGCGGGCCAGTGCGTACAACGAGTGGGACGACATCAAGATCGAACGCGAGACTTCCATCCAGAAGTTCACAGATTTCTACCAAGCCGAAATCCTGCACATGCGGGATAGCGCCGACTTCGACGCGGGCGTCTTGCCTGACAGCTTTACGGTTCGGCTGAAAATCTCGGGCAAGGGGCTGAAGGACTTCGTCCTGAACTATCCCTACATCTTCGAAGTCGTCGAACCGGAAGATATCGCGCTGCCCCAGCACCTGAGCCAGCAAGGCGTGCAAGCGGCAACCGCCGTCGCGCCGGTCGCACCCGCCGCTGATGCGCCCGCCGTCTGTGTCATCGACAGCGGTATCCAAGAAGCGCACGTCATGCTCCAGCCGGGTATCGATCAAGCAACCTCATATTGCTTCCTACCGGGTCAAGCAGCGACAGCCGTCGCCGATGAAGTCGCGCCAGGTGGCCACGGCACACGCGTCGCTGGCGCAGTGCTTTATGGCGAAGATATTCCGGCTGACGGCGCACCGCAGTTGCCGTTCTGGATTCAAAACGCCCGCGTGCTCGATGCCCAGAATGCGATGCCGGTCGAGTTGTTCCCGCCCGAGGCGCTGCGCAAGGCGGTCGAACGCTTCAACGACAGCCCGCGTCAGACCCGCATCTTCAATCATTCAATCAACGCGCGCAGCTACTGTCGCACGCGCTACATGTCGTCGTGGGCGGCGGAGATTGACCAGTTGTGCAATGAACGGGATGTGCTCATCGTGCAAAGCGCCGGCAACCTGCCGCTGAAAGGCACGCCGCCATTCCTGGGCATCGCCGACCATCTGACCGCCGGCCGCGACTACCCGGCTTACCTGGTGGAAAGCTCAGCCCGCATCGCTAACCCAGGTCAAAGCCTGCAGGCATTGACCGTTGGCTCAATCGTCTATGACGCGGCAGAGCAAGGGGCATGGCGCACCTTCGCTACGCAGCCTGCAGGTCCGTCTGCATTCTCGCGGACGGGCCCTGGCATCTGGAACGTCATCAAGCCTGAAGTTGTGGAGTATGGCGGCGATGCCGCTCTCTCAAACAATGAGCCGCCCGACCTACAGGCCGGTGGCGTCATCCCTGCCGCTTGCCCCTATCTCGTCCGCTCGACGCTGTATGGTCCCGGACCCGCAGCTGACCGTGACACTGCCGGCACCTCTTATGCAGTGCCGAAGGTCGCGCGCATTGCCGCCCAAATACAGCGTGTCCTGCCTGCTGAGCCGGCGCTGCTGTACCGCGCACTCGTCGTGCAATCAGCGCAGTGGCCGGCGTGGGCAGAAGACCTGCTGACACGTTTGCGCAATCCGCCGCCCGGCATGACGCCTCAAGAAAAGCAGGCTCTACTCGCCTCGGCGTCTAGTGCTTTACGCAGCTTGGGTTTCGGTATTCCGGATGCGGAACGAGCCACTACCAATACTGACCATCGAACGACACTCATTACGAGCAGGGAGATCGGTATACATGCCGGTGAGTGTCACATCTATCAAGTGCCTATTCCCGCCGAGCTGCGTCAGCAGGCCGATGAATTCGATATCCGGATTGACGTGACCATGTCCTACGTCGCCCAGCCGCGGCGCACGCGCCGCAACCTGCGCCGGTATCTTTCAACCTGGGTCGATTGGAAGGCCAGCAGGCTGGGCGAGGGGCTGCATGATTTCCGAGTGCGCGCTATGAAGGACGCGGCAAACGGCGAGGCGCCGCTGCCTGGCACCACGCTGCCTTGGGTGCTGCATGACAAGCCCCAGGATGGCCTGATCCGCGACTTCAAGCGCAACAGCGGGACGGTGCAGAAGGACTGGGCGGTCGTCCGCTCGAACAGCCTTCCCGACCACTTCTGCATCGCCGTGGTCGGCCATCAGGGTTGGAGTCATGACCCGGACTCGACGGCGCGCTATGTGCTCGCGGTGACCTTTGAAATCCTGGGCGGCGAAATCACGATCTATGAACCGCTGCGCGCAGCAATAGCCGAACTTCAGGCCCAGACCGAAGTCGAGATCGAGGGCAACGAGGTCGAAGTGGAAGTCGAAGCGACTGAGTGACCCGCGGACACAGATCCAAAATAGGAGACAGAGTTGGTTGACTTTAAGAAGCAACTGGCCGGGAAAAAAGCTGAACGCCCTACCGATCCGGTGAAGCTGTTGACACCTTAGATCGTACGCACGATAAAGGGGCCGCTGCGGCCCGATGAGGGCGCAGTGATGAAGGATTGCTTTGACAGCCCATCGCTAGCAGAAAGACGTGATCGTCAAGCTACACAAGGGGCAGGACAAGATGCTAATCGGCCTGCTGGTGCTGCACTCCCGGCGCAACAACGGCAAAGGGCCGGCCAAATAGCCGACGACAGCTATCGTTCGAAGCAGCCGCTCAGCGTCCGAGACTGAGCGTCGGCTTGCAGCCTCTTGCAGTCATCGGAGCGTTTAGGGGCTGCTCGGACCGCAAGAACTTCTGGGAAAACCGAAGAAAAAGAGCGCTCACCTTGAGCGCTCTTTTTTGTATAGCAAAAAGTCCAATCCAGACCTAGGCGACATTCGCATGTATTGGTCTTCTTCACCCGTTGAATTCGAGTTTACGACTTTACAGTTACAAATGACCGCCCCGCAAACCCGCATGAATGCTAGAGGCCTGTTTACGACTTTATTTGCGAGTTTACGACTTTAATTGCCCGGATTAACCATGCCGCCGGTGTGCTTGGCCTTACTCCACCGTGACGCTCTTGGCCAGGTTACGGGGCTTGTCCACATCCGTTCCGCGCGCGCAGGCCGTGTGGTAGGCCAGCAGTTGCAGCGGCACCACGTGCAGCAGCGGCGACAGGGCGCCGTAGTGCTCTGGCATGCGGATGACGTGCAGACCTTCGCTGCTGTCGATATGGGTATCGGCATCAGCCAACACGTAGAGCACGCCGCCACGGGCGCGCACTTCTTCCATGTTGCTCTTGAGCTTCTCCAGCAGCGCATCGTTGGGCGCCACGGTCACCACCGGCATGCTGCTGGTGACGAGAGCCAGCGGGCCGTGCTTGAGTTCACCCGCGGGGTACGCCTCGGCGTGGATGTAGCTGATCTCCTTGAGCTTGAGGGCACCCTCCAGTGCAATGGGGTAGTGCAGTCCGCGGCCCAGGAACAGGGCGTTCTCCTTCTTCGCGAAGTCCTCGGACCAGCTGATGATCTGCGGCTCCAGCGCCAGCACGGCCTGCAGTGCGGCGGGCAGGTGGCGCATGGCTTTCAGGTAGTTGCCCTCGGCCTCCTCGGTCAGGCGCCCGCGCGACTGCGCCAGCGCCAGGGTCAACAGAAACAGTCCCGCCAGCTGCGCGGTGAAGGCTTTGGTCGACGCCACGCCAATCTCCACGCCGGCGCGGGTGACGTAGGCCAGCTCGCACTCGCGCACCATGGCGCTGGTGGCCACGTTGCAGATGGTGAGCGTGTGGCGCATGCCCAGGCTCTGCGCATGGCGCAGTGCGGCCAGGGTGTCGGCGGTTTCGCCGGATTGGCTGATGGTCACCACCAGCGTGCGCGGGTTGGGCACGCTGGTGCGGTAGCGGTATTCGCTGGCCACTTCCACCTGGGTGGGAATGCCCGCGATGCCCTCCAGCCAGTACTTGGCGGTGCAGCCGCTGTAGTAGCTGGTCCCGCAGGCGAGGATGAGCACGGAGTCGATCTCCTTGAACACACGCCAGGCTGCCGCGCCCTGCTGCCCGGGCTGGCCCACGCCGTCGAACAGCTCGGGCACGATGCCCTGCAGGCCGTGCAACGTGTCGGCAATGGCGCGCGGCTGCTCGAAAATTTCCTTTTGCATGTAGTGGCGATAGGGCCCCAGCTCCACCGCACCACTGTGTGCGTGCACGGTGCGCACGGGGCGGCTGCCGGCGTCCAGCGGCTGGCCATCGGCCGTGGTGATCCAGTAACGGCCCAATTGCAGGTCCACCAGGTCGCCCTCTTCCAGGTACACGATCTGGTCGGTCACACCAGCCAGGGCCATGGCATCGCTGGCCAGGAAGTGCTCACCCTCACCGACACCCAGCACCAGGGGCGAGCCCGCGCGCGCACCCACCACGCGGTGCGGCTCGTCCTTGTGGATCACGGCGATGGCGAATGCGCCGTGCAGCCGCGCAGTCGCGGCGCGCACGGCCTGGAACAGGTCGCCGTCGTACAGGCTGTCCACCAGATGCGCGATGACTTCGGTATCGGTCTGGCTGGAGAACACGTAGCCGCGCGCCTGCAACTCGGCGCGCAACTCCTCGTGGTTCTCGATGATGCCGTTGTGCACCAGCGCGACGCGGCCGGGGCGCTCTGCCTGCGCCGGCGCGGCACCGGGTCCGTGGCTGAAGTGGGGATGGGCGTTGTGCACGGCGGGGGCGCCGTGCGTGGCCCAGCGGGTGTGGGCGATGCCAGTGGCGCCTTGGAGGTGTTCATGGTTCACCTGCGCCAGCAATTCGGCCACGCGGGCAGTGCTGCGCGCACGGTGCAGGCCACCCGCGGGCATTTCGCCCAGGCTCGCCTCGTGCACGGCGACGCCGCAGGAGTCATAGCCGCGGTACTCCAGCCGCTGCAGGCCCTGCACCAGGATGGGAACGATATTGCGGGTGGATACCGCGCCGACGATGCCGCACATAAATACTGCTCCGATGAAAGAATGGGCGAGATGCTAGGCGGCCTCTCAAGAAATTTTCGATCTGATTTTCATTACATATGAACAAAAATTTCTTCCGCCATAATCTAAGAAATATTTCTTCATAAAACACACTTTAATGGAATCTGATTCCTCGCTGGATGCCGTGGATTTGCAATTGCTGGACCTGCTGCAGCGCGACGCCTCCCTCAGCAACCAAGCTATGGCAGAACAAGTGCATGTCTCCCCACCCACCTGCCTGCGCCGCGTGCGGCGGCTGCACACCCTGGGCCTGATCGAGCGGCAGGTGGCGCTGTTGCAGCCCGACCGCCTGGCCGCGCTGCAGGGCCACGGGCTGGCTGCGATCGTCGAGGTTGCACTGGACCGCCAGGGTGCCGAGCACCTGGACGCGTTCGAGGCCCGCGCCGTCGCCGAAGACGAGGTCCAGCAATGCTGGCGCGTCTCGCCGGGGCCGGACTTCGTGCTCATCGTGCACACGCGCGACATGCCGGGCTACCTGGCCCTGTCGCAGCGGCTGTTCACGCAGGACGCCAATGTGCGCAACGTGAAGGCGTTCTTCTCGGTCCACCGTGCAAAGTTTGAAACAAAAGTACCTCTAGCGCTTATCTAGCAAGCGCCAACAGCTATTGAATTTATAGCTATCCTGCACGACCTCTTGACCTTCCGGGACATCGACTCCACTCTGTGAACCTCAAGGCCGCGCCCACTGCGGGCCGGCCATGCATGGAGGGACGCATGGAGTTCAAGGACTACTACCAGATCCTCGGCGTGGCACGCGACGCCACTGCCGCCGACATCAAGAAGGCCTACCGCAAGCTCGCGCGCCGGTACCACCCCGACGTGAGCAAGGAGGCCGATGCCGCGGCCCGCATGGCCGAGGTGAATGAGGCCAATACCGTGTTGTCGGACCCGGAGAAGCGCGCCGCCTACGACGCGCTGGGCCGCGAGGCACCGCACCGCGCGGGGCAGGACTTCCGCCCGCCGCCGAACTGGGACGCAGGGTTCGAGTTCACCGGCACGCCCGGCGCCGAGGGCATGGACGCGGCGCAGTTCAGCGACTTTTTCGAGCAGCTCTTCGGCCGCGCCGCCCACGCCCAGCGCAGCCGGCACGCGGGCCCGTCAGCCCATGATGGGAGCGACAGAACCTCACCACAGCGCGGGCGCGACCACCACGCCAGCATCGAGCTGGACCTGCGCGATGCGTACCTGGGCGCCGAGCGCACGCTGACGCTGCGCGGTGCGCGGCTGGACGACAGCGGCCACCTGGTCAATGAAGAACGCCAGCTGCAGGTGAACATCCCCAAGGGGGTGCGCGAGGGCCAGCTCATCCGCCTGGGCGGCCAGGGCGGCCCGGGCTTGGGCGGCGCGCCCGCGGGCGACCTGTTCCTGGAGGTGCATTTCAAGCCCGACGCACGCTGGCGCGCCGAAGGCCGCGACGTGTACCAGTCCGTTATCCTCGCGCCCTGGGAGGCCGAACTGGGCGGCCCCGTCGAGGTGCAGACACCCGGCGGCGCCACCGTGGAAGTGACCGTGCCGCCGCGCTGGAAACCCGGCCGCAAGCTGCGCCTGAAGGAGCGCGGCATTCCCGCCGCCACGCCCGGCGACCTGTACCTGGAACTGCACGTGGCCCTGCCCCCCGCCACCAACGAGGCCCAGCAGCAGGCCTACCGCGCGTTCGCGCAGGCCTTCCCGCAATTCCAGCCCCGCAAGCCCTCTACGCAAGGAGCCTGAGCATGCCCACGCCCCCATTTGTTGATCATGCCCTGGCCGAGCTGCTGGACGAGCAGCCCCGCCTCACGCTGGAAGACCTGGCACGCACCTGCTGCATGGGCCCCGACTGGGTCGTGGAGCGCCTGGAGGCCGGCTTGCTGCAAGGCGAGCAGGCAGGCGGGCACTGGCGATTCAGCAGCGCAAGTGTGGTGCGCGCGCGGCGGCTGGCACGCCTGGAATCCACTTTTGACGCCGACCCCGAGCTGGCCGCACTGACGGCAGACCTGATCGAGGAAGTGACCGCGCTGCGCCAGCGCCTGCGCGAGCTGCAGACGCGCCTGGGCCTGCCTGCGGCGATGCCTTGAGCGCGGCGGCGGGAAGTGCGGCAAGCGCAGGCCGCTACCGCGCCGCAGCCGGCCACTCCAGCGCCACCGTGCAGCCCGCACCGGGCGCCGCGGTGGCCTGGATGCGGGCGCCATGGCGCTGCGCGATCGCCTGGCACAGCGCGAGACCCGCGCCCACGCCCTCGAATTCGGCTTCGCGGTGCATGCGCTGGAACACGCCAAAGAGCTGCTGCGCGCGCGTGCCATCAAAGCCCACGCCGTTGTCCCGCACGGTGATGCGCACACCGCCCTGCGCCGCAGGTTCGGCCTGCACCTGCACATGGGGCTGCGCCACGCCGCGCGAGAACTTCACCGCATTGCCCAGCAGTTGCACCAGCAACTGGGCCAACTGCTCGGCATCGGCCTGCACGACGGGCAGATCCGGCGCAATGTTCCATGCCGCGCCTTCGGCCGCCGCACCCAAAGCCTGCCGAGCGTCCTGCACAGCCACGGTCAGCGCAACGGCCCGGGGCCGCAGCGCAGCGCTGCGCGCGCGGGCGATGGCCTGCAGCCCGTCGATCATCTGCGCCATGCGGCGCGCGGACTGCTCCATCGTGGCCAGGAAACCCAGCGCCTCGTCCACCTGCGGCGGCTGCTCCTGCAGTACCTCGCGCACCAGCGCGCCATAAGAGGTGACGTGGCGCAGCGGCGCGCGCAGGTCGTGCGACACACCCCGTAGAAAGTCCTCCTGCGCCGCCACCATATCGCTGATCTGCTGGCGCGCCTGGGCCAGTTCGCTGCGCAGCTGCGCCAGCGTGTCCGCCGGTGGAATGCCCTCGCCGGTCATGGCCTCAACCCTTGGCCTGTTTGGCGGGGCGCTTCCAGTTCGCGATGCTCACCTGCCGGCCACGCGCCACGCTCAACACACCCGGTGGCGTGTCCTTGGTGATGGTGGAGCCGCCACCCACCGTGCCACCCGCCCCAATGGTGACGGGCGCCACCAGCACGCAGTTGCTGCCGATGTGCACGTCGGCCTCAATCACCGTGCGGTGCTTGTTGGCACCGTCGTAATTGGCGGTGATGCTGCCGGCGCCGTAGTTCACGCGCTCGCCCACGCTGGCGTCGCCCAGGTAGGCCAGGTGGTTGGCCTTGGCGCCGTCGGCCAGCGTGCTGTTCTTCACCTCGACGAAGTTGCCAATGTGCACCTCACGCCCCAGTTGCGCGCCGGGGCGCAGGCGCGCGAAGGGACCAATCAGTGCGCCTTCGCCCACATGGGCGCCGGCCTTCTCGCCATCGATGTGGGTAAAGGGGTGGACCACAGCGCCCGCGGCGATGGTGGCGTTGCTGATGTGGCAATAGGCGCCGATGCGCGCGCCCTCGCCCAGTTCCACGCGGCCGGTGAAGATGCAGCCCACGTCGATCTCCACATCCTGCGCACAGAGGATTTCGCCGCGCGCGCCGCTGCGCGCATCGTCGCGCAGGTCAAAGCGCGCGGGGTCGGCCAGGCGAACGCCCTGCTCCATGAGTGCCGCGGCCTGGGCGCGCTGGTGCGCGCGCTCCAGCTCGGCCAGTTGCGCGGGGCTGTTCACGCCCGCCACCTGCAGCGCATCGCCAATGCAGTGGGCCGCCACGGGCACGCCGTCCGCCACAGCCATGGACACGATGTCGGTCAGGTAGTACTCGCCCTGCGCGTTGTCGTTGGTCAGACGCGCCAGCCAGCCCGCCAGGCGCTGCGCGGGCACGGCCATGATGCCGCTGTAGACCTCGTCGATGGCGCGCTCGGCATCGTTTGCATCCTTGTGCTCCACGATGCGCTGCACCGTTCCGCCCTCGCCGCGCACGATGCGGCCGTACCCTGTGGGATCGGGCAGGCGCACGGTGAGCAGCGCAAGGCGCTCGCCCGCCCCGGCCTCGACCAGCGCGCGCAGCGTCGCGGCCTGGGTCAACGGCACGTCGCCCGACAGCACCACCACCGTGCCATCGCCCGCCAGCGCGGGCGTGGCCTGCTGCACCGCGTGGCCCGTGCCCAACTGCGGCTCCTGGCGCACGAATTTCAAGTCAAAAGTGCCTCCAACGCCCGCCAATCCTGCGCAAGCAGCTTCTACTTCTGTAGCGCCATGGCCCGTTACCACCACCACGCGGCGCGCCTGCAGGCTGGCGGCCTGGCCCAGCACATGGTGCAGCAGGGGCCGGCCGGCCAGGCGCTGCAGGACCTTGGGAATGCGGCTTTTCATGCGCGTGCCCTTGCCCGCGGCCATGATGATGATGTCCAGTGCTGTCATGAAGGTGTGGAGAGTGGAAGGTCGTCGTGTCCTGCCAGCCCAGGCCGGCAGCCCTCCGCCATTATCCCGCCGCCCATGCGCTGCCCCTCTGCGGCGCGGCTGCACCACCGCCTCTGATTGCTCCTAAAAAAAATAGCTGCTAGCGCCCGTCATTCGGGCGCTAGCAGCCAGTTTGATGCGATGGCCAGACGGTCAGGCGCGGCAGACATCGCCCCGGGGGGCGGCGTGCTGCGGTGACGGTGCGCGCACCGCGGCGGCGCTGCGCCACTGGAACTGCAGCGGCTCGCGGCCCATCGGCTCGACCACGGCGTGCTGGCCGGAGGCCACGCACACGCTCTGGCCCGCGTGCAGCATGAGGTCCCCCGAATCCTCGCGCCAGCCATGGGGGCCGTCGCTCAAAGTCACCCAGGCCAGTCCGCTGACCACGCGCAGTTGCATCGGCGCGCGGGGGTGCAGGCTGCGCGCCGCGCCCTGGGGAATGGTGCACAGTTCCGGTCCGGCAACGCCGGCGGGAACGCTGGAGGCTTGCGAATGCAGAACTTGCGAGGTGGTCACGGTCATCTCCTGGTAAACCCTTTGAAGTGACGTCAGTGTGCGACTGCGACCCGGGCACCGTCCAATGAAAACGGAGGGCCTCATCGATTACGGAACGGCATCAATCACGGTATCACCCCATGCCCCGGGGGACGGCAACCGCCAGCGGTGCTCCCGCTGCCTGAGCAGCCTGCTGCGCGATCGATGAAAAAGCGCTAGCATTTTGATTCCCAATGGTCATCAATCTGCCATGAACTCCCCCCTCTTGCCCGCCAGCGCTCCTCCCATCGCGCATCTGCGCACCCGGCCCGTGGCCGTAGGCCATTGGCGCGCATTTCTGGCCGTGGCGCGGCATTTGAACTTCCGCGCCGCGGCCGAGGAACTGGCCCTGACCCAGTCGGCGGTGAGCCGCCAGATCCAGGCGCTGGAGGACGAAGTGGGCGTGCCCCTGTTTCTGCGCCACACACGCGCCGTGGAGCTCACCAGCGCCGGCGGCCAGCTGCAGCGCGCCGTGGCGCCCGCGCTGGAGCGCATGGACGCGGCCGTGCGCCTGGTGCGCCAGACGGCGGGGCGCAAGAGCGTTGCCATCACCACCTGGGCCAGCTTTGCGTCCATGTGGCTGATCCCGCGCATGGAGGAATTCCAGCGCGACAACCCTGACATCGACATCCGCATCGACGCAACCGACACCATCGTGGACCTGGAGACGGCCGACGTGGACCTGGCCCTGCGCTCCAGCGTGCCCGGCACGCAGGCCGCGGGCGCGCAGCGGCTGTTTGGCGAGCAACTGGCGGTGGTGGCCAGCCCCTGGCTCCTCAACAGCATGCCGCCCATCCGCACGCCGGCCGACGTGGCGCAGTTCACGCTCATCGAGGCAGGCGACGCGCACCGCATGCCCTATTTCGAGTGGATCACCTGGCGGCGCTGGTTCGAACTGCACGGCCTGGGGCGGCTGCAGCCCAAGCGCTGGCTGTACTTCAACTACGCGCAGCAGATCGTGCAGGCCGCGCTGGCCGGACAGGGCCTGGCGCTGGCGCGCATGCCGCTGATCGCGGAAAGCCTCGCCTCGGGCGACCTGCAGGAGGTGCTGCCGGGCCACCGGCTGGACTCTCCGCTGGTGTACTGGCTGGTCGTCGGCCCGCGCAGCGGCCAGCGCCCCGAAATCCAGGCGTTCAGCGCCTGGCTGCTGCTGCAGGCCGAAGCCACGCGCCAAGCCGTCGGCGAAGTGCCGGACACGGACCTGATCGAAGACATCTCCTGAGCGCGGCACGGTTGCTCCTCTATTTATAGCACCTAGCGCGCGATGGGCGGGCGCGTTTGGCTTTTTTTGCCCAGGAATGCGTGGCAAACCGCTCACGCAGCCGGGCGCTTCGTCTGACGAAGATCAAGGCCCATGCAAATCCATGCGAATGGCATGGTCTTCCCCTATGGGTTGTCACGCAAAGGTCTGCGACCGTCGGCAGGCTATGCCCCGCCC
This sequence comes from Diaphorobacter sp. ED-3, assembly GCF_027625375.1. Taxonomy (NCBI): domain Bacteria; kingdom Pseudomonadati; phylum Pseudomonadota; class Betaproteobacteria; order Burkholderiales; family Comamonadaceae; genus Diaphorobacter; species Diaphorobacter sp. ED-3. The sequence goes on along the minus strand of NZ_CP115182.1, from coordinate 810,044 downwards.
CCGACAACACCAATGGACAGAAGAGAAGACCCTGTATGCCTTTCATGCCCTGGACCGCGGAACTGGAACTTGGCCTGCCCGAAATCGACGACCAGCACCGTCAACTGGTCGCGCTGACCAACGCCCTGCACGATGAACTGAGCGCGGCGAGCCCGCGCCGCAGCGCCGTGGGCGAAATTTTGGAAGGCCGGGTGGACTACGCGCACAACCACTTCATCGTGGAGGAGGTGCTGTTCCAGCAGCACGACTACGCCGAGACTCCTGTCCATAAGGCCGAGCATGACGGCTTCACGCGCAAGGCCATGGATCTGCTGACGCGCTTCGACGGCGGGCAGGAGGTCTCGCTGGAGGCGCTGGAATTCCTCAAGCAATGGCTGGTGCACCACATCTGCAAGGTGCACCGCGCCTACCTGCCGTTCATGCGCGAGGCGCTGCAGGCGCAACGCACCGCCGCCCTGGCCTGAAAGGGCATGGAAAAAAGCCACTGCGCGGAGTGGCTTGGCAAAGCGGTAAGCGGTCGCGCCCCGCCGGGCGTCAGGCCAGGGTGACGCGCGCGAACTTGCGCTTGCCGACCTGCACCACGTAGCTGCCCGCTTCCAGCTTCAGGCCCTTGTCGCTGACCACGCCGCCGTCCACGCGCACGCCGCCGCCGTCGATGAGGCGGTTGGCCTCGCTGGTCGAGGGCGCAAGGTTGGCCTGCTTGAGCAGCGCACCGATGCCCAGGGGCGCGCCCGCCAGGCGGACTTCGGGAATGTCGTCGGGGATGCCGCCCTTGCTGCGGTTGATGAAATCCTGCTCGGCCGCGTCGGCCAGTGCGGCGCTGTGAAAGCGCGCGGTGATCTCCTTGGCCAGCATCACCTTGGCATCCTTGGGATTGCGGCCTGCCGCCACCTCGGCCTTGAGCGCGGCGATTTCGCCCAGGCTCTTGAACGACAGCAGCGTGTACCAGTCCCACATCAGGGTGTCCGAGATGGAGAGCACCTTGGCGAACATGGAGTTGGCGTCCTCCGTGATGCCGATGTAGTTGTTCTTGGACTTGGACATCTTGTCCACGCCATCCAGCCCCACCAGCAGCGGCATGGTGAGCACACACTGCGGCTCCTGCCCCCATTCTTGCTGCAGATGGCGTCCCATGAGCAGGTTGAACTTCTGATCAGTGCCGCCCAGTTCCAGGTCGCTCCTGAGCGCTACCGAGTCATAGCCCTGCAGTAGCGGGTAGAGGAACTCGTGCAGGCTGATGGAGCTGCCGTCGGTGAAGCGCTGGTGGAAATCGTTGCGCTCCATCATGCGTGCCACGGTGTACTTGGCCGACAGCTGAATCATGCCGCGCGCACCCAACTGGTCGCACCACTCGCTGTTGTAGCGGATCTCGGTGCGTGCAGGGTCCAGCACCTTGGCCGCCTGGGTGTAGTAGGTTTCGGCGTTGGCCTTGATCTGCTCGGCCGTCAGGGGCGGGCGCGTGCTGTTGCGGCCCGACGGGTCGCCGATCAGCGTGGTGAAGTCGCCGATCAGGAAGATGACCTGGTGGCCCAGGTCCTGCAATTGGCGCATCTTGTTGAGCACCACCGTATGGCCCAGGTGGATGTCCGGCGCCGTGGGGTCCAGCCCGAGCTTGATGCGCAGCGGCTGGCCCGTGGCCTCCGAACGCGCCAGTTTCTGGGTCCATTCTTCTTGGGGCAGAAGCTCGTCGACCCCGCGCAGGGAGACTTCAAGCGCCCGTCCTACACCATCGGTCACCGGGAATGTTGTAACAGCAGATTGATTCATAAGGGTTTTTTGGGGTGCCGCCAGGGCCCCAACGACTATACTTCCGGGCACTTTCCAGCCGTGGATTCTAGTGGGCCACCCGTACGCCCGGCGTTCGCTCCCTTCCACAGCACTACGACATTGACAGTGCCTCCCGCCCTTTAAGACCCCTGGCCCGGGGCCTGGAAGCACACAGACGCCTGGGGTAAGACTCTTGAACAACGGCTTGACGACCGCCTGCCTGGTATTGCTCAACCAACTGAAGCAGTCCGTTCAGAAACATCCAAAACGCATCACCGCCGCCGTGGCCACCCTGCTGCTCACCGGCGGCGGCGGCGCCTTCGCAGTGGCTTCGTTCGCTCCCGACCCGGCCGACCTGCCCGTGCGCACCGTCACCCAGGCTGTGCAGTCGCTGGCGGCAGACGAACCACTGTCGTCGCTGGTGGACATCCCGCAGTACGCGCTGTACCGCTCCGACGTCACCCGCAGCGCCGATACCGCCGAGAGCATCCTGCAGCGCCTGGGCGTGGCAGACCCCGCGGCTTCGGCCTTCCTGCGCAGTGACGCCAACGTGCGGCAGAACCTGCTGGGACGCACCGGCCGCTCGATGTCCGCCGAGACGACCGACGACCACCGCCTCACCCGCCTGACGGCGCGCTGGGCCCCCGACGACAGCGGGAGCTTCAAGCGCCTGGTGGTCGAGCGCCAGCAGGACGGCAGCTTCGCCTCGCGCATCGAGACGGCGCCGCTGACGGTGGGCAGCCGCCTGGCGGGCGGCATCATCCGCAGCTCGCTGTTTGCAGCAACGGATGCCGCCAACATTCCCGACGCCGTCGCCGTGCAGCTGGCAGAGGTGTTCTCCGGTGACATCGACTTCCGGCGCGCCTTGCGCAAGGAAGACCGCTTCTCGGTGGTGTATGAAACCCTAGAGGCAGATGGCGAGCCCCTGCGCAGCGGCCGCGTGCTGAGCGCCGAGTTCCACAATGGCGACAAGACCCACAGCGCCGTCTGGTTCCAGGAGCCGGGAGCCACCAAGGGCTCGTACTACACGCTGGACGGCGAGAGCATGCGCCGCGCCTACCTGTCGTCGCCGGTCGAGTTCTCCCGCGTCTCCAGCGGCTTTGCGATGCGGTTCCACCCCATCCACAAGACCTGGCGCGCGCACCTGGGTACCGATTTCGCGGCACCGACCGGTACTTCCGTACGCACGGTAGGCGACGGCGTGGTGGATTTCGCCGGCGTGCAGAACGGCTACGGCAACGTGGTGTACATCAAGCACCGCAACCAGCACGTCACCGTCTACGCGCACCTGAGCCGCATCGACGTGCGCAAGGGCGAAAGCGTGGAGCAGGGCCAGAAGATTGGCGCCGTGGGCTCCACCGGCTGGGCCACGGGCCCGCACCTGCACTTCGAATTCCGCGTCGCGGGCGAGCACAAGGACCCGATGGTTATTGCGCGCCAGAGCGAGGCAGCCCAGCCGGTCTCGGCCGCCGCACGTCCGGCATTCGACCGCCTGGCCGGCAACATGCGCGTGCAGCTGTCCTCCGCCGCACAGATCCTGCAAGCCAGCGCCGAGTAACGCCCTTCGCCCATGGATACGCCGCCACGGTGGTTCATCGGGCTGATGTCGGGCACGTCGCTGGACGGCGTGGATGGTGTGCTCGCGCATTTTTCAGGCCAAAAATGCGCTGTAGCCCAGCATGCATCAGCGCCACTAGCTCCTAATTTAAGAGCAGAACTCCTCGCTCTCAACAGCACCGGCCACGACGAATTGCACCGCGCGGCGCTCGCCGCGAATGCGCTGGCGCGTACCTATGCGAAGGTAGTCCACCGTCTGCTGGACCAAGCGGGCCTCACGGCGGCCGCGGTGCAGGCCCTGGGCGCGCATGGGCAGACGGTGCGCCACCGGCCGCAGGCGTTCGATGGCACGGGCTACACGCTGCAACTCAACCAGCCCGCCTTGCTGGCCGAAATCACCGGCATTACCGTCGTGGCCGACTTCCGCAGCCGGGACGTGGCGGCGGGCGGCCAGGGCGCGCCGCTGGTGCCCGCCTTCCACCGCGGCGTGTTCGGCCAAGCCGGACGCACCGTGGCGGTGCTGAACCTGGGGGGCATTTCCAACCTGAGCATCCTGCGGGCCGACGGGACCACCGTGGGGTTTGACTGCGGCCCGGCCAACGCCCTTATGGATCACTGGTGCGAGCGGCATACGGGGCAGCCCTACGACCACGAAGGCGCCTGGGCACGCAGCGGCCATGTCCTGCCCGCCCTGCTGGAGGTGATGCTGGACGAGCCATTCCTCGCCCTTGCGCCCCCAAAGAGCACAGGGCGTGACCTGTTCCATCCGCAATGGCTGGCCACACGCCTTGCCGCCAGCGCCGAGGGCGCCGCGCCCCAGGATGTCCAGGCCACCCTTGCCGAGTACACGGCCCTTACGTGCGTCCAGGAGTTGTCACGGCACGCACGGGACTGCGGGCTGTTGATCGTCTGCGGCGGCGGGGCACTGAACCGCTATCTGATGGAGCGCCTGCAGCAATTGGCGCCGACGGTTCGCGTCGAAAGCTCCGATCACCACGGGCTGCCTCCCCTGCAGGTCGAAGCGGCTGCCTTCGCGTGGCTGGCGCATCAATGCATCAGCGGCCAGACAGCCAACTTGCCCGCGGTCACGGGCGCCCGCGGGGAGCGCATCCTCGGCGCCATCCACCCCGCCTGAGCAACCTGCCACGCAGCCATAAAAAAGCCGCCCGTAGGCGGCGGATTCTCATGGGCTGTGCGTCAGTGGTCTTCCACGGAGAAGCTGGAGCCGCAGCCGCATGTCGAGGCGGCATTCGGGTTCTTGATGACGAACTGCGCACCCTGCAGGTCTTCCTTGTAGTCGATCTCTGCACCCACCAGGTATTGGTAGCTCATGGCATCGATGAGCAGTGACACACCGTTCTTGGTCATGGTGGTGTCGTCTTCGTTCGTGATTTCATCAAATGTGAAACCATACTGGAAGCCCGAGCATCCCCCGCCCTGCACGAAGACCCGCAGCTTGAGGTCAGGATTGCCTTCTTCGGCAATCAACTCGGCCACCTTGGCGGCGGCGCTGTCGGTGAAAAGGATGGGGGCGGGCATCTCGGTCGTGGTGTTCTCGGCAACGGCGCTCATGAAGGGCTCCTTGGGTCAGTCTTTGTTTCGATGGTAAGGCATAGCCCCCCAGCGCTCCGTTCACTGTGCGTTTGACGCCAGTTTCAGTGTGGGCTTTTCTTCCAGCAGCAGCGGCGCGGCCGGGCAGAGCTGCCCGGCAATCACCGCGCCCTGGTGCATTTCAAGGGCCTTGTAATGCACGTTACCTGTGATCCGCGCCTTGGGCTGAACCTCCAGCAGCTCCGTGGCATATATACGGGCCCCTCCACCGTTCCGTTGACGATGACATGGGCGGCATGCACCGCACCTTCCACCTTTGCTGATTCGGACACCACCACAATGCTGGGTTCAGCCGAAGACCGCAGGTCGCCGATCACTTCGCCATCCACCCGCAATCCGTCCGCGAACAGTACATCGCCCTGCACGCGCGTTCCTTGCGCAATCAGGCTCTTGATCGGGGGTGGCTTCTTGCGCGAAAACATGTGGTACTCCCTCGGGTGTATTGGTGATTGCCATGCGGGTCCGCAGCCGGGCCCTATGGCTCTAGTGAAAAAGTCTGGGCGGCGCGCAACGAGGTTCCATCCATCAGGCGCGCGGTCACGGTTTTTAACATGGCGCCCGGCGGCAGGGCCGCCACGCCCTGAACCCGTCGGTACTGCCGGAACTGAAGCGGCTGGATGACCGCTGGAGACGTGGAGGACCACTCCGCCCCGTTCAGCGTGCCCGCCAGCAGCAGTTCCAGCCGACCCTTGAATTCCGGCGCATTGCGCATGGGCTGCATGGCCAGCACCTGCCAGCGCAACTGCCCACCTCCTTCCAAGGTCTCGGCATGCAGCCCACGGATGGTCAGGTTGCCAGGCTTGCCGGTGGGGGTCAGCTTCTCGAAGAAGCCCAGGTCCTCCCGCAGGCTACGGTTGTCGGCTTCGAGTTGCCGCAGTTGCTCCAGCAGGCGATCCATGGCCGCCTGCTCGGCTATGCGCAGGCTGCCCGCGGCTTCCTGCTTTTCGTGCTGGAGACGGTTGTGCTCGCGCAACTGCGACACCTCTGCACGAAGGCGCTGCAATTCCTCCCGGCCGCCCGCGTCCAGCCCGGCGATCCGTTTGCCCAGGTCGAAGGCCCACAGCGTCATGGCCGCGCACAGGCCCAGGACGATGGCCACGGCCGCCCAGCGCAGCGGCCATGGAAGCGCGCTGCGCACGGTGACGCGCGGAGCGGAGATCGTGAGGCGGCGGCGCAGCAGTCGGTAACGCATGGGCAGTGCACGTTTCTTTCAGTGGGATGGTCGCCGCCCGCGGCAACGCCCAAAAACAAAAAAACCGCCCCGAAGGGCGGTTTCTGCAGTCTGCAGCACGCCGAGGGGCGCTGCAGCATAACGCAAGGCAGTGGCCGAGGCTTAGCGCTTCGAGAACTGCTTGGCGCGGCGTGCGGAGTGCAGGCCGACCTTCTTACGTTCGACTTCACGGGCATCACGCGTCACGAAGCCGGCTTGGCTCAGTGCGGGCTTCAGCGTCGCGTCGTAATCGATCAGAGCGCGGGTGATGCCGTGGCGGGCAGCGCCAGCCTGGCCGGATTCACCACCGCCGTGCACGTTGATCTGGATGTCGAAGGTTTCGACATGGTTGGTCAACGCCAGGGGTTGCTTGGCAATCATGATCGAGGTTTCGCGGCCGAAGTACTGCTGAATGTCTTTGCCATTCACAGTGATCTTGCCGGAACCCTTCTTCAGAAACACGCGGGCGACGCTGGACTTGCGACGGCCGGTGCCATTGTTCCATTCACCAATCATTCAAGGCTCCTTAGATTTCCAGCGCTTTAGGCTGCTGAGCGGTGTGCGGATGTTCCGCGCCGCCGTACACCTTGAGCTTCTTGATCATGGCGTAGCCGAGCGGGCCCTTGGGCAGCATGCCCTTGACGGCCTTTTCCAGCGCGCGGCCGGGGTGCTTGGCTTGCAGATCGCGGAAGTTCGTGGCCGTGATACCGCCGGGATAACCCGAGTGGCGGTAGTACACCTTGTCCAGGGACTTGGTGCCGGTGACCTTGAGCTTGGAGGCGTTGATGATGACGATGTAGTCGCCGGTATCAACGTGAGGCGTGTAAATGGCTTTGTGTTTGCCGCGCAGACGGAGGGCAACTTCGCTGGCTACCCGGCCGAGCACCTTGTCGGTGGCGTCAATCACAAACCACTCGTGCACGACCTCAGCGGGCTTTGCGCTGAATGTGGACATGAGTTTCTCTTTTCTAGAGGTGGTTTGGCGGTCCTTTTCCACGGTCGGTGCTTTTCTGATGAAAGCCTCTTAGGTGGGATGTCGCGCTTCGCCGCGGGACCTAAAAATCGCTGCGAAGCCGGCCATTATACAAAATCGACCGCTGCGCAGTGCCCTACTGCGAGTAAAGCTGTCGCCTGCGCTCCTCGGCTTCCTGCCGGCGGCGGTTTTCCACGCAAACGGGATGGTTGGCCAGCCCCGGCTTCTGGCATTGCTCGTGAATGCACAACGGGCGTGCAAAGAAACTGGATGCCTCGCAGGCCTCGTCAGGCCCGGGCACCCTTGCGGGCACCGCAGGGCGTGACGGCGCAGGGGGAGGCGGCGCCGGCTCGGGAGCCGGAGTCACAGGGGCGGGCGCTGGGGCAGGCGCGGTCGCCTCGGCAGCCTTGCGCGCAAGCCGGGGTTTGGAGACGGCCGCCGGCCGGGCCTCAGCCACCGACGCAGCCTCTGGCTGCACTGCCATTGGCGCCGACGCGGGGTCCGCCGCCTCATGCGACACCATCACCACCTCTGCCGGCTCCGGTGCTGGGGCTGGTGACGCAAGTTCCGTGATGATCTCGTTTTCGGGCGTATACCGCGGCGTGCTCTCCCGGCCTCCCCACCACGGACTGCTGGCGATGACCAGCAGCGCCAGAGAGGCAGCCATACCCCACACCAGGCGTGCCCGTCCGCCATGGCCTGCTCTGACAACACGGGGGGCTGATGCATGGCGTGCAGCCTTCTGGGGGCGGGGTGCGCGCGCGTGCGTCGGGTGGCGTGTACCGGTCGGCGCGTCATGTTGCATCTCGCGCGTATCTGCGAAGGCCTGCGTGTCGCCCGCATCGGCAACGGTTTCCGCAAACACGGTCGCAGGCTCCACGGGTGACGCCATGAGGTCTGCCGGCGCGCTAGCCGACGCCGCCACAACGGTGGCGGCCTGCGGCCGGGAATCCTGCGGCTGCGACATCGCCGTGAGGTCGATCATCGGGACTGCCACGCCCTGCGCATCCTTGCTCGAGGGCTCCACCCAGATGGAGCCCAGTTCGGCACGGAAGTCGAACCCGTCCAGTCCCGCGGGCGCAGCCGTCATGCCCATCGTCTGCAGGAACGCGTCGATCGATTGCGGACGGTCTTGCGGCTGCAGCGCCAGGCATTGCGACACCGCATCGACGAACGGACGCGAGTATTCCACGCCGAACTGCTTGCGCACCGTGCGTGCTACGCGGGAGAACGACACCATGCGGTCACGTATGGCGCGCAAGGTGGCGGGCAACGGCGTGTCGTTGCACAGGCAGCCATGCACGACGGCGCCCAGCGAATACAGGTCGCTCCACGGCCCTTGGTGCAGGTGCGATGCCGCGTCCGTGTACTGCTCTATGGGCGCGTAGTTGACTTTGAGCACGGCCGTGTGCTTCTGGTCCCGGTCGCTGATCGCATGCCGCGCGGCGCCGAGGTCCAGCAGCACTGGTGGGCCATGGTCCTGCAGGAAGATGTTGTCCGGCGAGATGTCGCGGTGCAGCGTCTGTCCTTCGTGCAGCACCCGCAACGCGCTGGTGACCGACCACAACACCTTGCGCAGCCATTCCTCGGGGGGCGGCGTGCGCATGTGCGCGCGCGCCTGCTTGAGGGTCAAGCCGCTGTACAGGGGCATGACCATGTAGGCCGTGTGATTGGCTTCCCAGAACCGGAAGACCTTCACCAGCGAGGGATGGTCGAACTGCGCCAGCAGGCGCGCCTCGTCCACGAACGAGGCCAGGCCCGCCTGGAAAGACTGCTCGTCCGACGAGGAACGCACCCAGAGCGAATGCCCGTCCGCGCGGCCCGCCAGGGCGGCAGGCATGTATTCCTTGATCGCGACGAAACGCAGCAGGGAATGGTCGAACGCCTGGTACACCATGCCGAAGCCGCCCACGCCCAGCAGCGCCACGATCTCAAACTCTCCCAACCGGGTGCCCGCCGGGAGGGCGTCGACGTGGTGCGCGACGCTGGCGGGCGTGAAGCGGGGGGGAAGCGAAGACATGGAGGGCGTTGCGGACAAGGGATGCGGATCAGCGAGGGCAGCGAAGTCTAACGAGGAAGCGGAGGAAGCGCCGCAGCACGCCGCAGCACGCCGCAGCACGCCGCAGCGGACGCCATGATGCGCCAGGCAGCCAGGCCGACGCGCAACAAAGCGCATCCTGTCTGCCAAAAACATCACTTCCCGTACCAGGCGGACCCGCATTGTGCCCGCGATGGCGCTGGTTACCATTGGGTGCATGTTCAGTTACCGCCACGCCTTCCACGCAGGCAACCACGCCGATGTGCTCAAGCACACGGTGCTCATTGCCACCTTGCAACACCTTCTACAGAAAGACGCGGCCCTGACCGTTCTGGACACCCACGCCGGCGCGGGCCTGTACCGGCTGGACGGAGACTATGCCTCCACCAGCGCCGAATCCGCGGACGGCATCCTGCGCCTCGTGCCGCCAGCGGCTCTTCCCGCCCTGGCACCCGCGCTGCAGGACTACGTGGACATGGTGCGCGCCTTCAACCAGGGCGATGCCACGCGCGTCTACCCCGGCTCGCCCTTCATCACGCAGCGCCTCTTGCGCGCCCAGGACAAGCTCAAACTGTTCGAGCTGCACCCCACCGACGCCCGCTCCCTCGCAGGCAACATAGCCCAGCTTGAAGCAGGCAGGCAGGTGGCCGTGCTGCAGGAGGACGGTTTTGAGGGCATCAAGAAGTTCATCCCCCCACCGGCCCGCCGCGCGCTTGTACTGTGCGATCCCAGCTATGAAATCAAGAGCGACTACCTGCGCGTGCAGGCGCTGTTGCAGGATGCGCTGAAGCGCTTTGCGACCGGCGTGTATGCCGTTTGGTACCCCATCATTCCGCGGGCGGAGGCGCACGATCTGCCGCGCCGGCTCAAGACGCTGGCCCAGAAGGCGGGCAAGCCCTGGCTGCATGCGACGCTGACCGTGAAATCCAGCAAACTGGCCTCCCCTGCGGCCGGCGAAGGCGCGCGCCGGCCCGGCCTGCCGGCCAGCGGCATGTTCGTGGTCAACCCTCCCTTCACGCTGCAGGGCGTGCTGCGCGAGGCGTTGCCGCAGATGGCGCAATTGCTGGCCCAGGACCGCAACGCGTCCCACACGTTGGAGGTGGGTTAAGCCCCGGGGCAGCGGCGCCCGCACGGTCCCTGGGATGCCGTGGTTTAGCGCCGCCGGGCCCGGCTCTTGCGGGGAGTAGTGCGCGCTGCGCCCTGATTTGTGCGCGCTTGCGCGGCGCCCGCTGGAGCAGCGGCCGGCGAGGCTGCGGGCGTGGACGACGGGTCCAGCTCTGGCAGATCTTCGGGGCAGCTGTCGTCGTCCGGCCCCATGTGCCAGATCTCCACGGGCTTGATACCCAGGCCCACCATGCCCAGTTCCTGCGCCGCGGCCTGGCTCAGGTCGATGACCCGGCCTGGCGCGAACGGTCCGCGATCATTGACGCGCACCACCACCACCTTGCCGTTGACCAGGCTGCGCACGCATACCCGCGCCCCGAAAGGCAACGTGCGGTGTGCGGCGGTGAGTTCCCCACGGTCAAAACGCTCGCCGCTGGCCGTGCGCCGGCCATGCAGGCTGCCGCCGTACCAGGAGGCCAGCCCGCGCCCGAGCAGCACGCCGCTTTCTTCCTCGTCTTCGCGGCCGCGCTCGATCGCGGTATCGGCTTCACGCGGAGAGGACGGTGCCGAGCGCACCCTGCCCTCCTTGCGAGCCCGCGGCGGGGCCGATACGCCGGAGTCGGGTGGGCTGTCCGCCTGCGCGCCCGCCGGTCCCGGCAGCGCCTGCGTCGGGCCAGGTGCTACCACAGGGGGCGCATCGGCGGGTGGCGCTGCGCAACCCGCCAGCACGGCCGCCAACAGCACGCCGGCCAACCACCGTCCCATACGGCCGGGTTGCAAAGGGTCAGAAGTCGCCGCAGCGGGTGATGACGTTGGTCTCAAAACGGCGCAGATCATTGCGTTCACCCGGTGTCAGGTCGGTGCGCGCTCTCTTGGCGGCCAGGATGCGTTTGGACTCCGCGCATTGCAGCGCCTTGCGGCTTTCCTGCTCCTCCTGCGCCAGTTGGGCTTGTTCCTCGCGCTCGCGCTCTGTGCGGCGCTGGCTGCGTGCCTCGCGGCGCTCGCGGTAGTAGCGCGAGGCGGCATCGCTCTCCTCGTCGCTGCAGTCGCGCCGGTATTCGCGCTGCATGCCTGCGATGACGTCGTAGCTGGAGCCGTTGGCCGATGCCCCGCGGATGCTGTTTTGCAGCGTGCGGCAGCGCCCGCTCATGTAGCTCTCGTATTCCGGCACCTCGCGCATCGCACTGCTGCGCCGGGACGGGGTGGGCGCGTAGCTGCGGGGCTCGACGCGTGGCTCCACCGGTCCCGCCGAGACGGCGGTGGTCACCATGCCCTTGGGGCACGGGCGCGCCAGGGTGTAGACGGCGCCCTGCTCGTCGCGGCAGGAATAGCGCGTCTGCGCCGACGCGGGCGATGCCATCGCAAGCGACAGCGTGGTGAACAGCAGGAAGGCAATGACGGGACTCATACCGCAAACGCGCAGGGGATAGGAGGAAGAGGACGGGAAAAAGCTGCCGATATTACCCATCCCCGCTGCTTCAGAGCCCCAGGCGGTCGCAGATTTCCAACGTGGCCGCGCTCTGGTTCATGGTGTAGAAGTGCAGGCCCGGCACGCCCTCGCGGCGCAGTTGCTCGCACAGGTGCGTGACGACATCCAGGCCGAAGGCGCGAATGCTCGCCACATCGTCACCATAGCCCTGCAGGCGCAGGCGGATCCAGCGCGGGATCTCGGCGCCGCAGGCGTCCGAAAAGCGCAGCAGCTGCGACGCGCCCATGATCGGCATGATGCCCGGCACCACGGGCACGTCCAGCCCCAGGCGGCGCACGTCCTGCACGAAGCGCAGGTAGGCGTCGGCATTGAAGAAGTACTGTGTGATGGCCGAGTCGGCGCCCGCGCGCACCTTGGTGGCAAAGGCCTGCAGGTCGGCATCAGACGAACGGGCCTGGGGATGGACCTCGGGGTAGGCCGCCACCTCGATGTGGAAGTCGCGCCCCGTCTCGGCGCGGATGAACGCCACCAGATCGCTCGCGTAATGGAACTCGCCCCCGATGCCGTAGCCACTGGGCAGGTCGCCGCGCAGCGCAACCAGGCGCTTCACGCCCATGGCTTTCAGCTCGGCGAGCTGCGCGCGCACGCCGTCCTTGGTGGCGCCGATGCACGAGAAGTGCGAGGCCGCGCTCACGCCCTCGGCGAGGATCTCGCGCACCGTGCCGAAGGTGCCCGCCTGCGTGGAGCCCCCCGCGCCGTAGGTGACGGAGCAGAACTCGGGCCGGCGCGCATACAGCTGCTGGCGCACGGCGCGCAGTTTGTCGGCGCCCTCGGGCGTCTTGGGCGGGAAGAATTCAAAGCTGACCGGAAAGGCCGTGGAAAGGCTCATGCCTTCCTCCTTGCATGGATGAAGAACTCGCGGTTGCCGTCGCCCCCCTCGATGGGGCTATCGATCCAGGCCACCACGTGCAGCCCCAGCTCCGTGCAGCAGTCTCGGATGCGCTGCTCCACCTGCGGATACAGCTGCGCATCGCGCACGATGCCGCCCTTGCCCACTTGGCCGGGCTGCAACTCAAACTGCGGCTTGACCAGCATCAGCAGCTGGCCCTGCTCTTTCAATAGCGGCACCAGCGCAGGCAGCACCAGCGTGAGCGAGATGAAGGACAGGTCGCCGGTGACGAGATCGAACGCTGGCGTGATGTCCACGTCCTCGCACCCGGGACGGCGGCGGCGCTGCACGGGCAATGAGCCCTCGGCGCGTGCCTTGGCCTTGGCGGCGCGCTCGGCCTTGAAGCTCTCGATCTCATGCTCCTTGGCGTCGTCGCTGTCGTCGTACTCATCGTCCACCATGCCGCCGTTGCGCATCCAGGCGTAGGGGGCCTGGGGCTGGGTGTCGTTGTCTTCCGCGTCCTCGATGACTTCGGACAGCGCCACGTCGCAGGCGTTCTGCAACGCCTCGGGCGTGAGGGCCCGGGCATTCACGCCTTCCACGCAGACCACCCGCGGGTCGGCGCGCAGCCGCTCGTGCAACTGGCCGTGGCCCACGTCCACGCCAATCACCTGGGCGGCGCCATGTGCCAGCAGGCAGTCGGTGAAACCGCCGGTGCTCTGCCCCACGTCCAGGCAGCGCAGGCCAGCCACTTGCATGCCCGTGGCCGCCAGCGCGCCTTCAAGCTTGAGGCCGCCGCGCGAGAGGTACTTGGCCTCCGCAGCGTCCAGCAGCTGCACCTCAACCCCCGCAGGAATGTCGTCGCCGTTCTTGGCCACCTTCTGCCACGGCAGCGTGGGCGCCAGGCGCCACTGCACGCCGGCGGCAATCAACCGCTGGGCCTGCGACCGGGTGGCCGCGTAGCCGCCTTCCACCAGAAATACGTCCGCGCGCATCGCGCTATCCTCTCATATCGATAGCTGGCAGCGCTTGCAGCGAGCCAATTTCAGCAATTTTTCATGCTGAAAACGACTACTGGCAAGCGCAAGCAGCTATGCTTTTTAACAATCAATAGCGGTAGGTGTCGGGCTTGTAGGGGCCCTGCTTCGGCACGCCGATGTAGGCGGCCTGCTCGTCGCTCAGCTCGGTCAGCATGGCGCCCACCTTCTTCAGGTGCAGGCGCGCCACCTTCTCGTCGAGGTGCTTGGGCAGCACGTAGACCTTGCCCACGTCGTAGCCCTCGGGGTGGGTGAACAGCTCGATCTGCGCGATCGTCTGGTTGGCGAACGAGTTGGACATCACGAAGCTGGGGTGGCCCGTGCCGCAGCCCAGGTTCACCAGGCGGCCCTTGGCCAGCAGGATGATGCGCTTGCCGTCCGGGAAGATCACATGGTCGACCTGGGGCTTTATTTCTTCCCACTGGCAGTGCTCTTCGAGCTTGGCGACCTGGATCTCGTTGTCGAAGTGGCCGATGTTGCAGACGATGGCCTGGTCCTTCATGGCCTTCATGTGCTCGAAGGTGATGACGTCACGGTTGCCCGTGGTGGTGACGAAGATGTCGGCCTTGTCGGCGGCCCACTCCATGGTCACGACCTTGAAGCCTTCCATGGCAGCCTGCAGGGCATTGATGGGGTCGATCTCGGTCACCCACACCTGGGCGCTCAGGGCGCGCAGCGCCTGGGCCGAGCCCTTGCCCACGTCGCCATAGCCCGCCACCACGGCCACCTTGCCGGCGATCATCACGTCGGTGGCGCGCTTGATGCCGTCCACCAGCGACTCGCGGCAGCCGTACAGGTTGTCGAATTTGGACTTGGTCACCGAATCGTTCACGTTGATCGCACGGAACAGCAGCGTGCCCTTGGCCGACATTTCCTTCAGGCGGTGCACGCCGGTGGTGGTCTCTTCGGTCACGCCGATGATCTGGGCGCTCTTGCGGCTGTACCAGGTGCTGTCCTCGGCCAGCTTGGCCTTGATGGCGGCGAACAGGATGCGCTCTTCCTCGCTGCCGGGGTTGGCCAGCACGGAGGCGTCCTTTTCAGCGCGCTTGCCCAGGTGCATCAGCAGCGTGGCGTCGCCGCCGTCGTCCAGGATCATGTTCGGGCCTTCGCCCTCGCTGCCCTTGGGACCGAAGTCGAAGATGCGGTGGGTGTAGTCCCAGTAGTCCACCAGGGTCTCGCCCTTGATGGCGAACACCGGCGTGCCGGTGGCGGCAATCGCGGCGGCGGCGTGGTCCTGGGTGGAGAAGATGTTGCACGAGGCCCAGCGCACGTCGGCGCCCAGGGCCTTGAGCGTCTCGATCAGCACGGCCGTCTGGATGGTCATGTGCAGCGAGCCGGTGATGCGCGCGCCCTTCAGGGGCTGCTTGGCCGCGAATTCCTCGCGGATGGCCATCAGGCCAGGCATCTCGGTTTCGGCGATGCGGATCTCCTTGCGGCCCCAGTCGGCCAGGGAGATATCGGCAATCGCGGAGTCGGCTGGGGACTTGAGAACAGCGCTCATGGTGGTTTCCTTGATGGGTATCTGAAAAAACCGCGCCTGGGGGATGGGGCTCACCGCACCGCAAGGCGTGGGTGAGCGTCGTTGCTGGGTATGACTTCCGAGCCTCGCGCCCCGCCGTGCTGGGGACGCTGCAACGCTCCTCGGAAAGTGCAAGATTATACCGGTGCCCCCGCGCCACGCGCCGCGCCGTAGAATCCCCGCCCAATGCCAGGGCGCTCCCGCAGGGTGCGCCCGCCTCTTCTCGCACCGGCCGCAGCGCACCGCGCGGCCCTCACCCAGAATCACTGTGTCGTACGCCCCAGAAACCCGGCGCCGCCGGACTTTTGCCATCATCTCCCACCCCGACGCCGGCAAGACCACGCTGACGGAAAAGCTGCTGCTGTTCTCCGGCGCCATCCAGATCGCCGGCGCCGTGAAGGGCCGCAAGGCCAGCCGCCACGCCACGTCCGACTGGATGGAAATCGAGAAGCAGCGCGGCATCTCGGTGGCGTCGAGCGTGATGCAGATGAGCTACCGCGACCATGTCATCAACCTGCTGGACACGCCGGGCCACAAGGACTTCTCGGAAGACACCTACCGCGTGCTCACGGCCGTCGATTCGGCCCTGATGGTGATCGACGCGGCCAACGGCGTGGAGGCGCAGACGCGCCGCCTGATCGAGGTCTGCCGCCAGCGCGACACGCCCATCATCACCTTCGTCAACAAGATGGACCGCGAGGTGCGCGACCCGCTGGACATCCTCGACGAGGTGGAGCGTGAGCTGGGCATGCCCTGCTGCCCCATCACCTGGCCCGTGGGCCAGGGCAAGAGCTTCGGCGGCATCATCAACCTGCGCACGCAAAGCATGACGGTCTTCCAGCCCGGCAGCGAAAAGCGCCCGCAGGACTTCGAGGTCATTCCTCTTTCCGACGCCGACAAGCTGCGCGCGCGCTTCGGTCAGGCCTTTGACGACGCACTGGAAAGCATGGAGCTGGCGCAAGGTGCCTCGGCACCCTGGGACCATGAAGCCTTCCTGGCTGGCAAGCTCACACCGGTGTTCTTCGGCTCGGGCGTGAACAACTTCGGTGTGATGGAAGTGCTGGATGCGGTGGTGGACATGTCGCCCCCGCCCGGCCCGCGCAAGAGCTCGCTCGTCGTCAACAAGCAGACCGTCGAGAAGACCATCCTGCCCGAAGACAAAGGCTTTTCGGGCGTGGTGTTCAAGGTGCAGGCCAACATGGACGCCAACCACCGCGACCGCATCGCCTTCGTGCGCGTGGCCAGCGGCAAGTACACGCCCGGCATGAAGCTCAAGGTCCAGCGCACCGCCAAGGAACTGCGCCCCACCAGCGTGGTCACCTTCATGAGCCAGCGCCGCGAGGCGGTGGAAGAGGCCTACGCCGGCGACATCATCGGCTTCACCACGCACGGCGGCGTGCAGCTGGGCGACACCATCACCGACGGCGCCAACCTGCAGTTCACCGGCCTGCCGTTCTTCGCACCCGAGATGTTCATGACCGTGGTGCTGAAGAACCCGCTGCGCACCAAGCAACTGCAGCAGGGCCTGATGCAGCTGGGCGAGGAAGGCGCCATCCAGGTCTTCAAGCCCGAGGCCGGCGGCAACATGCTGCTGGGTGCCGTGGGCCAGCTGCAGTTCGAAGTGGTGCAACACCGTCTGAACACCGAATACGACTGCGACATCCGTCTGGAAGCCTGCCAGTACACGGGAGCCCGCTGGATCACTGCCGACACGCCGGCCGAACTGCGCGAGTTCGAGAACGCCTACCCCATGCGCATGGCGCGCGATGCGGCGGACACGCTGGCCTACCTGTGCACGAGCCCATATGACGTACGGCTGGCGCAGGAGCGGTTCCCGAAGATTCACTTCCATCCGCTGCGGGAGCATGCGGGGTTGGCGTTGCAGAACAGTTGACGCGACCCCCATCCGCCATGCTCCCTCTTGCCTCATGGGACGAGTTGGCGCGCACGTGCATCACCGGCGTGCTCACCGACATCGACGACACCCTGACCACCGATGGCGCCATCACCGCCGATGCCCTGCAGGCGCTGGCCGACCTGAAAGCCTCAGGGCTGCACGTCATTCCGATCACGGGCCGGCCGGTGGGCTGGAGCGAGCCTTTTGCCGCTGCCTGGCCGGTGGACAGCATCGTTGCTGAGAACGGTGCGGTGGCGCTGCTGCGGGCGCCCCGAAATTTTGCCCCAAATGGCCTACAGTCCCCGTGCGATAAGCGCGAGCAGCTATTAAAGTTGTATCAACAGGACGCCGCCACGCGCGCCTCCAACTTCGCGCGCATGCAACAGGTGCTGGCCGAGATTGAAGCCGCCGTGCCCGGCGCCCGGCGCGCCACCGACTCGCCCGGGCGCGAGACGGACATCGCCATCGACCACAGTGAATTCACGCACCTGCCCCAGGCGGCCATCGACCAGGCGGTTGCCCTGATGCATGCCGCGGGCATGAACGCCACCGTGAGCAGCATCCACATCAACGGCTGGTTCGGCGCGCACAACAAGCTGGAGGGTGCGCGATGGATCGTGCGCGAGCTGTTCGGGCGTGATCTGGACGCCGAGCTGGAGCGCTGGGTCTACATCGGTGACTCCACCAATGACCAGCTCATGTTTGCGCACTTCCCGCACAGCGTGGGTGTGGCCAATATTGCGCGTTTCGTGCCCCAACTGCAGCATCTGCCGCGCTATGTGACGCAGGGCGAGCGCGGGGCAGGGTTTGCAGAACTTGCGCAATCCTTGCTCGCCATCAACGATCGCTGACATCGACCGTCCAGGTGCGCGTTGCACTACCAAAACACCACCGGGGCTTCACAACTCGCCTTCTAAAATGACCCTTTTCACAAAAAGGGTTACACCATGGCAAGGCGCATTCCCGCAATGCTGGCGCTGGCGTTGTTCGCCGGGCTGGCGTGGCAACCCGCGGCGATGGCCCAGGCCGGCCGCAGCAAGGTGGACATCGACACGCGCTTGCAGCAAGCCATGGCGGACCCCAAGCTGGCCGACGAGCTCTACAAGGTGGGCCGCAAGGTCTCGGCGGTGTGCGCCAACTGCCATGGCGACGGAGGCAACAGCACCAAACCCTCGGTACCCAACCTCGCGGGCCAGAACCCGGCCTATCTGTTGGAGCAGGTGCGGCAGTTCGCGGACGGGCGCCGCCGCTACGAGTTCATGGAAGGCATGATCCGCGCGATGAACAGCGACGAGAAGATCGGCATGGTGCTCTTCTACGCCGCGCAGCCCGTCACTCCCAAACCCGTGGCGGACGCAGCGCTGCTGGCCAAGGGGCAGGAGATCTTCGGCAAGAACTGTTTTCGCTGCCATGGCGACATGGGCCGGGGCAACGACCAGATCGCACGCATTGCCGGCCAGCAGACCGACTACCTGCGCAGCACTCTCAAGCGTTACCGCGACGGCCCAAATACGCGCGCCAATTCGATCATGACGCCCAACACCAAGCTCCTCACGGACGCCGACATCGAGTCGCTCGTGGCGTACGTCTCGTCGATGCAGTGAAGCACCGCCCGCTCGGGCGGGGCGATCACAGCTTGTACGTGGACAGCAGGATGCTGGTTTCGGTGCGCGCGATGCCCGGCGTGAGCCGAATGCGCGTGAGCGCCAGGTCGAATTCCTCCAGGCTCTGCGCATGCAGCTCGGCCACGATGTCCCAGCGGCCGTTGGTACTGTGCAGCGCGCCGACCAGCGGCTCTCCACGCAGGGCGCGAATCACGTCAGGCGCCGCGTTCCCTTGCACTGCAATGCTCATCCAGGCGCGGATCCGGTGGGGCTCCGACTCGGGGCGCAGCCGCACGGTGTAGCCGACGATGACGCCCTCTTCCTCCAGCCGGCGCAGGCGGTTCTGAACGGTGCCGCGGGCCACGCGCAGACGTACGGCGAGCGCCGCCACCGGCATGCGTGCATCCGCACGCAGCAGCGCAATGATCTCGCGGTCGACGTCGTCCATGTTGCGCATACTGCCACGGGTTGCTGGCGAAACGCCAGTTTTTTGCGCTTATTGAGCAGTTTGTAGGCTGGCCGCAAGCGCAGGGCCTGTCCACAATGGGGAAACACGTTGGACCGACACCATGACACGCCTCATTGATTTGCCGACCCTTGCTGCCTTCGTGCATGAACGGGGTGCCGCACGCTGCATGACCGAGCTGGCGACCGAGCTTCGCGCCGACTTCCTGCGTTGGGAGTCTTTTGACAAGTCCGCCCGCACGGCCAGCCATAGCCCGCGCGGCGTGATTGAGCTGATGCCCGTGGCTGACGATGCGCTCTACAGCTTCAAGTATGTGAACGGCCATCCCGGCAACCCTGCCAGCGGACTGCCTACAGTGATGGCCTTCGGCGTGCTGGCGGAGGTCCGTACAGGCTATCCGCTGCTGCTGTCGGAGCTGACGCTGACCACGGCGCTGCGCACCGCTGCCACGTCGGCGCTGGCGGCGCAGGCGCTTGCACGACCCGGCAGCCGCCGCATGGCGCTGATCGGCAACGGCGCACAGGCGGAATTCCAGGCCCTGGCCTTCCACGCGTTGTTGGGCATCCGCGAACTGCGGGTGTACGACACCGACCCCGCCGCCACCGACAAGCTGGTGCGCAACCTGGCGCACGTCGATGGCCTCACCGTGGAGCGCGCCGCCAGCACGGCCGAGGCCGTGCGCGGCGCGGACATCGTGACCACGGTCACCGCCGACAAGAGCCGCGCCACCGTCCTCACTCCCGCGATGGTGGAACCCGGCATGCACCTGAATGCCGTGGGCGGCGACTGCCCCGGCAAAACGGAACTGCACCCCGATGTGCTGCGCGGGGCGCGCGTGGTCGTGGAATACGAGCCGCAAAGCCGCGTGGAGGGCGAGATCCAGCAATTGCCCGCGGACCATCCCGTTACCGAGCTTTGGCGGGTGCTGCGCGGCGACGCGCCGGGGCGCACGCGGGCCGACGAAGTCACGGTGTTTGATTCCGTGGGCTTTGCGCTGGAGGACTACTCCGCACTGCGCTACCTGTACCAGCAGGCCCAGGCGCGCGGCCTGGGTGTGGATGTGGAGCTGGTGCCCACAGACGACCCCAAGGACCTGTTCGGCCGCACGCGCGGCGCTGGCGCCCAAGGCCGCACGCGGCTGCGGCGCGTGGCTTGACCGACTCAAGCCAAATCAGGCTCTAACACCCATCCATAAAGCGCTAGCAGCTATCAAAATAAAAGCAAAAGGCGCCAATGGCGCCTTTTGCCCTTTTGCCCTTTTGCCCTTTTGCTTTTGTACGCCACCCGGGCAAGCCTGGGCCACGGCCCATCCCACTGGCGCGCCCCGGACCATGGCAGCCGTGGGCCGGGCTCTGCCCTGCCGCCGGCTGCGCCCCCTCCTGCAGCGCAGCGCTGCGAGTGTGGGGGAAGGCGCGAAGCGCCTCAGGGGGTGTGCAGAATCAATGCTGCAGGATCTTGTTGAGGAAGTCCTTGGTGCGCGGCTGGCGCGCCTCGGGGTTGCCGAAGAATTCCTCCTTCGAGCAGTCCTCCAGGATCTTGCCGCCCACGTCCATGAAGATCACGCGGTTGCTCACCTTGCGTGCGAAGCCCATCTCGTGCGTCACGCACATCATGGTCATGCCCTCCTGGGCCAGGCCCACCATGACATCCAACACCTCGCCCACCATTTCGGGGTCCAGCGCCGAGGTCGGCTCGTCGAACAGCATCACGATGGGGTCCATCGACAGTGCGCGTGCGATCGCCACGCGCTGCTGCTGACCGCCCGACAGCTGGCCGGGGAACTTGTCCTTGTGCGCCGTCAAGCCCACGCGCTCCAGCATCTTCAGGCCGCGCGCCTTGGCGTCGGTGGGGTTGCGGCCCAGCACCTTGATCTGCGCGATGGTCAGGTTCTCGGTCACCGACAGGTGGGGGAACAGCTCGAAGTGCTGGAACACCATGCCCACGCGGCTGCGCAGCTTGGGCAGGTCGGTCTTGGGGTCGTGCACGGCCACGCCGTCCACGAAGATCTCGCCCTTCTGGAAGGGCTCCAGCGCGTTGATGGTTTTGATGAGGGTGGACTTGCCGGAGCCGGAGGGCCCGCAGACCACCACCACCTCACCCTTCTGGATGTTCGTGGAGCAGTCCGTGAGCACCTGGAAGCTGCCGTACCACTTGGAAACGTTCTTCAGTTCAATCATTGCAATTCCTTGGAACGCCGCTTCAGCGAATGATGGCGATCTTCTTGTGCAGGCGCTTGACCAGCCAGGACAGCGCGTAGCAGAGGATGAAATAGACCACGGCCGCGGCCAGGTAGGCCTCGATCGGGCGGCCATAGTTCTTGCCCGCGATCTCGAAACCCTTGAGCATGTCGTAGGCACCGATGGCGTACACCAGCGACGTGTCCTGGAACAGGATGATGGTCTGCGTGAGCAGCACCGGCAGCATGTTGCGGAAGGCCTGCGGCAGCACCACCAGGCGCATGTTCTGCCCGTAGGTCATGCCCAGCGCCTGCCCCGCGAACACCTGGCCGCGCGGGATGGACTGGATGCCGGCGCGCATGATCTCGCTGAAGTAGGCGGCTTCGAAGGCGATGAAGGTCACCACGGCCGACACCTCGGCGCCGATGGGGCGACCGATGATCATGGGCACCAGCAGGAAGAACCACAGGATCACCATCACCAGCGGAATCGAGCGCATGCCGTTGACATAGATGGTGGCCGGCACGTCCAGCCACTTCTTGCCCGACAGGCGCATGAGCGCCAGCACCGTGCCCAGCAGGATGCCGCCCACGGTGGCGATCACCGTCAGCACCAGGCTGAAGTACAGCCCCTTGATCACGAAGTTGCTGAACAGCTCCCAGGTGAAGAAGGACCAATCGATATTCAGGTTCATATCAGTGTCCTCCCCCGCCTGCGGCAATCAGGCCCGGCACCCGCGTGCGCTTTTCGATGAACGCCATGATGCGGTTGATGGCAAAGGCCGAGATGATGTACAGCGCCGTGACGGCCAGGTACACCTCGATGCCGCGTGAAGTCTCTTCCTGCGCCTGCATGGCGAACATGGTCAGCTCGGCCACCGAAACGGCAAACGCCACCGACGAGTTCTTGAACACGTTCATGGTCTCGCTGGTGAGCGGCGGGATGATGATGCGAAACGCCATCGGCAGCAGCACGTAGCGGTAGTACTGGAACGTGGTGAAGCCCAGCGCCATGCCCGCATAGCGCTGGCCGCGCGGCAATGCCTGGATGCCCGAGCGCACCTGCTCGGCGATACGCGCCGAGGTGAAGAAGCCCAGCGCAAACACCACCAGCACGAAGCCCGGCAGCGATTTCATGGCCGGGAAGATCGACGGCACCACGTGGTACCACACAAAGATGTGCACCAGCAGCGGAATGTTGCGAAACAGCTCGACCCAGGCGTTGCCCAGGCGCACCGTCCATGGACGGCCTTCCAGCGTGCGCAGCGTGCCGACCAGCGAACCGACCACCAGCGCAACGGCCAGCGACAGCAAGGAAACGGATACCGTCCAGCCCCAGGCTGACAGCATCCAGTCGAGGTAGGTGATGTCGCCGTTCTTGCCGAAGCAGCTTTGACCGACCTCTTGGGTAATGGTGTCCTGGCAGAACACCTGCCAATCCCAATTCATAGGAGCACCCCTTCTATTCTTCGATCCGTGTTGCCGCGGCGGCACATGGCGGCGCTGGCGCAACAACAAAAAACGCCCCTTCGGGCCCAGAGGCCGAAGGGGCGATGCAATGCAAGCCGATTACTTGACTTCGTACGACTCCATAGGCTTGTCGTTGGGGTGGGCCCATGCGTTCTTCGTAGCTTCGGACAGCGGCAGGCCGATCTTCACGTTGGCCGGCGGGATGGGCTGCATGAACCACTTGTCGTACAGCTTGGCCAGAGAGCCATCGGCAATCTGGCGCTTGATGGAGTCGTCCACGGCCTTCTTGAAGGCGGGATCGTCCTTGCGGATCATGCAGGCGATGGGCTCCACCGACAGCACTTCGCCCACGATCTTAAAGTCAGAGGGGTTCTTGGACTTGGAGATGTTGGCCGCCAGGATGGAGCCGTCCATGATGAAAGCGTCGGCACGGCCCGTCTCCAGCATCAGGAAGCTGTCGGCGTGGTCCTTGCCCATGACTTCCTTGAAGTTCAGGCCATCGGCGCGCTTGTGCTTGCGCAGCGTCTGCACGGAGGTCGTGCCCGTGGTGGTCACGATGGTCTTGCCGTTCAGGTCCTTGATGCCGGTAATGCCCGACTTGGCGTTCACGGCAATGCGCACCTCTTCCACATAGGTGGTCACGGCAAAGGCCACTTCCTTCTGGCGGGCGGTGTTGTTGGTGGTGGAACCGCACTCGATGTCCACCGTGCCGTTGGTCACCAGCGGAATGCGGTTCTGCGAGGTCACCGGCTGGTACTTGATCTCCATGTTGGCCAGGCCCAGCTGCTTCTGGATGTCGGCCAGGATGCGCTCACCCATCTCGGTGTGGAAGCCCACGTACTTGCCGTTGCCCAGGGTGTAGCCCAGGCCCGAGGACTCGCGCACGCCCAGCGTCACGGCACCCGTAGATTTGATCTTGGCCAGGGTGTCGTTGGCCTGTGCGAACGCGCTACCAGCGGCCAGGACGGTAATGGCTGCGGCCAGCAAATGCTTCTTCATGAATATCTCCTTGTGGGTGAAGCGAAAAGCGAAGTGTATTGAAATCGAACGACCGTTCTGAGGAACCGATGGCGGTCAAGCCACACCCTGCGGCGCGTTCAAGACAGGGGCGTATTGTGGGTTCAGAAGGGGACCTGATCGGTAGGGTATTTCCAGAAGTCCCGCAGCAGGTAGCTCACGGGCAGGTTCAGCGCACGGTTGGTAGGCGCAATGGGCTGCATGAACCACTTGTCGTAGATGGCGTTGATCTCATTGCTCACGATCAGGCGGCGCATCTCCTCGTCCACCAACTTCTTGAACTCGGGATCGTTCTTGGGAAGCATGATCGCCAGCGGCTCGGTGGTGACGAAGCGGCCCACCACCTTCAGCGCCTTGGGGTCGGGGCGGTTGGCCGCCAAGCCATACAACAGCACATCGTCCATCACGAAGGCGTCGGCCTGGCCCTTCTCCACCATGACCACCGCGGCCTCATGGTCGGGCGCCTCCACCATCTGGATGCGCATCAGCCGTTCGCGGTTGGCCTGCTCGGCCGCTTTGTAGGGCGTCGTGCCTTTGGTCGACACGAGCTTCTTGCCTTCCAGATCCTCCATGCGCGTCACCGTGCTGGCCGCGGGCACCAGCAGGCGCGCACCCGTGATGAAGTGCGGAATGGTGAAGGCCACATCCTTGCGGCGCTCGGCGTTGTTGGTGGTGGAGCCGCATTCCATATCGGCCTTGCCGGTCTTCACCATCTCAATGCGATTGGCGGGTGTCACCTGCACCAACTGCACCGGCATGTTCTTCATGCCGGTCTTCTTGCGCACCACTTCGGCGATATGCAGGCACAGGTCCAGGGCGTAGCCCATGGGCTTGCCCTCGTGCACGTACGAAAACGGCACCGACGATTCACGGTGCGCCAGCACCAGCGGTCCGCCGCCGCGCACACGCTCCAGCACCCCTTGGGCTTGCGCGCCCACGGCGCAGCACAGCGCCACCGCGGCGCCCAGCGCCTTCCATCCTTGCTTGCAATTCATTCAGAGGGTCTCCCTTGTGCATGGCTTAGCAATCTCCGCACCAGGTGCGCGCCATGTTTCGGTGCGACCGTGCGTTGCCACATTTAGTTTCAAAGACTGTAATGTCGCGTGACCACGCAATCCAATGCCAGGGATGTGGGTTTGCATGCAAGACTTGCATGCCAAGTGTGGTGCGCCCGCGTCAGATGGGGTTCTGTCCGGCGCGCGTCTGCAGGTACGTCCACAGGGACTGGGCCAGGCCCTTGGCAGGCTCCTTGCGCGAGGGCTTTTCGCGGTAGGCGCGCACTTCCATCACCATCTGCAGGTCCTGCGCGTCGGGCGGCGCCGCGCTCAGGAGCTTGCGCGAACGCAGCTCCTTCTTCACCGCGCTGTAGGGCAAGAAGGCGACGCCGTGCCCTTCCAGCGCCATGGCCTTCAGGCCTTCGGCCATATCCGTTTCGTACACGCGGTCCAAGTGGATGGCCGTCCCCGCCTGCTTGAGGATCAGCTCCGTCACGCGCCCCAAGTAGGCCCCCGGCGCATACCCCAGGTAGGGCAGCGGCTCGCCAGGCCGGCCCGGCAGGCAAAACAGCGGCTGACCATCAGCGCCCGCCTTGGCGTAGGGGGCCAGGACCTCCTGCCCCAGCGTCACCATCTCGTAACGGTCCGGGTCCAGTTGCAGGGGCTGCGATGGGTGGTGGTAGGAAATGAGCAGATCGCAGCCGCCCTCCACGAGGCGCATCACCGCGTCGTGCACATTCAGGGCGATCAGCCGGCTTTTGAGCGGGCCGAAGTCCGCCCGCAACGCCGACACCCAGGCCGGGAAAAAAGTGAACGCCAGCGTATGCGGCACGGCGAACTCGATCATGTCGGTGCCCGCGCTGGTGTGCGCGCGCAGCATGGCGCGCGTGTTCTGCAGCGCCTGCAGCACCTCCAGCGCCTGGTCGTACAGCGTGTTGCCCGCGGCCGTCAGCCGCGTGGGGTAGGAACTGCGGTCCACCAGATCGGTGCCGGCCCAGGCCTCCAGCGCCTGGATGCGCCGCGAAAAAGCGGGCTGTGTCACATGGCGCAATTGCGCCGAGCGGCTGAAGCTGCGCGTTTCTGCCAGGCTGACGAAGTCTTCGAGCCATTTGGTTTCCATGGCCCGCATTATCGATGCGCCCAGGCAGGCCTTCTCCCCCTGTTGAGCGCGACTGGCCCGCCCCAGCACCCTCCTGGGGAACACCCTGCGGCGGAGCACCGTACGTTTGATTGCAAATAGGCCCCCTCGCGCCCACAGCGCAATCCTTCGACCAGGCCCCTGGTGCACAACACCGGAGGGCAGAGCGGCCAGCCTTTCATGTTCGACTTTTCTGTTCTCTGCCCCCATGTCCTCCCTACCTACCCCCGGGCCGGCCGACGATGCCGCCCCGGATGGCGCGCGCGTCTCTAGCGCCCCCGCCTCCAGCGAACCCCGTTCCCTGCGCATCGAGGACTGGCTCACCGTCATCGTCATGGCGCTGCTGGCGCTGATCACGTTTGCCAACGTGCTCGTGCGCTATTTCACCAATTCGTCCTTTGCCTGGACCGAGGAGCTCTCGGTCTTCCTGATGATCGTGCTGGCCCTGGTGGCTGGCTCTGCCGCCGTGGCGCGCGACCGCCACATCCGCATCGAATTCTTCTGCGACAGCGGCTCCGCAGCCCGCCGCCGCCGGTTGGCACAACTGGGCGCACTGCTGGTGGCCGTGCTGTTCGCGGTGATCGCCGTGCTCAGCGTGCGCGTGGTCTGGGACGACTACCGCTTCGAAGAAACCTCGCCCGGCATCGGCGTGCCGCAGTGGTGGTACTCGGTCTGGCTGCCCATCCTCTCGCTGCTCATCACCTGGCGCGCCATTGGCCTGCTGATCCGCCGCACGCGCCAGCCGGACGTGGAGTTTCTCGGCAATGACGCAGACGACAACGGAGAGCGCCAGCCATGATCGCCACGCTGCTCTTCGTCGCCTTCCTGGTGCTGATGTTCGTGGGTGTGCCCATCGGCGCCGCCCTGGGGTTGGCCGGCGCCGCCGCCATTGCGCTGGCCAATGCCGAGACGCAGTGGTTTGGCCTGCTCGCCGTGCCGCAGAACTTCTACGCCGGGCTGGGCAAGTACCCGCTGCTGGCGATTCCCATGTTCGTGCTGGTGGGCTCGATCTTCGACCGCTCGGGCGTGGCGCTGCGCCTGGTGAACTTTGCCGTGGCGATCGTCGGGCGCGGGCCCGGCATGCTGCCGCTGGTGGCGATCGCCGTGGCCATGTTCCTGGGCGGCATCTCGGGCTCGGGCCCTGCCAACGCGGCGGCCGTGGGCGGCGTGATGATTGCGGCCATGAGCCGCGCGGGCTACCCGGGCAGCTTCTCGGCCAGCGTGGTGGGCGCCGCAGCGGCCACGGACATCCTGATCCCGCCCTCGGTGGCCTTCATCATCTACTCGGTGCTGGTGCCCACGGCGTCGGTGCCGGCGCTGTTCGCGGCCGGCATGGTGCCGGGCGTGCTGGCGGGCGTGGCGCTGATCGCCCCGGCCGTGTGGATGGCCCGCAAACACAAGATGGGCGCGCTCGAATCGTCCATGCCGCGCCCGCCGTTCTGGAAGAGCCTCAAGGAAGCCTCCTGGGGCCTGGCCGCGCCGGTGCTGATCCTGGGCGGCATGCGCGCGGGCTGGTTCACACCCACCGAAGCCGCCGTGGTGGCCGTGTTCTATGGCCTGTTCGTGGGCATGGTGATCCACCGCACCATTCGGGTGCGCGACCTGTTCACCATCCTGCGCGAAGCGGGCGAGCTGTCGGCCGTGATCCTGATCGTGGTGTCGCTGGCGGGCATCTTCGCGTTCTCACTGTCCACACTGGGCGTGATCGACCCGGTGGCCAACGCCATCGTGAACTCCGGCCTGGGCGAATACGGCGTGCTGGCGCTTTTGATCCTGCTGCTCATCACCGTGGGCATGTTCCTGGACGGCATCTCGATCTTCCTGATCTTCGTGCCGCTCTTGCTGCCCATCATGCAGCACTACCAGTGGGACCCGGTGTGGTTCGGCGTGATCCTCACCCTGAAGGTCGCACTGGGCCAGTTCACGCCGCCGCTGGCCGTGAACCTGATGGTCAGCTGCCGCATCGCAGGCGTGCGCATGGAGTCCACCGTGCGCTGGGTCGGCCCCATGCTGCTGGCCATGTTCCTGGTGATGGTGGCCGTGATCGCCTTCCCGCAGCTGGCCCTGTGGCTGCCTGCCCAGCTGGGCTATTGATTCGTTCGCATTTTTTCCAAGGAGACCTGTCCCATGAAACTTCGCACTTTCCTCACTTCCGCCGTCGCCGCTGCTGCGGCCCTTGCCTTCGGCACACCCGCGCTGGCGCAGAACTACAAGAGCGAATACCGCATGTCGCTGGTACTGGGCACCGCCTTCCCGTGGGGCAAGGGCGGCGAGATCTGGGCACAGAAGGTCAAGGAGAAAACCCAGGGCCGCATCAACATCAAGCTCTACCCGGGCGTGTCGCTGATCCAGGGCGACCAGACGCGTGAGTTTTCCGCGCTGCGCCAGGGCGTGATCGACATGGCCGTGGGCTCCACCATCAACTGGTCGCCCCAGGTGAAGGCGCTGAACCTGTTCTCGCTGCCCTTCCTGTTCCCCGACTACGCGGCTGTCGATGCGGTCACGCAGGGCGAAGTCGGCAAGAGCATCTTCCAGACGCTGGAAAAGGCCGGCGTGGTGCCACTGGCCTGGGGTGAGAACGGCTACCGCGAGATCAGCAACTCCAAGCACGCCATCAAGAGCCCCGCCGACCTCAAGGGTCTGAAGATCCGCGTGGTGGGCTCGCCCCTGTTCCTCGACACCTTCACCGCGCTGGGCGCCAACCCCACGCAGATGAGCTGGGCCGACGCG
Source organism: Diaphorobacter sp. ED-3 (assembly GCF_027625375.1). Taxonomy (NCBI): domain Bacteria; kingdom Pseudomonadati; phylum Pseudomonadota; class Betaproteobacteria; order Burkholderiales; family Comamonadaceae; genus Diaphorobacter; species Diaphorobacter sp. ED-3. Next base: position 781,417 of record NZ_CP115182.1, on the reverse strand, counting down.
CAGCCCGCCATGGCCAGCGGCGCCGTGGATGGCCAGGAGAATCCCATCGCCGTGTACCAGGCCGCCAAGCTGCACACCGTGGCACAGAAGCACGTGACCATGTGGGGCTACATGAACGACCCGCTGATCTTCGTGGTGAACAAGGACGTGTGGAACAGCTGGACGCCCGCCGACCGCGAGGCGGTGCGCCAGGCCGCCATCGAGGCCGGCAAGGAAGAAATTGCCATCGCGCGCAAGGGCATGGTCGAGGCCGACAAGCCCCTGCTCAAGGACATCGCCGCGAATGGCGTGACCGTGACGCAGCTGAGCCCCGCCGAGCGCGACGCCTTCGTGAAGGCCACGCGCCCCGTGTTCGAGAAGTGGAAGGGCCAGATCGGCGCCGATTTGGTAAGCGCAGCCGAGAAGGCGATTGCGGCGCGCAAGCAGTAATGGCGCAGTAATGGGGCGCCTTGCCCCATAGCGCAGGCTCTGCCAGCGCTATCAAATCAAAAGCGGCTAGCGCCCTAACCACGGGCGCTAGCCGCTTTTTTACGCCTCACGCATCAGGGAACGGGATGCTTGACGGCGTTCTTGGCCAGCTTGCGCCGCACGGCAACTTCCAGGTCCACGCCCGCGTAGTCCGCCAGCTGCAGCAGGTACAGCAGCACATCGGCCATCTCGTCGCCCACCCGCTCGTGGGCGGTGGCGTCCTGGGTGAAGGTGCGCGACTGCTCCGGCGTGAGCCACTGGAACAGCTCCTGCAGCTCGGCCGCCTCCACCATCAGCGCCATGGCCAGGTTCTTGGGCGTGTGAAAGGGCTGCCAGTCACGCGCGGCGGCGAAGGCGCGCAGTTCACGCTGCAGGGCGGCGATATCCATGCTCAACGCTCCGTGCTTTCATTTTGATAGCTGCTTGCGCTTGCCACATAAGCGCTACAGCCCATTTTGACCATCATTCTTCTGCAACGCCCACATGCGCGCGTAGTGCCCGCCGTGGGCCAGCAGCTGCGCGTGCGTGCCACGCTCGACGATACGGCCGGCCTCCATGACCAGGATTTCGTGCGCGTCCACCACGGTGGACAGGCGGTGGGCGATCACCAGGGTCGTCTTGTTCTGCGCGGCGCTGGCCAGCTCGGCCTGGATGGCACGCTCGTTGGCAGAGTCCAGGGCGCTGGTGGCCTCGTCGAAGATCAGGATGGGTGGGTTCTTGAGCAGCGTGCGCGCGATCGCCACGCGCTGCTTCTCGCCACCGCTGAGCTTCAGCCCGCGCTCGCCCACCATGGTGTCGTAGCCCTTGGGCTGGGCTGCGATGAAGGCATGGATGTGCGCAGCGCGCGCTGCCTGCTCGACCTCGGCCTGGCTGGCGCCGGTGCGGCCGTAGGCGATGTTGTAGGCCACGGTGTCGTTGAACAGCACCGTGTCCTGCGGCACGATGCCGATGGCGCGGCGCAGGCTGTCCTGCGTGACCGCCCGGATGTCCTGCCCCGCGATGGTGATGCGCCCGCCCTGCAGGTCATAGAAACGGTACAGCAGGCGGCTCAGGGTGCTCTTGCCTGCGCCCGAGGGGCCGACCACGGCAACCGTCTTGCCGGCGGGAATCGTGAAGCTCACCCCCTGCAATACGGGCCGTGCGGGGTCGTAGGCGAAGTGCACATCCTCGAAACGCACGGTGGGCGTGTGCAGGTCCGTCAGCGGCTGGGCGCCGGGCGCATCGGCCACCTCCTGCTCCCTGTCCATCAGCGTGAACATCTTGTCCAGGTCGGTCAGGTTCTGCCGGATCTCGCGGTAGATCACGCCCAGGAAGTTCAGCGGGATGTAGATCTGGATCATGAAGGCGTTGACCATGACCAGGTCGCCCAGCGTCATGCGCCCCGCGGCCACGCCCTCGGTGGCGCGCCACAGCATGGCCACCAGCCCCACGGCGATGATGAGCTGCTGCCCGCTGTTGAGCAGCCCCAGGGTGCTGCGGCTCTTGAGCTGGGCCTGCCGCAATTGCTCCAGGCTTTCGTCGTAGCGGCGCGCCTCGAACTGCTCGTTGTTGAAGTACTTGACGGTCTCGTAGTTCAGCAGCGAATCGATGGCCTTGCTGTGCGCGGCCGAGTCGAACTGGTTCGCCTGGCGCCGGAACTGGATGCGCCACTGCGTCACGCCCACGGTGAAGGCGACGTACAGCACCAGCGCGGTGAGCGTGATGACGGCAAACCAGACGTCGAACTGGCGCGCCAGGATGAACAGCACCAGCAGTACCTCGACCAGCGTGGCGGCCAGGTTGAACAGCGCGAACGACACCAGCGACTCGATGCCGCGCACGCCGCGCTCGATGTCGCGCGTCATGCCGCCGGTCTGGCGCTCCAGGTGAAAGCGCAGGGACAGCGCATGCAGGTGCTCGAAGGTCTTGAGCGCGATGGCGCGCGCCGCGCCATGCGTGGCCTTGGCGAACACCAGCTCGCGCAACTCGTTGAACACCGCGTTGGCCAGGCGCAGCGCCCCGTAGGCCAGCAGCAGCCCCACGGGCACCACCAGCAGCGCCGTGGTGCTGCCGGCGGGCAGCGTCATGGCATCGACGAGCCTCTTGAGCAGTAGCGGCACCCCCACGTTGGCCAGCTTGGCGCCGACCATGAAGGCCATGGCCGCGACCACGCGCCATTTGTACTGCCACAGATAGGGCAGCAGGCGCTGCAGGGTGGCCCGGTCGGAACGAACGCGTGGGCTGTCGGAGGCGATGGCTTCGCCGTAGCGGCGCATGATGGACAATCCGTGGAGTCAAGCAAAACCAAAGATTGTGCCCATGTCCCAGGATCGCCCCGCCTCCCACAGCCAGTTGCCCGCCGACAAGGAACTGGTACTCAAGGTGATACCCATGCCCGCCGACACCAACGGCAATGGCGACATCTTCGGCGGCTGGGTCATGGCGCAGGTGGATCTGGCCGGCTCCGTGCTGCCCGCGCGGTACATCCGCGGCCGCATGGCCACGGTGGCGGTGAACGAATTCATCTTCAAGCAGCCCGTGCGCGTGGGCGACCTGCTGTCGTTCTTTGCCGAAGTCACGCGCATCGGCAACACCTCCATGACCGTGCAGGTGGAGGTCTATGCCGAGCACATCCGCACCCAGGGCAGCTACGTGAAGGTGACCGAGGCGTCGCTGACCTATGTGGCCATCGACGAGAACGGCCGCCCGCGCCCCATTCGGAAGCCGGGCGACGAAAGCGTCGCGCCGTAAAAAAAACGGGAGCGCCTCACGGCCTCCCGCTGGCGGCGATGGGTGTGCCGGCGTCAGGCCGCGGCCAGCGCGGCCGAGGATGCGGCAGACGACGAACCCGAGGCCGCGCTCATGCGCGCGCCACCACCCAGGCCCACCTCGATCTCGCCGGAGAGCTGGCCACCCTCTTCGATCACCACCTTGCCGTAGCGGATCTTGCCGCTCACCTTGCCGGTGCTGAAGATCACCAGCTTCTGGCGCACGGTGAGCGTGCCGTCGAACTCGCCGTGGATTTCGGCAATGTCGATCTCGGCGGAGCCGCGGAACGCGCCCTGCTCGGTGATCTGGATCACGCGCGAATCCATGGTGGCCTCCACCGTGCCTTCCACGACGAGGGTGTCGCAATCGGTGATCTCCACACCCTTGAGCTTGATGTTGGGGCCCACGGTCAGCTTGCTGCCGCTGCCCTCGGCCGTGGCGCTGGAGGCGGTGGACACAGCGGCTCTGGTTGCGGGAGCGGCGGTTGGGGTGCTTGCGGTGGTGGTGGTGCCGCCCAGCGCTGACGAAGGCTGGCGGGATTGGAAAGTGTCGGGTTCGCGTTTGCCAAAGAAGGGGTTTTGCACGGCCATCGGATCGGATCTCCTAGAAAAGACCCGCAGATGCTAGGAGTTGCCACAGATCAAAACCGCCCCTGTTACGCAAGAACGGTAACCAAACCGTTCGATGGTTGCATGCACTTGCAGGGCTTGCAGCAGCACACAGCGCGTATCCCCCAAACGGCGCGTGCCCGGCGCGGCCGTCTTCGCACGGTCGCGCTAAGAGACGATGTACGCCGCGGCTCCCGCGGACATCAGCTCGCCCTGCGGGCCGAGGAACTCCATGCGCGTGGTGGCCACGCGCGAGCCCAGGCGCAGCACCTCGGCCCGCAGCTCGAAGTGGCTGCCGATGCCGGGGCGCAGATAGTCGATGCGCAGGTCGATGGTGCCCAGCTTGGCAAAGCGGTGCAGGCGGTCCATGGGCGCCTCGTCCATGTGCTTGGCGCCGATGGCCGCCATCACCGCCAGACCGCCCATGGCATCCAGCCCCGCGCTGATGACGCCGCCGTGCAGCCGGTTGTAGGCAAAGTGCCCCACCAGATCGGGACGCATGTCGATGCGCGCAGCGACGGCCGCGGGCTCCAGGCGCGTGATCTTCAGGCCCAGCAAGTGGTTGAAGGGAATCTTCTCTTCAAAGATCTGGCGCAGGCCGGCGATGAACTCGGGCTCGAAGCCCACTGGCAGGCTGGCAGGTTTGCTCATGGAATTTTTGCTCTCTTATCAGGAGCTGTTAGCGCTTATTGGACAAGCGCTAGAGCCATTTTTCATTCAAATGCACGGCCACCCTGTCCAGCACGCACGACCCCGGCGCTGGGCGAACGCGCCATGCCGGCGTCGCCCTGCCCCGCCCCGTTCGGTGGCGGGGCGGATGTCAGCAGGCGCTGAAATCCGGGCGGCGTTTGTCCATGAACGCGGTGAAGGCCTCGCGGGCGGCGGGCTCGCGCAGCATGCGGCCAAAGCTCTGGCCCTCCTCGGCCATGCGCTCCAGCACGGCGGCGGTCTGGCTCTTCTTGAGCAGGCGCTTGGTCTCGATCAGGGCCGACAGCGGCTTGGCCGCGAGCTTGCGCGCCTGGGCCTGGGTCACCATGTTGCATTCGGTCGGCGGCACCACACGGTTGACGAAGCCGACTTCCAACGCCGCCTCGGCCATGAAGGGCTCGCCCAGCAGCAGCGCCTCGGCCGCGCGGTGGTAGCCCAGCATCTGCGGCGCGAACAGGCTGGAGGCGGCCTCGGGGCACAGCCCCAGGTTCACGAAGGGCATCGAGAACGCCGCATTGTCCCCCGCGTACACCAGGTCGCAGTGGAACAGCAGGGTCGTGCCGATGCCCACTGCCGGGCCGCACACCGCAGCCAGCACGGGCTTGGGAAAGGTGGCGATGGCGCGCAGGAAGCGGAACACGGGCGCGTCCTGCGTGGCGGGCGGCTGCTGCAGGAAGTCGCCGATGTCGTTGCCCGCACTGAAGATGGCCACGTCGCCCTGCAGCACGACCACGCGCACCGAAGCGTCCTGCGCCGCGGCCTCGAACGCATCCGCCAGCTGCGCGTACATGGCCGTGGTGATGGAATTTTTCTTCTCCACGCGGTTGAAGGTGATGGTGGTCACGCCCTCTTCGGCGTGGACCAGGATGTCTGCTTTCGTTGTACTCATGGGTGTTGCTCCGGGGTCATTCCTTGTAATAAACGATCTGGTGGCTGGTGGCCAGCATGGCGCCGGCCTCATTCCACAGCTGCACGGTCTGGTCGAAAAAGCCGTTGCGAAACTCCTGCGCGCGCGCCTGGCCCAGCAGGTAGCCCGTGCCGGTCTGCGCCAGCAGGTCCGCGCCCGCATGGAAGTACACGGTGATGGACACGGTGCCCGCGGGCACCTGGCGCGCGCGGCGCAGCCACACGCGAGGGAAGAACACATCGGCCAGCGCCGCCAGCGCGCAGAAGTCCAGCGCCCGCGCGGGCGCGTCGCGCATCCACAGCTGCGACAGGCTGGTGTCGCCGCTGTCGTCCCACTGTTCGGGCAGCGCGCCGGTCACCGGGCGCATCTCGTAGCGCTGCAGCCATTCCGAGCGGAACGCCGGCTGCACGGGTTTGCACTGCGCCGGCGCGGGGACCTGCGGCATGGGCGTGTCGGCGGCACCCCAAGTCTCGCGCCGCGCGGCCGTGACCACGGTGGCCGTGGTGGTGACCACGGGCGCTCCGTCCGCCCCCGCCTGCAGGATCGACAGCGTCCAGTGCTGGGTGGAGCGGTTGGTGCGCACCGGTGTGGCCTGCAGCGTGAACGGCCCCTCGGCCAGCGCGCCCGCGTAGTTCACCGTGAGCGACAGGGGCTCGCCCAGGCGGTCGGGGTGCTGCATCACGGCCTGCAGCAGCGTGGCCGCGGTGATGCCACCAAACGGCCCGACCATGTTCCAGTAAGCCGGCGAGGTGTGGCCGGTGTACTGCCCGGCCCCTTCGGAATGGCTGGACGAGAGCGCCAGCGCCGCGTCCAGGGGATGAATGCTGTGGTGCGTAGTCATGGGTGCGAGTGTGCCGTGAATCGGCTCAGCCTGCGGTGCCCTGCGGCTGCGCCTGGGCCAACGCCTCCAGCTGCTGCAAGGCGCGGGGCCACAGCGTGTCGCGGAACTGTTCGCGGAAAAATCCAAAGTGCCCGATGCGCCGCGCCTGCGCCTCGTGCGGCGCGATGCGCTCCACGCTGCACGGCGCGTTCGCATACAGCGCCAACAGGCTTTGCGTGCCGCGCCAGGTCATGAGCTCATCGTCCTGCATGGACCAGGCGTGTACCGGAAAGCGCACCGCCGCGTAGCTGCGCTGGGCGGATTCTCCCTCCGCCCCCACGCTGTAGCGCGGGTGCAGGCACCAGCGGCGCCACTGCAGCATCACCCCCGCGGGCAGGTCGCCCACGGCGCGCAGGCGCCGCCCGGGGAAGTAGCCGCACAGCCGCACCGACAACGGCACCAGCACATGCCAGAACGCAGGCATGGCGCGGCGGATGCGGGGTGCGTTGTCGCGCCAGTAGCCGCTGCCCGCGGCGACGCTCAGCAGGCCGCTCACGCGCGCATGCTCGCGCAGCAGCCCGGGCAGCTGCGCGCCCAGGCTGTGCCCCAGCAGCAGCAGCGGCTGGCCAGGCAGTGCCTGGACTGCATGGGCGATCACCGCGTCGTAGTCGCGCGCCCAGTCGAACAGGTTGGCCCGCACCTCGCGCATGCCACCGTTCAGCGACTCGCCCTGCCCCCGGTAGTCGAAGGTGGTGACCCGCAGGCCCTGCTGCGCCAGCCAGGCGGCGAACGGCCCATAGAAGGCCTGGCGCACGCCCATGGCGCCGCCAATGACGACGCTGGCGCGCGCGGGGCCGGGCCGCGGCGCGTACACGCGCAGCGCCAGCGGCACTGCGCCATCGACCATCAGGGTTTCACTCTGCATGGCTTGTCTCCATGAAGGCGGCCGGTCTGCGCCGGCTCGGCTGCAATCCCCGCGCGCTGCCGCGCGGCAGTGGCGCTTACTTACACGCGCTCGAAGATACCCGCCGCGCCCTGGCCCATGCCCACGCACATGGTGACCATGCCGTACTTGAGCTGCTTGCGGCGCAGCGCATGCACCACGGTGGCCGAGCGGATGGCGCCCGTCGCGCCCAGCGGGTGGCCCAGCGCGATGGCGCCGCCCATGGGGTTGACCTTGGCCGTGTCCAGCCCCAGCGTGTTGATGACGGCCAGCGACTGGGCGGCGAAGGCTTCGTTGAGCTCGTACCAGCCGATGTCGTCCTGCTTCAGACCGGCATAGCGCAGCGCGGCGGGAATGGCCTCGATCGGGCCGATGCCCATGATGGACGGCGGCACGCCCTTGCTGGCGAAGCTGACGAAGCGCGCCAGCGGCGTGAGGCCGAAGCGCTTGACGGCGGATTCGCTGGCCAGGATCAGCGCGCCGGCGCCGTCGCTGGTCTGCGAGCTGTTGCCGGCCGTGACCGTGCCGCGCGCGGCAAACACGGTGCGCAGCTTGGCCAGGCCTTCCAGGCTGGTGTCGGGGCGGGCGCCCTCGTCCAGGCTCACGGTGCGGGTGCTGGCAATGACTTCGCCCGTCTCCAGGTGGGCCGTGCGGTCGGTCACCTCGATGGGCGTGATCTCGTCGGCAAACTCGCCGGCCTGCTGCGCGGCGATGGCGCGGCGGTGCGACTCCAGCGCGAAGGCGTCCTGCGCCTCGCGGCTCACCTTCCACTGCTGGGCCACCTTCTCGGCGGTGAGGCCCATGCCGTAGGCGATGCCCACGTCGCCGTCACGCTCGAAGATGCTGGGCGACAGGCTGGGCGCGTTGCCCATCATGGGCACCATGCTCATGCTCTCCACGCCGGCGGCGATCATCACCTCGGCCTCGCCCACGCGGATGCGGTCGGCCGCCATGGCCACGGCCGACAGGCCCGAAGCGCAGAAGCGGTTCACCGTGATGCCGCCCACGCTGGTGGGCAGGCCCGCCAGCACGGCGCCGATGCGCGCCACGTTCAGGCCCTGCTGCGCCTCGGGGATGGCGCAGCCGCAGATGATGTCCTCGATCGAGGCGGGGTCCAGCCCCGGCACCTGGGCCAGCGCGCTCTTGAGCGTGGTGGCCAGCAGGTCGTCCGGGCGGTAGTTGCGGAAAAAGCCCTTGTGCGAACGGCCGATGGGCGTGCGCGTGGCGGCAACGATGTAGGCGTCTTGGATCTGTTTCATGGTTTCTCTCCTCGGGCGGCCTCAGTTACGCACCGGCTTGCCAGTGTTGAGCATGCCCAGGATGCGCTCCTGGGTCTTGGGGTGCTCGATCAGGGCGCAGAACGCCTTGCGCTCCAGCGCCATCAGGTATTCCTCGCTCACCAGCGTGCCGGCGTCCACGTCGCCGCCGCACACCACTTCGGCGATCAGCGTGGCGATGTGCTGGTCATGCTCGCTGATGAAGCCGCCGTCGCGCATGTTCACCAGCGAGCCGCGGATGGTGGCGATGCCGCTGCGCCCGGCCACGGGGAACAGGCGCTTCATCGGCGCGCGCCAGCCGCTGGCGGCCATGGCCTTGGCTTCGTTGATGGCGACGAACAGCACCTCGTCCTTGTGCGGCACGATGAGGTCGCTGTCGAGCAGGTAGCCGAGCTTCTTCGACTCAAGGGCGCTGGTGCCTACCTTGGCCATGGCCGCGGCGGTGAAGCCTTCGGTCAGGAAGGGCAAAAGGTCCTTGCCGGTGCTGGCGGCGGCGTTCTCGGCCGCGCGGCGGGCGATGTAGGTCAGGCCGCCGGCGCCGGGCACCAGGCCCACGCCCACTTCCACCAGGCCGATGTAGCTTTCCATGTGGGCCACGCGGCGTGCGCTGTGCACGGCCAGCTCGCAGCCGCCGCCCAGCGCCATGCCATGGATGGCCGAGACCACCGGCACCTGGGCGTAGCGCAGGCGCAGCATCAGGTTCTGCAGCTCATGCTCCACGCCCTCGATGGCGGCAATGCCGGCCACCACGTAGGCAGGCATGGTGGCCTGCAGGTCGGCGCCCACGCTGAACGGCGCGTCGCCCGACCAGATGACCATGCCGTCGTACTCGCGCTCGGCCAGGTCCACGGCCTCCATCAGGCCTTCCATCACGTCGGGGCTGATCGCGTGCATCTTGCTCTGGATGGAGGCGATCAATACCTTGCCATCGAGCGTCCAGGTGCGCAGCGCATCGGTCTCGCTGATGGTGGTGCCGGCCTTGCGCCAGTCGGGCAGGTTGTCCTCGCCCAGCAGTTTCTCGGGGAAGTACTGGCGCTCGTACACCGGCAACTGGCGGCGCGGCACGAACTTGCCTTGGCGCGCGCTCCACGAACCCTGCGCCGTGTGCACGCCGCCGGCATCCGCCACCGGGCCCTTGAACACCCACTCGGGCAGCGGCGCCTTGGACAGTGCCTTGCCCGCGTCAATGTCCTCCTGGACCATCCTGGCCACCTCCAGCCAGCCCGCCTCCTGCCACAGCTCGAACGGCCCCTGGCTCATGCCGAAGCCCCAGCGCATGGCCTGGTCCACGTCGCGCGCGGTGTCGGCAATCGTGGCCAGATGCACCGCAGCGTAGTGGAAGCTGTTGCGCAGGATGGCCCACAGGAACCGGCCCTGCGCGCCCTCGGCGTTGCGCAGCAGCTTCAGGCGCTCGGCGGCGGGCTTCTTGAGCATGCGGCCGTACACCTCGTCGGCCTTGGCGCCAGCGGGCACATATTCCTCGCTCTCCAGCTCGAAGCGCAGGATGTCGCGCCCCACCTTCTTGTAGAAGCCCGCCTTGGCCTTCTGGCCCAGGTTGCCCAGCTCGATCAGCTTTTGCAGCACGGCGGGCGTGCCGAAGCTGCCGTAGAACGGGTCGGTCTGCTCGTTCAGGTTGTCCTGCAGCGTCTTGATGACGTGGGCCATGGTGTCCAGGCCCACCACGTCGGCGGTGCGGAAGGTGCCGCTGGAGGCGCGGCCCAGCTTCTTGCCGGTGAGGTCGTCCACCACGTCGAAGGTCAGGCCGAAGTTCTCCACCTCCTTCATCGTGGAGAGCATGCCGGCGATGCCCACGCGGTTAGCGATGAAGTTGGGGGTGTCGTGCGCTCGCACCACGCCCTTGCCCAGGCCGCTGGTGACGAAGGCTTCGAGCTGGTCGAGCACCTCTGGGCGGGTGGTGGGTGTGTTGATCAGCTCCACCAGCACCATGTAGCGCGGCGGGTTGAAGAAGTGGATGCCGCAAAAGCGCGGCTTGATGGCGTCGGGCAGCGCCTCGGACAGTTGGGTGATCGACAGGCCCGAGGTGTTGGACGCCACGATGGCGTGCGGCGCGACGTGCGGCGCGATCTTCTTGTACAGATCGAGCTTCCAGTCCATGCGCTCGGCGATGGCCTCGATGACGAGGTCGCACTCGCCCAGCAGCGCCATGTTCTCCTCGTAGTTCGCCTGCTGGATCAGCGCGGCGTCGTCCGCCACGCCCAGGGGCGAGGGCTTAAGCTTCTTGAGGTTCTCCACGGCCTTGGTGACGATGCCGTTCTTCGGACCTTCCTTGGCGGGGAGATCGAACAGCACCACCGGCACCTTCACATTGACGAGGTGGGCCGCGATCTGCGCGCCCATCACGCCCGCGCCGAGCACGGCGACTTTCTTCACTTGGAATCGGGACATTTGCTTGTTCCTTGGATGGTGGGATACGCACGGGGCCGCGCGCCAGGCCCCGCGCCACGCGGGCGGGCCGGCTGCGGCGCCGTGGCGCTCACTGCTTTGCTTACTGCACGCGCTGCCAGGTCTGGGTGCGCCAGAACGGGCCCAGGAAGCCGCGCACCTCCAGCCGCTTGCCGCCCTCGATGGGGGTCAGGCTGGCGCGGTACTCCTTACCGTTTTCGGGGTCGAGGATCTTGCCGCCCTCCCAGACCTCTTTGTCATCGGCCTTCTTGACGCCGCGGATGATCTCCAGACCCGCGATCGCCTTGCCCTTGCGGTCGTCCTTGCATTCGGTGCAGGTGGCGGCCGGGTCGGCGTCCTTCTTGAGGGACTTCTCGATGCGGCCGTTCAGCACGCCGCTGGTTTCGGCAATACGGATCTCGGCCTTGGCCTCGCCCGTCTTGTCGTCCACGCTGCGCCACAGGCCCACGGGGGACATCTGGGCCCATGCAGGGGCCGCGATTGCTGCAAAAATAATAGCTGCTAGCGCTTGTCTCATAAGGCCTCCAGTGCAATAACGTTCAAAATTGGCAATGCGTGCAGTCGCTGCCTCAGGCCAGGGCGGCGTCGGTGTCCATGAGCACCTTGCTGCCGGCGCGGGCGGTGCGCATCAGCGTGTGGACTTCAGGGAACAGCTTGGCGAAGTAAAAACGCGCCGTCTGCAGCTTGGCCTGGTAGAACGGGTCGGTGTTGCCGGCGGCAATCTCGCGCAGCGCCACCTGGGCCATGCGGGCGAACATATAGCCGAACACCAGGTGGCCGGCCACGCGCAGGTAGTCCACGGCGGCGGCGCCCACCTCATCGGGGTTCTGGAAGCCGCGGAAGCCGATCTCGGTGGTGAACTTGGTCATCTGGTCGCCCAGGTAAGCGATGGGGTTGATGAACTCGGCCATCTTCTCGTTCACGCCTTCTTCGGCCACCAGCTGCCCGACCAACTTGCCGAACTTCTTCAGCGTGGCGCCGTTGTTGCCCAGCACCTTGCGGCCCAGCAGATCCAGCGACTGCACGGTGTTCGTGCCTTCGTAGATCATGTTGATGCGGTTGTCGCGCACGAACTGCTCCATGCCCCATTCCTTGATGAAGCCGTGGCCGCCGAAGACCTGCATGCAGGCGTTGGTGGCAATGTGCCCGTTGTCGGTGATGAAGGCCTTGACGATGGGAGTCAGCAGCGCCACCAGCTCGTCGCTGTCCTTGCGCACCTTCTCGTCGGGGTGGCTGTGGGCCTTGTCCAGCAGCAGCGTGCAGAAAATCTGCAGCGCGCGCGCGCCCTCGGCGTAGGCCTTGGCGGTGAGCAGCATCTTGCGCACGTCGGGGTGCACGATGATGGGATCGGCCTCCTTGTCCTTGGCCTTGGTGCCCGACAGGCTGCGCATCTGGATGCGGTCCTTGGCGTAGGCCAGCGCGTTCTGGAAGGCCACTTCGGTCAGGCCCAGCGACTGGTTGCCCACGCCCAGGCGGGCGGCATTCATCATCACGAACATCGCGGCCAGGCCCTTGTTGGGCTCGCCCACCAGGGTGCCGATGGCGCCGTCGATGGCAATCTGCGCCGTGGCGTTGCCGTGGATGCCCATCTTGTGCTCCAGGCCCGTGCAGTAGATGGGGTTGCGCTCGCCCAGCGAGCCGTCGGCGTTCACCTTGAACTTGGGCACCACGAACAGGCTGATGCCCTTGCTGCCCTTGGGCGCGTCGGGCAAGCGGGCCAGCACCAGATGCACGATGTTGGAGGTGAAGTTGTGCTCGCCGGCGCTGATGAAGATCTTGTTGCCGGTGATCTTGTAGGTGCCATCGGCCTGGGGCTCGGCCTTGGTGCGCAGCAGGCCCAGGTCGGTGCCGCAGTGCGGCTCGGTCAGGCACATGGTGCCGGTCCACTCGCCGCTGGTGAGCTTGGGCAGGTAGAGCTGCTTCTGCTCCTGCGTGCCGTGGGCGTGCAGTGCCTCGTAGGCGCCATGCGACAGCCCAGGGTACATGGTCCAGGCCTGGTTGGCGCTGTTGAGCATCTCGTACAGGCACTGGTTCATCACGAAGGGCAGGCCCTGGCCGCCATAGGCGGTGTCGCACGACAGCGCCGCCCAGCCACCTTCCACGTACTGCGCATAGGCTTCCTTGAAGCCCTTGGGCGTGGTCACCTCGTGCGTCTGCTGGTTCAGCGTGCAGCCCTCGGTGTCGCCGCTGATGTTCAGCGGGAACGCCACGCCGGCGGCGAACTTGCCGGCTTCTTCCAGCACGGCGTTGATCGTGTCGGCATCCACTTCAGCATGCGCGGGCATGGCCTTGAATTCGTCGGTGACCTTGAAGACTTCATGCAGGACGAATTGCATGTCGCGCAGCGGAGGCGTGTAAGTAGGCATGTGGAGACTCCTGGGAAGAAGGAAGGGTGGAAAAGAAGAAAAACCGAAATACGGGTGGCAGGGCTCAACCGCGGTGGCCGGGCAGCGCGCTGTAGCGCGCCAGGATGTTGTCAAAGCCCGTGTTGGCCCGGTCGATGGAACCGGGGGTGTGCAGGAAGCGCGCCTCGTAGTGCAGCGCCAGGATCAGGCCGTGGATCTCGAACAGCATCTGGTCCTCGCTGACGTCGTCGCGGATCTCGCCGCATTCCTTGCACTGCTGGATGGCGCGCCTCATCGCGGCCTGCCAGGTCATCACCGAGTTGGCCAGCGCATCGCGCACCGGGCCGGTGCGATCGTCGAACTCCACCGCGCCGCTGATGTAGATGCAGCCGGAGTCGATCTCGATGGAGGTGCGCTTCATCCAGTTGGCAAACAGCGCGCGCAGGCGCGGCACGCCGCGAGGGGCCTGCATCGCGGGGTAGAACACTTCCTGCTCGAATCGCGTGTGGTACTCGCGGATCACCGAGATCTGCAGCTCCTCACGCGAACCGAAGTGCGCGAACACGCCTGACTTGCTCATGCCCGTCACGTCGGCCAGCGCACCGATGGACAACCCCTCCAGGCCGATGTGCGTAGCCAGGCCCAGGGCGGCATCGATGATGACGGCCTTGGTGTGTTGCCCCTTGTGCAGCGCCCGGCCCTCGCGGCGTGGCGCGCGAACCGTCTTGGTGGGGGAAGGAGAAAGAGACATGAAGCAAAATAAAACGAACGATCGTTCTATTTTGCATAAAACACGCAGGTAACGCCAGTATTTCCTGGCGCGCAGAACGCGCTTCGGGGTAAACCCCTAAGTGGATGATTTATCGAGCCCCACCATCGCGGGGGACCGTGTCAAGGGCGAAATGCTTACCGCGCCTTTCGCGGGTGGTCATGCCATCACGCTTGCCTGCGCCGGCGTTACAGCCACAGTGCCAGAGTGGCGTCCAGGTGTTCCGTCGGCATGCGGCGAAAGCCCGTGCGTGCGTAGCGCTGCAGGCGTCCGCGGATCAGGTCGGACAGTGCGGCCGCCCGCACCTGTGTCTGCACCGTGGGTGTCGCCGAGCCGTCCGCGTCGGCCACGGGCCGTAGGCACTGGCGCAGCGTGGCCTCCACCTTGTCGAAGAACAGGTTCATGCGCTGCTGCAGGCGCTCGTTTTCGAAAACCAGCGCATCCCCCACCATCACGCGCACCATGCCGGGGTTGCGCTCGCCGAACTGCAGCACCATGGCAGTGATGCGCGCCGCGCGCTGCGCGCCCTCAGACTCGCCACCGCGCTCCATGATCTGGTGCACGAGGGTAAAGACGCTCTGCTCGATGAAATCGATGAGCCCCTCGAACATCTGTGCCTTGCTGGCAAAGTGGCGGTACAGCGCCGCCTCGCTCACCTGCAGGCGCGCCGCAAGCGCTGCCGTGGTGATGCGCTCGGCCCCGGGCTGCTCCAGCATGGCCGCCAGGGTCTGCAGGATCTGCTCACGCCGCTCGCCCGGCCGCGGCCGGCGGCGCGCGGCGGGCGCGTCGTCGGTGGAGGCTGGCGCGTCAATAGCAGGCGTGAATTCAGTCATGGGGCATGGATCGGGGGAGAGCAACAAGTGTGTGCAATTGATTCTCGCACACCACGACTCCAGCGGCGTGACGGCTGCTCGCTGTTGCTGCAACCCTTGGAATTGCTTCCAAAAATAGCTGCTAACGCTTGCTGGACAAGCGCTGCAGCCATTTTTGACTCCAATACACCCAGGCCGTGCCCGAAAAGAGCCTAGTGACTCCGGATCATGGTGCCGTAGGCCTGGTCGGTCAGAATTTCCAACAACATCGAATGCGGTACGCGGCCATCAATGATGTGCACGGCATTCACGCCAGCCTTTGCCGCATCCAACGCCCCGCTGATCTTGGGCAGCATGCCGCCGGAGATGGTGCCATCAGCGAACAATGCATCAATTTCGCGCGCCGTCAGGTCAGTGAGCAGCTTGCCTTCCTTGTCCAGCACACCGGGGGTGTTGGTGAGCAGTACCAGTTTCTCCGCCTGCAGCACCGTCGCTAATTTACTCGCCACCACGTCGGCGTTGATGTTGTAGCTTTCGTTTTCCTCGCCAAACCCGATCGGGCTGATGACGGGAATGAAGGCATCGTCCTGCAGCGCCTTGACCACGCTCGGGTCGATCGCCACGATGTCACCGACCTGCCCCACGTCATGTTCGACGCTCGGGTCCTTGTTGTCCACCATCTTGAGTTTCTTGGCGCGGATCATGCCGCCATCGCGCCCCGTGAGGCCCACAGCCTTGCCGCCCGCTTGGTGAATCAGGCCCACGATGTCCTGCTGCACCTCGCCAGCCAGCACCCATTCCACGACTTCCATGGTTTCGGCATCGGTCACGCGCATGCCCTGGATGAACTCGCCCTTCTTGCCCAGACGGTTCAGGGCTTGCTCGATCTGCGGGCCTCCGCCGTGCACCACCACCGGGTTCATGCCTACCAGCTTGAGCAGCACCACGTCTTCCGCAAAGTCGGCCTGCAGGGCCGGGTCGGTCATGGCGTTTCCGCCATATTTGATGACCATGGTCTTGCCATGGAACTTGCGGATGTACGGCAGCGCCTGGGCCAGGATTTCAGCCTTGTCGCGCGGCGCAATGGAGAGAAGATCGGTCATGGCAAAAAAATAGGGGGGTGGCGAACGGGGGAGATGCGGCGCCGATTGTGCCGCACACGCCAACGTCACTGCAGCCAGCTGGGCAGCTTGAAGCGAACGATGGCCATATAGGCGATGGCGTAAAGCACCACAAAGAGCGCGCAACACAGCATCAGCACCAGCGTATTGCTCCAAAACAGTACGGCGGGCACCACGGTCAACAGCGTAAACGCCCACAGGTAAGGCGAGGTGCGGTTGTTGCGCATGAGCATGTCGCGCGCCTCGTCATCGTCATCGAAGACCCCCCTCACGATGCGCCGGTAGATCAGCTGGTGGAAATGCAAGGCATCCGCCACGCCCGGTGAAACTCCCCGCGCCCACTTGCGGTACATGGAGAATACCGTCTCCCACACCGGGTAAATCAGCAGCAGCATTGGAAACCAAGGCGACACTTGCGGATGACGCTGTACCAGGGCAATACTGGCAAAGGCAATCACCACGCCCCATAGGTACGCCCCACCATCGCCCGCAAAGATCAGGCCACGGGGGTAGTTCCAGATCAAAAAACCGGCCGTCGCTGCGGCAGTGGACACCAACAAGGCAGCCAGTGCCCTATCACCCACCTGCAGCGCCACATGAGTCAGAGCCAGACAAATGATAATAGCCACCATGGCCGCCAAGCCGTTGTAGCCGTCAATAATGTTGAAGGCATGGGGCAAGCCGGTGATCGCCAGCACAGCTAATACTAGCCCTATCCATGGCATGGAGACCATCCAGTCATCCACCCAGAACAACCCCAGCCGCGGAACAGACAGGCCCACCCAGGCAACGGCAAGCAGGGCAGTAGACATAGTTAGGAACAGGCGGTAGCGCACGGACAAGCGCTGTGTCAGATCCTCGGCGACCCCACCCACCACGGCGGGCAACAGCGCGACGCACCACAACCCCACCCAGTCCCCCATGCGGAGAATGGCTGGATCGCCCAAAAATAGGGACGAAACCATTCCCAAGAGCCAACTGATCAAAATTCCGCACAACAGACCGATGCCGCCCAAGCGGGGAATCTCTCCAACGTGGAATTTCTGGGGCGACTGTTCGTCATAGAAAAAATTGCGTCGCCGCGCCCAGCGCAGCACCAGCAGCGACACTAGGGCCGCGGAAAAAAAGGCAACAACAGCAAGCCAGAGCATGAGGGAATTCTTAGCGCAACAAATGGCGCATTTTCCTGTACCGCCGGTATGCGGGCGACGCCCACAACCGCAACATGCTGGAAATATGCCAGCGCAAATGATTCAATTTTCTGTGGCTGGCACGGCTGCCCGCATGCACCACCGTGCAATCCGCCTTTTGCAGGCGATAACCGGCCAACTGGATCCGCAGGCACAGGTCCACGTCTTCGCAGTACATGTGGTACGACTCGTCAAAGCCACCCACAGACTCCCACACGGACCGCGGCAGAACCATGCAGGCCGCATTGACCCAGTCCACGCTCGTCTCGTGCCGCCCCCAGGCGCGGCGGCGCCACAATGCCCAGGGCGTAGGCAACTCGCGCTCGCTGTCTTGCAGACAGCCCTGCGCATCGAACTGCACGGGGTAAGAGCAGCCCACACCCGGTGTGGCGGCCGCCTGCACCAGCGCGGCAAAAGGGTCGCCCCCTGTCAGTTCCACATCGGGGTTCAGCACGCACACAAAAGGCTCGGCCGCGCCAGCCAACGCCCGGTTATGGTTGGCGCCAAAGCCGGATGGATGGATATTATTGTTTATTTGCAACACAAAAGGCCAGCCACCATCCGGCGGCAGTGGTTCGGTTTCGGGCAGGTTCAGGGTCAGCACCACGCGCGAAACACTGGCTGCACTCATACGCGCTAGATCCCACAACAACCCCTGCACAAATGCCCCATGCCCATGGCTTACGATGGAAACGGCCAAATTACCGGGGAAACACGATCGAAAAGAAGAAACATTTTGCGACGGAGAAGAAGCTTTCATCAGACGGTATTCTCCCCCCGAGAGCCGGTTTCGGAATTCGGAACACGCTGCAAAGTGGATCAGCTGCTCGGTTGGGCGAGGATAGAGCCCGTGATCAGAAGCAGACAGATGAGCAGAAGACCCGTCGCAACCACTCAGCGGCCTTCAAGGCCAAGGTGGCCTTGGACGCTGTCAAGGGCGACAAGAGGATTGCAGATGCGGCGCAGAAGCACGGCGTGCATCCCAACCAAGTGACCGAGGGGCATCGCCAGTTGTTCGATCCGCGCTGCCGACGTGTTTGGTGCCGGTGGCGCCCCTTCCAAGCCCCCGCGGCGGACCTGAAGGACTTGCACGCCAAGACCGGTCGGCAGGCGTTGGAGATCGATTTTTTAGCCGGCGCGCTCAATAAGGCCGACTTGCTGAGCGCAAAGCGATGATCGACCGTGCACTTGCTCAGCAAATCAAGCGGCAGGCGATCAGAGCCGGCTCCTGTGTGTTCAAACAACCGGAGCCGGCTCTGGTTTTCGATCATCCATCGTGAGTAAGCAAGGCAAAGGATATGCAAGACACCACGGTTCATATATTAATGGCGACCTACCAAGGCGCGCGGTATCTACCAAAGCAATTGGCCTCGATCGAGGCACAACAGGGAGTGGTCTGGAAACTATGGGTGAGCGACGATGGTTCGACGGATAGCACGCTGGATCTATTGCATGCGTTCGCACAGGCGCATCCAGGCCATGTGCACCTGCTGAAAGGCCCAGGCTTGGGTGCGGCACGCCACTTTGGCACTCTGATCCACGCGGTGCAGGGCCTGGGCACGGGGGATTTGGTGGCGTTTTGCGATCAAGATGACGTGTGGTTGCCGGGCAAGCTCGCTCGGGCGGCGCACTGGCATGCGGCGAGGGCGATGCCTGGCAGGCCTTGCCTGTACATGGCGCGCACAGTAGTGACCGACGAGGCCCTTCATCCCCTGTACCTTTCGCGCAGGCCGCGCCGGCTGGGTCTGGGCAATGCTCTGGTGGAAAACGCTGCGAGCGGCAACACCATGGTGCTGAACGCCGCGCTGTTGCAAGCGGTACGACGCATACGGCCAGAGCACATGGTGCTGCATGACTGGAGCACGTACTTGGCGGCAACTGCGTGCGGAGGAGAGTTGACGTATGACGAGCGACCCTGTCTGTTATACCGGCAACACGGGGGCAACGTAGTGGGTGCGCGCCCTGGTTGGAAACGAAGAATAAAGCGGCTTTGGGAACTGGGAAAGGGCAATTACCGGGAATGGGGACAGGCAACGGAAGGTGCCCTGGCAGATCTTGAGCCACTGCTAGCGACCGCAGGCGTGAGCGCCGCAGCAAGCTATCGAAAAGTGCGCCATGGCGCATCGGTGTTAGAGCGGCTACGACAAGCTCGCCGCGCAGGACTTAGGCGTCAGCGAAGACTGGCACAAGCCGGGCTTCTGGGTGCAGTGGCACTGGGGTTGCTCTAAGGCCTGCTACACAGGCTCAAGCGACGGTAGAGCGATTCGTAGAAGAAGGCCTCTTCCTCCACACGCAAGGGCAACGGAAGCATGCGTTGCCAGGCGCAGAGTTGCGTTGGCGAGCGCACCACATCTGTCATCGCTGACGCCCAAGCATCGACATCATCCACAGGCAAAACACGCCCGCCTCCCACTTTGCGCACACGCTCCGCAGGCGCGCCCAGGTCCGACACCAAGGCTGGAACTCCCGCAACTGCGGCCTCGCTCACCGACAGGGAAAACGTCTCTGGCACACGCGACGGCAGGCACAACACGTCAAACAACGCCAGTTCATGAGGAACAGCGTCAGGATGCACTTGTCCAACTAGTTCGACTCGCTCGTCCGCCTCGGCCAGCTTTCGAATTTCCTGGTGGTATCCGGTATCGCCATAGAAGCCCCCAACCACTCGCAGCCTCAGTCCCGAGCCTGAAACTCGCCGGAAGGCCTTGAGCAGCGTGTCAAGCCCTTTCGCTTTCACAATAGATCCAAGGTAACCGAAAGTGATAGCTGACTCCCCCCCCCCAGGAGTTACGGGCACCTTCACGTCTGGTTTGAAAGCAAGAAGATCAATGCCATGAGGCACAACGCGGAAATCGAGACCAGGAAACGAGCTTTGCAGCTGCTTGCCAACATATTCGGAGGGAACGACGCGCTCGCCAGCTGCAGTGAGAAAAGACAAGGCCTGTTCATATCGAACACGAAAGCTTTTCTCGGTCCACGGCGAAGTCATGCAGTCCCGCACGCACCTGGCTCCCCCCTCCGGTCCAGAACACAGCTTCGACTGGAGGTTGACTAGATTGAATCGAAAACAGGCAGTGAAGAAATCTGTCAGCGTGATCACGTAGGGTAAGCCGACTTGCTGCGCCGCCAAGATGGCCGAGGCCATCCGCATTGAGTGCAGCACATGGGCGATATCAAACTGCGATTGCCGCATCCAGGCGGCCAACGTCGTCACAGCGAGAGAACTCACTTCAAAAGAGAAATCCCCCGTCGCCGGGAGAGCCGACCGCGGCAGCAGAAAAACCGGCACGCCGTGGTGAACATACTCCCTGGCCCCCCGCAAAGCCGGCGACGGCCGCCCCAGCTCCAAGTTGGAGTTCACGTTGCATGCCAAGACCTGGACATGGTGCCCCGCACGCTGTGCGCTTCGAGCCAGATTGAGCGTGACCCGCTCAGTTCCGCCCGCAAACTCGGGATAAAACTGATGCAGCACAAACAGAATTCGCATCAGACCCCCGCCTTCAATTCATCGAAAATACGCTTGGTCATGTCCGAAGGTAGGCCCTCACGTCGCACCTCGCTTAAGTACATAAATGCCAATGAGGATCCCACAGTCGCCGCAAAGGTCTTCAGAACGGCTGCCGAAATTTCCTCCTGCAGCGCGGCATCCAGTGGCCCATAGACCTGAGACACAAATGACTTGAAGTGATCCAATCGGGCCAGGAACGCATCCAGGAATCGCTGCGATTCTGCGCGAACCGCCTTATCATTCTGCTCCCCTAAGGGGAGCGCGAAACGCGACCTCAGACTCGCGAGATAGGCATCCAGCCTTGCATCTCCCGTCGGGAGCGCAATCTCCGACCGGACTTCCTTAAAGCGTCCTCGCCAGTCGTCAATTAGATGTGCCAGATCCTCGCCCACCGTCTGTACGCTGTCGGGAGCGCCACGCGCCGCCAACCATTCGCCAAGATACGAAGCAACCGAAAAAATCCCCCACAGCAACCCCGTTGAAGAATCCACCTCTGGAAACTGGAAGTCATCAAACATCCCCACCAAGAAGATGACGTCAACAAACGAGCGTTTAAGGTAGTAATAGGCAGGACGATTATGTGAATGGATCACCTTCACTGACGCGAGCATGGCGACCCGGTAGCCATCCCGAATCAGCCGAATACCTAGATCCAGATCTTCCGCATAATCACCACGATACCGATAACGCGAAAACACCTCCCGCGAGATGAGGCACGACACATCACTTAACTGCCCCTGCGAACGCAAGGCCATATGGTCGTCACCACGGAAGGAACCGATCCGGTCGTAGTTCTGGCAGCCCAGGAACTGATAATGGGTATGCACCATGGAGTCATACATCAGGTCGCTGTCCGATCGGCAATACTCGGCACACGAGGCGGCAACAAGCTTCTCGCCAGCATAGTCCAAGAGGTAGCGAACCATGCCATATATCCAATGATCACCAATCGGATAGGCATCCTGGACCATGAACAGAAAGTAGTCACCACTCGCCGCATCGGCACCCCGATTTCTGGCATAGCTATGCGAAAAATCGGTTGTCGGTATCTCAACAACCACGCAACCCATTGATCGCGCCACTCCTACGGTGCCGTCGGTAGAACCCGAGTCCACAATGACGATTTCGACCGATTGGATTGCTTGTTGCGATTGCAGCTTCCTCAGCAGTAAGACAAACTCATCTCCCGCATTCAACGTCGGGATAATTACGGAGACCTTGGTCTCAATGGATTGGATTTCCCCACCCAAATCAGGATGGAGTCGAATACTTCGAAAATCAGGCGGAACGTTCCCGAATTGATTTTCGACAAACAGCATCGGGCCGCCGGTGATTACTCCGATCTTTCCTTTGAAGTTTCGAATGTAATAGGGAACTCGCCGAATAAAACCACGCAATCCATGTTGACGGACTTGCGCGCTAGCAACGGCATACCCATTGCGAAAAAAGCGCACAGTTGGTCTATGGGCCCATTCATGCACCCAATGAACTATCGCCCGCAAGCCCGAGGTCATCCGCCATGACCTTGAACTCAAAAGTTGCTCAATTTGCAACTGCGCCTGTGCTAAATCAGCACTCCTCTCTTTCAGGGCATCGCTTTTCTCCTTCAGGGCATCGCTTTGTCCTTTCATATCTTCCCCGAGACGATGTATTTGTGCCTCACGGTCCGAGATTGCCGCATAAAGAGCCAAGGCCTTCACGTTTTGCTCCGCAATGGCTTCTTCTAACTTAGCGTTATGCTCCTTGTGAGCCGAGATTTCAAACTTGGTCTCGAAGCGCCCACCCAGCAACGCAAAGAACCGGATCGCCCCCTCCCGCAATTCAGCGCTTCCCCCACGATCGGTCAGGGCCATCAGTTCCGATGGCTGATCCTTCCCCACCAACAGGACGCCAAGCCCGTTGCAATGAGGGAAGCTGATGCTCGGATACTGCTGACGAAGCTCTGCCCAGAGTCGGTGAACGCCGAAATCGTCGCGCACGACACAAGTGTCGTGCAGTAACACGACGCCCCGTACCGACATCTTGGGCAGCCAGTTCTCGAAGTCATGTCGCACGGCGTCATAGGTGTGCAAACCGTCGATATGAAGAAGGTCAATGCTTGCATCGGCAAACGCGCTTCGCGCATCATCGAATGTCATGCGCATCAAAGTCGAGAATTGGCCATAGCGTGGGTCGTGAAACTGCGTCAACTCCTCATAGACACTCTCGTCGTATTGACCCGCCTGCACATCCCCTTGCCACGTGTCCACTGCATAGGCCTTGGTGGCCAGCCCGCTTTCAGCGATTGCCTGGCAAAACGTACAGTAAGAATTGCCTGTGTGCGTCCCCAGCTCGACCAAGACTTGCGGTGCCATCAAGCGGACAAGCCAAGCCGCGAATGGAATGTGCCCCACCCAGGGCGGCGGGGCAACCAAACGACTTGGTTCAATCAAGGCCACTAAATCGGATTTAGATAACACAGCAATTTTTTACAATTAAAGAGTTTCCCAAACCATGTCGCCATTGCGCCCCTGGGCACATTCGCCCAGCAGTTGTCAAATATGGCACATTACTACCCCTGCGGAGACAAGTGAGCATCGCTATCAGTAAAGTGCCGAAACGCCACCATCGACACACGCAGAAACGAAGCGGGCATATACGCCCGCCCCGTCACCCCATCGGCGTATCACCTGGGCAGTACTGTCGTCCAGGGCGATTCTGAGCAGCATATATATCAGTGAGCGTCATTTCCCTGTAGTTCTGAGCGATAGTCAGCGCTACTTTCTTCCGCGTCGAGAATCCCCTCCACGTATTCCACCAGTGTCTCGCTCGACGAACCGGCGTAGAGGGCTTCATTGAAAGAAGGCTTGCCCTTGGGCATCTCCAAGGCACTCTCAATGAGGTCTACGAGATCCTGGCGGACAGGGTCATAGGGCACAAAGTTATCCGAAATCTGCCTCAGTACCGTCTCATCTCGGTTTTCGAAGACATTCGTGATGGTCGGAATACCGGATGCCGCTGTCTGGAACGCTATCACCCCCGGATGGGCCGAGTAGATCATAGAGACCACCACGTCGCAGGACGAAATCAGCTCCATGTACTGTTCGAACGGCAGCTTGCTGGTGACATAGACCTGATTACCGTTCAGTTCATACGACAACCTGGTGTCAATGGTACCGACCATATAGATTTCGTATCCTGAGCGGCGCCGGCAGAACTCTTGCATTGCTTCCAACAAGAGTTCCGGCAGGTTTCTCTCCTGGAAACATTCCGGCCGGAAGTAGAAGAACAAGCGCCGAGACTTCTCGGGCTGCACCGTCAACGCTGCGATCCTGGGACTGGTGACGAACAATCGCTGGTCCGCATTGATCAAGCCTTGATCGGCCAGGAAGTCCTTCAACATCACCGTCGAGACGATGAGGTTCCTGGAATTGGCAACCGCAGACTCTGCCTGAATGTAGCGCGAGCCCCAGGGGAAGAAGCCGGACTCGAAGTCCTGGCAGTAATACACCACGTTCAACTTTTCTCGCCATGTGCAATGAGCTCGGTCCGCCAATTGCGAGTTGAATGTGACCACCAATGCCGGCCTGTGACCGATCGCAGGGATCTCCCCGAGACGAATCACCTCGATGTTGGCCCCATACCGCCGCGCCAGTTCGGCATCGAACATCTCCGCTTCGACCGCGACATAGACCCGGTCGAAGCGCGCAAACACCGGCTTGAAATCCTTGAAAAATGCACTGTACCCGGCGAAGAACAAGTCATCCTGCAGGTGGGACAACAACACCAGCAGGCAGCGCTCCCCCCTCACGGGCAACGCCGAAATATCCGCTAGAGAACGGTGCAAAGGGCGCATATTCGACGGCGCAAACATGCCACCCGGGTAGTGCGGAAGCAATGAGAATCTGCGCTCTATGGCATTGGTGCTGTAGATTCTGCGCTCGGCACGGCCCGCCAGACAATAATGCACATATCCACACGAGATGTCTCCCCGCGCACGGGCTTGCGCGACATCGCCGTGCATCCCGAGATAGAACGCCTCGTTGAAGTCAATCACGCTGGCGCTCCCCGCCGCATGTTTCTGCAATTCGTGCTGAAACGTATCGAAGCTCAGCTCGGAATAATCCGAAAGCGCATGAACGAGGCGATCGATATTCCGCTGCGTGTCAAAGACATCCGAGTCGGGTCCTCGACGGTGAATGCTCACGGCCCTGGTACTTTCTTCACCACCGGTCAAGCTGTAGTGACCGTTTTCCGTCAGAGCAGACAGTTGCTCCGGGTTATCCACAAAGCAAACCCTCTCCAAGAAGGCCCCGGGCAAACGCGGCTGCACAAGCTTCAGCCACCGGTAGCCCGCTGCCTCACAGACAAAGTAGTAGAGCCGCTCCACCACGTGCCCGAGGGTGCCGTCAATCTGGCTTCCTTCGTCCTGAAAGTCCTCAGTTCTGAGCTTGCGCTCAAGCAGCGGCTTCAGTGCCGCAGATCGCCCCCAGAACATCGAGCCCGAGGGAAAGTCCACGCGACCATCGAGATCAATGGCAATGCCCATCGACTGGGCGAAAGCGCGAGCCTGCTTGAAGTTCCACCCCCAGCCTATAGAGGATCGAACAACTGACAGATGCTGCGGCCCGATCATGCCGAGCTGCGGATCAACGCGGAAGGCCTCAAAAATACCCTGCACAAGCTGCCGCGAGCCAAGCAGGCTCTCAAACAGATAGGTCCTCCAGCCATTCAATACGTTCGCATGGGGCGATTTCTTGGAATGGATATGGAGAAAGAACTCATAGTTCTCATACACGTCACGGCAGGCAATCAATTTCGGAGCGATATCTCGCCCACGATTGGCCGCAATGCGAACCTCCACCCGCCCTGCTTCCCATTGCTGGAAGGCCTTCTCAATTTCGGCCTGCTTCTCTGCCGTGTCGGTGGTGATGAACAGGTCGAACGGGTAAGGAATATTCTGCAAGTATCCCCGGATCTCACCCGCAAGATCGGGGTAGTAAATATGACAAATGACCGCGATGCTCGGCTTGCTCGACCAGGCGAGGGGCTCGTATGACAAAGGCACAACCAGGCTGTAATCGCTTTGCGGCGGTGCAAAGTGCGGCGCCGTTCCTTCAAGCACGGCTGCGTGCCCAGCCGCGCGGTCGCCCGCCGACAATGCCTGCTCACCAGCCGGCAAGCTGCCAATCGCTTCAACGTCAGCTGTAGCCTGCTGCGCGGCGCCCATTTCCTGGGCGCTGACACCCGCGCGCAGCAATTTTCTCGCCCGCAACTTGCTCGCCAGTTGACCCGTGCCGACCCACCAGACCAGTTTCACAGTCTGGCGTATGAGTCGCCTCGTAGCCGGAAAATCGCGCAAGGCGGTGCGAGGCAGTGCCGTCACCTTCCAGGAAAAGCTGTTTCGAAGTGCATCATTATCGTGAGACAAAAACTGTACCTTTTGCGTTAAGTCTACGATGTAAGCGTCCCGCTGCCTCAAAGACATATCGGCTGACTCTGCTGCTGCCTGCCTATTGGAAAGCTCCTGCTTCAACCGGAGAATCTCGACGTCCTTCTCTTCCAGCCCTCGGCGGAATTCCGCGATATGCTCCTCCTTCTGCCCCAGAAGATGACGGGCCTGGACATGCTCAGCATCCAATGCCGTCACACTTCCCCGAAGTTCGGCAATTTCATGGGCATTGCAGGTTTGGCATTCGGAAAGGTCTTTTTTCAGCCGAAGAATCTCTTCATCCTTCTCCGTATTCGCCCGCTGAATCTCAGTGGAAAGGTGCTCCTTCTCGTCGATATGGCGACGAAACTCTGCGATTTGCACGTCTTTCTGCTCAAGGAGATGACGGGCATTGGCATATTCTCCCTCCAATGCCACCACGCTCGCCTGAAATTTGGCGACTTCAAGAGTGCAGTGCACTTGACTTTCGGAAAGATCTTTCTTCAACTGGGAAATTTCGGCATCCTTCTCCCCATTCGCGCGTTGGAGCTCAACAGAAAGATGTGTTTTCTCTTCTATAGCACGACGGAATTCTGCGATATGCAGCTCCTTCTGCTCAAGAATATGGCGAATATTGGCTGACTCAACGCCCAATGCCGTCATATCGGCTCGAAGCTCACTAATTTCACGCTGGTTGTACAACACAATGCCTTGTCGCTCAATTGCCGCTCCAAGTCTCTGAAACAAATCCAGCGACAACAAACGAGTACCGGCGGCACTGGGGCCATCCACCATAGACATAAGCAACGGTGACCGATCTTCTCCCACCAGGAGAACACCTAGGCCATGGCTATGCTTAAATTCGAATCCCGGATAAGTTTGAATGAGTTCCATCCATAGCCGGTGAACTCCGAAATCCCGCTCATAAACATTGGTGTCATGGAAAAGGACGACTCCACGCCTTGACACCTTTGGCAACCAATTCTCAAAATCGTGTCGCACCGCCTCATAAGTGTGCAGACCATCGATATGAAGGAGATCAACCGACTTATCCGCAAAGAGTCCGGCCGCCTCATCAAATGTCATCCGGAGCATCTTAGAGAACGCACCGTACCGAGAATCATGGTACGCCCTCAGATTCGCATAAACGCTCTCATCATAATTGCCTGCATGCTCATCACCCTGCCAGGTATCCACCGCGTAGGCCCTCGTATCCAACGAATTTCGATCAATGGATTGACAGAAGGCACCGTATGAATTACCGGAATGAGTTCCCAGCTCCACCAAAACCTTTGGCTTCAATATGGACACCAGCCAGGACGCGAATGGGATATGCCCAATCCATCCATAGGGAAACTCAAGTCGTTCCGGCACAATGAGCGAGGAACTATTTAGCAGCCCCCCCAGAATGTCTGCCTCAATGAATTCTGCATTACCAACCTTATTGAACGTCATCTTCCACCTCCATGGTAATGGATGCCATGGGAATACCAATCAACCCTGTCGATACACTGGTTGACTCAGATTTAAAATGAAGAGCATCATGAATCCAGTGATGTTGCACGTGCTCATCCTGTGTTCCGTTCGCAATGGCCACGGTCACGCTGAAGTTCCCAGTCGAAAGAATGGGCATCTGAAACTTAAATTGCGCCTTCAAGACCCCCCCCGCATGGCATGTCACGGGTGATGTCATATAGTTCAAATAGGTATTGTCTCCAAAAAGTGTCTGCCCCAGCTTGTCATTGATGTAAAAACCAATAATGGGGGAATCAAGATTTTCATTGACCTTGACAAAAACCTGAAGGACGACGAATTCACCACCCACAATCCAAGACAACGGCCTCCCACTCAAATCCTCAAGCCTTACATCTATGATTTGCGCGCCACCTTTCCCGAAAGAAGCAGCGGAGGCATCAAATTCGAATACCTGCAAATCATTTCGAAGATTACTGGCATTGACAAACTCAAGACGCTGATCTTTCAGCGGCACGTCGGCACCCTGTTTTTTTATTGGCTTCAGACGAGTCGTCGTACTATGGCCTTGCTGCAACTCATAAAAGGCTTGCAAATAGAGTTCGCTCACCTCCTTGGCATCACCATCCTGGAGAATTCGTCCGGTCTCCAACCAGACTGCACGTCCACACAGGCTTCTAATGGACGTAGTGTCATGACTGACGAACAAGACCGTGCCAGCGCGCATGAAGTTGCGCAGAAAACGCATGCACTTCTGGGTAAAGAAAGTATCCCCTACCGCCAACGCCTCGTCGATCACCAGGATATCCGCATCGACATGGGCAATGACCGCAAATGCCAAACGCACCATCATACCGCTGGAGTAGGTTTTGACGGGCTGGTCTATAAACTCCCCGATATCGGCGAAAGCAACGATATCGGCATAACGCGCCTCTGTCTGCTCCCGGGAAAGCCCAAGTATTCCCGCATTCAAAAAGACATTTTCGCGCCCAGTGAACTCCGGGTTAAAACCAGAGCCCAACTCGAGGAGAGCGGCGACACGCCCGTTCACCTCAACATCACCGGCGGTCGGATGCAATGTTCCGCAGATGATTTGAAGCAGTGTGGACTTCCCTGAACCGTTACGCCCAATGATGCCAACGGTCTCTCCCTTTCTTATATCAAAGGAGATGTCCTGAAGGGCCCAGAATTCATCAAAGTACTGAGTTCTTGGTATCCCGAAAAGCCCTTGCAAACGGGGAGCCACGAACTGCTTCAGTCGATCGCGCGGTTTATCGTAAACTTGGTAGCATTTACCCAGATTACGTATGCGGATTGCGATTTTCTCAGAGGACATCGGCAAATCCCTTTCTGGTCTTTTGGAACCAGAAATAACCCACCCAACACACCAGAGACGCCGCTACCATATACAGGCCCAACCCCTGCCAATCCGGCATATTACCCAAGATGAGCACCGAGCGCGTCTGTTCAATAATAAATGTCAATGGATTTGCCAATAGCCACGGCCTGAAGTCCAGAGGAAGTGCGGTGATCGGATAAAAAATAGGCGACAAAAAAAGCATCATCATGGTGAAAATAGCAATAGTCTGACCCACATCACGCAGATACACACCAATAGATGCCAGAAACCACGCAACGCCCTGAACAAACAAAACTAGCGGAACAAAGACCAGAGGCACAAAAATGATCGTCCAGTGGATCACTCCATCAAGGAAAAGATAGGCCGCAATCAGTACCAACAAACTCACCATTGCATGAAAGAGGGCGCTCCCCATTGTCACAACGGGTAGAATCTCTATAGGAAAAACCACCTTCTTAACATAATTGGCATTGGACAATATCAATCCAGGTGCACGATTAAGAACATCGGCGAATAAACCGTGCACGATCATGCCGGCGAACAACAACATCGCAAACAGTGTCCGGCTTTCCTCTTGGGAAGCATCTGTACCCCAACGAGACTTAAAAACCACTGAAAAGACGAAGGTGTAAACAGTCAGCATGAAGACGGGGTGAAGAAACGACCATAGCAGACCCATGGCCGATCCACGGTAGCGACCGACCACATCACGCCTGACCATGGCGGCGATAAGTTCCCGATTACGCCAGAGGCTTCTTACAAGAGCGACCGGCGATGCAGGTATATCAGCATGCGGATTCAAGAAAACACCTCTGCACGGGAAAACTGCGCCCCTGCGCCGTCCTTGGCCGAGAGCAGCGGCTGTACGTTTTTCGGCCAACCAATGCCCAGTTCCGCATCGTTCCAGACAATGCACCGCTCGTGCTGCGGCGCGTAGTAGTCCGTAGTCTTGTACAGAAAATCCGCACTGTCACTAAGCACCAGGAAACCATGGGCAAACCCGGGCGGCACCCACAATTGCCGATGGTTATCCTCGCTCAATTCCACACCGACCCACTGGCCAAACGTGGGGGAACTCCTGCGGATGTCCACTGCGACGTCGAACACCGCGCCGCGCACCACACGCACGAGCTTGCCCTGCGGCTGCTGGATCTGGTAGTGCAGGCCGCGCAGCACGCCTCGGCTACTGCGGCTGTGGTTGTCCTGTACGAATTGGTAATTGGTGCCGGTGGCTTCGTCGAAGGCCTGCTGGTTGAAGCTTTCGAAGAAGAAGCCGCGGGCGTCGCCAAAGACTTTGGGCTCGATCAGCATTACGTCCGGAATGGGCAAACGGGTGGCACGCATATCAGTACACCTTTTCTTTCAGCAGGCGTTGCAGGTACTGGCCGTAGCCGTTCTTGGCCAGGGGTTGAGCCAGTTTTTCCAATTGGGCTGTGTCTATCCATCCATGGCGCCAGGCGATTTCTTCCGGGCAGGCAACCTTCAGGCCCTGGCGGTGCTCCAGCGTGGCGATGAACTGGCCAGCCTCCAGCAGGCTCTCGTGCGTGCCGGTGTCCAGCCAGGCGTAGCCGCGGCCCATGATTTCGACGTCGAGTTGCGCCTGCTCCAGATACAAACGGTTCAGGTCGGTGATTTCCAGCTCGCCGCGCGGCGAGGGTTTGAGGCTCTTGGCCAGGTCCACGACCTGGGCGTCGTAGAAGTACAAGCCGGTGACGGCATAGTTGGACTTCGGAGCCTTGGGCTTTTCTTCCAGCGACAAAACTTTGCCCCGTGCATCGAACTCGGCCACGCCATAACGCTCGGGGTCATGCACGTGGTAGGCAAAGACGCTGGCACCTTCGGCGCGGGTGTTGGCGCTCTCCAGCAGCTCGTGGAAGTGGTGGCCGTAGAAGATGTTGTCGCCCAGCACCAGGGCACTGGGGCTGCCCGACAGGAACTGCTCGCCGATCAGGAAGGCCTGGGCCAGGCCATCAGGGCTCTCCTGCACGGCGTATTGCAGCTTCAAGCCCCATTTGCTGCCGTCGCCCAGCAGCTGTTCGAACCGCGGGGTGTCCTGCGGCGTGCTAATGATGAGGATCTCGCGTATGCCCGCCAGCATCAGGGTGCTGAGCGGGTAATAGATCATGGGCTTGTCATACACCGGCAATAGCTGCTTGCTGATGGCAAGCGTGGCCGGGTGCAGACGAGTGCCGGAGCCGCCGGCGAGGATGATGCCTTTGCGTGAGTTCATGTCGTGCTTGATTGTTGCATTTAGAGAATTTCGGTCAGCATGCGGTCCACCCCTTGCTGCCAGAGTGGCAGAGTGAGACCAAAGGTGGCCTGCAGTTTGGCAGTACTTAGCCGTGAGTTGTGTGGGCGGGCAGCCGGTGTTGGGAAAGCACTGGTAGGCACTGGTGCCACCTCTTTTGTTTTAATAGTGATCGCGGGCTGCAGACGCTGCGCCTGGGCAATGACATGACTGGCATAGGCATGCCAGGTGGTTTCGCCACCTGCCACCAAATGGTAGATACCTGCATCCTTGCCTGCCCGTGTCTGGTCTTGCATCACCTGCCAGATAGCGTGAGCGGTGACATCTGCCAGCAACTCAGCCCCCGTGGGGGCGCCCCATTGGTCGTCGATCACGGTCAGCCTATCGCGCTCCTGAGCCAGGCGCAGCATAGTCTTGGCAAAGTTACCACCGCGGGCGGCATAGACCCAACTGGTCCGGAAGATGAGGTGGCGGCGGCAATGGGCCGCGATCAGCTGCTCTCCCTCTAGCTTGGTGCGGCCGTAGGCGCTGAGCGGCGCGGGCGCGTCTGCCTCGCGCCATGGGGTCGTACCACTGCCGTCAAACACATAGTCGGAGCTATAGTGCACTAGCCATGCGCCAAGACGCTCCGCTTCCTGCGCGAGTACGGCGGGCGCCAGGGCATTGAGAGTACGGGCCAGTTCAGGCTCGCTTTCCGCTTTGTCTACCGCAGTGTGCGCGGCGGCATTGACAATAACATCAGGGCGAACCTGCCGCACGGTGTCAGCCAAACCTTGCAGATCGGCAAGATCACCGCACAGGACAAGGTCGGAACTGGCACCGTGACGATCCAAGCCGATGACCGACCCCAGGGGAGCAAGGCTGCGTTGTAGTTCCCAACCGACTTGACCGTTCTTGCCGAATAGAAGGATTTTCATAAGGTTTAGATTTTCTAGGCGGCTCTTAACAGAGCCAGCAAACCGGCGGTGGAGGCGTCCAGACCATCAGTCTTCCCACTGACTAGACACTGCTGCAAGTCCTTGGCGAGGGTTTTGCCGAGTTCCACACCCCACTGGTCGAAGCTGTTGACGCCCCAGACGGTGCCAGCAACAAAGGCGCGATGCTCCTGCAGGGCGAGCAGGGCTCCGAAGGAAGCTGAACTGAGGTCATTGAGTAGCAGGAAACTACTGGGCCGGTTACCCGGAAAGTCCTGATGGCCTGGGATCTGCCCTTCGACAGCCGTAGCACCTTGCATGAGTGCCTGGGCCTGTGCAAAAGCGTTGGTTAGGAGCGGTACCTGATGCTCAGTGAGCGAATGGGCGGGGCGCTTAACAGCGATGAACTCCACCGGCACGCGCCCAGTGCCCTGATGCAGCCACTGGAAAAAAGCATGCTGACCGTTGGTGCCAGGCTCGCCCCAGACGGAGGCACTAGTGGAGTAGTTGACGGGGCTACCATCACGGTGCACCCGCTTGCCATTGCTTTCCATTTCCAGCTGCTGCAGGTACGCGGGCAGGCGGCGCAGCCCATGGTGGTAGGGAACGACACAGCGGCTGGCCATGTGCAGGAAGGTGCTGTTCCACACGTCGAGCAGGCCAAGCCACACAGGAAGATTCCCGGATAGTGGCTCGCATTCAAAATGCCGATCCATGGCAACGGCGCCTTGCAGCATCTGCCGGAAACCCTCTTCGCCGAGGGCAACAGCGATTGGCAAGCCGATGGCAGACCACAGGGAAAAGCGCCCACCCACGCCTTCCGGTAAATCCAGCACCTGGGCAAATCCCATCGCATGAGCCCGCTCAGCGCGGGCAGTGATAGCAAGAAAATGCTGTCCGATGTCCGCCCCGCCCTGCTGCTGGAACCATTGCAGCGCGGACCGCGCGTTGCACAAGGTTTCGGCGGTCGACCAGGACTTGGAGGCAACGACGAACAGGGTGTGTGCAGGCCGCACGTGTTGCAACACTTCGTGCAGCTCCTGTCCGTCCAAGTTGGAGACAAAGTGCAAACGCTGGGTGCTCGTTTTGAAGGGTTGCAGGGCCTGCACGGCCAACTCCGGCCCCAGGCCAGAGCCGCCAATGCCAATATGGACGATGTCGTGAATATTGCTGTCGCGACGAATCTGCTCGGCTTGCTGGAGCATGTGGTTGACGCCACGGCACAGCGGCTCGCAACTCTGAGGAGCGCAGACGACTGCTCGGCGTAGCTGAACATGCTGAGCCGGGCGCCGTTCGGTGTCATTGACGATCTGCCCCGTCAACAGCGCCTTCTGTCGCTCAGACAAGCCGCTGGTGCGCGCAAGTTCAAGCAACCCGGCCAGAACCGATACGTCCCACAGCTGCTTGGACAGGTCGGCGAAAACAAAAGGCGCACGCAGGCTCAATTGCCCGAAGCGCTGCGGCTGATCCGAGAAAGCGGTTCGCAAGTCAAACTCGCTCCCATAATAATCAGCCTGCCGGGCCAACACCCGCCAAACAGGGAGTTGGTTAGGTTCCGTCATATCAGACTCGATATTGAACCGCGATCCAGTCGCGATAGACGCCGCTTTGTACCTGACTCACCCACTGCGGGTTGTCCAGGTACCACTGCACGGTCTTGCGGATGCCGGTCTCGAAGGTTTCCGCGGGCTTCCAGCCCAGTTCGCGCTCGAGCTTGCGCGCGTCGATGGCGTAGCGGCGGTCGTGGCCCGGGCGGTCGGTCACGTAGCTGATCTGGGTGGCGTAGCTCTGGCCGTCGGCGCGCGGACGCAGTTCGTCGAGCAGGCGGCACACGGTGTGCACAATCTCAATGTTGGGCTTTTCGTTCCAGCCGCCGACGTTGTAGGTCTCGCCCAGTCGGCCGGCCTGCAGCACGCGGCGGATGGCGCTGCAGTGGTCCTTGACGTAGAGCCAGTCGCGCACCTGCATGCCGTCGCCATACACGGGCAGGCTCTTGCCTGCCAGGGCGTTGACGATCATCAGCGGGATGAGCTTTTCCGGAAAGTGCAGCGGGCCGTAGTTGTTGCTGCAGTTGGTGGTGAGTACCGGCAGGCCGTAGGTGTGGTGCCAGGCGCGCACCAGGTGGTCACTGGCCGCCTTGCTGGCAGAGTACGGGCTGTTGGGCTCGTAGTTGTGCTCTTCGGTGAAGGCCGCAGCAGCCGGCGCCAGACTGCCATAGACCTCGTCGGTGCTCACGTGCAGGAAGCGGAATGCTTCTTTTTGTGTAGCTGGCAGCGCTTGCCAGTAGTGCCTTACGGCCTCCAAAAGCCTGAAGGTGCCGACGACGTTGGTCTGGATGAAGTCCTCGGGGCCGTGGATGGAGCGGTCTACGTGGGATTCGGCGGCGAAGTTGATCACGGCGCGTGGCTGGTGCTCGGCCAGCAGACGGTCCAGCAGCGTGCGGTCACCGATGTCGCCCTGCACGAAGCAGTGGCGTGCATCGCCCTGCAGGCTGTCCAGGTTGTGCAGGTTGCCCGCGTAGGTGAGCTTGTCCAGGTTCACCACCGGCTCGTCACCGACAGCCAGCCAGTCGAGCACAAAGTTGGCGCCAATGAAGCCTGCGCCGCCTGTTACCAGAATCATGGGGGGAAATCCTTCTCCAGAGCTGCCTGCAGAACACCTGCGGGACAAAGCCTTGGATTATCCCATCGGCATACACCCGCATGTAACAAACTCCCATGGCGCGATTTAGGGCGCTGCACCTACATGCGCACGCTGGAGGGCACCCACAATCACCACTCCGGCCAATGCACAAGGAGCCCCCTATGCCCCGCGTTCCTCCCGATGACGACACCGACCCCGCGCGCGAATTCCCACGCATGGCCCGGGAGTCCGCACAGCAAATCTGGCTGGCTGGCCTGGGCGCCTTTGCCAAGGCCCAGGCCGAGGGCGGCAGGGTCTTTGAGGCCCTGGTGCGCGAGGGCATGGCACTGCAGCGCAAAACCCAAGACACCGCCCAGGAGCATTGGGGCGAGGCCGCGCAGCGCATGGGGCAGATGGCCTCGGGACTGGGCGAGCGCGCCGCCGGCCAGTGGGACCGGCTGGAGGGCATCTTCGAGGAGCGCGTGTCCAAGGCCCTGCAGCGCCTCGGCGTACCCACCGCGCAGGAAGTGCAGGCCCTGCACGAGCGCATCGACGCCCTCACGCAGGAATTGCAAGCGTTGCAGGAGCGCCAAGCCGACCGCGAC
This sequence comes from Diaphorobacter sp. ED-3, assembly GCF_027625375.1. Taxonomy (NCBI): domain Bacteria; kingdom Pseudomonadati; phylum Pseudomonadota; class Betaproteobacteria; order Burkholderiales; family Comamonadaceae; genus Diaphorobacter; species Diaphorobacter sp. ED-3. Next base: position 746,137 of record NZ_CP115182.1, on the reverse strand, counting down.
GGCGTGACAACCGCGCCGCCGCCGTCGCGCCCATCCACCCACGAGGGTTGAACGACCCTCCGCATCAACCCGGCTGTGCACCCGCGGGCGACTGGAGTAGATTTCCGGAGCACGACAACGCCCCCGATGGGAGGAGACAGCCCATGGCGAAGAAAGCTCCCCGCCGCACCGCCGAGCGCATCCTGGAGTCCAGCCTGGCGCTGTTCAACCGCTTTGGCGAGCCCAACGTCTCCACCACGGCCATCGCCGCGGACCTGCACATCAGCGCAGGCAACCTCTATTACCACTACCCCGCCAAGGAAGAGATCGTCAACGCGCTCTTCGCGCGCTACGACGAAGCGCTGAGCGGCCTGCTGCACGCGGGTGCGGACGTGCAGGACGTGGAGGACGCGTGGTTCTTCATGCACACGCTGTTCGAGTTGATCTGGCAGTACCGCTTCTTCTACCGCGACCTGAACAACCTGCTGTCGTGCAACCGCCGGCTGGAAGAGCAGTTCCCCGTGCTGCTACAAGCCAAGACCGCCGCCATGCACGATCTGCTGCAGGCACTGCGGCGCCGTGGCGCCTTGCAGATGGAACCGGCGGACGCCATGCAGCCTACCGCGACCAGCATGGTGGTGGTGCTGACCTACTGGCTCAGCTTCGAGTATGTGCGCGCTCCGCGCCAGGCGCTGGAACCCGAGAGCGCGCAGGCTGCGCTGCTGCACGGCGCGCGGCATGTGCTGGGGCTGCTCATGCCCTACCTGGAGCCCACCCAGCGTGCGCACCTGGCGCGGCTGGTCGGGGCCTACGACCAGGCCGGTTAACACCCGCGCTGGCGGGCCGTGTCAGGCCGGCAGCTCGGCAAACCGGCGCGCCGCGATCTCCAGCAGGCCGTCAAAGATCAGGTTTTCCACCAACTCGAACGGGCGCGTCATGCTGGGCGCCATCTTCCAGCCCGCGCCACCGGTCATCATGCAGGCGGGTTCCTGCCCGCAGTGCTGCCGCAGGTGCTGGTACATGCGCTCCACCGCACCGGCAATGGCATAGGTGCCGCCGCTGGTCAGCGCATCGCTGGTGTTGGATGGGAACAGGCGCACCTCGCCCGTGGGCACGTGCAGCCCCGCGGTGCCGGACTCCAGCGCGCGCAGCATGATGCCGTGGCCGGGCAGGATCAGGCCGCCCAGGAAGCGACCCTCCGCGTCCAGGGCCTCCACCGTCACGGCGGTGCCCACCATCACCACGATCAGCGGCCGCGCGGGCCCCTGGGCCAGCAGGCGGTGGCGCGCACCGATCATGGCCACCCAGCGATCCGCGCCCAGGCGCGTGGGATGGTCGTAGCCGTTGATGACGCCGGCTTCCTGCGCGGACGGCACCACCCAGCGCGCGGGCACGTCCCACAGCTCCATCTGCTCGGCCACGCGGCGCTTGACCGCGTCGCCCGCCACCACGCAACCCAGCATATGCCGGGGCGCAGGCAGGTGGGACCACGGGCCCTCGGCCAGGCGTTCGATATGGTCCAGGAATTCAGCGCCATGGGCCAGCAGGCCAGCACCGGGCTGCGCTGCGTCAAACAACGCCCACTTGAGACGGGTGTTGCCCACGTCGATGGCCAGGAAAGTCATGGCGCGGATTATCCGTTTTTTGCCTTTGCCTCCCGCAGAGCGCCGCAAATGCACGCGCTGCCGCCGGCGCGGGCGTTTTTCCGACATGGCGGTGCCGGACAGTACGGCTATAGTGGTCCCGACCGTTTCTGCAACCCCCAAGAAGGAGAGAAAGCCATGGGTCTTTTCAGTTTCATCAAGGAAGCCGGCGAGAAGCTGTTTGGCGGCAAGGACGCGCAGGCTTCCACAGCCGCCGCGCCCACGCAGGCCGAGCTCAACGACAAGGCCGGCAAGGCCATCGAGGCCTACATCGCGTCGCAGAACCTGGGCGTGAGCGACGTGCAGGTCCAGTTCGAAGGCCCCGAGGGCAAGGTGACGGTGAAGGGCACCGCACCTACGCAAGCGGCCAAGGAAAAAGTCACCCTGTGCTGCGGCAACGTGGCCAGCGTGACCAGCGTGGACAACCAGATGAGCGTGACCAACCCCGAGCCCGAAGCGCAGTACCACGACGTGGTGCGCGGCGACACGCTGAGCGCCATCGCCAAGAAGTTCTATGGCGACGCCAACAAGTACCCGGTGATCTTCGAGGCCAACAAGCCCATGCTGACCCACCCCGACAAGATCTACCCCGGCCAGAAGCTGCGCATTCCACCGCTGGCCAAGTAAGCCCCGGCAATCTCAAGCCAAAACGGCTGCCAGCGCTTGCACATCAAGCGCTGGCAGCTATTTTTTTGAGAGCAAAAAACTCCAGCAACCCGCTCAGCCCTGCCGCCACGGCAGGCCGCGAAAGCGCCAGCCGCTGCGCCGGTTGCGCTGGCCGTTCTCGTCCGGCTCGCCCTCGAAGCCTTCCAGGATGTTGTAGGCCGTGATGCCCAGCTCGGTCGCGCGCCGCGCCGCGGCCACCGAGCGCACGCCGCTGCGGCACAACAGCACCGCCGTGCCGCCGGGCGGCACTGCCGCGCGCAACTGCGCGTCAAAATCGGCATTGGGCTGCATGCCGGGCCATTGCTTCCAGGCCGCGGCCACGGCGCCGGGCACGAAGCCCACCCAGTCGCGCTCGGCATCGGTGCGCACGTCCACCAGCACCGCCTGGCCGGCGCGCACCCATTGCCACGCCAGCGGCGGGCTCACGTCGCCGGCGTAGCCCTCGGCGGGCAGGGGTTGCTCAGAAGCGTGGAGGTCGGGCGTGGGCGTGTTCATGGCGGCCATTCTGGCAGACCATGGCCGCCGCGCGCCCATCAGTCCCAGGGCGGCGCGGGCTGCTCGCGCAGGCTGCGGCGCAGCGCGGCGTAGTCGGGCACCACGGTGGCCACGGTGTCCCAGAAGCGCGGGCTGTGGTCCATCACGCGCAGGTGCGACAGCTCGTGCGCGACCACGTAGTCGATGATGGCCGGGCGGTAGTGCATGAGCCGCCAGTTCAGCCGGATGGAGCCGTCGGCCCGCGCGCTGCCCCAGCGGGTGTTGGCGCTGGACAGGCGCAGCCGCGTCCAGCGCACATCCAGCAGCGGCGCGAAGTGGTGCAGCCGCTCGGTGAAGCAGCGGCGCGCATCGCGCATCAGCCAGGCCTGCACCGCGTCGCGCACCTGGGCGGGCGCGGCGCTGCGCGCCAGGGCGATGCGCAGCGCGCGACCGGTTGCGCCGCCCTGCTCCTCGAGCGCTCCACCGCGCGCGGCGAAGCCGTGCGTAGGGTCCAGCACCACGGTGAGCGGCTCGCCCAGGTAGGGCAGCACGGCGCCGTCGCCCCAGACGATGCGCGCACGCTCTTCCTGCTGGCGGCGCGCCTGCTGCTCGCCAAGCTTGCGCAGGATCCACGGCGCCTTGTCGCGCAGCGCGGCATCCACGCCCGCCAGCGTGACCCAGGAGGGCGCGCGCACGGACAGGCCGTCGGGCCCCACGGTGAAGCCGATGGAGCGCCGGCGCGCACGCTGCAGCGCATAGGCCACCACCGCGTCGCCCAGCAGCACCTCGCGGCTGGCCGCCGGGTGGCGGAACACGGCGGGCGTGAGCAGATCGCCCAGCGGCGGCGCTGGCGCTACTAATAAAGGAGCTTCTGGCGCTTGTTGGACCGGCGCCATCGCCCGTTTCGGCTGTGGCACCTCGGAATCCGGGCTGCTCCCGCCGCCCAGGAAGTCCAGCGCCAGCTGCACCAACCGCTGCATGTCAGCCGGCGGTGGGGGGGTAGGCGTCGGGGTCCAGGCGGCGCATCTCGCCCTCGATCCACGCCTCCACCTCGCGCATCAGCTCGTCAGGCTTGCGCCCCTCGGTGGGGATGGGCCGGCCGACGGACACGTGCACCACCCCCGGGCGCTTGATGAAGGCCTTGCGCGGCCAGACCGTGGCCGAGGTCACGGCGATCGGCACCACGGGCACGCCGGCGTCGATGGCCAGGCGCGTGCCGCCGCTCTTGTAGTCGCCCTTGGCGCCGCGTTCCGTGCGCGTGCCCTCGGGGAACATGATGACCCAGGTGCCCTTGGCCAACAGGCGGCGGCCTTGCTGCAGCACCTTGGCGAAGGCGCGGGCGCGCTGGCCGCGGTCGATGTGGATCATGTCCAGGCTGCCGATGGACCAGCCGAAGAACGGCACCGAGAGCAGTTCCTTCTTGAACACATAGGCGAGGGGGTGCGGCATGATGGCCGGCATCAGGAAGGTCTCGTAGGTGGACTGGTGCTTGACCAGCAGCACCGCGCCCTGCTGCTCGCCCTGGGGCAGGTGCTCCATGCCGGTGATCTGCGTGCGGATGCCCAGCAGCCAGCGCGCCGAATCGATGCACAGCTTCAGCCAGGCGCGCGCCACGCGGTAGCGCGCCGCCGGGCTGCCGCCCAGCACACGCACCAGCAAGATGCCCAGGGTGTAGGGGACTACGGTGACGACCATCACCAGCAGATGAAGAATGGAGCGGATCAGTGCCATGAAGCAGTTTTCAGTGTTTTTGGCCTCTAGCGCCCATGCAGTAAGCGCCAGCAGCTATCAATTCAATAGTCTTCGCATCACAGGGCCACGGGCAGGCTGGCGCCGTTCTGCGGGGCGATGAAATCCGCCAGCGCGCCCAGGCTGGCATGGGCGCGCGTGCCGGCGGGCCAGCCGGGCGGCAGGCTCTGGCGCGGGTCCAGGTGGGCCGAGCGACCGGTGCAGACCATGTGCAGTTGCGCGCCCAGCTCGCTCGCCGCCTGCAGGTGGGCCGCACTGCTGCCCGCCACCAGAATTTCCTGCCCCTCCGCGCCGTAGCGATCGCGGATCTGCTCCATCAGGCCCGGAGCGGGCTTGCGGCAGTGGCATTGCTCGCTCTCGGTGTGGGGGCAGTAGAACACCGCGTCGATGCGCCCACCCAGCGTGGCCAGCTGCCGGTGCATCTTCGCATGGATGGCCACCAGGGTCTGCGCATCGAAGAGGCCGCGGCCCAGGCCCGGCTGGTTGGTGGCCACCACCACATGCCAGCCCGCGTGGTTCAGCCGCGCCACGGCCTCCAGCGCGCCAGGCACCGGCACCCATTCGTCGGGCGAGGCGATGAAGCCATCGCCCAGCGCGTTGAGCGTTCCGTCTCGGTCCAGGATGGCGAGTTTCATGGCGCGATTATCAAAGCAACGCTGCCGCGCCGCCCGCGTCCGCCGTCACCGGCGTAACGGTCCAGGCCCCACAGCCGCGCACGGTCACACCGCCAGGCGCGAGAGGTCGGCCACGCGGTTCATCGCCATGTGCAGCTTCTTGAGCAGGCCCTGGCGGTTCAGGCGCAACGCCAGCTCCTCGGCATTGACCATCACGTCGTCGAAGAACGCGTCCACGGGCGCGCGCAGCACGGCCAGGGTTTGCAGGCTGGCGGTGTAGTCGCCACTGTCGAACTGGGCGTTGGCCTCGGGCACGAAGCGCTGCAGCGCGGCGTACAGGTCCTTCTCGGCGGGCTCTTGCAGTAGTTCCTCATTCACGTGCGGATCCACCTCGCCGGCCTTCTTGAGGATGTTGGTCACGCGCTTGTTGGCCGCGGCCAGCGCGGGCGCTTCTTCCAGTTGGGTGAAGGCACGCACGGCCTCCAACTGGCGGGGCACCAGGGCCAGGCGCTGCGGGCGCAGGGCGATGACGGCGTCCACCTCCTGCGCGCTGTATCCCTGCTCGCGCAGGGAGCCAGCCAGGCGGTCGTAGATGAAGTCGGCCAACTGGGCGCTGGTGTCCTCGATCTTGTCGCCGAAAGCCGGCACCGCGCTGGCCAGCAGCGCATCCAGATCCAGCGGCAACTCTTTCTCGACCAGCATGCGGATCACGCCCAGCGCATGGCGACGCAGCGCAAACGGGTCGCGGTCGCCCGTGGGCAGGTTGCCGATGCCGAACATGCCCACCAGCGTCTCCAGCTTGTCGGCCAGCGCGACGACCACGCCCACGTTCTCGCGCGGCAGCGCGTCGCCGGCAAAGCGGGGCTTGTAATGGTCCTCGATGGCGTGCGCCACCTCGTCGGGCAGGCCGTCGCTCACCGCGTAGTAGCCGCCCATGATGCCCTGCAGCTCGGGGAACTCGCCCACCATGTCGGTGACCAGGTCGGTCTTGGCCAGCAGCGCGGCGTTGTCCACGCAGGTCAGCAGATAGTCCTGCGCGATCTCGCCTTCCTGGGAATCCAGCGCCGCGTTACCCTGCGCAAGCGCCGTGAACAGCTGCGTGGCAATGGCCTTGGCGATATGGCGCACCCGCTCCACACGTTCGCCCTGCGTGCCCAGCTTGTTGTGGTAGACCACCTTGGCCAGCTGGTCCACGCGGCTGACCAGGGTCTTCTTGCGGTCCTGATCGAAGAAAAACTTGGCATCCGCCAGGCGCGGGCGCACCACGCGCTCGTTGCCCTGGATGACGGCGCTGGCGTCCTGCGGGCTGATGTTGCTCACCACCAGGAACTGGTGGGTGAGCTTGCCCTCGGCATCCAGCAGCGGGAAGTACTTCTGGTTGGCCTTCATGGTGAGGATCAGGCACTCCTGCGGCACGGCGAGGAACTCCTTCTCGAATTCGCAGACCAGCACATTGGGGCGCTCGACCAGCGCCGTTACTTCGTCCAGCAGGGCGGCGTCTTCGATCGGCCGCACGCCACCGCCTACACGGTCGGCGGCCGCCTGCAGCTGGCGCGCGATCTCGGCGCGGCGCTCGGCAAAGCTAGCAATCACCGCGCCTTCGCTGCGCAGTTGCTCGGCGTAGCTGTCGGCGCTCTGGATCACGACCGGGTCCACGGAGGCCTCGAAGCGGTGGCCGTGCGTGGTGTTGCCGGCCGTCAGGCCCAGGGCCTGCACGCCGACGAGCACCTGCGTGCCGTGGAGCGCCACCAGGCCGTGGGCCGGGCGCACGAAATGCACGCTGGTCCAACCGTCCTGCAGCTGGTAGCGCATCACCTTCGGGATCGGCAGCTTGGCAATGGCTTCGTCCAGCGCCTTCTGCAGGCCGTCGGCCAGCAGCGCGCCCTTGGCCATGCTTTCAAAGAACAGCACCTCGGCCTTGCCATCGTGCACGCGCTTGAGCTGCGGCACGCTGGCGGCGTCGGCGCCCAGCGCGGTCAGCTTCTTGAGCAGCGCCGGCGTGGGCTGGCCGCTCGCATCCAGACCCACGGCCACGGGCATGAGCTTTTGCGACACCGCCTTGTCGGCCGCGGCGGGCAGCACTTCGGTGATGTGCGCCGCCAGCCGGCGCGGCGAGGCAAAGGCGGTGAGCTGCGAATGTGCCGAGGTCAGGCCTTGCGCCTGCAGTTGCTCCAGCAGCACGCCCGCGAAGGCATCGCCGAGCTTTTGCAGGGCCTTGGGGGGCAGTTCTTCGACAAACAGTTCGACAAGAAGATTCTGGTGATTCATGGTGTGTTTCTCGCTGCGCGGCGCGTGCGCTCAGGCGGCCTTCTTGTTCTGTTGTTCCGCGGCCTTGGCCAGCTCGGCCAGCACCTCGTCGGCATGCGCCTTGGGCGCCATGGGGAAGCCCAGGCGCGCACGGCTGTCCAGGTAGGCCTTGGCTACGGCGCGCGCCAGGTTGCGGATGCGGCCGATGTAGGCGGCGCGCTCGGTCACGGAGATCGCCCCGCGCGCATCCAGCAGGTTGAACGTGTGCGCCGCCTTGAGCACCTGCTCGTAGGCCGGCAGCGCGAGCTGCTCGCCCATCAGGTGGTTGGCCTGCTTTTCATGGGCGCCGAAGGCGGTGAAGAGGAACTCGGCGTCGGAATGCTCGAAGTTGTAGGTGGACTGCTCCACCTCGTTCTGGTGGTACACGTCGCCATAGGTCAATTTCGCGCCATTCGGGCCCTCGGTCCAGGTCAGGTTGTAGACGTTGTCCACGCCCTGCAGGTACATGGCCAGGCGCTCCAGGCCGTAAGTGATCTCGCCCGTGGCGGGCTTGCAGTCGATGCCGCCGACCTGCTGGAAATAGGTGAACTGCGTCACCTCCATGCCGTTGAGCCACACCTCCCAGCCCAGGCCCCAGGCGCCCAGCGTGGGGTTCTCCCAGTCGTCCTCGACGAAGCGGATGTCGTTCTTCTTGAGGTCAAAGCCCAAGGCTTCGAGCGAGCCCAGGTACAGCTCCAGGATGTTGTCGGGCGCGGGCTTGAGCACCACCTGGTACTGGTAGTAATGCTGCAGGCGGTTGGGGTTCTCGCCATAGCGACCGTCCTTGGGGCGGCGGCTGGGCTGCACGTAGGCGGCCTTCCAGGGCTCCGGGCCCAGAGCTCTCAAAAACGTAGCTGTATGCGACGTACCGGCGCCCACTTCCATGTCATAGGGCTGCAAGAGTGCGCAACCCTGGTCGGCCCAGTAGGACTGCAGTTTGAGGATGATTTGTTGGAATGTCAGCATGGCTGTGTGTCTGAGAGAGCGGGCGCGCTCGCACGCGCGAACCGGCAATTTTAGGCGTCCAAGCAAAACGGGGGCCGCAGCCCCCGTCGTACCTGGCCCGAGGCCGTCACTGGCCTTGCCAGCGGCGCAGCACCAGGCTGGCGTTGGTGCCGCCAAAGCCAAAGCTGTTGGACAGCACGTGTGTCAACTGCGCGTCGCGCGTCTGGGTCACCAGCGGCATGGAGCCCAGCAGCGGGTCCGGCGTCTCCACGTTGGCCGAACCGGCGATGAAGCCCTTGTTCAGCATGATCAGGCAGTAGATCGCTTCCTGCACGCCGGTGGCGCCCAGCGAATGGCCGGTGAGCGACTTGGTGCTGGAGAACGGCGGCACGGCCTCGCCGAACACCGCCTGCATGGCACGCACTTCCTGCATGTCGCCCACAGGCGTGGAGGTGCCGTGGGTGTTGATGTAGTCGATGGGCGCGCCCAGTCCTTCCATGGCCTGCTGCATGCAGGCGATGGCGCCGTCGCCCGACGGGGCCACCATATCTTCGCCGTCGCTCGTGGCGCCAAAGCCCACGACCTCACCCAGGATGGTGGCGCCGCGTGCCAGTGCATGCTCCAGGCTTTCCAGCACCACGGCACCGCCGCCGCCGGCGATCACGAAGCCGTCGCGGTTGGCGTCATAGGCGCGCGAGGCCTTCTCGGGCGTGGCGTTGTACTTGCTGGACATGGCGCCCATGCCGTCGAACAGCAGCGACATGCCCCAGGACAGCTCTTCGCCGCCGCCGGCGAACATCACGTCCTGCAGGCCCCAGGCGATCTGCTGCGCAGCGGCGCCGATGCAGTGCGCCGACGTGGAGCAGGCCGAGGTAATGGAATAGTTGATGCCCTTGACCTTGAAGTTGGTCGCAAGGCACGCCGAGACGGTGGAGCTCATGCAGCGCGTGACCTGGTAGGGTCCTACGCGGCGGATGCCCTTTTCGCGCAGCGTGTCGGCCGCCTCGATTTGGTTGGCGGGAGAGCCGCCGCCCGAGCCCATGATGAGGCCGGTACGCGGGTGGCTGACCTGTTCGGGGGTGAGGCCGGCCTGCTGGATGGCGTCTTCCAGGGCAATCTGCGCATAGGCCGCGGCGTCGCCCATGAAGCGCAGCTGCTTGCGGTCGATGCGCGCCTCGACGTCGATCTCAGGCACACCCGCCACCTGGCTGCGCAGGCCCAGCTCGGTGAACTGGGGCACGGCCTTGATGCCGGAGCGGCTGGCGCGCAGCGCCTCCTCCACGGTCTGCAGATCGTTGCCAATGCACGAGACGATGCCCGCGCCCGTGATCACCACCCGTTTCTTGGTCATGCTGCGCTTCCCTGTGCGTCGCCTTCGCGCAGGAACAGACCCACGCGCAGGTCGTTGGCCACGTAGATTTCCTTGCCGTCGGCCAGCAGGCGTGCATCGCCGATGGCCATGTTGAGTTTGCGCTTGATGACGCGCTTGAGGTCGATTTCGTAGGTCACGAGCTTTACGTCCGGGCCCACCTCGCCGGTGAACTTGACCTCGCCCGCGCCCAGCGCGCGGCCACGGCCCGGCAGGCGCAGCCAGGTGAGATAGAAGCCGATGAGCTGCCACATGGCATCCAGCCCCAGGCAGCCGGGCATGACCGGGTCGCCCTGGAAATGGCAGGCGAAGAACCACAGGTCGGGCTTGACGTCGAGTTCGGCCACGATCCTTCCCAGGCCATGCGCGCCGCCGTCGGTGTCGATGTGCGTGATGCGATCGAACATCAGCATGGGGGGCAGGGGCAGGCGCCCGCTGTCCGGACCGAACAACCGGCCCTCGCCCGAGGCGATGAGTTGTTCGTACGAGAAGGAATCAGCCATTGTCAATCGTGCTCCAGACGGCCCGTGCCGTCGCGGTAGGTGGTCGTTGATGCAAAAAAATCAGCGCGCGGCCCGCGGCCACGGGCGGCGAAGGCCCTCTATTATCCAGGCTCGCGCGCGCTCTGGCCTGTAACCGTGCCCCGGGAAAGCCCGCTGGCTACCGCGCCGGGATGATCTGGATCAATTTCCAGCCCGCGCCCGCCCTGTGCGCCCGCGCAGGCACCAGGCCAGCCCCGCCACTGCAAACCCGAGCGCCCACAGGGGCCAAAGCCCCCAGCGCGCCACCCACCGGGCGTACGGCGTGGCGGCGCCACCACGCCCCTGCACCTGGGCGCGCAGCACGCCGCGCTGATAAGCCGGCATGCGGTGCGTGACCTGCCCGCGGTGGTCGATCACCGCCGTGGCGCCGGTGTTGGTGGCACGCACCATGGGACGCTCGAACTCCAGCGCGCGCAGACGGCTGATGGCCAGGTGCTGGTCCACCGCCACGGTGTTGCCGAACCAGCCGATGTTGCTCAGGTTCACGAGGATGGTCGGGCTGCTCGCCGGGTCGAGAAAGCGCACGCCGATTTCCTCGCCGAACAAGTCCTCGTAGCAGATATTGGGCGCTATGCGCTCGCCGGCCCACGCCAGCGACGGCTGACCCACCGCGCCGCGGTTGAAGTCGCCCAGGGGGATGTTCATCATCTCGGTGAACCAGCGGAAGAACGGCGGGATGAACTCGCCGAACGGCACCAGATGGTGCTTGTCGTAGCGGTAGGGCTGCGGCTGCTCGGGCGCAAAGCCCAGCACCGAGTTGGTATAGCCCTCTTCCAGGCTGCCCAGCGGGATGCCCAGCAGCAGCGCCTGGCCGCCCGCGGCATAGCGCTCGGCCATGCCCTCCAAATAGCCGGGCACCAGCTGCTGCGGCAGCAGGGGGATGGCCGTCTCGGGCGCCACCACCAGGCTGGCCTTGGCCGCGTGGATCTGGTCGTAATACCACTGCAGCGCCATCGGCACGCCACTGCCGGGCTGGAACTTCTCGTCCTGCGGGATGTTGCCCTGCAGCAGCGCCAGCGACAGCGGCGCATGCACGGGTGGCGGCGCACCGCAGCCCTCGACGGCGCAGTGGCGCTGCCAGGCGGCCCCTGCCCCCACGGCCGTGAGCGCGAGGACCAGCGCCCACGCACGTGCATTGCGCAGGTCGGCGCGGCGCGCCTGCGCCAGCAACATGGCCAAGAGCGCCGCCGCGGCACCGATGCCGTACACGCCCACGCTGCGCGCCAGCGCGGCCAGGGGCCCCTGCACATGCGCGTAGCCGCCCGCGCCCCACGGAAAGCCGGTCCACCATTGGCCGCGTGCCAATTCCGCCAATAACCACAGCGCAGCAAAAACGATAGCTGCCAGCGCTCTATGGACGGGCGCTAGAGCCCAAAAACATGCAGAAACCGCTGCGTAATAACTGCCGAGGAACGCCGCCAGCCCCAGCACCGCCAGCACGGCCAGCGGCGCGGCCAGTCCCCCATACGTGTGCATGGAGATGAACAGCCACCAGAACGTGCCCGCGAGCCACGCCGTGGCGAACACCCAGCCCAGCAGGCCGGCCCGGCGTGTACCGCCGGCGCCCAGCAGCACATGCGCCCACAAGGCCAGCGACAGGATCTGCAGCCACCACAGCGGCTGCCCGCCCCAGGGCCAGGCCAGCGATGCGGCCTGCGCCAGCCCGGCCACCAGTGCCAGCACCCAGGGCAACGGGCCGCGGCGCGGTGCGTGCGCGGCCAGGGGCGGTGCGACGGCCATCAGCGTTCGGACTCGGGCGTGGCCGCCGCCGGTGCGACCTTGAACCAGCGCACCGACCCGCCCTTGGTGTGCATCACCACAAACTGCAGGCCGCCGAGCACCACGGACTCTCCCTTGCGCGGCATGCGGCCCAGCTCGTGCGCGATCAGGCCGCCGATGGTGTCAAAGCTCTCATCGGGGTCGCTGCCCTGCAGCGCCACGCCGAAGGCCTCGGCCACGCGCTCCACGGGCGTGTCGCCGCTCACGCGGAAGGTGCGGTCGGCCAGGCCGAAGATGTCGCCCTCGTCCTCGGGGATGTCGAACTCGTCCTCGATCTCGCCCACGATCTGCTCGATCACGTCCTCGAACGTCACCAGACCGGCGATGCGGCCGAACTCGTCGATGGCGATGGCCATGTGGTTGCGCGTGTTGCGGAATTCCCGCCCCAGGTCATGCAGGCCCTTGCTCTCGGGCACGAACAGCGCCGGGCGCACCAGCGTGCGCACGTTCAGCCCCGGCGAGCGCCAGAGCTTGAGCAGATCCTTGGCCAGCAGGATGCCGATGATGTTGTCGCGCTCGCCCTGGTACACCGGAAAGCGCGAGTGCGCGGTCTGCAGCACCTGGTGCATGAGCTCGTCCACCGGCGCGTCGATGTCCAGCATGTCCATGCGTGGCGCGGGCACCAGCACGTCGCCCGCGGTCATCTCGGCCATGCGCAGCACGCGCTCCAGCATCACCCGCGCATCGGCGTTGATGACGTCGTTGTCCTCGGCCTCGGCCAGCGTGGCGATGAGCTCGGCCGTCGAGTCCGGCCCGGGGTTGATGAACTCGACGAGGCGCTGCAGGAACGTGCGCTTGTCCTCCTTGTCGGAGGCGCGCGCAGGGTGGGGGTCGGACACGGGGACGGGTGCAGGTTGTGCAGGGAGTGGATCAGCCCCCAAGGATAGCGGATCGCCCCGCGCACCCGCGGGGCACGCCTGCCTACTCGGCGGCCTGGTGGCGGCCGTCGCGCACGCCCTGGCGGATTTCCTGCAGGTCGGCCAGGAAGCGCCAGAACTGCCGCGCCTGCTTCTTGAGCTGGTAGTCCACTTCGCCGAAATGCTCGGCCATGATCTCGGACACGCGCGTGTCGAAGCGCGCGGGCGGCAGCTGCAAGTACGCCTCGGATTCGGATCCGTCGCGGCGCACCGTGGCGCCGGCATTGCGCGCGATCTTGAGCATGGCCGTGTTCTCGGTGAGCGCGTGGATGAACATCATGCTCACGCCGCGGTTGCGCGCCAGCATCACCGCGCGCTCGAACAGCCGCGCGCCGTAGCCGCGCCCGCGCGCCGTGGCCGAGACCGAGACGCCGAACTCGGCGCAACTTTCGTACTCGCCCGATGGCGCAAACGCCACATGGGCCATGGCGATCAACTCCAGGCGGCGGTTGAAGATGCCGAACACCTCGTCGCGCGAGAAGTCCAGCAACTCGACGTAGCGGCGCACCTGGTCGTCGTTGGCGGCGTAGCCAAAGCGCAGGTAGCGGTCGCGCGGCTCCAGGCGCAGCAGGTGGGCGGCAATGCGCTCGCGGTGCTGCGGGCCGAGCGAACGGATGGGCACCATCACAGTGTTCATGGCAAAACCTCGGTGGAAGCGTCCCCCGGCGGCGGGGCGCAGCATTTGTCGCCCTGCGTTCCAGGAAGCGCGAAGCCAGTCTTTGGTTGAAAGCATGATGCGGCCGATTCTAGGGTTTTCCCTAGGAATCTGGGGCGCATATGCTGCAATGCAACAAAAAAGTGGGGGAAATCAGATCCAAGGGAAAAATGGCCTCTAGCCCTTACCCAGTAAGCGCAAGCAGCTATCAATACAGGACTTCCTCTGTCCGCCACGCGACTGCCGTGCCTTTTTTATCTACACCGGCAGGGCGGTAGTGGCCTTGACCCGGTCCAGCACGAAGCTGGTCTTGCAGTCCTGCACGCTGGGGTGCTTGAGCAGCGTGTCCATGATGAAGCGGCTGTAGTGCGCCATGTCGGCCACCACCACGCGCAGCAGGTAGTCCATCTCGCCGGTGAGCGACGCGCACTCCACCACCTCGGGCCAGGTCTGCACGCTGGCGCGGAACAGGTCCATCGGGTTGCGCTTGTGGCTCTCGGTGTGCTTTTCCAGGCGCACGTTCAGGTAGGCGGTCAGTCCCAGGCCCACGCGCTCGGGGCGTACCAGAGCCACGTAGCGGTCAATCACGCCCTCTTCCTCCAGCCGCTTGGCGCGGCGCAACACGGCGCTGGGCGACAGGCCCACCTGTTCGCCGATCACGTCATAGGTCTCGCGGCCGTTGTCCTGCAGGCGGCGCAGGATGGCACGGTCCAGCTTGTCGAGGGCGGGGGTGCGTTCGCTCATGGCGGCGGATTCTAGGCACGCGCCGCACGAGACGCACCCGCGTGTTCCCTAACGCGAAATGGATGCACATCGCATTGACGTTGCGCAACATTCCTGCATATCCACACTCAAACCCGTGCGCATTCGCCAGAAACATGAGCCCCGCCCCTCCTACAGTGAAGCGACACACCCTAAGGAGACTACCGATGACTGCCGCCCTGCCCCTTCGCGCCACCCATGACGCCGACGCCTGGGAGAACCCCATGGGCCTGATGGGCTTCGAGTTCGTGGAGTTCACCTCGCCCACCCCGGGGCTGCTGGAAGCGGTCTTCGAGAAGCTGGGATTCACGCTGGTGGCGCGCCACCGGTCCAAGGACGTGCTGCTGTACCGGCAGAACCAGATCAACTTCATCCTGAACCGCGAGCCGGCCAGCCAGGCCGCGTACTTTGGCGCCGAACACGGCCCCTCGGCCTGCGGGCTGGCCTTTCGCGTGAAGGATTCGCACCAGGCCTACCGGCGTGCGCTGGAGCTGGGCGCCCAGCCGATCGAGATCCCCACCGGCCCCATGGAACTGCGCCTGCCAGCCATCAAGGGCATTGGCGGCGCGCCGCTGTACCTGATCGACCGCTTCGAGGACGGCAAGTCCATCTACGACATCGACTTCGACTTCCTGCCCGGCGTGGACCGGCGCCCTGTGGGGCACGGCCTGAACGAGATCGACCACCTCACGCACAACGTGTACCGGGGCCGCATGGGATTCTGGGCCAATTTCTACGAAAAGCTCTTCAACTTCCGAGAGATCCGCTACTTCGACATCCAGGGCGAGTACACGGGCCTGACGTCGAAGGCCATGACGGCGCCGGACGGCAAGATCCGCATCCCGCTGAACGAAGAGGCCAAGCAGGGCGGCGGGCAGATCGAGGAATTCCTGATGCAGTTCAACGGCGAGGGCATCCAGCACATCGCGCTGATCTGCGACTCGCTCGTCGAGGTGGTGGACAAGCTGGGGCTGGCGGGCGTGCCCCTGGCCCCGGCGCCCAACGACATCTATTACGACATGCTGGACACCCGCCTGCCGAGTCACGGCCAGAACGTGGCGGAACTGCAGGCGCGCGGCATCCTGCTGGACGGCACCACGGCTGACGGCACACCCCGTCTGCTGCTGCAGATCTTCTCCACGCCCATGCTGGGGCCGGTGTTCTTTGAGTTCATCGAACGCCAGGGCAACTACCGCGAGGGTTTCGGCGAAGGCAACTTCAAGGCGCTGTTCGAATCGCTGGAGCGTGACCAGATCCGGCGCGGCGTCCTGCAGACCCAGGCGTGAGCCCTGGGCGTGGCCCGGCCATGGAATGACGCACTGCAACAACGGCTTTCTTTACTGAGCGCCCTTTCAAAGAGACTCGGGAGAAATTCAATGTTGCGTCGCCGTCAATTGGTGGGTTCCCTTGCGCTGTGCATGGCTTGCGCCGTACAGGCACAGAATGCATCCGCCCCCATGACCATCGTGGTGCCCTACGCGGCCGGAGGCCCGCTCGACAAGAGCGCGCGCATCCTGGCCGAAGGGGCGCAGGCCCAGCTCGGACCCATCCAGGTGCAGAACAAGCCGGGCGCCGGCGGCAACCTGGGCGCAGACACGGTGGCCAAGGCGCCCAAGAGCGGCAACCTGCTGGTGATGGGTGCGGTCGCCACCCATGCCGTGAATCCCTGGCTGTACAAGAATTTCCCCTACAACCCGGTCAAGGATTTCACGCCCATCGTGCTCGTCGCCCGCACACCGAACGTGCTGGTGATGAGCGCCGAACGGGCCAAGGCGTTGGATATCAGCACCACCACCGACCTCGTGAAGTACATGAAGGCCCACCCGGACCAGCTCAAGTACGGCTCGGGCGGCAACGGCAGCATCGGCCACATCGCCGGGGAGATGTTCAAGTCGCTCACCAACACGCGCATGCCCCATGCGCCCTTCCAGGGCGCGGGCCCGGCGCTCAAGGCGCTGCAGGACGGCGGCGTGGACATCGTGTTCGACAACCTGGCGTCGTCACTGCCGCTGATCCAGGGCGGCAAGCTCAAGGCGCTGGGCGTGACATCGCTGGGCAGCGACGACGCCCTGCCCCACGTGCCCAGCATCAACAGCGAGGTGCCCGGCTTCAACGTGTCCACCTGGTTCGGGCTGTTTGCCCCCGCCACGCTGCCCGCCGCCGATGCACAGAAGTACGCCACGGCGTTCTCGAAAGCCATGCACTCGCCGGCCGGCAAAGCGCAGTTCCAGAAAATGGGCCTGACGCCCGAAGAACTCACGCTGGGCGGCTTCGGCAGCTTCGTGCGCTCGGAACTGGGCAAGTACGAATTCCTCATCAAGGCCGCCAAGATCCACATCGACTGAACGCCGTCCTGCACTCCCGCCCGCCGGCCCACACCAGGCCGGCGGTGCACGACGACGGCGCGGTTCCAACAAGGAGACAAGCACCATGGGACAAGCCCCCGTCGTCTACGGACAATCCAGCCGCCCGCCGCGCGGCGACTATTCGCGTGCGCAGGAGGATTACACCTGCGCGCAGAACTTCGCGGCCTACACCGCCACCGACCACGACACCTACCACCGCCTGTACCAGCGCCAGTCGGCCCAGCTGCAGGGCCTGGCGAGCGAGGCCTTCATCCAGGCCCTGCCGCTGCTGGGCGCCAAGGAGCGCATCCCGCGCTTCGATGACGTGAACGAGCACCTGTACCGCGCCACGCGCTGGGAGCTGGTGGCCGTGCCGGGGCTGATCCCCGAGGTGCCGTTCTTCTCGCTGCTGGCGAACCGCAAATTCCCGGTCACCGACTGGATCCGCACGCCCCAGGAGTTCGACTACATCGTCGAGCCCGACGTGTTCCACGACCTGTTCGGCCACGTGCCGCTGCTGTTCAACCCGGTGTTTGCCGACTATGTGCAGCGCTATGGCGAAGGAGGCCTGAAAGCGGCGGGACTGGGCGCCTGCGAGATGCTCTCGCGGCTGTACTGGTACACGATCGAGTTCGGCCTGATCCGCGAGCAAGGCGGGCTGCGCGCCTATGGCGCGGGCATCCTCAGCTCGCGCGGCGAACTGCCCTACGCCGTGCACAGCCCCGAGCCGCAGCGCCTGCCACTGGAGCTGGAACGCACCATGCGCACGCGCTACAAGATCGACACCTACCAGCAGACCTACTTCGTGATCGACAGCTTCGAGCAGCTGTTCGAACTCACGGCGCAGGATTTCGCGCCGATCTACGAACGGCTGCGCGGCCAGCCCGAGTTCGCGGCCGATGCGCGCGAGCCGCTCCCGGCCTGAAGCGCGTCGCCGACACGCTCAGGGCTGCTCGAGCAGCGCCAGGCAGTCCTGCAGCACGCGCGGGTGGAACGCCATCTCGACGTGCGCCACCCCCTCGATGAAGCGGTTGTCCGCGCCCTGCAGCATTGCGGCCGCGGGCGGATAGACCACGTTGTCGCAGTTGGAGTACCAGCACACGAAGACTGCGGCGCGTGCCGGCGGCTCGTCTTGCCCCAACTGGCGTACCCAGGGGCCGTGCAACCGCATCTGCCGGCCATTGGTGCTGCGTGCGCCGCGCGCGGGCCAGGTGCCGTGGTGCGGCGATCCCAGCGTGACGATGCGGTGCACGCGCTGCTCGCTGCCCGGCACGGCGCGCAGCCAGGCGCGTGCGGCCAGACCGCCCATGCTGTGGCCCACGATCAGCGGCGCCCGCCCAGTGGCCTCGGCCACGCTGCGCACGGCATCGTCGATGGTGCGGCAGTAATCGTCGATGGAGCCGAAGGCGGGCTCCAGGGTCACGGCCACAAAGGCATGGCCGCGCGCACGCAGCAGCGCCAGCCAGGGCGTCCAGAACCCTCGGTTGCACAGGAAGCCGTGCACCAGCACCACGCCGCGCGGGCCGGGCACGTCCGACGCGCGCGGTGGCAGCCAGTCCGCCACGGCCTGGTGGCGGAACGGCTGCCACCAACCGAAGACCAGGCTGGCCCAGCGTGACTCGGCCCACCAGGCGCGCAGCAGCTGCCCGACGCGCGGACGCGGCGTCGCATCCCCCCGGCAAACCCAGGCCATCAAGAAAAATTGCGGCGCCATGCCCAGGCGGAACATCAGCGGGACCGCGGCCACGCCCGCCAGCGCCAGCGCCGGCGAACGGACCCAGAACCAGGCAATCCACCCCGCGATCAACAGCAGATGCACGGCCACCGCCCAGCGTTGCCAACGCGCGTTCGTCATGAAGCTCCTTGTGGTGGTTGTGGTGTGTCGCTTGGGTGACCTCTGCGGCATCCGGACTAGGACAAGCCCGGTATGGCGCGTGCAAGGCCACTTCCACAATCGGTGCGATCTTGCCCCATACCGCAACGAGGACCCTTGCATGGAACGAATCTGGCTCAAGAACTACCCCGCTGGCGTGCCGCACGACGTGGATGCCGATGCCTACCCCTCGGTGGCGCAGATGCTGGAGGAGTCCTTCCACCGCCACGCCGACAGCCCGTTCTCGGTGTGCATGGACCGGTGGATGAGCTACCGCGAACTCGACCGCCTGTCGGCCCGGCTCGGCGCGTGGCTACAGGGCCAGGGTCTCGCACCCGGTGCGCGCGTGGCCATCATGCTGCCCAACGTGCCGCAGTTCGCGGTGACCATGGCCGCCGTGCTGCGCGCGGGCTACACGTGCGTGAACGTGAACCCGCTGTACACCGCGCGCGAGCTGGAGCACCAGCTCAAGGACTCGGGCGCCACGGCCATCGTCATCCTGGAGAACTTCGCGCACACGCTGGCCGAGGTGATCGACCACACGGCCGTGCAGCATGTGGTGATCGCCTCCATGGGCGACCTGCTGGGCGCCTGGTACGGACGCTGGATCACCTTTGCCGTGCGCCACCTGGCCAAGATGGTGCCCGCGTACGAGCTGCCCCTGACGGGCGGGCGCCAAGTGATCAGTTTCAAGCGCGCGCTGGCCCTGGGCGAGCGGCGCACGCTGACCCCGGCGCGCGTCGCGCCCGACACGCCGGCCTTCCTGCAGTACACGGGCGGCACCACGGGCCTGTCCAAAGGCGCAGTGCTCACCCAGCGCAACATCGTCGCCGCGACGCTGCAGGCCGAGGCCTGGTTCACCCCCGCGCTGGGCAAGATCGGCGACCTGAGCCGCGCCAACAGCATTGCCGCGCTGCCGCTGTACCACATCTTCGCGCTCACGCTGTGCCTGCTGGCCATCCGCCAGGGCTCGCGCCTGACGCTGATCCCGAACCCGCGGGACATCCCCAAGTTCGTGGAGGTGCTGAAGAAGCGCCCCTTCCACATGCTGCCCGCCGTGAACACGCTGTTCAACGCGCTGCTGCAGAACCCGCAGTTCCGCCATCTGGATTTCTCGCAGCTGTGCGTGGCGCAGGCCGGCGGCATGGCCGCGACCGAGGCCACGGCCCAGCAGTGGAAGGCCGTGACGGGCGCCACCATGATCGAAGGCTGGGGCATGAGCGAGACCTGCGCCATCGGCACCAACAACCCGGTGAACAGCACCGCCTTCAGCGGCAGCATCGGCCTGCCGCTGCCGGGCATCGACATCGCCATCAAGGACGACGCAGGCGCGAGCCTGCCCATCGGCTCGGCGGGCGAAATCTGCATCAAGGGCCCCAACGTGATGCCCGGCTACTACAACCAACCCGAGGAAAATGCCAAGGCCTTCACGCCCGACGGCTTCATGCGCACGGGCGACATCGGCGTGATGGACGAGGAGGGCTATACGCGCATCATCGACCGCAAGAAGGACATGATCCTGGTGAGCGGCTTCAACGTCTTCCCCAACGAACTGGAGCAGGTGGTGGCCCTGTGCCCGGGCGTGCTGGAATGCGCCGCCGTGGGCGTGGCCGACGACAAGCAGGGCGAAGCCATCAAGGTGTTCGTGGTGCGCAGCGACCCCTCGCTGACCGAGGACGACGTGGTGCGCTACTGCCATGAACACCTGACCGGCTACAAGCGGCCAAAATACATCGAATTCCGCGACGAACTGCCCAAGACCAACGTGGGCAAGATCCTGCGACGGGAGCTGCGCGACGGCAAGTGATGCCGCGCCCCGGTTACTCCAATTTTCATAGCTGATGCCGCTTGTTCCACCTGCCCTACCGCCGGAAATCATTGTCATCGAGCGCGGCTGGCTGTCGGCCAACAACGTGCTGCTGTTGGGGCGCGACTGCACGGCGCTGGTGGACAGCGGCTACTGCGCCCACGCGCCGCAAACCGTGGCGCTGGTGGAGTCGGCGCTGGACGGGCGTGTGCTGGACCAGTTGCTCAATACCCACCTGCACAGCGACCATTGCGGCGGCAATGCCGCGCTGCAGGCGCGCTGGCCGCAGCTTGCCACCCGCATCCCCCCGGGGCAGTGGGCACAGGTGCAGGACTGGGACCCGGTGGCGCTGAGCTACGTGCCCACCGGCCAAGAGTGCCCGCGCTTTCGTGCCGACGGCGTGCTGCCCCCCGCCACCGAGGTGCAGCTGGGCGACCGCGCGTGGCAGGTGCACGCAGCCCCGGGGCATGACACCCATGCCGTGGTGCTGTTCGAGCCGCGCGCGCGCGTGCTGATCTCGGGCGACGCGCTCTGGGAGAACGGCTTCGGCGTGGTGTTCCCCGAACTGGACGGCGAGCAGGCCTTTGCCGAGGTGGGCGCCACGCTGGACCTGATCGAGCGGCTGAATCCGCTCACCGTGATCCCCGGCCACGGCAGCGTGTTTGGCGACGTGCCCGCCGCGCTGGCGCGGGCGCGGCGCCGGCTGGCGGGTTTCGAGGCCGACCCGGTCAAACACGCGCGCCACGCGGCCAAGGTGCTGCTCAAGTACAAGCTGCTGGAATGGCAGCAGGCGCCGCTGGCGCAAGTGCATGCCTGGTTGGCGGCCACACCGTACTTCGGCATGCTGCACCAGCGACACTTTGCGCAGCAGACCGCATCCGTCTGGGCCGAGCAGCTGATGCAGGAACTGGTGGACGCCGGCGCGGCCCGGCGCGAGGGCCGCGCGCTGCTCAACGCCTGATCGCCCTGCCGCCGTGTGCCATCCGGCAGCGGGGCACGCGCCAGCATTGACCGAATGCTTGCCGCGCTGGGCGGGACTTGGCGGGACTTCGCGCGCCCAACCGTGTGTTTGTTGCCAAACCACCACAAAACACCACTGCTGCTGACGTTTCCGCCACTGTGGGTGAGGCATTTTTGCACTTATTGACGCAAACGAGATTGATTCGCAACAATAATCCCTAGCGAATAATTCCAACCTCTCGTTTCCAGCAATGCCCTCCTCCTCCCCTCTCAAGAAGCCCAAGAGCCTGCGCATGGCCGCAGCCCTGCTGCCGCTGAGCGCCATCGCCCAGGTGCAGCCCACGCCCGCCCCCGTCACCACCCTGCCCACGGTGACGGTGCAGGAGCAGGCCATCGATCCCAACCCCAACGCCGAGGTCGGCGCGCCCTACAAGGCCAAGACCTCCGCCGACACGCGCCACACCCGCCCGCTGGCCGAGACGCCGCAGACCATCCAAGTGGTCACCGGCGAGGCCATCCGCGACTCCGGCGCCACCGACCTCAAGCAGATCCTGGCCGCGCAGCCCGGCATCACCCTGGGAACGGGCGAAAACGGCAACGCCTTTGGCGACCGCTACATCATCCGCGGCCAGGAGGCGCGCTCGGACGTGTTCGTGGACGGCCTGCGCGACCCCGGCATGACCACGCGCGAGAGCTTCGCCATCGAGCAGGTGGAGGTCACCAAGGGCCCCAACTCCAGCTTCGCGGGCCGCGGCTCGGCGGGCGGCGCGGTGAACGCCGTGACCAAGCAGGCCACGCTGGACTATGACTTCACCCGCGTGTCCGCCGGCGTGGGCACCGACAGCCACCACCGCGTGACGCTGGACATGAACAAGGGCTTCACCGACAAGTTCGCCCTGCGCGCCAACGCCCTGACCTCGGGCGAGGACGTGCCGGGCCGCAGCCCCTCGCAGCGCCGCCGCGACGGCCTGGCGCTGTCGGGCCTGTGGGAGCTGAACCAAGACCTGTCCGTCACGCTGGACTACTACGGCCTGCGCGCCAAGGACAAGCATCCCGACCTGGGAGGCTACCTCGTGGGCACGGTGCCCAACCGCCGCCCCGCCACGGGTGTGCCGGTCTATGCGCAGAACAGCGACTTCCTGAATTCCGACGTGGACACGGTCACCGCGCGCATCGCCTACCGCTTTGCGCCCGACCTCAAACTCACCAGCCTGACGCGATACGGCCAGTCGGACAACCGCTACGCCACCACGGGAGCCTCCAACGGCACGGTGCTGGACGCGGCCAACAACCCGATCGGCACGGCCGGCGTGCTGGACGGCGGCCACACCGGCTGGCAGGACGTGAAATATTTCGCGCACCAGAGCAACCTGCGCTGGGACAAGCAGATCGGCAGCCTCAAGCATGAATTCATCTTCGGCTTCGAATACACCGACCACAAGGTGAAGTCCGGCAACTACGGCGTGACCAACACCGGCGCCACCAACTGCCGCGTTTCGGGCCGCAACGGCCCGCAGGCCGGCTGGTGCATCACTGATCTGAACGGCAACCCCGTGAGCAACCTGGGCGACCTGGCCGGCCGCAGCTACGAACGCCGCAGTTGGACACGCGACTGGCGCGTGAAGACCTTCGCGCTGTCGGCCATGGA
The DNA here is from genome assembly GCF_027625375.1 of Diaphorobacter sp. ED-3. Classification (NCBI taxonomy): domain Bacteria; kingdom Pseudomonadati; phylum Pseudomonadota; class Betaproteobacteria; order Burkholderiales; family Comamonadaceae; genus Diaphorobacter; species Diaphorobacter sp. ED-3. The sequence goes on along the minus strand of NZ_CP115182.1, from coordinate 723,124 downwards.
CACGGTGGACCTGACCGACCAGTGGACCGTGTTCGGCGGCCTGCGCGCCGACCACTACGACCTGTCGCTGGACACCCGCAACAACCAGACGGGCGCGATCACGGGCAACTACGGCTTCAACGACACACTGCTCAACGGCCACCTGGGTGTGAGCTACAAGATCAACCCCATGGGTATGGTCTATGCAAGCTACGGCACGGCGCAGGACATCAACGGCGGCGAACCCGACACCGGCACGAGCAGCGGCTACGGCGGCCTGGTGATCCACAACGGCAGCGCCGCCGGCGCCAAGCCCGAGACCTCGCAGAACATCGAGCTGGGCACCAAGTGGAACCTGCTGGACGACAAGCTGCTGGCCACCGCCGCCGTGTTCCAGACCACCAAGGACGACGTGATGGAGGGCGCCAACTACGACACTGAAGGCACCTTCAACACCGGCAAGAACCGCGTGCGCGGCATCGAACTGGGCCTGGCCGGCAATGTCACCAAGAACTTCCAGCTGCAAGCCGGAGCGGCGATTATGAAATCCAAGGTGCTGCGCTCGGCCGTGGCGTCAAACGTGGGCAACCCGCTGTCCAACTTCGCCGACCGCTCCTTCACCGTACAGGGCAAGTACCAGCTCACGCGCGACTTCTCCTTCGGCGCCGTGGCGCGCTACGAGAGCAGCCGCTGCGGCGGCCAGCCCGACACCGGCGCCGGCTACACCAACGGCATGTGCTCGCAGCCGGTGCCCTCGTTCAGCGTGTACGACCTGTTCGCGTCCTACCGCATCAACAAGCACGCCGACCTGCGCCTGAACGTGCTGAACGTGACCGACAAGGACTACTACACCGCCGTGTACCGCTCGGGCGCCTTCCTGTACAAGGGCGACGGCCGCGCAGTGCGCCTGACGCTGAACCTGGACTTGTAATCAAATCGGCCGCTAGCGCTTGATGGACAAGCGCTAGCAGCTATCAAATTTGATGACACCACATATTCCCGCAGGCGTCTGGAACGCCATCGACTACGAGCGGCTCGCGCCCCAGCACATGGACGCGGGCCGTCTTGCCTATGTGGCCGGCGGCTGCGGCTGGGACCGCACGGTGGCCGCCAACCGCGCCGCCTTCGCCGCCTGGGCCATCGTGCCGCGCCTGCTGCGCGACGTGCGCGGCGGCCACACGCGGCTCACGCTGGGTGGGCTGGACCTGCCCCACCCGCTGCTGCTGGCCCCGGTGGCGCACCAGCGCCTGGCCCACTCCGAGGCAGAAGTCGCCACCGCCCGCGCCGCCCAGGCCACGGGCACCTGCCTGGTGGCCAGCACGCTGTCGTCGTGCACGCTGGAGGCAATCGCGGGTGCCGCCGGCCCCGCGCGCTGGTTCCAGCTGTACCTGCAGCCCGAGCGAAAACACACGCTCGCCCTTCTGCGCCGCGCCGAGGCCGCGGGCTACCGCGCCATCGTGCTCACGCTGGACGCCAGCATCCAGCTGGCCAGCCGCAGCGCGCTGCAGGCGGGTTTTGTGATGCCCGCCGACTGCACGCCCGCCAACCTGGCGGCCTACCCACCGCCCGCGCCGCCCGTACTGGGCGCGGACGACAGCCGCATCTTCCAGGGCGCCATGCGCCACGCCCCTACCTGGGACGACCTGCGCTGGCTGCTGGGCGAGACCCGCCTGCCCGTATGGATCAAGGGCGTCATGCACCCCGACGACGCCCGCGCGCTGCAGGCGGCGGGCGCGGCCGGCCTCATCGTCTCCAACCACGGCGGGCGCAGCCTGGACGGCGCGCCCGCGTCCCTGCATCGCCTGCCCGCCGTGCGCGCCGCCGTGGGCGAGGGCTACCCCGTGCTGCTGGACGGCGGCGTGCGCAGCGGCGCCGACGCCTTCAAGGCCCTGGCCCTGGGGGCCGACGCCGTGCTCATCGGGCGCCTGCAGATGTACGCTCTGGCCGTGGCGGGTGCGCTGGGCGTGGCCCACATGCTGCAGCTGCTGACCGAGGAGCTGCACGCCTGCATGGCCCAGGCCGGCTGTGCCCAGCTCTGCGACATCACCCCCAATTGCCTCACACCGCAACCACCATGCTGATCTCCATCGACCAGGTCCTCTCCAAGACGGAGGTGCGCGACTTTCGCGCCCAACTGGACGCCGCCGCCTGGGACGACGGCGCCGCCACCGCCGGCACGCTGGCCAAGAGCGTCAAGCGCAACCAGCAGATCACCGACGGCAGCGAACTCTGCCAGCGCCTGGGCCAGCACATCCTGCGCCGGCTGAGCAGCACGCCGCTGTTCATCAGCGCCGCGCTGCCGCGCACCATCTACCCGCCGAAGTTCAACCGCTACGCCGACGGCGGCACCTACGGCGCGCACGTGGACAGCGCGCTCATGTTCCTGCCCGGCAGCCACCAGCAGATGCGCACCGACCTGTCGGCCACGCTGTTCCTGGCCGAGCCCGAGGAATACGACGGCGGCGAGCTGGAAGTGGAGGGCCCCTTCGGCGTGCAGGCCGTGAAGCTGGCCGCCGGCGACATGGTGCTGTACCCCTCCAGCAGCCTGCACCGCGTCACGCCCGTCACGCGCGGGGCGCGCGTGGCATCGTTCTTCTGGATCGAGAGCCTGGTGCAGGACGAGGGCGAGCGCACGCTGCTGTTCGACCTGGACCAGTCCATCCAGCAACTCACGCCGCTGGTGGCGCCCGACGACCCGCGCCTGGTACAGCTCACGGGCGTGTACCACAACCTGCTGCGCCGCTGGGCCAGGCCCTGAGCACACCGGCGAACGATCACCGCAACCCATTCCTTCCCGGCAAGAAAGAGAGCCCCGCATGACATCCTGGATCCCGCACATCGCCGCCCTGGCGCTCGCCGTCTCGGCCAGCAGCGCCTTCGCCCACGGCAAGGTCACCTGCCCCGAGCATCCCCCCGCCGAATGGCGACCGCACACCGAGCTGGAGCAGAAGCTGGTGAAGGAAGGCTGGACCGTGCGCCGCATGGAAAAGACCGAAACCTGCTACGAGGTCTACGGCAAAGACCCGCAGGGCAAGCGGGTGGAAGCCTTCTTCGACCCCAAGACGCTTGAGCGCGTTCAAGACTGACGGTGCGCGCGCCACCGGCGCACCGCTGCGCGTGTGGGACCGGCCCGTGCGCCTGCTGCACTGGGGCCTGGCCGCGTGCGTGGCCATGGCCTGGTGGAGCAGCGACGACACCGGCCCGCTGCACGAGCGCGTGGGCTACGTGGCCCTGGCCCTGCTGGCCGCGCGCGTGGCGTGGGGATTCGGCGGCAGCCGCTATGCGCGCTTCGCCCAGTTCGTGCGCACGCCGGCGGCCACGCTGGCCTATGCGCGCCTGGCGCTGGCGGGCCATGCGCCGCGCTACCTCGGCCACAACCCGCTGGGCGCCTGGATGGTGCTGGCACTGCTGGCGATCATGGCGTTGCTGGGCTTCACCGGCTGGCTCTACACCACCGACCGGTTCTGGGGCTATGGCTGGCTGGCCCACCTGCACCAGTCGCTGGGCTGGGCCCTGCTGGCCTGCGTGGCCCTGCATGTGGGCGGTGTGCTATGGACCTGCCTGCAGCACCGCGAGAACCTGGTGCGCGCCATGGTCACCGGCCGCAAGGCGCCGCCGCGGGGTGACGATGTGGCATGAAAAATGGCTCCAGCGCTTATCCAGCAAGCGCTAAAAGCTCCTTTTTATATAGCGCAGCAGGCCCTCAAGGCAGATTCAAGGCAGATCCTTGTTCGGCTCCGGCGCGCGCGCGTCGCGCGGGCCCACCGTGCCCAGCCGGCTCTTGAGCGACTGCGGCTGGCCGGTGAGGATGGCGGCGTAGTTCACCGTGTTGGCCAGCACCTTCTTCACATAGTCGCGCGTCTCGCTGAAGGGCACGTTCTCGGCCCAGATGGCCGCGTCCAGCACCGGGCCGTTGCGCCAGTTGCGCGGGCGGCCCGGACCGGCGTTGTAGGCTGCCGCCGCCAGGGGCATGGAACCGTCGAAGTCGTCCAGCGCCAGCTTCAGATAGGCGGTGCCGATGGTGATGTTGGTGTCGCGGTCGTAGAGCTGCTGGGGGGAGAAGCCCTCCAGGCCGATCTTGCGCGCCGTCCAGCGCGCGGTGGCGGGCATCACCTGCATCAGGCCCGACGCGCCCACGCCCGAGCGGGCATCCATGATGAAGCGGCTTTCCTGGCGGATCAGGCCATAGACATAGGCCGGGTCCAGCCCGATGCCGCGCGCGCGCTCCACCACGGCGGAGCGGAACGGCATCGGAAAGCGCTGCGCCGCGTCGATCACGCCCTTGGTGCGCTCGCTGGTGTTGATGCAGCGGTCCCACACCTCGCGCTGGCAGGCGAAGTCGGCCGCCGCCAGCAGCTCGCGCTCGCCCATGCCGCCAGGGGTGTGCAGGTTGGTGGTGTAGTTCCACTCGCGCACGCCTTCGCTGCGCAGGCCCATCAGGATGGCGTACAGCGCACGGTTCAGGCCGGGGTTGGCGCGCGCGGTGGCTTTTTCTTCCTCGGTCAGCGGTGCGGGCGCCGGGGGCTGCGTGACGCGCTCGCCCAGCTCCTCCAGCGCCAGCTGTTCATAAAAACCCGTGGTGCCGGCGATGCGCGCATACAGCTGGCGCGCGGCCGCGCGATCGTCGTCGCCGGGGCGGTTGGCCATGAGGGCGCGCGCCTTCCAGTACGTCCAGACGCTTTCCTGGCGCGCCGCGGGGCTCATGGCATCGATGCTGCGGCCCACCAGCTTCCATTGCCCGGCCCGCAGCGCGGCGCGCGTGCGCCAGGCCAGCATGTCGTCGGTCAGGTCGGCGTCGCGGCCCACGTTGGCGTAGTAGCTGAGCGCATCGGGCGACAGCGCCGTGGCGGCCTGCTTGCCGATCAGGCCCCAGAGCCAGTTGCGCTCCTCGGCCGACAGGTGCGGCCCCCATTTGCTGTCCAGCAGGCTGGCGGCGTTGGCGACATCGCTCATGGCCATGCGGGTCAGCGCCAGCACCACCAGTTCCTGGCGCTCCTTGCCACGCGCCGTGGCGCGGCCCGTGAGGTACTTGGTGGGCGAATCCAGCGCCTCGCGCAGTTGCGGCAGCGCATCGGGCGCGACGATTTCCACCGCCTTGCGCACCACGCGCAGGCGGTTGGCCTCTGCGCCCAGACGCGCCTTGCGCCACACGTCCAGGGGCTTGATTTTCTTGGCGGCCAGCATCTCGGCGGCGGCACTGGAGCAGCCGTCGTCCAGCTCGCGCAGCGCATACCAGTGGCGCAGCATCTCAGCGCCGGCACTCTCGGCAGCCGTGCCCTTGATCTGCTCGATCGCGAGCGCGTAGCAATGCACCTCGCGGTCATCGCCCATGCGGAACTGCGGGTGAAATTCTGCGAACTGGTCCCAGTCGCGGCGTTGGCCCAGCAGCAGCAGCCAGTCGTTGCGCAGGCGGTCTTCCTGGTAGGTGCCAGCCCAGCGCTGCAGGAAGGCGGTCACTTCGGAGGGTTGGGCCTCCTCCAGCCGCGCACGCAGTTCCCAGTACGCGGCCCAGGGCTCCAGGGCATGGCCGCGCGCGCCCGGCAGCAGCGCGGCAAGCCTCTGCTTGTCGCCCTTGCGGAAGGCCTTTTGCATCTCCAGGACGGTGTCATCGCCGCGGTTTTGCGCCCCGGCCCACGGCGCGGCGGTGGCCAGGGCAGCGCCGGCGATCAGCGGTGTCAGAATCTTCATCCAAAGCATTGGGGGATTATGTGATGGACAAAGCAGCCCTGCGCCGCGCATTGGTAGAACAGCGCCTGAATCTGCCGGACCGCCTGCAGCGCGCCGACCAGTTGCAACGCGTGATGCGCATCTGGCTGGTGGACCGCCCGGACACCATCATCGGCGGCTACTGGCCGATCAAGGGTGAGTTCGATCCGCTGCCCGCGCTGCACCGCTGGAAGGAAGATGGCGAGTTGCTGGACGAGCCCCAGCTGCGCCGCATCGGCCTGCCCGTGGTGGACAAGGTGCACAAGACGCTCACCTTCCACGCCTGGTATCCCGGCTGCCCCATGGAGGAAGACGCCTACGGCATCCCCAAGCCCAAGGACACCGAGCTCATCCACCCCACGCTGCTGTTCGTGCCCTGCGTGGGCTACGGCCCGGGCGGCTACCGCCTGGGCTACGGCGGGGGCTTCTACGACCGCACGCTGGCGACGCTGCAGCCCCGCCCCGCCACCGTGGGCCTGGGGTTCACCCACGGCTACCTGGACGACTTCGAGCCCGAGGCACACGATCTGCCGCTGGACGCCATACTCAACGACAACGGCGTGGTCTGGCCGGTTTGACGCTTCAAAAACAAGAGCGATTTGCGCTTGGCATACGGTGCTTTCAAGCAAATAACGAGCTCAAACCCTGTGATTACGGGCGCGAGCAGCTCTTTTTAACGTAGCACCACAGGATCAAGGAACCCCTCCATGCTCCAGCTCTACATTGGCAACAAGAACTACTCCTCCTGGTCCATGCGCCCCTGGGTGCTGCTGCGCCAGGCCGGCATCGCGTTCGAGGAAGTGCCCGTGCGCTTTGACAGCTTCGATGCCAATTCGCAGTTCAAGCGCCAGCTCAAGGCCGTCACCCCCGTGGCCAAGGTGCCCGTGCTGGTGGATGGGGACATTACCGTCTGGGACAGCCTGGCCATCGCCGAATACCTGGCCGAGCAGCACCCCGACAAGCACCTGTGGCCCCAGGACAAGGCCGCGCGCGCCCGCGCCCGCAGCGTGGTGGCCGAGATGCACAGTGGCTTCGGCGCGCTGCGCAGCCACTGCGGCATGAACATCGAGGCCCGCCTGCCCGAAGTGGGCGAGATCGTGTGGCGAGACCAGCCCGCCGTGCGCGCCGACGTGCAGCGCCTGGTGGACATGTGGAGCGAGCTGCTGGACCAGCACGGCGGCCCCATGCTGTTCGGCCAGTTCAGCATTGCCGACGCGTTCTATGCGCCGGTGTGCATGCGTCTGGCCACCTTTGCCCTGCCCGTGCCTGGACACATCACCGCCTATGTGCAGCGCGTGCAGCAGTTGCCGGGCGTGAAGGCCTGGATCGACGGCGCACTGGCCGAGCAGGACTTCGTGCCGTTCGACGAGCCCTACCGCGCACGGCGCGGCTAGCCCGCCGGCGCAGTGCCATGAAACTGCACATCCTGTCCGACCTGCACCTGGGCGTGCAGGGCATGGAGCATCCGCGCACCGACGCGGATGTGGTGATCCTCGCGGGCGACATTGCCCGCCCCGCGGCCGCCGTGGCCTGGGCGCAGGGCTTCGCCAAGCCGGTGCTGTACGTGCCGGGCAACCACGAGTTCTACGGCTCCAGCCTGCAGGACACCGCGCAAGAGCTGCGCCGTCTGTGCGAAGGCAGCCCCGTGCACCTGCTGGACAACCGCAGCCTGGTGCTGCAGGGCGTGCGCTTCATCGGCAGCACCCTGTGGAGCGACTTCCGCGTGGCCGGCGATGGCGCCGCCCGCACCGAGGCCATGGCCCAGGCCCAGCAGTTCATGCGCGACTTCAGCCGCATACGCGCGGGTGGTGAAGACGGCGGGGCGCTCTTCACGCCCCAGCATGCGGCCGAACTGTTCGACGCCAACGCCCGCTGGCTGGCGCGCGAACTCGCCCAGCCCTTTGCCGGCCCCACCGTGGTCGTCACCCACCACGCGCCTTCGCCACACAGCATCCACCCGCGCTTTGCGGGCTCGCCCATCAACGCCGCCTTCGTGTCCGACGCACAGGCCCTGGTCGAGGGCAGCGGCGCGCGGCTGTGGGTGCATGGGCACACGCACGACAGCTTCGACTACCGGCTGCACGGCACACGCGTGCTGTGCAACCCGCGCGGCTATGCCAAGGATGGGCAGGTGGAGAACGCGCGGTTCAACCCCCACCTGGTTGTAGAGGTGGCGTAACCACCAGTCAGGCCAACGCGCCGAAAGGCCTGTACCACGGCCGACGACACCACCCACCTGCGTGCCCGCGTTCCGCTGGCCGAGGGCACCATGGCTTTTCACCTGGACAAGCCTGTGGGTTGCGCCTGCAAACCGGCCGTGGTCGCACGCTGCGCGCGGCGGACGACGCCGGCATCGACGAGGACGATCTGCGCAGCGAAGAATGCTTCGGCTACTGCCACCTGCGCCCTGCCTCGTCCAGCGGGGCGGCAGTCCTGGCGATGACGTGCGGACAGCGACCGATTCCAGGTTGAATACACTGCACCCATGCAGATTTACATGGTGGGCGGCGCCGTGCGCGACCGGCTGTTGGGCCGCCCCGTCAATGACCACGACTGGGTCGTCGTCGGCGCCACGCCCGACGACATGGTGGCACGCGGCTACCTGCCCGTGGGGCGCGACTTCCCCGTCTTCCTCCACCCCGAGACGCGCGAGGAATACGCGCTGGCGCGCACCGAGCGCAAGAGCGGGCGCGGCTACCGCGGCTTCGTGGTGCAGACGTCGCCCGACGTGACACTGGAAGAAGACCTGTCACGGCGCGACCTTACTATCAATGCAATAGCTGCCAGCGCTGACTGGACGGGCGCTGGAGACCTGTTTGACCCTTATGGCGGCGCGCGCGACCTGCAGGCGCGGGTACTGCGCCATGTGACCGACTCCTTCCGCGAGGACCCGGTGCGCATCCTGCGCGTGGCGCGCTTTGCGGCGCGTTTCACCGACTTCACCGTAGCGCCCGAGACGATGCAGCTCATGCGCGAGATGGTGCACGACGGCGAGGCCGACCACCTGGTGCCCGAGCGCGTGTGGCAGGAATTGGCGCGCGGGCTCATGGAGCCGCAGCCCTCGCGCATGTTCGACGTGCTGCGCGACTGTGGCGCGCTGGCCGTCGTGCTGCCCGAGGTCGAGCGCCTGTGGGGCGTACCCCAGCGCCCCGAATACCACCCCGAAGTGGACACCGGCGTGCACCTGATGATGGTGCTGGACATGGCAGCCCATTTGCAGGCCCCGCTCGCCGTGCGCTTCGCCTGCCTCACGCACGACTTGGGAAAAGGCACCACGCCGCACGACGTGCTGCCGCGCCATATCGGCCATGAGCAGCGCAGCGCGCGGCTGCTCAAGGCCGTGTGCGAACGCTTGCGCGTGCCGGTGGAATGCCGCGAACTGGCCGACGTGGTGGCGCGCGAGCACGGCAACATCCACCGCAGCGGCGACCTGGGCGCTGCCGCGCTGGTGCGCCTGCTGGAGCGCTGCGACGCCATCCGCAAACCCGCGCGGCTGGACGAGATCCTGCTGGCCTGCGAATGCGATGCGCGCGGACGCCTGGGTTTTGCCGATCGGCCCTACCCGCAGCGCGCGCGCATCAACGCCGCGCTCGCGGCCGTGCAGTCGGTCACCACCAGCAGCGTGGCTGCGCACGCTGCGCAACTGGGCCTGAGCGGCCCCAAGGTGGGCGAGATGATTCACGCCGCCCGCGTACAGGCCGTGGCCGACTGGCTTCACACCACCGCGCAGCCTGCCCCAGAGCCTCGGGGCGACGCTGGCTGAGCACCTGTGGTGCCTGGCCCTGGTGAGGATTCCCGGTGAGGATTGGCCGCGGGTACGCAGCAACAGCCATTCGTATGGCGAATCGTCAGCGCCGCGGCCCCACAACAGGGGCGAGCGCCACGCGAGGGTTGGTTCCGCAGCGCCTTACACCGACTGCACCCAGCGCGCGATATCGGCCGCGCCCAGCGCACCGGAGATGCGCGCTGCCTCCTGACCGCCGCGAAACAGGATCATCGTCGGGATGCTGCGGATGCCGTAGCGCGCCGCGATCGCGGGGTGCGCCTCGGTATCCAGCTTGGCCAGCCGCATGCGCGGCTCCAACTCGCGCGCAGCCTGTGCGAAGGCTGGCGCCATCTGGCGGCAGGGGCCGCACCACGGCGCCCAGAAGTCCACCACCACCGGCAGGTGGCTGCGCGCCACGTGCCGGTCGAAGCTGGCCGCATCCAGCGCCAGCGGTTCGCCCGTGAACAGTGGCCGATGGCAGCTGCCGCAGTCGGGCGCACTGCCCAGTTGCGCGGCCTGCACGCGGTTGGTGGTGTGGCAGTGGGGGCAGACGACATGCAGTGCTTCGGGGGAGCTCATGGAGGACCTCGCGGGGGTTGGCGAAACCAGGCAATTGCGGGTAAGGGGTCAGGTTTTCAATGCCTACGGCCCAGCGGGTCGCCGGCCTACAGTGGCCGCGCACGTGCAGGGTTAAGGTTGCGGGCGATGCCCACGCCGCCTCTGCCGACTTCCCGCCACGCCCTGTTCCTCGACTTCGACGGCACGCTGGCCGACATTGCCGCACAGCCGCATGCCGTGCAGCTGCCACCCGGCGTGGTGGACTGCCTGCAAGCACTGCATGTGCGGCTGGAGGGGGCGCTGGCCATCGTCACCGGCCGCACCATGGCCGATATCGACCATTTTTTGGACCCGCTGCGCCTGCCCGTGGCCTGCGAGCATGGCGCGCAGTACCGCCTGGGCAACGGGCGCAGCGGCGGCCTGCCGGCGCTGCCACTGCAGCCGCTGCTGGCCGCGCTGCGCCCGCTGATGGCCCAGCACCCCGAGCTGCTGCTGGAGGCCAAGAGCGCCGGCCTGGCGCTGCACTACCGGCAGGCGCCGCAACTGCAGGCGCTGTGCCTGCAGGCGATCACACAGGCGCTGCGCGATGTGCCGGGCGCCGAGTTGCTGCACGGCAAGTTCGTGTACGAGGTCAAGCCCGTGGGGCCGGACAAGGGCCGCGCGATCACGGACTTCATGCGCCTGGCTCCCTTCGCCGGGCGCGCGCCGCTGTTCGTGGGTGACGATGTGACGGACGAAGCCGGCTTTGCCGCCGCGCAGTCGCTGGGGGGCCTGGGCATCAAGGTGGGCGAAGGCGCGACGCGCGCCCACGCGCGGCTGGCCACGCCCGCCGCCGTGCGCCAGTGGCTGCAGCACGCCGTGGGCGAGGAGATCACATGACGAGCAAAGCACCTCACGTGGGCGCCACCGCCATGGCCGCACCGTCGCTGGCGCTGGGAATGATCGGCAACTGCACCATCAGCGCGCTGGTGGATGCGCGCGCCTGCATCGTCTGGAGCTGCATGCCACGCTTTGACGGCGACCCGGTGTTCAATGCGCTGGTCCAGCCCGGCCCCGATGGCAGCCGCTTCGCCATCGAGCTAGAGGACTTCGCCAGCAGCGAGCAGTGGTACGAGCCCAATACCGCCGTGCTGCGCACGCACCTGACCGACGCGCACGGCAATTGCCTGGAGGTGACCGACTTCTGCCCGCGCTTCTTCGCACGTTCTCGCGCCTTCCGCCCCGTGATGCTGGTGCGCCGCGTGCGACCGGTGCGGGGGGCACCGCGCATCCGGGTGCTGGTACAGCCGCGCTACGACTGGGGCATGGCCCAGCCCGCCCTCACGCGCGGCAGCAACCACATCCGCTACGTGGGGGGCGACTTCACGCTGCGGCTGAACACCGACGCGCCCGTGGCCTACGTGCTCTCGGGCGAGCCCTTTGTAGCGGGGCGCGAATACAACTTCCTGCTCGGTGCAGACGAAACGCTCTCCGGCGGCATTGGCGACACCGCACGCCACTATGAGCAAGAGACCGTGTCGTACTGGAAGCACTGGACCCAGCGCCTGCATCTGCCGCTGCAGTGGCAGGAGGCCGTGATCCGCTCGGCCATCACGCTGAAGATGTCGCTGTTCGAGGACACGGGCGCCATCGTCGCGGCGATGACCACGAGCATCCCCGAATCCGCGCACAGCGGCCGCAACTGGGATTACCGCTACTGCTGGCTGCGCGACGCGTTCTTCGTGGTGCGCGCGCTCAACAGCCTCTCGGAAGTGGGCACCATGGAGGACTACCTGCGCTGGCTCGGCAACATCGTGGCCAAAACCGGCAGCGGCCACATTCAGCCGCTGTATGGCATCGGGCTGGAGCACGAGCTGCCCGAATCCGTCCTGCCCCACTTGGCCGGCTACCGCGGCATGGGCCCGGTGCGCGTGGGCAACCAGGCGGCAGAGCACTTCCAGCACGACGTGTACGGCAACATCGTGCTGGGCGCGGCGCAGTCCTTCCACGACCGGCGGTTGCTGCACCCCGCCGGCGCCGCGGAGTTCGAGCGCCTGGAGCGCGTGGGCGAGCTGGCCGTGCAGGTGTACGGCAAGCCCGACGCGGGCATGTGGGAGCTGCGCACGCGCGCGCGCATCCACACCTCGTCAGCCCTCATGAGCTGGGCGGCCTGCGACCGGCTGGCCAAGATCGCACGCGCCCTCCAACTGCCCGAGCGCGCCCATTACTGGCAGCAGCATGCGCAGCGCATGCATGGCGAGATCCTGGAGCGCTCGTGGCACGCCAAGCGCCAGGTGTTTGCCGAGAGCTTTGGCGGCAGCGAGCTGGACGCCAGCGTGCTGCTGATGGCCGAGGTGGGCCTGATCCACCCCACCGACCCGCGCTTCGTGAGCACGCTGGACGCCATGGAACACACGCTGTGCGACGGCCCCTTCATGCGCCGCTACGAAGCCGCGGACGATTTCGGCAAGCCCGAGACCGCGTTCAACATCTGCACCTTCTGGCGCATCGACGCGCTGGCGCGCACCGGCCGGCGCGAGCAGGCGCAGGAGATCTTCGAGGCCATGCTGGCCGTGCGCAACCCGTTGGGGCTGCTGTCCGAAGACACCCACGCCGCCACGGGCGAGATGTGGGGCAACTTCCCTCAAACCTATTCCATGGTGGGCATCATCAATGCCGCCATGCGGCTGTCCGCCCCCTGGGACAGCGTGATCTGACCTGGAGCCTTCCTGCATGAGCCGACTCGTCGTCATCTCCAACCGCCTGGCCGACCCGCGCAAGAGTGCTGCCGGTGGCCTGGCCGTGGCCCTGGGCGACGCACTGGCACGCACGGGCGGCCTGTGGTTCGGCTGGAGCGGCACGGTCACCGCGGACGGCACGCCCGGCGAAGGTGCGCTGCAAACACACCAGGCCGGCAACGTGACCCTGGCCACCGTGGACCTGTGCCAGGCGGACCACGCGGCCTATTACCAGGGCTACGCCAACAGCGTGCTGTGGCCGGTGCTGCACTACCGGCTGGACCTGGCCGACTTCAGTGCCAATTACAGCGAGGGCTACCGCCGCGTGAACCAGATGTTCGCGCGCAAGCTGCTGCCGCTGCTGCGCGAGGACGACGTGATCTGGGTGCACGACTACCACCTGATTCCGCTGGCGGCGGAGCTGCGTGCGCTGGGTTGCCGCCAGCGCATCGGATTTTTCCTGCATGCGCCCGTTCCGCCGCCACTCATCCTCGCCGCGCTGCCGCAGCACGAGTGGCTGATGCGTTCGTTCTTTGCCTACGACCTGGTGGGCCTGCAAAGCGAGGCCGACGTCGTCCACTTCACACGCTACATGGTCAACGAAGCCCATGCGCAAGAGCTGGACGGGCAGCGCCTGCGCGCCTTCAACGCCACCGTGCGCGTGGCGGCCTTCCCCATCGGCATCGATGTGCAGGAGTTCCAGCGCCTGGGCCGCGCACCCGATGCCGTGCAGACCTGCGAAGCCCTGCGCGCGGAGTATTCACGCCGCCAACTGTTGCTGGGCATCGACCGGCTGGACTACTCCAAGGGCATCCCGCACCGCGTGCGCGCCTTCCGCCAGCTGCTGGAACGCTACCCCGAGAACGAGCACAGCGCCACGCTGGTGATGATCGCCTCGCCCTCGCGCGACGACGTGCACGCCTATGCCGACCTGCGCCAGGAGCTGGAGGGCCTGTGCGGCGCCATCAACGGCGACTATGGCGACCTGGACTGGATGCCGCTGCGCTACATCCACCGCACCGTCGCCCGCAAGCGCGTGCCCGGCCTGTGCCGCGCGGCACGCGTGGGGCTGGTCACGCCGCTGCGCGACGGCATGAACCTGGTGGCCAAGGAATACGTGGTGGCGCAAGAGCCCGAGGACCCGGGCGTGCTGGTGCTGTCGCGCTTTGCCGGCGCGGCCGAGCAACTCAAGGAGGCCTTGCTGGTCAACCCCTACGACACCCAGGGCATGGCCGACGCGATCCAGACCGCGCTGCGCATGCCGCTGTCCGAGCGCCAGTGGCGCCATGAACGGCTCATGGAACGCATCCAGCGCCAGGACGTGCACTGGTGGCGCAACAGCTTCCTGCAGGCGCTGCGCGACGAGGCTGCGCCGCCGGCCACCGCGCCGGCTGGGGCCGTGGCAGCCACTTGAGGGTTGTCTGGGTGCACGCGTCCTGCGCGCAGCGGCCCCGCCACGCCCCAGCCGGTCAAGGCTGCAGCTGTGGAGTTCAGCCCGGCTGCTGCAGCAGAGCCAACGCCGCGTAGTCGCCCACCTGGGCGCCCAGCCCCGCAGGCACCAGCTCTACCCCGGCGGTGAGCGCGGGGAAGTAGCGCGCCAGCTGCGCACGCAGCAGCGGCAGCAGCAGCGCCTGGTGGTGCAGGAACACGGCACCGCCCAGGCTGATGCGCCGCAGGTCCAACGTGGCCACCAGGTTGTACAGCAGCCGTCCCATCAGCACGCACAGCGCCTGCACTTCGGCCAGCGCGGCAGCGTCACCCGCGTCCGCCGCCGCCATCAGCGCGGGCGCCTCCCGGCCCAGTCGGCGCGGCAGCGCACTGCCCGCGACGAGCGCCTCCACATCGCCCTGGTTGCCGCAGCCGCACAGCGCCACGTCGCTGCCCGCGTCGGGGTCGCCCACGTAGCTGTGGCCGGCATGGCCCGCGTTGCCGTTCTTGCCGCGCAGCACGCAGCCGTCCACGCACAGGCCGACGCCGATGCCGGTGCTCCAGGTCACGTAGGCGCAATCGTCCTCCCCCCGCAGCGCTCCCCACAGCCGCTCGGCCTGCAGCGCGGCCACGGCATCGTTGGCAACATGCACGCGGTCTGCGCCCAGCGCCTGCGCCAAGGGCGCCTGCAGCGGCACCCGGGTCCAGTCGTTGCCCAGGCCGCGCGGCGCACCGGCGAGCCCTCCGCAGATGTTGGGGTTGACCACTTCGACCATGCCCGCATGCCGCACGAATGGCCCGCAGGACGCCACGCCCACGCCCGCCAGATCCGAACGCATGATGCCCTGCCGCGTGCAGGCGGCATCCAGCAGCCGAAGCACCTGCTGGGCCAGCGCATCCGGCGCACCGGTCTTGGCGGTGGGCTCCGCCACGCGCGTGAGCAACACCGGCGGACCGCTGCCGTGGGCAGGGTCCGCCAGGCACACGGCCACCTTGGTGCCGCCAATGTCCACGCCGGCATGCAGGCCCGGCGACTGGGAGGTAGGAGGTTGCTGCGGCATGGGGCCCATCATGGCGCAACCGCGGCCGCCTCGGCTGTAGGGCAAAAGCGTTTATCTCAATTGATAGCTGCTCGCGCTTGTCCAGCGAGGGTTAGCGCCATAAAAGGCTCACAACCATTTGACCGCTAGGCTGAGCAGGAAGCTCAGCAGCACGGTGCTGGCCAGCGGAATGAACCAGTCGCGCCCGAAGAGGCGGAACTGAAAATCCCCCGGCAGCCGGCCCAGCCCCAGGCGGCGCAGCCAGGGGGTGAGCCCGTTGATGAGCACCAGGGCGAGGAAGACGACGAGAAGCCAGCGCAGCATGGGCCGAGTGTAGGCGCCTGCAGCCCGCGTGGCGTGCCGCTAGGGCCTGTGATGGAAGGAGTCGCGAAGCTCATGACAGCCTGCCCATCAAGGCGCGTGCCGCAGTGCGTGCGCCCGCACGCACAAGGAACGCAACACCGAGGGGGCTGTCATGAGCTTCCCTTCGGGTTGCCTCGTTGCCCGCGCTGGCAAGGCACGAGCCTTGCGGCGCGCAAGCGCCTTGCATCCACCTTCTTTGCGAGGCAATGCGATCCCCTTCCATAGTGTTCACAGGCCCTAGCGCTGCACGCCCCAGCGCCGCACCGTCAGGCGCTCCAGCGTGTGAAAGCCCAGGTTCTCCACCGCCAGGCCGATGGCGATCACCATGGCGAGGCCCGCGAAAACCTTGTCTGTGTAGAGCTCATTGCGGTTCTGGAAGATGTACCAGCCCAGGCCGCCCTGCCCCGAAGACGCGCCGAACACCAGTTCCGCCGCGACCAGCGTGCGCCAGGCGAAGGCCCAGCCGATCTTCAACCCCGACAGGATGGACGGCAGCGCCGCGGGCACCAGCAGTTGCAACACGTAGCGCAGCCCCTTCAGGCCGTAGTTGCGCCCCGCCATGCGCAGCGTTTCGGGCACGCCTTGAAAGCCCGCGTAGGTGTTGAGCGCCAGCGGCCACAGAACGGAATGCACCAGCACGAAGACCAGGCTGCCCTCGGATCGTGGGGTAAAGCGGACATCGTGACAGCCCCTGTAGAACCCTCAGAGCCGGTGGCTCCGGTCACCCTGCGCAAAGCCCAGGGGCCGCCACGGCGCGCCTGCGCCCACGGCCAGCACCTTGAACAGCTCGCCCATCTCGTGCTCCATCATCAACTTGGCCGCTTGGGCGCGCTGGGCCTGCGTCAGCCGCTCCAGTTCGGATAGCAGACCGCAGTTGATGAGAAAGTGCGCCTGCGTCGTGTAGGCCAGCACCTGCAGCCCCGCGTCCTGCGCGGCCAGGGCCATCGCGGTGAAGTTGACGTGCGCGGTGATGTCCTTGAGGCCTACGTCCGCCAGCGGGTCGGAATCCACCTGGTGCCCGCGGTGGCACACCAGCGTGCCCATGTGCCGCTGGGGGTGGTAGTACTCGTCCTCGCCAAAGCCGTAGTCGATCAGGAAGGCCGCGCCGCGCACGAGGTGCTGGGCCAGCGTGCGCATGAAGGCCTCTCCCTGGGGGTGGATCTCGGTGAGGTAGTCGTGCGGGCCGCCGATCTCCACCGGCGGGCGCAGCGGGGTGGGACGGTCCTCCCACACGAAGCCGCCCTCCGTGCAGTGCAGGGCCACGCCGCGTTCGTGCCACAGGCCCGCGCGGCGCTGCAGCAGTTGCACGGGCATGGCGTCCAGCACCTCGTTGCCCACCACCACGCCCTGCATCTGATCGGGCAGGCGGTCGACCCAGTGCACGCGGTCGCCCCAGGCCGCCAGCGTGGCCTGCTGGCGCGCGCGCAGGCTGCCCGACAGGTCCACGATGGTGTAGCGCCGCACGCGGTCGCCCAACGCGCCCAGCAACTGCGCGGCCAGCGCGCCGCTGCCAGCGCCAAACTCCCAGACCTCGTCGGTGGTGGTGGCGTCCAGCGCCTCGCGCACCTGGCGGGCCAGCACGCGGCCGAAGACAGGCGACAGCTCGGGCGCGGTCACGAAGTCGCTGCCACTGGAGGGCATGGCGCCGAACTTCGGCAGGTCGCCCGCGTAATAGCCCAGGCCCGGCGTGTACAACGCCAGCGCCATGAATCGGTCGAAGCCGATCCAGCCTCCCGCCTCGGCAATGGCCTTGGCGACATGGGTCTGCAGGGCGCTCGGTAAAATTGTGGGTTTGCTCGTCACGCGCCCGATTGTCCCCCCAATGACCTCTCCTCCCCGCCCCCGCACCGTGCTGGTGACAGGCGCCGCCCGGCGCCTGGGCCGCAGCATTGCGCTGGCGCTGGCGGCCGGGGGCTGGCAGGTGGCCGTGCATTACCGGTCTTCGCAACAGGACGCTCTTGAAACCGTAGCTGCTTGCGCAGAACTGTCGCGCGCTAGTGCCCATTTTGATGCTGATTTTGCCGATGAAGCGGCCGTGCGCGCCCTGTTGCCGCGCGTGGTGGCGCACTTCGGTGCGGTGGATGCGGTGGTCAACAGCGCCTCGCTGTTCGAACACGACACGGCCGCCAGCTTCAGCTACGCGCTGCTGGAGCAGCACCTGCGCAGCAACACCGGCGCACCCGTGCTGCTGGCGCAGGCGCTGCATGCCCATCTGGAGCAGCGCGCCGCCGAGGGCGAAGCCGACGTGCAAGGCGCGGTGGTGAACCTGCTGGACCAGAAGCTATGGAACCAGAACCCGGACTTCCTGAGCTACACCCTCTCCAAGGCCGCGCTGGAAGCCGCCGGCACCATGCTGGCCATGGCGCTCGCGCCGCGCGTGCGCGTGGTGGGCGTGGCGCCGGGGCTCACCCTCACCAGCCATCTGCTGACGGGCGAGCGCTTTGAGCGCATGCACGCACTGAGCCCGCTGGGCCGCTCGTCCACGCCGGAAGACGTGGCCGCCGCCGTGCGTTTCGCGCTGGACAATCGCTCGCTCACCGGCACCACGCTGCTGGTGGACGGCGGCCAGCACCTGATGCGCTTCGAGCGCGACTTCTCCCTGATGTGAACCCGCACGCCCCGCCATGCACACCGCCGCCGGCACCCAGATCCTCACGCTCACCGGTTTGCGCTTCGACGCGAACCTGGGCATCCTCGCGCACGAAAAAAACGCGCCCCAGCCCATCCAGGTGGACGCCGAGCTGAACCTGGGCACCCAGCCCCTGGCGCCGCGCGACGACGACATCCAGCACGTGCTGGACTACCGCAAGGTGCGCCAGATCATCATCGACGAGTGCACGGCCGAGCATGTGAACCTGCTGGAGAGCCTGATCGGCAAGCTGGCCAACCGGCTGATGCAGCTGCCCGGCGTGCTGGGCGTGCGTGTGAAGATCGCCAAACTGGAAATTTTTGATGACTGCGAAGTCGCCATTCGCGTCGAGACAGGACAGTGGTAAACCCATGAACACCGCCAACAACACCCTTCCCACCGCCGCCGACTGGGCCGGCGAAGATGCCGCGCCCGATGCGGCCGACACACGCAAGATCGAGCGCGAGTCCCACAAGCTGGAAAAGCGCCTGTGCCGCGAGGTGGGCCGTGCCATCACCGACTTCAACATGATCGAGGAAGGCGACAAGATCATGGTGTGCATGTCCGGCGGCAAGGACAGCTACACGCTGCTGGACATCCTGCGCAAGCTGCAAAAGCGCGCGCCGGTGAAGTTCGACATCGTGGCCGTGAACCTGGACCAGAAGCAGCCCGGCTTCCCCGAGCATGTGCTGCCGGACTATTTCAAGAGCATCGGCGTGCAGTACCACATCGAGAACCAGGACACCTACAGCGTCGTCAAGCGCGTGGTGCCCGAGGGCAAGACCACCTGCAGCCTGTGCTCGCGCCTGCGCCGCGCCATCCTCTACAAGGTGGCGGACGACCTGGGCTGCACCAAGCTGGCGCTGGGCCACCACCGCGACGACATCGTCGCCACGCTGATGCTCAACATGTTCTACGGCGGCCGCATGAAGGGCATGCCGCCGAAGCTGGTCAGCGACGACGGCAAGCATGTGGTGATTCGCCCGCTGTGCTACGTGCCCGAGAAGGACACGGCGCGCTGGGCGCAGTACCAGCAGTTCCCCATCATTCCCTGCAACCTGTGCGGCAGCCAGGACGGCCTTCAGCGCGTGGCCGTCAACGAAATGCTGCGCGAATGGGACAAGAAGTTCCCGGGCCGCATCGAGAGCATGCTGCGCGCCATGGGCCACGTGGTGACCACGCACCTGATGGACCCCCACCTGCACGACTTCAAGAACGCCAAGGCCACCGGTATTGCCGACCCGAATGGCGACATGGCGTTCGATCACGAGGAATTTCCGGTCGCACCCGCGCTGCCTGGCCTGCAGGTGGTGCAACTGGGCTGAACGCAGCGCCGCGCAACGCCGTACCATCACAGGCGCGGGGCCTGATGCCCCGGGGAGATACCGCCATGGCCTTCCTGCGCCACATTCCTGCCCTCGCGCTGAGCGCCGCGGCCGCACTGCTGGCCGGCTGCGCCGGTCCGCGCCTGGTGGAGAGCGACGTCAGCAGCTTCTCCACCCTCAGCGCTCTGCCCAGCCCACCCACCTACCGCTTCGAGCGGCTGCCCTCGCAGCAGGCGCAGGCCGCAGCGTTTGCACCCATCGAGGCCCTGGCCGAACAGGCGCTTGCGCGCGTGGGCCTGCGCCGCGACGACACCCAGCCACGGCTGGTTGCACAGATCGGTGCCGAGGGCGGCTACGCCACGCCGCGCTACTGGCCCTATGCGCCCGATCCGTTCTACGGCCGCTTCGGCTGGGGCCTGGGCTACGGCGGTGGCTGGGGTTTTGGCGGCATGGGCTGGATGATGGACGGCCCGCCCACCCTCTACCGCCGCAAGGTCAGTCTGATGCTGCGCGACGCCGCTTCGCAGCAGGTGGTGTACGAAACCTCGGCCGTGTACGAGGACGTGTGGACGGATGATCCCGCCATCTACGGCGTGCTGTTCGACCAGGCGCTCACCGGCTTCCCGCGCCCCCCAGCGGGCCAGCGCAAGGTCCGCACAGAAATCACGCCACAACGCTGACTCCCCCCGACCTGAAAGGACCCGCCATGCGAAGCTCCATCCGACACCTTGTTCTGTGCGCCTGCCTGGGCACCGCGAGCATGGTCGCCCAGGCATCCGGCCTGGGCGACACCCTGCGCGGCGCGACCGGCGGGGGTGCCAGCCCCTCCACGCTCGGCGGAATGTTGGGTGGGGGCGCTGCGCCGTCGGCCCTGTCCGCCATGGGTTTGAGTGGATCGGCCACCCCCAGCAACGCTGCCGGCGTGATCACCTACTGCATGAAGAACAACTATCTGAATGCCGACAAGGCCGCACTGGTCAAACAGCAGCTGCTGGGCAAGATGGGCCTGGGCGCGGCCCAGCCAGAGCCCCGTGACGAGGGCTACCTGAGCGGCCTGTCGGGCATGGTCAGCGGTTCCAACGGCAAGCAGTTCAACCTGAACCGCCTCAAGGGCGACCTGAAGGAAAAGGCCTGCGACTTCGTGCTCGACAACGCCAGTTCCCTGCTCTGACCCCACGCCTGCGCTCTTTTCCATGCACGCCACCCGCATCATCGCCATCCGCCACGGCGAAACCGCCTGGAATGTGGACACCCGCATCCAGGGCCATCTGGACATACCGCTCAACGACACCGGCCTGTGGCAGGCCCGGCAGGTAGGGCAGGCGCTGGCCGACGAAGCGGTGGCCGCCATCTACAGCAGCGACCTGCAGCGCGCCTACGCCACGGCCGAAGCCGTGGCCCGCACCACGGGAGCGCCCCTCACGCCCGTGCCCGGCCTGCGCGAGCGCAGCTTTGGCAGCTTCCAGGGGCGCACCTTCCAGCAGATCGAGACCGAATCCCCCGAGCAGGCCCTGCGCTGGCGCAAGCGCGATCCCCACTTCGTGCCCGACGGCGGCGGCGAGTCGCTGGACATGCTGCGCGAGCGCATTGCTGTCACGGTGGACGGCATTGCCGCGCGCCACGCCGGAGAGCAGATCGTGCTGGTGGCCCATGGCGGGGTGATGGACGTGCTCTACCGCCTGGCCACGCGGCTGGACCTGCAGGCCCCACGCACCTGGCAGCTGACCAACGCCGCCATCAACCGGCTGCTGTGGACCGAGGGCAACGGGCTCACCCTGGTGGGCTGGGCCGACACGCAACACCTGGAGAACGCGAGCCGCGATGAGATCCACTCCTGAGCATCTGCCCGAACACCTGCGCGCCACCGTCGGGCTGCGCGTGGACCTGATCGACACGCCGGCACTCGTCGTCGACCTGGATGCCATGGAGCGCAACATCCAGCGCATGGCCGAATTCGCGCACAAGCACCAGGTGCGCTGGCGCCCCCACGCCAAGATGCACAAGAGCGCAGAGATCGCCCTGCAACTGGAAAAGGCCGGCGCGCGCGGCCACTGCGTGCAGAAGGTGTCCGAGGCCGAGGCGCTCGCCGCCGGCGGCGTGGCCGACCTGTACATCAGCAACGAGGTACTGGGGGGAGCCAAACTATTGCGCGCGGCACGCCTGGCCGCGCAATTGGCCGCCCGCGGCGGCCGGCTGGGCATCGCGGTGGACAGCGAAGAAGGCATCACCCGCCTGTCCGAGGCCATGCGCGTGGCGGGCAGCGACGCCGGCATCGACGTGTTCGTGGAGATCGACGTCGGCCAGGGTCGCTGCGGCGTGCCGCCCGGCCCGGCGGCGCTCGCCCTGGCCCAGGCCGTGGCAGCCCAGCCGCGCCTGCATTTCGCAGGCCTGCAGGCTTACCACGGCAGCGCACAGCACCTGCGCGGCGCGGCCGAGCGGCGCGTGGCGATCGTCCACGCAGTGCAGGCCGCCGCCGATACCCGCGCGCTGATCGAGGCCGCGGGCCTGCCCGTGCCGCTGGTCACGGGCTCCGGCACCGGCACGCTGGTGCACGAGGCCGCCAGCGGGGTGTATGGAGAACTGCAGGCCGGCTCGTTCCTCTTCATGGACGCGGACTACGCCGCCAATGAACGCGAAGGCGCCCAGCCCGCCTTCGAGCATGCGCTGTTCGTGAAGACGCAGGTGATCTCTGCGCGACCCACGCACGTGGTGTGCGACGCAGGGCACAAGAGCCACGCCATCGACTCCGGCCTGCCCCTGGTCTGGGGCCTGCCGCCGGAACGCGACCTGCGCTACGCCAACGGCGGCGACGAACACGGCGTCCTGCACGCAGCTGGCCCCAAGGCGCGCCTGCCGGCCCTGGGCCGCATGCTGTGGCTGGTACCCGGCCACTGTGACCCCACGGTGAACCTGCATGACTACCTGATAGGCGTGCGTGGTGGCCTGGCGCACGGCGTGGTGGAGCGCATCATTCGCGTGGATGCCCGCGGCGCGGTGACGTAAGCGCCAAGCTTGAGCACTGCCGAGTGCTCGTCCATGGCGGCTGCGGCGAGTACGTGATCGATGCGGGCACGCAAAGTCTGCACGCTGTCACCTCCATAGCCAAAACCAAGAGCGCTACCGCATCCATGGCAGTGCGGCGACCCACCAAGCCGCACCGCTGGATCGCACACGCGACCGACGTTCCAAGGCGCCTCGGCAGACGGTAAAAAGGGAGAAATAGGCCTTCGGGCCAATCTGGATCCGCGCAAAAAGCTCCTAAAAGATGAGCGCTTGTGCATCAATTTCCTTACTGCCATCTCGCCCTTTCTGCTGGCACAACGCGCAATCTCCCTACCGCACTGGATGGAACCAGCAATTAAATTGTGATCAATTTAATCGCTGGCAATAATAGAGCCCATGCCCTCCCGCAAACCCGCCACGCCACCCAGCCCGCCCGAGCTACTGCTGGACAACCAACTGTGCTTCGCGCTGTATTCCGCGTCGTTGGCCATGACCAAGCTCTACAAGCCGCTGCTTGACGCCCTGGGCCTGACCTATCCGCAGTACCTGGTGATGCTGGCGCTGTGGGAGCGTGACGGGCTCACCGTCTCCGAGCTGGGCGAGCGCCTGTTCCTCGACTCGGGCACGCTCACGCCGCTGCTCAAGCGCCTGGAAGCCGCAGGCCTGCTGGTGCGGCTGCGCGACGTGCAGGACGAGCGCCGCGTGCGCATCACGCTCACCGGCCAGGGGCGTGCGCTGCGTGATGGCGCCCAGCCCATCCCGCACTGCGTGCTGGCCCGCACGCAGTGCACACCCGCCGACATTGGCGCCCTGACCGCGCAGCTCCATGCGCTGCGCGACCGGCTCGTGCAGCCGCAGGCCTGACACCGTTTTCCCTCATGCCCCCGTTGGCGGGGCCTTTGTTCCACTCTGAAAGGATGCACCCATGACCACGCTCGACAAGGTTCTCTACACCGCCCGCGCCCACACCACCGGCGGGCGCGACGGCGCATCGCGCAGCGATGACGGGCGGCTGCAGGTCCAGCTGTCCTCGCCCGGCGGCAGCGGCACGGGCACCAACCCCGAGCAGCTTTTCGCCGCCGGCTACTCGGCCTGCTTCATCGGCGCCATCAAGGCCGTCGCCGCGAAGCAAAAGCTGACCCTGCCCCAGGACTTGGCCATCGACGCCGAGGTGGACCTGGGCACGATCCCCAATGCCTACGGCATCGCCGCACGCCTGAAGGTGCACCTGCCCGGCATGGACCGCGCCCAGGCGCAGCAGTTGGTCAACGACGCGCACCAGGTCTGCCCCTACTCCAACGCCACACGCGGCAACATCGACGTGACGCTGACCCTGGCCTGAGGCACCGTAGCGGGCGGCGCAGTTCTCCGCGTTTTCCCTAGTCTGGCGGGATACCCATTGCAAGCGAGCGCTCAGCTTACGGGTTCATCATGCGCGGTCTGTCCCCCGCTTCGCCTGCATTGCCCGCGCCATGAAGATCGCCCTGCTGTCCGACATCCACGCCAACCTGCCCGCCTTCGACGCTTGCCTGGAGCATGCGCGAGCACACGGTGCACAGCAGTTCGCGCTGCTGGGCGACCTGGTGGGCTATGGCGCGGACCCCGGCCCGGTGCTCGACCGGGCCATGCAACTGGCCGCCGCGGGCGCACTGTGCGTGCGCGGCAACCATGACGCGGCCGCCCTCGCCCCGCCCGCCGTTGCCCAGAACCTGGGCGACCAGAGCGCGCAGTGGACCCATCCGCACTTGGACGAGCGCCAGCGTGCCTTCCTGGCCGGCCTGCCGCTGACCGAGCGCCTGGGGCCCGGCGCGCTGCTAGTGCACGCCAGCGCCGACGGCCCCGAGCGCTGGCACTACATCACCGACAGCAACGCCGCCGAGCGCTGCATGACCGCCGCCACGCGCATCGACCCGTCCATCCGCTACGTCTTCTGCGGCCACGTGCATGAGCAGGCGCTGTACTTCCTCACGCCCACGGCCAAGTTGATGCGCTTTTCGCCCCAGCCGGGCGTGCCCGTGCCCGTGCCGCCGCACCGCCAGTGGCTGGCCATCGCCGGCTCGTGCGGCCAGCCGCGCGATGGCGACACGCGCGCCATGTATGCCCTGTTCGACCCGGACGCCGCCACCATCACCTTCCAGCGCGTGGCCTACAACCATGCCGCCGCCGCGGCCGCCGTGCGCGCCAGCGGTCTTCCCACGTTCTTTGCCGACCGGCTGGAGCGCGGGCGCTGAGCCCGCCTTTTCCACCCTTCAGGACCAGACACACCACCGCCCCATGAAGCTGCTCACGCCCGGCACCGAGATCGACGGCTTCGTGGTGCATGAGTGCATCCACGCGGGCGGCATGGCGCACATCTACCGCGTGGGCTATGCCAATGCGTCGCGCGACCCGGGCTTTCCCATGGCCATGAAGATCCCGCGCATGACGGCAGGCGACGGGGCTGAGAACATCGTGGGTTTCGAGGTCGAGCTGACCATCCTGCCCACGCTGTCGGGCCACCACGCGCCGCGCTTCGTGGCGGCGGGTGACCTGATGCGGCTGCCCTACCTGGTCATGGAATACGTGCAGGGCGATACGCTGCAGCATTGGCTGGACGATCGCCCGCCGGGCGACACCGCTGCGCGCAGTGCGGAGACCATCGCCCGCATCGGCGGCGCCATGGCGCTGGCCGCGCACAGCATCCACCAGCAGAACGTCTGCCACCTGGACCTGAAGCCCGCCAACGTGCTGCTGCGCCCCGACGGCAGCGTGGTGCTGCTGGACTTCGGCCTGTCCTGCCACGCGCACTACCCCGACCTGCTGGCCGAGGAAATGCGCCAGGCCGTGGGCTCGCCCACCTGGATCGCGCCCGAGCAGGTGGTGGGCGTGCGCGGCGACCTGCGCAGCGACATCTTCGCGATCGGCGTCATGCTCTACGAGATGGCCACGGGCGAACTGCCTTTCGGCTCGCCCACCACACAGGGCGGCATGCGCCAGCGCCTGTGGATGACACCTGCGCCGCCGCGCCAGTACCGCCCCGACCTGCCCGAGTGGCTGCAGGAGGTGATCCTGCGTTGTCTGGAACCCGAAGCCGCGCAGCGCTACCCTTCGGCCGCGCACTTGGCCTTCGACCTGGCCAACCCCGACCAGGTGCCCATCACCGAGCGCGGCCGGCGCCTGCGCGGGCCCGGCGTGCGCGCGCACTTCAAGCGTTGGATCAAGGCTGCGGGCATGCACTACCAGCCCAGCCCGCTGCCGGCGCGCCAGATCGCCGAGGTGCCCATCCTCATGGTGGCCGTGCCGCACGACGACGTGACGGACGCCACGCTGTACTCCTTGCGCGAAGCGGTTGCCCGTTCGCTGGGCATACGCCCCGGCGCGCGGCTGGCCTGCGTGACGGTGATCTCGCCCTCGGCCAGCAGCACGTCCGACAGCACGCGCAGCGAGACCATGCTGCACCGCACGCACCTGGCGCGGCTCAAGCAGTGGGCGGCGGGGCTGGACCTGTCGCGCCACAGCGCCAGCTACCACGTGCTGGAGGCCAGCGACGTGGCCCAGGCCCTGGTCCGCTATGCCGAGGGCAACCGCGTGAGCATGATGATCCTGGGGGCGGCGACGCACGGGCTGCAGTTGCAGCGCTTCATCGACACCGTGCCCATCCGCGTGGCGCGGGATGCCCCCTGCACCGTCATCCTGGTCAAGCAGCAACTGCCTTTCGACGCGCTGGGCCAGTGACCCCGCGTGGCTGCCGCAAGCGTGACAATCACGCCATGACCGCGCCCCACACCGATGACACGCTCCACCCCTACGCCAGCCTCACGCCCGACCTGGTGCTGGACGCGCTGGCCAGCGTCGGCTTGTATGGCGACGGCCGGCTGATGGCCCTGGGCTCCTACGAGAACCGCGTGTACCAGGCCACGCTGGAAGACGGCAGTCGCGTGGTGGCCAAGTTCTACCGCCCGGGGCGCTGGAGCGAGGCGCAGATCCTGGAGGAACACGCCTTCGCCCAGGAGCTGGCCGATGCCGAGGTGCCCGTGGTCGCGCCCCTGCTGCTGCACGGCCGCAGCCTGCACCGGCATGCGGGCTTCGACTTTGCCGTCAGTCCCTGGCGCGGCGGGCGCACGCCCGAGCTCGACGACTTCGAGGTGCTGGAGTGGCTGGGCCGCTACCTCGCACGCATCCACAACGTGGGCGCAGCCCGGCCCTTCGCGCAGCGCCCGGCGCTGGACCTGCAGACGTTGGGCCAAGAGCCGCGCGACTGGCTGATCGGCACGCAGATCATTCCCCTGGACCAACAGACGGCATGGCGCGATGCCTGCGAACAAGCTCTCGAATTAATAGCTGCTGGCGCTTGTCTATCGGGCGCTACGGGCCAATTTGGCTTGAAAGACGCGAGCAACATCCGCCTGCACGGTGACTGCCACCCCGGCAACGTGCTGTGGACGCCCGTGGACGACGCCGGCCACGGCGGCCCGCATTTCGTGGACCTGGACGACGCGCGCATGGGCCCGGCCGTGCAGGACCTGTGGATGCTGTTGTCGGGCGAGCGCCGCCAGCGCACAGTACAGCTATCGGCACTGCTGGACGGCTACGAGCAGCTGCGCCCCTTCGACCGGCGCGAGCTCGCGCTCATCGAGCCGCTGCGCACACTGCGCCTGATCCACTACAGCGCGTGGCTGGCGCGGCGCTGGAGCGACCCGATCTTTCCGATCAACTTTCCCTGGTTCGGCAGCAGCGACTACTGGCGCGGCCAGGTGGACATGCTGCATGAGCAGATCGAGGCCATGCAGGAGGAGCCGCTGGCCGCATGAGGCGGCGCCCGCCTCAGCGCTGCGGGCGGGACCGCAGGAACGGCCTCCTAGAATCGGCCGCATGAAACGCTATGAGGCCCTCGCGGCGGACATCGAAGCTTCCATCCGTGACGGCGTGCTCCGCCCCGGCGACCGCCTGCCCTCGGTGCGCCACACTTGCACAAGCCGCGGCATCAGCGCCTCCACGGTGTTCCAGGCCTACTACCTGCTGGAGGCGCGCGGCCTGGTGCGTGCGCGCGAACGCTCGGGCTACTACGTGAGCGAGGGCGCGCGCAAGCGCCCGCCCGAGCCGGAGCTGGCCTCGCAGCCGCAGGACGCGTCGATCGCCGTGGACGTGAGCGAACTCGTGTTCGAGGTGCTCGAAGCCAGCATGGCGCGCGACGTGGTCGCCTTCGGCTCGGCCTTTCCCAGCCCGCTGCTGTTCCCGCTGTCCCGCCTGGGGCAAGCCGTGGCCGCCAGCGCCCAGGCGCTCGACCCGTGGAGCACGGTGGACGACCTCTCGCCCGGCAACCCGGCGCTGCGCCGGCAGATCGCGCTGCGCTACCTTGCCGACGGCCTGCAGGTGCGCACCGACGAGATCATCGTCACCAACGGCGCGCTGGAGGCGTTGAACCTGTGCCTGGCGGCAGTCACGCGCCCGGGCGACTCCGTGGTGGTCGAATCACCCACGTTCTACGCGGCGCTGCAGACGCTGGAGCGCATGGGCCTGCAGGCCATTGAGGTGCCGACCCACCCGCGCGAGGGCATAGACCTGGCGGCGCTGGAGCACGCCATCGCGCGCCACGGCCCCAGGGCCTGCTGGCTCATGACCACCTTCCAGAACCCGCTGGGCGGCCTGATGCCAGAGGCCAAGAAGCAGGCCCTGGTGGAGCTGCTCACGCGCCACGGCGTGCCGCTGATCGAGGACGACGTGTATGCCGAGCTGTACTTCGGCGACAGGCGCCCGCTGCCCGCCAAGGCCTTCGACCGTGAGGGGCTGGTGTTGCACTGCTCCTCGTTCTCCAAATGCCTGGCGCCGGGCTATCGCATCGGCTGGGCCGCGCCGGGCCGCTTCGCGCAAGCCGTGGCGCGCCAGAAGCTGACCACCACGCTGGGCGCATCGGCGCCCGTGCAGCTGGCGCTGGCCACATATCTGGAGCGCGGCGGCTTCGACAAGCACCTGCGCCGCCTGCGCCAAACCCTGGCCGCGCGCCAGGCGCTCGTGGCCGAGGCCGTGGCCGCGCACTTCCCGCCAGGCACGCGCGCCACGCAGCCGGCGGGCGGCTACTTCCTGTGGCTAGAGCTACCCGATGGCACCGACACGCTGCGGCTGCACCGTCAGGCGCTGCAGCACGGCATCAGCATCGCGCCGGGCCCGATCTTTTCGGCCTCGCGCAGCTTCGCGCACTGCCTGCGGCTGAACTACGGCCAGGAATGGAACGCGCGCAGCGAAGCCGCGCTGGCCACGCTGGGCCGCCTCGCGGTGAAGTGAAACAACCCCCTGTGGCGCTACGCGCCTTCCCCCTTCTCTCGCATCGCTACGCGATGCGGGAAGGGGGACGCAGCCCTCGCTGCGGGGCGGCCCTTGCTCGGCTGCCCTGGCTTGGGTAGCGCCAGTTTCATGCGTCGCGGGTTGCGTGACGCTCTGAGGGAGGCACGGTGTGAGCTAGGCGGTCAGGCCCGCCAGGCCCATCAGTCCCCGGAGCAACCACGCCACGATGCCCAGGGTGGTGACGCTGGCGGCCCAGATCAGCACCAGCCAGCCGATGCGCCGCAGCCAGGGCTTGCGCGGGGCGGGCGGCGCCATCAGTGGTAGCCCTCGCCCGGGCGCACCTTGCCTCGGAACACGTAGTACGACCAGGCCGTATAGGCCAGGATGATCGGGATGATGAGCAGCGCGCCCACGAGCGTGAAGCCCAGGCTCTGCGGCGGCGCGGCCGCTTCGCGCAGGGTGATGGCCGGCGGGATGATGTGCGGCCACAGGCTGATGCCCAGGCCGCTGTAGCCCAGGAACAGCAGGCACAGCGTGAGCAGGAACGGCGCCGCGCCGGGATTGCCGCCGCGCAGGCTGCGCAGGATGCCGACGGCCGTGACCAGCACCAGCAGCGGAACGGGCGCGAAGAACGCGAGGTTGGGCCAGCTGAACCAGCGCTGCGCGATGGCCGCGTGGGTCAGCGGGGTCCACACGCTCACGATGACGATGGCCGCCAGCAGCGCCAGCGTGGCCGGGCGGGCCAGCGCCACCATGCGATCGTGCAGCGCGCCCTCGGTCTTGATGATGAGCCAGGTGGCCCCGAGCAGCGCATAGGCCAGCAGCAGCGCCAGCCCCGTGAACAGACTGAACGGCGTGATCCAGGCCAGCGCGCCGCCCGTGGCGACGCCATCGCGCACCTCGAAGCCGTTCAGGAACGCCCCCAGCACCACGCCCTGGAAGAACGTGGCCACGTAGGAACCGCCCATGAAGGCGATGTCCCAGAAGGGCTTGTGGTGCTCGTCCGCCTTGAAGCGGAACTCGAAGGCCACGCCACGCCAGATGAGGCCCAGCAGCATGAGCAGCAGCGGCAGGTACAGCGCGCTGAGCACCACGGCGTAGGCCAGCGGAAAGGCGGCCATGAGTCCGGCGCCGCCCAGCACCAGCCAGGTCTCGTTGCCGTCCCACACGGGCGCCACGGTGTTGACCATGACGTCGCGGTCCTCGCGCGCCTTCACGAACGGGAACAGGATGCCTATGCCCAGGTCGAACCCGTCCATGATCACGTACATCATCAGCCCGAAGGCAATGATGATGATCCAGACGACCGGTAGATCGATGCCCATGGTTCAGCCCTTCCGAGGAGTGGTGTGGATGGCGCCGGCCGGTGCGTCCGGGGCGGCGGACAGCGGCCGTGCTGGCCGGCGCTGCGGCGCATCGGAGCCGTCATCGCCCGTATCGTCATAGACGTCGGGCCCCAGGGCCACGAGCTTGAGCAGGTAGCGCGTGCCGATGCCGAACACGATGAAGTACGCCACGACAAAGATGATCAGCGAGGTGCCCAGCACCAGCGCGGAGTGGTTGGACACCGCGTCCTGCGTGCGCATGACGCCATAGACGATCCAGGGCTGGCGGCCGATCTCGGTGGTGAACCAGCCCGCGAGGATGGCGATCAGCCCCGTCGGTCCCATCCAGACCGCAAAGCGCAGAAAGAGCCGCGAGCGGTACAGCCCGCGGCGCCAGCGCAGCCAGGCGCTGCACAGCCCCAGCAGCAGCATCAGCATGCCCAGCCCCACCATGAGGCGGAAGCTCCAGAACACGATGGCGGCATTGGGCCGATCCTGCGGCGCGAACTCCTTGAGGCCCTGGTACTGCCCGTCCCACGAGTGCGTGAGGATCAGGCTGCCGAGCCGGGGAATCTCCAGCGCGTAGCGCGTGGTCTCGGCCTCCATGTCGGGCCAGCCGACAAGGGTGAGCGGCACGCCCTCGCCCGGCTTGCTCTCCCAGTGCCC
This sequence comes from Diaphorobacter sp. ED-3, assembly GCF_027625375.1. NCBI lineage: Bacteria > Pseudomonadati > Pseudomonadota > Betaproteobacteria > Burkholderiales > Comamonadaceae > Diaphorobacter > Diaphorobacter sp. ED-3. The sequence continues at coordinate 692,358 of NZ_CP115182.1, read as the reverse complement.
CTCCATCGCCGCCAGCTTGGCCGGCTGGTGCTGAAGCGTGTTCAGGCCGTGCAAATCGCCGATGGCGACCTGCACGGGCGCCACCACGAGAAGCATCCACATGGCCATGGACAGCATGGTGCGCACGCGCGGGTTGTCGTTGCCGCGCAGTAGGTGCCACGCCGCCGACGCGCCCACGAACAGCGCGGTGGACAGGAACGCCGCCACCGTCATGTGGGCGAGCCGGTAGGGAAAGGACGGGTTGAAGATGACCTCGAACCAGTCCGTCGGGACCACCACGTTGTTGACGATCTCGAAACCCTGGGGCGTCTGCATCCAGCTGTTGGAGGCCAGGATCCAGGTGGCCGACACCAGCGTACCCAGGGCCACCATCACGGTGGCGAAGAAATGCAGGCCGGGGCCGACCTTGCGCCAGCCGAACAGCATCACGCCGAGAAAGCCCGCCTCCAGGAAGAAAGCCGTGAGCACCTCGTAGGCCAGCAGCGGCCCGGTGATGCTGCCCGCGAAGGCCGAGTAATGGCTCCAGTTGGTGCCGAACTGGTAGGCCATGACCAGCCCCGAAACCACGCCCATGGCGAAGTTGACCGCGAAGATCTTCGACCAGAAGTGGTACAGGTCGCGGTACACCGGGTTCTTGCGCCACAGCCACAGCCCTTCGAGGACGGCCAGGTAGCTCGCCAGCCCGATGGTGATGGCCGGAAAGATGATGTGCATCGAAATGGTGAAGCCGAACTGGATGCGGGCCAGTTCCAGCGCGGTGAATCCAAGCATTGCGCGTCTCCTTCAAACGTACAGCGCGGTGCACATGGGTGGTTCGACGGCTCCTGTTGCATCCCAGGCGCGATGCCTGGAGCGCCGCAGTATCCGCCAGCACGCCCACCCTGTCGAGGGCAGGCCGCCGCGCCCCTGGCGGCCAGACCACCTCATCGCGGCACCAGGAAGATGGCCTTCTCCGTCACGCGCGCCGGCGTGTCGCCGAGCGCCTCGACATCGAAGAGCACCGGGTGCGAACCCGGTGGCATGGAGCCGTAGGGAATGCGCAGGCGCACGGGTACCCAGCGCGCCTGCGCGGCGCCGATCTCCACCTCGGGTTCGGACGCCACCTCCAGCCCCGCGATGCCGCTGGCGCCGATGCGGTAGCGCTGCGGCGCCTCGGTGGCGTTCATGATCTGCAGGCGGTAGATGTTCTCCAGCTTGCCGCCCGCCACGATGCGCGAGAGCGCGGCGCGGTCGCGCACCACGTCCACCTTGAGCGGCGTGCGCAGCGCCATGCTGGCGAGCATGGCCACGCTCAGGGCAACCAGCACCGCCGTATAGATCAGCACACGCGGCCGCGCCACGCGGCGCAGCATCTGCGCAGCGCTCCAGCGGCTGGCCATGCCGTTGTGCGTGGCGTAGCGGATCAGGCCGCGCGGCAGGCCCACCTTGTCCATCACGCTGTTGCAGGCATCCACGCACAGGCCGCAGCCTATGCACTCGTACTGCAGCCCCTCGCGGATGTCTATGCCCACGGGGCAGACCTGCACGCACAGCGTGCAGTCGATGCAATCGCCCTGCCCGCGCGCGGGCGCGGCCGTCTTGCTGCGCGGCCCGCGCGTCTCACCGCGCTGCGCGTCGTAGGTGACGATCAGCGTGTCCTTGTCGAACATCGCGCTCTGGAAGCGCGCATACGGGCACATGTACTTGCACACCTGCTCGCGCAGGAAGCCCGCGTTGCCGTACGTGGCCAGGCCGTAGAACAGCACCCAGAAGATCTGCCAGCCGCCCTGCAGCGCCAGCAGTTCGCCACCCAGTTCACGGATGGGCACGAAGTAGCCCACGAAGGTGAAGCCGGTCCACAGCGAGAAGGCGATCCAGACCAACTGCTTGGCCGACTTCTTCCACAGCTTCTCGGCCGTCCAGCCGCCGTTGTCCAGGCGCAGGCGCGCGCTGCGGTCGCCCTCGATGCGGTGCTCTATCCACAGGAAGATTTCGGTATAGACCGTCTGCGGGCAGGCAAAGCCGCACCACAGCCGCCCGGCGACGGCGGTGAACAAAAACAGCGCCAGCGCCGAGATGATGAGCAGACCCGTGAGGTAGATGAAGTCCTGCGGGTACAGCACCAGGCCGAACAGGTAAAAGCGCCGCGCGCCCAGGTCGAACAGCACCATCTGGCGCTGCCCCCACTCCAGCCATGGCAGGCCGTAGAACACGATCTGCGTGGCCCACACCATGAGCCAGCGCCAGCGCGCGAAGGTGCCGCGAATGGAGCGCGGATAGATCTTCTGCTGCGCCTCGTACAGCGAAGTGGACTCGGGAACGATCGGTATGGTTTTGCGCGGCGCCCCGTTGCGGGGCAGGCGCTCTGGATGGGACATGGGGGCCTCTGAGCTGTGGCGCCGGGCGACACCACAGCGGGCCCCCGCGCCTGTCAGGGACTATCGCGCGCGCGACGCGGCGGGTACAGCAGCAGATGCGCCCCAATCAGGCATACCAGATGCCGCCATCCCTCCCATCGCTCAGGCCAGCAGCGCGTTCACGCGCTTTACGTACGCGGCCGGGTCCTCAGGCAGGCCGCCCTCAGCGAGCAGCGCCTGGTCGAACAGGATGTGTGCCAGGTCGTGAAAGTGCACGCTGCCGTCCAGCTTCTTGACCAGCGCATGCTCGGGGTTCACTTCCAGCACGGGCTTGGCGTCAGGCGCGCTCTGGCCGGCCTGCTTGAGCAGGCGCGCGAGCTGCGTGCTCATGCCACCTTCCTGTACCACCAGGCAAGCGGGCGAATCAACCAGGCGCGTGGTCACGCGCACGTCCTCGGCCTTGTCCTTGAGCGCTTCCTTGAGCTTGGCGAGCACGGGCTTGAAGGCCTCGGCGGCCTCCTCGGCCGCCTTCTTCTCGGCCTCGTCCTGCAGCTTGCCCAGGTCCACCGCGCCCTTGGCCACGGACTGCAGGGGCGTGCCGTCGAAGTCCTGCAGGTAGTTCAGCGCCCACTCGTCCACGCGGTCGGTCATGAGCAGCACCTCGATGCCCTTCTTCTTGAAGACTTCGAGCTGCGGGCTGTTCTTGGCGGCGGCCAGCGTGTCGGCGGTGATGTAGTAGATGGCCTCCTGGCCCTCCTTCATGCGCGCCTTGTAGTCGGCAAAGGAAACGCTCGGCGTATCCGATGTGGTGGAGGCAAAGCGCAGCAGCTTGGCCAGACGTTCGCGGTTGGCGAAGTCCTCGCCCAGGCCTTCCTTGAGCACGGCGCCGAACTCGGCGTAGAACTGGGTGTACTTGCCTTCCTTGGCCTTGTCCTCGGCGCTGACCACGTCCTGCACGCCATCGGCGCCTTCCGCCGCTGCCTCGTGCTTGTCGTGCTTGGCCAGGTCCTCGAGCATGGACAGCACGCGCTTGACCGAGCCGTCGCGGATCAGGCGCACGTCACGGCTTTCCTGCAGCAGCTCGCGGCTCACGTTCAGCGGCAGGTCGGCGGAGTCGATCACGCCCTTGACGAAGCGCAGGTAGCTGGGCATGAGCGACTCGGCGTCGTCCATGATGAACACGCGCTTGACGTACAGCTTCACGCCGGCCTTCTTGTCGCGGTTCCACAGGTCGAACGGCGCCTTGGCGGGGATGTACAGCAACTGCGTGTACTCGGTGTTGCCCTCGACGCGGTTGTGGCTCCAGGTGAGCGGGTTCTCGAAATCGTGGCTGATGGACTTGTAGAAGTCCTGGTACTGCTCGTCGGTGATGTCCTTCTTGGGCCGCGTCCACAGGGCGCTGGCCTTGTTCACGGTTTCCCACTCGCCGGTCTTCACCATCTGGCCCGGCTCACCTTCCTTCTCGCTCTCCTTCCACTCCTCCTTCTCCATGAGGATGGGCAGGCTGATGTGGTCGGAATACTTGCCGATCACCTGCTTGATCTTCCAGGCGTTGAGGAACTCCTCGGCATCCTCGCGCAGGTGCAGGATCACGCTGGTGCCGCGCGCCGCACGTTCGATGGCCTCTACCTCGAAGTCACCCGCGCCGCCGCTGGCCCAGCGCACGCCTTCGCTGGCGGGCAGGCCCGCGCGGCGGCTCTCGACCGTGATGCGGTCGGCCACGATGAAGCCCGAGTAGAAGCCCACGCCAAACTGGCCGATCAGCTGCGCGTCGGCCTTCTGGTCGCCCGACAGGCGGTTCATGAAGTCGCGCGTACCGCTCTTGGCGATCGTGCCCAGGTGGTCAATGGCCTCCTGCTCGCTCATGCCGATGCCGTTGTCGGTGATGGTCAGCGTGCGCGCTTCCTTGTCGAAGGACACGCGCACCTCCAGGTTGGGCGCATCCTCGTACAGCGCGGCATTGTTCAGCGCTTCAAAGCGCAGCTTGTCGCAGGCGTCCGAGGCGTTGGAGACCAGCTCGCGCAGGAAGATCTCTTTGTTGGAATACAGCGAATGCGTGACCAGGTGCAGCAGTTGCGCCACTTCGGCCTGGAAGGAATGGGTGTGCTTGCTCATAGGTGTTTTTCAAACAAGGGCAACGGGAAAGAAATCACAGGGGATTCAACCATGTTCTCCGGCGCAGCCGGAACGCATGCGCAGGTGGGGGCGCCGCGCCCGGCTTCAAGGGGCGCGGCACGGCGATTTGCCACCAACCGATGCCACGCTGGCCGCATGCCCCAGCGTCGGCGCGATCCTGGGCGCGGTGATCTACAACGCACCGCTGTCGAGCGGCAGCAGCGACTGAACGCCCACCGCAGCCATCAAAAAAGAGAGCGGCTTGCGCTCTCCTTTTCTGCATTTCAAAGGGTTTTGAACTGCAAACGCCCTTTTGGCGAGCGCTAACAGCTCCTGATTTAATAGCTTAAAAGCGCTCACCCGGCGCCAGGTAGCGCCACTGGCCCGGCGGCAGCTTGCCCAGCAGCACCTGGCCGATGCGGATGCGCTTGAGGCCCACCACCTTGAGGCCCACCAGCTCGCACATGCGGCGGATCTGGCGCTTTTTGCCCTCGCGCAGCACGAAGCGCAGTTGCTCGGGGTTCTGCCACTCCACCACCGCCGGCTTGAGCTGCTGGCCGTCCAGCGCCAGGCCATGGTTCAGCAGCGCCAGCTTGTCGGCGGGGAAGACGGCGCGCACATCCTGCGCGCGATCGCCGTACTGCACGCGCACCAGGTACTCCTTGTCCACCGTCGAGTCCTCGCCGATGAGCTGGCGCGCCACGCGGCCGTCCTGCGTCAGCACCAGCAGGCCCACGGAGTCGATGTCCAGCCGCCCGCAGGGTGCCAGGCCCTTGAGTTGCGCGGGCGAAAAGCGCGTGCGGCTCTCATCGTCCTTCCAGTGCGTACGTGGGTTGATCAGCGCCACGGCCGGCGTGTGGCCGTCCTCGGCCTGGCCGCTCACATAGCCCATGGGCTTGTGCAGCAGGATGGTCACCTGCTGGCGCTGGTGGCCCTGGGCCGCGCGGTCCACGTCGATGCGGTCGTGCGGCCCCACCTGCAGCCCCATGGCCGCCACCTGCCCGTTGACGCGCACCCAGCCCTGGGCGATCCAGTCGTCGGCCTCGCGGCGCGAGCACAGCCCCAGATCGGCCATGCGCTTGTTCAGGCGCATGCGGCCGTCTGCAGGCGCCTGCGCAGCGCCAGCGGGCGCACGGGTGGCAGGAGGGCGCGGCGCGGCCGGCGCGTGCCGGCTCGCCGTACGGGGGGCGCCTGCCGCGCCGCTGGGTGCGGCCGTGCCGGCCGTCCGGCCTGCGGACCGGCCCGGCGCCTTGCCGGTAGCCACAGGTGCTGCGGGCGTGGTCTGCTTGCGCAGCACCAGCCGCGGGCGCAGCGGAGTGGGGGAAGCAGAAGCGGACGGTGCGGGGACGGACCGTGCGGGGGGACGGGCGGGCGTTTCGGGCATGGCGCTATTGTCTCGCGCCATGGAGCGCGCCGCGCCCCACCCCATCCACCGCGCCTTCAGATCATGGCGGCGGGCTCGTTCTCGTCGGCCGGCGCCCTGCGCGGTGAAGCGCGGCGCCGGGGCCCGGGGCGGCCCGCGTCCGCCGGCTCCATCCGCCTGAACAGGCTGGTGCGCAGCGCCTGTAGGTCCAGCACGCGCAGGCCGCCGTACTCCACGCGGATCGCCCCCTGCGCTTCCAGGGTCGCCAGGGCCTCGTTCACACGTTGGCGCGACAGGCCGACCAGGTAGGCCAGCTCCTGCTGGGTGATGCGCAGCACTTCCCCGACGCCCGGGTAGAGCACGGGGTTGAACAGCGCCGCCAGGCTGCGCGCCACGCGCAGGTCGGGGTTGGTGAGGCGGTCGATTTCCCGCGCGGCGATGAACTGCGCCAGGCGCTCGTTGAGCTGGTTCATCACGAAGCGGTTGAAGCCGATGGAATGGTCCAGCAGCCAATGGAAGGTGTCGATGGGCAGGCCCGCCACCACGCTCCTGCGCAGGGCCTGGATGTTGTAGCGGTAGGGCTCGCGCTTGACCGCCGTGCCTTCGCCGAACCAGCCGCCGGGCGGCACGCCGGTGAAGGTCATCGTCAGCCCGTCGGCGTTGTCCGCGCTCATCTTGAGCAGGCCCTCGACCACCCCAAACCAGTACGTCACCGGCCGGCCCACACGGCACACGTAGTCGCCCGGCTGGGCATCGCCGACGGCCAGCGCGGCCACCGCCCGTTCGCGCTCGGCGGGCTGCAGCGACGCCATCCAGGGAATGCCGCTGAGTTCTTGGGCCGTGGGCGGGCGGCGCCGCTGGTGCAGGGAGGCGTCTTGGCTCATGCGCGCAAGCATGCGGTCAAAGCGCGCAGCGGGGCAGCGGGAATACCACGAACCAACGCCTGGCCGGTCCGAGGTATCGACACACTCGGATGCTATTTATTTAATAGCTGCTCGCGCTTACTGATTCTGGGATCAAGTCCTGTTTGACTACAAACCCATCACTGCGTCGGCAAGGCATAGCGGTAGCCGCGGAACGCCCACACGGTGCGCGCCGGCTCGATGCGCTCCAACACCAGGCCGGGGGCGGCGGTATCCCCCTCGTGCAGCACCTGGCCGTTGACGATCACCATGCGGTACACGGGATTGGACGAGTAGGTCACGCCCGCGAGCTGCAGGGTGGGCAGTTGCTCACGCACGCTCGCCGGCAGGTCGGCCTGGGCAAAGACGGTTCCCGTCGATTCCTGCGGCGCGGGTGCCGGCGGCGCAGCGCGCGGGGCCTGTGCGCGGGCAGGCGCCGCGGGGGCCGGCGCGCTGCGCTCGGGCCGGGGGGCAGGCGCTTCGGCGCGGGCAGAGCGCTCGGGCGTGGGTTTGGATGCTGGTGCTGATGCCGATGCCGGTACTCGCGCTGGCGCTGGTGTTGGCGCTGGTGTTGGCGCTGGTGTTGGCGCTGGTGTTGGTGTTGGTGTTGGTGTTGGTGTTGGTGTTGGTGTTGGTGTTGGTGTTGGTGTGGTTGCGGGCGCAGTTTCGGGCGCAGGCGCTGCCCCATGGGCCGGTACGGCCATCGGCGCGGCGGAGACTGGAGCGGCAGGCGCCGGTACCGCGGGGGCGGGCGCAGGCACTACCGCGGCCACCGTCGCACTGGGCGCACGCACCAGCCACCAGGCGCCGGCTGCCGCCCCTACGCCCGCCAGCGCTGCAAGCACCATCCAGGGCAGCCCCCGCGCCGGTGCGGCGCGCTGCACGGTGGGCACCGCCACGGGCGACGCGGGGGTATGCAGGCCGGGCACGCTGCCACGGCCGCGCTCGGCCTGGGCGCGCCGCAGCGCGTCGAGAATGTAGGACATGGGTTCAGGCTCCGCTGAGCAAACGCGGCTCCGGCACGCCTGCGGCGCGGTTGAGCAACATCAGGGTCAAGGGACCAGCGCGGCCATCGGGCGTGAGGCCCTGGCCCAGCTGAAATTGGTGGATGCGCGCGCGGCGCGCGGCGGGCGTTGCGGTACGGGCTGCGGCGGTGCCCGCGCCGGCGGCCGCCAGTTGCTGGTCCAGCCAGGCGGCGCCCGCGGCAGTGGCGGTGACGTCGCCCGAATCGGCCAGTTCGGCAGGGGCCTTCCACAGCGTGGCAACCTCGCCGCGCCACAGCGGCGCAAGCTCCGTCACGCGCACCTGCAGCGTCTGGCCCTGCACGCCTTCCAGCGTGGCGGTGCCGTCATCCAGCCGGCGCAGCAAGACCGCCACCTCAGGCGCCAGGGCCTCGCCCTGCGCATCGCCCTCGGCAGGCCGCAGCATCAGCAGCACGGGCCGATCAAGCTGGCGCAGCAGGTTCAGGCTGGCGCGGCGGCTGCGGTAGCAGCGCAGGCCCTCGGACGCCAGCGCGGCGCAGGGGTCCGTGGCGCCGTCGGGCACGCTCGCCTGCCACTGCCGGGCCAGCGCCTGCCAGGCCGCCGGCGCCTGCGCCACGGGCTGGATGGCCAGGAACTGCGCCAACGTCGGCGGGAGGGCCGGCGCGTCGGGTGCAGAAGCAGCCGAGGCGGGGGATGACGCGGGCACGGCCGCAGCCGACGCGGCGATGGCCGGCCTCTGTGTCTGTGTCTGTGCCTGCGTGGAGCCGGCGCCACCGTCTGCAAGCGGCCACCAGCCCAGCGCCCAGGCCAGCCCGCCCAGCGCCGCCGCGCCCACCAGCCCACCGGTTCCAGCGGCGAGCCAGCGCCCTGCCGCGCCGGGGCGCACCGTGGCGGGCGCGTCGAACACCTCGCGCGCGGCGCGGCGCACCATGGCATCGGTCACCTCGCGCACACCCGCGCCGTAAGCACCCAGCAGTGCACGGTCGCACAGCAGGTTGATGCGCCGCGGCACGCCACCCGTGAGCGCGTGCACACGCGCCAGCGCCCGCTGCTGAAAAGGCAGCGGCCCTTGCAACCCGGCCACGGCCAGGCGGTGGGCGATGTACTGGCGTGTTTCGTCGGCGCTCAAGGCGTCCAGGTGGTAGCGCGCGATCACGCGCTGCGCGAGCTGCTCCAGCTCCGGCGCCGCCACCATCGCACGCAGCTCGGGCTGGCCGATGAGGATGATCTGCAGCAGCTTGCGCTCGCTGGTCTCGAGGTTGGTGAGCAGGCGCAGTTGTTCCAGCACATCGGGTGCGAGGTTCTGCGCCTCGTCGATGATGAGCACGTTGTTGCGCCCCGCCGCGTGCTGCTGCAGCAAGAAGTCGTTGAGCGGGTCCAGGCAGTCCTTCACGGTCTCCGCCCCCGGTATGGCGGGGCGGTGCGCCACGCCGAATTCGTCGCAGATGGAGCGCAGCAGCTCAGGCACCGTGAGCTTCGGATTGAAGATGTAAGCAACGTTGCACTGCGGCGGAATCTGTTCCAGGAAGCAGCGGCACACCGTGGTCTTGCCGGTGCCGATCTCGCCCGTGAGCAGCACGAAGCCGCCGCCCGCATCCAGGCCGTACAGCAGGTGGGCCAGGGCTTCGCGATGGCGCTCGCTCATGAAGAGGTAGCGCGGGTCGGGCGCGATGGAAAAAGGCGGGTGTTCGAGTCCGAAGAACGGGGCGTACATGGCGGCGAGCATAGCGCCCTCGCCTGTCGCGCCCATGAACCCCTCAGCCTCCCGCGATCACCACCTGTCGAGGGTGGTCAGGGTTAGACCCCTGAGGACTAACCCTTGAATTGTCATCGCAAAGACAAGATAACGTCAAAGTCGTTTCTACCATTGGTTGCAAACCGGCAGCGGACTTCTTGTTTCCCGTGCGCTGCCCTCCACAGACCCTGATAGGAACCGGAATGAAGACCACATTCCCCCATCTACTGCTGCAGCACGCCGCCCAGCGCCCCGACGCTGCAGCACTGCGCGAGAAAGAATATGGCATCTGGCAGACCTGGAGCTGGAAGGACGCCGCGGCCGAGGTGCGCCACATGGCCTGCGGCCTGCTGTCGCTGGGCTTTGCCAAGGGCCAGAACCTGGCGCTGATCAGCGACAACCGGCCACACCTGTACATGGGCTTCGTGGCCGTGCAAAGCGTGGGGGGCGTGCCGATTCCGCTGTACCAGGACGCCGTGGCCGCTGAGATGACCTTCGTCATCCAGGACGCGGAGATTGCCTTCGCGTTTGCCGAAAACCAGGAACAGGTGGACAAGCTGCTGGAAGTGCGCGAATCGGTATCCGGCATCCAGCACATCATCTACGACGACCCGCGCGGCCTGCGCCACTACGACCAGCCGGGCCTCATCAGCACCGCGCAGTTGGTGGCGCGCGGCGCCGAGTGGGACAAGGCCCACCCCGGCGCATGGGATGCACTGGTGGAGCAGATCGACCCGCAGGACGTGTCGGTGATCCTCTACACCTCGGGCACCACGGGCAAGCCCAAGGGCGTGTGCCAGACGCATGCCAGCTTCATCGCCTCTGCGCAAGGCGCGGTGGAGGTGGACCGCCTGGGCCCGCAGGACAACGTGATTTCCTACCTGCCCCCGGCATGGGTGGGGGACCACCTGTTCTCGCTCGCGCAGTGGATGGTGGCCGGCTTCACCATCAACTGCCCCGAGTCGGCCAGCACCGTCTCCATCGACCTGCGCGAGATCGGCCCCACCTACTACTTCGCCCCGCCGCGCGTGTTCGAAGGCATGCTGACGTCGGTCTCCATCCGCATGGAAGACGCCGCTGCGCCCAAGCGCTGGCTGTTCGAGAAATGCATGCAGCTGGCGCGCCGCGTGGGCTCCGATCTCCTGGACGGCAAGCCCGTGGGCGCAATGGACCGCCTCAAGTACCGCCTGGCCGATCTCGCCATCTACGGACCGCTGCGCAACGTGATGGGCCTGTCGCGCATCCGCGTGGCCTACACGGCAGGCGCGGCCATCGGGCCCGACCTGTTCCGCTTCTTCCGCTCCATCGGCATCAACCTCAAGCAGCTCTACGGTCAGACGGAAACCTGCGCCTACGTCTGCCTGCAGCGTGATGGCCAGGTGGACCTGAACACCGTGGGCCAGGCGGCCCCCGGCATCGAGCTGAAGATCGCCGACAACGGCGAGGTGCTGGTCAAGGGCGTGTCGGTGCTCAAGGAGTACTACAAGCGGCCCGACGCCACCGCCGAGGTGATCGACGCCGAAGGCTACTTCCACACCGGCGATGCCGGCGTGATCGACGCCAACGGCCAGCTGCGCATCATCGACCGCGCCAAAGACGTGGGCAAGACGGCCAGCGGCGCCATGTTCGCGCCCAACTACATCGAAAACAAGCTCAAGTTCTTCCCGCACATCAAGGAAGCCGTCTGCTTCGGCAACCAGCGCGATCAGGTCTGTGCCTTCATCAACATCGACTACGAGGCCGTGGGCAACTGGGCCGAGCGCCAGGGCATCCCTTACGGCGGCTATGTGGACCTGGCCTCCAAGCCCAAGGTGATCGAGCTGATCGCCGACTGCATCTCGCAGGTGAACGCCGACCTGGCCGCCGAAGCCGGCATGGCCGACACGCAGGTCGCGCGCTTCCTGGTGCTGCACAAGGAGCTGGACCCCGACGACGACGAACTGACCCGCACACGCAAGGTGCGCCGCAATTTCATCGCCGAGAAGTACGGCGTGCTGGTGGATGCGCTGTACACGGGCAAGGCCGAGCAGTTCATCGAAACGCAGGTGAAGTTCGAGGACGGGCGCAAGGGCAGCGTGAGCGCCACGCTGAAGATCACCGACGCCAAGACCTTCCCCGCCACCCGGGCGGCCGCCTGACACGCAACGAGGCAGCAGACACATGACCAGCAAGAAGATTGGCGACGTCATCCTCGACGTCAAGAACATCAGCCTGCGGTTCGGCGGCGTCAAGGCGCTCACCGACATCTCATTCAACGTGCGCGAGCACGAGATCCGCTCGATCATCGGCCCCAACGGCGCGGGCAAGAGCTCCATGCTCAACTGCATCAACGGGGTGTACACGCCGTCCGAGGGCTCCATCACCTTCCGCGGCCAGACCTTCGGCCACATGAACAGCCGCCAGGTCGCCGAGATGGGCATCGCGCGCACCTTCCAGAACCTGGCGTTGTTCAAGGGCATGAGCGTGATCGACAACATCATGACCGGGCGCAACCTCAAGATCAAAAGCAACCTGCTCCTGCAGGCACTGCGCATCGGACCGGCCGAGCGCGAGGAGATCGCCCACCGCGAGAAGGTCGAACACATCATCGACTTCCTGGAGATCCAGGCGCACCGCAAGACCCCCGTCGGCCAGCTGCCCTACGGCCTGCAAAAGCGCGTGGACTTGGGCCGGGCCCTCGCCATGGAACCCCAGGTGCTGCTGCTGGACGAACCCATGGCCGGCATGAACGTGGAGGAGAAGCAGGACATGTGCCGCTTCATCCTGGATGTGAACGACGAGTTCGGCACCACCATCGTCCTCATCGAACACGACATGGGCGTGGTGATGGACATCAGCGACCGCGTCGTGGTGCTGGACTACGGCAAAAAGATCGGTGACGGCGCGCCGGACGAAGTGCGCAACAACGAAGACGTGATTCGCGCCTACCTGGGCACCAGCCACTGAGGGCAAGCAAATGGCATTCTTTCTCGAAACCCTGATCGGCGGCCTGATGGCCGGCATGCTCTACGCGCTGGTGGCACTCGGCTTCGTGCTGATCTTCAAGGCCTCGGGCGTCTTCAACTTCGCGCAGGGTGCCATGGTGCTGTTCGCGGCCCTGGCCATGGCGCGCTTTGCCGAGTGGATCCCGGCGTGGACCGGCATCAGCAACCCCATCGTGGCCAATCTGGCCGCGTTCCTGATCGCGGGCCTGTGCATGTTCGCAGTGGCCTGGTTCATCGAGCGCCTCGTGCTGCGCCACCTCGTGAACCAGGAAGGCGCCACGCTGCTCATGGCCACGCTGGGCATCACCTACTTCCTGGAAGGCCTGGGCCAGACCCTCTTCGGCAGCGACATCTACAAGATCGACATCGGCATGCCCAAGGACCCGGTGTTCCTGCTGGACACCGTGTTCGAGGGCGGCGTGCTCGTGAACAAGGAAGACGTGATTGCCGCAGGCATTGCCGCCGCCCTGGTGGTGGTGCTGAGCATCTTCTTTCAAAAGACCAAGACCGGCCGCGCATTGCGCGCCGTGGCCGACGACCACCAGGCGGCGCAGTCCATCGGCATCCCGCTCAACCACATCTGGGTCATCGTGTGGTGTGTCGCCGGTGTCGTGGCACTGGTGGCCGGGATGATCTGGGGCTCCAAGCTGGGCGTGCAGTTCTCGCTGACCACGGTGGCGCTGCGCGCGCTGCCGGTCGTGATCCTGGGCGGCCTGACCTCGGTGCCGGGCGCCATCATCGGCGGGCTGATCATCGGCGTGGGCGAGAAGCTCTCCGAGGTGTACCTGGGCCCCTTCGTGGGCGGCGGCATCGAGATCTGGTTTGCCTACGTGCTGGCCCTCGTGTTCCTGCTGTTCCGGCCCCAAGGTTTGTTCGGCGAGAAGATCATCGATCGCGTATGACATACGCAATCAACCCGCAGGGTTCTTCGCCGCAGGCGAAGGATGGTCTTCCGGCGAGGGCACACAGTGCCCGCAGCCAAAAGATCATCGCCCTTGGTTGAAAGATTTGGAGTAAATAATGTTCTACCGCGAAAACGGCCAGTTCAAGACCACCTACAAGGCCGACCAGCAGATCTTTCCCATCACCCAGGACCGCATCGCCATCCTGCTGCTGTTGGCTGTGGCCTTCGTGGCGGTGCCCGCGATGGCGTCGGACTACTTCTACCGCGCCATCCTGATCCCGCTGGTCATCATGTCCATGGCCGCGCTGGGCGTGAACATCCTCGTGGGCTACTGCGGGCAGATCTCGCTGGGCTCGGGCGCCTTCATGGCGGTGGGCGCCTACGGGGCCTTCAACTTCTTCGTGCGCTTCCCCGGGATGCCGCTGGTCGCGGCCCTCATCCTGGGCGGGCTGTGCGCCACGTTCTTCGGCATCCTGTTCGGGCTACCCAGCCTGCGCGTGAAAGGGCTATACCTGGCCGTGGCCACGCTGGCGGCGCAGTTCTTCAGCGACTGGATGTTCCTGCGCATCAAATGGTTCACCAACAATTCCGACTCCGGCTCGGTCTCGGTCAGCAACCTGCAGGTCTTCGGCATGCCGCTGGACAGCGCCATGGCCAAGTACCTGTTCTGCCTGACGCTCCTGGTGGTCGTGGCCCTGCTGGCCAAGAACCTGGTGCGCGGCGCCATCGGCCGCGAATGGATGGCCATCCGCGACATGGACGTGGCCGCCGCGGTGATCGGCATCCGCCCGATGTACGCCAAGCTCAGCGCCTTCGCTGTCAGCTCCTTCATCGTCGGCATGGCGGGCGCGCTGTGGGCCTTCGTGCACCTGGGTTCGTGGGAGCCGGCGGCGTTCTCGGTCGAGATGTCGTTCCGCCTGCTGTTCATGGTCATCATCGGCGGCATGGGCTCCATCATGGGCGCGTTCTTCGGCGCGGCCTTCATCGTGGTGCTGCCCATCTTCCTGAACCAGTTCCTGCCCGCGGTGGCCGGCCTGTTCGGCGTGGACATCTCCACCGCCGCCGTGTCGCATGCGGAACTGATGATCTTCGGCGCGCTGATCGTGTGGTTCCTCATCGTGGAGCCCCACGGCCTGGCCAAGCTGTGGTCCATCGGCAAGCAGAAGATGCGCGTGTGGCCCTTCCCCCATTGATGCCATTGCAAGGTGTGTTCCGCGCCGACCGGCGCAATTCAGGCGACGTTCCATCCAACCACAAGGAGACAAGACCATGAAATTCACCCGACTCGCTGCGGCCGCCACGGTGGCCTGCACCCTGGCCGGCTTTGCAGGCGCCGCCGCCGCCCAGGCCAAGGAACAGTTCTTCCCCCTGCTGTCGTACCGCACGGGCCCCTACGCACCCAACGGCGTGCCATGGGCCAACGGCAAGCAGGACTACATCAAGATGATCAACGCGCGCGACGGCGGCGTGAACGGCGTGAAGCTCACGTTCGAGGAATGCGAGACGGGCTACGCCACCGACCGCGGCGTGGAGTGCTACGAGCGCCTCAAGAGCCGCCCCGGCGTGACGCTGTTCGACCCGCAGGCCACCGGCATCACCTTCGCGCTGACCGAGAAGGCGCCCGTGGACAAGATCCCGCTGATGACGCTGGGCTACGGCCTGTCGGTCGCGCAGGACGGCATGGCGTTCAAGTGGAACTTCCCCTACATGGGCAGCTACTGGACCGGTGCCGACATCCTGATCCAGCACATCGGCAAGAACGCCGGCGGCCTGGACAAGCTCAAGGGCAAGAAGATCGCGCTGGTCTACCACGACAGCCCGTTCGGCAAGGAGCCGATCCCCCTGCTGCAGGAGCGCTCCAAGATGCACGGCTTCGAGCTGCAGATGCTGCCCGTGACCGCGCCCGGCGTGGAGCAGAAGGCCACCTGGCTGCAGGTGCGCCAGAGCCGCCCCGACTACGTGCTGCTGTGGGGCTGGGGCGTGATGAACTCCACCGCCCTGAAGGAAGCCCAGGCCACGGGCTACCCGCGCGACAAGATGTACGGCGTGTGGTGGGCCGGTGCCGAGCCGGACGTGCGCGACGTGGGCGATGGCGCCAAGGGCTACCACGCACTGGCGCTCAACGGCCATGGCACGCAGTCCAAGGTCATGCAGGACATCCTCAAGCACGTGCACGGCGCCAACCAGGGCACGGGCCCCAAGGACGAAGTGGGCTCGGTGCTGTACACGCGCGGCGTGATCATCCAGATGCTGGGCGTGGAGGCCGTGCGCCGCGCGCAGGAGCGCTTCGGCAAGGGCAAGGTCATGACCGGCGAGCAGGTGCGTTGGGGCATGGAAAACCTGGCGCTGGACCAGAAAAAACTGGACGCGCTGGGCTTCACCGACCTGATGCGCCCGCTGTCCACCAGCTGCGCGGACCACATGGGTTCTACCTGGGCCCGCGTGCACACCTGGGACGGCAAGCAGTGGAAGTTCTCGTCCGACTGGTACCAGGCCGATGAGCAGGTCATCAAGCCTATGGTCAAGGCCGGCGCGGACAAGTACCTCGCCGACAAGAAGATGTCCCGGCGCGAAGCGGGCGACTGCCAGTCCTAAGGACGTCCCCTGAGGCGCTGCGCGCCATCGTCCTTCTCGTCGGGAAGGGGGATGGCGCCGGTGGTCGGGCAAGACCCGTTCCACGGCGCCCGCTGGCGCGGGTTGCGCCAGGTTCAAGCGGCTGCGCAGGGCAGCCGCCAATCGAGAGGGCTGTGGCGACAGCCCTGCCGATTGGCACCACTACAAGGGCAAGGCTATGGAGTCCAGAAACATCGTTCTCAGCGTCAATGGCATCGAGGTCATCTACAACCATGTGATCCTGGTGCTCAAGGGCGTGTCGCTGCAACTGCCCGAGAAGGGCATCGTCGCCCTGCTGGGCGGCAACGGCGCGGGCAAGACGACCACGCTGCGCGCGATCTCCAACCTGCTCAAGGGCGAGCGCGGCGAGGTCACCAAGGGCAGCATCGAGCTGCGCGGCGAGCAGATCCAGAACCTCTCGCCCGCCGACCTGGTCAAGCGCGGCGTGGTGCAGGTCATGGAGGGGCGCCACTGCTTCGCCCACCTGACCATCGAGGAAAACCTGCTCACCGGCGCCTACACCCGCACCGACAAGGCCGAGATCGCGGCCAACCTGGAGAAGGTCTACACCTACTTCCCGCGCCTGAAGACGCGGCGCACCAGCCAGGCGGCCTACACCTCGGGTGGCGAGCAGCAGATGTGCGCCATCGGCCGGGCCATCATGTGCAACCCCTCCATCGTGCTGCTGGACGAGCCCTCGATGGGCCTGGCGCCGCAGATCGTGGAAGAGGTGTTCAACATCGTGAAGGATCTCAACGCCAAGGAAGGCACCACCTTCCTGCTGGCCGAGCAGAACACCAACATGGCCCTGAAGTACGCCGACTACGGCTACATCATGGAAAGCGGCCGCATCGTCATGGACGGGCCCGCGCAGGAGCTGGCCAGCAACGAGGACGTCAAGGAGTTCTACCTGGGCGTGGGCGGCGGCGAGCGCAAGAGCTTCAAGGACGTCAAGAGCTACAAGCGCCGCAAGCGCTGGCTGGCCTAATTACTCTCAAATTAATAGCTGCTAGCGCTTGACAGGCAAGCGCTGAAGGCCGATTTCGCCCTAAACCCCTCCCAACGACAGGAGCCCCAGGCATGAGCATGTTCTACGACGCCCTGGAAACCCGCGCCCCCGCCGAGCGCGAAGCCGCCCTTATGGCGGCCCTGCCCCGGCAGATCGCCCACGCCCAGCAGGCCAGCCCCGCCTTCGCCGACATCCTGGCGGGCGTGGACGCCACCACCATCACCGACCGCGCCGCGCTGGCCCGCCTGCCCGTCACGCGCAAGTACGAACTGCTGGAGCGCCAGCAGGCGCAGCGCGGCCAGAATGCGTTCGGCGGCTTCAGCGCCCTGGCATTCGGGCGCCACATGCCCCGCGTGTTCGCCAGCCCCGGCACCATCTATGAGCCCGAGGGCGCGCGGCCGGACTACTGGCGCATGGCACGCGCCATGTATGCCGCGGGGTTTCGCCCCGGCGAGCTGATCCACAACAGCTTCAGCTACCACTTCGTGCCTGCCGGCTCGATGATGGAAACCGGCGCCCACGCACTGGGCTGCACGGTCTTTCCGGGCGGCACGGGGCAGACCGAGCAGCAGGTGCAGGCCATGGCCGAGCTGCGCCCGGCCGGCTACATCGGCACGCCCAGCTTCCTGAAGATCATCCTCGACAAGGCCCACGAACACGGCGTGGCGCTGCCCAGCGTGACCAAGGCGCTGGTCTCGGGCGAGGCCTTCCCGCCCTCGCTGCGCGACTGGCTGGCCGCGCGCGGCGTGACGGGCTACCAGTGCTACGCCACGGCAGACCTGGGCCTGATCGCCTATGAGACCAGCGCGCGCGAAGGCCTGGTGCTGGACGAGGGCGTGATCGTCGAGATCGTGCGCCCGGGCACCGGCGACCCGGTGCCCGAGGGCGAAGTGGGCGAGCTGGTCATCACCACGCTGAACCCCGACTACCCGCTGATCCGCTTCGGCACCGGCGACCTGTCGGCCGTACTGCCGGGCCAGTGCCCCACGGGCCGCACCAACACCCGCATCAAGGGCTGGATGGGCCGCGCGGACCAGACCACCAAAGTGCGCGGCATGTTCGTGCACCCCGGCCAGATTGCCAGCGTGGTCAAGCGCTTCCCCCAGGTGCAGCGCGCGCGGCTGGTGGTCAGCGGCGAGATGGCCAACGACCAGATGGTGCTGCAGGTGGAGACCACGGAAACCGCCGCAGGCATGGCCCAGCAACTGGCCGAAGCGCTGCGCGAAGTGACCAAGCTGCGCGGCGACGTGCAGATGGTGCCTCCCGGCAGCCTGCCCAACGACGGCAAGGTCATCGAAGACGCGCGCAGCTACCGCTGATGCCCCGCGGGGCGGCCGGCCGGCGCCGTCCGTCGCCACGGCGTCGTGCGCGGCACACAAGCCGCCCGCAGCCGCGTCAACCCCCTGGGGTCAAACGTCGCCCATTTGTCAGGCGGTGCGGCCTCGGGGGTTTCCTTGATGTCCGGCACGCCGTTTCTCTCTATGATTGCGCCTCTTTTCCAAGGAGCATCATGAGAACGACATTCAAGATCGCCGTGGGAGCGGCCGCCATCCTGGCTGCATTCGGCGCATCCGCCCAGGCCTATCCGGTCAAGGACAAGAACATCACCATCGTCGTGCCCTTCTCGGCCGGCGGCCCCACCGACCGCGTGGCCCGTGACCTGGCAGAGGCCCTGCGCAAGCCCCTGGGCGGTGCCACGGTCGTCGTCGAAAACGCCGCCGGTGCAGGCAGCACCATTGGCGCAGCCAAGGTGGCCCGTGCACAGCCGGACGGCTACACCCTGCTGCTGAATCACATCGGCATGGCCACCATCCCCACGCTGTACCGCAAGCTGTCGTTCAACGTGTTGAACGACTTCGAGTTCCTGGGCATCGTCAACGACGTGCCCATGACCATCATCTCGCGCCCGACGCTGGAGGCCAAGAACTACAAGGAATTGGCCACCTGGATTGCGCAGAACAAGGAAAAGGTGAACCTGGGCCACTCCGGCCTGGGCTCGGCCGGCCATCTGTGCGGCCTGATGTTCCAGCACGCGCTGCAGTCGCACATGACGCCCGTGGCCTACAAGGGCGCGGCGCCCGCCATCACCGACCTGATTGGCGGCCAGATCGACCTGATGTGCGACCAGACCACCAACACCACGACGCAGATCGAGGGCAAGAAGGTCAAGGCCTTTGCCGTGACCACCAACCAGCGCCTGACGATGCCGTCGCTCAAGGACTTGCCGACGCTGCAGGAAAGCGGCCTGAAAGACTTCAACGTCTCCGTCTGGCATGGCCTGTATGCCCCCAAGGGCACGCCCGCCGCCGTGCTGACGCGCATCAACGAAGCGCTGCAAGTGGCCGTGAAGGATCCTGACTTCATCAAGAAGCAGGAAGGCCTGGGCGCCGTGGTGGTGGCCGACAAGCGCGTGCTGCCGGCCGAACACAAGAAGTTCGTGCAGTCCGAAATCGAAAAGTGGGGCATGGTGATCAAGGCAGCCGGCACTTACGCCGACTGATCTGCGCCAGCGCGGCGGGCGCGTCCGTCCGCCCGCCTTTCCTGCCAACGCCCGGTGCCCGCGCACCGGGCGTTTTTTCATGGGAACTGCGGGTAATCCTGCTGCCCCTGCGCGGCTGCGGCGCCTACAACCGAAGCCTTCTTTCACGCTTTTTGGAAAGACCGCATGCCGCACACATCCACCCCACGCCGCACCCCACCGCGCCGCCAGGCCCTGCACGCCATCGGGGCGCTTCTTGCATTGGGCCTGGGCGCCACGGGCGCCGCGTATGCCCAAGCCAGCCCATGGCCGGCCAAGCCGGTCCGCATCGTGGTGCCGTTCGCCGCCGGGGGTACCACCGACATCCTGGCGCGCGCCATTGCGCCCGAGCTGGGCAAGGCCTTTGGCCAGCAGTTCATCGTGGACAACCGCGGCGGCGCGGGAGGCAACATCGGTGCCGAACTGGTGGCCAGGTCCGCCCCCGACGGATACACGCTGCTGATGGGCACCGTGGGCACGCATGGCATCAACCGCGCGCTGTACAAGCAGTTGCCCTACGACCCGATCAAGGACTTCGCGCCCGTCACGCTTGTCGCGTCGGTGCCCAACGTGATGGTCATGAACACCGAGAAGGCGCGCAGCCTGGGCATCAACAACGTGCAGGACTTCATCCGCTATGCCCAAGCCAACCCGGGCAAGCTCAACATGGCGTCCAGCGGCAACGGCACCTCGATCCACCTGGCCGGCGAGCTGTTCAAGAGCATGACCGGCACCTACATGCTGCACATGCCCTACCGCGGGTCTGCGCCCGCGCTGCTGGACATGGTGGGCGGCAACATGGACGTGATGTTCGACAACCTGCCCTCCTCCATGGCCCATATCAAGGGCGGCAAGCTCAAGGCGCTGGCGGTCACCAGCGCGAAACGCTCCACCGCACTGCCCGACGTACCCACGATGGAAGAGGCCGGCGGCCCCGCGCTCAAGGGCTTCGAAGCCAGTTCATGGTTCGGACTGCTGGCGCCCGCGGGCACGCCGGCCGACATCGTCCAGCGCGTCCAGCAGGAGGTGGCCAAGGCGCTGGCCACCCCTGCCGTCAAGGAGCGACTGCTGTCCCAGGGAGCAATTCCCGGCGGCAATTCGAGCACCGAATTTGCCAGCCTGATCGACCGCGAGCACCGCAAGTGGGCACAGGTGGTGAAGGCGTCCGGCGCGAAGGTGGATTGAAGAGAGGATGCGCGCGCCCGCCAGGGCGCGCTGCGCGTCACCAGACCACGTCGCAATCCTCGGCGGCGCTGCGGCGCAGCATGTCGATGAAGGGCGCCGCGCGCTGGCGCAGGCGCACGCCGTCGCCGCGAGGGGCCTCTTCCTCGGTCTGATCGTCCTCGTCCGGGGCGGTGGCCGCTGCAGCGGCCTCTTCAACTGCTACCGCCTCTTCCAGCGCGCGGATGGCGGCAGGAATCTGCGCGGCGGTGATGATGCCGTGCGGCTCATTCGGCGACTTGCCGATGATCTCCAGCAGCTGTTTGCCATTGGGCTCCAGCATGATGACGTCGGCGGTGGCGCGGGATTTGAATTTGAAAAGCATCGAAGTTCCAGGACAAAGGATCAGTGGGTGGCCGCAGGGCCTTCGTACATGTAGGCGCGGCTGAAAGGATAGTCGGACTGCGCACCCTTGAGCACGCCATCTTCCACGTGGCCCGTGGGCCGCACGGCCAGCATCTGGTGCAGCGCGGTCCAGCCGCGCTCGAAGGCCAGGGCGCAGCCCGCCAGGTACAGCCGGTAGGCGCGCAGGGCCTTCTCGCCGCGTTCCTTGCCGTGCTGCGCGACCAGCACGCTGCGCGCCTCGTCCTGACGGGCCTCCAGCGCATCCGACCAGGCCCACAGCGTGCGGGCGTAGTGCGGACGCAGGTTCTCGGTGTCCACCATCTCCAGCCCGGCCCGGGCCATGTCGTGCAGCACCGCGCTCACATGCAGAAGTTCGCCGCCGGGGAAGATGTAGCGCTCGATGAAATCGCCCAAGCCGGCGCCCAGCCGGGGGTTGTCCAGCCCGCCCGACGTGATGCCGTGGTTGAGCAGCAGGCCGCCCGGGCGCAGCAGACGGTGCACGGTGGCGAAGTACCGCTCCATCTGCGAACGGCCCACATGTTCGAACATGCCGACCGAGGCAATCTTGTCGAACGGCTGCTCCACCTGCAGTTCACGGTAGTCCAGCAACTGCATGCGCACACGACCCTGTAGGCCGCGCTCCGCGATGAGCCGCTGCACATGCGCATGCTGGTTGCGCGACAGCGTGATGCCCGTGGCGTCCACGCCATACTCCTGCGCGGCCCACAGCAGCAGCCCGCCCCAGCCGGCGCCAATGTCCAGGAAGCGGTCGCCGGGACGCAGCAGGAGCTTGCGGCAGATGTGGTCCAGCTTGGCCTCCTGTGCCTGGGCCAAGCTCATGTCAGGCGTGCGGTAATAGGCGCAGGAATAGACGCGCCGCGGGTCCAGCCACAGGGCGTAGAAGTCGTCGGACAGGTCGTAGTGGAACTGGATATTGCGTGCGTCATGGGACAGGGTGTGCGCCGCCATCGAACGCGCACGCAGCAACACGCGCTGCCACCCAGTCGCCGGTCCCTCGTGCGTGGGGTTCTGCTTGAGCAGCGCCGCGGCCGCCGTCATCAACTGGCGCATGCTGCCTTCCAACGCTACGCGGCCTTCGACGATGGCCGCGCCCACGTTGCCAATCTCGCCCATGGCCAGGGCCACCACGGCCATGCGGTCGCGAAAACGCAACCGCAGGTCGGCATTGGCGTCACCCAGGCGCGCGCCGTCGGGCAGTTCGACAGCCACCCCTACAGGGGAAAGCGCCAAGCTGGCCTCCAGGGAGTGGAGCAGATGCTTCATGGCATGTCCCTCGGTCTCCATGACAACTGCCATTCTTGAAGAGCGCGGGCAGGCCCGTCAATAGGCGCTGGCCGACATGCCGGCAAGGTGCTGTCTGACAGGTGCCGCGCGCACCGCCACCGGCAATGCCGCGGCAAAATTGCGGTGGATGTCCCGCCAGACATGCGCCACCAGCTCATTGATTAATAGCATATTTGGTATCACGGCTGGCACACCCCTCGGCCTTGGAAGGGCGCTCGCGGCTATGGCCTAATAGGGAGTTTTCACCGTTTTCATTTCAGGAGCCATCATGGGCAACAAAATCGTCACCGAAGCCGACCGCAAGCGCACTCCCCGTCCCACCCCCATGCCCGGCATGGCAGTGACCACCCAAGGCCGCGGCCAGCGCGTGAGCCTGGAGCGCGGCGTGGCCACGCGCAGCAAGAAAAACCCTGGCAAGCGCGCCAACCAGGGCGGCTGATCGCCCCTTTTTGCCCGGCTTAGCCTGCAAGCCCTCTTCGGAGGGCTTTTTCATGGGCGGCACTGCACGCCGCCCGTGCCGCACCATCGCCGCATTCCCGCTACCGGAAGGCCCCATGCCCCAGACGCCCGCGCCACTGTCTCCCGAAGATGCCGCCGCGCTGTACCAGGCCCTGCGCGCCGAGGGCATGGCCGACGCCCTCACCACGCTGCACATCGGTGGCGCGCACACGCGGCTGCTGAGCGGCGCCGCAGACGCGCCCGCGCTGCTGCGCACGCTGGACATCGGCGCGCGCGTGACGGCCGCCACCTGCTTTGCCCACCAGCCGCCCACGGAGGCCGAGATGGAGCACGCGATCATGCTGGTGGAAGATGCGGTGATGCCGGTGCGCGACCTGCTGGCGCCCGGCTCCACGCTCTACACAGCCGACGGCGGCATACGCCAGATCGCGCTGGCTGCGGGCCTACCGGCGCAGCCGGAGTTGCGCCTGCCGCTGGAAGCGGTGGAGCACACCTTCAACCGCCTGGCCGCCCTCAGCCTGGGGCGCCCCGCCACGCAGGACACCCTTGCGCAGGACAACGCCTTCGCGGCCACGCTGCTCATCCTGCGCGAGTGCCTGCACCATCTGGGGTTCGACCACATCGTGGTCCGGTCCGACGCGGTGGTCTAGGGCCTGTTCACACTATTTTCGCCAGTGCGAATAGCGTGAGCAGGCCTTAAGCCGGCTTTGGGGCGCGCATCAGCCCGCAGCGGGGGGTGTGAACGCGGCGCGCGCGGCCTCTGCCGCAGCGCGTGCGCCGCAGCCCTCCAGGTGGTCGTTGACCAGCCCCATGGCCTGCATGAAGGCATACATGGTGGTCGGACCCACGAAGCTGAACCCGCGCTTCTTCAAATCCTTGGACAGCGCCACCGACGCCGCCGAGGTGGTCATCGCACGCACCGCAGGCAGCGTCATGCGCTCGGGCCGCTGCTGCGCGGCCAGGGGCGCATAGCGCCACACATAGTGCGCCAGCGACCCGAACTCGCGGCGCAGTTCCAGCACGCGGCGCGCATTGTTGATGGCCGACTCGATCTTGCCGCGGTGGCGCACGATACCGGCGTTGCCCATCAGCTGGTCCACCTCGGCGGCGCCGAAGTCCGCCAGCGGCTCGGCCTCGAACTGCGCCAGCGCCGCGCGGAAGGCCTCGCGCTTGTTCAGGATGGTGATCCACGACAAGCCGGCCTGGAACCCCTCCAGGCAGAGCTTCTCGAACAGGCGGCGCTCGTCCGTCACCGGGAAGCCCCATTCGTGGTCGTGGTAGTGCCGGTACAGCGGGCTGGCGCGGCACCAGAAGCAGCGCGCATGGCCGCCCTCGTCGGTGAACAGGCCACTGGCCTCGTCCGGGGGGGAGGGTTCGATGGTTTCGAGCATGGGGGCATTGTGGGGGTTGGGTCGCATGGCGCAAGAACGTCTTGCTATGCTTGGCCGCACCCGCCTCCGCCACCATGAGCACATCCACCCCATCGCCCCGGCGCCCGTGGCCACTGCTGGCAGCCGCGCTGCTGCTGGGCGGCTGCGCCCAGTCGGGCGGCACGTTGGGCTACTACTGGCAGTCCCTGCGCGGGCACCTGGAGATCATGAACGCCGCGCGCCCGGTGCAGGAGTGGATCACCCACCCCGACACCTCCGCGCCGCTGCGCGAGCGGCTGCAGCTGGCCCAGCGCGTCCGGGCGTTCGCGGTGGACGAGCTGGCCCTGCCCGACAATGCCAGCTACCGCCGCTATGCGCGCCTGGACCGCACGGCTGCCGTGTGGAACGTGGTGGCGGCGGGCCCCTATTCGCTCACGCTGCACCGCTGGTGCTTTCCGATCACCGGCTGCATCGGCTACCGCGGCTACTTCGACGAGCCCGGCGCACGGGCCGAGGCCGCGCGCCTGGCGGCCACCGGACTGGAGGTCAGCGTGTACGGCGTACCCGCGTATTCCACGCTGGGCTACAGCAACTGGATGGGAGGCGACCCGCTGCTGTCCACCTTCATCGGCTGGCCCGAGGGCGACTTCGTGCGGCTGCTGCTGCACGAATTGGCGCACCAGGTGGCGTATGCCGAGGGCGATACCGCGTTCAACGAATCCTACGCCACGGCGGTGGAGCGGCTGGGCGTGCAGCGCTGGCTGCAGCAGCACGCCACCCCGGCCACCCGCGCCCAGTTCGCGGCCAGCGAGGAGCGCCGCGCGCAATGGCGCGCGCTGACCCAGGCAACGCGCCAGCGGCTGGCCGAGATTTATGCATCAAATGGGGCTGTAGCGCCCGACCATCAAGCGCTATCAGCTATGAAAAAAGAAGCAATGCAGGACTTCCGCGCGGCCTATGCCACGCTGCGCGCGCGCTGGCTGGCCGCACACGTCCCCGAGGCACAGCTGGCGGCGCTGGACCGTTGGGTGCGCGATGCCAACAACGCCAGCTTCGCCGCGCAGGCGGCTTATGACGAAGGGGTGCCCGCGTTCATGGCGCTGTTCGAGCGCGAGGGGCGCGACTGGCCGCGCTTTCATGCAGCCGTGCGGGCGCTGGCCCAGGCGCCGCAGGCCGAGCGCACCGCCGCGCTGCAGGCGCTGGCGCCACAGCCGCCCCGGGTGGCCCACGGCGGAGGCTGACGTCGCGTTTCCCGCCCCCGCGTGCCTGCTGCGGCTTCGCGGCCTGGGGGACGGTTGGCCCGCACGCTGGCGGGCCCACAGCGCTCAGCCGCGCAGGGATTCGATCAAGTCGATGTACTGCTGCTTGGCCTCGTCGCCGGACGTGCCCTTGAGCTTTTCCCAAGCGTCCCACTTGGCGCGGCCCACGATGTCAGAGAAGCTCGGCTTCTTCTCGGCGTTGTCGCCGGCGGTGGCCTGCTTGTACAACGCATAGATCTTCAGCAGCGTCGGGTTGTCGGGGCGCTCGCTGAGGTTCTTGGAATTGGCCACGGCGGCCTCGAAGGTGGCGTTCAGATCGGACATGGAGTGTCTCCGGTTCAGGGTTGGTATCGCCGCACAGTGTAGTCAAAACACGAACGACCGTTCTTTTTTAAAGCCTCCCCAGGATCACGCCATGCACAGCCCATCCACGGCCTGGAACAGCACCTGCCGCGCCTGGCTGATCACCTGGCCCTTCCAGGCGTCGGTGTCGGTGTAGAAGGCCTCGCGCATCTGGGCATGGACCCGCGCAGCCAGGGCGGGCGATGCCTCGGGATGCCGGTGCAGCCAATGGTCCGCCCGCAGCGCCTGCAGCACGGCGGGCGCGGGCTGCGTGCCGAACTCCAGCGTGAGGGCAGTGACTTCCGCCTGCGGGCACTCTTCATAGGCGCTGTGGCACATCAGCCCCGTGAGCGGCGCGGAGGTGGAGGAGCCGTCTTCGGTGGATGTGACCGGCGTGGCGCCACCCCCGTCCCACCAGCGGCGCGCACGCGCCAGGGCCTGCGCCTCGTCGCGCCCCGCATGGATGCGCTCGCCATGGCCGCTCGGCCCCAGGCCCGTGTGCAGGTCCACCCAGGCGATGCGTTCGGCGCGCGCGCCCTCGCGGCGCAGCACGGCGCGCAACGTGCAGTTGCTCCAGGTGGGCGCCGTGCCGCCGAAGTACAGGCCGTCGGGGTGCTGGTACTGCCCGCGGGTGATCGCCGCCTGCAGCGCCTGCAAGCCGTGCGCATTCAGCAGACCGAGCAAGGCCTGCGTATTGGCCTCGCTGGGCGGCCATTCGGGCGGCAACAACACGGGGTGCAGCGCACTGTAGGCGGGGTTGGCCGGCAACGGCTGGCTGAAGTCCACGAAGTTGCGATTCAGGTCCACGTTTTCGTGCGTCACGCGGCGCAGGTGGGCGAAGCCGTACGGGTTGAGCGCATGCAGGTAGAGCACGGCCACACGCTGCGCCCGTGCCTTGGCGCGCCACTCGTCATCCTGCAGTGCGAACACCTGCACGCCGCTGCCGCACAGGCCCTCCACGCCGTGGCAGCCGCTGCTCACGATGAGCAGGCGGTGCGCGTCAAGCGGCCCATCCCGCACCACGTCCAGCGCCAGCGTTTCGCCATTGGGGCCGCACAGCGGATGCACCTGCGGCTGCAGCGCCAGACCGGCCACCGCCGCGGCGCCAACAAATTGGGCCCGCGCCTGTGCGTAACTTGCGGCGAACGCCTGCGGGATACCGATCATCGAAACCCCCTTTGGACATGTAAAAAAGGCCCCACCGCGCAACGGTGGAGCCTGGGCATGTCAGCCGTGTGAAGGCCGCCTCACGGGGACCCGGAACCTCTCAGGCCGTGGGCTGTGCCAGCCATTGGCGCGCCAGTTCCACCCAATAGGTGCCGCCCAGCGGAATCAGCGCATCGTTGAAGTCGTAGCTGGGGTTGTGCAGCGTGCAGGGACCGCCGCCGTGGCCCATGGCGCGGTGGTCGCCGTCGCCGTTGGCGATGAACACATAGGCGCCCGGCTTGGCCTGCAGCATGAAGGAAAAATCCTCCGCTCCGCCGGTGGGCTCCTGCGCCAGCACCTTGTCTTCACCCACGATGCCCACCATCACCTGGCGCGCGAACTCGGCCTCGGCCGGCGAGTTGATGGTGGGGGGGTAATTGCGCACGAACTCGAATTCGCAGCGCGCCTCGAACGCGGCGCAGGTGTGCTCGGCCACCTGCCGCATGCGGCGCTCGATCATGTCCAGCAGCTCGGTGGAGAAGGTGCGCACCGTGCCCTGCAGCTCGCAGCTGTCGGGCACTACGTTGGTGGCCTCGCCGGCGTGGATCATCGTCACCGAGATCACGCCCGCCTCGATGGGCTTCTTGTTGCGGCTGATGATGTTCTGGAACGCCTGCACCATCTGGCAGGCCACGGGCACGGGGTCGATGCCCATGTGCGGCATGGCGCCGTGGCTGCCCTTGCCGCGGATGGTGATCTTGAACTCATTGCTTGACGCCATCACCGGGCCGGGGCTCACGGCAAAGCTGCCGGCCGGCATGCCCGGCCAGTTGTGCATGCCGAACACCGCCTGCATGGGGAACCGCTCAAACAGGCCGTCCTTGATCATCTCGCGCGCGCCGCCGCCGCCCTCTTCCGCGGGCTGGAAGATCAAATACACGGTGCCGTCGAAGTCGCGGTGCTTGGAGAAATACTGCGCCGCCGCCAACAGCATGGCCGTGTGGCCGTCGTGGCCGCAGGCGTGCATCCGGCCCTGGTGCTTGCTCGCATGCGCGAAGGTGTTGAACTCCTGCATGGGCAGGGCGTCGATGTCTGCGCGCAGGCCCACGGCGCGGCCGCAGGCACCGCCGTCACGGCCGTGCACGATGCCCACCACACCGGTGGTGCCCAGGCCGCGGTGGATGGGGATGCCCCATTCGGTGAGCTTGGCCGCGATCACGTCGGCCGTGCGCACCTCCTGAAAGCACAGTTCGGGATGGGCATGGATGTCGCGCCGCACCTCGGCGATGGCGGCCGCTTCGCGGGCGATGGAGTCGATGATGTTCATGGGGATCGGGCCTGTCGTCCTGAGAATGCCACAGTCTAGCCGTGCTCCCCGATCCGCGCCGAAGCGGGCCCGAAGCCCCTGCGACCCGCCGATGGCGCCGGCGGGCGAGGAGCGCTCAGGTGCGCACGCGGCCGTCGCCGGTGAGCATGGACATCTCCACGAAGCGCGAGCCCTCATGGTCGGACGGGCTGAAGTTGACCGTAAAACCGCCCACCGAACCGCGCAGGGATTCCAGCCCCGCCACCAGGCTCTCGCGCGTGAGCTTGCCGCTGGCGTGCGCCTGCGCGTTGCGCAGCCCCTCGATGAAGACGCGCGCGGCCAGGTAGCCCTCCATGCTGGAGTAGTTGGCCTGCACGTTGCCGCCCTTCTTGATGGCCTCTTGGAATTCACGCGTGATCTGGCGCGACTGTTGGTAGGGCGAAGGCACCACCTGCGACACCACCACGCCCGCGCCGTTGGCGCCCAGCGCATCCGCCAGGGCCTGCGTGCCCACGAAGGACACGTTGTAGAACTTGCCGCCGTACCCCGCCTTGCGCGCGGCCAGCACGAACGCCGCACTGGCGGCATAGGCACCGATCTGCACGATGGCCACGGGCTGCGCCGCCACCAGCGGCGCCACGGCAGCCGTCACGTTGGCGGAGTTGCGCGCCACCGTGCCGGTCGCCACGGGCGCCAGCTTGCGCGTGGCCAGTGCACGGGTCACGGCGTCCAGGCCAGCCTTGCCGTAGGCGTCGTCCTGGTAGAAGACGCCGATGCGGTCCAGCCCCAGGTTGGTGAGCTGGCGCACGATGAGCTCGGCCTCATCGGCGTAGGAGGCGCGCACGTGGAAGGCCAGGCGGTTGAATGGCTGGCGCAGGGATTCCGCGCCCGTGACGGGCGCGAAGAACGGCACCTTGGCCTGCGTGAACAGTGGTTGCGCGGCCAGGCTGGTGGGCGTGCCCACGTAGCCAAAGAGGGCCAGCACGTCCTCATTGATCAGGCGGCGCGTGTTCTCGGCGCAGCGGTCGGGCTCGTAGCCGTCGTCCAGCGAGCGCAGCTCGATGGTGCGCCGCCCGATGCCGCCCTGGGCGTTGACCTGGTCGAACGCCAGCTTGGCACCCGCCTGGAACTGCAGGCCCAATTGGCTGGCAGGCCCGGTCAGGGCCGCGGATTGGCCCAGCACAATGCGCGTGTCGCTCTGCGCGCGCGTCAGGGATGCGCCGGTCAGCAGGGCCGCGCCCATCCCTGCCGAGAATTGCCGGCGGCTCAACCGCGTTGAATGCATAGAAAACCCTCAGAGTAAACCATTATTGAAATAAATAAGGCACTGCGTTAAACGGAGTGCCCGGCGCGAAGTTTACCGAAGCCCGTTTCCCCCGGTTCATCCCTCACCAAAGTCCCCACACATGCTCCCGACTCCCGTCCCCGACGCTTCGGCCACCCACCAGGTGCGCGGCGCCTGCCCCCACGACTGCCCCGATACCTGCGCCCTGCTCACCACCGTGGAGAACGGCCGCGCCGTGCGCGTACAGGGCAACCCGGCGCATGCGCAGACCGGCGGCGTGCTGTGCGCCAAGGTGTCGAAGTACGCCGAGCGCACCCACCATGCCGAGCGCATCCTCACGCCACTCAAACGTACGGGCCCCAAGGGCAGTGGGCAGTTCACACCGGTGAGCTGGGACGAAGCGCTGGGGGACATCGCGGCGCGCCTGGCGCACATCGCCGCGCGCGACCCCCAGGCCATCCAGCCTTACAGCTACGCGGGCACCATGGGGCTGGTGCAGGGCGAGAGCATGGACCGGCGCTTCTTCCACCGCCTGGGCGCGTCGCTGCTGGCGCGCACCATCTGCGCCACGGCCGGCGGCGAAGGCCTAGTGCACACGCTGGGTGCCAAGGTGGGAATGAAGGTGGAGTTCTTCGCCGAGGCCCAGCTCATCCTGATCTGGGGCAGCAACTCCATCGGCAGCAACCTGCATTTCTGGCGCATCGCGCAGCAGGCCAAACGCGACGGCGCCCGCCTGGTCTGCATCGACCCGCGCAAGAGCGAGACGGCCGAGAAATGCCATGAGCACCTGCAACTGCGCCCGGGGACCGACGCCGCGCTGGCCCTGGCGCTGATGCACGAACTGATCGTGCACGACTGGCTGGACCACGACTACCTCGCCCGGCACACGCTGGGCTGGGAGCAACTGCGCGAGCGCGCCCTGCAGTGGCCGCCCGAGCGCGCGGCCGAGGTCTGCGGCCTGCCCGTGGAGCAGATCCGCCGGCTGGCGCACGACTACGGCACCACGCGGCCCGCCGCCATCCGCCTGAACTACGGCGTGCAGCGCGCGCACGGCGGCGCCAACGCGGTGCGCGCCATCGCCAGCCTGCCGGCACTCACGGGCGCCTGGCGCCACCGCGCGGGCGGCGTGCTGCTGTCCAGCTCCGGCAGCTTCCCCGTGGACCGGGCCGCGCTGCAGCGCCCCGACCTGCTGGCGGGCCGCAGCCCGCGCACCATCAACATGGTGACCATCGGCGACGACCTGCTGCGCGACGCATCGCCCAGCTTCGGGCCGAAGATCGAGGCGCTGGTGGTCTACAACAGCAACCCCGTGGCCGTGGCGCCGGACTCCCGCCAAGTGGTGCGCGGCTTTGCGCGCGAGGACCTGTTCACCGTGGTGCTGGAGCACTTCCAGACCGACACGGCCGACTACGCCGACTACATCCTGCCCGCGACCACGCAGCTGGAGCACTGGGACGTGCACCTGGCCTACGGCCACACCGACGTGCTGCTCAACCGGCCCGCGATTGCGCCCCAAGGCCAGGCGCGCAGCAATGCGCAGATCTTCCGCGACCTGGCCGCGCGCATGGGCTTCACCGAACCCTGCTTTGCCGACAGCGACGAGGCACTGTGCCGCCAGGCCTATGGCGACAAGGTGGACTTCGATCTGCTGCTGGAACAGGGCTTCGCGCCCCTGTCCGTGCCCGATGCGCCATTCGCCGACGGCGGCTTTCCCACGCCCTCGGGCCAATGCGAGTTCTACAGCCAGCGGCTGGCCGACCAGGGGCTGGATCCGCTGCCGGGCTACGTGCCCAACCACGAGGGCGCGGGCACCTCGGCCGACTACCCGCTGGCCATGATCTCGCCGCCGGCGCGCAACTTCCTCAACTCCACCTTCGTGAACCTGCAGAGCCTGCGCGACATCGAAGGCCGCCCGCTGCTGGAGATCCACCCCGAAGATGCCGCGGCGCGCGGCATTGCCGACGGCGCCCTGGTGCGCGTGTTCAACGACCGCGGCAGCTACGCCTGCCACGCCGCGCTCAACGGGCGCGCCCGTCCCGGTGTGGTGAACGGCCTGGGCGTGTGGTGGCGCAAGCTGGGCCACAACGGCACCAACGTGAACGAACTGACCAGCCAGGCCCTGACCGACCTGGGCGCGGGGCCCACGTTCTACGACTGCCGGGTGCAGGTGGAGCCGCTGGCCTCTTAACTATCAAAAAGTGAGCTGATAGCGCTTGACTGTCAAGCGCTACAGCCACTTTTGGCACCAAACCTCAATCCAGCTTCACGCCCGTGGCGGCAATGACCGGCCCCCAGCGCCGCGCCTCGGCGCGGGCCAGCGCGTGGAACTGCTCGGGCGTGCCGGCCAGCGGTTCCATGCCAAAGGCCCGCATGCGCTCCACCACCTCGGACGCGGCCAACGCCTGGTTCAGCGCGGCATTCAGCCGCGCGGTGATGGCCGGCGGCAGCCCGGCCGGGCCCAGCAGGCCCTGAAACGCATAGACCTCGGCATCGGCCACGCCCACCTCTGCCAGCGTGGGCACGTGCGGCAGCGCGGCCGCACGCCGTGCGGCGCCGATGGCCAGCGCCCGCACCTTGCCCGACTGGATCACCGGCAGGCCGGCCGCAAGGTCCAGGAACATGCAGGGCACCTGGCCACCCATCACGTCCTGCACCGCCGGGGCCGCGCCGCGGTAGGGAATGTGCGTAAGGAACGTCTGCGTGCGGTGCTTGAACAACTCCATCGCCAGGTGGTGCGGCGAGCCGTTGCCGGGCGAGGCGTAGTTCACCTGGCCGGGGTGGGCCTTCACATAGGCCAGGAAGTCCTGGAAGGTCTGCGCCGCGAACGCCGGATTCACCACCAGCACCAGAGGAAAGCGCGACAGCCCGCCGATGTACGTGAAGTCCTTGTCCGGGTGGAAGGGCAGCCGGCGGTACAGGTGCTCGTTGTAGGCCAGCAGCGCGTTGTCCGCCGACATGACGGTGTAGCCGTCCGGCTTGGCGGTGGCGACGATCTGGCTGCCGATGTTGGTGGACGCGCCAGGCCGGTTGTCCACCACGATCTGCTGGCCCAGCCCGCCGCGCATGGCCTCGGCCACGGTGCGCGCCAGCACGTCGGTGCCGCCGCCCGCCGGGTAGGGCACCACCCAGCGGATGGGTTGGCTGGGATAGCCCGTGTCGGCGCGTGTCCACGGCGCCGCCGCCGTGGCGGCACAGGCCGCCAGGAAGGTTCTGCGTTCCATCGGTTGTCTCTTTGCTCTTTTATTAATAGCTGCTCGCTCTTGATGGACGGGCGCTACGGCCCAAAATGACCTCAAACTACTGCGGCGCGGCAATGGTCTGGTCAATGGCGCCGAACAGGCTCTGGCCGGCCTTGTTCTTCATCTCGATGCGGATGGTGTCGCCATAGCGCATGAACTCGGTGCTGGGCTGGCCGTCCTGGATGGTCTCGATGCAGCGCTTTTCGGCAATGCAGCTGTAGCCCTTGGCCCAGTCCTTGTTGCTCACCGTGCCGCTGCCCACGATGGAGCCGGCGCGCACGTTGCGTGTCTTGGCGATGTGCGCGATGAGCTGGCCGAAGTGGAAGGTCATCTCCGGCCCCGCGTCGCACATGCCCACCTTGCGGCCGTTCCAGGTGGACTGCAGCGTGAGGTGCACGCGCCCGCCCTGCCAGGCGTCGCCCAGCTCGTCCAGCGTCACCGCCACGGGGCTGAAGGCGGTCGCCGGCTTGGACTGGAAGAAACCGAAGCCCTTGGCCAGCTCCGCCGGGATCAGGTTGCGCAGGCTGACGTCGTTGGCCAGCATCACCAGGCGGATGCCGTCCAGGGCCTGCTCCGGGCTGGCGCCCATCTTCACGTCGCCGGTGACGACGGCGATCTCCGCCTCGAAGTCGATGCCCATGGCCTCGCTGGGCACCACCACGTCGTCGCAGGGGCCGATGAAGTCGTCGCTGCCGCCCTGGTACATGAGCGGATCGGTGTAGAAGCTGGCGGGCACCTCGGCATTGCGCGCCTTGCGCACCAGCTCCACGTGGTTGATGTAGGCCGAGCCGTCCGCCCACTGGTAGGCGCGCGGCAGCGGCGCCATGCACTGCTGCGGATCGAAGGGGAACGGATGGCGCGCGCGGCCGGCATTGAGCTGGTCGTACAGGTCCTGCAACTGGGGCGCCATGAAGTTCCAGTCGTCCAGCACCTGCTGCAGGCGGCTGGCAATGCCGGTCGCATAATGGGCCGTGCCCAGATCGCGCGACACCACGACAAGCTGGCCGTCGCGCGATCCGTCTTTGTAGGTAGCAAGTTTCATGGGCCTGGGTCTCCGGGTGAATGCATCGCCTGCGCCGCGCGAGCCCTCTCGCCTGGCACAAATTACGATCCAGTGAATTGATTTAACTAAACAAAACTCCAAAATTCTAGTGCAGATGGACAAGGAACGCGTCGGCATTCAGTCGGTGGAGGTCGGGTTCGCGCTGCTGGACGCGCTGTCGCGCGCCCGCGGGCCGCTGATGCTCAAGGACCTGGCGCAGGAGGCCGGCATGAGCGCCGCCAAGGCCCACCGCTACCTGGTGAGCTTTCAGCGCCTGGGCCTGGTGGTGCAGGACGCCCGCAACGCCCGTTACGACCTGGGTCCTGCGGCACTCAAGTTAGGACTTGCTTCGCTGGTACGCCTCGATGCCATGCGGCTGGCGCGCGAGCGCATGGCGCCACTCATGGATGCGCTGGGCCATACGCTGGCGCTGGCCGTCTGGGGCAACCATGGACCGACCATCGTGCACTGGGAGGAGGCACCACGCGCGCTCACGGCCAACCTGCGCCTGGGCGACGTGATGCCGCTGCTCAGCTCCGCCACGGGCCGCTGCTTTGCGGCCTACCTGCCACGCGAGAAAACGGCCGCGCTGCTGGCCGAGGAACTCGCGCTCGCCACCCGCCAGGGCCGCGCCGACCTGCCGCACGACGAGGCCGGCGTGCAGGCACTGCTGCACGAGGTGCGCGAGCGCCGCTGCGCGCGGGTGCTGGACACGCTGCTGCCGGGCATCCACGCTTTCTGCGCGCCCGTGTTCGACGCCGGCGGCCACCTGGCCCTGGCCATCACCACCCTGGGCCCCGCCGCCACGTTCGATGCGGCCTGGGGCGGCGCGATAGAGGCCCCGCTGCGCGCCGCGGCGGAGCAGCTCTCGCGCGACCTGGGTCACGCCGCCACACCCGGCTGAACGCATGCCGCGCCGCTCCCTGCTGCTGCTGACCGCCGTGGTACTGGCCCTGCACTGGCTGGTGCTGGTCGGGTTGCCGCGGGGCGGCACGGACCAGGGCGCGCCGCAGCGGCTGGCCTTCCATACGCGGATGGTGGAGCCCCCGCCCCCGCCCCCGCCCCCGCCTCCCCCGGAACCCCAGGCCGCGCCAGTGCCGCCGCCGGCCCCCAAGCCGCGCCCCCGTCCCGTGCGCAAGCCACCGCCGCCGCCCGTGGAGGCACCGCTCCCCACGCGGCACGCCGAGCCCGCACCTGTCATGGAAGCGCCCGCGCAAGCCGCACCCTCGCCCGCGGAGCCCCCTGCCGAGGTGCCGGCCGATTCCTCCGCCCCCACCCCCGAAGTGCCGGCGGACGCCGCGGCGCCCCAGGCACCCTCCGCCCCCCTCTCCCCGGCCAGCGATCCGGCCATGCCCGCAATGGCCGAAGCCTCCAGCGCGTCCGCGCCAGCCGCCGCCGCATCCCAGCCGGCGCAGGAGGCGCCCGCGTTGACCGCGGGCGTGGAAATTCTGCCCCCCGGCGCCGCGGGTGCCGTGGCCGGCACCGAACCGCCCCCGGTACGCCTGCCGCCCTCGGCGCGGCTGGCGTTCGACGTGACGGGCGAGGTGAAGAAGTTCCACTACAACGCCAGCGCCGAACTGTTGTGGCGCCAGGACGGCACGCAGTACGAGGCGCGCCAGCAGATCAAGGCCTTCTTGCTGGGAGCGCGCTCGCAAAGCAGCGTGGGCCAAATCACGCCGCAAGGGCTGCGCCCCACGCGCTTCGGCGACAAGTCGCGCAGCGAGCGCGCAGCGCATTTCGACTTCGAGCGCGGCGAGGTGATCTTCAGCGCCAACGCCCCGCGCGCGGCCATCGGCAGCGGCGCCCAGGACCGGCTGAGCGTGTTCATCCAGCTGGGCGCCCTGCTGGCCGCCGCTCCCGAACGCTACCCCCCTGGCACCCGGATCACGCTGACCACCGTGGGTGCGCGCAGCGCCGAGCGCTGGACCTTCACCGTGGAAGGGCCGCAAACGCTGGAGCTGCCCGCCGGCCGCACGCCCGCGCTCAAGCTGCAGCGCCTGCCCCGCCCCGACCAGCGCTACGACCAGAAGGCCGAACTCTGGCTGGGCACGGACATGGGCTATCTGCCGGTGCGCATCCGCCTCACGCAGGCCAACGGTGACTTCGCCGACCTGTCCCTGAGCCATCACGACACGCCCTGATGCCGGCATTTGCCGCGGGCGGCGGGCGCGTTCCGGCGTGGGACAAGGCCGCGACCGCGCACGAAGGCCGGCACGGCCACTTTTCCGTGGAATACTGGTCCCAGCGGCGGGGCGCGGGGACTTGAACTCTGCCGATCCGCTGCAATCTGACAGGCATACCGATAGGGGGACACGCCATGAATATGCTCTACGACTCCGACTCCTTTGTGGTGGTCCACATGCTGGCAGACGCAACCCCCGACAGCGCCAGCGAAGCCGCCACGCCCGCCGTTCCACAACTGGTGCGCCACGGCTTCGAGATCGTGGACAAGCGCTCCGGCAAGGAGGTGTACCTGGATGGCTCCTGGGCCGAGATGTTCCAGCAGCAGATCCTGGCCTGGCAGCGCAACACGCCCACCCAGGAAGAGGTGGAGGACACGCTGGATGGCTATGTCGGGCTCGCGCAGAACCCGGTGATCGTGCACTGACGCGGCACCAGAGTTTCGGGGGCCAGGCCCCCGTTGCGGTCCGCCCCCGGCGGGTCGCCCCCGGCGGGTCGCCGCCCCGTGAGGGGCACAGCGCGCCGTGGCCTTGGCCACGGCGCCTTCTTTTTGGGGGCCGCCCGCTGACGAACAGCGGCGCGCAGCCGCCCGTCAGATTCAGATGAAAAATGGCTCTAGCGCTTATCCATCAAGCGTTAGCAGCTCATATTTCAATAGCAATCAACGCACGCCGCGGCGACGCGCCATCTCCTGCCCCATGGACTGCTGTGCGGGGTCGTCCAGCAGCGGGCGCGCGGCGGGATAGATGCGGTCGTCTTCATGGCGCAGGTGATCGTCGTAGCACTGCGCAAACCGGTCCAAGTCCGTCTCGTGCGCCGGCGTGAACGCCTGCACGGCCCCGTCGGCCAGCGCCTGCAACCCCACGCGCGCGGCAGCCCAGCGTTCGGCCATCAGCACATGGTCCCGCTGCAGCTGGCGCACCAGGTCCGTCAGCGCGGCGTCGCCACCGGCCAGCAGGGGCGGGAAGACGTGGAGTTCCTCGTCCTCGTGGTGCAGCGGGGCGGCGATGTCGAAATAGCGCAGCACGTCGCGCGCCGCCTGGCGGGCGGAGTCATCGCAGGCGTGCGTCTTGAGGTAGTCGCGCAGGCGCTGCAGCAGGTCCAGCGAGCGGCGAACGCGGTCATGGCAGGCGCCCAGCATCTCGAACGGCTCGTCAAAGCCCGCGCCTGGCGTGTGCAGACCGGGCAGGGACACACGGCTGGCCATGGCGTCAGCCCAGCCGCACGGGCTGGCCGTCGCGGTTGAAGGGCAGATAGGCGCTGAAAGCGCCCGTTTTCACGGCCTCCACCATGCGGCGCAGCACCTTGTCGGCGTCGTCGTCGGACGGCGCCTGCGCCGCCGTGCCCGACAGCGCCGCGGTGAACACCAGGCGCCAGGGCTGGCCAGGCTGCTCGAACTGCTGCGACTCGCGCACCAGCGCGTCGAACGACTCCAACTCCTCGGGCAGCTTGTCCACGCACATCAGCGGCACCAGCACCCCGCCCTCGCCCTGCGCGAAGCGCTCGCGCTGCTCCGGCGTGGCCTCGTCGGGCAGCTCTGTGCCAGCAAACACGAACAGCAGGCGCTGGCGCTCGCGGTGGCTGCGCGCGGCGCGCAGCAGGTCGTCAAAACTGTTGATCTCGGTTTTCACTTGCATTCATTCCCCTTGTTGCGGCCAAGGCTGCACGCCCCGGCCGGGCACCAGCGTGCCCACATACTGCGCCGGCACGGGCCGCGCGCGCACGGGCTTGCGCGACACGACCGTTCCCACGCTCACGAAACACAGCGCGCGCTCGCCTTCGCCCAGCGCGAACAGCCCGCGCAGCGCCTGCGACTGCAGCGCCTTGCCGCTTGTGAGCGCGGAGCCAAAACCCAGCGCGGTCGCCATGAGCAGCAGGTTCTGCACCGCGCAACCCGCGGACACCAGCCGCTCACTGGGTGCGATCTCGGGATCGCCCCCGCATTCGTCCACCACCACCAGCAGCAACACGGGCGCGCGCAGGGCCTTCTCGCGCGCCTGCTCCTGCTGCTCGGGCGTGGCCTGCGCGTCGCGCTCGCGCAGCGCATCGGCAAACGCCTGGCCCAGCGCCGCGCGGGCCGCGTCGGGCACCAAGACAAACCGCCAGGGCAGCAGACAGCCATGGTCCGGCGCATGCGCGGCCGCGGCCAATATGGCCTGCAGTTGCGCGGCGTCCGGCCCCGGCGCGCCCAGCCGCTTGGGCAGGATGGTCTGGCGCGCCTGCAGCAGCGCGGCGGCCAGTTCCGCCGTGGCGGCTGCATTGTTCAAGGCCTGTGGAGGCACCGGTCTCTCCTGTTCCATGGCATTCACCCCGGCCGGCCATCGGCGCGCAGCCGGCCATACCAGCCGATGAGGCGCAGGCCCCACACCGCCATGATGCCAGCCCACAGCAGGGCCGCGACGGCCAACAGCACGGGCGACCAGGGCAATGGCGCGCTCGCCGCCAGCCGCACCACGGTCGCCAGTTGCAGCACCCAGAACAGCGTCCAGACCAGGCGGTCCGCCACCAGCGCGCGGCCGCCATGGCCGCAGGACACGCGCGTGACCATGGCGAGCATGAGCGAGCCCAGGCACCCCATGGTGAGCGCATGCAGCGCGCCCAGTTCCCCGGCAGCGCTGCCGTAGAGACCCTGCACCCCGTGCGCCAGGCCATGGCCCACGAAGGCCAGCCCCAGCCAGATGAAGCCGATGTGCAGCATGGCCAGCAGGCGCTGCGCCAAGCTCTGCAGCAGGCCCCAGCGGTAGGCCAGCCACAGCAGCAAGGCCCCCACCGACAACTCCAGCGCGCCACGCACCAGCAGCCCGCCCGTGTCGAGCGCGGGCGCCCAGCCAAGCCACGGCAGCCAGACGGCGAGCGCCTCGGCCACCACCGCGGCAAGCATCAGCCACAGGACCCAGAAAGGGCGCCATGCCTGCACCATGGGCAGCACGGCCGAGGTGAAGAAAGGAATCATGCGGTGGGCCACCACCACGAAGACCGCGGCCACGAACCCCCACAGCCCGGTCAGCACCCAGGCACGCGCCAGGTCGCCACGGCCGCCCGCCAGGCTCAGCCCCAGCGCCGCCACGCACACGCAGCCCACCAGGCAGGCCGCGGCAATGGCGCGCGCATGCAAACGGTCCTGCAGCGTGCTGCGCTGGACCAGGCGGATGAAAAGCACCGTCATCCATGCCAATCCCAGGAACGCGGCAGCGCAGCCGGCGAGCGCAACCACCAGCCCCCAGGAACCGCCGGCGAGCCACACCAGCCAGCCGCCGGCCTGCAGCAGCAGGGGCGGCATGACGCGGGAGACCGGCCAGGGCTCGACATGCAGCCACTTCGGTCCCGCGGTGAAAAGAAAGCCGGCGAAAAACAGCGGCATGAAGCCAAACGTCATCACCGCCGCGTGCACCAGCGACGGCGCCACGCCGTATGGCAATGCCAGCGCCCCGCTCACGCGGTCGATCTGCACCAGAGCCCACCACAGGCCCGAGGCCATGAGCAGCAGCATCGCCAGGAAGAACCCCAGCCGGTGCGGCGCCAGCATGAGGTAGCGCGGCCGCCAGCGCCGGTCCAGCCGCGCCAGCGCCTCGGCCGAGGGCCGGCCCGGCGCGGCGGGCTCGCTGCGCAGGGGCACGGTGCGGCGCCGCACTTCAGTCATGGGCGTGGGCCTCGCCCAGTGTGGCCAGCGTGCACCTCCTCAGTCCACCAGCACTTGCCCATCATGTTCCACATACGGCGCATACGGGCCCGTGCCGCTGCTCTTGGCCTTGGACGCCGCCACGAAGCCGCCGGTGGCCACGTCGAACACGTGGACCTCGCCCTCCTCGATCACGTAGTGCCAGCCATGCAGCGCAATGCTGCCGTCCTCGACGCGGCGGCGCACCATGGGGTACTCCATGAGGCGTTCCAGTTGCAGCACCACGGCGCGCTGTTCGGTGCGGCGCAGGGCCTCGGGGCCGGGCTGCACGGGCAGCGCGGCCTCGCGGCCCAGGTCCAGCCAGCGCTGCAGGTTGCGCGCCTCGGGCGAGACCTCGCCATACAGCGCCTTGATGGCGCCGCAGTGGCTGTGGCCGCACACGACGATGCGGCTCACATGCAGTTCGAGCACCGCGAACTCGATGGCGGCGGCCGTGCCGTGGTGGCCGTAGGAGCCGTCGTAGGGCGGCACGAAGGCCCCCACGTTGCGCACCAGGAACAGCTCGCCCGGTCCTGCCCCCGTCAGCAGGTAGGGCAGCAAACGGGAATCCGAGCACCCGATGAACAGGGTCGTCGGGTGTTGCCCCTCGTCCACGAGCGTCTGGAATTGCTCGCGGTATTGGGGGAAGGCATCCAGATGGAAGCGGCGCAGCCGTTGCAGCAGCTCGTCGTCAGGCATGGGTGTCTCCCCTGCCTGGCGCTACTGCACCAGCGGCGTATCGGCCGCATCGAGGTGCACGCCCTCGACCTCGGCCTCGCCCGCCAGCAACTGCAGGTACTGGCGCAATGCGTTGACCCAGGCCTGCTGGCGCAGCATGAGCGCCACGCTGGCGCGCACCTGCTCGAAGGGCAGCTCCTGGCCCGGCTGGCGCTCGCAGACCTCGACCACGTGCAGGCCGAAACGGCTGTGCACCAGGCGCGAGAGCACACCCACTTCCTGCGTGCCGAACACCTCGCGCGCGAACTCGGGCGCGCAGTCCTCGGCCGACAGCCAGCCCAGATCGCCGCCCTCCTGCCCGCTGGGGCAGTTGGACCACTGTCCCGCCGCGGCGGCAAAGCGCGCGCCGTCATCGTCAGCGCAACGCAGATCCAGCAACACGCCTTCGGCGCGCTGGCGCAGCAGCTTCACATCCACCCCCGGGGTGACCGCGAACAGCACGTGGCGCATCCGCACGCGCTCGCCCTGCCCGCCCAGCGTCGGGTGGGCGGCGTGGTAGCGGCGGCAGGCCTCCTCGGAGGGCTCGGGCACTTGCAGGGCCTGGTCGAGCAGGCGCTCGATGGCCTGCGATGCCTCGGCGCTGGTGGCGCCGTCCAGGCCCGGCGCGTCGTCTTGCGACAACAGCCCCTCGCGCTGCGCCTGCTGGCGCAGCAGCTCGGTGCAGGCGCGCTGGCGCAGTGCATCGGGCGGCAGGATCTCGCCGTCGGCGTGCAAAGGCACGCCATTGATGCGGGCCACCGGGGCGGCGTCTTCCTGTGGGAGGTTGTCGGTGCTGCCGGCGCAGCCGCAGCCGCCCGATCCGCAGGTGGTGTTGCTCATGGGGTTCTCCTGGAGGCTGGGAGGCCGAAAGCCGATTTCAAGCGAAATTGGCCTCCAGCCCGCTACCAGCAAGCGCTGGCAGCTATTTACTTCATAGCGCGTTGCGATTGCCCGGCTGGTTGTGGCCTGCGGGCAGGTTCATGCGGCGGGCGCGCACCAGTTGGTACGGGCGCGTGATGTAGGCCAGTGTGCCAAACCCGCTCCACACGTGCACCAGGCGGGTGAACGGGAAGATCAGGAACACGGTCATGCCCAGGAACATGTGCGCCTTGAACACCCAGCCGGCATTGGCCAACAGTTCCACGGCGCCGCCGCGGAAGGTGACGATGCGTTGCGCCCATTCGGCCAGCAGCATCATCATCGAGCCGTCCAGGTGCTGCGCCGACAGCGGAATGGTCGCCAGGCCCAGGGCCAACTGCACCCACAGCACCCACAGCAGCAGGATATCGCTAGTCTTGGAGGTGGCGCGGATACGCGCATCCGTCAGGCGGCGGTGCAGCAGCAGCGTCACGCCGATGAAGCCCAGGGTGCCGGCGACGCCGCCCACAACCATGGCCATGATCTGCTTGGCGCCTGCGCTCATGAAGGGCTCGTACAGCGCGTGCGGCGTGAGCATGCCCACGAAGTGGCCGAAGAACAGGACCAGCACGCCCACGTGGAACAGGTTGCTGCCCCAGCGCAGGCTGCCGCGGCGCAGCAGCTGCGAGGAGTCGCTCTTCCATGTGTACTGGTCGCGGTCGAAGCGCGCCCAGCTGCCGATGAAGAAAACGGCCAGACAGATGTAGGGGTACAGGCCGAACAAGAGGTTGTCGATCCAGGCGGTCATACCGAGGCTCCTTGGGACGAGGTGGTGCGTGCGTTGCGCACAAAATGCAGGGGTTGGGGCTGGTCCGGGCGGTTCTGGCCGCGGGTGGCGC
This sequence comes from Diaphorobacter sp. ED-3, assembly GCF_027625375.1. Classification (NCBI taxonomy): domain Bacteria; kingdom Pseudomonadati; phylum Pseudomonadota; class Betaproteobacteria; order Burkholderiales; family Comamonadaceae; genus Diaphorobacter; species Diaphorobacter sp. ED-3. The sequence goes on along the minus strand of NZ_CP115182.1, from coordinate 650,264 downwards.
AGCCGTCGAATGCCTCGGGCTCGGCCCAGGCGTCGTCCAGGCCCGGCTCGGGCGCGATGGCGACGGCCTGCACGCGCTGGCCGGCGACTTCGAGCACCGCCGCGATCACGCAGGCGTAGGGGTTGCCCTTGCTGGTCAGCGCGGTGAACAGCGCATTGAGGATGTGCGCCATCTCGCCGAGGAATTCGCGCGCCACGGCCGGCGGCTGGGTGGAGGCGAACTCCAGCACCACCGCCAGATGGTCGGGCAGTTCCTGCGCATCGAACTGCAGGCCCGCCTTCTCGTAGGTCTGCATCAGGTCGATGAGCGCGGGGCCGCGCTCGCGCGAGTCGCCGTGCACGTGCTCGAACAGGTGCAGCGAGGTCTGGCGGCCGCGGTCGAAGGTGTCGACGTAGCGCGCCTCGGCCTCGTAGGGCTCCATGGCACACAGCTGGCGGCACAGGGCTTCGATCTCCTGCATGCGCGCCTCGGGCAGGGCGCGCTCCAGCCGCAACGCGTCCAGCAGCGCCGGCGCATTCGCACGCAGCGCGGCATCGGGATAGCCCAGCAGGTGCGCCAGCGCACGCAGCGTCAGGCGCAGGGATTCAGGCGTTTTCTGGAACATGGCAATTCTTCCTTTCGCCTCAGACCGTGGCCTTGATGGGGATGGTGCGTCGCTTCTTGCCACCGAACATGCTCACGTCCGTGGAGCCGTCGGAGCAGCCGTTGCCGAACGAGAAGCCGCAGCCGCCGCGCAGGTCGAATGCGTTCTCGGCGTACTCGCGGTGCGCCGAGGGGATGACGAAGCGGTCTTCGTAGTTGGCGATCGCCATGACCTGGTACATGTCTTCCACTTCATGCACCGTGAGCCCCACCTGTTGCAGCACGGCCAGGTTCTGCTGACGGTCCACATGCATGCCGCGCTGGTAGGCGCGCATGGCCAGCATGCGCTCCAGCGCCAGCACCACAGGGCCGGTGTCGCCGGCGGTGAGCAGGTTGGCCAGGTACTGCACGGGGATGCGCAGCTGCGATACGTCGGGAATCTCGCCATTCACGCCCAGGTGGCCGGCGTTGGCCGCCGAGGTGATGGGCGACAGCGGCGGCACGTACCACACCATGGGCAGCGTGCGGTACTCGGGGTGCAGCGGCAGTGCGATCTTCCAGTCCACAGCCATCTTGTAGACGGGGCTGTTCTTGGCGGCTTCCAGCCAGGCGTCGGAGATGCCGTCGGCTTTGGCCTGGCGGATCACGTCCGGGTCGTTGGGGTCCAGGAAGATGTCCAGCTGCGCCTCGTACAGGTCGCGGTCGCGCTCCACGCTGGCGGCTTCCTGGATGCGGTCGGCGTCATACAGCAGCACGCCCAGGTAGCGGATGCGGCCCACGCAGGTCTCGGAGCACACCGTGGGCTGGCCCGCCTCGATGCGCGGGTAGCAGAAGATGCACTTCTCGGCCTTGCCGGTCTGCCAGTTGTAGTAGATCTTCTTGTAGGGGCAGCCCGATACGCACATGCGCCAGCCGCGGCACTTGTCCTGGTCGATCAGCACGATGCCGTCTTCCTCGCGCTTGTAGATCGAGCCCGAGGGGCACGATGCCACGCACGCCGGGTTCAGGCAGTGCTCGCACAGGCGCGGCAGGTACATCATGAAGGTGTTCTCGAACTGGCCGTACATGTCCTTCTGGACCTGCTCGAAGTTCACATCGGCGCTGCGCTTGGAGAACTCGCCGCCCAGGATTTCCTCCCAGTTCGGACCCCATTCGATCTTTTCCATGCGCTGGCCCGTGATCAGGCTGCGCGGGCGCGCCGTGGGCGCGGCCTTCATCTCGGGGGCCGACTGCAGGTGGTCGTAGTCGAAGGTGAAGGGCTCGTAGTAGTCGTCGATCTGCGGCAGGTTGGGATTGGCGAAGATGCGCATCAGCAGCTTCCACTTGCCGCCCTGGCGGGGGGCGATGGAGCCGTCCGGGTTGCGCACCCAGCCGCCGTTCCACTTGTCCTGGTTTTCCCATTCCTTGGGGTAGCCGATGCCGGGTTTGGTCTCGACGTTGTTGAACCAGGCGTATTCCACGCCGGGACGGCTGGTCCAGACGTTCTTGCAGGTGACGGAACAGGTGTGGCAACCGATGCACTTGTCCAGGTTCAGCACCATGCCGATTTGTGCGCGAATTTTCATCGTGTCTCTCCTTATCGCTCAGGCGTGGGCGGCGCTGGTGGATGCCTCGTCGTCCATCCAGTCGACGCGGCGCATCTTGCGCACCAGCACGAACTCGTCGCGGTTGGTGCCGATGGTCCCGTAATAGTTGAAGCCGTAGCTGTACTGCGCGTACCCGCCGATCATGTGCGTGGGCTTCAGCACCACGCGCGTGACGGAGTTGTGGATGCCGCCGCGCGTGCCCGTGATCTCCGAGCCCGGGGTGTTGATGATCTTTTCCTGCGCGTGGTACATGAGCACCATGCCCGGGTTCACGCGCTGGCTGACCACCGCACGTGCCGCAATGGCGCCGTTGGCGTTGAACAGCTCCACCCAGTCGTTGTCCACGATGCCGCCGCGCTTGGCGTCGTCCTCGCTGAGCCAGATCACCGGGCCGCCGCGGTTGAGCGTGAGCATGTGCAGGTTGTCGCTGTACGTGCTGTGGATGCCCCACTTCTGGTGCGGCGTGATGAAGTTCAGCGCGATCTCGGGATTGCCGTTGGGCATCTTGCCCTCGACCTCGTGCAGTGCCTTCAGGTGCACCGGCGGACGGTAGCTCACGAAGCCCTCGCCGAAGTCGCGCATCCAGGGGTGGTCCTGGTAGAACTGCTGGCGACCGGTGAGGGTGCGCCATGGGATCAGCTCATGCACGTTGGTGTAGCCGGCGTTGTAGCTGACCTTCTCGCTCTCCAGCCCGCTCCATGTGGGCGAGCTGATGATCTTGCGCGGCTGCGCCTGGATGTCGCGGAAACGGATCTTCTCGTCCTCGCGGTGCAGCGCCAGGTGCACGTGTTCGCGTCCGGTCTGCTTGCCCAGGGCCTCCCAGGCCTTGCAGGCCACGTGGCCGTTGGTCTCGGGGGCGAGCATCATCACCACTTCGGTGGCGTCAATATCGCTCACGATGCGCGGACGGCCCTGCGTGACGCCTTCCTCGCGCACGCGGCCGTTGAGGTCGCCCAACTGCGCCACTTCGGTCTCGGTGTTCCAGGCAATGCCCTTGCCGCCGTTGCCGACCTTGTCCATCAGCGGGCCCAGGGCCGTGAAGCGCTTGTAGGTGTTGGGGTAGTCGCGCTCGACCACCGTCACCTGCGGAGCGGTCACGCCGGGGATCAGGTCGCACTCGCCGCGCTTCCAGTCCTTCACGCCGTAGGGCTGTGCCAGCTCGGCCGGGGTGTCGTGCATGATCGGCGTGAGTACGACTTCCTTTTCCACGCCCAGGTGGCCCACGCAGACTTCGCTGAAGGCCTTGGCGAAGCCCTTGTAGATCTCCCAGTCGCTGCGCGACTGCCACGCCGGGTCGACGGCTGCCGACAGCGGGTGGATGAAGGGGTGCATGTCGCTGGTGTTGAGATCGTTCTTCTCGTACCACGTCGCCGTGGGCAGCACGATGTCCGAATACAGGCAAGTCGTGCTCATGCGGAAGTCCAATGTCACCAGCAGGTCCAGCTTGCCTTCGGGCGCCTGGGCATGCCACTTCACCTCGGTGGGCTTGGCCTCGTCCTTGCCCAGGTCCTTGCCCTGCACGCCGTTGGTGGTGCCCAGCAGGTGCTTGAGGAAGTACTCATGCCCCTTGCCCGACGAGCCCAGGATGTTGGAACGCCACACGAACATGTTGCGCGGCCAGTTCATCGGGTTGTCGGGATCCTCGCAGCTCAGCGTGAGCGAGCCGTTCTTGAGCGACTGCACCACGTAGTCCTTGGCGTCCATCCCCTTGGCGGCGGCATCCCGCACCACTTGCAGCGGGTTGGTCTGCAGCTGCGGCGCGCTGGGCAACCAGCCCATGCGCTCGGAGCGCACGTTGAAATCGATCATCGATCCCTGGTAGGCCTTGGCATCCGCCAGGGGCGATAGCACTTCCTCGACGCCCAGTTTCTCGTAGCGCCACTGGTCGGTGTGGGCATAGAAGAAGCTGGTGGAGTTCTGCTGGCGCGGCGGGCGGATCCAGTCCAGCGCGAAGGCCAGCGCGGTCCAGCCCGTCTGCGGGCGCAGCTTTTCCTGGCCCACGTAGTGCGACCATCCGCCGCCGCTCTGGCCGATACAGCCGCACATCATCAGCATGTTGATGATGCCGCGGTAGTTCATGTCGCAGTGGTACCAGTGGTTCATAGCCGCGCCGATGATCACCATGGACTTGCCGTGGGTCTTGTCGGCGTTGTCGGCAAACTGGCGCGCGATGGCGATCACCTGGTCGCGCGGCACGCCGGTAATGCTCTCCTGCCACGCCGGGGTATAGGGGGCGTTGGCGTCGTAGCCTCCGTCCTTCTCCTCGCCCTGCAGGCCGCGCAGGATGCCGTAGTTGGCCACCTGCAGGTCGAACACCGTGGCCACGGCCACGCGGCCCTGCACGCCCTCGCCCTGCAGGTCGAGGTGGGTGATGGGCACGCGGCGCACGATCACGTCGCCGCCCTGGTCGTTGGCCTCGAAGTTGGGGGTCTCGATGCCGCCGAAGTACGGGAAGGCGACATCGGTCACCTGGTGCTCTTGCGCCCCGTCTTCCAGCACCGACAGCTTGAGCTGCACGTCGTTGCCCGTGCGCGCCTCCTTGGACTCCAGGTTCCACAGGCCCTGGTCGTCACGGCCGTCCTTGCCCCAGCGGAAGCCGATGGAGCCATTGGGCAGCGCCACCTTGCCGTCGGTACCGTAGGCCACGGTCTTCCAGTCGGGGTGGTTGGTCTGGCCCAGCTTGTCGCCGAAGTCGCTGGCGCGCACATAGCGGTCGGGGACCATCACCGTGCGGCCATCCGGCAGCGTCTTCTCCTTGAGCACCACCAGCAGCGGCAGGTCGGTGTAGCGGCGCGCGTAGTCGTCGAAATACGCCGAGCGCTTGTCGAAGTAGAACTCCTTGAGGATCACGTGGCCCATGGCCATGGCCACGGCGGCATCGGTGCCCTGCTTGGGGTGCAGCCACAGGTCGGCCAGCTTGGCCACCTCGGAATAGTCGGGCGTCACGGCCACGACCTTGGCGCCCTTGTAACGCACTTCGGTGAAGAAGTGCGCATCGGGTGTGCGCGTCTGGGGCACGTTGGAGCCCCAGGCGATGATGAAGTTGGAGTTGTACCAATCGGCCGACTCGGGCACGTCGGTCTGCTCGCCCCACACCTGCGGGCTGGACGGCGGCAGGTCACAGTACCAGTCGTAAAAGCTCATCGGCACGCCGCCGATCAGGTTCAGGTAGCGGCTGCCAGCAGCGTACGAGATCATCGACATGGCCGGGATCGGCGAGAAGCCGATGATGCGGTCCGGCCCGTGCTTCTTGATGGTGTAGACGTTCGCCGCAGCGATCATCTGGTTGACCTCGTCCCAGGTGCTGCGCACGAAGCCGCCCAGGCCGCGCTGCTTCTGCCATTCGCGGCGCGCGCTGTCGTTCTCGACGATGGCGGCCCAAGCGTCCACAGGGCTCTTGGCGATGGCCAGTGCGGCGCGCCAGTGCTTGAGCAGGCGGCCACGCACCATGGGGTATTTCACGCGATTGGCGCTGTACAGGTACCAGCTGTAGCTGGCGCCGCGTGCGCAGCCGCGCGGCTCATGGTTGGGCAGATCGGGACGCGTGCGCGGGTAGTCGGTCTGCTGTGTTTCCCACGTGACGATGCCGCCCTTGACGTAGATCTTCCACGAGCAACTGCCCGTGCAGTTCACACCGTGGGTGGAGCGCACGATCTTGTCGTGCGCCCAGCGGTCGCGATAGGCGTCTTCCCATGTACGGTCTTCGCCGTTGGTCTGGCCGTGGCCCTGCGAGAAGGTTTCGCGCGGCTGCGCAAAGTACGAGAGACGGTCTAGGAAATGGCTCATCGTGGGACTCCTTGGAAATCGTTGTAGTGGCGTGGCTCAGCAGGGCATCTCTGCATGCTTGCGAGAGTAGTACCACCAAGTGATGATGATGCAGAGAACATAGAAAACGGCAAACATCCACAGCGCGAACTCGGGACCGCCCGTCGCGGCGATGGAGCTGCCATAGCTCTTGGGAATGAAAAAGCCCCCGTAGGCGCCCAGTGCTCCGGCAAAGCCCAGGGCGGCCGCGCCTTCGGTGTTGCCTTCCTTCAGGGCCTGCGCACGCGCGGCTTCATCGTCGCTCTTCAGTTCCCGCAGCTTCTGGTTCAGGAAGATCACCGGGATCATGCGGAAGGTCGATCCGTTGCCGATGCCGGTGGTCAGGAAGAGCACGAGGAACATCAGGAAGAAGCCTGTGAAGCTGCCCTCGGCGGGGCCGAACGGCAGGGCCAAGCCGCCGCTGCCCTTGGGCAGGAAGTACAGCACGCCCAGCACGGCCAGCGCCATCACCAGGAAGTTCCACAGCGTGACGGTGGCCCCGCCGAGCTTGTCCGACAGCCAGCCGCCCACCGGCCGGATCAGCGCCCCCACCAGAGGCCCCAGCCAGGCATAAGCCAGCGGATTCACGTCGGGGAACTGGCTCTTGATGAGCAGCGGGAACCCTGCAGCAAAGCCGATGAAGGAACCGAAGGTGCCCAGGTAGAGCACGCACATCAGCCAGTTGTGCTTGCGTGTGAAGATGGCGGCCTGGGCGGCGAAGGAGGCCTTGGCGTCGGCGATGTCGTTCATGAAGAACCACGCGAGCACGGCGGCAATGGCGATCCAGGGCACCCAGACGAAGGCGGCGTTCTGCATCCACACCTGCACCGTATCGCCCGCCTTGGTGACGATGGTCTGGGGATCGCCGGCGAACGCGCCGAACACGCCCACGGTGATGACCAGGGGCGTGAGGAACTGCACCACCGACACCCCCAGGTTGCCCAGGCCGGCGTTCACGCCCAGCGCCGAGCCTTTGCGCTCCTTCGGAAAGAAGAAGCTGATGTTGGCCATGCTGGAGCTGAAGTTGCCGCCCCCCAGGCCACACAGCAGCGCCAGGGTCAGCATCGTCGGATAGCTGGTGGTGGGATCCTGCACCGCATAGCCGATGCCGATGGCGGGGATCAGCAGCGACGCGGTGGACAGCGCCGTCCAGCGCCGCCCTCCCACGAGGGGCACCATGAACGAGTAGAAGATGCGCAGCGTCGCCCCCGACAGGGCCGGTGCGGCGGCGAGCCAGAAGAGCTGGTTGGTCGAGTACTTGAAGCCCAGGGCCGGTAGGTTCACCGCCACGACGCTCCACAGTTGCCAGATCGCAAAGGCCAGGAACAGCGCCGGCACCGAGATCCACAGGTTGAGCTTGGCGATGGCCTCGCCTTCGCGTTCCCAGAAGGCCTTGTCCTCCGGGGTCCAGACGGTCAGCACCCGGCCCGGACGCGAGGCCCGCGGCGCGTTGCCGGAAGTGGTGTTCATGCGATTCTCCAAGTCGGGCCGCTCAGGCCCTCGCAGGGGTGGTGCCCTAGGCCCCGTGCGGGCCCATGAGCTCGGTGCGGCGCACCTCGGTGAAATACATCCAGATGAGGGACACCCAGACCACGCCATAGAGCAGCATGAAGGCACTGGAACGGATGCCGGTGAAGTCGAGCAGGGCGCCGAACATGATGGGCAGGATGAAGCCGCCCAGGCCGCCGGCCAGCCCCACGATGCCAGAGATGGCGCCGATGTTCTTGGGGTAGTCGTCGCTGATGTACTTGAAGACGCTGGCCTTGCCGAAGGCCCAGGCGATGCCCAGGATGAACATCAGCGCGGTGAACATGTATACGTTCAAGCCGACGTGCAGGGTGATGGGTCCGTTGACGGTCTGGATGGTGAAGTCGGTCTGCGGGTAGGACAGCAGGAACAGGCAGATCCAGCTCACCCACATCACCCACCAGGTCACGGAGTGCGCCCCGAACTTGTCGGACAGCACGCCGCCGATGGCGCGCAGCACGCCACCCGGCAGCGAGAAGCAGGCTGCCAACAGCGCCGCCACACGGATGTCAAGGCCGTACTCACCGACGTAGTACTGCACCATCCACAGGGAAAGCGCCACATAGCCACCGAACACGATGCTGTAGTACTGGCAGTACTTGAGCACCTTGGGGTCCTTCAGTGCCTTGAGCTGTTCGCCAAAGGACACGTTGCTGGGTACCAGGTGTGCCGGGTCGCTGTGGCTGAACAGCCAGAACAGCACCAGCGTACCGAGCATGATGGCGGCATACACATGCGGCACGGCGGCCCACCCGAAGGCCACCAGGATCACGGGCGCCACGAACTTGTTCACGGCCGCGCCCGAGTTGCCCGCGCCATACACGCCCATGGCCGTGCCCTGGCGATGCTTGGGGAACCACCGGGCCACATAGGGCGTGCCAACCGAGAACGAACCGCCAGCCAAACCGACGAACAGGCCGATCACGAGGAAATGCCAGTATTCGGTGGCGTAACCCATCATCCAGATGGCGGGAACGGTGGCGGCCATGAGCAACGCCATCACGATGCGGCCGCCGTAGCGGTCGGTCCAGATACCCAACGGCACGCGCACCAGCGAGCCCGTGAGCACGGGCATGGCCGTGAGCAGGCCGAACTGGGTGGAGCTCAGGTTCAGCATCTTCTTGATCGGGATCCCGATGACGCCGAACATCATCCAGACCATGAAACAGACGGTGAAGGCGAGCGTGCTGACGATGAGAACTGACCAGGCTTTGCGGGTATGGCGTGGGTCTTCGCCGACGGTTGAGGCGCTCGGCGCGGCGCGCTGGGGCAGTTGAGCCATTGCAGATGTCCTCTCTTGGGTACGGTGCAATGGTCCCGCAACTGGCCGTGCCTGCACATCCTTCGCTGGGACACCGCGGGCGGTGCAAAAGGACGAGGGCGGCATAGGCCGCCCTACTCACAAAGAACTATGCCAAGCTCCGGGGTTATTCCGTGAGGCGGTGGCGGTCCGAGGCGTAGACCGCCGCCTGTACGCGCGAGGACAGTCCCAGCTTGCGCAGAATGTGCTGCACATGGATCTTCACGGTGGTCTCGGCAATGTCGAGCGCACGTGCGATTTCCTTGTTGCTGAGACCGCGCGCAATCTCGCGCAACACGTCTTCTTCGCGCGGCGACAGCACCGACGCGGGCTCTTCCTCTTCGGGCAGGGGCTCGGGCGTGGGCGCCCCTTGGGACTGGAACGCCGCCACCAGCTTGCCCATCATTTCGGGGCTGACCACCGGCTCGCCGCGTGCAGCCCGCCGTATCGCCTGCGCAAGCAGGTCACCGTCAATGGTCTTGAGCAGATACCCCTGCGCGCCGTTACGCAAGGCGGCCGCCAGATCCTGCCCATCCTCGCTCACCGTGAGCATCAACACGCGGCTGCCCTGCGACGCCTCGCGCAGGCCGGCGATGGCGTCCACGCCGCGCACACCGGGCAGGTGGTTGTCCAGCAGGATCACGTCGGGGCGCAGCGCAGGCAGCAGACGCAGGGCCTCCGCGGCGTCCCCGGCCTCGCCCACCACGCGCAGGTCCGGCTGCTGGGACAGCAGCGCCACCAGTCCGCGGCGCAGCAAGGTGTGGTCATCGATCAGGAAAAGCGTGGTGGGAGCATTCATGCGGCGGCGGAAGAAACAAGGGAGAAGGGCAACGCAGGCTCCTCGCGGGTAGTTGGTGGCAGCTCCAGGACAACGCAGGTGCCACCGCCGCCGGGGCGCGAAACCAGCTCCAGATGCGCACCGATGCGCTGCGCGCGTTCACGCATGATGCCCAGGCCCACATGCAGCGAATCGGGTGGCACGCTGTCCGGGTCGAACCCGCGGCCATCGTCCTGCACCTCGAAGCGCCAGCGGGGGTGGCGCTGCACCCGCAGCTCCACGCGGCGTGCATCGGCGTGCTTGCGCACGTTGGACAAGGCCTCCTGCAGGATGTGCAGCACCTGGATCTGCACGTCCTGCGCCAGCGGCAGGCCGTGCCCCGCCATGCTCAGCGCCGTGGCCGCGCCGGTCTGGTGTTCGAACTTCGAGAGCGTGGCGCGCAGCGCCGCTTCGATGTCCTCGTCCTGCGTGCGCGTGCGAAAGTGCACCAGCAGCTCACGCACGTCGGCATAGCATTCGCGCACACCGGTATCCAGCTCCGCCATGCTGCGGTCACGCGCCTCGGTGTTGTCCTTCGCCACCGCGTCGCGCAGCAGCTGGGTTTGGATCTTGAGAAAGGCCAGCGACTGCGCGATGGAGTCGTGCAATTCGCGCGCAATGAGGCTGCGCTCCTGCGCCACCGCTGCCTCGCGCTCCAGCGCCGAGGCGCGCAGGCTTTCCATGGAAGTGGCCAAGTGATGCGCCATGGTGGACAGCAGCTCGCGCATCTCCGCCGACAGCTCCAGCGGACTGCGATACAGCAGCGTGACCTCGCCCAACAGGCGCTGGTGCATCTGCACCGGGATACTCACCACCGTCTCGAAGCCGGCCTCGCGGCAATGCGGCAACTGCAGGCCCCCGACAGGCATGATCGGAATCACACGCATGCGCGCCTGGCCCTGCGCCTGTCCGCATTCGCAGGCGCCGGTGACCACGCAGTGCTCATGTTCCACCAGCGACTGGGGCAGCCCGTCGGAGGCCAGCAGCACGTAGCGCTCGTTGGCTTCGTCCGACCAGCGCACGGCCGCCGCGTCGCACCCCGCCACGCGGCGGATCTGCTGCACGAAACCCTGGGTCAACTCTTCCAGGCTCCCCGCCTCCGCCGCAAGGGCGCTCACCGCATACAACGCCGCCAGGCGCTGGTTGCGCACTTCGATGGTGGCGGTCTTTTCGCGCACCTTGCGCTCCAGGTCCTCGTGCGAGGTCTGCAGCGCATGGGCCATGAGGTTGAAACCCGCCGTCAGCTGGCCGAACTCGTCGTCGGCTTCCACCTCCAGGCGCGTGCCCAGGTCGCCCTTGCGCAGCCGCGCCAGGGCCTGTTGCAGCCGCGTGACGGGGTTGAGTACGAGCAGGTAGCTCAGCGCCATGAAGGCCACAGCCGAGCCGATGGCCAACGCCACCATGAACAGGTGGAACAGATGCAGCACCGCCGTGAGGCGCACGATCTGGATCTCGATGGCCTCGACGAAGCTGTCCAGGTCCAGCACGAAGGCATCGGCACGCGCCACGGCCTCGGCGCTGCTTTCATAGTGCGCGGCGGCTTTCCAGTCGTTTTCGATGAGCAGCCACTGCCGCCGGATGTGTTCGTAGCGCTCGCGCGTGTCATCGCTCCAGGGCACGAACAGCGGCCGGGCGGGGTCACCCGTGCGCAGCAACTCCAGCCCTTCGTTGAAGCGCGTTTCCAGCCGCGCGAATTCCTGGGGCGACTCGTTCTGCTGGGCCAGCACCATGCGCAGCATGTTCATGCGCAGGCGGCCCGCCTCGTTCACCGCAGCGGCGCCCCCCTCCAACTTCCAGGTCACCCACAGCGTGAAGCCGATGGATGCCAGCGCCACCAGCAGGAACACCGTGCCCATGGCCAGCAGCTTGGTGGACAGCGTGGACTTGTTGCGCATGGCGGCAGTGTAGGCACGCGCTTTCGAAATGTCTTGATGGAAGTCAAGTTCGCTCAAGCAGACGGCCGCGGCATACAAGCCAAAACATGCCTTTGCGCGCTCCCATCAAGCGCAAACAGCTATCATATTGGTAGCAAATGCCCTGGCATTGCCAGGGCATTCCGGTGTACTCAGCCGCAGCTGCCCAGGGCGCCGCACTGGGTGCAGTAGTCGCAGCCATCCTTGCGGATCACGGCGTGGGCACCGCACTCATTGCACTTCTTGCCGGCCATGGCCGGAGGCATGCCGGTCGCGGGCGCTGCGGCGGGCTCGTCCAGCGGCAGCACCTGCTGCTGCGGCATGGCACGCTGGGCCAGGATGTTCTGCACGGCATACGCGATGGCGGCCACCTCGGAGTCGTGCCACAGCGGCACGTGGGTGCCGTCGGCCTTCTGGTGCGTGCCCAGGCGCACGGGGCCGCGGTCCCAGGCCACCTTGCGCATGTCGGACAGCGCGCGCTCCAGGAAGCCGCCGCGCGCGGCCAGCGACAGCAGGCGCATGCTGGACGTGATCCACTGCTGCGATTCGCCGCTCTGCCCCACGGGCATGAAGAACTCGATGGCGCGGTCCACCGTGCCGCCGCGCCCGTCAGGCACGGGCAGGAAGGAGACGATCAGGTACAGCGTCTTGTGGCCTTCCTGCGTCCAGTACTCCAGCTTCTCCGCCACGGCCGACAGGCCGCCCGTGGGACGGCTCTCGATCATGGTGCGCATGGGGTCCACCACCACCGGGGCGGGCGCGGCCTCGGGTGCGGCGGCGGGGGCCGGCGCTGCGGCGGGCGTGACTTCCAGCACGGCGCCCAGGATGCTGTTGGGCCGGTAGGTGGCCAGGCCCTTCAGGCCCGAGTGCCAGGCCTGCATGTACAGGCCCTTGAAATCGGCGTAGGGGTAGTCCTCGGGCACGTTCACGGTCTTGGAGATCGCCGTGTCCACGAAGGGCTGCACGGCCTCCATCATGGCCACGTGGTCGGCGGCCGCCATGTCCATGGCGCTCACGAAGTACGCAGGCAGATGGTTCACGTCGCCGCCCAGGGTCTTGTATAGACGCCAGGCGTAGTCCTCCACCACATACTCGCTCTTGCTGCCGTCGGCCTCGCGCTTCCTGCGCGTGTAGGTCCAGGAGAACGGCGGCTCGATGCCGTTGGAGGCATTGTCGGCAAAGGCCAGGCTCACCGTGCCCGTGGGCGCGATAGACAGCAAGTGGCTGTTGCGGATGCCGTGCTTGCGGATGGCCTTCTGGATGTCCGCGGGCAGGCGGCTGGCGAAGGTGCCCTTGGCCAGGTAGCCATCGGCGTCGAACTTGGGGAATGCGCCCTTTTCCTTGGCCAGTTCCACCGACGCGCGGTAGGCCGCGTTGCGCATGCGCTCGGCGATCTGTACCGCCATGTCGCGCCCTTCCTGGCGGTCGTAGCGCTTGCACAGCATGGCGAGAGTGTTGCCCATGCCCGTGAAGCCCACGCCGATGCGGCGCTTGGCCGCCGACTCGGCCTGTTGCTGCGGCAGGGGCCAGAAGGTCACGTCCAGCACATTGTCCAGCGCGCGCACCTGGGTGGCCACGGCCTGCTCGAAGGCATCGAAGTCGAACGACGCCTCGCCATGCAGCCCGAACGGGTTGCGCACGAAGCGTGTGAGGATGATCGGGCCCAGGTCGCAGCAGCCGTAGGGCGGCAGCGGCTGCTCGCCACACGGGTTGGTCGCCTGGATGGTCTCCGTGTAGTGCAGGTTGTTGTCGGTGTTGATCTGGTCCAGGAACAGGATGCCGGGCTCAGCGAAGTCGTAAGCCGACTTCATGATCGTGTCCCACAATTCGCGCGCGCGCACCGTGCGGTACACCCACTGGCCGTCGGCACGCTGGTGTGCGCCCTGGGCCTGCAGCTCCGCACCGGGCGCGGCGCCATGCACCAGCTCCCAATCACGGTCCTGCTCCACCGCTTCCATGAAGGCGTCGGGCACGCCCACGGACACATTGAAATTGTTCCAGCGGCCCGGCGTACGCTTGGCGGTGATGAAGTCCAGCACGTCCGGGTGGTCGATGCGCAGCACGCCCATCTGCGCGCCGCGGCGCGCGCCCGCACTCTCCACCGTGGAGCAGGACTGGTCGAAGACGTTGATGTAACTGCAGGGGCCCGAGGCCATGGAGGCCGTGCCCTTCACCAGCGCGCCGCGCGGGCGGATGCGCGAGAAGTCGTAGCCCACGCCGCCGCCGCGGCGCATGGTCTCGGCGGCCTCGCGCAGGGCCTCGTAGATGCCGGGGTAGCCCGCATCGTCCACGCCCTGGATGCAGTCGCCCACGGGCTGCACGAAGCAGTTGATGAGGGTGGCCTGGATGTCGGTGCCGGCAGCGCTCATGATGCGCCCCGCCCCGATGGCGCCGGCACGCAGGTTGTCCAGGAAGCGCGCCTCCAGGGCCTGGCGCATGTCCTCGCGCTCGACCGAGGCCAACGCCCGCGCCACGCGGCGGAATAGATCCTCGACATCGCTCTCGCCGTCTTTGAAGTATTTCTCCTTCAGCACATCCATGCTGATGGGTTGTGTAGACAGGGCGGGGGCAAGGTCGGTGATTTCACGCTGCATGGAAGGGGCTCCGAAAGGATCTAACTGACGTGCACGCCGCGACCCAAGCGCGGCGGCAATTCTCGATTTTCACACCGCGCGGGACGCTTCGCCGCGAACCTTACATGAAGACCCTGCGAAGTCGTTGTCGCCTCGGCGGTCACGCGGCCGTGCAGCCTAGTTGCGCTCTCCGTTTCCTGTAGCACGCCAGCCGCCCGTGGCGCGGCCCGCCGCAAATTACGGCCCAAAGCGCTCCTCATGCAAGTCACATTTACGCCCGGTTGCAATGTCGCCACGTCCTACCATTGGGCATGCCAACCCTACCGCTGTACCGCTTTCTGCTCGCCACGCTGGCTCTGGCATTCGCCGCCGGCTGTACCACACTTCTGGAGCAGTCGGCACCAACCACCGCGGGCAACGCCGCCTGGGACGCCCAACTGGAGCGCTGGCCGCCCGTGGACGCCCTGCTGCTGGGCGAGCAGCATGACGCCGCCGCCCACCAGCAGTGGCAGCGGCACACGGTCCAGTGGCTCGCCGCGCGCCAGCGCCTTGCGGCCCTGGTGTTGGAGATGGCGCCCGAAGGCGCGGGCACCGATGGCCTACCGCCGGACGCGGACGCTGCCCAGGTGCGCGCCGCGCTGCAATGGGATGAACAGGCCTGGCCCTGGGACCGCTATGCGCCGGTGGTGATGGCTGCCGTGGCCGCGGGCGTGCCGGTGCGCGGCGGTAACCTGCCGCGCAGCCAGATGCCGCAAGCCATGCGCGACACCGCGCTGGACACGCACCTGCCTCCCGCCGCGCTGGCGCGCCAGCGCACCGCGATCGAGGAGGGCCACTGCGGCCTGGTGCCGGCGCAGCGGCTGATGCCCATGGTGCGCATCCAGTTGGCGCGGGACGCCCGCATGGCGCGCGCCGTGCAGGCCGCCCACCGCCCCGGCCGCACGGTATTGCTGGTGGCGGGCTTCGGCCATGTGCAGCGCAGCCTGGGCGTGCCCACGTGGCTGCCGAGTGATTTCACGTCAAAAGTGGCAATAGCCCAAGCGGGACAAGCGCGAGCAGCTATTGAAAGCGAAGCGGATTACGTCCACCGCACACCGGCGCTGACGCCCCACGACCCGTGCGCGGAGCTGCGCGAGCGCTGGCCCGGCCCGCCGCCCGCGCCGTAGCGGACGCTGGCCCCAGCCCGCGCTCGCTCAGCCCGCCATGCCGTTGTGCGCCTGCAGCAGCCGGGCGAACTCCTCCACCGGCAAGGGGCGGCTGCACAGGTAGCCCTGGTAGGCGTCGCAGCCGCGCTCGCGCAGGAACGCCAGCTGCTGCGGCGTCTCCACCCCCTCGGCCAGCACCGACAGCCCCAGGCTGTGCCCCATGGCAACGATGGCGGCGCTGATGGCCATGTCGTCGGCGCTGCGGGGAATGTCGCGGATGAAGCCCTGATCAATCTTGAGCACGTCGATGGGAAAGCGCTTGAGGTGCGCCAGGGACGAATAGCCGGTGCCGAAGTCGTCCACCGCCATGCGCACGCCCAGCTGCTGCAGCCGCTGCAGCACGGCGCGGATCTCGTCGGGCCGCTCGGCCAGCACCGACTCGGTCAGTTCCAGCTCCAGGCAGCGGGCCGGGAAGCCGCTGGCCTTGAGCGCCTCGCCGGCGCAGGCGGCCACGTCGGTCAACTGGAACTGGCGCGGCGAGAGGTTGATGGCCAGGCGGATCTCCGGCAGGCCGTCGGCGCGCCAGCGTTGGCCCTGCTCGCAGGCGGCGCGCATCACCCACTGGCCCAGCGGGCCGATCACGCCCGAGGTCTCGGCCACGGGGATGAAGCGCGCGGGCGAGATCATGCCCTCCTGCGGGTCCAGCCAGCGCACCAGCGCCTCGGCCCCCATGATCCGGCCGGTGGCGATGCATACCTGCGGCTGGTAGTACAGCCGCAGGTGCCCCTGCGCCAGGGCCACGCGCAGCCGCGCCTCGATCTCCAGGCGCTCGCGCGCGGCCTGAATGAGCGATTCGTCAAAGAAGCAATACGCGCCGCGCCCGCGGGCCTTGGCGCCGTACACCGAGGAATGCGCGCCCTGCAGCAGCGCCTCGGTGGTCCGCGCATGCCCGGGGAACATGCAGATGCCCACGCTCACGCCCACCACCACCTCGATGCCATCG
Source organism: Diaphorobacter sp. ED-3 (assembly GCF_027625375.1). NCBI lineage: Bacteria > Pseudomonadati > Pseudomonadota > Betaproteobacteria > Burkholderiales > Comamonadaceae > Diaphorobacter > Diaphorobacter sp. ED-3. The sequence goes on along the minus strand of NZ_CP115182.1, from coordinate 634,014 downwards.
GGCGTGCACCAGGGCGTGCTGGCCGCGGCGATCAGGTGCCGCGCCACGGCTGCCGCGCCGTCCGCATGGCGCAGGTGGCGGGCCAGCACGGCGATCTCGTCGCCGGCCAGCCGCCCCAGCAGATCGCCCGGGCGCAGGCTCTGCTCCACCTGGCGGGTGTGTGCCTGAGCACCTCGTCGCCCACGGCGTGGCCGTAGCTGTCGTTCACGTCCTTGAAGCGGTCCAGGTTCAGGAGCAGCAGGGCCATCTGCTCGCCGCTGTCCTGTGCCTGGCGCACGGCGCTGTCGAGCTGCTCGCCAAACCAGGCGCGGTTGGGCAGGCCGGTCAGCGGGTCGCAGTGCGCCAGGAACTCCAGGCGCTGGTGCTGGGCCTTTTCCTCGGAGATGTCGGTGAACATGCACACGTAGTGCGTCACCGCGCCGTCCGCGCCGCGCACGGCCGAGAGCGACATGCGCTCCGGGAACACCTCGCCGTTCTTGCGCCGGTTCCATATCTCCCCCTGCCAGTGGCCCGTCTGGCGCATGGTGTCCCACATGGCCTCGTAGAACGCCGGTCCATGCCGCCCCGACTTGAACACGCGCGGGTTCTGGCCCAGCAACTCTTCCTCGGTATAGCCCATGAGCCGCGTGACGGCCGGGTTGACCGAGAGGATGCGGCCGTCGGCATCGGTGACCACCACGCCTTCGATGGTGTTGTCCACCACCGTGGCCGCCAAGCGCCAGCGCTGTTCGCTGAGCGCCTGCGCGTCGCGCGCGGCATGCACTTCGCGCAGGGACTGCAGTACGCACACCAGGTGGTCGGGCTCGCTCTCCAGGGCCAGCACATGGCTCACGGTGCACAGCACGGGCAGCTGCGATCCATCGCGCTGGTTGCGGCACCAGCGCTCGCCCTGGTAATGGTCGATCTCGCCGGCGCGCAGCCGCTGCAGTTGCCGCTGCGCCCAATCGCTGTCGTGCGGGCGCACCAGCGTTCGGAAGTCGACCTGCGGCAGCGGCTCGTGCGGCGCCACGCCCAGCCATTCACGCAGGCGTTCATTGGCCCACACCAGGCGGCCGTCCATGCTCAGCCGCGCCATGCCGGCGGGCGCGTGGCGCAGCACCTGCTCCACCCGGCGCGCCAGGGTGCGCCGGCTCCCGCCCCGGCGCCAGCGCAGCAGGAGCCAGCCCAGCAGAGTACCCGCCAGCACGGCGTCCAGCACGCTCTTGTACTGCAGCAGGGACTGCAGCGCCTGCGGCTCCAGGGGCAGGTACTGCAAGGCGGCCGCACCCGCCCAGGCCCAGGCCGCACCCATGGCAACAACGGCCAGCGCCAACATCCAGCGGCCCTGCAGGGGCCTCCACGAGGGCCTGCGGCCCGCGCCTTTACTCAGCAATCCACACTCCTGAAGGGGCCTCGCGTGCTGCGACAATCGCAGCATATGACCCATTCCTACATCCTGACACTGTCCTGCCCCGACCGGCTCGGGCTGGTGCACGCCGTCTCCGGCTTCCTGCTGGACCACGGCGGCAACATCGAGGAAGCCGCTCAGTACAACGACCAGGGCACCGGCCTTTTCTTCATGCGCGTGCAATTCGCATGCGAGTCCACCGACGAAGCCACGCTCAAGGCCGAACTGGCCACCTTTGCCGAAGAGCACAGCATGCGCTGGAGCCTGCATGCCACCAGCGCGGCCATGAAGACCGTGCTGATGGTCAGCAAGGAAGGCCACTGCCTCAACGACCTGCTGTTTCGCTACAAGAGCGGTCTGCTGCCCATCGACATCCGCGCCATCATCAGCAACCACCGCGACTTCTACCAACTCGCGGCCAGCTACAACATCCCTTTCCACCACATCCCCGTCACCGCCGCCACCAAGGCGCAGGCCGAGGCCAAGCAGTACGAGATCATCCAGGCCGAGGGGGCCGAACTGGTGGTGCTGGCGCGCTACATGCAAGTGCTGTCCAACGACCTGTGCACCAAGCTGTCGGGCCGCGCGATCAACATCCACCACAGCTTCCTGCCCAGCTTCAAGGGCGCCAAACCCTATTACCAGGCGCATGACCGCGGCGTGAAGCTGATTGGCGCCACCGCCCACTACGTGACGGCCGACCTCGACGAGGGGCCGATTATCGAACAAGATGTTACAAGAGCGGATCACACGGATACCGTGGAAGATCTCACCGCCCGCGGGCGGGACACCGAAAGCCAGGTGTTGGCGCGCGCCGTGAAGTGGCACAGCGAGCACCGCGTGCTGCTCAACGGCCACAAGACCGTCGTCTTCCGCTGAACCCGCCTTGCCCCACACGCCGCCATGGCCACGCAATCCCCTTCCATCGCGGCCAAGGCGGCCCTGGACGCCGCCAGCCTGCGGCGCATCCCGCCCATCCAGTGCCTGCTGACCTTCGAGGCGCTGGCGCGCCTGCGCAGCGTGACGCAGACGGCCGATGAGCTGTGCGTCACCCCCAGCGCCGTAAGCCACCGCGTCAAGCAGCTGGAGCAGATCCTGGGCACGCGGCTGTTCGGGCGGGCCGACTTTTCCCTGACCACCGATGGCAGCGCCTATCTGGCCCATGTGCGCGAGGGGCTCACCGCGCTGCAGCGCTTCCCAGGCACGGCAGTGGCCCCGGGCAAGCGCCGGCTGAAGATCGCGGTCACCCCCACCTTCGCGCGCGCCTTGCTCATCCCGCGGCTGCGCCAGTTCACCGAGACCTACCCCGAGATCGACCTGGCCCTGCAGGTCTCCATCCCGCTGCTGGACGTGGTGGCGGAGGACGCGGACCTCGTCGTGCGCTACGGCCCCGGCCACTACGCCGACATGGAGCATGTGGAGATCGCACGCGACGTGCTCACGCCCCTGGCCTCGCCCGGCTTCGTGCGCGAGCACGGCCCCTTCGAGCGCCCCGAGGACCTGGAAGGCCTGCCCCTGCTGCGCAGCCCGCTGGAGCCCTGGCGCAGCTGGTTCGCAGCCGTGGGCCTGGCCTGGGCCGAACCCAACGAAGGCTCGCAATTCAACGACGTGGGCCTGATGTGCGACGCCGCCGCGGCGGGCATGGGCGTGGCCCCGGTACGGCTCAAGCTCGCCGCGCCCTGGCTGGACCAGGGCACACTGGTACGCCTGTTCGACACCGACGCCCCCAGCCCCTACGCGCACTACCTGTGCTGGCGCACCGGCACCATGGACCGCTGGGAATGCGCGGCCTTCGCGGACTGGCTGCGCCGCACGCTGAGGTAACCCCGCAAGCGGCGCGGCCGTGCGCAAGCTAATTTCCACAAGCCAAATCAGGCTCTAGCGCTTATCCATCAAGCGCCAGTAGCTATTAATAACGCAGCAACTGGCGCAACACGGCTCACGCCCGCCTGCAAGAAAACTCACGCCGCGCGCGCACGCCATGGCCTACAGTCACGCCATGCCCAGCCCCACATCCACCGAACGCGCCCAGCGCCAGGCCGAGGTCGTGCAGGCCCTGTCGGCCTGCGTGCCACAGCATGCGCTGCTCTGGCAGCCCGAGGACACCACGCCTTACGAATGCGACGGCCTCACGGCCTACCGCCAGCGCCCGCTGGTCGTGTGCCTGCCCGAGACGGAAGGCGAAGTGCAGGCCGTGCTGAAGACCTGCCACCGCCTGGGCGTGCCCGTGGTGGCGCGCGGCGCGGGCACGGGCCTGTCGGGCGGCGCCATGCCGCATGCCATGGGCGTGACGCTGTCGCTGGCCAAGTTCAACCGCATCCTGGACCTGGACCCGGTCGCCCGCACGGCGCGCGTGCAGTGCGGCGTGCGCAACCTGGCCATCAGCGAGGCCGCCGCGCCCTACAACCTGTATTACGCCCCTGACCCCAGCAGCCAGATCGCCTGCACCATCGGCGGCAACGTGGCCGAGAACTCCGGCGGCGTGCACTGCCTGAAGTACGGCCTGACGGTGCACAACGTGCTGCGCGTGCGCGGCTACACCATGGAGGGCGAGCCCATCACCTTCGGAGCCGAGGCGCTGGACGCGCCCGGCTACGACCTGCTGGCCGCCGTGATCGGCAGCGAGGGCATGCTGGCCGTGGCGCTGGAGATCACCGTCAAGCTGGTGCCCAAGCCGCTGTTGGCGCGCTGCATCATGGCCAGCTTTGACGACGTGCGCAAAGCCGGCGACGCCGTGGCCGCGGTGATCGCCGCCGGCATCATCCCCGCCGGGCTGGAGATGATGGACAAGCCCATGACCGCCGCCGTGGAGGACTTCGTCAAGGCCGGCTACGACCTGACGGCCGAGGCCATCCTGCTGTGCGAGTCCGACGGCACGCCCGAGGAGGTGGAGGAAGAGATCGCGCGCATGAGCGAGGTGCTGCGCGGCTCGGGCGCCACGGCCATCTCGGTCAGCACCAGCGAGGAAGAGCGCATGCGCTTTTGGAGCGGGCGCAAGAACGCCTTCCCCGCCAGCGGCCGCATCAGTCCCGACTACATGTGCATGGACTCCACCATCCCGAGGAAGCGCCTGGCGGACATCCTGCTCGCCATCCAGGAGATGGAAAAGAAGTACCAGCTGCGCTGCTGCAACGTGTTCCACGCGGGCGACGGCAACCTGCACCCGCTGATCCTGTTCGATGCCAACGACCCCGACCAGCTGCACCGCTGCGAGCTGTTCGGCGCCGACATTCTGGAAACCAGCGTGGCCATGGGCGGCACCGTGACGGGTGAGCACGGCGTGGGGGTGGAAAAGCTCAACTCCATGTGCGCGCAGTTCACCGTGGAGGAGAACGCGCAGATGTTCGCGCTCAAGGAGGCGTTCGACCCGCAGGGCCTGCTCAACCCCGGCAAGGTGATCCCGACGCTGAACCGCTGCGCCGAGTACGGCAAGATGCTGGTGCGCAACGGCAAGATGAGCCACGCCAACCTGCCGCGCTTCTGACGGCCACCACGCGCGCTCGCGCCCTGGGCTGACAGCGCGGCGCGCAACCAGGTGCCAGCATGGCGCTTTTACCCCTGACAAGGAGGTGCGCCATGCCCGTGTTGTCCCCGTTCCCGTTTCGACTTCCGCGCCGTCTCGCGCCACTGGGTCTGTGCGCCCTGCTGGCCAGCGGCGCCAGCGCCGTGCAGGCGCAGGCCGACAGCGCGCCCCGCCCGGCCGTGCTGCCGCCCGTGCAGACGGCCGGCGCGCTGCACTACCAGTGCGGCGGCATCGGCACGGACGAATCCACCGCCATGCGCGCAGCCATGAAGGACTACCCCCTGTCGCTGCTGTTCGCGCGTGCCGATGGCGCCTACGAGGCCAACGTCGACGTGCGCATCACCCCGCAAGGCGGGGGCGACGCGATGCAACTGCGCGCCGGCGGCCCCGTGTGCCTGCTGCAACTGCCTGCGGGCAGCTACCGTGTGGAGGTACAGGGCGCCGGCCAGAACCACAGCCGCACCGTGCAAGTGGGCCGGGCGCCGCAAACGCTGGATTTTCGGTTCTAAGCAAAATCGGGTCTTAGCGCTTATCCAGTAAGCGCTAGCAGCTACTAATTAGATAGCACTCAGGACCCGACCACCGCCGCCCACAAAGCGCCCGCGTGCGAGACGGCGAACAGCAGCAGCCCGATGCAGCCGCCCACCACGGTGCCGTTGATGCGGATGTACTGCAGGTCGCTGCCGATGTGCAGTTCCACCAGCCGCGCCATCTCCTGCGCGTCCCAGCGCTGCACCGTGGCGCGGATGTGTTCGGCCACCGACTGCGCCACATCGGGCGCAAAGGTGGCGGCCCACAGTTCCAGGCGCACGTTCAGGCGCACCCGCAGCGCCGCATCACCCGCGAGCGACAGCCCCAGCCACTGCCCCATGTCGGCCACGCGCGCGGACAATGCCGAGTCTTCGTTCATCAGATCGTCGCGCAGCTTCTGGCGCAGGTCGCTCCACAGATCGCGCACATAGCGGCCCAGCACCTCGTCGTTCTGCAGGTAGCCGCGCACCTCGTCGCCGCGGCGCGCCCAATCGGGGTCGGTCTGCAGGCGGGCGATGAGGCGCTGCACGGCGCCGTCCAACGCCTCGCGCAGCTCGTGCTGCGGGTCCTCGGCCACCGCCTTGAGCAGGGTGTCCACGGCGTGCGTGATGGCCGAGGCGCCCTTGCCCGAGAGCCAGTCGGTGGGCAGCACCTTCTGCTTGAGCGGATGCTCACGCTTGATCCACTGCAGCAGCGTGTCGGCCACGAAGGCGCGCGTGTCCTCGGATCGCACCATGCCGCCCAGGCGCTCCAGCAGGTCGTCCAGCAGCGCCTGGTGCCGGCCCTGGTAGGTGAGCGCGCCCAGCGCCGACGCCATGGAGCGCGACAGGTCGATCTTGCCCACCAGCGTGCGCGCGGCCTGGCTCAGGAAGGCCTGGATCTTCGCGTCCTCCACCGTGTCCAGCGCGGTCAGCGCCAGCCTGGCCACCTGCCTGCCCAGCAGGCGCGCGTTGGCCGGTGCCGTGAGCCACTGCGCCAGCATGTTGGCCGGATCGTGGCGGCGGATCATGGTCACGAGCGAAGGCGCGTCCAGGAATTTGTCGCGCACGAACACCGCCAGGTTGCCGCCGATGCGGTCCTTGTTGCGCGCAATGATGTCGGTGTGGCGCTGCACCAGCGGCAGCGGGATGCGCCGAAACAGCGCCGACACCGCAAACCAGTCGGCCAGGGCGCCCACCATGGCGGCCTCCGCCACGGCGCGCACGCAGGCCACGCCCAGACTGGGTGGAAAGAAATAGGTCAGCGCAAAGACGACGACCACTGCCAGCAGCAGGCCGGTGGCCTGGCGCTTGGCCCGGGACAGCTGGGAGGCGCGGCCCGCAAGCGCGGCCGGCTCGGCCGAAGCCGCGGCCTGCGCACCAGGCTCCAGGGGGGACGCATGCATGCGGGAAAGCATAGCCGCGCACCGCGGCCCACGCCACCCCGCGGTTGTAGGAGATGGACGCTTTTGCGCCGCCGGCCAGTCAGCGCGCCGGCGCGACCTGGTCCAGCGCCGCGGCCAGGTGGCCCACCGTGCGGTCCACGTTGTGCCACTTCTCCAGGCCGAACAGGCCCAGGCGGAAGGTCTGGAAGTCCGCACCCTCGCCGCATTGCAGCGGCACGCCCGAGGCGGTCTGCAGCCCCGCCTCGGCGAACTTCTTGCCGCTCTGGATGCCGGGGTCGGTGGTGTAGCTCACCACCACGCCCGGTGCCTCGTAGCCCGCAGCCGCCACGCTGGGAAAGCCCCGCGCCTGCAGCAGCGCGCGCACCTTGGCGCCGAGTGCGATCTGCTCGTCGCGCACCTTGGCAAAGCCGTAGTCGCGCGTTTCCAGCATCACGTCGCGCAGGCGCACCAGCGCATCGGTGGGCATGGTGGTGTGGTAGGCGTGCTGGCCCTTTTCGTAGCCCTCGGCGATCTGCATCCACTTCTTGAGGTCGCACGAGAAGCTGGAGCTCTGCGTCTGCTCGATCGCCTCGCGCGCGCGGGCCGACAGCATCACCATGGCGCAGCAGGGCGAGCCGCTCCAGCCCTTTTGCGGCGCGGAGATCAGCACGTCCACACCGGTCTTTTCCATGTCCACCCACATGGCACCGGAGGCCACACAGTCCAGCACGAACAGCGCGCCCACCTCGTGCGCGGCGTCGCTCACGGTGCGCAGGTAATCGTCGGGCAGCAGGATGCCACTGGCCGTCTCCACATGCGGGGCGAACACCACCTTCGGCCGCTCGGCGCGGATGGCGGCGGCCACCTCACTCGCCGGGCAGGGCACCCAGGGCGCCTGTGGACCGTCGCCCTGGCGGCGCGCCTGGCAGACCACGGCACCATCGCCCAGCCCACCGGCGTCGAAGATCTGGCTCCAGCGGTAGCTGAACCAGCCGTTGCGCACGATGAGCACCTTCTCACGGTTGGCGAACTGGCGTACCACGGCCTCCATGCCGAAGGTGCCGCTGCCGGGCACGAGCACCGCCGTGTGCGCGCGGTAGACCTCCTTGAGCGTCGACAGGATGTCCTGCATCACGCCCACGAAGCGGCGCGACATGTGGTTGAGCGCACGGTCGGTATAGACCACCGAGAATTCGAGCAGGCCATCGGGATCGACATCGGGCAGCAAACCGGGCATGAGGGAATCTCCGTCAAAACTAGATGACGGCCAGCTTATCAGGCCGGGTAGTGGCGCGCACCGAAGATGCCGCTGCCCACGCGCACCATGGTGCTGCCGGCGCGCACCGCGGCCTCCAGGTCGCCGGTCATGCCCAGCGACAGGGTATCGACCGCCTCGAACCCCGGGCCGCCCTGCGCGCGCAGGGTGTCGAACACCTGGCGCACGCGCAGCAGCACGGCCAGTTGCGCAGCCTCGTCGGGCGCCGGGTCGGGGATGCTCATGACGCCGCGCAGCGTGAGCCGCGGCAGCGCTGCCACCGCCTGGGCCAGCGCCAATGCCTCCTCGGCCGGCACACCGGCCTTGGTGGCGCCACCATCCACGTTCACCTGGATACAGACCTGCAGCGCGGGCAGGTTGTCGGGACGTTGGTCGGACAGACGCTGCGCCGTCTTGGGGCGGTCCACCGTGTGCACCCAGTCGAAGTGCTGGGCCACCAGGCGGGTCTTGTTGCTCTGCACCGGGCCGATGCAGTGCCACTCCAGCGGCTGCGGCAGCCCGAGCGCCGCCACCAGAGCCATCTTTTCCACGGCTTCCTGAATGTAGTTTTCGCCAAACCGCCGCTGGCCCGCCAACGCCGCGTCACGCACGGCCTCGGGGCCGAAGGTCTTGGAAACCGCCAGCAGCGCCACGGCATCGGGTGGCCTGCCGGCCGCCGCGCAGGCGCGCGCGATGCGCTCCCGCACATTCTGGAGGTTGCTGGCAATCGTCGTCATAATGTTCGCCCAAGCGTATCAAACGATAAGAGGGAATCCGTGGACATCACCCAATTGCTCGCCTTCAGCGTGAAGAACAAGGCGTCCGACCTGCACCTTTCCGCCGGCCTGCCGCCCATGATCCGGGTCCACGGGGACGTACGCCGCATCAACGTCGATGCACTGGACCACAAGACCGTCCACGCCATGGTGTACGACATCATGAGCGACGCCCAGCGCAAGACCTACGAAGAGTTCCTGGAAGTGGACTTTTCCTTCGAGATCGACGGCCTGGCGCGCTTTCGCGTCAACGCGTTCAACCAGAACCGCGGCGCGGCCGCGGTGTTCCGTACCATTCCGAGCAAGATCCTGACGCTGGAGCAGCTCAACGCGCCCAAGATTTTTGCCGACCTGGCGCTCAAGCCGCGCGGCCTGGTGCTGGTGACGGGCCCCACAGGTTCGGGCAAGTCCACCACCCTGGCGGCCATGGTCAACTACCTCAACGAAAGCGAGTACGGCCACATCCTCACGGTGGAAGACCCGATCGAGTTCGTGCACGAGTCCAAGAAGTGCCTGATCAACCAGCGTGAAGTCGGCCCGATGACGCTGTCGTTCGCGGCCGCGCTGAAGTCCGCCCTGCGCGAAGACCCGGACGCCATCCTGGTGGGCGAAATGCGCGACCTGGAAACCATCCGCCTGGCCATGACCGCCGCAGAAACGGGCCACTTGGTGTTCGGCACGCTGCACACGTCCAGTGCCGCCAAGACCATCGACCGGATCATCGACGTCTTCCCCGCCGAGGAAAAGGAAATGGTGCGCGCGATGTTGTCGGAGTCGCTGCAGGCGGTGATCTCGCAGACGCTGTGCAAGACCAAGGACGGTTCTGGCCGCGTGGCGGCGCACGAGATCATGCTGGGCACGAGCGCCATCCGCAATCTGATCCGCGAGGCCAAGGTGGCGCAGATGTACTCCACCATCCAGACCAGCAACAGCGTGGGCATGCAGACGCTGGACCAGAACCTCTCCGACCTGGTGCGCCGCAACATCATCAGCCCGGCCGAGGCGCGCAGCAAGGCCAAGATTCCCGAGAACTTCCCCGGCTGACCCCCCTCCAAGGCGGGCCCGCACACTTTTCACTACCAGGCTCGTTGGTACAAGAGCCCGCATCGGAGCCCCATCATGAAAGGCATTCTCGGCCTGCTCAAGTCCAAAAACCGCAAGTCCGGCGAGGAGAGCACCGACTCGGTGTTCTTCACCACCGCATTTGCCGGCCAGGGCGTGGAGCAATCACAACTGGTCCCCTGGGAGGCGCGCGCCGTCGAAGTCGATGCCAAGCGCCTGCCCCAAAGCCGTGGCGGCAGGCTGCTGCAATCGCTGTGGAGCAAGGACAAGTACATGGCGCACCTGGACCACGACGCCGTGGAACGCATGGAGCGCTTCTTCGAGTTCGCCTCCGTTGCGCCCAACCGCGACCTGATCCGCCAGGACGAATACGGCAACTTCATGGTCGTGCTGCTCACGGGCACCATCGCCGTGGACCGTGTCCAGCCCTGGGGAGAGCAACTGCGCCTGGCCGAGACGCGGCCCGGCGATATCCTGGGCGAGATGTCGCTGCTGGACAGCGGCATCCGTTTTTCGGCGTGCACCACGCTCACGGAATGCGAGATCGCGGTGCTCAGCGCCGAGGCGCTGGATGAGATGATGGCCCACGACCCGCAACTGGCCGCCAGCCTGGTGGCCCTGCTGGCGCGCAAGCTGTCGCAGCGCCTGCGCGTGGTGAGCGCGCGTCTGAGTGAAAATCAACGCTGAACAGCCCGGCACAACAACACAAGGCTGACGACCAAGGGGGTATGGGATGGAACGGGATCAGGCGAGTAAATTCATCAACGATCTGCTCAAGCTGATGGTCAGCCGCGGGGGGAGCGACCTTTTCATCACGGCGGAGTTTCCGCCGGCGATCAAGGTCGACGGCAAGGTCACCAAGGTCTCTCCCCAGCCTCTGACGCCCAACCACACGCTCACGCTGGCGCGCGCCATCATGAGCGACAAGCAGGTGGCCGACTTCGAGCGCACCAAGGAGTGCAACTTTGCCATCTCGCCCGCGGGCGTGGGCCGGTTCCGCGTGAACGCCTTCGTGCAGCAAGGCCGCGTGGGCATGGTGCTGCGGACGATTCCGCTCACGCTGCCCACCATCGACGGCCTGGGCGTTCCGCAGGTGCTCAAGGAAGTCACCATGACCAAGCGCGGACTGTGCATTTTGGTCGGCGCGACGGGCTCGGGCAAGTCCACCACGCTGGCCGCCATGCTGGACTGGCGCAACGAGAACTCCTTCGGCCACATCATCACGGTGGAAGACCCGGTGGAATTCGTGCATCCGCACAAGAACTGCGTGATCACGCAGCGCGAGGTGGGCCTGGACACCGACAGCTGGGAGGCGGCCCTCAAGAACACGCTGCGTCAGGCGCCGGACGTGATCCTGATGGGCGAAATCCGCGACCGCGAGACCATGGAGCACGCCGTGGCGTTTGCCGAAACCGGCCACCTGTGCCTGGCCACGCTGCACGCCAACAGCGCCAACCAGGCACTGGACCGGATCATCAACTTCTTCCCCGAGGAGCGGCGCGCCCAGTTGCTGATGGACCTGTCGCTGAACCTCAAGGCACTGATCTCGCAGCGCCTGATTCCCAAGCAGGACGGCAAGGGGCGCGCGGCTGCCGTCGAGGTGATGCTGAACACGCCGCTGATCGCCGACCTCATCTTCAAGGGCGAGGTGGCCGAGATCAAGGAAATCATGAAGAAGAGCCGCAACCTGGGCATGCAGACCTTCGACCAGGCACTGTTCGACCTGTTCGAGGCCAACGTGATCAGCTATGAGGATGCCCTGCGCAACGCCGACTCGGTGAACGACCTGCGCCTGCAGATCAAGCTCAGCAGCCAGCGTGCCAAGACGACGGACCTGGCCTCGGGCACCGAGCATTTCGCCATCGTCTGATACCCACACACTCGCCCCACCCGGCCCGCCCCTGCGGGCCTCTCTTTTTGACGGAGCCCAACCCATGAGCAGCAGCATCAATCCCCGCACCTACGATCCGGTCCCCGCACGCCGCGTGGCCTTCCTGGGCTTGGGCGTCATGGGCTACCCGATGGCGGGGCACTTGGCATCGGCGGGCCATACCGTGACGGTGTACAACCGTACCGCTACGAAATCAGAAGCATGGTGCGCTGAATTCAAGGGCGTTGCAACCGTAAAACATGCCAAGACGCCGCGCGAGGCCGCACAAGGCGCGGACATCGTGTTTTGCTGCGTGGGCAATGACGACGACCTGCGCTCCGTGGTGCTCGGGGCCGACGGCGCGTTCGCCGGCATGCAGCAGGGTGCGGTCTTCGTGGACCACACCACGGCATCCGCGGCGGTGGCGCGCGAACTCTATGGCGCCGCCCGCACGCTGGGCCTGCAGTTCATCGACGCGCCGGTCTCCGGCGGGCAGGCCGGCGCGCAAAACGGGCAACTGACCGTAATGTGCGGCGGCGACGCTGCAGCCTTCGATGCCGTACGCCCCACGGCGATGGCCTTCTCGCGCGCGTTCACCCGTATTGGCGACAGCGGCGCCGGCCAACTGGCCAAGATGGTCAACCAGATCTGCATTGCCGGCCTGGTGCAGGGTCTGTCCGAGGCGATCGCCTTCGGCCAGCACGCGGGCCTGGACATGCCGCTGGTGCTCGACGTGATCGGCAAGGGCGCTGCCCAGAGCTGGCAGATGGACAACCGCGGCAAGACCATGGTGGAGGGCCGTTTTGACTTCGGCTTTGCCGTGGACTGGATGCGCAAGGACCTGGGGCTGGTGCTCGACGAAGCCAAGCGCAACGGTGCGCGCCTGCCGGTCACGGCGCTGGTGGACCAGTTCTATGCCGACGTGCAGCTTGCCGGCGGCAACCGCTGGGACACGTCCAGCCTGATCACCCGCCTGGCGCCCAAAAAAGACTGAGGCCCCAGGCGCACTGCCCGCGCAGGGCGGGCAGTGGTTCAATCGCCTGTCACAAGGCGCGGATGGTGCCGACTTGTTCGGCGCGAACAGCCCGTGCTCAGGGCTTGACTGGCTGCGCCGCCGCGGCGGGGTCCTGCGAGACGGGCGCGGGCTGCTGGGCCGCGCCACCGCGGATCAGCTCCTCTTCGGAGATCACCTCGAACACGCGCACGACCTTGCGTACGCCATCCACGCCGCGCGCGATCTCCGCGGAGCGCTTGGCTTCGCGCTGCGTGACACGGCCCATCAGGTACACCACGTCGCGCTCGGTGACGACCTTGAACGCATTGGCAGACAGGTCCTTGGCGTCCACGAGGCTCGCGCGCACCTTGGTCGAGATGAAGGCGTCGCGCGAGCGCTGCGTCAGCGAGGACGCGGGCATCACGCCCAGGTCGTTGACCACCGAGCGCACGTTGTCCACGCCTTGCGCGATCTGCTCCACCTTCTGGCCGTCGGCGGCCGTGGGCACTTCGCCCGTCAGCAGCACCTGGCGGTTGTAGCTGGTCACGTTCACGTGCACGCGGTCGCCCAGGGTCTCACGGATGCGGCTGGCGGTGCGCATCTCGATGCCTTCGTCCTCCACCTGGGTCCCGGTGGTGCGCCGGTCGGTCGCCATCAGGGTGCCGACCACGGCACCGCCGCCGATGACCAGCGGCGCGCAGCCGGCGAGGCTGCCGGCCAGGGCCGCGGCCGCGAGCGCGGCGCTAGGAATTCGCAGCAGGGGAAATGTCATAGAGGAATCTCCTGTTCTCCAAGTAACTGGGCGTCCACGCCGTCGCACAGGCAGTGCAGCACCAGCGCATGCACCTCGCGCACACGGGCGGCTCGGTCGTGCGGCACGCAGATCTGGACATCGGTCTCGTGCAGCAGCGCGCCCAACGCCCCGCCGTCGCGGCCACACAGGGCGACCACGGTCATGTCCCGCTCATGGGCGGCCTGCACGGCCTGCAGCAGGGCTGGCTCGTTGCCGCCGATGGTGATGACCAGCAGCAGATCTCCTGCCTGCCCCAGGGCACGCACCTGGCGCGCCAGCACGGCGCTGTCCGCTACGGCGCTGGTGCCGGTGGCCAGGGCATCGGGCAGCAGGGCCAGCGCCGCCAGTTCGGGCCGGTCGCGCTCGAAACCGGCCACGCAAAAGGCCGCGAACTGCAGGGCCTGCGCGGACGAAGGGCCGCTACCGCAGGCCAACACCTTGGCGCCGTTGGTCACACAAGCCCAGATGGCCTGCACGGCTGCGCTGATGGGATGGCTGAGCGCCTGGGCCGACTGGTATTTCAGGTCGGCGCTGTCGATGAAATGCTGTTGGATGCGTTGCTCAAGCATGGGCCGTGAATGATACCTGCGGGTATCGCGGCGCCTGTAGCAAACGGTAGGCCGCGCGCTACGCGGCGTCGAATGCGCCGCGCAGCCACTGCAGCCGGTCGCCCTCGATGAGCACCGCATCGAAGCGGCATGGCGGCGGTGCGGGCCAGCGCAGCAGGTAGTGCTGCGCGGCAAAGACGATGCGCCGCTGCTTGGCCACGCCGATGCTGCCGCCCGCGCCGCCGTAGGCGCTGGCGCCGCGGCTGCGCACCTCCACGAACACCAGCGTGCCGTCGCGCTCGCGCAGGATCAGGTCGATCTCTCCGCCGCCGCGCCCCGGCGTCCGATAATTGCGCTCCACCAGCGCCAGGCCCGCCGCCGTGAGATGGGCCAGTGCGCGGTCTTCCGCCGCCTGTCCCGCGGCGCGCGTGGTGCGCGCGGGCGCACTGCCATTCACCTTCTTGCCGAGGAATCCCATTGAGCGCCTCTTTTGCCTCTGCCTTGAGCGCCGCGCGCGATGCGGCGGCCGCGCAGCATTATCCGCAGGGCGCCCTGTACGTGGTCGCCACGCCCATCGGCAACCTGGCCGACATCACACTGCGTGCGCTGCACGTGCTGCAACTGGCCGACACGCTGGCGTGCGAGGACACGCGCCACACCCAGTCGCTGCTGCGCGCCTACGGCATCGACAAGCCCTCCGACCGCCTGCTCGCGCTGCACCAGCACAACGAGGCGCAGGCCGCGCAGATGGTGGTGCAGCAACTGCAGGCCGGCCAGCGCGTGGCATACGTGAGCGACGCCGGCACGCCCGGGGTAAGCGATCCCGGCGCGCGCCTGGTGGCGGCCGTGCAGGCCGCGGGGCTGCGCTGCATTCCCTTGCCGGGGGCCAGCAGCGTGACGAGCGCGCTGAGCGTCGCGGGCGCGGTGGCCCCCACCGCCGACAGCGGCGGCTTCCTGTTCGCGGGCTTTCTGCCGCCCAAGGGCGCCGAACGCGCGGCCGCGGTGCAGCGCCTGGCGGCCGAGCCGCGCTGCGTGGTACTGCTGGAGGCGCCGCACCGCATCGCTGCGCTGGCCGACACACTGGCGGACCTGGGCGAGCGGCCGGTGACGCTCGCACGCGAACTCACCAAGCAGTTCGAGGAAGTCTCCACGCATCCCGCGCGGGAGCTGGCCGCCTGGCTGGCGGGTGCTCCCCAGCGGGTCAAGGGCGAGTTCGTGGTGCTACTGCACCCGTTGGCGGCCACGCAGGGCGACGGCGCGGAGGCCGAGCGCGTGCTGCGCCTGCTGCTGGACGAGCTGCCGACCAAGACCGCGGTGAAACTGGCGGCCGACATCGCGCACGCCTCGCGCAACACGCTGTACGAGCGCGCGCTGCAGATCAAGCGGGACGCAGAGGCCGCGGGCGAACACGGCTGAATCGCGCCGGCGCCCCGGCGCCGGCAGCGCCAGTGCCCCTTCCGACCGGCATGCACGGGCACGGCGCCGCTGCATGGTCGGCGCGGGCACGCCCTTCATTTCAAGCCCAATTGACCTCCAGCGCTTATCCATCCAGCGCAAGGTGCTATCAATTTGATAAAAGTACGCCAATGATGGCCAGGCCATCGCGGGCCAGCGCCCGGGCCTACCGCCCCGCGCTGCGCGGCAGGCCGAACGCCAGCGCCCCCAGCGCGCCCTGCGCCAGGCCGTAGACGCCATAGACCACGCCCACGCCCACGGCGGCGGACGCGGCCACGCCGAAGGGGGCCAGCGCGGCCACGGCGGCCGCCTCGCGCGTGCCCCAGCCGCCCACGCTCACCGGCAGCGCCGCCATCAGGAACACAGGCGCGATCGCCCAGGCCCACACGCTGGCCGGCAGCGCCACGCCCAGTGCCAGCCCGCCCCCCGCCAGCGCCGCGGCCGACAGCAGCTGCACCGCCGCCGATGCCCCGGCCTGCCAGACCAGTTGACGCGGGAAGTCGGGGCGCGTTGCGGCTTCACGCAGCGGCGCGAGCCAGCCGCCCGCAATCCGGCGGCTGCGCAGCAGCGCAGGCAGGCACCACGGCAGCGCCAGCCACAGCAGCGTGCCCACAAGCATCAGCGCGATGAAAAGTCCCCTTGGCAACCGCAGCCAGGGCGCCAGCACGTCGGCACAGGCGGCAGCGCCCAGGCCGCCGATGGCGCACAGCATCCACAGGCCACTCAGCCGGTCCAGCACCACCGACCAACTGGAGGCCGCCGTGTCCTGACCGGTACCACGCAGTACCACGGCGCGGTACACGTCGCCCCCCACCACGGCCCCCGGCAGCAACGCATTCAGGCCGATGGCCTGGAAGTACCAGCGGCAGGCATCGCGCGCGCTCGCGTCGGCGCCCAGCCACCGCGCCAATGCCCGCCAGCGCAGCGCCGAGACGAGGTTGGAAGCGATGCCCGCCAGCAGCCCCGCCAGCAGCCACACTGGCTGGGCCTGGCGCAGTTGGCCCCACACGCGGGACGGATCGGCCAGCGCCACCACCGCGCCCAGCAGGGCCAGGCCCACCAGGCCGCGCAGCAGGGCCTTGAACGGACGTTTCACGCTATCTTATTAGTAGCTGCTTGCGCTTGCTGGTCGCGCGCCGCAGGCATATTTACTCTTGAATCCGGCACATATTCCTGCGCATGGAACTGCGGTGCCCCGCCGGCCTCGTGGTAGATGCGCATCAGCAGCTCGCCGATCAGGCCCGCCACCACCATCTGCACGCCCATCAGCACCAGCATGACGCCGGCAAGCAGCAGCGGCCGGCCGCCGATGTCCTCGCCCAGCACTTTCTGCAGCAGCAGCCAGGCCAGGATCAGCACGCCCGGCGCAGCCAGCCACAGCCC
Organism: Diaphorobacter sp. ED-3; assembly: GCF_027625375.1. Taxonomy (NCBI): domain Bacteria; kingdom Pseudomonadati; phylum Pseudomonadota; class Betaproteobacteria; order Burkholderiales; family Comamonadaceae; genus Diaphorobacter; species Diaphorobacter sp. ED-3. The sequence goes on along the minus strand of NZ_CP115182.1, from coordinate 617,074 downwards.
CAGCCCGCCAAAGGCATGCAGCGGGCGCTGGCGGTAGCGCATGAAGAAGACGATGAGGATCAGGTCCAGGATGACGCGGAAGGTGCGGTCGATGCCGTACTTGGACACGCCGCGCGTGCGCGCATGGTGGCGCACCGGCACTTCCGTGATGCGCGCGCCCGCCTCCTTGGCCAGCGACGGGATGAAGCGGTGCAGCTCGCCGTAGAGGCGGATACGGTCGATGATGGGCCGGCGGTAGGCCTTGAGCGCGCAGCCGTAGTCGTGCAGGTGCACGCCCGTGGCGCTGGAGATCAGCCGGTTGGCGATGCGCGAGGGCAGCTTGCGCGACAGCTCGGCATCCTGCCGGTCCTTGCGCCAGCCGCTGACCATGTCCACGCTGGAGTCTGTCTCCAGGCGCTCCAGCAGCAGCGGAATGTCGCCGGGTTCGTTCTGCAGGTCGGCATCCAGCGTCACCACATAGCGGCCGCGCACGCGATCGAAACCCGCCTGCAGGGCGCTCGACTGGCCGTAGTTGCGTGCCAGGAACACCGGGCGCAACCAGGGGCGCGTGGCCGCCAGTTCACGCAGCGTGTCGGCGCTGCCGTCGCGCGAGCCGTCGTCCACCGCCAGCAGTTCGAAGCTGAGCGGCTGCGCGGACATCGCCTGCGCGATGCGCTCCACGAGGTCGGGCAGGTTCTCGACCTCGTTGTAGATCGGCACCACGATGGAGACGTCGGGCGCTGGAGTAGGGGCGGTGTTCATCAAGGAAACAGTTGTAGCGGGATAATGGCTGCGATTGTGCCTCGCGCGCCCCGCGCCTTCGCGCCCGCCGGACGCACACAGTGCGCTACTTTCCCCTTGCCCCATGACCGCCTCCACCGCGCCCCGCGCGCTTTCGTCCCGCCTTCCCTGGACCCACCCGCTGTTCTGGTTCGCGGCCATCTCGCTGGCGCACGTGGCCATGCGCCTGCTCGCTTCGCCCGCGCTGAAGTGGGATGAGGCCGAGCAGATTCTGTGGACCCAGGAGCTGGCACTGGGCTACGGCCCGCAGCCGCCGCTGTACACCTGGCTGCAATGGGCGATGAACCAGGTGTTCGGCCCGAGCGTGCTGGCACTGTCGCTGCTCAAGCATGGGCTGCTGGCACTGACGTATTCGCTCATGTACCTGGCCGGGCGGGAACTGCTGGACGAGCGGGGGGCCTTCTGGGCGTCGGCGAGCATGGTGCTGATGCCCGCGCTGGGCTGGTATTCGGTCCGCGACCAGACCCATACCATCCTCGTCACGGCGATGGCCTGTGGCGCGTGGTGGCTGCTGCTGCGCATCGTGCGGCGCCCCCGGCCGCTGGACTTTGCCTTGCTGGGGCTGGTGTGCGGCTTCGGCATGCTGGCCAAGTACAGCTTCGCGCTGGTGGCGGGCGCCATGCTGCTGGCGGCACTGTCGGTACCCGAGGCGCGCCGCGCGCTGCTGTCGCGCGGCTGGTGGTGGGCGCCCCTGGTGGGCCTGCTGGTCGTGCTGCCGCATGTGGCATGGCTGCTGTCGCACCTCACCGAGGCGACGTCCGGCACCATCAGCAAGATGAACATCCAGCCTGAAAACGGGCTGGTCAAGGGCCTGCTGAGGCTGCTGGAGGGCGTGGTCCCCAGCACGCTGCTGCTGTGGGCGCTGTTCGCGTTGTGGGCTTTCCGTTCGGCCTGGTGGCAGCGGCCGCTGGCGCCGGTGTCGCCGCCGATGCACCGCGTGTTCGTGCGCTACCTGGGCCTGGTGTTGCTGGCGCTGGCCGGCATGGTGGTGTTTGCAGGCGTGAGCAACTTCAAGGGCCGCTGGATACTTCCACTGCTGTGTATGGCACCCCTGGCCGCCTTCTCTGCGCGGCCCGAATTGCAACACCATCCCCGTGCACGGCGCTACACGATCGCCGTGGCCACGATGGCCGTCATCCTGCTGGTCGCTGCCGGCATACGCCCCTGGTTCAGCGGGCTGCGCGGCGAGGTGGATGAGCTGAACCACCCGTCCATCGAACTGGCGGACGCCCTGCGCGCCGCGGGCTATGACGGCACCAGCCCCATCGTCGCATCCGACCATATGCTGGCCGGCATGCTGCGGGTGCGCTTTCCCGACGCACTGGTGGACGCCTGTGCGCCGGGCGAAGACGAGATCCCGACCTGCGTCGCGGACCATTTGCGCCGCAGCGTGCAGCGGGGGCAAGGCCTGCTCTTGATTTCACGCACCGACTACGTTCCGTCGAGCTGGTGGGATCAGGCCCAGGCCCGCATCGCACCGCGTGCGCTGCAGTCCATCCACCTGCCCTTCCACATGGTGCGCGCGGGCACACCCCTGGCCCATTACGAATACATCTGGAGCCCACGCGGCACACAACCATGAGCGTCACCCTGGTCACCGGCTGCGCCGGCTTCATCGGCATGCATTGCGTGCAGCGGCTGCTGGAGCGCGGCGAACGGGTGGTGGGCATCGATAACCTCAATGCCTACTATGACGTCGGCCTGAAGCACGCGCGCCTGGACCGCTTGCGCTGTCAGAGCGACTTCACTTTCGAGCAGATCGATGTCGCCGACCGCGACGCCATGCATGCGCTGTTTGCGCGGGTCCGTCCCCATCGGGTGTTGCATCTGGCGGCACAGGCCGGCGTGCGCTACTCCATCGACCAACCCGACGATTACACCGACTCCAATCTCCTGGGCTTCGGCAACATCCTGCAGGGCTGCCGCGCACAGCAGGTGGAGCACCTGGTGTTTGCCAGCAGCTCCAGCGTGTACGGAGGCAACGCGAAGTTGCCGTTCTCCGAGCGCGACGCGGTGGACCATCCCGTCAGCTACTACGCGGCGACCAAGAAGGCCAATGAGGTCATGGCGCATGCCTACGCGCACCTGTACGGCATTCCGACCACGGGCCTGCGGTTTTTCACGGTGTATGGGCCATGGGGGCGGCCCGACATGGCGCTCTTCAAGTTCACCCGTGCCATGCTTGCGGGCGAGACGATCGACGTCTACGGCGAAGGTCAGTTGGTGCGTGACTTCACCTACATCGACGACATCGTCGAGGGCGTATTACGCGTACTCGACAAGCCCGCCACACCCGACGCCGCATTCGATCCACTGTCGCCGTCGCCCGGCACGGGCCTCGCGCCCTACCGTATCTTCAATATCGGCAACAGCGCTCCTACGCTGCTCATGGACTACATCCATGCACTGGAGGAGGCGCTGGGGATGGTCGCCCTCAAGCGCATGCTTCCACTACAGCCCGGCGACATGCACAGCACGGCGGCCGACATGTCGGCGCTGGCTTCCTGGGTCGGCTTTGCCCCCCATACGCCCGTGCGGGACGGCGTGGCGCGCTTCGTCCACTGGTACAAGGACTTCTACCCATCATGAAAGTTACGGTTTTTGGCACCGGCTATGTCGGCCTGGTGCAGGGTGCAGTGCTGGCCGACGTCGGCCACGATGTGATCTGCGTGGACGTCGATGCCGCCAAGGTGGCCGCGCTGCAGGCAGGCCATATCCCCATCCACGAGCCGGGGCTGGAGCCCCTGGTGCAGGCCAACCAGGCGGCAGGCCGCCTGCGCTTCACTACTGACGCCGCTCAGGGCGTGGCCCATGGGGAGCTGATCTTTCTCGCCGTCGGCACCCCGCCCGATGAGGACGGCAGCGCCGACCTGCAACATGTGTTGGCCGTCGCGCGCACCATCGCGACCCACATGACCGAGCCGAAGACCATCGTCAATAAATCCACCGTCCCCGTAGGCACGGCCGACAAGGTCGCCGATACCGTACGCAAGGTGCTGGAGACGCGGGGCGTGGCCTTGGCATTCGAGGTGGTGTCCAACCCCGAATTCCTCAAGGAAGGCGCTGCCGTCGCCGATTGCAAGCGGCCCGACCGCATCGTCATCGGTACACGCGCACCCCAGGCCGAGCGCCAGTTGCGCGAGCTGTATGCGCCTTTCAATCGCAACCACGACCGCATCGTGATGATGGATGTGCGCAGCGCCGAACTGACGAAGTACGCCGCCAACGCCATGCTGGCCACCAAGATCAGCTTCATCAATGAAATGGCCAACCTGGCCGAGCAACTGGGTGCGGACATCGAAGACGTGCGCCGCGGGCTCGGAAGTGACCCGCGCATTGGCTACCACTTCATCTATCCCGGCGTGGGTTACGGCGGGAGCTGCTTTCCCAAGGACGTCAAGGCCCTCATCCACACGGCCCAGTCCATTGGCTTCACCCCCGATCTGCTGCTGGCGGTCGAAAGCCGCAATGACGCGCAGCGGCAGTTGCTGGCGCGGCGCATCATTGCGCACTACGGCGGCAACCTGCGCGGCAAGACCATCGCGGTCTGGGGGCTGGCCTTCAAGCCGGAAACCGATGACATGCGCGAAGCGCCCAGCCGTTACCTCCTGCAGAGCCTCTGGGCGGCAGGCGCCCAGGTGCGCGCCCACGACCCTGCCGCCATGGACGAGGCCCGGCGCATTTTTGGAGAGCGTGACGACCTGGTGCTGTGCGGCAGTCCCACCGAGGCATTGGAAGGAGCGGACGCGTTGGCCATTGTGACGGAATGGAAAATCTTCCGCGTGCCCGACTTTGCGCAGATGGCCCATGCGCTCCACGACCGTATGGTCTTTGACGGGCGTAACCTCTATGACCCCGAGACCATTACGCGCTTCGGCCTCGGGTACGTATCGATAGGACGCGCGCCAGCCGTCGGCAGGTCCTGAAACACAACCACGTTGGGGACCTAAGACAACAGAGGGCCGTTTCCGTCCGCCCTCGGGTCCCGCGCACCGCAGATTCAAGACGCGGAGCAGCCTGAACAAAAACAAAGGCGCTGTTCGCGTTAAGTATTGATGAGCTGTCGACCAAGGGCCGATGCGATGAACTGCGCAGGCAAAATCCCGTCTTTGAACCATGTCAGGAGCCGCTGCCAGGCCAAATAGTTGGGCAGGTACTTGGTGGCGACGCCACGCAACTCGCAATTCAGCCAGCCCTTGAGGCGTGAGTGATAGCCGTTGACAGTCTGGACGTGGAATGAGGGGTTCTGTGGTGAGCCATGCTTGGACGCGCTGAACATCTTCAGCGTGACGCCCAGTTCGCGCGGCAGCGCGTAATAGGCCGAGTTACCGTCGGAACACACTACGGTGTCAGGACGCACCAGCGGTCGGAGCGTGGCCACCAGTTCTTTGCCGTTCATGGCAGGCATAACCCGGTCAGCTGTGTGCTGCTGGCCACGGGCCCGGGCTATGAGGACGGGAACCTGCTCCTTGGAGAGTCCCCGCTTTGATGCTTTGCCCCCGCGCTTGCGGGCTTCGCGCGGTAGATTCCGCTCGCCTTTGCGGGAGTGCAAAAAGTAGGTCTCGTCCACCTCCAATAAGCCCTCCAGAGCCTTGGGCTGCTGCGGAACGACGGCAGTAAGGAAGCGATGGCGCCACCGGAAGGCGGTGGAGACCGCCACACCGGTGTCGGCAGCGGTATCGCGAACCGTCATTCCAGACGCCATGCAGGCGGCATTAGCGGCCAGCCGTTCCTTGCGACGCAGGCGAGCCAAGGGCGTATTCGTTGTTACGCCGGATGTGCGGTTGCAATCGCGGCAGAGATACCGCTGTAACCCATGAGCTCGACCGTTTTTGACGACCGAGAGACTGCCGCAGTGGCGGCAGCATACGAGGCCGCGAGCCTCGTCCAGCGCACGGAAGGACTCCAGGGCCGCTTGTCGTTGTTCAATGGCCTGAGCCAACTCTTTGAGCTGGTCAAGGGTCATGTTTCCTATCTTGCCTAGAACGCGCTGGAAGTGGTCGAGTCGCATCACTGCCTCCCTTGCTGGTCAACAGTATGGACGAAATCAATACGTAACGCGAACAGCGCCAAAACAAAAAGGCCCACCGAAGTGGGCCTTTTTTTTTGACTGCCAGAATTTGGTTGCGCGAGAAGGATTTGAACCTCCGACCTTTGGGTTATGAGCCCAACGAGCTACCAGACTGCTCCATCGCGCGGTAGACAGAAATTATAACCTATATTTAAGCTTCCGTGGAGGAAACTTCAGGCATCTCAGCACGATCCACCAGTTCGACATACGCCATAGGCGCGTTGTCGCCCACCCGGAAACCCATCTTCAAAATACGGGTGTAGCCGCCGGGGCGCGTCTTGAAACGCGGACCCAGGTCGTTGAACAGCTTCGTCACGCTGTCACGATCACGCAGGCGATTGAAAGCCAGGCGGCGATTCGCAACGGAATCTTCCTTGGCCAGGGTGATCATGGGTTCGATCACGCGGCGCAGTTCCTTGGCCTTGGGCAACGTGGTCTTGATGGCCTCGTGCTCGATGAGCGAGTTCATCATGTTCTGCAGCATCGCGAGGCGGTGCGAGCTGGTGCGATTGAGTTTACGGAGGCCGTGTCCGTGGCGCATGGTGCTTTCCTTTGATGTAATTAAATCGGGCAGCCGTATCAGGTACTGCCCGAGGCACTGGCTCTTTTCAAAGAGCCCAAAATTATAACTTAACGCTTGTCGAGCCCTGCCGGAGGCCAGTTCTCGAGCTTCATACCGAGGGTCAGGCCGCGCGAAGCGAGCACTTCCTTGATCTCGTTGAGCGACTTGCGACCCAGGTTCGGCGTCTTCAGCAGTTCATTCTCGGTTCGCTGAATCAGATCACCGATGTAATAGATGTTCTCTGCCTTGAGGCAGTTGGCGGAGCGGACGGTGAGTTCCAGTTCGTCCACAGGACGCAGCAGGATCGGATCGAAGGTCGCAGCGCCGCGAGAGCTTGCCGGCGCATCGAAAGCTGCCAACTCACCGCCTTCCAGCTGCGCGAACACTGCCAGTTGTTCCACCAGAATCTTGGCGGAAGCGCGGACCGCGTCCTCGGCAGTAATAGCGCCGTTGGTTTCGATCTCGACGACGAGCTTGTCCAGGTCCGTGCGCTGTTCCACACGCGCGCTCTCGACGGTATAGCTCACGCGTTTCACCGGCGAGAAGGAAGCATCCAGCACGATACGGCCAATGGACTTCGTCGCCTCGTCCGCGTAGCGGCGCAGGTTGCCGGGCACGTAGCCGCGGCCCTTCTCCACCTTGATCTGCATGTCCAGCTTGCCGCCCGCAGACAGCGTGGCAATGACGTGCTCGGGGTTCACGATTTCAACGTCGTGCGGCGTCTGGATGTCGCGCGCCGTGACGACGCCTTCGCCATCCTTGCGCAGGCTCAGCGTGACTTCGTCACGGTTGTGCAGCTTGAACACCACCCCCTTGAGGTTCAGCAGGATGTTGACCACATCCTCCTGAACGCCGTCAATGGACGAGTATTCGTGCAAGACACCGGCAATCGTCACCTCCGTTGCTGCGTAACCCACCATGGAAGAGAGCAGTACACGGCGAATGGCATTGCCCAGCGTGTGCCCGTAACCGCGCTCAAAAGGCTCCAACGCCACCTTGGCACGGTTGGGGCCAAGTTGCTCGACATTGATTGCCTTGGGTTTCAGCAAATTGGTTTGCATGCAGACTTCCTCTCAATACCCCCAGCTCGTTACACCGGTAAGGCTGGTGAAGCGCCTAAACCGCGATGCCTCGCGGTTCAGGGACGATTTCGGCTAACTTAAGGCTATGGTTTAACGCGAGTACAACTCAACGATCAGGGATTCGTTGATGTCTGCACCGAACTCATCGCGATCCGGGACCTTCTTGAAGGTACCTTCTACCTTGTCGGCATTCACTTCGACCCAAACGGGCATGCCCACCTGCTGCGCCAATTGCAAAGCTTCAACAATACGTGCCTGCTTCTTGGATTTTTCGCGTACCGCAACCACGTCGCCGGCCTTGACCAGATAGGATGCGATGTTGACGCTTTGACCATTCACCGTGATGGCCTTGTGGGACACGAGCTGACGCGCTTCGGCACGGGTAGAGCCGAAGCCCATGCGGTAAACCACGTTATCCAGGCGGCACTCGAGCAGGCCGAGCAAATTAGCGCCCGTATTGCCCTTGAGGCGTTCAGCGGCCTCGAAATAGCGGCGGAACTGCTTTTCCAGCACGCCATACATGCGCTTGACTTTCTGCTTTTCGCGCAGTTGCAGACCATAGTCTGACGTACGCGCACCGGAAGTACGGCCATGCTGGCCTGGCTTCGAATCAAACTTGGCCTTGTCCGCGATAGAGCGGCGTGCGCTCTTCAGGAACAGGTCGGTGCCTTCGCGGCGGGAGAGTTTGGCCTTGGGGCCGAGATAACGTGCCACTTTTTATATCCTTGAATCGACTGCCGCAGCGGACTGCGGGAGCCACCATCGCGCCAGGCGATCGGTGGCGGTGGGCTTATGAAACCAATTAAATACGGCGGCGTTTCTGGGGACGGCAACCGTTGTGGGGCACAGGCGTCACATCCGAGATGGAGGTGATGCGGATGCCGAGAGCGCCCAGCGCGCGCACCGAGGATTCGCGGCCAGGACCGGGACCCTTGATTTCGACATCGAGGTTCTTGATGCCTTGCTCAATGGCTGCGCGACCGGCCACTTCCGATGCCACCTGAGCAGCAAAAGGAGTTGACTTGCGCGAACCCTTGAAGCCCTGGCCACCAGAAGACGCCCAGGACAGAGCATTGCCTTGGCGATCGGTGATCGTAATGATCGTGTTGTTGAAGGAGGCGTGCACGTGGGCGATGCCGTCCGAAATGTTCTTGCGAACCTTCTTGCGCACACGTTGCGCGGCATTATTGGCAGGAGATTTAGCCATAGTGATCTTTCAGAATCTTACTTCTTCAGTGCCGCTGCACCCTTGCGCGGGCCCTTGCGGGTGCGTGCGTTGGTGCGCGTGCGCTGACCACGCATCGGCAGACCGCGACGATGACGGAAACCGCGATAGCAACCAATGTCCATCAGTCGCTTGATGTTCATCGTGGTCTCACGGCGCAGGTCACCTTCGATGGTGAACTGAGCGATCTGGTCGCGAATCTTCTCCAGATCGGCATCGGTCAATTCCTTGACCTTCTTGGAATAAGCAATTCCGCATGCCTCGCAAATCTTGCGAGCACGGGTACGCCCGATCCCGTAGATAGCCGTCAGGCCAATCTCGGTGTGCTGATGGGGCGGGATATTGATACCAGCAATACGTGCCATGTTCGTCCTCTAATACTTCCCAATCAACCTTGGCGCTGCTTATGGCGCTGATCCGTGCAGATCACGCGCACAACGCCCTTACGGCGGATGATTTTGCAGTTACGGCAAATTTTCTTGACCGAAGCCGAAACCCTCATTGCATTCTCCTAAACTTGTCCAATCGTTCCGGCCCAGTGCGCGGAACACAAAATAAGTGCCCGCGATGGATCGAAGGGCATCAATAAGCCGTTGCTTCTTGGCGAACCCGCGACTATAGCGCATTCGCCAAAGGCACACGGACATCAGGTACCTAATGTCGTCTTGAAGTTAGCCTTCTTCAGCAGCGACTCGTACTGCTGCGACATCATGTAGTTCTGTACCTGAGCCATGAAGTCCATCGTCACGACAACGATGATCAGCAACGACGTACCACCAAAATAGAACGGCACGTTGTACTTCAGGATCAGGAACTCGGGCAGCAAACACACGAATGTGATGTAAACAGCCCCGGCCAGCGTCAGCCGCACCAGGATCTTGTCGATGTAGCGCGCGGTATGTTCACCCGGGCGGATGCCTGGAATGAATGCTCCGCTCTTCTTCAGGTTGTCTGCCGTTTCGCGGCTGTTGAAAACCAGAGCCGTGTAGAAGAAACAGAAGAAGATGATCGCCGCGGCGTAGAACATCACATAGACCGGCTGGCCGGGCGTCAGTGCCGCAGAAATATCACGCAACCACCGCATCGACTCTCCCGCGCTGAACCAATTCACAATGGTTGCAGGCAGCAGGATGATGGACGACGCAAAGATTGGAGGAATCACACCTGCCATGTTGAGCTTCAAAGGCAGATGGGAGGATTGCCCACCATAGACCTTGTTGCCCACCTGGCGCCGCGCATAGTTCACCAGTATCTTGCGCTGACCACGTTCGACGAAGACGACGAAGTACGTCACCAGCCCCACGACGATCACGATGAAGATGGCTGCCAGGATGCTCATCGCCCCCGTGCGCACCAGCTCCAACAGACCACCGATAGAACTGGGCAGACCCGCGGCGATACCGGCAAAGATCAGGATCGAAATACCGTTGCCCAGGCCGCGCTCGGTGATCTGTTCACCCAGCCACATCAGGAACATCGTGCCGGCGGTCAGGCTGACCACTGCCGTGAGCCGGAAGCCGAAGCCCGGACTCAACACGAGACCTGCGGAGCTCTCCAGAGCCACCGCGATACCCAGCGATTGGAAAATCGCCAAGCCCAACGTTCCATAACGGGTGTACTGCGTGATCTTGCGGCGCCCGGCCTCCCCTTCCTTCTTCAACTGCTCGAATGTGGGCACCACATAGGTCATCAGCTGCATGATGATCGATGCCGAGATGTACGGCATGATCCCCAGCGCGAAGACCGTGAAGCGCGAGAGCGCTCCACCCGAAAACATATTGAAAAGGTTGAGAATGCCGCCCTGCTGGCCACTGAACAACTGCTGCAGCTGCGCCGGGTCAATCCCAGGAACGGGAATGTGCGCGCCGATGCGGTACACAACCAACGCGAGCAGCAGAAAGACCAGACGCCGGCGTAGATCGCCAAACTTACCGGTTTTTGCCAGTTGAGCTGCGTTAGTAGCCACAGATGCCTTTCGTCAGAACCAGATCAGGCCAGGCTACCGCCGGCCGCTTCGATGGCAGCCTTGGCGCCAGCAGTTGCGGTGATTCCCGACAGCTTCACAGCCTTGGAAATCTCGCCACTCTTGATCACCTTGACCACCTTGGCCAGCTCGCCCACCAGTCCTGCGTTCTTCAACGCCAGCACATCCACCTCAGCCAACCCCAGGTTTTCCAGGGCGGTCAAGGAGATTTCCGCATTGAACTTCAGCAGGTGCGATTTGAAGCCGCGCTTGGGCAGACGGCGCTGCAAAGGCATTTGACCGCCTTCGAAGCCCACCTTGTGGTACCCCCCGGAGCGGGACTTTTGTCCCTTGTGGCCACGGCCAGCGGTCTTGCCCAGGCCGGAACCAATGCCGCGACCAACGCGGCGCGCGGCGTGCTTGGCACCATCTGCGGGCTTGATGCTATTGAGTTCCATCATCAACCTCTCAGAGGACTTTGACCAGATAGCTGATCTTGTTAATCATGCCGCGCACTTCAGGCGTGTCCTTGAGTTCGCTGATGCTGTTGAGCTTGCGAAGACCCAGGCCACGAACGGTAGCGCGGTGCGATTCTTTGGTGCCAATCGGGCTGCGCACCAGTTGAATCTTGATGGTTTGTTGCGTTGTCATTGCACGCCTCCCTATCAGGCAGCGAAGAGGTCTTCGACCGTCTTACCGCGCTTAGCGGCCACTTCGGCCGGCGTAGTGGAATTGGTCAGGGCGTCAAACGTGGCGCGAACCATGTTGTAAGGGTTGGACGAACCGTGGCTCTTGGCCACGATATCGGTAATGCCCATCACCTCGAACACGGCGCGCATCGGGCCGCCAGCGATGATGCCGGTACCCTTGGGGGCCGGGGCCATCATCACCACGGCTGCGCCGTGGTGGCCCGTCACGTTGTGGTGAATGGTGCCGTTCTTCAGCGACACCTTCACCATGTTGCGACGTGCCTCTTCCATGGCCTTTTGCACGGCGGCGGGCACTTCCTTGGACTTGCCCTTGCCCATGCCCACGCGGCCGTCACCATCGCCAACCACCGTCAGCGCAGCGAAGCCCAGAATGCGGCCACCCTTCACGACTTTGGTCACGCGGTTGACCGCGATCATTTTTTCGCGCAGACCGTCGTCCTGACCTTCGCTCTGTACCTTGGGTTGAAATTTAGCCATTTTGTATTCCGCTCCGCTTAGAACTGCAGGCCGGCTTCACGGGCTGCATCGGCCAGGGCCTTCACGCGGCCGTGGTATGCAAAACCTGCACGATCAAATGCAACCTTCTCGACACCGGCCGCCTTCGCCTTCTCGGCGATGCGCTTGCCGATGATCTGGGCTGCAGCGGCGTTGCCACCCTTGCCCGAGCCACCGAGCGACTTGCGCACATCGGCTTCGGCCGTGGATGCGCTGGCCAGCACCTTGCTGCCATCGCCGGAGATCACACTGGCGTAGATATGGAGATTCGTACGATTGACCGTCAGACGCGCGACACCTTGCTGGGCAATGCGGATGCGGGTCTGGCGGGCACGACGAAGACGCTGCTCTTTTTTGGTCAACATGCTGCAGCTCCTTACTTCTTCTTGGTCTCTTTGATCGTGACTTTTTCGTCCGCGTAGCGGATACCCTTGCCCTTATAGGGCTCGGGCGGACGAACGGCACGGATCTCGGCGGCCAGCTGGCCCACCACTTGGCGGTCAGCACCCTTGATCACGATTTCGGTGGGCGTCGGCGTGGCAACGGTGATGCCGGTGGGCATCTCGAAGTTCACGGGATGCGAAAAACCGATTGCCAGGTTCAGCTTGTTGCCGGAGGCTGCTGCCTTGAAGCCCACGCCAATCAGCGTCAACTTCTTCTCAAAGCCCTTGCTCACACCGACCACCATGTTGTTCACTAACTGGCGCACGGTGCCGCTCATGGCATTGGCTTCACGCGAGTCGTTGACCGGCTCAAAGCTCAGCTTGCCTTCGTTGTTAGACACCTTCACCAGCGCGTTCTGCGCCAGCGACAGCACGCCACCAGCACCCTTGACACTGATCTGGTCGTCCTTGATGGACACATCCACGCCTGCGGGGATGCTTACCGGGGATTTACCTACACGGGACATTTCAGTCTTCTCCTCAATGCCACGTTAAGCGACGTAGCAAAGCACCTCGCCACCGACACCGGTAGCGCGCGCCTTGCGGTCGGTCATCACACCCTTGGGCGTCGTGACAATTGCCACGCCCAGGCCGTTCATGACTTGCGGAATGGAACCACAGCCCTTGTACACGCGCAGGCCGGGACGGCTCACGCGCTCGATGCGCTCGATCACCGGGCGACCGGCGTAGTACTTCAGGGTGATTTCGAGTTCAGTCTTGCCGCTCTCGGACTTCACTTCGAAGCCGTCGATATAACCCTCGTCCTTCAGCACCTGGGCGATGGCAACCTTCACTTTGGAAGAAGGCACTGACACGGTGGCCTTGGACACCATTTGTGCGTTGCGGATGCGGGTCAGCAAGTCAGCGATGGGATCACTCATGCTCATGTTGTATCTCTCCTGCCTGCTTACCAGCTGGCCTTGGTGACACCGGGGATGTCACCGGCAAATGCCAGTTCACGGATCTTTGCGCGACCCAGACCGAATTGACGGAAAGTGCCACGGGGACGACCGGTGATTTCGCAGCGGTTACGCTGGCGCGTGGGGTTGGCGTTGCGAGGCAGTTTCTGCAGGCCCAGACGGGCCGCTTCGCGCTCTTCGTCGCTGCGCTTGGCATCGCCGGCAATCGCCTTCAGTTCCGCGTACTTGGCGGCGTACTTGGCGGCCAGTTTTTCGCGCTTCAGTTCGCGCTGGATCAAAGCTACTTTAGCCATACGCTGCCTTTAGTTCTTGAACGGGAAACGGAAAGCCGTGAGAAGCGCCTTGGCTTCTTCGTCGGTCTTGGCCGTCGTGGTGATGCTGATATTGAGGCCGCGCAAGGCATCCACCTTGTCGTACTCGATCTCAGGGAAAATGATCTGCTCTTTGACGCCGATGTTGTAGTTGCCACGGCCGTCGAATGCGCGACCGGAGATACCACGGAAGTCGCGCACGCGGGGCAGCGCGATCGTCACGAAGCGATCCAGGAATTCGTACATCCGCGCACCGCGCAGCGTCACCATGCAACCAATGGCCTGGCCTTCGCGGATCTTGAAACCGGCGATAGCCTTCTTGGCCTTGGTCACCACGGGCTTCTGACCTGCGATCTTGGTCAGGTCCGCCACGGCGTTGTCCATGATCTTCTTGTCCGCCACGGCCTCGCTCACGCCCATGTTGAGCGTGATCTTGGTCAGACGGGGAACCTGCATGGGCGAGGTGTAACCGAACTGCTTGACCAGTTCGGGGGCGATCTTGTCGCGGTAGATTTCTTGCAGTCGTGCCATGTGGACTCCTTAGGCAGCCTTGATTTCGGCGCCGCTGGACTTGAACACGCGAACACGCGTGCCGTCGGCCTGCACCTTGATGCCCACGCGGTCAGCCTTGCCGGTAGCGGCATTGAAAATGGCCACGTTGGATTGGTGGATGGGCATGGCCTTTTCCACGATGCCGCCAGTCGTACCCTTCATGGGGTTCGGCTTGACATGCTTCTTGACCAGGTTAATGCCTTCGATGACCAGATGAGAGTCATCCTTGCGCAGCGACACCGTGCCGCGCTTACCCTTGTCGCGCCCGGTGAGCACGATGACTTCGTCGCCCTTGCGGATCTTGTTCATGGCGCGTCCTTCAGAGAACTTCGGGAGCCAGGGACACGATCTTCATGAAGCGCTCGGTACGCAGTTCACGCGTCACGGGGCCGAAGATGCGGGTGCCAATGGGCTCCAGCTTGGAATTGAGCAACACTGCTGCATTGCCGTCGAACTTCACGAGCGAACCGTCGCCGCGGCGGATACCCTTCGCCGTACGCACAACCACTGCGCTGTAGACCTCGCCCTTCTTGACGCGGCCACGCGGAGCAGCTTCCTTCACGCTCACCTTGATGATGTCGCCAACGCTGGCATAGCGACGCTTGGAACCGCCCAGCACCTTGATGCACAGGACGGACTTCGCGCCGGTATTGTCGGCAACGTCTAACCGAGATTCTGTTTGGATCATTTCAATATTCCCAACTTGCACCAGCGGTCGAATGCCCCGAAGCCTTTCAAGGCGGCCGACCTGCCAGTCAGTCTTGGGCCCGTCGTCCACGCCGCAAACCATTTGCGGCGCTTCCCGCTGGGCAGAAACCTCGCGCACTTAACGCGAAGCCCGGCAGTATCGCAAACTTAAAACCGGGCGTCAAGCGCTTTTTATGCCGGCACCGTGGCGTAGTGTGCGGCCAACTCTAGGAACGCGGGCAGCTGCGGGTCCTGGCCGGGGATTTCCTCGCGCAGGATGTCCGCCACGCGCGGCGCCAGCGCGGCCGCCAGGCGCGCATCGAGAAACAGCACGCGCGAGCGCCGTGCGAGCACGTCCTCCACGGTGCGTGCGTACTCATGGCGCGCGGCAAAGCGCACCATGGCCTCGCTGAGCCCTTCGGCCAGTTGCACCTGCGAACCCGGAAGGGCTTGCACCCGTGCGGCCTCGTCACCGTAGGAATGCAGACCCTGGGGCGCGTTCATTCCCTGGCGCTCCCGGGTGGCACCGGCTCCTACCAGGGGCAGCGCAACGGTGATCCCGCCCGGGCGGCGCGGCAGCAGGTGTTCGTCCATGCACTTGAGCAGTACATCCTCGGCCATGGCGCGGTAGGTGGTCCACTTGCCGCCAGTCACGGTGACCAGCCCGCTGCGGCTGGCCAACACAGTGTGTTCCCGGCTGATACTCTTGGTGGCGGCGGCGTCTTCGTCCGAGGGCTTGACCAAGGGACGCAGGCCCACCCAGATGCTGCGCACATCGCTCGCCTGGGGGGCACGCCGCAGGTAGCGCGCCGATTCCCCCAGGATGAAGGCCACTTCCTCCCGCATGGCCTGGGGCTCGCGCGCCAGATCCTGGCGTGGGCTGTCGGTCGTGCCCAAAATCACCTTGCCCAGCCAGGGCACCGCAAACAGCACCCGCCCGTCGGCCGTCTTGGGCACCATCAGCGCATGATCGGAGGGCAAGAACTCGCGGTCCACCACGATGTGCACCCCCTGGCTGGGCGCCACCATGGGCTTGGCGGGCTGGCCGCTCACATCGCCATCGCGCTGGCGCAGGGCATCCACCCACACGCCGGTGGCGTTGACCACGCAGCGCGCACGCACCTCGTAGCGCCGCCCGGTCTCGGCATCCTGGCAAACCACGCCCGCCACCTTCCCCCCGTCGTACAACAGGTCGTCCACGGGGCAGTAGTTGAGCAGCAGGGCCCCCCGCTGCGCGGCGGTACGCGCCAGGGCCAGGGCCAGTCTGGCGTCGTCGAACTGCCCGTCCCAATACTTCACGCCGCCCTTGAGCCCGTCGGCCATGGCCGTGGGCAGGCAGCGCAGGGTCTCCATGCGCCCAAGGAATTCGGTAGGCCCCAGGCCAGCCTTGCCGGCCAGGGCGTCGTACATCTTCAGGCCCATGCCGTAGAACGGCGTTTCCCACACCTTGTAAGAAGGCATGACGAATGCCAACGGCTGCGCCAGGTGGGGGGCGTTGCGCAACAGCGTGGTGCGCTCGTGCAGCGCCTCGCGCACCAGGGCGATGTTGCCCTGAGCGAGGTAGCGCACGCCGCCGTGCACCAGCTTGGTGGCACGCGAGGAGGTGCCCTTGGCGAAGTCGTGCGATTCCAGCAGCACGACGGAAAAGCCGCGCGCCGCCGCATCCAGCGCCACCCCCAGGCCCGTCGCCCCACCTCCGACGACCGCAAGGTCGTAGGTCACGGGTTGAGCCAGGCGGGCCAGCAGGTCGGCCCGTACGGTTGCCAAAGGGGTGGAGGTGTCGCTAGTCATAAGGGGAATGGTCCGTAACCCTGGCGGAAAAATCAGGGTTTACCCTGAATTGTGACCGGATCCGCGGGGATGGGCCCGGCAAAGGGCCCATCCGCTGCGGCATCAACGCACCTTGCCGTCCTTCCAGGCCTGCAGCAGGGTGTTGTAGTTGATGGTTTCGCCCTTGGGCTTCTCATTGGCGAGCTTCTTCCATGGCGCGTGCTGGTCGCTCAGCCACTTGGCCGGGTCACCCTTGGCGTTCAGCTTGGGCGCGCAGCGCTCCATGCCGGCGCGCTGCAGGCGGGCCATCACCTGGTCCATCTCGTCGGCCAGTGTGTCCATGGCGGCCTGCGGGGTCTTCTCGCCCGTGACGGCCTGGGCCACGTTCTTCCACCACAGCTGCGCCAGCTTGGGGTAGTCGGGCACGTTGGTGCCGGTGGGCGACCAGGCCACGCGCGCCGGGCTGCGGTAGAACTCGACCAGGCCGCCCAGCTTGGGCGCCATGTCGGTCATGGCCTTGGAGCGGATGTCGGACTCGCGGATCGGCGTCAGGCCGACGACGGTCTTCTTCAGCGACGTGCTCTTGGCCGTCACGAACTGGGCGTAGAGCCACGCGGCGGCCAGGCGGTCGGGGTTGTGGTCCTTGAAGAAGGTCCAGCTGCCCACGTCCTGGTAGCCGTTTTGCATGCCCTGCTTCCAGTACGGGCCGTTGGGGCCGGGGGCCATGCGCCACTTGGGCGTGCCGTCGGCGTTGACCACGGGCAGGCCGGGTTTGGTCATGTCGGCGGTGAAGGCGGTGTACCAGAAGATCTGCTGCGCGATCTGGCCCTGGGCGGGCACGGGGCCGGCCTCGCCGAAGGTCATGCCCATGGCTTCCTTGGGCGCGTACTTCTTCATCCAGTCCACGTACTTGGTGAGCGCGTAGACGGCGGCCGGCGAGTTGGTGGCGCCGCCACGGGCCACGCTGGCGCCCACGGGGGTGCACTTGTCGTCGGCCACGCGGATGCCCCATTCGTCGATGGGCAGGCCGTTGGGCGTACCGATGTCGGCGCTGCCGGCCATGGACAGCCAGGCGTCGGTGAAGCGCCAGCCCAGCGACGGGTCCTTCTTGCCGTAGTCCATGTGGCCGTAGATCGGCTTGCCGTCGATGTTCTTCACATCGTTGGTGAAGAACTCGGCGATGTCCTCATAGGCGCTCCAGTTCAGCGGCACGCCCAGGTCGTAGCCGTACTTGGCCTTGAACTTGTCCTTCAAGTCCTTGCGGTCGAACAGGTCGGCGCGGAACCAGTACAGGTTGGCGAACTGCTGGTCGGGCAGCTGGTACAGCTTGCCGTCCGGGGCGGTGGTGAACTTGGTGCCGATGAAGTCCTGCAGGTCCAGGCCGGGGTTGGTGTAGTCCTTGCCCGGGCCGGCCATGTAGTCGGACAGGTTCAGGATCTTGCCGTAGCGGTAGTGGGTGCCGATGAGGTCGGAGTCGCTGATCCAGCCGTCATAGATGGACTTGCCCGACTGCATGGAGGTCTGCAGCTTCTCGACCACGTCGCCCTCTTGGATCAGGTCGTGCTTGACCTGGATGCCCGTGATCTCGCTGAACGCCTTGGCCAGGGTCTTGGATTCGTACTCGTGGGTGGTGATGGTCTCGGAGACCACCGCGATCTCCTTCACGCCCTTGGCCTGCAGCTTCTTGGCCGCGTCGATGAACCACTTCATCTCGGCCATCTGCTGGTCTTTGCTCAGCGTGGAGGGCTGGAACTCGCTGTCGATCCACTTCTTGGCCTCGGCCTCGCCGGCCCAGGCTGCCTGCCCCAGCGCCAGCGCCGCGGCGGCAAACGCGATCGCCTTGAACTGCATCTTCATTGCTGTCTCCTCACAAGAACGCTCCCCGGGGGTTGGATGGGCGCCGGTGCCGGGGGAGAGTCGGCTGGCCCCTTTTATAAAAATGTGAGCTACTGGCGCTTGTTGTTATTGGTTTTTAGATAGTTTTCTATCTCAAATCCCCGTAAATCAAGCGCAAGCAGCTATCTTTTTTGACTACCCTTTGCGCAGCACCAGCGCCAGCACCAGCATGGACAGCACGAAGCTGATCCACACCGAGGGCTCGGCCTCCAGCGAGAACCACTGCGCCATCTTCTCGCCCAGGCCCACCCAGGCCAGGTTGATGTACGCGGCGGTGAGCAGGCCGATGAACAGCCGGTCGCCGCGCGTGGTGGTCATGGGCAGGAAGCCCTTGCGCTCCACCGTGGGGGATTGGATTTCCCACACCGTCATGCCGATCAGCATGAGCACGATGCAGGTGAAGAACACCGCCACCGGGGTGGTCCAGGCCATCCAGTCAAACATTGCCCGCCCTCCTCAAACACGGCCCATCGCGAACCCCTTCGCGATGTAGTGGCGCACGAACCAGATCACGATGGCGCCCGGCACGATGGTCAGCACGCCGGCAGCAGCCAGCGTCGCCCAGTCCATGCCGCTGGCGCTCACGGTGCGCGTCATGGTGGCCACGATGGGCTTGGCATTCACGCTGGTGAGCGTGCGTGCCAAGAGCAATTCCACCCACGAGAACATGAAGCAGAAGAACGCTGCCACGCCCACGCCCGCCTTGATCAGCGGCAGGAAGATGGTGAGGAAGAAGCGCGGAAAGCTGTAGCCATCGATGTACGCCGTCTCGTCGATCTCGCGCGGGATGCCGCTCATGAAGCCTTCCAGGATCCACACCGCCAGCGGCACGTTGAACAGCAGGTGCGCCAGCGCCACGGCGATGTGCGTGTCCATCAGCCCCACGGTGGTGTAGAGCTGGAAGAACGGCAGCAGGAACACGGCCGGCGGCGTCATGCGGTTGGTCAACAGCCAGAAGAACACGTGCTTGTCGCCCAGGAACTGGTAGCGGCTGAACGCATAGGCTGCGGGCAGCGCCACGGTGAGCGAGATCACCGTGTTGATGGCCACGTAGATCAGGCTGTTGATGTAGCCCGAGTACCAGCTCTCGTCGGTGAAGATGGTCTGGTAGTTGGCCCAGGTGAAGTGCTGGGGCCACAGCGAGAAGCTGGACAGGATCTCCTCGTTGGTCTTGAAGCTCATGTTGACCATCCAGTAGATGGGCAGCACGGCGAACACCAGGTAGGCGATCAGGAACAGCGTGCGTTTCTGGAAGCGGGGCTCATTCATGGCCGGCACCCTCCTTCGGCGTGGTGCCCACGAGCTGCATCCAGTTGTAGAGGATGAAGCACAGCAGCAGGATGATGAGGAAGTAGATCAGCGAGAACGCCGCCGCAGGCCCCAGGTCGAACTGGCCCACGGCCTTTTGCGTGAGGTACTGGCTGAGGAAGGTGGTCGCGTTGCCCGGCCCGCCGCCGGTGAGCACGAAGGGCTCGGTGTAGATCATGAAGCTGTCCATGAAGCGCAGCAGCACGGCGATCATCAGCACGCCGCGCATCTTGGGCAGCTGGATGTAGCGGAACACGGCGAACTTGCTCGCACCGTCGATGCGCGCGGCCTGGTAGTACGCGTCGGGAATGCTGCGCAGCCCCGCGAAGCACAGCAGCGCCACCAGCGGGGTCCAGTGCCACACGTCCATGGCCAGCACGGTGAGCCAGGCGTGGGTGGCGTTGCCGGTGTAGCTGTAGTCGAAGCCGATGGCCTCGAACGCCGCGCCCAGCAGGCCGATGTCCGAGCGGCCAAAGATCTGCCAGATGGTGCCCACCACGTTCCACGGGATCAAGAGCGACAGCGCCACGATGACCAGCACCGCCGACGACTTCCAGCCCTGCGCGGGCATGCTGAGCGCCAGCAGGATGCCCAGCGGAATTTCCACCAGTAGCACCGCCAGCGAGAACGTGAGCTGGCGCAGCAACGCGCCGTGCAGTTCCTCGTCGCGCAGCACGGCGGCGAACCATTCCGTGCCCACGAACACGCGGCGCTCGGGGCTGATGATGTCCTGCACCGAGTAGTTCACCACCGTCATCAAGGGCAGGATGGCCGAGAAGGCCACGCACAGGATCACCGGCAGCACCAGGAACCAGGCCTTCTGGTTCACGGGTTTGGTAGTACTACTCATGGCAGTGCTCCAGGGAGTGGGCATTGCCTGCGACGCGCACCACTGGTGCGGCGCAGACGGCGGGGCGCCCAGCAAGGGCCGCTCCGCAGCAAAGGGCGCCGTCCCCCATCCAGGGGGAAGCCGCGCTGCGGCTCAGGGGGTAGCCATTCATGGCAGCAGCTCCTCGTTCTTGTAGAAGCAGGTGTGCTCGCCCAGCACCTGCAGCCAGACCGCCTGGCCCGGCGCGGGCAGCACCTGCTCGGGCGCGAAGCGGGCCTTGAGGGACTGACCCTCCACGGTGGCCGTGAGCATCTGGTGCGTACCCACGTCCTGCACGCGCGCCACGGTGCAGCGCAACGCACCGGGCGCATGCGCGTCGGCCAGGGCCAGGTATTCGGGGCGCACGCCCAGTTGCACGGCGCCCTCCGGCAGCGCACGCGGCAGAGCCCAGCGCTGCGCGGCCACGGTGATCTCGCCGCCCTGCACCTGCGCGGGCAGGAAGTTCATGCCCGGCGAGCCGATGAAGTGGCCCACGAAGGCGTGCTGCGGACGCTCGAACAGATCGCCCGGCGTGCCCATCTGCACCACGCGCCCGCGCGTCATCACCACCACCTGGTCGGCGAAGGTAAGTGCCTCCACCTGGTCGTGCGTCACGTAGATCAGCGTGAGCTTGAGCTCATGGTGGATCTGCTTGAGCTTGCGGCGCAGTTGCCACTTGAGGTGCGGGTCGATCACCGTGAGCGGCTCGTCGAACAGCACGGCCGCGACGTCCTCGCGCACCAGGCCGCGGCCCAGCGAGATCTTCTGCTTGGCGTCGGCCGACAGGCCGGCCGCGCGCTGGTCGAGCTGGCCGCTCATCTCCAGCATCTCGGCGATTTTCCCCACGCGCTGGCGGATGTGCGCCTCAGGCACCTTGCGGTTCTTCAGCGGGAAGGCCAGGTTCTCGGCCACCGTCATGGTGTCGTAGATCACCGGGAACTGGAACACCTGGGCGATGTTGCGCTCCTGCGGGCTCGCGCGCGTGACGTCGCGGCCGTCAAACCGCACCTGCCCCTGCGAGGGCACGAGCAGGCCGGACATGATGTTCAGCATGGTGGTCTTGCCGCAGCCCGAGGGGCCCAGCAGCGCGTAGGCGCCGCCGTCATCGAAGACCATGTCCAGCGGCAGCAGCGCGTAGTCGCTGTCCTGCTGCGGGCGGGGTTTGTAGGAATGCGCCAGGTTGAGCTCGATGCGCGCCATGTCAGTGCCCTCCCTGCGCGCGTTCCGAGGCGCGCACGGGCGCCAGGGCCAGCGCGCCATCGGCGCCGAACACATAGGCCTGCGCCGGATCGAGGTACAGCGTGACGGCGCTGCCCAGTTCCAGATAGTGCACGCCCGTGACCTGCGCCACCAGCGCGCCCCAGGGCGTGGCGGCGTGCACGAAGGTGTCGGAGCCGGAGATCTCCGCCAGCTCCACCACGCCCTGCACCGCCACGTCGCCCGCGCGCTGGGCCAGCCGCAGGGCACTGGCGCGCAGGCCCACCGTGAGCGTGCCGCCCGCAGGGGCCTGCAGCGGCTGGCGCAGGGCCAGCACGCTGCCGCCCGCCAGCTGCACGCCGCCGGGCACGGGCTGCGCGGGCAGCAGGTTCATGGGCGGGTCGCTGAAGGCGCGTGCCACG
Organism: Diaphorobacter sp. ED-3; assembly: GCF_027625375.1. NCBI lineage: Bacteria > Pseudomonadati > Pseudomonadota > Betaproteobacteria > Burkholderiales > Comamonadaceae > Diaphorobacter > Diaphorobacter sp. ED-3. The sequence goes on along the minus strand of NZ_CP115182.1, from coordinate 594,812 downwards.
CGCAGCGAGCGCGGCGCGTGGAACACCTCGGCCGTGGGGCCGTACTGCAGCAGCTCGCCCTCGTGCAGCACAGCGGTGTAGCCGCCCAGCAGCAGCGCCTCGCCCGGTTCGGTGGTGGCGTAGACCACGGTGGAGCCGCCGGCGGCGAACAGTTGCGACAGTTCCTCGCGCAACTCCTCGCGCAGCTTGTAGTCCAGGTTGACCAGGGGCTCGTCCAGCAGCATCAGCGGGGCGCCCTTGGCCAGTGCGCGCGCCAGCGCCACGCGCTGCTGCTGCCCGCCCGACAGCTCGGACGGCAGCCGATCGAGGAAAGGCGTGATGTGCAGCCGCTCGGCCAGTTCGCGCACGCGCGCGGCCACGTTCTTGTCGCCGCGCAGCTTGAGCGGCGAGGCGATGTTGTCCGCCACCGTGAGCGACGGGTAGTTGATGAACTGCTGGTACACCATGGCCACGTTGCGCTCACGCACGGGCACGCCGGTGACGTCCACGCCGTCCACACGCACGCGGCCCTCGGTGGGCCGGTCCAGCCCGGCCATGATGCGCATCAGGCTGGTCTTGCCCGCCTGCGTGGCCCCCAGCAGCACGGTCACGGCGTCGCTGTGCAGCCGCAGGTCCATGCCATGCAGCCACACCTGCGGGCCGACCCGCTTGGTGATGCCGTCCAAAATCAGCTCCATGCGCGCTCCTCGCCTCCCCTGTGGCAGCGGGGTGCCAGGCGTCCGCACGCCTGCCACTCCCGGCAAAATCTTCGTATTCATTCATTTTTGTTCTTTTGTGATCGAAACGAATCAAGGTTTACCCTTGTTCGATTCCTTTTTGTTCGTTTTAAAGTGCATCCCGCCCCACTGACATGCCCGTCCCAGCGCCGCCCGTGAACACCAACCCCCGCCAACTCCAGTTGCTCGATGAAGTACGCCTGCGCAAGTCGCTGAGCGTGGAGCAGTTGGCCGACATCCTGGGCGTGACGCTGCAGACCGTGCGCCGCGACGTGCAGCGCCTGGCCGAACTGGGCCTGGTCAGCCGCTTTCATGGCGGGGTGCGCATGCCCAGCTCCACCGTGGAGAACCTGGCCTACACCCAGCGCGAGGCGCTGAACTCCACGGGCAAGGCGCGCATCGCGCGCGCCGCGGCCGCGCAGGTGCCCGACAACTGTTCGCTGATCCTGAACATCGGCACCACCACCGAAGCCATTGCCAAGGCGCTGCTGCACCACAAGGGCCTGCGCGTGCTGACCAACAACCTGAACGTGGCCGCCATCCTGTGCGCCAACCCCGACTGCGAGGTGATCGTGGCCGGCGGCGTGGTGCGCAAGCGCGACCGCGCCATCGTGGGCGAGGCGGCGGTGGACTTCATCCGCCAGTTCCGCGTGGACATCGCACTCATCGGCATCTCCGGCATCGAGCCCGACGGCTCGCTGCGCGACTACGACATGCGCGAGGTGAAGGTCGCGCAGACCATCATCGAACACGCGCGCGAGGTTTGGCTGGCCGCCGACCACACCAAGTTCAACCGTCCGGCCATGGTGCAGCTGGCGCAGCTCGCGCAGATCGACCGGCTGTTCACCGACGCGCCGCCGCCCGAGCCCTTCCCGGCCCTGCTGCACGAGGCCGGCGTGCAATGCACCGTGGCTGCCGCATGAGAGGCCCTCCCGGCGACTGAACAGCGCCCCAACACGTTACGCTCCGCCCATGACCTACCTGCTCGCACTCGACCAAGGCACCTCCAGCTCCCGCAGCATCGTGTTCGACGAACGTGGCCGCATCGTGGCCCAGGCGCAGCGCGAGCTGCCGCAGATCTATCCCCGCCCCGGCTGGGTGGAACATGACCCGCGCGAGATCTGGCGCACGCAGCTCGCCACCGCGCAGGACGCGCTGCGCGAGGCGCGCATCACCGCGCAGGACGTGCGCGCCCTGGGCATCACCAACCAGCGCGAGACCACCGTGCTGTGGAACCGCAAGACCGGCGAGCCCGTGCACCACGCCATCGTCTGGCAGGACCGGCGCGCCGAGCCCGCCTGCGCGCAACTGCGCGAACAGGGCCATGCCGCCGCCATCCAGGCCAAGACGGGCCTGCTGATCGACGCCTATTTCTCCGGCACCAAGCTGCAGTGGCTGCTGGACCACGTGCCCGGCGCGCGCGACGCGGCCGAGGCCGGCGAGCTGGCCTTCGGCACCGTGGACAGCTGGCTCATCTGGCAGCTCACCGGCGGCACGCGCCATGTCACCGACGTGAGCAACGCCAGCCGCACCATGCTGTTCAACGTGCACACCAACCAGTGGGACGATGAGCTGCTGCAGCTCCTGCGCATCCCGCGCGCGCTGATGCCCGAGGTGCTGCCATCGGCCAGCGACTTCGGCGCCACCGACGCGGCGCTGCTGGGCGGCCCGATCGCCATCGGCGGCGTGGCGGGCGACCAGCAAAGCGCGCTCTTCGGCCAGGCGTGCTTCACCGCCGGCATGGCCAAGAACACCTACGGCACGGGCTGCTTCATGCTCATGCACACCGGCAGCCGCTTTCAGAAAAGCGAGAACGGCCTGCTCACCACCAGCGCAGCGCAGGCCGGCCGATCGCCCGAGTACGCCATGGAAGGCAGCGTGTTCGTGGGCGGCGCCGTGGTGCAGTGGCTGCGCGACGGGCTGCGCGCCATCTCGGCCAGCTCCGAGGTGCAGGCGCTGGCCGAAAGCGTGCCCGACTCGGGCGGCGTGATGATGGTGCCTGCCTTCACCGGCCTGGGCGCGCCCTACTGGAAACCCGACGCGCGCGGCACCATCACCGGCCTCACGCGCGGCACCACCATCGCGCACATCGCGCGCGCTGCGCTCGAATCCATTGCCTACCAGAGTGCCGCGCTGCTGGCCGCCATGAGCCGCGACGCCGTGGCCGCAGGCGGCGCCCCGGTGAGCGAGCTGCGCGTGGACGGCGGCGCCTGCGTGAACAACCTGCTGATGCAGTTCCAGGCCGACCTGCTGGGCATTCCCGTGGTGCGCCCCGCCGTGGTGGAGACCACCGCCCTGGGCGCCGCCTACCTGGCGGGCCTGGCGAGCGGCGTGTATGCCAGCACCGACGAACTGTCTGCCCTGTGGCAGGCCGAGCGGCGCTTCACCCCCACCCTGCCGCGCAGCCAGGCCGAGGCGTTGATGGCGCGTTGGGAGCACGCCGTCGCGCAGGCCGTGCTACCCGGTTGACGTAAAAACCATAGCTGCTGGCGCTTGCTGCAACCCATTTTCAGACACAAAACCCTCTGAATCCACTGCGTAGCAAGCGCGAGCAGCTCCTGTTTTTGAATCACTCTGAATGATGCTGGACGGCGCACAATGCCGCCTGACCCCATCGCTTCCCCGCCCCATCCCATGACAGCCAGCGCATCCCCCCTTCCCCCCATTGCCTTCATCGGCGGCGGCAACATGGCCAGCGCCATCATCGGCGGCCTGCTGCAGCGCGGCCTGCCGGCCGGCCAGATCGAGGTGGTCGAACCCTTCGAGCCCGCGCGCGCTGCGCTGCGGGAGAAGTTCGGCATCACCGCGCAGCCCGCGGCTGGCAATGCGCTCGCGCGCGCCGCGCTGGTCGTCTGGGCCGTCAAGCCCCAGACCTTCAAGGAAGCCGCCGCCGCCACCCGCGCCCACACCGCCACCGCCCTGCACCTGAGCGTGGCCGCCGGCATTCCCACGGACAGCATCGCGCGCTGGCTGGACACGCAGCACATCGTGCGCGCCATGCCCAACACCCCCGCGCTGGTGGGCAAGGGCATCACCGGCCTGTTCGCCCGCCCGCAAGTGGACCCGCAGGGCAAGGCGCTGGTGGAACGCGTGATCGCCACCACCGGCCAGTTCGTCTGGGTGGAGGCCGAGGAGCAGCTCGACGCGGTCACCGCGCTGTCGGGCTCCGGCCCGGCCTATGTGTTCCTGTTCCTCGAAGCCATGACCCAGGCCGGCGTGGACATGGGCCTGCCCCCCGCGCAGGCCTACCAGCTGGCCGTGGCCACGTTCCAGGGCGCATCGGAGCTGGCCGCGCGCTCGCCCGAGAGCGCCGAGGTGCTGCGCCAGCGCGTGACCAGCAAGGGCGGCACCACGCACGCCGCCATCACGCACCTGCAGGCTGCACAGGTGCCCGCGCACTTCATCGCCGCCATGCGCGCGGCAGAGGCCCGTGCCAAGGAACTGGCGGCCGAGTTCGGCGCCTGATTCATGCGTCAAAAATAGCTCCAGCGCTTGACAGTCAAGCGCTGGCAGCTATCACTAGCGTAGCAAATACCCTAGCGCCACGCCGGCAAAGATCGCCGCGCCGATCCAGTGGCTCTTGCTGAAGGCGGTAAAGCACCCCTCGCGCGTGCGGTCCTTGATCAGCGTGAAGTGCCATGCCACCTGCGCCGCCGCCACGCCCAGCCCCAGCCACAGCGGCCAGCCTAGGCCGTAGGGCGCGAGCACCCACGCCGTGAGCCCCAGGCACAGCACGAAGAAGCCCATGATGGCCGCCACGTCGAAGCGCCCCAGCGTGATGGCCGAGGTCTTCATGCCGATCTTCAGATCGTCGTCGCGGTCCACCATGGCGTACTCGGTGTCGTAGGCCAGCACCAGGAACAGGTTGGCCAGCCACAGCACCCAGGCCGTGGCAGGCACCCGGCCCTGCACGGCCGCAAAGGCGATCACGATGCCGAAGTTGAACGCAATGCCCAGGAACGCCTGCGGCATGGCGAAGAACCGCTTGGTGAACGGGTACAGGATGGTGAACAGCACCGCGGGCACCGACCAGGCCACCGCCTCCCAGCGCGTGGTGAGCACCAGCACGAAAGCCACCAGCGTGAGCACCACGCCCACCAGCGCGGCCTCCCTCACGCTGAGTTGGCCGCTCGTGATGGGGCGCTGCGTGGTGCGCTTCACATGGCGGTCGAAGTCGCGGTCGGCAATGTCGTTGATGGTGCAGCCCGCACTGCGCATGAGCACCGTGCCGGCCACGAACACCGCCAGCAGGTGCCAGCCTGGAAAGCCGTCCGCCGCCACCCACAGCGCCGCCAGCGTGGGCCACACCAGCACCAGCCAGCCCGCGGGGCGGTTCCAGCGGATCAGGTCGAGGTACAGGGACAGGCGGGAGCGCGGGGCGACAGCGGACATGGAGGCAAGGGAAAAGACAGGTTGCGCGGGGCGCCACGGGGCGGACACGGACACCTAAGGCACAAGGCCCGCGGACGACGCAGCACACGGGGGCGGGTGCCCGCCAGCGTGCGCCAAAGCCCGCTTTTATACGCCATGGCGGCCGGCGCGTCCGCGTGGTCGCACGGCACTGTCCTTGACCGGAAGACTGCCGTTCAACGGCGCGCGGCGTCCCGCAGGGGATCCCAGCCGCGCCCCAGCGCGGCGCCGCGCAGGAAGGCAACCACGGCGGCATCGCCCCCGCAGCCAGCCACCAGAGCGGCGGCCTGCGCCCAGTCGCGCTGCGCGCCCAGGCGCTCCTGCCACTGCTCGGCCGCGCCCCGGTGGCGGCCCATGCGACGGGGCAGCAGCGGCGCCAGCGACGTGCTGCCGTAGCGCAACCGCTTGGCGAGAATGCGGGCATGGTGCAGGCCTTCGTCATCGCCCGCCGTTTTGAGCGCCGCGCCCAGGCGCCGCACCAGCCGCTGGACGCGCTTGCGCACCCAGTGCCGCGCCGGCGCGCCGGCCAGGGCATCGCTGGCACAGGCGTCCACGCCGCACTCCCCCTGCGCGGCCAGCGCCCAGCCATGCAACCAGTCCTGCCAGGCCAGCAGCGCGGCGCCCACGGCGGGCCGATGGAGTGCGGCGCGCGTTTGCGCGCGGGCCTGGTCTGCGGCGGCATCCAGCGCGGCCTGCGCTGCCGCCCAGGCGGCGGCCTGCCGCGCGCCGCCCTGCGCGTAGTGCGCGGCCAACGCAGGCAGCGTCTGGGTGCGCGCCACATCCAGGTCGCGTAAATGTCCCAGGGACTGCAGCAGCGGCGCAAGCGCTGCGGCGGCGGGGGCCGGCCGCGCGGCACAGGCCGGGGCGAAGAGGCGCGCCAGGCTGCGCAGCCGGCGCCAGCCCACGCGGGCCTGGTGCACCACCTCGGGCGCGTCGCTGCCCTGCTGCAGCGCAAACAGGTTGGCGCAGAACTGGTGGAAAGGCTCCTGCAGCACGCGTTCGGCGACCTGCGCAACCGTCATGCCGCGCTTCAGCGCGGGCGGCTGGGCCTCCAAGGCCGGGCTGGCCGGCGGGTGCAGCAGCGCGTAGCCGCGTGCGGCCTTGCTCGCGGCCAGCGGCAACACCGGCACGTGCCGCGCGATGCGCCGCGCCAGCGCCAGCAGTGCCTCGGGAGGCCCCTGCAGCAACTCCAGCTCCAGTTCGCACAGCGGCGTGGCATGCGCCGCGCCGTCCACCGTGGCGGTCACGGCGCCCACGTCCAGCGCCACCTCCACCACGGCGCCGCCGCGCACCCGCACACGCCAGCGGGTGCGCACGAAGTCGGTGGTAAAGCACGGTTGCAGCGCGGCGGCCAGCACGCCATCGGGGTCCATGGCGGGCCAGGGCGTGCCCTCCAACCGGTGCAGCTCCAGCGCCGGGCCGGCCACGGGCATTTCCCACTCGCCGCGCTGGCTCAGCGCGGACGTGGTGTCGCCCGCGGTCTTGAGGGTCTGCAGCCAGCGGGCACCCGCGCCCTCAGGCCCCTCGCGGCGCAGGCGCAGGGCGACGCGCTGGCGCAGCAGGTCCTGCGCAGGCGTGTCGTGGTAGAGGCTGACCAGGTGCTCACGCACCGGCGTGGCCCGTGCCAGCGCCGGCACGCGCATGAGGCGCGCCGCCAGCGCCGCCGCATCGCGCGGGGGCAGCGCCAGCTTGAGCTCTGTCTCGGTGGCGGACATGGCCCGGCCCGCGTGCACAGTTGCTCAGTCCTCCAGCAGCGAGCGCAGCATCCAGGCCGTTTGCTCGTGCACCGTGAGGCGCTGGGTCAGCAGGTCGGCCGTGGGCTCGTCGCTGGCCTTGTCGGCCAGGGGAAACAGCTCGCGCGCGGTGCGGGCCACGGCCTCATGGCCTTCCACCAGGATGCGGATCATCTCGGTGGCCTTGGGCGGCTGGGCCGGCACGTCGGGCAGGCTGGTGAGCTGGCCGAACTGCGCGTAGGAGCCCGGCGCCACATGGCCCAGCGAGCGGATGCGCTCGGCCACCGGGTCCACGGCGTTCCACAGCTCTGTGTACTGCGCCATGAACATGGTGTGCAGCGTGTTGAACATCGGGCCCGTCACGTTCCAGTGGAAGTTGTGGGTCGTGAGGTACAGCGTGTAGGTGTCGGCCAGCAGGCGCGACAGGCCCTGCGCGATGGCGGCCCGGTCCTTGTCGCTGATGCCGATGTTGATGCGCGGTGCGCCGCTCTTGGTGCTGACGGATTTGCTGCTGGGCTTGGCCATGGTGCGTCCTTTCTGGGTGGTTGGGATGACTCTGCCATGACTGTACCAACTGCCGCGCCGCGCAGCATCGCCCTGCGTCAAGACAAGCGCGTGACGCCGGGCAACTCGCAGGCGTAGACAGCGTTGCGCAGCGCGGCGATGGCCTCGTAGCGCGTGAAGCTGCGCCGCCAGGCCAGCACCACGCGGCGCATGGGCGGCGGGCTGCCGTCGCTCTCCTTGATGGGCAGGTAGCGGATGTGCGTGTCGTCGCTCTTGCGCCGGCGTGCGCCCGTGTGCAGCGCATCCCGCGGCACCGACAAGCGCGGCACCAGCGTCACGCCCATGCCGGCGGAGACCATGTGCTTGATGGTCTCCAGCGACGAGCCTTCGAACGTGCGGCGAATGCCTTCGGCATTGCTCGCGTAGCGCGCGAACTCGGGGCACACCCCCAGCACGTGGTCGCGAAAGCAGTGGCCCGCGCCCAGCAGCAGCATGGTTTCGTTCTTGAGTTCCGACGCCGAGACAGCATCGCGCTCGGCCAGCGGGTGGCTGCTGGGCACGGCCGCCAGGAAGGGTTCGTCATACAGCGGCGCGATGGCCAGGCCGGTGTCGGGGAACGGCTCGGCCATGATGGCGCAGTCGATCTCCCCGGTGCGCAGCATCTCCAGCAGCTTCACGGTGAAGTTCTCCTGCAGCATCAGCGGCATCTGCGGCGTGCGCGCGATGGCATGGCGCACCAGCTCGGGCAGCAGGTAGGGGCCGATGGTGTAGATCACGCCCAGCGTGAGGGCGCCGGCCAGCGGGTCCTTGCCGCGCTTGGCGATCTCCTTGATGGCAGCGGCCTGCTCCAGCACGCTCTGCGCCTGGCGCACGATTTCCTCGCCCAGCGGCGTGACGGAGACATCGCCCGCGCTGCGCTCGAAGAGCTTGACCTCCAGCTCGTCCTCGAGCTTCTTCACCGCTACCGACAGCGTGGGCTGCGAGACATAGCAGGCTTCGGCGGCGCGGCCGAAGTGTTTTTCACGCGCAACGGCGACGATGTATTTGAGTTCGGTAAGAGTCATGGCGAATCCGGCCGGCAGAATCGGCCATTGTGCAACGCCCGCCGCGCTGTGCGGCCGCGGGCGGCCCATCAGGCTTTGAGATAGTCCGATTTTCCGCCAAGCCAGCGCTGGATGTGGCGCTCGGCCAGCAGCGGGTGGCGGTCCAGCATCTGCGGCGCCGTCTCGCGCGCCCATTCCAGCAGCAGCGTATCGGTGGCCAGGTCGGCAAAGCGCAGCAGTGCGTCGCCCGACTGGCGAGCGCCCAGGAACTCGCCAGGCCCGCGGATCTCCAGGTCGCGCCGCGCGATCTCGAAACCGTCGGTGGTCTCGGCCATGGCCTTCAGGCGGTCGCGCGCGGTCTCGCCCAGGCGGCCCGAGTCGCCCGTGGAGTACAGCAGCACGCAGGCCGAAGCCGCCGCGCCGCGCCCCACGCGCCCGCGCAGCTGGTGCAGCTGCGACAGGCCGAAGCGCTCGGCATGCTCGATGACCATGAGCGAGGCGTTGGGCACGTCCACGCCCACTTCGATCACGGTGGTGGACACCAGCACGCCCATCTGCCCGCCCTTGAACAGGTCCATCACGGCCTTCTTCTCGGCGGCGGGCATGCGCGAGTGCAGCAGGCCCACCATCACGGGCGCGCGCCCGTGCGCCGCGTCGCCCTGCAACGCCTCGCTCAACTCGGCGTGCGTGGCGGTGGCGTTGGACAGGTCCAGCGCCTCGCTCTCCTCGATCAGGGGGCACACCCAGTACACCTGCCGGCCCGCCGCCACCTGCGCACCGATGCGCTCGACCACCTCATCCTTGCGGCTGTCCGCGATCAGCTTGGTGACGATGGGCGTGCGCCCGGGCGGCAGCTCGTCGATGGTGGACACGTCCAGATCGGCGTAGTAACTCATGGCCAGCGTGCGCGGGATGGGCGTGGCACTCATCATCAGCAGGTGCGGCTCCATGCCGGCGTGCTGCAGCTTTTTGCGCAGCGCCAGGCGTTGTGCCACGCCGAAGCGGTGCTGCTCGTCGATCACCGCCAGCGCCAGGTTCTTGAAACGCACCTGCTCCTGGATGACGGCGTGCGTGCCCACGACCAGCGCGGCCTCGCCGCTTTCGATGCGCGCGAGCATCTCGGCGCGCTCCTTCTTCTTCTGCCCGCCCACCAGCCACGCCACCTGGCGCCCGCGCGCGGCCAGCAGCGGCTGCAGCCAGCCGATGAGCTTGGCGAAGTGCTGCTCGGCCAGGATCTCGGTGGGCGCCATCAGCGCGCACTGCCAGCCCGCGTCCATGCACACCGTGGCGGCCAGCGCGGCCACCACGGTCTTGCCCGAGCCCACATCACCCTGCAGCAAACGGTGCATGGGCACCGGCCGGGCCAGATCGCGCGCGATCTCCTCACCCACGCGGCGCTGCGCGGCCGTCAGGCTGAAGGGCAGCACGCCCAGCAATTGCTCGTGCAGCGGCGTGCTTCCCGCCTGCGCCTGCGGGCGCAGGGCCGGGGCACGCAGGCGGGCGCGCTCGCGCTTGGCGGTGAGCTGCGACAGCTGCTGCGCCAGCAGTTCCTCGGCCTTCAGGCGCTGCCACGCCGGGTGGCTGTGGTCCTGCAGCGTGGCCAGCGCCACATCGGGCGTGGGGTGATGCAAAAACAGAAGCGCCTCGCGCAGGCTCCATGGGCGCTGGAGGCCGTTTTGGTCATCAATCCGCACCCCCGAGGGAACCGCGGGGGGTTCGAGCCCCGGCGGCAGCGTCTCGGGCAATTCCACGCGCGTGAGGGCGCTCGCCACGGCGCGGCGCAGGTACGCCTGAGGCAGCTGCGCCACCGTGGGATAGACGGGGGTCAGTGCCGCGGGCAAGTCCCCTTCGGCCTTGCGGAACGCCGGGTGCAGCATCTGGCGGCCCCAGAAGCCCCCCTTGATTTCGCCGCGCACGCGCAGGCGCGCGCCCACGGCCATGGTCTTCTGGTGCGAAGGGTAGAAGCTGAAGAAGCGCAGCTCGCAGCTGCCGGTGCCGTCCTCCACGGTCACCACCAGTTGCCGGCGCGGGCGCATCTGCACCTCGCTGGCGGTCACCGTGGCCTCGATCTGCACCGTGTCGCCATCGCGTGCGCTGCGGATCGGCGTAATGCGCGTCTCGTCCTCGTAGCGCAGGGGCAGGTGCAGGGCCAGGTCGATGTCGCGCACCAGCCCCAGCTTGACGAGGGCCTGCTGTGCGGGGCTGGGGGCGGGCTTCGCGGAGGACGAGGCGGAGGTGGAGGAACGTGTGGGTCTGGGCACGGCAAAAAGGCTATCATGCCCGCAGTTACCGCACGTTACCGTCCCGTCGTCTCCCGTCATGCTCAAGCGCATCGAAGTCAAGCATCTCACCCTGGGCATGTACCTGCATGAGTTCTGCGGCTCCTGGATGGAGCACCCCTTCTGGCGCTCGCGCTTTCTGCTGCAGGACCCGCAAGACCTGGCGCGCATCCGCGCCACGGAGATCCACGAGGTCTGGATCGACACATCCAAGGGCCTGGACATCGCGCCCGGCACGGCCTGCGTGTCCCGCGCCGAAGCCGACGCGCAGCTGGACAGCGACTTCCAACACCTGGAGGACCTGCCTACCCAGCCCGCGCCTGCCCCGGCCGTGACGCCCCAGCCGGCAGGCATGGACCAGGAGCTGCGCCGGGCGGCGGCCATCTGCTCGCAGGCCAAGCAGGCCGTGGTCACGATGTTCGGCCAGGCACGCCTGGGCCGCGCCATCGATACCGCCGTGGCGCAGGAGATGGTCGACGAGATCACCGACTCGGTCACGCGCAACCCCGGCGCGCTCATCAGCCTGGCACGGCTCAAGACGGCCGACGAGTACACCTACATGCACTCGGTCGCCGTGTCCGCGCTGATGGTGGCGCTGGCCCGGCAGATCGGCATGGACGATGGCGCCACGCGCATGGCCGGGCTGGCCGGGCTGCTGCACGACATCGGCAAGGCGGCCGTGCCGCTGGAAGTGCTCAACAAGCCCGGCAAGCTGACCGACGACGAGTTCACCGTGGTGCGCAGCCACCCCGTGGCCGGCTACGCCCTGCTGCAGGGCACCGACCTGCCCGAGCCCGTGCCGGACGCGTGCCTGCACCACCACGAGAAGATGGACGGCACGGGCTACCCCCACCGCCTCACGGGCGAGCAGATCAGCACGCTGGCGCGCATGGCTGCCATCTGCGACGTGTACGACGCCATCACGTCGGACAGGCCCTACAAGCGCGGCTGGGACCCCTCAGAGTCGCTGCGCCGCATGGCGGAATGGACCCGCGACCATTTCGACAGCCGGCTGTTCCAGGCCTTCGTCAAGACCATCGGCATCTACCCCGTGGGGTCGCTGGTGCGCCTCGCCTCGGGCCGCCTGGGTGTGGTGACCGAGCAGTCGCCGGGCAAGCTGATTGCGCCGCGCGTGAGGGTCTTCTACTCCACCCGATCCGATCTGCGCATCCCCCCCGAGGTGGTGGACCTGTCCGAGCCCGGCTGCCGCGACAAGATCATCGCGCGCGAGGACCCGGCGCGCTGGCAGTTCCCCGACCTCGCGCAACTCTGGTCCGACCTGCCCGACCCTCGCTGGTAGCGCCCGAGGTGCACCAACGCGCTGCACGGCGGCGGCATCTTTGCGAGAATCGCGGGCTTGTCTTTCTGCCTTGGAACGGGCCCGTCCGGCCCTCAAGCCCCGCATGTCCTCTGCCTCCACCGCACCCCGCACCTTCACCCTGAGCGACTTCGACTTCGAGCTGCCCGAGCTGCTCATCGCCCAGCACCCGGCCCCCCAGCGCAGCGGCTCGCGCCTGCTGGACGGGCGCGCCGCCCCGCCCACCGACCGCATCTTCCGCGAACTGCCCGACCTGCTGCAGCCGGGCGACCTGCTGGTGTTCAACGACACACGCGTGGTCAAGGCCCGCGTGTTCGGCGAGAAGGCCAGCGGCGGCAAGCTGGAGCTGTTGATCGAGCGCGTGCTCACCGGCAACGAGGTCGTGGCGCACATGAAGGTCAGCAAAAAGCCGCTGCCCGGCGCCACGCTCCACCTGGCCGGCGGCGCGGCCGCTGGCGGGTTCGACGCCACGCTGCTTGGCCGCTACCCGGACGCGGACGGCCCGCTGTTTCGCCTGGCCCTGCGCGGCCCTGCGGGCGAGAGCCCCTGGGAGCTCATGGAGCGCCACGGCCACCTGCCGCTGCCGCCCTACATCGAGCGCCAGCAGGCCGGCGGCAACGACCCCCATGCCGGCGAGGACAGCGAGCGCTACCAGACCGTGTTCGCGCGCGCGCCCGGCGCGGTGGCCGCGCCCACCGCCGCGCTGCACTTCGACGATGCCGTACTGGCCCGCCTGGCCGAACGCGGCATCGAGCGCGCCAGCGTCACGCTGCACGTGGGCGCGGGCACCTTCCAGCCCGTGAAGACCGAGAACCTGGCCGAACACCGCATGCACAGCGAGTGGTACGAGGTGCCGCTGGCCACGCTGGCGGCGCTGGAGCGCTGCCGCCAGCGCGGCGGCCGCGTGGTGGCCGTAGGCACGACCACGGTGCGCACGCTGGAGTCCTGGGCCGCGAGCGGCCAGGCCGCGGGCGACACCAGCATCTTCATTACGCCGGGCTTTCCATTCCAGGTGGTCGACCTGCTGCTCACCAACTTCCACCTGCCCAAGAGCACGCTGATGATGCTGGTGAGCGCCTTTGCGGGCTACGAGCACATCATGCACCTGTACCGCCACGCGGTCGCGCAGCGCTACCGCTTCTTCAGCTACGGCGACTGCATGCTGCTGGAGCGGCCCCGCGCATGAGCGCCGCGCCGGCCGGGCACAGCCCCCGCACCGCCCTGGCCGGCATCGCGCTCACGGTGGGCGCCTGCGCCTCGTTCGCGCTGCTGGACACCGCCACCAAGCTGGTGAGCGCCACCACGCCGCTGCTGCTGGCGCTGTGGCTGCGCTATGTGTTCCAGTCGCTGGTCACCAGCGCCTATGTGCTGCCACGCAGCGGCTGGCGCCCGCCCCGCACGGACCACCCGCGCTATCAACTGTTGCGCGCGGTGCTGTTCGCGGCCACCAGCCTGTTCGGCATCTTCAGCATCCGCGCCATGCCGCTGGCGGAGTTCACCGCCATCGTGGCCGCCACGCCGCTGTGCGTGACGCTCGTGGCCGCGTTGTGGCTGCGCCAGCCGGTCAGCCCACTGCGCTGGCTGCTGGTGGCCACGGGGCTGGCCAGCGTGCTGCTGATCCTGCGCCCGGGCGGCCAGTCCTTCAGCGGGGTATTGGTGCTGCCGCTGGGCATGCTGGCCTGCGGCACGGGCTATCAAATCCTCAGCAGCCGCATGGCCGGGCAGGAGGCGCCCACGACCACGCAGTTCTATACCAGCTGGATTGCCGCCGGGCTGATGACGCTGGCGGCGCCCTTCGTGTGGACCGCCATCACCAGCGCCTGGGTATGGCTGGGACTGGTGGTCATGGGACTGTCGAGCGCGCTGGGCCATCTGTTGCTGCTGCGGGCCTACGCCTGCGCAGCGCCCGCCACGATCGCGCCGTTCCTCTACACCCAGATCGCGTTTGCCATGCTGGCCGGCTGGGCGGTGTACGGCCACATGCCGGACCGCTGGTCGCTGCTGGGCATCTGCCTGATCGCCGCCAGCGGCGCCGCGAGCGCGTGGCTGACGGTGCGCGAGCGGCGCTGATCAATACCCGTGCTGCTGGCGGAACGCCCGCGCCTGGCCGAAGTGGCCGTTGCCGATGAACGGCACGGGCGGGCGCAGCGCCGACAACGGCGAGGGATGGTTGGAGGTAAGCACCAGGTGCCCCCGGTCCTGCGGGATGAAGGCACGCTTGGACTGCGCATGGCTGCCCCAGAGCATGAACACCACGGGGCGCGGCCCTTCGGCCACCTCGCGGATGACGGCATCGGTCAGCTGCTCCCAGCCCTTGCCCGCGTGGCTCGCGGCCTGGCCCTCTTCCACCGTGAGACAGGTGTTGAGCAGCAGCACACCGTTCTGCGCCCACTTCACCAGGCTGCCGCCCGGGTTGGGAAACGGTGGGAGGGGTACGCCCATGTCGCGCTGCATTTCCTTGAAGATGTTCTGCAGCGAGGGCGGCAGGCGCACGCCCGGCGCCACCGAGAACGCCAGCCCCTCGGCCTGGCCACGGCCGTGGTACGGGTCCTGCCCCAGGATGACCACGCGCGTGTCCTCGGGGGCGGTGAGCTGCAGCGCCCGCAGCGGCTGCGGCGGGAAGATGGCGGCGCCGGCCTCCAGCCGCGCCTGCAGGAAGGCCAGCAACTGCCGGCCGCGCGCGCTGGCAAAGAACGTGTCGACCAGCGGCTGCCAGCCCGGCGCGACAGGCCAGTCGGCAGGGTCGGCACTTTGCAGTTGCGTGGCGGCGGGAGTATTCAGCATCAAATCTTGCTCCAAGGCTTATCCATTCTGCGCTACAAGCTATATTTACGATAGCACATCCATTCCGTCATGCACCCGGTTGCGGCCTGCCGCCTTGGCGCGGTACAGGTTCGCATCCGCGCGCGCCAGCAACTGTTCGGGGGTGTCTTCGGCGCTGGGCACCACACAGGCCACCCCGGCACTCACGGTGACCACGGGCGCCACCGGCGAGCCGCGGTGTTCCATCTGCCGCGCATGCACGGCCCGGCAGAGCGCCTGCGCCTTGGCGCGCGCGCCGTCCAGGTCGCACTCGGGCAGCAGGCAGACGAACTCTTCGCCGCCGTAGCGGGCCACGAGGTCGTGCGACCGCCCCAGGCCGCCGCGCAGCGCGGCGGCCACGGCGCGCAGGCAATCGTCACCCTGCTGGTGGCCATACAGGTCGTTGAACTGCTTGAAATGGTCGATGTCCACCATCACCACGGACAGGGGCTGGCCGCTGCGCCGGCAGCGCCGCCATTCGGCCTTGAGGGTGCGGTCCAACTGGCGGCGATTGGCCAGGCCCGTCAGCCCGTCCATGAAGGCCAGCTTGCGCAGCAGTTCATGTTGCGCGCGCTGCTCGGTCACGTCCACGAAGGTGGCCATGCAATGGTCGCCCAAAGCCAGCCCGCCGATGGTCATCGTATGCAGCCTGCCGTCGCGGTCGGTGACGCGGTATTCCCTGTCCGCGATCTCGCCCCCCTGCGCACCGGCCTGCGCCAGGTCTGCGTTCCACGCGGCGATGACCTGTTCGCGGTAGTGCGGATCGGGATACGCGCGCAGCCACCACTGCTGCAGCGTGGGCACCTCGGCCTCGGTGTAGCCGAACAGGTCCATGAAGCGCCGGTTGCGAAAATAGATCACGCCCGCGGCATTGATCATGCACAGCCCGATGGGCATCTCCTGCATCAGGTGCGTGAGCAGGCGCTCGGTCTCCTGCTGCTGCAGCGCCTGCTGCTTGGCCAGCGTCACGTCGTGGATATAGCCATGCCACAGCACGGCGCCCGAGGCCGTGCGCGCGGGCCGTGCCTGGCCGCTGACCCAGCGCTCGCGCTCCCCGGGCACGAGCACACGGTATTCGGTGCGCCACAGCTCCAGGGTCTGCGCGGATGCCAGCACGCTCTCGCGCAGCGCCTGCAGGTCGTCGGGGTGGATGCGCGCGAAGACCTGCTCCGCATCCACGCACAGGGCCTGCGGGGGAAGCCCGTAGATGTCCTGCACCCCGGGGCTGGCGTACGGGAAGTGGCTGCGCCCGTCGGGCTCGCGCTGGTATTGGTACAGCGCGCCGGGCACGTTCTCGGCCAGGCGGTCCAGCGTCTCCTGGTGCTGCCGCTGCGCGGTCACGTCCGTGTGGGTGCCGATGAGCCGGGTGGGTCGGCCGCTGGCGTCGCGCGCGGTCACCTGGCCGCGGTCCTGCACCCATTTGTAGCTGCCGTCCTTGCAGCGCATGCGGTGCACGTTTTCATAGACCGCCGTTTCACCCGCCAGGTGGCGCGCCACGTCGGCGTGCACGCGCGCCAGATCGTCGGGATGCACGCGGCTTTCCCATTCCTGCAGGCTGTCGCCGATGTCGCCTTCCGCGTAGCCGAGCATGGTCTTCCATACCGGCGAGAAATACACCGTGCCCGCGGCCATGTCCCAGTCCCACACGCCCTGCTGGGTGGCGTGCAGCACCGCCTGCCAGCGGGCCTGCAAGGCGGCTTCCTGGGCAGCCAGCGCCTGCTCGCGGCGCCACAGCTGGCGGCGCCGGCGCTGCATGAAGCCCAGGCCCAGCCCAATGGCAACCCCCATCAGCAGCCATGCCACGCCCAGCGTCCAGGCCCGCGCGCGCCAGGCGGCGAACACCTGGCTCCAGTCCCGCGCGACGGCCGCAACCAACGGCTTGTCCATGTGCAGGTGCGCCGGAAAGATGGTGCGCAGCGCCACCAGCCGCACGGCCGGGTCCGGCTCCATCGCGCCGACGAAGAGGCTTTCCATCCGCCCGCTGTCCAGGTGCGCCTGAAAGAGCGTGCCGGGCTGCGCCAGCGTGGCGCCCAGCAGCCCCGCCCGTTCGGGCACGCGCAGGAAGCGCACGCCGTCGCCGTGCACCAGGGTGCTCTCCACGTCGGGGGTGTAGCGCACGGAATCCAGCAGGGTCTTGAACTCCTCGGGGTCCAGCGTCGCGGTGACCACGCCCCCAAACAGCCCATCCTCCGCCGGTACGGGGCGCGACAGCGTGATGGCCCAGACACCCAGCACCGTGCGCATGGGCGCGCTGACGATCAGCGAGGGCTGCTCGCGGCTTGCCAGTCGCCGCGCCGACTGGAAGTAATCGCGGTAGGCGAGGTTCTCTCCGAGCAACTCGGCACGGCTGGAGGCGACCACCGTACCCTCGGCATCCAGCACGGTCAGCGTGCGCACGCCGGTCATGGCGTCGCTGAAGGCCCGCAGCCGCTCGTTGAATGGCAAGGCGCCTTCAGGGCGCGCGCGCCACTGCGCCAGGTTCGCAACAATATCCCCCAGCGCCTGGTTCACGGCATGCAGTTGGCGCTCCAGGTTCTCATGGACGATATGCACCTGGTGCGCGACCTGCTGGCGCTCGCGTGCCTCGGTGTCCCGCCGCTCCAGGATCAGCACGACCGCAATCAGCGCCCCCAGCGCCAGCCACAGGCCCGCCAGCAACCACCACTCCCTGCGAAAACGCTCGGCCTGCGTATCCGGTCTCTCGCGCAAGGCAACTCCTCCATGCGGGCACGATAAGAATGGCCGGGTAACCGCCTCAGACAAGGCTCATCGACGCGGCCCGATGACTTTCATGGGCCCAGTATGCCGCCACCGCCCCAACCCCGGGGGACGCCCGGCCTACGGCCGTCAGGCGAACAGCTGGGCCAGCGCCCGCCCCGGGTCGGGCGCGCGCATGAAGGCCTCGCCCACCAGGAACGCATTCACGCCGGCATCGCGCAGCGTGTGCACATCCACCGGCGCAAGGATGCCGGACTCGGCCACCAGCAGGCGGTCGGCGGGCACTTCCTTCTTCAGGTCCAGCGTGGTCTGCAGGCTGACCTCGAAGGTGCGCAGGTTGCGGTTGTTGATGCCCACGAGCGGCGTCTGCAGGCGCAGCGCGCGCTCCAGCTCGGCGCCGTCGTGCACCTCCACCAGCACGGCCATGTCCAGGCTGCGGGCGATCTGCTCCATCTCGGCCATCAGGCCATCCTCGAGGCAGGCGGCGATCAGCAGCACGCAGTCCGCTCCAAAAGCGCGCGACTCGTAGATCTGGTACGGGTCGATCATGAAGTCCTTGCGCAGCACCGGCAGCGGGCAACTGGCGCGTGCCTGCTTCAGGTAATCGGGCTGGCCCTGGAAGAACTGGCGGTCGGTCAGCACCGACAGGCAGGCCGCGCCGACCTTGCCGTCGCCCTCGGCGTAGCTTTGCGCGATGTCGGCCGGGATGAAATCCTCGCGGATCACGCCCTTGCTGGGGCTGGCCTTCTTGATTTCGGCGATCACGCCGGCCTGGCCCTGGTCGATCTTGGCGCGCAGCGCGCCCACGAAGTCGCGCGTGAGCACGCGGCTCTCGGCGTCGCGGCGCATGTCGGCGAAGGACACGCGCTTTTGCGCGGCGGCCACTTCCTCGACCTTCACGTCGCAGATTTTCTTCAGGATGTCCGACATGCTTGCTTCCTTGCTCCCCGCAGGGAGCGTCAATGGTGACGGCGCGCACTGGCGCCAGCGCCCGTCCCGCTCATTCGCGCGGAGGTACCGGGCCCTCGTGGCCTTGCGTGGGCGGTGCCGGGCCGCGCACCACCTTCATGATGATGCGGTGCATCACGATGCCCACGACGATGAACAGCAGCGACACGCCCAGCACGATCCACGTCGCGGGGTCGTTCCAGATGGGAGCGTCCAGCAGGCTCATCGCCGTGCGCTCAGGCCGCGAGCTTCTGGGTGTAGGCGACCAGCTGCTGCAGCTTGGCCAGGGCCGCGCCGCTGGCCAGGGCCTGCTGGGCGCGGCGCAGGCCGTCTTCCAGCGAGTCGGCCACGTTGGCGGCATACAAGGCGGCACCGGCGTTCAGGCAGACGATGTCGCGCGCCGGGCCTTCGTCGCCCTGCAGCACGCCCATCAGCATGGCCTTGGATTCGGTCGGGTTCTCCACGCGCAGCGCCCGCGTGCCCGCCATGCGCAGGCCGAAGTCCTCGGGGTGGATCTCGTACTCGCGCACCGCGCCGTCTTTCAATTCGCCCACCAGCGTGCCCGCGCCCAGGCTAATTTCGTCCAGCCCGTCACGGCCGTAGACCACCAGCGCGTGCTCGGCGCCCAGGCGCTGCAGCGCACGCACCTGGATGCCCACCAGGTCTTCGTGGAACACGCCCATGAGGATGTTGGGCGCACCTGCCGGGTTGGTCAGCGGCCCCAGGATGTTGAAGATGGTGCGCACGCCCAGCTCCTTGCGCACCGGCGCCACGTTCTTCATGGCGGGGTGGTGGTTGGGCGCGAACATGAAGCCGATGCCCACGTCGCCAATGCACTGCGCGATCTGCGCAGGCTGCAGGTTGATGTGCACGCCCAGCGCCTCCATGGCGTCGGCGCTGCCGCTCTTGCTGCTGACGCTGCGCCCACCGTGCTTGCTGACCTTGGCGCCCGCGGCGGCGATCACGAAGGTGGCGCAGGTGGAGATGTTGAAGGTGTTGGCGCCGTCGCCGCCCGTGCCCACGATGTCCACGAGGTGCTTGGTGTCGTGCACCTGCACCTTGTGGGAAAACTCGCGCATCACCTGCGCGGCGGCGGTGATCTCGCCGATGGTTTCCTTCTTCACGCGCAGGCCGGTGGTGATGGCCGCGGTCATGACGGGCGAGAGTTCGCCGCTCATGATCATGCGCATGAGGTGCAGCATCTCGTCGTGGAAGATCTCGCGGTGCTCGATGGTGCGCTGCAGCGCTTCCTGGGGGGTGATGGGGGTCATGGAAGTACCTCTATTTTGATAGCTGCTTGCGCTTGCTACATAAGCCATTCAAGCGTTTTCCGCATTGAAATCGTTTACAGGCAAGCGCTGGCAGCTATTATTTTTGATCCAGGAAGTTCCTGAGCATCGCGTGGCCGTGCTCGGTGAGGATGCTCTCGGGGTGGAACTGCACGCCCTCGATGGCCAGCTCGCGGTGGCGGATTCCCATGATCTCGCCGTCGTCCGTCCAGGCCGTCACCTCCAGCACTTCGGGGCAGCTCGCGCGCTCGATGGACAGCGAGTGGTAGCGGTTCACCGTGAACTGCTTGGGCAGGCCGGCGAACACGCCCGTCTGCGTGGTGGTGATGACGCTGGTCTTGCCATGCATGAGTTGCTGCGCCCGGATGATCTTGCCGCCGAAGGCCGCGCCAATGCTCTGGTGGCCCAGGCACACGCCCAAGATGGGGAGCTTGCCGGCGAAGTGCTGGATCGCCGCCACCGAGATACCCGCCTCGGCCGGCGAGCATGGCCCGGGCGAGATCACCAGCCGGTCGGGCGCACGCGCGGCAATGCCCTCCAGCGTGATCTCGTCGTTGCGAAACACCTCGACTTCGGCGCCCAGTTCGCCGAAGTACTGCACGATGTTGTAGGTGAAGCTGTCGTAGTTGTCGACCATCAGCACGCGCGTCATGGCGTCACCTCCTGGCCCTTGCGGCCCTCTGCGCACAGGCGCGCGAATTCACTGTGTTCGTAGGCGATGTAGGCCTCCATCATGCTGCGGTAGATGGCCTCGATCACGTCGGGCTCGCCGCCCTCGGCCGCCGCACGCGCGCGCACGCGCTGCACGATGGCCTCGATGCGCGCTTCGTCGCGCACCTGGTCTTCCCGCGGCTTGTTGAGGGCAGCCTGGGTCATGTAGCCGCCGCGCTCCACGAGCAGCGGCACCAAAATGTCGTCCAGCGCGTCGATGCGCGCGCGCACCTCGGCCATGCTGGCGCAGGGCTGGGTCTTGTCGATTGCACGGGTGGTCATTCCAGCCCCTCCTCCACCAGTTCGGCCGCACGCAGCAGGGCGCGCGCCTTGTGTTCCGTTTCCTTCCATTCGAGCTCGGGCACCGAGTCGGCCACCACGCCGGCCGCCGCCTGCACGTAGAGCGTGCCGTCCTTGACGATGCCGGTGCGGATGGCGATGGCCACATCCATGTCGCCCGCATAGCTCAGGTAGCCGCAGGCGCCGCCGTAGAGGCCCCGCTTGCTGGGCTCCAGCTGGTCGATCAGTTCCATGGCGTGCACCTTGGGCGCGCCGGTGAGCGTGCCGGCCGGGAAGGTGGCCTTGAGCACGTCCATGCTGGTCATGCCGTCGTTGAGGATGCCCTCCACGTTGCTCACGATGTGCATCACGTGGCTGTAGCGCTCGACCGCGAAGGCCTCGGTCACCTTCACGGTGCCGGTCTTGGCGATGCGGCCGATGTCGTTGCGCGCCAGGTCGATCAGCATCACGTGCTCGGCGCGTTCCTTGGGGTCGTTCACCAGCTCCACTTCGGTGGCCTTGTCGGCCTCTGGCGTGGCGCCGCGCGGGCGCGTGCCGGCCAGCGGGCGTATGGTGACCTTCTGCCCCTCAGGCGTGCTCTCCTGGCGCACCAGGATCTCGGGGCTGGAGCCCACCACCTGGAAATCGCCGAAGTTGTAGTAGTACATGTACGGCGACGGGTTCAGCGAGCGCAGCGCGCGGTACAGCGACAGCGGCGATTCGGTGTAGCGCTTGTGGATGCGCTGGCCCACTTGCACCTGCATGAAGTCGCCCGCGGCGATGAGTTCCTTGGCGCGCTCCACGGCCGCCAAGTAGTCGGCCTTGGCAAAGCTGCGCTGTGCGGTGTGGCTCTCGGTGGGCCGCACCACGGGCGCGCTCACGGAATACTTGAGCTGGTCCTTCAGCTCCCGCAGGCGCTTCTTGCCCTTGGCATAGGCCTCAGGCTGGGCCGGGTCGGCGTAGACGATGAGATACAGCTTGCCCGAGAGGTTGTCGATGACCGCCAGCTCCTCGCACTGCAGCAGCAGGATGTCGGGGCAGCCCAGGGTGTCGGGCGGGCAGGTGGCCTCTAGCTTCTTCTCGATATAGCGCACCGCGTCGTAGCCGAAGTAGCCCGCCAGCCCGCCACAAAAGCGCGGCAGCCCCGGGCGCAGCGCCACCTTGAAGCGCTTTTGGTAGGCGGCAATGAAGTCCAGCGGGTTGCCCGGGTGCGTCTCCACCACTTGGCCGTCGGTCACCACCTCGGTGCGCGCCGCATCGCCGAAGCCGCTGGACCGCAGCAAGGTGCGCGCAGGCAGGCCGATGAAGCTGTAGCGCCCGAAGCGCTCGCCGCCGACGACCGACTCCAGCAGAAAGCTGTGCTTGCCGTCGCCCTTGCCATGGGCCAGCTTGAGGTACAGGGAGAGAGGGGTTTCCAGGTCCGCAAAGGCTTCCGCCATCAGCGGGATGCGGTTGTAGCCTTCGCTGGCCAGGCTTTTGAATTCCAGTTCAGTGATCACAAGAAGATTCCCAGCTCGTGCGGCGCGGTCGCTGGCTGGCCAGTGCGCCGCAGGATCATTCAGAGGAGTCGGCCCCGTGCAGGACAGCACGTGTGGGGCCACGGGCGCACGCTGGGGAGGCGCCCAGGTGCAGTCAGGGGTTCAACGACGCAGGCTTGCGCCAGGGCCAGGCTCCCCGGTCGCTGCAACCTGTGATGAACGTGTGGTGAATGAACATGGACCCGCAGTGTAGCAAAGCACTTTGTCACCTGCGCGGTGGATGCTGCACCGCATCCACGCGAAAACCCTATTGCCGACCACCCCTCGATGGCGCAACATTTAGAAACGAACGATCGTTCTTTTTTGGAGTTGCGCAATGCCCTTCACCCGTCGTCGCACCCTGCAGTGGGGTGCTCTGGCCCTTCTCCTGTGCCTGGCGCTTCCGGCTCCCGCATCGACGGAGCCGACGACCGCAGCCGGCGTCAAGTTCGAGCCCACCCTCGACCTGGGCGGCAGCAAGCTGCAACTCAATGGCGCCGGTGTGCGCTACAAGGCCGTGTTCAAGGTGTATGCCGCAGGCCTGTACCTGGAGAAGAAGGCGTCCACGCCTGCCGAGGTCTACGCGCTGCGCGGCCCCAAGCGCATCAGCGTGACCATGCTGCGCGACATCGACTCCACGGAACTCGGCAAGCTGTTCTCGCGCGGTATGGAAGACAACATGGACAAGGCCGCCTTTTCCAAGCTGATTCCGGGCGTGCTGCGCATGAGCCAGATCTTTTCGGAGCACAAGAAACTCATGGCGGGCGAACAGTTCGTCGTGGACTGGCTGCCCGGCACGGGCACGCAGGTGACGGTGAAGGGCGTCCCGCAGGGCGAACCGTTCAAGGAGCCCGAATTCTTCAACGCATTGCTGGGCATCTGGCTCGGCAGCCAGCCCGCCGACTGGAAGCTCAAGGACGCCCTGCTGGGCAAGGAATAAAGCCCGTCGGCCCACGCAGTGACGATGCGCAGAGAAAGCATGCCATTGCCCCTTTGATGGCGTTTTCAGCCATCTCACCTTGGCGATACACTTTATTGCAATTGCGCAGCAAGGGGCCTCTATGCATCTCAGCAACCTCAAGGTCGGCACGCGCCTGGCCTTGTCCTTCGGCTTGGTTCTGCTCATCACCGTGGTCATCGCGGCGGTAGGCATATGGCGTTTGCAGGAATTGGCAAGCGTCACCCACCAGCTCACCAGCACGGACAACGAACGGCTGCGCGCCGCCAGCACATGGCGGCAGGCGATTGACCTGAACTGGGTGCGCACGCGCGCCGCCATCCTGGATGCGGACACCTCCCATCTCTCGAGCTGGCAAAGCGAGATTGCCAAGACCTCCGAAGAAGCATCCAAGGCGCAGGAGGTGGTGGAGCGGCTGGTGACCACCGACGAAGGACGCCGCTTGCTCGCCGACATCGCGAAGACGCGCGAAGACGCGCGAAGCCTATCGCGGCCCGCGGGCTGAATTGCTCAAGCGCAAGGCTGCCGGCGAGAGTGTGGGTGAGTTGCTCGACAGTCAACTCAAGCCGCTGGCCGACGCTTACCTACAGTCCATCGTTGCCATGGAACAGCGCCAGCGCGCGCTCTACGAAAGCACCCGCGACAACGCTGCCAAGCAGGCCACGCTCAGTCGCGCCATCCTGATGGTCGTGACCGCAGTGGCGCTGCTGGTGGGCGCGGGCGCCGCCATCTTGTTGAGCCGATCCGTGACCGGGCCCCTGCAGTTGGCCGTGCGCGGCGCAGGCTTGATCGCCGAAGGCGACCTCACCCAGTCCATCCAAGCCCACGGCCGCGACGAAGCCGCGGCGCTGCTGAAGGCACTGGGCCACATGCAGGGCAACCTCGCTCGCGTAGTGGCCGGCGTGCGCGCCAATGCGGAGAGCGTCGCGTCGGCCAGCGCGGAGATCTCGCAGGGCAACCACGACCTGTCCGGCCGCACCGAGAGCCAGGCCAGCGCCCTGGAAGAAACGGCCGCCTCCATGGAGCAGTTGGGCGCCACCGTGCGCCAGAACGCCGACAACGCCCGCCAGGCCAACCAACTCGCCATGAATGCCAGCACCGTCGCCGTGCAGGGCGGCGAGGTGGTCTCCGAGGTGGTGGACACCATGCGCGGCATCAATGAGTCCAGCCGCAAGATCGCCGACATCATCGGGGTGATCGATGGCATCGCCTTCCAGACCAACATCCTGGCGCTGAATGCCGCCGTGGAGGCCGCGCGTGCCGGCGAGCAAGGCCGCGGGTTTGCCGTGGTGGCCGGTGAGGTGCGCGCGCTGGCGCAGCGCTCGGCCGAGGCCGCCAAGGAGATCAAGCAGCTCATCACCGCCAGCGTGGAGCGCGTGGAGCAGGGCTCGCAGCTGGTGGACAAGGCCGGTGCCACCATGACCGAGGTGGTCACCGCCATTCGCCGCGTGACCGACATCATGGGAGAGATCAGCGCCGCCAGCAGCGAACAAAGCGCGGGCGTGGCCCAGGTGGGCGAGGCCATCACCCAGATGGACCAGGCCACGCAGCAGAACGCCGCGCTGGTCGAGGAGATGGCCGCCGCCGCCAGCAGCCTCAGCGGCCAGGCCCGCGAGCTCGTCGAGGCCGTCGCCGTGTTCAAGCTGGCGCAGAACGCCTCCGCCCTGCCACGCATGGCGCCCGTGCATGCCGCGGCCGTGCCGGCTCCCGTACCCGCCACCTCCGCGACACCCGCCGCCCCTGCCCGGCCCGCCACGCCGCCGGCGTCCGCCCGGGCGCCGACCGCCGCCTTGGCACGTCCGGCTGCAGCGCGTCCTCAACCCGCGCAGGCGGCCCGCACGGCTGCCGACAACGACGAATGGGAGAGCTTCTGAGGACCCGGGCGCCCCGCGCGGCGCCCATGGCGCGCATGCGGCCGGAGGAATTCAGCTAGCGATCAGCTCGGTGAGCGCATCCACGTAGCCGTCCGCGTCCACGCCGCGCACGGGCTGGCCGTGGTTGTAGCCGTACGTCACCAGCACCACGGGGCAGCCCGCCGCACGCGCGGCCTGGGCATCGTTGCTGGAGTCGCCGATCATCAGCGTGCGCGCGGGCGAGGTTCCCACCGCCTCGCAGGCCTTGAGCAGTGGCAGCGGGTCGGGCTTCTTGCGCGCGAACGCATCGCCGCCGAACACGTGGGTGAAGAAGCCGTCCAGCCCTTTGGCGCGCAGCAGAGGCCGGGCGAAGTCGGTGGGCTTGTTGGTCAGGCACACCAGCGGCCGACCGGTGCGGTGCAGCGCCGCAAGCCCTTCGGCCACGCCGGCGTACAGCGCCGCATACTGGCCGTTGATGGCCAGGTAATGGTGCTGGTAGCGCTCCCACGCCTGGGGATACAAGGCCTCGGCCTTTGCTTCCAATTGCATAGCTGTCAGCGCTTGCTGGTCGGGCGCTAGAACGTGTTTTAGCACTGAACGCAGGAGATGCTCCGACCCCTTGCCGACCATGCGCTCGATCGCCCCCGGCGCGATGGCGGGCAGCTGCAGGTCGCGCAGCATGCGATTGAGCGCCTCGGCAAAATCGCCCAACGTATCCACCATAGTGCCGTCGAGGTCCACGATCGCGGCGTCGGTGCGCGCGAGCAGCGCGGCGAGGTCTTGTTGCACCCGTTCCATCCCTTGTCCTTGTCAGTCATGCATTGAGCGCGGGCAGTGTATGCGCTGTCCGACCCGTCCGACACACCACGGCGCCGCACGCGGACAGACGCCTTCCGGGTGGCGCCCTACGCTGGACAGCCATTGTTGGAACCGTCAAAACCATCGCCCTTCAGGAGGTCATCCCATGCCATTGCATCGATTCACCGCCCTGCTTCCCGCCGCATTGTTGCTGTGCGCCGGCGCGGCGCAGGCTGCCAACGAAGTGCGCAGCCAGTACAGCAGCGACCGTGCCGCCTGCGCGTCCGTGCCCGCGGAAAGCCGCGCCGCCTGCGTACGCGAGGCAGGGGCGGCCGCCCAGGCCGCGCGCACGGGCCAGCTGTCCAGCAGCGACACCAGCATCTATGAGCGCAACGCGCTGGCCCGCTGCGAGGCCTTCAAGACTCCACAGGACCGGTCCGATTGCGAGGCGCGCGTGCGCAGCAGCGCCACGGTGTCGGGCTCGGTGGAAGGCGGTGGCGTGCTGCGCGAAGCCACCACGCCGGTGCAATAGGCTTTTTCAGCGGATTGCGATCAAGCCGCGCGGCGGCGCCTCACGCCAGTTCGGCGCGCATGGCGTCGATCACCGCCTTGTAGTCGCTCTTGCCGAAGATGGCGCTGCCTGCAACGAACGTGTCTGCGCCCGCATCCGCCACCCGGCGGATGTTGTCGGCCTTGATGCCACCGTCCACCTCCAGGCGGATGTCCTTGCCCGAGGCCTCGATGCGCTTGCGGGCCGCTTCGACCTTGCGCAGCGTGCTGTCGATGAAGCTCTGTCCGCCAAAGCCGGGGTTCACGCTCATCAACAGGATCAGGTCGATGTCCTCGATCACCCAGTCCAGCACGTCAAGCGGCATGGCGGGGTTGAAGGTCAGGCCCGCCTTGCAGCCCTGCGCGCGGATGTTCTGAATGCTGCGGTGCACGTGCGCCGAGGCATCGGGGTGGAAGCTGATGAGGTCCGCCCCCGCCTTGGCAAACGCCGTGGCCAGTTCGTCCACGGGCTGCACCATCAAGTGCACGTCGATCGGTACGGCATGCCCTGCGGGCGTCACGGCATGGGGCTTGAGGGCCTGGCACACCATCGGGCCGAAGGTGAGGTTGGGCACATAGTGGTTGTCCATCACGTCAAAGTGGATCCAGTCGGCGCCGGCGGCGATGACGTTGCGCACTTCTTCGCCCAGGCGGGCAAAGTCGGCGGACAGGATAGAAGGGGCGATGCGGTAGGTGCGGCTCATGGCCGCGATTGTCGCAGTTGACGCCGCTGCAGCGCGACGGTCGCATGCCGGGCACAGCCGGAGCGGGTCCTTGTGCGGCACGGGACTCACCATCGCCGCTACCATTGCACGATGCCGAAATACCAGTTCCAGGTGGAGGTGCAACCGCAGTACCTTCCCGACCAGTCCGCGCCCGACGAAGGCGTATACAGCTTTGCCTACACCATCACGATCACCAACACGGGCGACGTGACCGCGCAGCTGATTTCACGCCACTGGATCATCTCCGATGCCAATGGCCACACCGAGCAGGTCAAGGGCCTGGGCGTGGTGGGCCAACAACCGCTGCTCAAGCCCGGCGAGGCATTTCAGTACACCAGCGGCTGCCGCCTGCGCACCGCCAGCGGCAGCATGCACGGCAGCTATTTCTGCGTGGCCGAGGATGGTGAGCCGTTCACCTGTCCGATCGAGCTGTTCGTGCTGGAGGCCTTCTCGCCCGGCCAACCGGGCCAGCCCATGGCGGCAAGGGTGCTGCATTGAGCCGCAGCGGCCCTGACCTGGCGCAGCTGCTCGCCGGTATCGACCCGACCGCACCGCTGGCACAGCGGCACCTGCAACTCATCGCCGTGCTGGATTGGGTGCGCGGCGACGGCCAGTCCACGGAGGGCGCCGCAGGCCGCGTGGCCCTGCTGGTCGACGCGGCGGAACGCTCGCCCGACATCCAGGTGCGGCTGCAGGCCTGGTGGGCAGCGCTCACGCAGCAGGTGGACATCACCACGCTGCTGGCGGACTTCGGCTTTGCCCAGCGCACCTCCATGGCCAGCGAGCTGGCCGAGCGCGTGCGCTACAAACTGCTGCCCTCCAGCCCCGAAACGCTGGATGCGTCGGAGTTGTTCATGCTGGCGCTGCCTGGCGATTTCGACGCGCGCTGGCTCGCGTCGCTGGACGAAACCCTGCTGGGCCGCCTGCTGGCCGTGCTGGTGCCCGCCAGCGAGCAGGGCGGCGCCAGCCATTGGCAGCGCGCGCTGCTGGACGCCATCACCTACTGCGCCGGGCAGATCCTGTCCACCGGCTTTGCGCCCGAGCTGCGTCTGCGCATGAGCGAGGAGGCGCGCGAGGCCCAGCCCTTTCATGCGCTGATCCGCGATGTGGAGAGCCTGCGCGTGGAGGTGGAGCACCCGCTGCGCACCGGCGACCGCCTGCAGGAAGCCGTGCAGCGCCTGCGCGAGCGCCTGGACGCCTGCCGCGCCGCCACCAACACGGTGTATGCGCACTTCGAGGACAACGGCATCTCCGTGGGCCTGGTGTTTCGCCTGCGCCAGCTGCGCGAGCGCATCCTGCGCGTGCGCGAGCTGCTGGAATGCCTGCTGTCGCCCCGCCCCGCCGTGGCGGCGGCCAAGTTCCTTGCGCGCCTGGTGACCGTGGGGCGCGAGCGGCGCAGCCTGCGTGCGCTGGTGGCGTCCAACTCGTCCATGCTGGCGGCCAAGGTCGCCGAGCGCAGCGCCGAGACGGGCGAGCACTACATCACCCGCACGGCGGGCGAATACCTGGCCATGGTGCGCAAGGCGGCGGGTGGCGGGCTGGTGATGGCCTTCACCACGCTGGCCAAGTTCGGGCTGTACGCGCTGGCGCTGTCCGCGTTCTGGGGCGGCTTCATGGCGGGCGTGAACTACGCCGTCAGCTTCGTGCTGATCCAGCTGCTGCACTTCACGGTGGCCACCAAGCAGCCCGCCATGACGGCACCCGCCATGGCCGCCAAGCTCAAGGACCTGGACGAGGCGCAGGGGCTGGAATCCTTCGTGGACGAGGTCGCGCATCTCGTGCGCTCGCAGGTGGCCGCCGTGCTGGGCAACGTGCTGTTGGTGTTCCCCGGGGCGCTGGCCCTGGCGCTGCTCATCGCGCAGATGCTCGGGCAGCCGGCCATCGGCACGGCCCAGGCGGAACACGTGCTGCAGTCGCTGCACCTGCTGGGCCCCTCGCTGCTGTTCGCGGCCTTCACCGGCGTGCTGCTGTTCGCGTCCAGCATTTTCGCGGGCTGGGTGGAGAACTGGTTCGTATTGCGCCGGCTGGACTCGGCCATCCAGTACAACCCGCGCATCACGCACATGCTGGGTGCTGCACGCGCCGCCCGCTGGGCGCGCTTCCTGCGGGGCAACATCTCGGGCTTTGCGGCCAACATTTCGCTCGGCTTCATGCTGGGGCTGACGCCGGCCTTTGCCGCGTTCTTCGGGCTGGGCCTGGATGTGCGCCACGTTACGCTGTCCACCGGGCAGATCGGCGTGGCCAGCGCCACATTGGGCATGGACGTGCTGCACCAGCCGGCTTTCTGGTGGGCCGTGGCCATGGTGCCCTTCAACGGTGCGCTCAACGTCCTCGTCAGCTTCTACCTGGCGTTCCGCCTGGCATTGCGTGCGCACAACGTGGGCAGCGTGGACCGCGCGCGCATCTACCGCGCGCTGCTGGCGCGCTGGCGCAGCGCGCCGCTGGGCTTTTTCCTGCCCCCGCGCCGCACCGTCTGATAAGGTGCGCCCACCGCAGGCTGCGCGCCGTCCTACAGAAGCAACGCGACCGCTGCAGATACATTCAGTTAACAGCCTGGGAACGTAGTCACGTTCCACGCAGCTGCAGCGCGCGCCCTTGGCGCAGGCTGCGCCCCGGCATCCAGCGGGCCTGCCCGCACGAGACAGAGGATCTACAACAATGAATGAGCTGATGAGCTTTTGGGCGCAGTGGCTGCGCCCATCGGCGGGGTTGCCCACGGTGCAGTGGTCGCTGCTGCTGGCCGTGGCCTCCATCACGGGCTATCTGGTGCAACGCTACAGCGGCCTGCCCAAGGTCGTGGGTTACACGCTCGTGGGCACCATCGTGGGCCTGCTGGGCTTTGGCGGCGCCGTGTGGCCGCTGCAGGGCATTGGCCTGTTCCTGGTGGAGCTGGGCGTGGCCGTGGTGCTGTTCGAGGCGGGCGGTCGCATTCCGCTGCGCTGGTTCCGCCATAACCCCATGGTGCTGGTGCAGAGCATCGCGGAGTCCGCCTTCACCTATTTCGCGGTGTACTGGACGATGCTGTGGTTCGACGTACCCGAGCGCGCCGCCGGCCCGCTGGCCCTGGTCGCGATGGCGGCATCACCGGCGGTTCTGACGCGCGTGGTGTCCGACACGCGCGCCGCCGGCCCCGTGACCGACCGTGCCGTGGTGCTCGCAACGCTGTCGTCCCTGTATGCGCTGGCGCTGGGCAGCGCGCAGGCCGAGCTCATCAACCGCCCCGGCGTGGGCCTGGTGGGCACGCTGTATCCCGCGCTGGTGGTGCTGGGCGTTTCTGTGGCCGTGGGTGCACTGCTGTCGCTCATCCTGCGCCTGGCGTTGCGCGTGATGAGCCCGACGAGCGAGAACACCTCCATGCTGCTGATGGCCCTGATCGCCGCCAGCACCGCCGTCACCGCGCACATGGGCGGCTCGGCCCCGCTGGCCGCGCTGCTGGGCGGCATGCTGCTCAAGCAACTGCACCCGCGCCCCTGGGCCTGGCCGCGGCAGATGGGCACCGCCTCTTCGCTGCTGACGATGCTGATGTTTGTGCTCGTCTCCACCGTCGCCGCGCAGGCCGACTGGAGCGGCCCGGTGGTCGGCGCCGTGCTGGCGCTGATCTTCGTGCGCCTGCTGGCCAAGGCGCTGGGCGTGGGCGTGGGCAACGTGGGCAGTGGCGCCAGCTGGCGCCAGGCCCTGTGGCTGAGCTGCGCCATGGCGCCGATGTCGGCCATCGCATTGCTGGTGGCCTCGCAGTTCGTGGTGGCCTCGGCCTCCACGGGCCACCTGATCGCGCGCATCGCCCTGCCGGCCATCCTGGTGATGGAAGTGCTGGGCGCAGTGATCGCCACCGTGGCCATCTACCGCGCGGGCGAAAGCTCCAAGCCCTGGGCGCCCCTGAGCAGCCGCGGCAGCAACACCGGAGACACCCAACGTGAGTCTTGAAGCCTTCCACCATTCCGAGCCCCTGACGCTGGGCGTCGAGCTGGAACTGCAGCTCGTGAGCACCAACGACTACGACCTCGCGCCCTACGCCGAAGACATGCTGCGCCTCATGAAGAAGGTGCCGCTGCCCGGCAGCGTGGTGCCCGAGATGACCAACAGCATGATCGAGATCTCCACCGGCGTGTGCCACAGCAGCTCCGAGGTGCTGGGCCAACTCACGCAGATCCGCGACGCGCTGGTCAAGAGCGCGGACAAGCTCAACATCGCCGTCGTCGGCGGCGGCACGCACCCCTTCCAGCAATGGCACGAGCGGCGCATCTACGACAAGCCGCGCTTTCAGGAGCTGTCGCAGCTGTACGGCTACCTGTCCAAGCAGTTCACCATCTTCGGGCAGCACGTGCACATCGGCTGCCCCGACGCCGACTCCGCCCTGCTCATGCTGCACCGCATGAGCCGCTACATCCCGCACTTCATCGCGCTGTCGGCCTCCAGCCCGTACGTGCAGGCGCAGGACACGCAGTTCGACTCCGCGCGCCTCAACTCGGTGTTCGCGTTCCCGCTGTCGGGCCGCGCGCCCTGCGTACTCACCTGGAGCGAGTTCGAGCAGTACTTCAACAAAATGACGCGCACCGGCGTGGTCAAGAGCATGAAGGACTTTTACTGGGACATCCGCCCCAAGCCCGAGTACGGCACCATCGAGATCCGCGTGTTCGACACGCCGCTCACCATCGAGCGCGCCGCGGCCCTGGCCGGCTACGTGCAGTCGCTGGCCGCGTGGTTCCTGGCCGAGCAGCCCTTCACCCCCACCGAGGACGACTACCTCGTCTACACCTACAACCGCTTCCAGGCCTGCCGCTTCGGACTGGACGCGGTGTACGTGGACCCCGCCAGCGGCGACCACATGCCGCTGCGCGACCACATCCTGCAGACGCTGGACCACGTGGCGCGCTACGCCGGCACGCATGGCGCATCGGGCGCGCTGCACATGCTGCGCGGTGAGACCGCGCTGGGCCAGAACGACGCCCGCTGGCTGCGCGAGCGCCAGCGCGAAGAGCAGTTGCTGGCCGAGGTCAGCCGCCAGGCCGCGCTGCGCTTTCGCGGGCACGACATCTGAACGCGGCAGCCGCCCATGGGTGAGTTCGACCTGATTGCGCGCTACTTCACGCGCCCGGTGCGCCGTGCGACGCTGGGCGTGGGCGACGACTGCGCGCTGCTGTCGGTCACGCCCGGCATGCAGCTGGCCGTGTCCAGCGACATGCTGGTCGAGGGCCGCCATTTCTTTGCCGACGTGGACCCCGCGCACCTGGGCCACAAGGCGCTGGCGGTGAACCTGTCGGACCTGGCCGCCTGCGGCGCCAGGCCGCTGGCCTTCACGCTGGCGCTGGCGTTGCCGCGCGTGGATGCGCCCTGGTTGCAAGCGTTTGCGGACGGCCTGCTGCGGCTGGCCGACGCGCACCAGTGCGAGCTGGTCGGTGGCGACACCACGCAGGGGCCGCTGAACCTCTGCGTCACCGTGTTCGGCGAAGTGCCCACGGGCCAGGCCCTGCTGCGCAGCGGTGCGCGGGTGGGCGACGACATCTACGTGAGCGGCACGCCCGGCGAGGCGCGCCTGGCGCTGGATGCGCTGCGCGGCCGCCTGGCGCTGCCGCCCGCCGCCCTGCAGCAGTTGCGCCCACGGCTGGAGCAGCCCACACCGCGCGTGGCGCTGGGTCTGGCGCTGCGCGGCGTGGCCAGCAGCGCCATCGACGTGAGCGATGGCCTGCTGGGCGACCTGGGGCACATCCTGAAGGCTTCGGGCGTGGGCGCCTGCGTGGACGCCACCGTCGCTACCAATTTACTAGCTGCCAGCGCCCAACAGGCGGGAGCTGCAGCCGATTTTGACGCACAAACGCTGATGCAATGCGCGCTGGCCGGCGGCGACGACTACGAACTGGTCTTCACCGCCCCTCCCGCACAGCAGGCCGCCGTGCAGGCCGCCGCGCAGGCCAGCGGTACGCGCGCCACGCGCATCGGCCGCGTCGAGGCCGCGCCCGGCCTGCGTGTAGTGGACGGCCAGGGGCAGCCCGTGGCGCAGCACTTCGCCTCGTTCGACCACTTCGCCTGACCGCTCCCGCTACCGGGCCGGCGCCGCTGGTAGCATCGGCCGGCACTTGCATCCTTGTCGCCCATGCCCGATACGCCGCCCCCCACCCCGCTGCCGCCCCACGCCCTGCGCCGCTTTCTGTTCGTGCACCCCGCGCACTGCATCGCGCTGGGCTTTGGCAGCGGACTGTCGCGTGTGGCACCGGGCACGGTGGGCACGCTGTGGGGGTGGCTGGCGTTCCTGGTGCTGCAACTGTG
Source organism: Diaphorobacter sp. ED-3 (assembly GCF_027625375.1). Classification (NCBI taxonomy): domain Bacteria; kingdom Pseudomonadati; phylum Pseudomonadota; class Betaproteobacteria; order Burkholderiales; family Comamonadaceae; genus Diaphorobacter; species Diaphorobacter sp. ED-3. Next base: position 561,398 of record NZ_CP115182.1, on the reverse strand, counting down.
GCTCACGCCGCGCGGCATGGGGCTGCTGATCGCGCTGTCGCTGCTGCTGGGCTGGTGGGCCTGCACCGTCACCGCACGCCACATGCGCGTGGCAGACCCCGGCCACATCGTGTGGGATGAAATCGTCGCGATCTGGATCGTGCTGTGGCTGGCCATGCCCATGGGCTTCTGGGGCCAGCTCGCCGCCTTTGCGCTGTTCCGTTATTTCGATGCCGCCAAACCCGGCCCCGTGGCCTGGGCCGACCGGTTGTTCAAGGGCTTCGGCTGGCGCGGCGGCCTGGGGATCATGCTGGACGACCTGGTGGCCGCGTTCTGCACGCTGCTGGTGATCGCGCTGTGGCGCCACTGGTTCGGGTGAATGCCATGGAGCTATCAAAAATAGAGCTGCCAGCGCTTGATGGACGGGCGCTGGAGGCCAATTTGATTCATATCTCCACGGACCTGCTCGCACGCGGCTGGATGCTGGCCACGGCCGAGAGCTGCACCGGCGGCCTGATCGCGGCGGCCTGCACCGACCTGGCGGGGTCGAGCCAATGGTTCGAGCGCGGCTTCGTCAGCTATTCCAACGCCGCCAAGACCGCGCTGCTGGGCGTGCCCGCCGATCTCATCACGGCCCACGGCGCCGTGAGCGAGCCCGTGGCCCGCGCCATGGCCGAGGGCGCCGTGCGCCACAGCGCCGCGCAGGTCAGCGTGGCCGTGACGGGCGTGGCCGGCCCCACGGGCGGCAGCCCGGACAAGCCGGTGGGCACGGTGTGGTTCGGCTGGTGCGTGGCTGGCGCCACCCATTCGGAACTGCGGCGCTTTGCCGGAGACCGCGCCGCCGTGCGCGCCGCCACGGTGCGCCACGCGCTGGGGCGGCTGGCGCAGTTGCTGGCCCAGGCGCCCGCCCCTTCGCGCTCCTGACGGTCCCACTGGGCCTGGCGGCGCCGTAGCACCTGGGCAGGCCCAGAGCGCAATACCGGGCCACCGGCTGCGTGCCGCCCACTCAATGCCGGCGAGTCGAACCGTGCCGCGTCAGGCCGGGCCGCGCCAGGCCGGGCCGCGCCAGGCCGGGCCGCGCCAGGCCGTGCCGCGTCAGGCCGGGCCGCGCCAGGCCAGCTACACCAGGCAAGGCCGTGCCAGGCCAGCCACACCTGGCCACAGCCGCGTCAAGCCGCGCCGCAGCACTTCTTGTACTTCTTGCCGCTGCCGCAGGGGCAGGGGTCGTTGCGGCCGGGCTGCTCGCCCTTGACGATGGTTTCCTGGCGCGGACCCAGGCTGCGCCAGAGCTGGCGCAGGTCGTACACGCCCCAGATGGCCTCGCCAAAGACCTCCAGGCGCTCCTGGCTGGTGCTGGGCGGGCCGTCTTCGGCGTACATGCAGATCTCGGGCTTGCCGGTGTCGTCCTCGGTGAGGGCGACGATGGATTCGAGCGCGCCGTCCAGCCACTGGGCGGCTTCCTTGTCGCGCGGGGTGGCCCAGTCCTCGGGCCAGTTCTCCACGGCGAACATGAAGCCCAGCGCCCAGACCTGGCCGAAGGAAGGAATCTCCTGCCCCGCCATCTCGGCGCGCTCCTCCTCGGGCAGGCTGGCGATGGCGCCGCGCATGTCGATCACCTCGGGCTGGAAGGCGTTGTCGGCGTCCAGCGATTCGGCCTGCTCGTCCAGTTGCGCCTGCACTTCGGCGCGGCGCAGCTCCCACAAGGCAAGGAAGCGCTCCTGCTGCGCCAGGTCCTTGAACGTGGGCACCAGCGGCAGGGGCTCGCCTTCGGCCACGTCCAGCTCCTGGCCGTCGCCCAGCAGCATGGGCAGCCATTCCGCCGCGGGCACGGGGCGGCGCGTGCAGACCAGCGCCGTCAGGAAGCCGTCGCAGAACTCCCACTGCGGCACATCTTCCTCACGCGTGCGCAGGTCGTCCAGCAGGCTGTCGAGTTCGTCCAGTTCATCCGGCCCCAGGGCGGGGGCGGCGGCGGATGCGGGGGTGTCGGAGGTGGCGTTCATGCGGAATCGGGCGGGGCTTGGACCCGCGGGCTAAGGAGGAGGAGAAACAGGGCCCCAGGAGGCCTGAGGCGCGCAGTGTAACGTCGTAGGTTGCGCGCAAGCTATTTTATTAATAGCTTCTCGCGCTTATCACACAAGCGCTAGAGCTTGATTTGGCCTCAAAAACAGAAACGCCCCATGCCAAGGCAATGGGGCGCAGCGGTCGGTAACAAAGGGCCACTTGGGCGGCCCGCCCAGCCTTATTGGCTGGCGATTTCCAGATGGGCCTCGCGGGCTTCTTGGATGAACTCGAGGATCAGACGGACGGCTTCGCGCATGGTGTGGTTTCCTGACTGAGATGCTCATCCGGTGCGGAACGGCGCGCATCTCATACGCCGACCAACATCGGGTTAACCACTAAGTGTTAACCCTTAGGCGTAAGTATAAACCACAATCCACTTTTGTGCTGCAGCGCAGCGAAGGCTGGGGCGATCAGGGCGCGGCTACTCCTCTGCCGTCCACTCCACCCGGGCCCCCAGGCTGCGCAGGTTCTCCACAAAGTGCGGGTGCGCGCGGCGGATGGGCGTGGCGTTGCGGATCTCCGAGCGCCCCGGGATACTGGCCGCCACCATGAACAGCGCGATCGCCACGCGGATGATGTAGGGGCTCTCCACCACCGCCGGCGCCAGCGGCCCCCCACCGAAGGTGACGATGCGGTGCGGGTCGGACTGGTACACATGCGCGCCAAACTTGGACAGCTCGCCCGTCCAGCCTAAAGCGCCGTCGTACACCTTGTTCCAGAACATCGCGTTGCCCTGCGCGCGCACGCCCAGCGCGATGAAGATCGGCAGCAGATCCACCGGGAAATAGGGCCAGGGCGCGGCCTCCACCTTGGTCAGCACGTTGGGGGTGAAGGGCGTCTGCACCGTGAGCGGCCCGTCCACGAAGGCGCGCGACCAGCCGTCCCGGTGCTCCACGCGCACGCCAAACTTGGCAAACGTGCGGTCGATCAGCGGGAAGTTCTCCGGTGCGCTGTTCTTCACCACCACGTCGCCGCCGGTGATGGCCCCCAGCGCCAGGAAAGTGGTGATCTCGTGAAAGTCCTCGGCAAAGCGGAATTCACCGCCCCCCAGGTCGCCGCCGCCGTGCACCGTAAGCCGCGAGGTGCCCACGCCCTCGATCTGCGCGCCCAGCATTTGCATGAAGCGGCAGAACTCCTGCACGTGCGGCTCGGACGCCGCGTTGGTCAGCGTGGAGGTGCCCTGCGCGGCCACGGCGCACAGCACGAAGTTCTCGGTGGTGGTCACCGAGGCATAGTCCAGCCAGTGGTGCACCGGCGTGAGCATGCCCACGCGGCGCACCAGCAGCGAGCCCTCGGCCCGCTCCACCTGGCCGCCGAAGCTGCGAAAGACCTCCACATGCGGGTCGATCTCGCGCACGCCCAGGGTGCAGCCCTTCACGTTGTCCTCCAGCCGCGCCACGCCGAAGCGCGCCAGCAGCGGCGGCACCAGCATGATGGACGAGCGCATCTCCTCGGGCAGGCGGTGCGTGGCGGCGTCGAAATGCGTGGCCTGGTGGTGCAGTTCCAGCGTGGCGCTGGCATGGTCCCAGCGCACCTCGCTGCCCAGGGTGCGGAAGATCTCCAGGATCTTGCGCACGTCGGTGATGTCGGGCACGCCCACCAGGCGCAGCGGCGCGCGCGTGAGCAGCGTGGCGCACAGCACGGGCAGCACCGCGTTCTTGTTGGCCGAGGGGGTGACGCGGCCACGCAGCGGCGTGCCGCCATGCACGATCAGGTTGGACATGGTTCGCAAACCTCTTCAAAAACAATAGCTGCCACCGCATGCGTGTCCTGCGTCAACAGCCGTTTTCGCATGCAAAGCACAGCCTTGTCCTTGGACACGATGATGGCGCGGTGCGCGACCGCCAGGTCGATGAACTTCTGGTCGTCCGCGTCCTTGCAGGCCCAGGGCGCGCGCGGCGCCACCTCGACCAGGCGCACGCCCGCGTCGAACGCCGTCAGTACGTCATTCGCGCCCACGCCGTAATACGCCATGCGCGGCTGCAGGTGGGTGTACTGCAGCACGCGCTCCAGCTCGTCCCGCATGTGCTGCGTGGCGATCCAGTCCAGGCGCTGGGCCTGCAGCAGCGCACGCACGGTGGCCACGGCCGCGTCGGCGAAGATGAACAGGTCGAGCACGATGTTGGTGTCCAGCACCACGACACGCGCGCTCTCGCCCGCCGGCGCCACGGCAGGCAGGCGCAGCTCAGGACGCATCCGAGGCTCCGCCGGCCGGCGCACCGTTGGCCGCGCCGCCCTCCCCCGCGTGGCCGGCGCGCGGCCGATCCCGCACGGCGCCCGCCACGAGGTCGAAGCGGAACAGGCGGCATTCGATGGGGCCGTTCCACAGCGGCACGCGGCGCGACTCCTTCAGGCGCATCTTGCCGGGCAGCTTGAGGTCGGGCGTGAGCATCCAGGCCTGCCAGCCGGCGTAGTGCTTCTTCCAGTGCGCGGCCAACTGCGCGAAGAAGTCCACGCCGTCTTCGGTCTGCGCCGTCTCGCGGCCCATGCGCTCGACCGTGGACATGCGCTCACGCGCATTGCGCCCCGCCGTGCCGGCCGCGGCGATGCGCTCGCCATACGGCGGATTCAGCAGCATGACCCCGGGTTGTTCACTGGGCGGCATGCGCTGCAGCGCGTCGCCCCCGCGCAGCTGCACCGCGTCGGCCACGCCGGCGCGCACGGCATTGCGCTGGGCAAAGTCCACCATGCGGTGCGACACGTCGCTGCCAAAAATCGGCACCGAGGCCGCGGTAACGGCGCTGGCAGCTTCGTCCTTGATCGCAGACCAGACATGGGCCTGGTGCGGCAAAAGCTTCTCGAAGGCAAAGCGCCGCTGCAGCCCCGGCGCGATGCGGCAGGCGATCTGCGCGGCCTCGATGACCACGGTGCCGCTGCCGCAGCAGGGGTCGTACAGCGGCAGCGGCTGCTCGCCATGCGGGTCCCAGCCGGTGGCGGCGATCATGGCGGCGGCCAGCGTTTCCTTGAGCGGCGCGTCGCCCTTGTCCTCGCGCCAGCCGCGTTTGAACAGCGGTTCGCCCGAGGTGTCGATGTAGATCTGGGCGCGGTCGCTGGTCAGGTGCAGGTGCACGCGCACGTCGGGCCACTGCGTCTGCACGTCGGGGCGCACGCCGGCCTTGGCGCGGAAGCGGTCGGCCACGGCATCCTTCACGCGCAGCGCGGCGAAGTTCAGGCTCTTGAGCGGGCTGTGCTGGGCCGTCACCTCCACCTTGAAGCTCTGGCGCGGGGTGAACCAGATCTCCCAGGCCACGTCGGCCGCGGCGGCATAGATGTCGTCCTCGTTGCGGTAGGGCCGCTCGGCCAGTTGCACCAGCACGCGCTGCGCCAGGCGGCTGTGCAGGTTCAGGCGCAGCGCGTCGCGCCAGGAGGCGCGCAGCAGCACGCCCGCGCGGCCCACGAGCAGGTCCTGCCCGGCCAGCCCCGTGAGGCCATGCACCTCGTCGGCCAGATAGCCCTCCACGCCAGCGGCGCAGGGCAAAAAGAGTTGAAGCTGGTTCATTGCGGCTGTGCTGCGCGCTGCAGCAATGGCTGGAGCACGGATTCGGGAATGGGTGCGGGCTTGCGGGCCGCCCGGTCGATGAAGACGATGCCGGTCTTGCCGCGCGCGATCTCGCGCCCCTGGCTCTTCTCGGTCAACCGGAAGACGAGGTCGAAGCCGTAGCGGTTGAAGTCCTGCGGCGTCATCTCCACGCGCAGCGTCTCGCCGTGGAACGCCTCGGACTTGTATTGCGCCACGATGTCGCCCACCACGGTGGACAGGCCCGCCACGTCGGCCTCGGGGTAACCCAGCGACTTGAAGAAACGCACGCGCGCCTCGGACACGAGGCTGAGCAACTGCGCGTTGTCCAGGTGCCCGCCCTGGTTGACATGGCTGATGTAGATCTGCAGCTCGGTACTGAAGCCGAAGTGCGGGGGAAGGTCGAAGACGACGCGTGCCATGGTTCAAAGTGCCTTGCGGAGGTTGGCCGGGGCGATCTTGAGCGCCTCACGGTATTTGGCCACGGTGCGGCGCGCACATTCAATGCCCTGCTCCTTGAGCATCTCGGCGATCTGGCTGTCCGACAGCGGCTTGTGCGGGTTCTCGGCCGCGATGAACTGCTTGATGAGCGCGCGCACGGCCGTACTGGAGGCGTTGCCGCCGGTTTCGGTGCCCAGCCCCGAGCCGAAGAAGTATTTGAGCTCGTACGTGCCCTGGGGTGTGGCCATGTACTTGGCGGTGGTCACGCGGCTGATGGTGGACTCGTGCAGGCCCAGTTCATCGGCAATGTCGCGCAGCACCAGCGGGCGCATGGCCAGTTCGCCATGCACGAAGAAGTTCTTCTGCCGCTCCACGATGGCGCGCGACACGCGCAGGATGGTGTCAAAACGCTGCTGGATGTTCTTGATGAACCAGCGCGCCTCCTGCAGCCGTGCCTGCAGCGCCTGGTGGCCTTCGCCACGGCCGCCGCGCAACGCGCCGGCGTAGATGTCGTGCACGCGCAGGCGCGGCATCACGTCCGGGTTGAGCTGCACGCTGAAGTTCTGCTGTCCGCCGCGGCCGGTTTTCTTGACGATCACGTCGGGCACGATGATGTTGCGGTCCACGTCGGCAAAGCGCCTGCCCGGGCGTGGCTCCAGCCGCGCGATCAAGGCCATCGCAGCGCGCGTGCGCTCTTCGCTGGTGCCGCAGGCCTGCGCCAGGCGGCGCACGTCGCGCTTGGCCAGCAGGTCCAGCGGCTGGCCGCAAATGGCCAGCGCGGCCTGGATCACGTCGGGGTCGCCCTCTTCGTCCTGGTCCATCGCACGCAACTGCAGCGTGAGGCATTCGGCCAGTCCGCGCGCGCCCACGCCCGCGGGCTCCAGGCTTTGCAGCAGGCGCAGCGCCACGGTGAAGCGGTGCACCAATTCATCGAGTTGCTCGGGGTCTTCGGTGCCCGCCAGGCTGGCGGCCAGGTCCTGCAGCGACTCGTCCAGGTAGCCGTCGTCGTTCAGCGATTCGATGAGGAAGCGCAGCGCGGCCATGTCCAGCTCGGACAGGCGCAGCGCCAGCGCCTGGCGGTGCAGGAAGGCCGTGAGCGACTCCTGGCTGCGGGCCAGCTCGGTGGCGTCCACCTCGTCGTCGCTCCCCGCGCCGGCACCGTTGCGTGCCGGGGCGTCGCCGCCCCACTCGCTGTCGTCGGGCGCCAGGTCTACCGAGCCGTCGCCTTCCCAGTCCGCGGGTTCGGCCGTGGATTCGGCTGTGGAGGTTTCTGCATCATTTTGGCTTGTAGCGCTTTCCTGCCCTGCGCTGACAGCTCCTGAATAAATAGCATCTTCGACTTCTCGGTCTTGCTCGCTCACCGGTGCATCGGCCTGGGCCAGGCCGAACTCCTCGCGCGGGGCCTCTTCCAGCGTGCGCTCCAGGAAGGGGTTCTCGTCGAGCATTTGCTCGACCTCCTGGGCCAGCTCCAGCGTGGACAGCTGCAGCAGGCGGATCGACTGCTGCAACTGCGGTGTGAGCGCCAGGTGCTGCGAGACGCGCAGCGACAGGCCGGGCTTCATGGCCTGCAACCCACTGTCTGGTCCTGCATCGCGCCGTGGTCGCCCATCACTCTCACATGCGGAAGTGCTCGCCCAGGTACACCCGGCGCACTTCCGCGTTGTCGACGATGTCCGACGGCGTACCCTGAGCCAGCACCTGGCCGTCGCTGATGATGAAGGCGTGGTCGCAGATGCCCAGCGTCTCACGCACGTTGTGGTCGGTGATCAGCACGCCAATGCCGCGCGCCTTGAGAAAGCCAATGATGCGCTGGATCTCGATCACGGCGATCGGGTCGATGCCGGCGAAGGGCTCATCCAGCAGGATGAAGCGCGGCTGCGTGGCCAGCGCGCGCGCGATCTCCACGCGCCGGCGCTCGCCGCCCGACAGCGCCAGTGCAGGCGACTTGCGCAGGTGGTCCACGCGCAGTTCCTGCAGCAGCGCGGTCAGGCGCCGCTCCACCTCGGCGCGCGGCAGGGAGCGGCCGGCCTCGTCGGTCTGCAGCTCCAGCACCGCGCGCACGTTGTCTTCGACATTGAGCTTGCGAAAGATCGAGGCTTCCTGCGGCAGGTACGACAGGCCCAGCCGCGAGCGCCGGTGGATGGGCATGTCCGTCACGTCCTGCCCGTCGATGCTGATGCGGCCGCCGTCGCTGCGCACCAGGCCGACGATCATGTAGAACGACGTGGTCTTGCCGGCGCCGTTGGGGCCCAATAGGCCCACCACCTCTCCCTTTTGCACGACCACGGACACGTCCTTGACCACCTTGCGGCTGCCGTAGGACTTCTCCAGGTGCAGCGCCTCCAGGCGGCTGACGCCTTCGCTCATGCGCGCATCGTCCAAGGCCGCGCTCACTTCGCGCCGTCCAGGCTGGGGCTGGTACGCAGCGCGGGCGGCTCGGTGCGCACGGGCGGCGTGGCGCTGGTGCCCGAGGCGGGCTCCTTGGGCGCGAGCACCGCCCGCACCCGGCCGCCCGGCGTGCCGGCAGTGGCGCCGCCGGGCGCGGTCTTCTGCCCGTCCACGGTGAACACGTCCGTGAGGTTGTTGTAGACGATGAGGGCGCCGGCCAGCTCGTCGGTCAGTGTGGCCTCGCGGTAGCGACGCAGCTCGGCGCGGCGGATGAGCTTCACCACGTCGGCGCGGCCGTCGTATTCGATGACCTCACCCTCGCCCTCGACGAACTCGTCGGGCGCGCCCGGCGCGGTGTCACGCTTTTGCCGGAAAAAAGCGCGCTTGCCCGGCTCGGCCGTCACCACACCGTACTGGAAGCCGTCGGCATCCTGGCGCACCTCCAGCTGCGCGCCGCGCAGCACGATGGTGCCCTTGGTCATGACGACACGGCCGGTGAAAACGCTGGTCTGCTTGAGCTCATCGTGGCGCAGGGCATCGGCCTCGATGTTCATGGGCTTGTTGCGGTCGGCTTTTTCGGCATGCACCAGCGGCGATGCAGCCAGCGCCAGGGCCAGCGCTGCGGCGCGGGACAGGAGGAGGAAGGGCAATCGGGTTCTCATAGAGGGCACGAATCTTGCGGTCATTGTACTGACGCAAGCGCGCCGCCGCCGCAGTGGATCGCATCAACCCGTACAGGCCTGCCACCGGCTGTCATGCCGCCGCGCCAACCGGTGCGCAGGCATGAAAAAAGCGCGCCCGTAGGCGCGCTTGTCGTTGGTCGCGGCGGGGCGCTTCAGCCCTTGCGCGCTACGCCAACCAGGTGCTCCACCACCTGCAGCACGCTTTGCATGTTGCCGGCCATGGTGCCGTCGGTGTAGTAGCGGCCGGCCACTCCCATGGAGGGCACGCCTTCGACCTGGTAGCCGTCCTGCAGCTGCGACGCCTTGCGCACCTGGTTGGATACGGTGAAGGAGTTGTAGACCTCCTTGAACTTCGCCACGTCCACGCCCTGCTTGCCGATCCAGTCGAAGATCAGCTCGTCCTTGTTCAGCGGCAGGCGTTCCACGTGCACCGCGCGGAACACCTTCGCATGCAGCTCGGGCAGCTTGCCCATGCCTTCCAGCGCGTAGTAGAGCTTTTGCTGCGGCACGAAGCTCGCATTGAACGCCACGGGCACGCGGCGGATGTGCAGGTCCTTGGGCGCCGACTTGATCCAGGCCTCCAGCGAAGGCTCGAACGTATTGCAGTGCGGGCAGCTGTACCAGAAGAACTCGATAACTTCGATCTTCCCGGCAGGTGCCTCGGTTGCGACGGGCTTGCCCAGCTTGACGTAGTCCTTGCCTTCCTTGAACTGGCGGCCTTGCGCCAATGCGGGCGCCGCCAGCGGCAGGCTCAGGGCGGTGGCCGCGGAGGCGACGGTCAGAGAAAACTCACGGCGTTTCATAGGTTGGGATCACTCCTGGACAGTATGGAGGGTTGTGAGCGCCAGCGCGGGCAAAAGTTCAGCGCTGCACCCGGACCAGCGCGGACTCCACCCCCGCGCCATCGAGTTTTTCCTTCAGCGACTCGGCGTCGTCACGCTTGCCGAACGGGCCCACGCGCACGCGGAACACCGTGCGGCCGTTCTGCTCACGCTCGCTGACGCGCGCCTCCCAGCCCAGCATGGCCAGCTTGGCGCGCTGCGCATCGGCATCCTGCTGGGTGCGGAACGCGCCCGCCTGCACGAAGTATTCGAAAGGATCGGCACTGGTCGCGGGAGCGGGCGCCGCGTTGGCCTTGGCGCGGGCCAGGTCGCCCAGCGGGTCGGCCGACGTCGGTGCCGCGCCGGGCCGGCTGGCCGCCGCCCGCGGACCCGACGCAGGCTGGGCTGCGGCGGTCGCGGTGTCGGACGCGGGAGCGGCAGCCGGCGCAGCGGGGCGCACAGGGTTCTTGCCGTACAGCGGCGCGTTGGGGTCCCAGTTCTTGTTCTTCGTGGCCTCGTCCTGCTCGGACGCACGCGGCGTGCTCTTGTTCAGGAAGGGCACGGGCACCTTGGTCACATACACGGCCACGGCCAGCGCGGCTCCCAGGCCCACGATCACCCCGAGGATGAAGCCCACGATGGTGCCGCCGCGTTGCTGTTTCTTCATATCAGTGGTCACTTACATTCTGGCTGGCGCAGACACGCCCAGCACCGCCAATCCATTGTGCAATACCTGCGCTGTGGCCGCGACGAGCGCCAGCCGCGCCTGCTTGACGGCCTCGTCGTCCACCAGAATGCGTTCGGCGTCGTAATAGCTGTGGTAGGCGGCAGCCAGGTCGCGCAGGTAGAAGGTCACGTCGTGCGGCGCATTGCCGGCCGCGGCCGCGGTGAGCATCTCGGGATACTTGGCGAGCAGCAGCATCAGCGCCTGGGCCTGCGGGCCTTCCAGCGGCGACAGGTCTACATCGCGCAGCGCGGCCACGTCGTAGTCCTCGCGCCAGCCACGCAGCACCGAGCAGATGCGCGCATGGGCGTACTGCACGTAATACACGGGGTTGTCGTTGTTCTGCGCCACGGCCAGGTCGACGTCGAAGGTGTATTCGGTGTCGGGCTTGCGCGACAGCAGGAAGAAACGCACCGCGTCCTTGCTGGTCCACTCGATCAGGTCGCGCAGCGTCACGTAGCTGCCGGCGCGCTTGCTGATCTTGACCTCCTCGCCATTGCGCACCACGCGCACCATGGTATGCAGCACGTAGTCGGGGTAGCCCTGGGGGATGCCCACGTCCGCCGCCTGCAGGCCGGCGCGCACGCGCGCGATGGTGCCGTGGTGGTCCGTGCCCTGGATGTTCACCACCTTGGTGAAGCCGCGCTGGAACTTCTGGATGTGGTAGGCCACGTCAGGCACGAAGTAGGTGTACGTGCCGTCCTGCTTGCGCATGACGCGGTCTTTGTCGTCCCCGTAGTCGGTGGACTTGAGCCACAGCGCGCCGTCCTGCTCGTAGGTCTTGCCGTTGGCGACGAGGCGCTGCACGGTAGCGTCCACATGGCCGTTGGCGTAAAGGCTGGACTCCAGGTAGTACTGGTCGAACTGGAGGTTGAAGGCCTGCAGATCCTTGTCCTGCTCATTGCGCAGGTAGGCCACGGCGAACTGGCGGATGTTCTCGTAATCCTCGACATCGCCATTGGCCGTGAACGCGCGGTCATCGGCCTGGACGGTGGACTTGGCGAGGAAGGCGTCGGCGATGTCCTGGATGTAGTCGCCGTTGTAGAAATTCTTGGCCAGCGGGTTCTCGCTGTCCGTGGGCCAGCAGTCGTCGCCGGGCTTGAAGCCCTTGGCGCGCAGTTGCGTGCTCTTGGTGAGGGTGTCGATCTGCACGCCCGCGTCGTTGTAATAGAACTCGCGGTGCACGCTCCAGCCCTGGGTGGCGTACAGATGGCTGATGGCGTCGCCGATGGCGGCCTGGCGGCCGTGACCGACGTGCAACGGGCCGGTGGGGTTGGCGGAGACGAACTCCACCAGGACTTTCTCGCCGCGCGCCGGCTGGTAGCCATATTGCGCGCCTTGCGCCAGCACCTCGTGCACCACCTGCTGCTTGGCGGCGGGCTTGAGGCGGATGTTCAGAAAACCGGGGCCGGCGATCTCGATGGCCTGCACCCATTTTTGGAACGCGGGCGTGGCCTCCAGCGCGGCCTGTAGCTGTTCGCCCAGTGCGCGGGGATTCTGCTTGAGGGGCTTGGCCAGCTGCATGGCGGCCGTGCACGCGAGGTCGCCATGGGCAGCGACCTTGGGAGATTCGAAGGCCGCGCGGCTGCCTGCGCCGGGCGACACCTTTTCCAGCTCGCCGGCCAGCGCCGCGAGCAATTCCTGTTTGACGGAGAGCATGGGGGCGGATTCTACGGGCCGACCCGTCATCCATTCGTGACCGCCCGGCGTTATGCTGGGTGGCCCGTGGGGCACTGCGTTGTCGGCGGGCGCATTCACCTTTTCCTTTTTTGCAGGAGCATTACATGAAGAAACTGCTTCCCCTGTTGGCCGCTGCCGGCTTTGCCCTTTCGTTCGCCGCACACGCTGCGGACGCCCCCGCGGCCGGCGCCTCTGCCCCCGCCAAGGCGCCCACGGCGCAGCAGACGCGCATGAAGACCTGCAATGCCGACGCCGGCGCCAAGAACCTCAAGGGCGACGAACGCAAAGCTTTCATGAAGGAGTGCCTGAGCGGCAACAAGGCGTCCACCCAGCAGGACAAGATGAAGAGCTGTAACGCGGACGCCGGTGCGAAGAACCTCAAGGGCGACGCCCGCAAGGCCTTCATGAAAGAGTGCCTGAGCGGCGCGGCCAGCTAAAGGACCGACGCACCGCACGGGCCCGCCCATCGGGCCTGCACGAGCAAACCCCGCACGCCTGCCGCCCGCGGGGTTTCTTTTTTTGCCCTTCCCTCGGCGCTCAGCGCGTGCCCACGCCGCGTGCCAGGAAGACGGCCAACAGCGGAATCAGCGCCAGCAGATGGGCCTCGATCATCACCAGACGGCGCGTGCTGCGCACCTGGTCATCCGAGGGCAGCGCGCCGCCGGCGCGCACCGCGCGGCGCCAGCGCAGGAAGCGCATGGTCGGGACGATGGACATCAGCCCGATCACCACGAACAACGTGACCTTGGCATGCAGCAGCGGCTGCGACCAGTACCAAGCCCCGCCCTTCATGCCCCACCAGGTGCGCGCCAGCCCGGTGGCCAGCACCAGCAGCGCCGAGATACCGTACAGCATGTCCACCCGCGCCAGCCGCTCGACTGCGGCCGCGTTCATCCACTCCTTGCGGCACAGCGCGGTCTCGCTGGCAAGGAAGGTGGCGGCCATGAGGAAGGCCATGATGTGGGCATAGGCGAGCAGGGCTTCGGTGGTCACAGGTTTCCTTTCGGCAGAGGTACGCGCGGCGCGCACAGGTCATGGGCGGCGCGCGGAGAACTCCTGCGCCACCCAATCGTCGATCAGCGTCTTTTCGTGGCGCAGCTTGTCGCCAGGATAGCGGTCCCCGCGCATCTGGAATGCCAGGCCCGGCAGCGTGCGACTGCCTTCGGCCAAGGTACGGCCGTCAGGCGAGAGGCGCTTGAACTCCAGCGCGATGCGCGGCGGATGCACGTCGCGCACCACGCGCACCGCCTGGGCTGTGGCCCCCGCCGCGGGCTCGAATGCACCGGCGCGGCGCACGTCGGTGATGTGCACCTCCGCGCGCTCGCCCTCCGGCAAGGCTGCGGCCACGCGCTCGGCCAGGTGCTCGCACAGCGCATCCATCCAGGCACGCCGGGCCGCGGCGGGCTCGTGCGGGGTTTGCTCGCGCGCCTCGGCAAAGCCGGCTGGATCCGCGTAGGTGACACTGACCATGCCGGCCGGCACCCCGTGCGCGCGCGGCGTGGTTTCCGCGTGCCGGGCGGGCAAGGCGCAGCCGGCGACCAGGGCCAGCGCCATGGCGGCCAGCATCCAGCGAGCGGCGGGCAAGGCGGGGAGAACAGAAAGAATGGGAATGCGCATGAAAGCTCCTGTACGGTGGGCCGTGCGTACGGCCCCGGCATGATGGGGGCCGGGCGGGAGGAATGCCGCGGCATTGTGCCCCGCGTTCATGTCAGACAGAGGCGGGCCGTGCCCAGAATTCGGGCTGCGCGTAATGGTGCTTCAGGTACTCGATCCACAGCCGCACGCGCAGCGGCAGGTGCTTGCGCTGGGGAAAGACGACATAGATGCCGTTGGGCGGCGCGGCGAACTCCTCCAGCACCGCCACCAGGCGGCCGGCCGCGATCTCGGACTCCACCTCCCAGGTGCTGCGCCAGGCGATGCCCCAGCCGCCCAGGCACCAGTCGTGCAGCACCTGGCCGTCGGAGCAATCGAGGGGCCCGCCGGGCTTGAAGTGCACGACCTCGGTGGCACCACCACCGCCGGCCACCGGCACGCGAAACGCCCAGCCGCGCGTTTGCGAGGCATCGCTGGAGAGGGTCAGGCAGTCGTGCTGGGCCAACTCGCCCGGGTGGGTGGGCGTGCCGCGCCGCTGCAGGTACTGGGGCGTGGCCACGCACAGGCGACGGTTGTCCGCCATGCGCACGCTGACCAGGGACGAGTCGGGTAGGTCGCCCACGCGCACGGCGCAGTCGTAGCCCTCGCCCGCCAGGTCCACCACGCGGTCGCTCAGGTTCAGCGAGAGGGTCACCTCGGGGTGCAGGTCATGAAAGCGCGGCACCAGGGGCGCCACATGGCGCCGGCCAAAGCCCGCGGGCGCAGTGACGCGCAGATGCCCCGTGGCCTTCACGCCGCCGGCGGATACGCTGGCCTCGGCGTTGGCCACATCGGACAGCAGGCGCTGGCAGTCCTCCAGGAAGGCGCTGCCCTCGTGCGTGAGCGCGATGCGCCGCGTGGTGCGCACCAGCAGCTTCACGCCCAGGTGCTCCTCAAGCGCGTCCAGGCGCCGCCCCATGATGGCCGGGGCCACGCCCTCGGCCTTGGCGGCGGCGGTGAGACTGCCCCGCGTGGCCACCGACACGAATGACTCGAACGCTTTGAGTTTGTCCATGAATACAAGCCAAATCAGGCTCCAAGCCTTATACAGCAAGCGCAAGCAGCTATCAATTTCATGAAAGCATGCACCGCACTCCCCATGCGGAGTGTGCCAACCTTTGCAAAAAAGTCATTGGTTAAGAGATATGTGCGCGATTTATTAATGGAAATATTTCCAATACAGTGGCATGCAAGGCTCCGCCATGGGCCACGGCTTTTCAATTACCGCTAGGGGGTTTCTCATGACCGCACGTACCCACGTCCACGGCCTGCAGGTGGCCAACGAACTGCACGCCTTCATCAACGAGCAGGTGCTGCCGGGCACCGGCGTCGAGCCGGCCGCCTTCTGGAAGGGCTTCGATGCCCTCGTGGCCGACCTGGCGCCCAAAAACGCGGCCCTGCTGGCCGAACGCGACCGCCTGCAAAAGGAACTGGACACCTGGCACAAGGCCAACCCGGGCCCCATCCAGGACATGGCAGGCTACCGCGCCTTCCTGAGCCAGATCGGCTACCTGGTCGAGCCCCCCAAGGGCGCGCAGGCCACCACCACTAACGTGGATGCCGAGCTGGCTATCCAGGCCGGCCCGCAGCTGGTGGTGCCCATCCTGAACGCACGCTACGCCCTGAACGCCGCCAACGCGCGCTGGGGCTCGCTGTATGACGCGCTGTACGGCACCGACGTGATCGGCGAAGAAGGCGGCGCCGAGAAGGGCAAGGGCTACAACCCCGTACGCGGCGCCAAGGTCATCGCATTCGCACGCGACTTCCTGGACCAGGCGGCCCCGCTGGCCAGCGGCTCGCACAAGGACGCCACGGCCTACAAGGTCGAGGGCGGCAAGCTGGCCGTCACGCTCCAGGGCGGTGCCACCACCGGCCTGAAGAACGCGGCCCAGTTCGTGGGCTACCAGGGCAATGCGGCCGAGCCATCGTCCGTGCTGCTGGTGAACAACGGCCTGCACATCGACATCCGTGTGGACCGCAACACCCCCATCGGCAAGGGCGACGCCGCCGGCGTGGCCGACGTGGTGGTGGAAGCTGCGCTGTCCACCATCCTGGACCTGGAAGACTCCGTGGCCGCCGTGGACGCCGAAGACAAGGTGCTGTGCTACAGCAACTGGCTGGGCATCCTCAAGGGCACGCTGACCGACACCTTCGACAAAGGCGGCAAGCAGGTCACGCGCGGCCTGAACCCCGACCGCGAATACACCGGCGCCGACGGCAAGCCCGTGAAGCTGCACGGCCGCTCGCTGATGTTCGTGCGCAACGTGGGCCATCTGATGACCAACCCCGCCATCCTGTGGGGTGCCGAGAGCAAGGAGATCCCCGAGGGCATCCTGGACGCCATGGTCACCACGGCCATCGCCATCCATGACCTCAAGGGTGGCGCGGGTGGCATCCGCAACAGCCGCACGGGCAGCGTCTACATCGTCAAGCCCAAGATGCACGGCCCTGCCGAAGTGGCGTTTGCCAACGAGCTGTTCGGCCGCGTGGAGCAGGTGCTGGGCCTGCCCGCCAACACCGTGAAGCTGGGCATCATGGACGAAGAGCGCCGCACCAGCGTGAACCTGAAGGCCTGCATTGCCGCCGCTACGGCGCGCGTGGCCTTCATCAACACCGGCTTCCTGGACCGCACCGGCGACGAGATACACACCGCCATGCAGGCCGGCCCCATGATCCGCAAGGGCGACATGAAGAGCAGCGTCTGGATCCAGGCCTACGAGCGCAACAACGTGCTGGTGGGCCTGTCCATGGGCCTGTCCGGCCGCGCGCAGATCGGCAAGGGCATGTGGGCCGCGCCCGACCTGATGAAGGCCATGCTGGAGCAGAAAATTGCCCATCCCAAGGCCGGCGCCAACACCGCCTGGGTGCCCAACCCCACGGGCGCCACGCTGCACGCGCTGCACTACCACCAGGTCAACGTGGCCGCCGTGCAGGCCGAGCTGCTGAAGGTGGACGCCGACGCCGAGCGCGACAACCTGCTGACCGGCCTGCTCACCGTACCCGTGAGCAGCAACCCGAACTGGAGCGAGACCGAAAAGCAGCAGGAGCTGGACAACAACATCCAGGGCATCCTGGGCTACGTGGTGCGCTGGATCGACCAGGGCGTGGGCTGCTCCAAGGTGCCGGACATCAACGACATCGGCTTGATGGAAGACCGCGCCACGCTGCGCATCTCCAGCCAGCACGTGGCCAACTGGCTGCTGCACGGCGTGGTGACCGAAGGGCAGGTACGCGCCACGTTCGAGCGCATGGCCGCCAAGGTGGACCAGCAAAACAGCGGCGACCCGCTGTACCAGCGCATGCACGGCCGCTTTGCCGAGTCCATGGCCTACCAAGCCGCCTGCGACCTGGTGTTCAAGGGCGTAGAGCAGCCCAGCGGCTACACCGAGCCGCTGCTGCACGCCTGGCGCCAGAAGGTGAAGGCCGCGCAGAAGAAGGCTTGATTGCTATTCAAACAATAGCTGCTAGCGCTTGATGGACGGGCGCCAGGGGCCATTTTGACCACAACGGCACCCACGGGTGCCGTTGTGCTTTCGTACACTCTCCCCCATGCCCACCACCGCTCCCTCCACCACGCGCTGCCCGCTGTGCGGCCAATCCAACGGTTGCGCCGTGGCCGCCGGGTTGCCGGCGCAGCAATGCTGGTGCATGCACGAGAGCGTTTCGCGCGACGCACTGGCGCGCCTGCCCGCCGAGGCGCGCGGCCGCGCGTGCATCTGCCCGCTGTGTGCACGCGAAGAGCCCGCTGCGCCGCAGGCCCCGGCACCCGTCGTTCCCAACCCCTGAACCCCAACCGGAATCCCACCACCATGCCCACGTACCACATCGAGATGATGGAAGGCCGCACCGTCGAGCAAAAGCGCAAGCTGGTCGAGGAGATCACGCGCGTGTCCGTCGAAATCCTGGGAGGCTCCCCCGAGTCGGTGGACATCCTGATCACGGACGTGAAGCGCGAGAACTGGGCCACGGGCGGCAAGCTCTGGCTGGACCGGCAGTAAGCCGCCCTCCAACGCACCACAGGCCGATCGCCCATGTGCCAGCTCCTTGGCATGAATGCCAACACGCCCACCGACGTGACCTTCAGCTTCACGGGGTTTGCGCAACGCGCCGGCAACACGGCCGACCACACGGACGGCTGGGGCATCGCCTTCTTCGAGGGGCGCGGGCTGCGCCACTTCGTGGACCATGAGCGTGCCACCGATTCACCCGTGGCGGAGCTGATCCGCCGCTACCCCATCAAGAGCCGCAACGTCATCGCCCACATCCGCAAGGCGACCCAGGGCGTGGTGAGCCTGGAAAACTGCCACCCCTTCGTGCGCGAGCTGTGGGGGCGCTACTGGGTGTTTGCGCACAACGGCGACCTCAAGGACTTCCGTCCGCGCCTGCACGCGCACTTCCACCCGGTCGGCACCACCGACAGCGAGCATGTGTTCTGCTGGCTGATGCAAGAGCTGAGCAAGTCCCACGCCGGCATGCCGAGCATCGAGGAGCTGACGCTGACGCTGCGCGAGCTGGCGGCGCGCATTGCGCCCCACGGCACCTTCAACTTCCTGCTGTCCAACGGGCAGGCGCTGTGGGCGCACGCGTCCACCCACCTGTACTACATCGAACGCCGCCACCCGTTCTCGCAAGCCCAGCTGTGCGATGAAGACCTGCGCGTGGACTTTTCCGCCCACACCACGCCCAACGACAAGGTGGCCGTGGTCGTCACGGCGCCGCTGACCTCCAACGAGCAATGGACTGCCTTCCAGTCGGGGGAGATGCGGGTGTTCGTGGACGGCCAGTGCCAGGCCGCCTGAGCGCCCCTGCCGGCGCAGCCGCCCCGCAGTGGCGGTAGGAGACGGCTGACCCACCCCTCCTGCACGGGCCGACAGTCCCTTCGCAGTGCCGTCCGGATACTGGCCCTTTTTTCTAGGGGGACAGCCATGCCAAAGATCTGCACCGCCAGGCTGGTGACCGCAGCCTGCGGGCTGGTGCTCGCCGCAGCGGCCCATGCCGATGCCAGCACGAAAGACCGCGAATTCCTGACGCAGGCCGCTACCGGCGGGCTCTACGAGGTCCAAGCCGGCAAGCTTGCACAGAACCGCGCTACGGCCAACGAAGTGAAATCGTTTGGCGCGATGCTGGTGAAGGACCACACCGCCGCCAACGACGAACTCCGGGCCTTGGCAGCGCGCAAGGGCGTCGCGCTGCCCACCACCCTCCCTGGCGACAAGCAAAAGCAACTGGACCAGCTCGCCAAAGCCCAGAAATTCGACCAGGAATTCCTCTCGCAGGTGGGCCTTAACGACCACCGCCACGATATCGCGCTGTTCGAGGCGGCCGGCAAAGACGCAGACGATCCGGAGATCCAGACCTTCGCCCTCAAGGCGCTGCCGAAACTCAAGGCACACAAGGACCACGCCGAAGACCTGGCGGTTTCCATCAAGCGATGAAGGCCCGGCCGATGGGTGGCCGCATCGCCACCCATGGGAGGGAGGCGATGACTGACTCCGGCGGCCGGTGGCCTGCCCAACCTGGCCCGGCCTCACCGTACGCGGGCAGCAGCACGCGCGGGTAGCAGCGCGCTAGGGCGTCAACACCACCTTGCCGCACTCCTCTTCCTTCTTCTCGAAGATTTCATAGCCGCGCACGGCATCCGCAAGCTTCATGCGGTGGGAAATGATGACCTCCGGCCGCATGCGGCCGTTGGCGATGTGTTCCAGCAACTGGGGCATGTACTTTTGCGCATGCGTCTGCCCCATGCGGAAGGTCAGCCCCTTCTCGAAGGCGTCACCCAAGAGGAAGCCGTGAATGAAGCCGGCATAGACCCCGGGCACGCTGAGGACTCCGCCGCGGCGCGTCGCGGCGATGCACTGGCGCAGCGCCTTGCCGCTGGAACCCTCCAGACGCACGGCGGTGAGCGCCGTCTCCAGCGCGCTGCCCTTGGCCTCGAAACCCACGGCGTCGATCGTGGCATCCACGCCGTGCCCACCCGTGGCCGAGAGAATGGTTTCGGCCGGGTCCTCGTCCTTGTCGAAGTTGATGGGCACCACGCCGTACGTGGCCTGGGCAAACTGCAACCGGTACTCGTTATGGTCCACCATGAAGATCTGCTCCGCGCCCAGGAGGCGCGCCGCCAGGGCGCGCTCATCAGCCCCACCGGTCCCGCGCCGAAGATCGCCACCGAAGAGCCCGCCCCGATCTGTGCATTGACCGCCGCCTGGTAGCCGGTGGGAAGGATGTCGGACAGGAAAAGCACCTGCTCGTCGCTCAGCACCTGGGGCACCTTCAGCGGCCCGACGTTGCCGTGCGGCACCCGCACGTACTCGGCCTGCCCGCCGGGGTAACCGCCGTAGAGGTGGCTGTAGCCGAACAGCCCTGCACCCGCGGTGGCGTTCTTTTTGTTGAGGATGGCGCCGCGTCCCGGATTGGTGTTCTCGCAGGCCGCGAACAGGGTTTTGTCGCAATAGAAGCAGGATCCGCAGGCGATGACGAACGGCACCACCACGCGATCACCAGGGCGCAGCGCCGTCACTGCAGGGCCCACCTCTTCCACGATACCCATGAATTCATGGCCGAGGATGTCGCCGTCCTTCATGCCAGGGATCTTTCCCCGGTAGATGTGCAGGTCCGAGCCGCAGATGGCCGTGGCAGTGACGCGCAGCAGCACATCGTCCTGTGCGAGCAGCACGGGGTCGGGCACGTTTTCCACGCGCACGTCCTTGGCGCCTTGGTAGGTGAGCGCTTTCATGCGATCACTCCGTCAATGGCTGGGGTCACCGGGCGCACGGCGCGCCGGGCTGTGCGCCGGGGTTTCAGATTTCCATGCCTTCGGGTTCGCCGGCTTCGATCAATGCGCTGTTCAACAGCGTGACGTCCGTGGCCAACGCGTTGCGGCGACCATCGCCGCCGATGCGGAAATGGGCCATGGGACTGTTGACGAACTGGAGCGCGGAGCCAAAGCAGGGAGAAGGCAGGATCAGCGTTCCCACCGCGGCGTTATCGACCAGTTGGAACGTCGGCAGCATGACGCGGTTGGACTCGGAAAACCCGATCTTCAGAAACGTGCGGAAGGACCCTGCGCGCATCCCCGTCAGCTCGATGAAGCCGGTGGCCATGGGCACGGTGAAGCCCTCCGCGCTGAAGGTGTCGATGCCGGAGAGCAAGGCCGCCCGCACATGCTTGACCTTCGTGACGACGTAACTGTCCCAGTCCGGTTGAAAGGTCTGGGCTTTTTGCAGGTTCGTTCCCCAGGGATGGGGAGTTGATGTGGTCATGGGTAGTCCTATGGGAGCGGACCAGATGCTGTATCCACCAGAGTTCGATCACGTTTGAAACGTCTCATCCTGCGGACATGCCCTCGTATGGGATGTAGGAGCACGCTTATATGGCTGACAGCTTGGGGCTTAAGCGCGCGTGCCGACCCGCGCGGGACACCGGCTGGATCGAAGGCCCTGCCTACTGCGGGCCTCCGGTCCCTGCCAGACGTCAACGGTCGTTCTTGTGACTCTGGCTGCCGGCGCGCGCCTGCTGCTGGCCGCTGCCGCCCCGGGTATTGCCGGAGCCGGAAGAGGCGTTGTTGCCCCCGCCGCCATGGCTCTTGGCTCCCGCGGCGCGGGCCTCCTGCGATGTGAACTCGTGGGCGTTACCCGAAGCGTGCGCTGCACGCCCCCCCTCTGCGGCGATCTCGCGCTGGCGGTCGGGGTCCATCGAGGCGAATCCGCGCCCCGAGCCCGACTGCCCTTGGCTGTTGTCCCGGCTCCCCTGGCTATGATTGCGGTTGCCTTGGTTCTGGTTGCCCTGATTGGTGTTTGCCATTTCCATCTCCGGTAAGTTGAACAAGTCACACGGAAACTGCCGTGTGAAGTTCACTGTCGGGGGACTGCAAAGGGCCAACCGTAGGCTAGGGACTACCCGTCCGTAGGCGCGGCTTGACGAATGGACGGTGGGAACAAAAAAACCCTTGGGAACAAGGGCTGGGGAATGTGGCGCGGCTGGCGGGGATCGAACCCACGACCCTTGGCTTCGGAGAGCACTCATTAGGTCGTCTTTGAATGGCACAAAGCGGGTTTGGGACCAATGATCATGGAGGCAGGCTCTGTAAGTCATTGATTTCATTAAATTCGAGTTCAAC
Organism: Diaphorobacter sp. ED-3; assembly: GCF_027625375.1. Taxonomy (NCBI): domain Bacteria; kingdom Pseudomonadati; phylum Pseudomonadota; class Betaproteobacteria; order Burkholderiales; family Comamonadaceae; genus Diaphorobacter; species Diaphorobacter sp. ED-3. Next base: position 539,356 of record NZ_CP115182.1, on the reverse strand, counting down.
GACTCCATCCACTAGACCAATGGTCAGATACGGATTAACGCCGAAACATGTAAGTTTCACGCGTCCAATCAGGCCCCAGCCGTCCGACCGTGTATGGATCGGTAGCGACCATTGGCCTGTGGCTTCCAACGCGGCTGGCTGATGCACTTGAAGAAGTAGGGCAACTTCAGAGTAAGGTGACGGGCCATCTGGAACCCTTGGGCATTGGAAGATCAGCACAAGAGGAGCTTCCGGGAATCGTGGCAAATGGAGCAAACATGTCCATCAACCGTGCCAACTATCCGGGGGCGCTGGAAGACTTCCCCATCATTCCGGCAGTTTCTGCTCTCGCCGGTGCGCAGCCCAAGCTGAGCTTGGTACAGGAGGGGGCAGTTTTATGTCCCGGGGACATCATCTTCCGAAGTGCTGGCGGCCTTCGATGTGTGTGCAGACCTGGTCACGCAGATGGTGCCCTACTGTCAGCGCACGCTTGCCGAGTTTGGTGGGGATCAGACGGCCACCGCAAAAGCCGTGTTTCAGGGGCTACTGAACAAGCGATGGTGCACTGCCGAGCAAAACCAATGGATCATGCGCAAAACTGTTCAACAACTGGGCTGGGTGGTACAGGAGAGTGACCTGGCCTTTGAGCATTGTTTTACGGTTGGTGGACGGCCCGCCGAAGGCGCTCAACTGAGCCACAAGGAGCTTGCGTCCTATCATGTGTAAAGCATTTTGGACAAAATTCCCTTAAATTGGATATAATGCCTTACAAATGCCAGCATCCGTCGAGATATCTTCAGCGCTTGAGCGGCAACTGCTCCTGCAGTTGGGGCAGCGCTTGAAAGCCGCGCGCCAATCCAAAGGATTGACCAGCACCGAACTAGCAGCCGCCGCGGGACTGTCGCGTATGACGCTCAGCGCCATCGAGTCGGGAGAGCCTTCGCCGACCATGGGCAGCTATGTGCGCGTAATGGGAGCCTTGGGCTTCGGTGCCGACCTAGCTCTCCTGGCCAATCCGGCAACCCCGGCGCAGGACTCGCAGACTGCTGCGGCGCAGGCCAGTACGCGAGTGCCCGTCTCGCACCACCAGCTGCAAGATTTGCAAAGCCTGGTCCTGCACCAGGAAGCGGTACGCTTGGTCAAGCGAGATGACAAGCTGCGGCTCAAAGCCTTGCAGACGCTCGAGAGTTGGCGCGCGCAGCCCGGCTCGCGCTCGTCCCCACTCTGGGACGAATGGTCCGTCGTGTTGCACCGAAAGCAGTGGAGACGCGTATTGGCCAGCACGCAACGTTCCAATGAGCTGCGCCAAGCGTCGCCCATGCTGTCTGTGCTGCCCGAACAAGTGCGCCAGAAGGTACTGGACGACATCAAGAGCCTGAAATCCCAGGCAAGCGCCTGAAGGAAGCTTTGCGTGGAACGCGAGCAACTCGAGCACCTCATCCGCGCAGCAGCGCAAGTTACCCACGAGTATGAGTTCGTCATCGTGGGTAGCCAGTCCATCCTGGGTCCTGTGCCCAATCCGCCGCAGGAGCTCAAAGCCTCCATGGAGGCGGACATGTACCCACTGGGCGCCCCTGAAAAGGCCGACTTGCTGGACGGCAGCATTGGCGAAGGCTCCTGGTTTCACATCACTCACAAGGTCTACGCACAAGGCGTGGGACCTGAGACCGCGGTGTTGCCCAGCGGCTGGAAAGAGCGGCTGCACAAGGTTCAGACCGCCCAGACAGACCTGAAGATTGGTTACTGCCTGGACGTGCTGGACTTGTTCATGTCCAAGGCCTGGGCGGGCAGGGAAAAGGACCGTGAGTTCTGCATCGCGCTGCTGCGAATTGGGTACGTGCAGTTTGACGCGGCTGTGCAGAGGGCCGCCGACATGCCATTGGCCGACGGGCAGAAAACCCGACTTCGAGCCCGCATTCGGCGCTGGGCGCGGCACGCAGAGCCACCGGCCAGCGACAACGAAGCGCCATGAACAAACGCCTGGCGATCACACGCGCTGGCTTTCCAAGTCCCGCGGAAGACTTCGCGGCCAAGCGTACGGGGATTGAGTTCTTGCCGGGGCAGGTGCCGTGAGTCACGTGGGCTGACTCCGCGCGAGCTTACAGGGAGCGGAGGATGTGACTTTCAACGCGGCTGTCAGCGAAATCATCGTGCGACCCACAGCGAGCCCGTACTCCTCTCCTCGTGCTCGCATTTATTAACGTCGAGACATTTTTCTTGCCGATCAATGTTCGTCAGCGAAATTCACCACTGCCCGCTCACCAAGTCTGATACGATGTAGACAGCCGCATGGGCCCTAGATTCCGTGCGAGCCAGGCGGTTACCCAGAACCTGCATTTTTCGGTCTTGGCGATCTGCTGCTGGCTTTAATGGTTTCGCGGGATTCTTGAATCCTTTTTGAACAATGCGCATCCATGTGCGCTTCTTGATCGTCTTATCTTGCTGAAATGCAGGGTAAGAACATAGGACAGGTGCGCCCTGTCACCAATCGCCGTTAGCCCTGGCTACGCTGTTCGCGTCAAGCGCGACAGCCTTGCTTTTGCTATATCTGGCACTTCAATCTGAGCAGCAATTTCGGTCTCGACACGAGTTCGAACAGCCTGCCACGGCCAGAGCAGACCACATCCGCATTCCGCAATAGCGATCTGCGCGACTGGCGCTCTCGCCATCCTTAGTTTCCGACGCATTCCAGGAAGCGCGAATCAACGGCCCACCGTGGATTCGCTTCATGACCCCCACCCGCCCAATGTCACCGAAACCAGGAGGCCGCCCTTGTTGTCGCCCGATGTGTCGTCGCCGTCGAATATTCCCTCCAGTTCACTGGAGGGAAACGCACGTCCATCCACCCCGCTTTTAGCTCGCCTGTTGTGCATACAAGACCAGGGACAGCATCAGCGACGCCGCGCACTTGTAACGCTCTCGCAAGGAGCCCAGCACCTGCTCAAGGCGAACCCAAATGCCGCCGGTCTGGTGGAGTTTACAAACCAAATCCGACATGCGCAGGACTGGGCTGAAGCCGAAAGACAGTCAGCATGTGCAGCCACCCCAAGCGAGACGGGCCGGGCGGCTATCACGCAGCCGGCTAACTATTTGCACCCAGCCGCACGCCTGGTACTTCTCACCTGGTGGGCGCTCATCGTCTATAGCAGCTGGAGCCGTAATCTGCCGATTCCTGCGGATTTGAGCAACGGGTGGCGCAAGCTGGCGGATGCACGCTTGTCGGGGTGGCAACAGCTGGCGCGCCAGCCGATTGAAAAACTCCAAGAGATTGCGGGCGTCACACCCATCGCCACCACCACCGCCGTAACCGCAAAATTTCTTGAGGAATTACGGAGCATCTGGGCCGCGATTTCGTTTTCTAGCCCTCCTCTCGCACTGGAAGCGACGCAACCTCCCCCACCCCCTCAACCGACAGTCAATACTCCACCAGCAACCGCCACGCAGCCCCCCTGTTCCACCGTTGCTGAACAACGCCCCCAGCATGACGCCGAGAGTGGGCCGTCGGCACAGGAAATCGAAGGCCACTTCATAGGTTGGCAGATCAGGCAGGCCGCGCACTTGCCAGGCCTCGACGGGCATGGGTTGCCGCTGCGCTGGGATGCGCTACACCCCAATGAATTGAAGCACTGCACCGTGCATCTGACCCGCCTTTTGCGCGGGGGCGACGTGTCAGCTCGCCTGACCGCCGGCACATGCCTGCTCATGTTGCTGGCGGGCCTGCCCCTGCGTCTGCTAGCCCAGCTCCGATTTCATGAACACGGGGACACCTGGATCGACCTGGATGGGGGATTCCTGCTGCGCAACATCGGCGCGATCACGTCGCGCATGGATGAGACATCCGGCGCCAAGAAGGCGGACTGGCGCCGAATTGGCCTGCCCGTTGAGGTCGCCAACGTCCTGAAGCGGTCTATTTCTTCGAGTGAACGGCTGCTGTCATTCGGCAACTGCCTGGAACGGCACGGCATCGATGAGAGCGACGTTTTCACGCTGCTCAACGAGTGCGACACGACATCCCACGGTCCCAAATTGTCTCGACTTTCTCGATCTCTCGGATTGTTCCTGCTAGATCTCGGCGTGAACCCGACTCTCGCGGCCCAGATCAGCGGCGATTGGGGACTCTGCCCGCTCGCGGACCACTTCTACCTGGCCATCTCAGAGCACCAAATACTTCACAACATCAGTCTGGCCTGCCGCGCGCTCGGTTTGACACCTCCCGCGATTACAGAACTGCCACGATCCCAAGTGGGCTCGCCGCAGTATCGATCGGCCGCCCAACTGGCCGCAGCGTTTACAAGGTTCAGCTCCGCGCTGCAGTCCCTGCGCATCAAGCTGCCGCAACGCAGCCGCATCGCCGACACCATCGAATATCAAAACCAGTACCAGCTGGCGTGTGCCCTCCTGTTTGTGGTCACGACGGGACACCGCGGCTCCCGCCTGCAGACGGCCACTTGGAGCGACGTTGACCTCGATACCGGCTTGACGCTGGTCCGCGACAAGGAGTCGGATGAATACAGCGCAAGGCGTCTGGTTCCGCTGCCGGGCGTGACGCGGCAGACGCTTCGTCATCTTCGGGCTCACCAGGGGGCGATGGTTGAGCGCCTCCAAAAAGCCGTCGCCAACGGCGACATCTGCATCAATGCCGGCACGCTGGACCAAGCGATAACCACCCTTTTTCATCGGTATCGACGCCATCGCCGCACAGGTCGCTACTACCTCGCCCCCGTCGCCCACGAGGATCTGGCCACGGCGCTGGAGCCGTTTGACATGCCGGTCAACGTGGGCCGACACTTTGGTTTTTCAGAACTGGTGCTATGCGGTTGTCCATCCATGGCCATCAACGCCTGGACCGGACGTCACCTCGCCGGTGCCGAGCCATTCGGCCTGCAGGGGACCCTGGCACCGGTCGAGGTGTGCGACCACCTCCTCGGCACGCTGGAGCAGGTGTTTGATCCACTGGGTCTGACGCCCCTGGTAGGCCTGGGGCCGGTGCGTGAACGAGAGCTCAAGCAGCCGCCCGCCGCAGCGGTCTACAGGCTGACACACCCCAAGAATGACTACCTCGCGGACAAGCTGCGTGCCCAGGATTTACTGATTACGCCCAACATCCACGTGCAGCGCTGCCCATTTGAAAAAGAAACGCTGGTCGCCGCTCGTTATTTTGCGCGATTGCGTTCGACTTTCTTGAGAGCTGATCTCACGGACGCCGAACCTGGGGCCTCCTTGACGTTCTCAATGATTTTGTTCGACCTAGTTGTAAGTTCGCACGAGTTGGAGGCGTTGCGGGGTGCGGTAGTGGAGCAGCCGCTGCGCGTGAAGCAGGCTGTCTTTGCCCAGCACTCGCACGAGGGCGTCGTGACAGCGTTTCGGCCACTGTCTCTGTTCACTCAGGGTTGCCTGTTGCGACTGCGCGGGCAATCCACATCGGCGGCGAACGCAGGCAATCTGTCAGCTGACCTCGGCGTGCTGCTCAGGACGCTGGATCCTGATCTGGACGTCCAGCGAATTGCGGATCCCATCTCGTGGCTGACGACGCTGGCGATGCACTGGGCTCTCGTGCATACCGCACCCACGGAACAGTTTGCAGCGTTTGCCAGCACCCGGTCGATTTCGGCGGTAGATGTCGCCAGAAGCATCAACAAGCAACCGGCCTCTCTGTTGGCCCCCACTGCAACCGTGCCCGTACGGCGCCGCAATCGCGGCATGAAGGACCTCGTCAGCTATGTCCGCCACTTTGCCAATAAGCGGATGCAACTAGGTGAAACACAGCGGCGCAAGAAATCTCTTGCGAGAGTCGTCCAAGCATTGCAACGGTCCCTACCACCGACCAGCGACAACCTGCACCTGGCCTGCGACTGGGTTATCGCAGAGTGCGTAGCCCCCACCTACAACGCGATCAAGCCCGGCACCCTGTACAAATACCTCACGATCTTGTCACCTGTGCTGGCGGCTCCGATCCCCGTCGACGAGTTCGAACCAGACGACTGGGTAGTTACATGGAACACACTGACCAAGGGGCGCGCTGACGAAACACTGAGTGATGTCAGCGGCGCCCTGATGCACCTGACCTCATTCCTGCGGCACCAGGGCATCGCGGTGCCCGCCAAACTGTTGCCTGATCGCCAGCGTGTGTCGTCTGTCGCGCTGCGCCAGCCGGTTGTCGTTTTTGACCACGAGATCCAGCGGGCGGCCGAATGGATTCAGCGCCAGACGGTTCCATGGAGGGAGCTGGCTGTAGCGCAGATGCACCTGCTGGCCGATGTTGGCTGCCGGCCGATCGAGGCGTCCAATCTCACGATACGCGACGTGTCGACTGACGGCGCGCTGGTGCACATCAACACGAGTGGCTTTGATCACCTGAAGTCTTCGGGGTCCAGGGGTTCGGTCACGGTCTTGTCGCCGGATTTGCGGAGCAGCTTATCTGACATTGCACGCCTGCAATCTCGCACGTTGGGCAAGAGGCTCACCGCTCAACTCTTCGCATTCGAGGATGCCGATATCGCCCCAAACATGGAAGCGCTAATCGTCCGTGCACTTCGGCTCGCAACGGGAGTTCCAACGCTTACCTTGAGGGATTTGAGAGCCTCTGCTGTCACACACGGCGTAGCGCCTTTGCCTGACATGCTGACAGCGCTGACGGCTGGAGAATGGTTCGAACCACCGGCATACACAGCGAATCAGCTGCACGAGAAGAGCCGCGCGATGGCTCTGGCGGTGCGCCGCGCCAGGCACTCCACCACATTTGCGACGACACAGCAGTATTACGACGCCGGTGCCGCCGTTCGACTCTCGCTGCGCTTGCGGCAGACTGAGGCCCGTCTGGCTATCAGCTCGAAGTTCATGGCATTCGTGACAGGAAGAACTGCGCAGGCCATCGACGTGGCACGTCATCGCGAGCATGCGCCAGTCACTGATCACCGCGCTAGCTGGAATTTCCTGCTGGCCCAGCTCGCGCCGCTGCGGTCATCCATTGCAGAGCCTAAGCTGGCACCAAAGATGCCTACTTTGACCGCCGAGACCCCGCGCATTCGCGCGGCATCGCTGGCGTGGGCCACTCTGTTGCGCTGGTACGGGCTCAGTGCTGGCGACGTTGAGCTGGTCACAGGCGTGGACAACGACGATGTTGGAGTCGCGCTCCGCGCGGTCGCGGCCGGGTTGGGGCGCCCAATTCACCCAGATTCTGCAAGCCGTCGTAGCGATCGACGCCCCACTCTGCTTTCCTCGGATCGCGCCGTGCTTTGTTGGCAAAAGCTCCAAGCGCTCCGACAGAGCAAGGGCGGCGACTTGGCCTTGATCATCAGCCGCTTCAACGATCGCGGGTTCGGCCAGTTTCCGTCTTCGGAGTCATCGCATCTGGCCGCGGCATTGCTCGCCCGGTGCTTACCCGACACTTGGAAAGTGTTCGTCGCTGCGCCCGCAAACTTGGATTTGCAGCAGCGCAGCGCTCTGCGCTCCCAGCTCAATGCAACGGGAATTGGCTTAGTTCTCCGTGTCTCTGCTTCCCCACACCGGTGGGGCGCTCACGTCCAACCCGCAACTGCTGCCGTAGTGTCTCCCCGAACAGTGGGGGAGATCAGCCGATATGTGTTTCGCGCTGCAGCGATAGCCGCTTTTCTGCCAACTGAAAGGAGTCAATGATGAATCCAAGGATAGATTATGTGAAAAAAGAGATCGCTGCCGGACGTTGCCAAGTCGGGGCACTTGTCAAGGGCGCCGTTCCAGATGGTCTATGGATCCCCGTCATTGAACTCCCCTCGCATATTGATCGTTTATCGCGTCGGGTCAATTTCATTATGAGAGAGCAACGCGTGGTTGATTACCTTCCCTGTGTTTCGGCTGATCTGCAGCAACTAGCCGTTCTTTATGTTCTGCCTCAACAGCCTGATGTACTGTCAGGATCTTCCGCCAAGGCGAAGGGGGCTGACCTGCTCTCTGGGTTACGCAAACTGGCTGATCAGGAGTTGGTCGACGCAAGCAATCGCGTTAGCGCCGTACTTAAGGCTTTCAAGGCGGGAGAAAGCCCTAGCGTCGAAGAGATTAGCCAGGAAATAGAGCACGCACAAAATCCGGACATGGCTGAGCAGATGCTGCGTCAAGCGCGCTTGCCAGAGATGTCGGTGGAATTGGCGGAGGCAACACTTGCCGTCGGTGGATTCGCCGAGCATGTCCCGCAGGAGGTTCTGGTTGCCAATCTGACTATCGTCGAATTCGTGCCGACTCGTGGGGTCGATGAGAAGGATGGGAAGGTGCGTGGCGAAATACTTGCCTGGAAGGACGCGCCGGAGTTTGTCTCGGCGGCAGAAGAAGCCACGTTCTGCCTAAACACAGCTGACGATATGCGCGCTATCAAGGCACTCGAGATGGCTCAATTCCATCATCGGACAGTCAGGTGCGAAGTACAAATCGAACGCAAGCTGGCGTCGGGCCGCTCGATGCTCACCATCACGTGCATTCTGAACATCAAGGAGTTGGTTCAACCTTCCGAAGATGTCCAGCAGTTGCTATTTGGCGAGTAGGCTCATGACCAGTCCACAATGGTTGGTATGACTGCTGATGAGGATCATGCCGCTGGTCTCAACAGACACGAGGAGTCAAAAGATGACTGTCGCAATTGAGCTTGGAAGTACCAATGTGTATGCCGACCTTGGGTATGCAGAGGCCGCAAAAATGCAACGTAAGGCTTCGCTAGCGGCAGAAATTGCACGGGCAATCAGAGCCCGACGTCTGACCCAAGATGCCGCAGCAAATTTGCTTGAAATTGACCAGGCAAAAGTTTCAGAAATCACTCGCGGTTAATTCCGTGGGGCCTAGCGAAAACCTCTCAAAATCTATCTCATCGACGCGCACCCGTCTGGGACGGGCGTGGTGGCGAAACCGAAACATCTGCCCCGGTAACGGAGCAAGTCAGAGTTCTTGTCCCGCGAAACCCTACAACCTCTCAAGAGATTTAGCGGTAGGTGAGTTCATTTATTGGGTCTCAACGCGCTTGATGCCGAGCTTATGGATGGCGCCGGATTCAGACAGGGCCTGCCAGGGGTTGATGGTCACCACCTTGGTATTCCAGTTGGGGTTGTCCCAGAGCTTGCGGGCCTCGTAGGGCATGTGGCCAGCAACGTAGGCCTTGGTCACGCTGGTGGGAATGAAGGGCGCCTTGAAATCGCTCGTGCAGGGGTTGTAGCGCTGGGTCTTGATCGACCTGTATTTGCCCTGGCAGACCATGATGCGCGTCTTCTGGCTGTAGTTCTGGTAGTCCACGAAGGTTTCCCAGTCGTACTCGTCGTAATCGACTGCAAAGCGGGTCAGGTCCGCGTTGAATGCCACCCGTTCCTGGCGCACATTGGCGATCTTGGGCTTGACCTTGGAGATACTTACAAGGCGGTACTGCTTGCCGCCCTGCTCTTTTTCCAGCAGGACATAGGTGAGATTCACCGTATCGGTCTCGGCCAGCACGGGGTCAGAGAAGCTCACCTTTTCGTTGTTGGGGTTGACATGGTGGAAACCACCTGCACAGCCGGCGAGGATGAATGCAGCGAGGAAGGGAAGACTTTTTTTGATCATGACGATGGTCAGAGTGTGGATGGGAATGGAGCTACTGTTTCATAGATGGCTTTGCGCAATCTTGTGCAGTTCTCATGAGCGGCGGTCAATGTCATTGCCGATGATGCCTCCCAGGGAAGCGCCAAGGCCTGCGCCCAGGGCCACACCGGCTTTCTTGTCCGACATCTGGCTGCCAATCGCGGCACCCAGTACAGCCCCCGCCACGATGCCCACATTGCGGGCCGACGATGCACAGGGCCCCTTCTCATGGGCCTTGGTGATTTCGGCATGTATCGCCGGCAGTATGTGCAAAATTTGCACCAACTGGATTTACTGAACAGGTACCAACAAGGCCGGCGCACCAAATTGTTCGAGCTTGCCTTGGCTGCGCTCCATATACTGAGTCCAGAATTGGCGCAGCGCATTCATGGCCTGTGGATCGCGATACACGCCACTGTCCTTGGCGCCGGGTCCAGAACTGGCCTGTACTAGGCCCGCACCCAACACAAAGACGCGGGCCCCGGCCAGATCGCCAAACATTTGCGCCGCCTCGGCCTTCTTCAGCTCAGTGGCCACATCCAGCCGGCGCACGTTTTTGGATGCATAAAAGCTGCTGATGCCCGAATGTTCCAACATGTCTGACACCAGAAACACGATTTTGTCGCTCGCCTGGGAGCTGCGCACACGCGCCGATATAGCTTTGATGCTGCCCATCACATCCGATTTGGCGAAATCGGGGTTCAGTCCGCTTAGCGCCTTGTGCAGGGCAGCTGCGGCTGTGCGACGTCCAAAGTCAGCCTGGCCCTTCATGCAGGCATCGAAGCTTTGCAGCACCCGTGAGCCAATGCTGTCGCGCTGGGATGCAGGCAGAGGCTGCTCAAGCGTGCCGGCGCTAAGCACCTGTAGATACTGCCCCTGCCCAAACGAGGAAAAACTGGCGATGGTGTAGGCACGGCCTGGTGTGATCAGCCGGCCCACGTTGTCGCGCACCGAGGCCTGCAGCGTGGCATCGAGGGGGGTGGTCTGATCCACCAGAACAAAGAGCTCAGTGGTGGTGGCCGGGACGCTCACCTCCAACTTGTTGGCAGCATAGCAACTGGGCACGTCATTGTCGGTGCCGGCCAGGACCGTGCCGCACAGGGCAAACGCGGCGACCGAGAGCAGATTTTTGCAAAGCAGTTTCATCGTGTGCGATCCTGCTCAGAACAGCTCATCAATGTTGGCAGCCGCTTCGCGCTGGGCCTTGCGCTCCTTGAGCCAAGCCTGAAGTTCGGGCTTTGCCTTGATTGCGGCAGGCAGCGACAGAAAGTAGGCTTTTTCAGCCTCGGCATTGTCCAAGCGCTGGATTTCGGCCTTTACGCTCTCCACCTCGTCGACCACCAACAGTGCTGGAGCAGGCGCCAGGGCCGGCGTTACCTCTGTGAAAACCACTGCAGGGGCGACTTCGACAGGCATTGGCGATACCGTTGGTTGCGCAACGGCAGGAGCTGTCGCTGCATGATCTTGTTGTGCCGCGCGCTTGCGGTTCCAGACTTCATCGGCGCCCTGAGCCACGCTGGCGCTGCTGGCGTCGGATTTGATCAGGTAGTCGTCAAAGGTCTTGTCCAGGCTCAGGCGAGTATGGGCCTTTTCCTCCAACTTTTGCTGCAGCTCCTTGAGGCGGCCATTAGCCAGGTCGCGCAGCGGCTGCACAAAACGGAAGTACTCGGCGTAAGTGGAAAAACCGCGTGTGACCTTGAAGGCTGCTCCGGACTCACGGCCCACAAAGCTGTACTTGTAGCCCGCCCCAATACCCACGATCTGGGTGATCACAAAGATGAAGCCCAGCATGATGAAAGCGGCGATGCCTTCCGTGGCCTTAGCGGTATTGGCATCGGCCTGTGCGGCCTTGTCCGCCTGGTCCTGTGCCTGGCTCACCTCGGTAGGCAGGCTGGCAGCAAACGGGTTGCCGGATGACGTCTGGGCCTGCATGGCGGTTTCACGGATGGTCTCACCTTCCATGTTTTTCACCCGCATCACTGTGGAGGTGATGGAAATAAAAGCGATGGTGACGATAGCCGTGATCACCCAGCCATAGTTGCCGGTGTCGTGCGAGTTTTCGGCTACGCGGTTGAGAGTTTGCTTGAAAGCGGGCTGGTGTTGGTCGACGGCTTGGTCATCTTCCAGCGACACCGGATCGACTGAGTACTCCTTGGCTCCCAGGTCCTTGAAACGTTTGAAGCACGAACGCAGCAACGAGGTGCGGCGGTACTGCCGGCCAGCCGAGTGGGTGATCCACACCAGCAGCACACACAGCACGAACACTATGGCGGCCATCAAAACGGTATGTGTGTTGGCACTGCCTTCGCGCGCCATCCAGGTGCCCAGCAGATAGGAAAAACCCATGCCTTCGGCAATCACCAGCACGACCAGCAGCGACCAGACCCGAAGGGGCGTGGGCGTACGGCCCAGGTCGACAGCCTTGCGCAGATATTCGATGGATTGAGCAAATTCTTGCGGTCCCACCAGCCGCGCAAAGGGCTTGTAGATACCGCACAGGGTCTCTTCAGCGCGCAGCCAACCATCGCTCGATTGTGTACGGTCCTTGGACAGCCGTGCGATGGAGCCGACCACAGGCAGCGTCACCCAGAAGTCACGCACCCATAGGCGAAAGCGTGAGCTGGCGACAAAAGACATGAATAGCAGAACCGACGCGGCTAGCAGCGTGATAGCTGTGATGTGTTCCGCAAGAAGAGTGGCAATAGAGTCCAAGATGGAGGCTCCCTCAGAGGTTGGATAGGGCTATAGGTGTTATTTGGCGAGCACGGGCGCGAATTTCGCCTGGTACATCTGCCCGGCATAGGCATAGACCAGGTTGGATTGGGGCGCTTCACGCGGGTTGTCGTTAGGGATCACCACGTCTATGCACTGCACGGGACCATCCACAAACACGCGGTACAGCAAGGCCTTGTCGCCCAGGTAGGTGTTGACTTCAGGCGTTTTTCGGTAGTCCGCCTTGGCCAAGGTATTGCCCTTGTAGTTGTCGTACACCAGCAGCTCGGGCGGATGGGCAGGCGTGCCGCCATCGCGCAGAACGGCCACCCGGTTGAGCGCCACCAGATGGCTCCCAGCCATGCCGACCCAGCTGGTGTTGTACAGGCCTGGCATGTATTCGGCGGTGTTGCGCGTGGGCGTTGCACCATCGGCCAGCGACTTCACACCATGGGCCACTCGTGGTCGGTCGCTTTGGCAGCTGCCCAAGCCATTGGGCAGGCTAGCATGGGCGGAGGACATCAGTGCGAAGGCCGGCTTGGCCTTGAGTTCACCAATCTGGACTGTCCGGGCCTGTCCGATGATGGGGGTGCCGCCAAAGTCGAATTCACGCACCCCGGGCGCCGCTGGCGTCATTAGCACGCCTCGAGAGGCGATGGCAGCAGGTGCCATCGCTGGAGAGTCGGTGCTGGAGGCGGCCGTATCGGCGGCGGCGGTGGTGCTGCGAGCCCGGTCTTTGCGACCCGATTTGGCGCTCGATGCAGCTTGGCCCTGGGCTCTTGGCTGCGTGGAAGTGCTCGCTTTTGCTTGCACAGTAGGTTGAGCGGCTGCAGTCACAGGGCGTGCCGCTGCTTCCCGGTAGAAACTCAGATTGGGGCGCCGGTTGGCGAGGTACTGGGCAAAGGCCTCCTCGCTGCTCAGGTCCACAATCTCCACACGCCGGTTCTTGGAGCGGCCTTCTTCCGTGCTGTTGTCGGCAATGGGCAGAGTCTCGCCCGCACCTTGGTAGAAGATCTGGGTGGCGGCAAACCCTTGGGCCGCAAAAATCTTGGCGATCTCGCTGGAGCGTGCCTCAGCCAAATCTGCATTCAGACGCGAATTGCCGGTGTCATCTGTGTGGCCGACCAGCAAGATTCGCATGTTGCGCAGTCGGGCTTGAGCGGCTGCCTTGTCCTGGGATTTGTCATCTTCGGCCACGCGCTGGTATGCCTGAGCCACTTCGGCAAAAGCCATGCGTGCCTGCGCGGTGGGCGTGGATGAGCCACTAGGGAATTGCTCGCCTGTGTCGATGATGGACACGCTCAGGCCCGTGAGTTTGGAATTTGTACTGCCGGTGTCGATGGAGGCGTTGGTCACTTGGATATCACTCACCAGCAATTCCAGTTGGTGGCTTTGCGCAATCTTGTGCAGTTCGCATCGGCGGCGGTCAATGTCATTGCCGATGAGGCCTCCCAGGGAAGCACCAAGGCCTGCGCCCAGGGCCACACCGGCTTTCTTGTCCGACATCTGGCTGCCAATCGCGGCACCCAGTACAGCCCCCGCCACGATGCCCACATTGCGGGCCGACGATGCACAGGGATCGTTACTGGCAAACGTGTCGCGGATCATTTGCCCACCCTGTTCAAGGGTCTGGCAGCCCGTGGTACCCAGCACCAAACCAGCCACGACGGCAGTTTTTTTAAGACTCCACCCCGCCGCAGCAGGCGTGCCGTCATTTCCCCCGCGGTGGCGCATTGGACGCGTCATCTCTTGCTTTCGTTGTAATGGTTCTCGGCCGTGCGCACAGTGCGGGCCATGGACGAGTGCTAAGCCAACAAGAGAAGGAGCCAAGTTTCCGGCGTCAATTGTTAGCAATCTGAAGAATTGTAGCTATTTGTCACAAAAATGCTACTCGCTGACGAACCTAGGGGCCTACTGGATGCGTGCGCTATTCGGGTAAAAGGCGGACAGGCCATGCACCAAGCACATGTATACCTGTCCGGCCTCTTAGCGTTGCTGGGTCGCACCCACGCCCTGATTCTGGGTGTCAATCACGTGAACATGAACCTCAAGGCCAGTGGCGCTCGACGGCCGATGTGAAAGCCGCTTTTGGTAGTGCCAGCATCTTTGGCAACAACTGAATAGTGTTCAACGTTAAAGGCAACGACTACGGCGCCTGATGACATTAGGCATTCCCGCTGAAGTCCTGGTGAGGCATGACGGGCCAACGCACACCTGATCTGTTTCCCGGCGAACCTCAAGGGCTGTCACAGGACAGGTTTTTGCCCTGCTTTTCGAGCCCTCCGAGATCGGCAAGTGAAGTCGAATAAGCAGGTGCCCCAATGAAAAAACCAACGATCCGCGAGGTTACTGGCTGCTCAATGTAACGAGGAGCCAGGCCGATTCGGCCGCATTGGAAGCTACATCCTCCGCACCCTGCAAGCTCGCGCGGAGTCAGCCCATGTGACTCATGGCACCTGCCCCGGCAAGAACTCAATCCCCGTACGCTGCACCAGCTCCGCATAGCTGATCGGCCGTGACACCCGCTCGCCTTCCCGGTTGGCCTGCCAGTGCGCCCAGGCCCGTCCAGTGGTCGCGTCAGAGACCAACTTGTAGAGGTAGGTGGGCACCCGTACCCCACCGGGGCCGATGCGTTCACTTGCGGCCGTGAATACCGGCCCGGTGATCACATACACATCTCCACGGGCACGCAGCGCGTACTTGCGCGTGTCCTTCTCGATCTTGGCCCAGGCCCCGCCGTTGTGCTGGAGGTTCTGCGGCACCATGTTCGCCAGCGAGAAACTCTGGGCCATGGCCGTAGGCGTGGGCATATCCCCGGCCGGAGCCATGTGCCCGCGCGAATACCCCGAGCCCTTGTAGTCTTCAAGCTCCGCCCGCTCATTGCGCGGCAGCCGGGCATCGGCAAAAAAACGCTTGGCACGCTTCTCATCGGCATCCTCGACCAGACGGCGATTGAGCCGCTGTGCCACGAATACCGGAGTGCGCGTCACGCCACTGTGCAGCACCGCAAAGGCCTCGTAGCAAAGCTCGCGCAGCGCAGGCTGCTGCGCCACCCGCGGAGGCTGGGCATGGGCAAAGAACTGCGGGCACTGCGCAAAGCGCGTCGGCAGCGCGATGCCGGAGGACGCGCTTTGACGAGAGAGCGCCTCTACAGGGTTGGTGGTGAGAAGACAAAAGACGGCAGCGGTGGCAGCGGCCAGTGCTGCGAAGGCGGGGCGCAGCGATGGCGCCCGAAGAGAAATCCAACCCACGACAAACAGGCAAAGCGATCGATTGGATCACGCCGCAGCAAGGCCCCGGTGTCAGCGGGAGAAACACCCTCCCGTTCGAAACGCGTGGATGCGCTGCGTCAGCCTCGGAATGCACCGAACCACGGCAGGAGCGCGCATCGGCTATAAATCGCGCTTTACTCCTCGTACCAACCAAAGCACCATGAACCGCGCCGAACTTGTTGAAATCCTGGCTTCCAAGAACGACCTGTCCAAGGCGGCCGCCAACGCCGTCCTCGAAACCCTGATCGAGACCGTCCAGACCGCCGTGAAGAAGGGCGATGCGGTGCAACTGGTGGGCTTTGGAACGTTCAAGTCCGCCAAGCGCGCTGCCCGCACCGGCAAGAACCCCGCCACTGGCGCGGCCCTGAAGATCCCCGCATCCACCGTGCCCAAGTTTGTGCCCGGCGCCAAGTTCAAGGCCGTGGTCGATCCCAAGGCCGCCAAGCGCAAGGCGGAGAAGGCAGGCAAGTAAGTCCGTCACACCCATTCCAGGAGCCGCCCCGCGTGCTGCAGCCGCCGGGCGGTTTTTGGTTGGCGCCTGCTACGCTTGGCGCTACTGACAAAACCGAGTTGAATCAATGACAGCCTTCTCCGACGCCTTCCGCTCCGAAGTCATGCGCATGGCACGCAAAGAGATCAAAGGCGAACTGGGCCACTTGCGCAAAGCAGTCACCGCACAGCGTTCCGAGATCGCCGCACTCAAGCGCGACCTCAAGGCGTTGACCCTACAGCTGCGCGGGCTGGCAAAGGCCCAGGAGAGGGCCCAGGAGAAGACGGACGCCACCGCGGAGCGCCAGCAGGCTGCCCAGGGACGATCCAAGGCTGGTTCAGGAAATGCGCGCACGCTGGCAGCGGCGCCGACCGTGGAACCCACAGCGAGCAAAGCCCGTGGCGGACGCAAATTCACCTTCAGCCATGAAGCGCTGATTGCCAAGCGACATGCACTGCACTTGACCCAAAAGGACATGGCCCGGCTGCTCGGCGTCTCGGTGGTAAGTGTGTACAAGTGGGAAACGGGCGAGGTGATGCCCCGCGCTGCGCAACTGGAGCGCGTGCGCGAGGTGCTCAACATGGGGGTGCGCGCTGCGCGCAAGCAGATTGCGGAGTAAGGCAATGTGCACAATTTGCACATTGCTGGTGCTGACAGGCCAGTCATTGTCTGCAGCCCCTACTCACAAGCAGCAGTAGCCAACGATAGGCCTGCGTTGACCGCGCGGGTACCTGGCTACAAGAAACAGCAGGTCTACTGCGAATCGATCTGCCAGCCAAGGCTTGAGTGCAGTGCGCTGTTCGGCATCAAGGCCATGATCACGAGTGATTGCGGTGCTTGGGTGTTGCGCCTGCTCGGGCGCTAAGCAACTCCGGGATTCTCGGATCACTGGCTTGCAGGGTCTGCACACGACCAGCAACCAGTCCTGTCAACGGAACTGCAGCTTGCACATTGGCAACGACCGCCTCGTGCACAGCGCGCTGCACCCATTGCGTGAGTTCAAGCGTGTCCAGACCGAACACGGTGGGAGGAACAGGCAGGGTCATGCGGGCAGCCTACGTGGGTGAGGCTTACGGGTCAAGCCACCCAATCTAGCCGCAAAAGGGTAGAGGGCGGGCGTGCATTCATGTCTGCCGTTGCTTCAGGCCAGCGAACCCCGTACCGGATCATCCACGTCCCTCACCTCATCCGCCGATTCCATCGGGCCGGACACCCAGCATCCTCTCGATGTCGGTCACCACGGTACGCCCCCGTTTCTTGAGCGGCCGCTCAATGCCATCTGCCACTACCGTTGGAACGAATACCAGTTCAAGCCCCAACTCCTGCGCCAACGCCATCGCATTGGTGATCCGTGGTGCACGCGTTCCCGACAGGATCTGCCGTACCGCGAGTGATGACAGTCCAGTGCGCTGCGCGAGTTCTTTGGCCGTGATTTTCTGAGAGCGCTTGGCCTCGGAAAGGGTGGCTGCGAAGTTGGCGAGCGTCTTCATCGGAGTTGTGGTGGGGGCCAACTTTTGTGTTGTGGTCGATGCGCAGGATAACTTAACTATCGTTTTGGGCGAAAACGACAATTAATTGTCACTTTGCACCACTCAAGACCACTGCCCAACACGGTTGACTCAACGTCGATTCCGGCCTGTCACCCCGAGAGCCTGATCCGCATATTTGGGACAACGGCAACCTGGGCGAGAAAGTCGCCGGCAGTGCGTGCGAAATTTGCACATACTGCCCTGCAAGCCCGAATGCAGTCCTTCAAGTTTTAGGCTGGAAGCGCAGTCGGCGCTGATACCTGACAGAGTGCGTCAGGAGCCGTGGCTGCTACTGGTTAGGGGACGGGGGACTCGTCGACCAGCGGTCAGCGGCTGCTGCCGCCTGCAGCGAGCCGGACAATGCCAAGAACTCGCGCCTAGGATGCGTGTTTAGTTTGATCAGCCCGTGGACGGTACTGTCCACGATGCGTTTCGGGGCAGGTTGATCGCGCTAATCGGGGCCAGCTACCTTGCCGTTGGTGGGCAGGGTGGCCAACCTCCATGGATGGACATGAATGCCATCATGTCCGTGTGGGAGCGCGACTCACCTACCGACGCAGACCAACAAGTTGTGATGGATTATTGACTTGCACCACCTGAGGTGGCCAACGTCAACGTTGGCGATATTGCCGGAGCTTTGTAAAGCTGGGAGGATGCCGTATGAGCCGCAGTCGCCGCAAGACACCAATATTCGGTATCGCCAATGCACCCTCGGAGGCCGATGACAAGCGGCTGTGGCACAAGC
This sequence comes from Diaphorobacter sp. ED-3, assembly GCF_027625375.1. Taxonomy (NCBI): domain Bacteria; kingdom Pseudomonadati; phylum Pseudomonadota; class Betaproteobacteria; order Burkholderiales; family Comamonadaceae; genus Diaphorobacter; species Diaphorobacter sp. ED-3. Next base: position 521,056 of record NZ_CP115182.1, on the reverse strand, counting down.
GTTGGCGATCTCGCGAGCGCGATCAACTAGCGTCTCTCCCCCCGGATGGCGATCCGTTGCCGGTGCACCGGCACTCCGTGTCCAGCACCTGGGATATGGCCAAGGACGGAAAACACTGGTTCGACCCGTACCGCCAGCGTGCGGTGGCGGAGAGCATTGCAGCCCCACGCACCAAGTTGAAACCAGAACGCCTAGCATTGCAAGCCCGCCTGCTGGCCAAGTGGCGGGCCAAATAAAACGATCAACGGAGAAGGATGGCCAAGGGAGACCAAGGCGGATTGCCGTAGGACCTGGTCTGTTGATTTCCACGCAGAAGTGACCCACTAACCCCCAGGATTTCCATCTAAATCTGATCCACGTACTAACCCTAACCTGCTGCTTTTTTAATCAGCAGGAGACCAGGAGTGATAGACGTGGCAACACTGAGTGTCATCAGGCGCTGGGCCCTGCGAGAGCAGCTGTCCATCCGGGAGATCGCCCGCCGCACGGGCCTCTCGCGCAACACCATCCGCAAGTACCTGCGCGCAGGCGAGGCCGAGCCGCACTATGCCAAGCGAGTCAGTCCATCCAAGCTCGATCCCTTTGCCTTGAAGCTCTCGGGCTGGCTCAAGACGGAAGCTGGCCGATCCCGCAAGCAGCGGCGCACCGTCAAGCAGATGTACATGGATCTGCAGGCGCTCGGTTATGGCGGCTCCTACAACCGCGTTGCGGCCTTTGCGCGCCTCTGGCACGAGCAGCGCCTTGTGGCACAGCAGACCACTGGCCGTGGCACCTTCGTTCCCCTGACCTTCGGTCCGGGTGAGGCCTTCCAGTTCGACTGGAGCGAGGACTGGGCTGTTCTCGCCGGCGTGCGCACCAAGCTGCAGGTAGCCCACTTCAAGCTCAGCCACAGCCGAGCGTTCTACCTGCGCGCCTACCCCCTGCAGACGCACGAGATGCTGTTCGATGCCCACAACCATGCATTCGTAGTCCTGGGTGGCGTGCCCCGCCGTGGCATCTACGACAACATGCGCACCGCTGTAGACCGGGTGCGCCGGGGCAAGGAGCGCGACGTCAATGCGCGCTTTGCGGCCATGGTCAGCCACTTCCTGTTCGAGGCCGAGTTCTGCAATCCCGCTTCGGGCTGGGAGAAGGGCTAGGTGAAGAAGAACGTGCGCGATGCCCGCCATCGCCTGTGGCAGGTGGTACCGCCATTCCCAAGCCTGCCGGATCTCAATGCCTGGCTGCACGAGCGCTGCGTGGCGCTGTGGCACGAGATCGAGCACGGCAAGCTGCCGGGCTCCGTCGCGGATGTCTGGGCTCAAGAGAAGACAACCTTGATGCCGATGCCTCGGCCCTTCGATGGCTTTGTGGAGCACACCAAGCGCGTCTCACCCACCTGCCTGGTCCACTTCGAGCGCAATCGCTACAGCGTGCCGGCGCCGTATGCCAATCGGCCTGTGAGCTTGCGGGTCTACGCGGATCGCCTGGTGGTCGCCGCCGAAGGCCAGATCGTGTGCGAGCACCAGCGCCTGATCGATCGTAACCACCACGGTGCGGGTCAGACCGTGTACGACTGGCGCCACTACTTGGCGGTGCTGCAGCGCAAGCCGGGAGCCTTGCGCAATGGTGCACCGTTCCTGGAGCTACCAGCGGCGTTCAAGCGCCTGCAGGCCACCTTGCTCAAGCAAACCGGTGGCGACCGGGAGATGGTGGAGGTACTGGCACTGGTGCTGCACCACGATGAACAGGCTGTGCTCGCTGCAGTGGAGTTGGCACTGGAGTCAGGGGCTGCCAGCAAGACGCACATCCTGAACGTGCTGCACCGCCTGCTGGACGGCAAGCCCGCTCCAGCACCGGTCACATCGCCGCAGGCCCTCAAGCTGGCGGTGGAACCCCAAGCCAATGTGCTTCGCTATGACCAATTGAGGGAGGCACGCTATGCGTCATGACCCTGCCATCGCTTCTATCGTGATCATGCTGCGCGAGCTCAAGATGCACGGCATGGCCCAGGCGGTTGCGGAACTGGCTGAGCAAGGTGCGCCGGCCTTCGGTGCCGCGCAGCCCATCCTGTCCCAACTGCTCAAGGCCGAGACCGCCGAGCGCGAAGTGCGCTCTGTGGCCTACCAGCTCAAGGTGGCCAGGTTCCCTGCGTACCGAGACCTGGCTGGGTTTGACTTCAGCCACAGCGAGGTGAATGAGGCACTGGTACGCCAGTTGCACCGCTGCGAATTCTTGGAGAACGCCAACAACGTGGTGCTGGTGGGTGGACCGGGTACGGGCAAGACCCACATTGCCACAGCCCTCGGGGTGCAAGCCATCGAGCACCATCACCGCAGAGTGCGGTTCTTCTCCACGGTGGAGCTGGTCAATGCACTGGAAGAGGAGAAGGCCCAGGGCAAGCCGGGGCAGATCGCGCACCGCCTGGCCTATGCTGACCTGGTGATCCTGGATGAGCTGGGCTACCTGCCGTTCAGTACGTCAGGAGGAGCGTTGCTGTTCCACCTGCTGTCCAAGCTGTACGAGCGCACGAGCGTCGTGATCACCACCAACCTGAGCTTTAGCGAGTGGGCCAATGTGTTCGGAGATGCCAAGATGACCACGGCGCTGCTGGACCGACTCACGCATCACTGCCATATTCTGGAAACCGGCAACGACAGCTACAGGTTCAAGAACAGCTCCGCACAGCAACCACCACAGACCACCAAGAAGGAGAAGGCGACCAAGAACTTATCCACAACGTGAGCGTGAAGTTCACGAACCAGGGTGGGTCAGATCGAGATGGAAATGGTGGGTTACGGTTGCATGGAAATCAACACACCGTGGCTCGCGCGTGGTGCTCGCGCGCAACCTGCTGGGCACCCTGCGCCAGCGCGACCTCGATGCCGCAGCGCACGGCATCGCCCGTGAGACGGGCCTGCCGTACCGGCCGGCGGCGGACGGCGAGCGCGTGTCCGGCGTCTACCGTCGCAGTGTGCTACTGGTCAGCGGGCGCTTCGCCATGTTGGACGACGGCCTGAGTTTCACACTCGTGCCGTGGAAACCTTTGGTTGAGCGACGTCTGGGGCAACATTTGACGGCTGTCATCCGGGGCAATAGCACTACGTGGGAGTTAGGCCGCCGACGCGGTCTCGCGATCTAGAGAGATGGCTGCGTGCGAGTCCACCTTACGCGCGCCGCACGTTCTTGTCAGTGAGGCACAGTGTCGCACGGCAGTGAAGATCCATACTCGAAGCTGGGTTCGTTGTCTTGAATGTGCCAGGATCGGGAGGGTAGGGGGAAGCGGGATCAACGGAAAACAGTCAGCTCATAGCCTCCCCATCAACTCCGGCATAGCGGTGAACAGGTCAGCCTCCAGTCCGTAGTCGGCTACGCTAAAGATCGGCGCCTCAGGGTCCTTGTTGATCGCTACGATAACCTTGGAGTCTTTCATGCCCGCCAGGTGCTGGATCGCCCCGGAGATGCCCGCCGCGATGTACAGCTGCGGCGCCACGATCTTGCCCGTCTGCCCCACTTGCAGGACGTTCGGCGCGTAGCCCGCGTCCACCGCCGCTCGGCTCGCGCCGATGGCCGCGTTGAGCTTGTCCGCCAGCGGCGTGATCACTTCCTGGAACTTCTCGCTGCTGCCCAGCGCCCGACCGCCGCTGACGATGATCTTGGCCGCCGTCAGCTCGGGACGGTCGCTCTTGCTCACCTCACGCCCCACGAACGCGCTCTTGCCGCTGTCGACCACGGCGTCCTTGGTCTCCACGGCGGCGCTGCCGCCCGTGGCCGCTGCGGCATCGAAGCCCGTGGTGCGCACGGTGATGACTTTCTTGGCATCGCTGCTCTGCACGGTGGCGATGGCGTTGCCCGCGTAGATCGGGCGCTCGAAGGTGTCGGGGCTCACGACCTTGGTGATGTCGCTGATCTGCGCCACGTCCAGCTTGGCCGCCACGCGCGGGGCCACGTTCTTGCCGCCGGCGGTGGCCGGGAACAGGATGTGGCTGTACTCGCCCGCCAGGCTCAGCACCTGCGCGGCGACGTTCTCGGCCAGGCCATCGGCCAGGCTCGCGCCGTCGGCATGGATGACCTTGGCCACGCCCGCGATCTGGGCGGCGGCCTTGGCGGCTTCACCGGCGTTCTGGCCGGCCACCAGGATGTGGACGTCCCCGCCCGCGGCAGCCGCGGCGGTGACGGTGTTCAGGGTCGCCGGCTTGATGCTGGCGTTGTCGTGTTCGGCGATGACGAGTGCGGTCATGGTCGTTCTTCCTTCGTTGCGGCCTCAGATGACCTTGGCTTCGTTCTTGAGCTTGTCCACCAGCGCGGCCACGTCAGCCACCTTCACCCCGGCGCCGCGCTTGGCCGGCTCCACCACCTTCAGGGTCTTCAGGCGCGGGGCCACGTCGACACCCAGTTCCTCGGGCTTGACGGTGTCCAGCGGCTTCTTCTTGGCCTTCATGATGTTGGGCAGCGTGACGTAGCGCGGCTCATTGAGGCGCAGGTCCGTGGTGATCACGGCCGGCAGGCTCAGGGCAAGGGTCTCCAGGCCGCCGTCCACTTCGCGCGTGACGTTGACCTTGTCACCCGCCACTTCGACCTTGCTGGCGAAGGTGGCCTGCGGCAGCTCGGCCAGCGCGGCGAGCATCTGGCCGGTCTGGTTGGCGTCGTCGTCGATGGCCTGCTTGCCCAGGATCACCAGGCCGGGCTGTTCCTTGTCCACCAGGGCCTTGAGCAGCTTGGCCACGGCCAGGGGCTGCAGCTCTTCGCTGGTTTCGACCAGGATGCCGCGGTCGGCGCCGATGGCCATGGCCGTGCGCAGCGTCTCCTGGCACTTGGCGTCGCCCGCGGACACGGCGATCACTTCCGTGACCACGCCCTTTTCCTTCAGCCGAACCGCCTCTTCCACCGCGATCTCGTCAAAGGGGTTCATGCTCATCTTGACGTTCGCAATGTCCACGCCCGTCCCGTCCGACTTCACTCGGACCTTCACGTTGTAGTCAACCACCCGCTTCACGGGGACCAAGATCTTCATTCGCTTTTCATCTCCAAGAAAATGCGCGACGCGCGCTGCAGCAAAGCCACTGCTGAGTGGTGCAAATTGAGGGTCGACATGGCTTACATCACCAGCATGGCCCTGAAGTCGTTCACATTGGTGTGTGTCGGCCCCGTGACCAGCAGGTCGCCGAGCGCGTCGAACCAGCCGTAGGCGTCATTGCGGTCGAGAAAGTCGGCGAGCCTGCGGCCGTGCGCCTGCGCGCGCGCCAAGGTGTCGGGGGTGACGAAGGCGCCGGCGTTATCCTCCACGCCGTCGATGCCGTCCGTGTCGGCCGCCAGGGCCCACACGCCGGCCTGGCCCATCAGCACGCCGGCCAGGCCCATACAGAACTCGCCGGCGCGCCCGCCGCGTCCCTTGGGCGTGCCAGGCGGGCGCTGGCGTACGGTCACCGTCGTCTCGCCACCGGAGAGGATCACGCAGGGCCGCGCGAAGGGCTGGCCGCGCAGGGCCACGGCGCGCGCCAGGGCGCCGTGCACTTTGCCGACCTCGCGCGATTCTCCCTCGATCTCGTCGCTGAGGATGTGCGCCTCGATGCCGGCGGCGCGCGCCGCCTCGGCCGCCGCCTCCAGCGACTGCTGCGGCGTGGCGATCAGGTGCGTGGCATGGCCGGCGAAGACGGCATCGCCCGGCTTGGGCGTTTCCAGTTCGCCGCTTTCGAGCCGCGCGCGCACCGCGGCGGGCACCTCGATGCCGTAGCGGTCGAGGATGGCCAGCGCGTCGGCACAGGTGGTGGCGTCGGGCACCGTCGGCCCACTGGCGATGACGGCCGGGTCGTCGCCCGGCACGTCGCTGATGGTGAGCGTGACCACCTGCGCCGGCCGGCAGGCTGCCGCCAGCCGGCCGCCCTTGATGCGCGAGAGGTGCTTGCGCACGCAGTTCATCTCGCCGATGTGGGCGCCGGATTCGAGCAGTTGTCGGTTTATGCGCTGCTTGTCGGCCAGCGTCAGGCCCTCGGCCGGCAGGGTGAGCAGCGAGGAGCCGCCGCCCGAGATGAGGCACAGCACCAGGTCGTCGGGCGTGAGGCCGGCGGTCAGCGCCAGCATGCGCTCAGCCGCCTTCAGGCCGGCCTCGTCGGGCACGGGGTGGGCCGCCTCGACGATCTCGATGCGCTGCGCAAGACCCTCGGGCCGCGGCGGGATGTGGTGGTAACGGGTGACGACCAGGCCGGAGAGTGGCGCATCCTTCGGCCACAGCGCCTCCAGCGCATGCGCCATCGAGCCGGCGGCCTTGCCGGCGCCTAATACCAGCGTGCGGCCACTGGGCGGCGGTGGCAGAAAGGCGCCCATGCGTGCCGTCGGCAGGGCATGACGCACCGCCGTGCGGTACAGGTGCTCCAGGAAGCCGCGGGGCTCGAGATCACAGGAAGTTCGACTGTTCATGATGGCCTCGTCAACCGGTATTGCGCAGGCCGGCCGCTACGCCGTTGATCGAGATGTGGATCCCGCGCTGCACCTGATCCCCCTGATCGCTGTTCCTGAATCGCCTGAGGAGCTCCATTTGGAGCAAGTTCAGCGGATCGATGTAGGGGAAGCGGTACTGCATGGACAACTGGAGCTCCGGGTTGTCTTGGATCCTTCGATGCGCGCCCGTGATCAGCGTGAGCGTGTCGGAGGTCAGGCGCCACTCCGCTTCGATCATTGAGAACACTGTTTCCCGCAGGGCCGGTTCGCCAACCAATCCGGCATAGCGTCGCGCCAACTGCAGGTCGCTCTTGGCCAGCACCATGTCCATGTTCGACAGCAGCGTGCGGAAGAAGGGCCACTGCGCGTACATGCGCTGCAGCAACGCCTCGCGCTCCGCGCGGCCCTTGGCATCGGGCGCACCCTCGATGAAGCCCGCCACCGCGCTGCCAAAGCCATACCAGCCGTTGATGGCCAGCCGGCACTGGCCCCAGCTGAAGCTCCAAGGCACGGCGCGCAGGTCCTCGATGTTGTGCTTGGGGTTGCGCGAGGCCGGGCGCGAGCCGATGTTCAGCTCAGCGATCTCGCGGATCGGTGTGGCGCTGAAGAAGTAGTCAACGAAGCCCGGCGTCTCGTACACCAGCGCGCGGTACGCGGCCATGCTGGCGCGCGAGATCGTCTCGGCCGCATCCATGAAAGCGGCCGGCGCCGCCTTGTTCGGCGTCAGGAAGGTGGCCTCCAACGTGGCGGCCACTAGCGTTTCCAGGTTGCGTCGGCCGATCTCGCGGTTGGCGTACTTCGAGCCGATCACCTCGCCCTGTTCCGTCAGGCGCAACTGCCCGCGCACCGTGCCCGGCGGCTGCGCCAGGATGGCTTGGTAGCTGGGGCCGCCGCCGCGGCCCACGGTGCCGCCGCGTCCGTGGAACATGCGCAGGCGGATCGGCTGCGCTTCGCCCTCGTTCAGCTCGTCGAACAGCTTCACCAGCGCGTTGCCGGCGCGGTACAGCTCCCAGTTGCTGGTGAAGATGCCGCCGTCCTTGTTGCTGTCGCTGTAGCCGAGCATCACGTCTTGCTCGGCGCCGGAGCGCGTCACCATCGCGTGCACGCCCGGCAGGCCGAAGAAGGCGCGCACGATGGGCGCGGCGTTGCGCAGGTCCTCGATGGTCTCGAACAGGGGCACGACGATCAGGTCGCACACGGCGTCCTCGTTCAGCGTTCCGCGCATCAGCCCCACTTCCTTCTGCAGCAGCAGCGCCTCCAGCAGGTCGCTCACCGTCTCGGTGTGGCTGACGATGTAGTGGCGGATGGCGGCGCGGCCGTAGCGCGCATGCACCGTGCGGGCCTGCGCGAAGATGGCCAGCTCGCTCACGGTGAGCGGCGCGTAGGCCGCGTCGGGCACGCGCAGCGGGCGGGCGTCGTCCAGCAGGCGCAGCAGCAGGGTCTGCTTGGCGTCTTCGGCCAGCGCGGCGTAGTTGGGCTCGATGCGCGCCACCTTCAGCAGGTCGGCCACCACCGCCTCATGCTTGTCGGAGCTTTGCCGCAGGTCCACCGTGGCGAGGTGGAAGCCGAATACCTCCACCGCGCGGATCAGTGGCTTCAGGCGCGGCTCGGCCAGGGCAGCTCCATGCTTCTCGCGCAACGATTCCTCGACGGTGCGCAAATCCGTTAGGAGGCTTTCCGCATCGGAATACGGATGCTGGGGGGCCACGGCGGCACGCACAGCCGTGGCGCCGGTCAACGCGTGAAGCGTGGCCGCCAGACGGGCGTAGACGCCGATCAGCGCGCGCCGATAAGGTTCGTCGCGGCGGTGCTCGCTCGGGTCCGGCGAGGCCTCGGCCAGCGCCTGCATTTCGGGCGTCACCTCCACCAGCGCGGCCGACAGCGACAGCTCGCCGCCCAGGTCGTGGATCTCGGAGAGGTAATGGCGCAGCGCCAACTCGCACTGGCGGCGCAGGGCATGGTCCAGCGTCTCGGCGGTCACGTTGGGGTTGCCGTCGCGGTCGCCGCCGATCCACTGCCCCATGCGGAAAAAGGGCGCGATGTCCTCGCGACCCAGCGCCGTCTCCAGCTCGGCGTACACGTGCGGGATCATGCGCAGGAAGGTCGCCTCGTAGTAAGACAGCGCGTTTTCGATCTCGTCGGCCACCGTCAGCCTGGTGAAGCGCACCAGCCGCGTCTGCCACAGCTGCGTGATCCTCACGCGGATCTGCGCCTCGTTCTCGGCCAGCTCGCGCGGCGCGAGAGCATCCATGGCTTCAGCGCATGGCTGCTGGCGCTGGCGGATGTCGTCGCGTGCTGCCAGCAACTGCGCGATACCGCGCTCGGCGTCGAGGATGCTCTTGCGCTGCACCTCGGTCGGATGCGCGGTGAGCACCGGCGACAGGTAGCTGTGTGCCAGCGTCTGCACCACCTGCGCGTCGCTGATGCCGGCCTGGCGGATGCGCGCCAGCGCCACCTTCAGGCCACCCTCGATGGCCTCGCCCGCGCGCTCGGCCGCGGTGCGGCGGCGGATCTGGTGGCGGTCCTCGGCCAGGTTGACCAGGTGGCTGAAGTAGGTGAAGGCGCGGATCACGCGCACCGTCTCGGCGGCCGTGAGGTCCTCGAGCAGTTGCTTGAGCGCGCGGTCTGCTGATGGGTTCTCGTCGCGGCGGAAGGCGACCGAGAGGGTGCGGATCTTCTCCACCAGTTCGAAGGTTTCAGTGCCTTCCTGCTCGCGGATCACGTCGCCGAGGATGCGGCCGAGGAGACGGATGTCCTCGATCAGTGGCTGGTGGTTGTGGCTCAATCCCCGCTCCTGCGCGTCACCGCATAGACCTGCGGATTGAGGAGATTGGCGGCAGGCGCACCGCTGAAATGCGAATGGATGCCGTCGAGCGCCAACATGCCCATGGCGGTGCGCACTTCGTGCGTTGCGCTGCCGATATGCGGCAGCAGCGTTGCATTAGTGAGGTCCAGCCACCGTGCGTCGATGTTCGGTTCCCCGCGATACACATCCGTGCCGACGGCTCCCACGCGACCTTCCTGCACCGCTGCAAACAACGCAGCCTCGTCAACCAGATCGCCCCGTGCGACATTCACGACGATCGCCCCGGGAGGCATCAATGCCAGACGCTGCGCATTGATGCTGTCCTTGAGCTGCGGTGTTGAGGGAGCGCAGATGCAGAACACGTCACTCGCGCTCAACAAGCTCTCAAGGCTCTCATGGAACTGCGCTCCGCGCTCCTTGTCTTCCGCCAGCCGCGTGCGATTGTGGTAGTGCACACGCATGCCGAATGCAGTTGCGCGCAGCGCGATCGCCTGCCCGATGCGCCCCATGCCGAAGATGCCGAGTTGCAGTCCACCCAGAGATCGGCCCAGAAACAGCGTCGGCGCCCATCGTCCCCACCCACCGCGTCGCAGTGCGGCTTCCGCCGATGTCGTTCCACGGGCCGCAGCGAGCACTAGGAACAGCGCAAGATCCGCGACGGCATCCGTGAGGACGTCGGGCGTATTGAAGACGGGCAGCCGCCGCGCCGTGGCTGCGGCCAGATCGATGTGATCGTATCCAACGGAGTGGGTTCCAAGGACCTCGACGCTGGCAGGCAAGCGGCCGATGCGTTCTGCATCCAGCTTGTCGTCGGGCATGATCAGAACCGCCTCGAAGCCGCTGGCCACGTCCAGCAGTCGGTCTCCGATGGGATCGGCTTCACGCCAGAACTGCGCGTCGAACTCCGCATTCGCACGCTCGACGACCGCATCCGTCGGAACGCCCGTCACCAGCAACCTTCGGCGCCGATTCGCGCCGTCTTCAGTTTTCGAAGTCATTCATGGTCCTCATAGGTTTCGACTGCCCACCAAGGCAATCCAAAGGGGGCACAGCGCAAGAAACACCACGGTCGACACGAGCACGGCTCCGGCCGCCACGTCCCCCTCGGAGCTGAACCGCTGCACGTAGATGGCGCTCACCACAGCCACTGGCATGACCAGTTGCAATGCGACCACGGCCGCCGTCAACGGCGGCAGTCCGAGCAGATAGACAACCGCCGCGCCGCCGAGCAGACCTGCCAGCAGGCGTATCGCGCCGAGCACTGCCCCACGGCCCAGGCCGCTGCGGGATACCGTTGCCAGCGCATAGCCGAGACTGAGCAGCATCAGTGGCACGGCGAGTGATCCGATCAGGCGAGCTGACTCCAGCACCGGGGTCGGCACGGACATCGCACTGGCGCGCGCAGCCAGTGCGAGTACGCAGGCGATCGCGACGCCCTTGGGCCAACGCTGCCCGTGGGCTCCACCTCGGCTGGTGAACCAGACGCCCAACGTGTGCTGAACGACCGAGTTGACGGCAAAGAACGTGATCGCCACGGCCATACCGACCTCGCCGAACACCAGATAAGCCACGGGCAGGCCGAGGTTGCCGGCATTCGGAAAGGTCGCGGCGGCCGTCAATGTGCGAACCGGCAGCTTGAACGCCGCAAGGGCACAACTGCTGGCTGCGGCAGCCACCGCCAGCCCGACCAGAGCAGCAGCCCCCACCTCCAGCAGGCGCGCATCGTCGAGCTTCGTGGTCACCAGGGTGTGGAACACCAGCGCCGGCGTGCTGACCACCGTGGCCAGGTGCGCTACGAACTCCCCGGGGTAGGACTTTCCCGAGCGCGCCCAGAACGCCCCGATGCTGGCGCAGCAGGCGACGGGCAGCAGCAGCGAAGCGATGTGGGCATAGGCCGCCAGCCAGCCCTGCCCCGTCATACCGCGTATGGCGACAGCAACGCGCCCAGGCCAGGCATCCCCCCTGTCCCCGGGTGTTCAGCCAGGAGCATGTCGGCCGCCCGCTCGGCGATCATCAAGACCGTCGCATTGGTGTTGGTGGAGGTCACCGCCGGCATGACCGAACCGTCGATAATGCGCAAACCAGCAACGCCGTGGACACGCAGCCGCTCGTCGACCACGCAACCGGCTGCTGCATCCGGGCCCATGCGGCAGGTGCCGACACCGTGGTACACCGTGGAACCGTTGACCCTCGCATACTGCAACAAGGCCTCGTCGTCCCCAGCCTGTCCGCCAGGCAGGGTTTCTTCCACCACATACCGCGCCAGGGCGGGTTGCTGCGCCAGGGCGCGTCCGATACGCAGGCCCGCCACCACCGTCTCGCGGTCCAGGGGGTGGCTGAGGTACTTGGGGTCGATCAGGGGTGATTCGTCATTCTTTGACGATCTGATGTGCACGCTGCCCCGGCTCTCCGGCCGCATCTGCCAGACGCCAAGCGAAAGACCAGGCAGGTCCTCGAGTTCCCCGATCCGCCCCTCCTTGAAGCTGCCTGGCGCGATCACGAACTGGACGTCGGGTCGCTCCACCAGGCCCGTTGAGGCAAAAGCGCCCACAACGGCCGCACTGTAGGTCAGGATGCCACTGCCGGACACGACGTACTTGGCGACCTCGCTCGCCAAAGCCGTTCCGTGCGCGCGCTCGTTCGCGGTCGCGATGCCCTGGATACGAAAGCACAGGCGCGTGACGTAATGGTCCTGGAAATTGGCTCCGACTCCGCGCAACGCAACCTGGGTCGGCACGCCTGCGTTGTCGAGGACGTCGGGATCACCGATGCCGCTCATCTCCAGCAACCTCGGCGTGCCGATCACGCCCGCGCTCAGGATGAGCTCCTTGCGCGCCTTCAGCACCACGATGGCTCCGTCAGCACGCATGCACTGCATGCCGACCGCCCGACGTTGAGGACCTTCACCTTCCATGAGAACCCGATGAGCCCGCAGTTCGGTGTGAATCGTCAGATTCCTTCTGGACGCGACCGGCCAGAGATAGCCTCGTGCGGCACTCGACCTCACGCGGCCATCGCGGGTCTGCTGGTAGTACCAGATCGACGGGCCGCGCGGGTCCGCGTTGGGGTCATCGAGGAACTCAAGGCCCAGCTCGCGGCCTGCCTCGACGACAGGCGCGCAGACGGCAGGCGGCGCAAGCACTCGCGTCACCTTGATTGGACCGTCGGCGCCTCGGCGGGGGTCGGTCCCGTCCTGCCAGGTCTCACAGCGCTTGTAGTAGGGCAGGCAGTTCAGGTAGTTCCACCCTGTCGCACCCATCGACTCCCAGGTGTCGATGTCCGCCGCAAACGGCCGGACATAGAGCAGGCCATTGATCGAACTCGAGCCGCCCAGCCCCTTGCCGCGCGGAAAGAGGATGGGCCGGTCGGCCGTATCCGGATGCGGCGCGGTCCGGTAGCTCCAGGTCACGCCAGGATGATCGAGCAGCCGCATGAAGCCGGCCGGGATGTGGATCATCGGATGCCGGTCCCGACCACCCGCTTCCACCAAGGCCACCTGTTGCGAGCCATCGGCCGACAGGCGATTGGCCAGCACGCAGCCCGCCGTGCCCGCGCCGACGATCACGTAGTCGGCCGTCACTTCCTCATAGGGGAGGTCCACCATGTCAGCGCCCCTTTGCCTCGTCATGCACGGCGGCATCGTCCAGGCGCGAACCCCTCACCACGCCCTGGCTCGTCAGCCCATCGATCTCCTCCTGCGAGAAGCCGAACTGCCGAAGCACCTCCGCACTGTGCTGTCCGAGCACGGGAGGTGGGTGGCGAACCTGCGTGGGTGATCCATGGAAGTTGATGGGATTGGCCAGATTTGTCAGAGGCCCGGCGACCGGATGGTCGAGGTGGAGCACCGCCCCGATATGCTTGATCTGCGGATCTGCGGTCAAGGCCGTGTGGTAGTCCTGCACGGCTGCGCTGGGAACGTCAGCCTGCGACAGAACCTGAACCCAGTGCGACGCCGGCTGCGTCGCGAAGATCTCTTCCAGGATCGCGTCGAGCTGCTCGCGGTTCTCGGTGCGGCGCGTGTTGTCGATGAAGCGCGCATCGGTCAGCAGGTCCGCCCGGTCCAGCACCTGGCACAGGTTGCGCCAGAATTTCTCGGTGAAGCACGCGGCGAAGAAGTACTTGCCGTCCGATCCCTGATAGTTTCGGTAGGGCACCATGGTCGGGTGCCCGCTGCCCAGGCGGGACGGCGCCTTGCCACTGCGGATAGCCTCCCCGTCCCGGGGGATTGTGCTGAACAGCGAGGCTCCCAGCAGCGACGTGTCCAGGCGCTGCCCCGTCCCCGTGCGCTCGCGATGCAGCAGCGCGGCCGTAATGCCCAGTGCCATCATGGCGGCTGCGCCAAAGTCAGGCAGCGGTGCGCCCAGGCGCACCGGCAGCCCCTCGGGCTCTCCCGTCATGTCCATCAGGCCGGCCACCGCCTGCACGATCGGGTCGTTGGCCGGCCATGCGGCGTAGGGCCCCGTCTGCCCGAACGCCGACGCGCTCGCGTAGATGATGCGCGGATTGATCGCGCGCACGGCCTCGTAGCCGATGCCCAGGCGATCGACCGTGCCGGGCCGGAAGTTCTCGACGATGACGTCGGCGGTCTGGGCCATGCGCAGGAAGACGTCGCGGCCTTGCGGCGACTTCAGGTCCAGGCGCAGGCTGCGCTTGTTGCGGTTCTGGGACATGAACTGCACGCTCTCGCCATGAACGAACTGGTTGCCCAGGTCGCGGGCGAGGTCGCCGCGCGCGGGTTCCTCGACCTTGATCACGTCAGCGCCCATGTCGCCCAGCAGCATGGTGCCGACCGGACCGGCTGTCATGACGCTCAGGTCCAGGATGGTGTAGCCGCTCAATGGCAGCCGATTGCCGGTTTCCTTGCTCATACTCGTTGTCTCCGTTCTTCGGACTTACTGTGCTGCCGGGTAAGCCAGGGGCGTGAACCGGCTCGCGCCGCTCTCGGTCCGGGTCTGCACAAAGGCAAACCCGAAGGCCGCGTCGTCGCGCTCGGGAAAATCGGTACGCAGGTGACCGCTGCGGGTTTCCCGGCGCGCGAGGCATGCCTCCAGGATGATCGAGGCGGTGGTCGCCATGTTCTGAAGCGTCAGCACACGCGGCAGGGTGGACGGTTCTGCGCCGCCCCCCTGAGCCAGCTGCGTTTCGATGTCGCGGGCCTGGACCAGCGCCTCGGAAAGACCGGTCTCGTTCTTCTCGACGAGAGCATGGCGCTGCATGACCTCCTGCAGGTGCCTGGCACTGCCCTCGACGTCGATGTCGCGATTGGCGGCCAGCGCGGTCGCCAGACGCTGCACGACCGCATCGCCTTCGGGAGACGCAGACGCCCGGCTGCCCAGCGCTTCACGGCCCGCAGCATCGCCGGCACGGTGGCCGAACACCTGGCCTTCGGCCAGCGAATTGCCGCCAGGCCGGTCGGGCCCGCGAACGCCACCAGCGAGTTCCCCGATCACATGAACACCGGGGATTGTCGAGCGCGCATCGGCATCGACCATGCGCACGCCTCCATTGAGGCACTGGAAGGCGATCCCGACCTCCATGAGGTCGCGCTGCGGGTCCACGCCATTGGCCTTCATCCATCGCATCGTGTTCGGGATGGTGGCCTGCAGGCGGTCGGCGGCCACGTGCGCCAGCGAGAAGTTCACGGCGCCGCGCCCGGTGCCGCGGCCGGCAGCGATCTCCGAAGCGATGGCGATGTCCAGGTAGCGCGAGACATTGCTCACGGTGAAGGGGAAGACTTTCTCGTCCATCACCTCCTCCTCGCTGACCCCGGCCGGCAGGTAATCCTTCAGGAAGGCATGTCCCAACGCGTTCGTCATCTTCGGGTGAAGCACGAAGCACGACTTCGAGAACAACTGGACGTAGGGATGGACCAGGGCCGGGCCGAACTGGTGGAACTCCATGTTCACCAACTCGGCGCCTGCGCGGTACATCACGGCCTGGCCGTCGCCGGTCATCTCCGCCGTGGAGACCTGTTGCGAGAAGAGGCCATGGGCGCCCCCCGTCCCGAGGACCACGGCCTTGGCCCGCACCACGATCCATTCGTTCGATTGCGCGTCGTAAGCCAGCACACCGGCCGCGCGGCCGGACGCATCGAGCAACAGATCGACCAGGGCCGCCGGCGCCCGCACCCGCACGCCTTGGGCGATCGCTTGCTCGTTCAGCGCGCTGACGAAAGCCTTGCCGGTCTTGCCGGACACACCCAGCGCCCGCGCGTAGCTGCCGAAGTCGCTGCGGATCAGCTTGTAGTCCGACGCGTAGCTGCCTGGAACGCTCTCGGCCGGAACCCGGTCGAAGGCAACGCCCAGTTCGATCAGATCGGCGATCCGCTTGGGTGCGTCCTCTGCCAGGACCCGCACGAGGTCGCGGTCGATGAAGCCGCTGGCGGCCGCCATCGTGTCGTGGTAGTGCACCTGCGGGCTGTCGGCGGTATCGCCGTAGCCCGAGGCCCCCATGCTCATGATCTCGCTGGCGCCATGGACGGTGCTGCCGCCCGTGCCCAACGGGGCCTTGGCCAGCACCAGCACGTCGGCGCCGGTCAGCCGGGCAGACAACGCAGCGCGCGACGCTGCGCCGCCGCCGCCCACTACGACGACATCCGCACTGTCCTGCGCGACCTTCAGCCCCAGCGACTTCAACTGTTCTGCAATGCTCTTCGCCATGTGTGTCATCCCTTGAGGCTGCGCGCGACGATGTTGCGCTGGATCTGGTTGGTTCCACCGAAGATCTGGAAGAGCTTCGATTCGCGGTAGTGCCGCTGCATCGGATATTCCATGGCGTAGCCGTTGGCCCCCATGATCTGCAGGCCCTCGGTGGCCACGCGCACATAGACGTCGGACGCGAAGTACTTCGCCTGCGACGATTCGGCATCGCAGGGCTGGCCATCCGCGAGCAGCCGCGCGGCGCGATAGGCCATCATCCTTGCCGCATCGACCTGCGTCTGCATGTCGACGATCATGTGCGAGACGGCCTGGAAGTCGAACACGGGCTGGCCGAACTGCTTTCGGTCCAGCGCATACCAGCGCGCCAGATCCACCGCTGCCTGCGCGGCGCCGGCGCACATGGCCGAGAGCGCGACACGCTCCTTGGCCAGCACGGCGGTCAGCCGCTTCCACCCCATGTGCAGTTCGCCCACCAGCAGGCGCCTGGGCACCCGAACGCCCACGTAGTTCACCTCGCAGGTCCGGATCGCGCTGCCGCCCAGGAGGTCGATCGGCCGGATCTCCAGGCCCGGTGTGTCGGTGGGCACCAGCAGCAGGCTGATGCCCTCGTGCTTCTTGGCGTCCTTGTCCGTGCGCACTGCGGTCAGGATGTACTTGGCCTGCAGGGCACCGGTGATCCACATCTTGGTCCCGTCGATCACGAAGTCATCGCCGTCGATCGCCGCGCGCGTGGTCAAGGAGGCGGCATCCGAACCCGAGCCGTTCTCGCTGAGCGCAAACGCCAGCCATCCCTCCCCCTGGGCCAACGCCGGCAGGACCTCCGACTTGATCTCTTCGGAAGCGAAGCGCGCCAGCGCCCCGCCGACCATGTTGATGTTGGCATTCCAGAAACGGCTCAAGGCCACGCTGTAGTATGCGGCGACCTCCAGGAAGGCGGTCATGTCCATGTAGTCGCCGATGCCGCCGTACGCTTCGGGCAGCGTGAGCGCAAACCAGCCCTGCTCCACGCCCACGTCGATCAGTTCTTGGGGAAAGCGCTTGTCCTCATCGCATTTGCCGATGTATTCGGGGCTGGCGTGCTTGACCAGCACGCGGTTGACGCTGCGGCGGAACTCGAACTGCTCGTCGCTCAGGTAAGGACGAAGGTCTGGCCGATCGAGCATGGCCAGCGTGTATGCAGGATTCATGGTTGTCTCTCTTTGTTTTTTCAGTGGTGTCCGTCAGGCGGACGCGCGCATCGGGGATGCCAGTTCGATGCTGCGAAGCCGGGTCGACCGGCTGCGCGCACCGGCCATGAGGAAGGCCAAGTCGGAGCCGCTCAGGATCAACCGCGCGCCCTTTTGGATGTACTCCTCCATCAGGACCTCGTCATAGACGCCACCGACCCCGCAGGCCTTTCCGTGGCGCGTGCAGGCGGCAAACACCGTGTCCAGCGCGGCCTTGACGCTGGGGTGGCCCAGTTGGCCAGGCACGCCCAGTTCCGCCGCCAAGTCGGTGCATCCGACCAGCAGTGCATCGATGCCCGGCACGGCGGCGATCTCGTCCACGTTGTCGCGGCCCTCGACCGTCTCGATCATCGCCACCAGCAGGGTTTCGCTGTTGATCAGCGAAACCGTCTCCGGCACCGGCAGCGACATGAAACGGGTCTGCGGCAGGCCGCCCGGGATCGAGCGGTGACCCAGCGGGGTGAACCGGCAGAAGGACACCACAGCACGCGC
This sequence comes from Diaphorobacter sp. ED-3, assembly GCF_027625375.1. Taxonomy (NCBI): domain Bacteria; kingdom Pseudomonadati; phylum Pseudomonadota; class Betaproteobacteria; order Burkholderiales; family Comamonadaceae; genus Diaphorobacter; species Diaphorobacter sp. ED-3. The sequence goes on along the minus strand of NZ_CP115182.1, from coordinate 503,456 downwards.
CTGCTCGGCGGTGCTGACGTGAGGCACCACGATGCCTTGGGCGCCCGTGTCGAGCAGGCGGGTGCTGTGGAACGCGTCATGGGCGGGCACGCGGATCATGGGGGTGATGCCGACGCCGAGCGCCGCCTGGCAGATCTGCGCCGCCGTGTCGATGCTCATGGAGTTGTGCTCCATGTCGATGAACAGCCAGTCGAAATCGCAGCTCTTGGCGATCTGCGAGATGTCGACCGTGCGGGCCTGGCGCAGGCCCATGCCGAGGGCTAGCTCGCCGTCCAAGAGGCGTTGCTTGGCGTAATTGGGAATGACTTTCATAGGGTCTCCTGGTGCTCTTTAGTGTGGTGGGCCATCGCTAGCCGCGTCATTCGGCATCGGCCGGCATCGCGACATTGATGAACTTGGTGTCGAGGTAGTCCCGGATGGCGTACGGGCCGCCCTCGCGGCCATAGCCACTGTCCTTGGCTCCGCCGAAGGGGGTTTCGGCGGTGGACGCGACGAAGGTGTTGATCCCGATGACCCCAGCCTCGAGGCGGTCGGCGGTCGCATGGGCCTTGGCCAGCGAGCGGGTGAAGACGTAGGCGGCGAGCGCAAAGGGCAGGCGGTTGGCCTCGGTCACCACCTCGTCGAGAGTCGAGAAAGGCGCCAGCGTGCCCAGCGGCCCGAACGGCTCGTCATTGAGCACCGAGGCGTCCGGCCGCAACTGCGTGAGCCACGTTGGCTCGTAGAAGTAGCCGCGGTCCGAGCCTGCGGGCCGCCGCCCTCCCGTCACCACCCGCGCCCCGCCGGCAACAGCCTGTTCCACCATCTCCTCGATGGCGGCGCGGCGGCGCGCGGTGGTGAGCGGCCCCAGGTCCGTGGCATCGGCCAGCGGCGAGCCGACGTTCAATGCCCGCGTTGCTGCCGCTAGCTTCTCCTCGACCTGCGCCGCCACGGACTCGTGGACGTAGAACCGTGTCGGCGCCGCGCACACTTGGCCCGCGTTGCGGAACTTGCCTGCCGCGGCTAGGCGAGCAAAGGCGTCGATGTCGGCATCGGCGTGCACGATCACCGGCGCATGGCCGCCCAACTCCATGCTGACGCGCTTGAGCGTGGTGGCCGACTGCTGCACGATCTGCCGGCCGATGGGCACCGAGCCGGTGAAGCTGACCTTGGCGACCCGGGGATCGTCCATGATCGTGGGGGTGACCTCGGCCGGGCGGCCGACGACCAGATTGATGGCCCCCGCCGGGAAGCCCGCATCCTCGAAACACTTGACGAGGGCCATGGTCGCGCCGGCAGCCTCGCTGGACGGACGGATCACCAGGGCATTGCCGGCCGCAAGGGCCGGCGCCATCTTGCGGGCCAGGAGCAGCAAAGGAAAGTTCCAGGGCACGAAGGCCGCGACCACGCCCAGGGGCTCCATATGCACCAGGTACCGGTCTCCCTTCACACGGCTTTCGTAGCTCAGGCCGAACACACGCCGCGCCTCGTCGGCGAACCAGTCTACGGATTCGGCGGAGGCCTTGGCCTCGCCAACCGCCTGCCGAACCGGCTTGCCAGTTTCCAGCGCCACCAGCCGCCCGAGTGCCTCGGCCCGCTCATCGATCAGTGAGGCGGCCCGGCGCAGCAAGGCGGAGCGGTTCCACGCCGTCAGGGCACGCATGCTGCCCCGCGCCGTGTAGGCGGCGGCGATGGCCTCGGCCACTTGTGCCGCATCCGCTTGAGCCACCTCACCCAACGGCTCCTCGGTGGCTGGATTGAGCATGACGCATGCATCCGCAGCGCCGCGGCGCCATGACCCGCCGATGAACTGCCCGTGGGAGGCGTAGAGGTCCTGAAGTTCCATGATGTGATCCGCCGAGCGATGAAGATCGTCGAATCATAACAATATCGCCTCAAGTGTCAACACTTGAATTTGAAGTGCGCGCATATCACATGGGATTTGTTTTGTGCTGTAGACTTAATAAAAACTTCTTCCAAAAACCATGAGCAAAGCTGCAGTTCGAGACGCCGAGGTGATCGCGACACGACTGGACGAGATCCAAGACAGAGTGCGGCAGATGATTGCGGACGGCACACTTCAGCCGGGCGAACGGGTCAACGAGCAAGCCCTCGCCGCAGAGTTGGGCGTGGGACGCAATTCGGCCAGGGAGGCTCTGCGCTCACTCGAGCGCAGCGGCCTCGTGCGCATCATTCCCAACCGAGGCGCCGAGGTACGCAAGGTGTCGCTTGAAGCGGCGCTGGATCTGTACGACATCCGCGCTGGAATTGCTCGCACCGCCGGCCGCCTGGCTGCCACCCGCCTCGAGGCTGAGGAAGAAAAACGTCTGCTGGATCTGATGGCGCAGATGGAAGCTGCACTGAACAACCGCGATGGCGGCACATACCATCAGCTCAACAATGCCTTCCATGAGCACCTCATGGCCATCACCAAGAACCCCCGGCTGATCGAGCTCAACAACACCATCGAGGCCGAACTGAGCCTGTACCTGCGCAAGGGCGTGTACACCATGGCCCAGATGCAGTTGTCGCATGCGGAGCACTCCGCGCTCGTCGAGGCACTGCGAAACGGCAAGGTCGCCGAAGCGGCCGACTGCTTCGAGAGCCACATCCTCACCGGCAAGCAACGGATGCTCGACACGGTAACCCGCTCCATTCCCCACCCATGAACGACCACACGACTCCATCATGGAGCGCCCTCTCCGTACGAGCAGGCTCGACGGCCGCAGTGCGCCACGTTTCCATCGACAACCCGCCGCTCGGCGTACTGAATCAGGTCGTGCGCAGGGAACTGGGTTCGTTCTTCCTGTCCACCCAGGAAGATCCGAACGTGCGGTGCATCGTGTTCGACAGCGGCCCGAAAAGCTTTTGCGCCGGTGCCGACCTGCGCGAGTATCCGCAGCGCTTCGACCCCGCGGTTGCCCGCGCGCATGTGCATAACGCGCACCGGATGATCCTTGCCCTGGTCGAACTCGACGTGCCGACCATCGCTTCCATCCGTGGCGCATGCATGGGCGGTGGACTCGAGCTGGCACTCGGGTGCAGCTACCGCATCGCTACCCGCAGCGCTACGCTGGCCCTGCCTGAAGTCAAGCGGGGCGCATGGCCGGGCACCGGGGGCATCGTCCTTCTCACCCGCCAGATCCGCCCTTCGCTGGCCAAGCGGCTGCTCTACACCGGCGAATCGCTCGACGCGACGACGGCCCTTGCTCTCGGCGTGATCGACGAGGTGGTCGATGACGAAGCACTCGACGAACGGGTACAGACGCTTGCGAGCGAGATTGCGGCGCAGCCGAAGTCCTCCATCCAAGCGATGACGCGCCTCGCCGACCGGACATTCCGCTCCGAGTTCCGCGCCCACCTGGAATATGAAGCAGAGTGCTTCGTACACGCCTACCAACTGCCTGCCGCACGCGAAGGCTATGAGGCCTTCTTTGAGAAGCGCGTACCCCAGTGGCGGCAGGACTGAGACGCACGTCGCAGTGACCAGAAACTGCTGACCATGTGAGCTTTTGAGGCGCTTGGCGCCACCCTGGCACGACTCAGCGCAACGCTGGTCGATGTCTTGTTCGCCTGAGGGAAGGTGGTCGCGTCGCTGAACCCCAGATCGCCGGCCATCCGCGCCAGGGACATACGGCGCTCCCGGATCAGCGCTGACGCAGTGCAGGCGAGCCATATTCGAAATCGCCCGAACGTCGCGCCCTTCTCAAGCAGCCGGCGCCTCAGTATCGGGCTTGGTTGCGAGTGGACGAAGGCTTGCCCGCCCGAGCGCCCCCCCCCCCTCACAAGCAGCTGCCGCACGCCTTTGAACGACTCCCACCGCCGTCGGCCGCCGTCACCGAATACGCCTTGGCCGGACCACCTGGCCCTTGAGCCATGCCACGCCACGGCAACCACAGCCATCCCCTCAGGCTCGGCACGCGCGCCCGCCGCTGACGTTGGCCTGCGCATGCGGCGATCAATTGCCAGCACATGGCCCAGATGCTCGAGATTTAAAGCATGCACTTGGCCTCTATGTGTTGACACTTTAAAAAGTACGTGGAACACTTAACGCAGGAAAGCCCACAAACAAGGAGACAAACATGATGCCCTGTGTTCGCCGAATTGCTGCCGCCTGCCTGCTGATGACCACGGCGGTCTGCGCCTCAGCCCAGTCGTACCCCACCAAACCCATCCGCCTCGTTGTGGGCTTCGCACCCGGCGGGGCTACGGACATCGTGGCCCGGATCTGGGCAGATGCCGCCAGCAGGGAACTCGGTCAACCTGTCGTCGTGGACAACCGCGCCGGAGCGGGCGGGGCGATCGGGGCCTTGGCGGTCGCGAAGTCACCCGCCGACGGCTACACGCTCGGCTTGGCAACGGTCGGAACGCATGCGGCCAATGTCGCCTGCAATCCCAAGGGAGGATACGACCCCGTCAAGGACTTCACGCCGATCAGCAATCTGGCCCGCACACCCAACGTGCTGGTCATGAACATGGACGTGCCGGCCCAGAACTTTGAGGACCTGAAGACTTACATCGGACGCAAAGCCCCTGGCGCTGTGCGCTACGCCACGGGAGGAACATGCGGCGTCCACCACCTCACGGGGGCGCTCTTCTCGTCCCTCATCGGGGCCCAATTGACCCACGTGCCTTACCGCGGCTCCGGCCCCGCATTGACGGACCTGATTGGGGGCCAACTGGAACTGTTCTTCGACAGCATGCCTGGGTCGATCCAAGCAATCCAAAGCAAGCGCGCTCGACCCGTGGCTGTGGCCTGGCCCACGCGGCTAGCCATCTTGCCAGAGGTTCCCACCTACGCGGAGTTGGGCCTTGGCGCGATCAATGACGGCGTCTGGTACGGCCTGGTAGCCCCTGCGAACCTGCCCCGCGACATCCAGACGAAGCTCAACGCGGTCACGAAGAAGGTCATGTCTCAGCCCGACGTGCAGGCGCGCGTCGTGCAGACCGGCTCCGAGCCGGTCAGCACCACACCGGAAGAGTTCGGAGGGGAGATCAAGAAGGCCCTTGAACGTGCGAAGTCCATCGTGCAAAGCCAAGGCATCAAGTTCGACCAGAGCGGCAGCTAGTTCTTTAACGGCGCGATAGCGTCAATTCCAGGAGACAACCCAATGATCCCTTCGATTCTGAAGTTCCCGCACCTGCGCCCTTTCGGCAGAGCGATCGGCGCAGGACTGCTCGGTATGGCGCTGATGCTCGGCGGCGGTTTCAATGCCCATGCCCAGGACAAGAAGATCCTGCGCATGTCTTTCGTGAACGTCAAGGAGCATCCGCATGGCATGGGTGCTGAGCGTTTCGCCGAACTGGTCAACGCAAAAAGCGCCGGCAAGCTGGTCGTCCGGCTCTACCCTGGCGGCACGCTGGGCAGCGACATGCAGATCGTGTCCTCGATGCAGGGCGGGACGATCGACCTTTCGGTGATGGTGCCCGGCTCGCTGACGGGCGTCAGCAAGGAATTCGGGATGTTCGACATGCCGTTCCTGTTTCAGAGCGCCGCGGAAGCGGATGCCGTTTTGGACGGACCGTTCGGCGCCAAGCTCCTGGCCATCTTGCCCAGCAAGAACCTCGTGGGCCTGAGCTACTGGGACCATGGCTTTCGCAACTTCACCACGAGCACCAAGCCGATCAACACGATCGAGGACTTTCGTGGGCTGAAAGTCCGGGTCCAACAGATCCCAATCTACGTGGACATGATGCGTGCGCTGGATGCCAACCCCGTCGCGTTGTCGTTCCCCGAGCTCTACGGCGCGCTGGAAAGCCGTGCCGTGGACGGTCAGGAGAACCCGCTCACCTCCATTGTCGGTTCGCGGCTGCATGAAGCACAGAAGTTCCTGTCGATCACTCGCCATACCTACAACCCTCTGCTCGTCGTCGCGAGCAAGAGAACCTGGGACAAGCTGTCAGAGGACGAGCGCAAGATCCTGCTGGAAGCAGCGAATGAAGCCAAGCCCTACCAGCGCAAGGTGTCCCGCGATGCAGAGGCCAAGGCCCTGGAGACCATCAAGGCGGCGGGCCTGAAGGTCAACGAGTTGGCACCGGCCGAGGTCGAGCGGCTGCGCCAGAAGGTGCAGCCGGTCTCGGAGAAACTCGCACAGGACTCGGGTGCAGCCATCACCAAGGAACTGCGCGACGAAGTCGCCCGGGTACGCGCCACCGCCACGTCTGCCCGGCAGTGATGCACCACGCGCAGACGTTCGAAGCACACGGCAACCGTGTGGGCTTCATCGGGTTGGGCCTGCTCGGCCTGCCGATGGCGCGGCGTCTGGCGACGCACGGTTTCGCAGTGGTCGGCTGGAATCGCGAGGCGGAGCGATGCGACGCATTGGCGGCGGCCGGTGCAAGCCGTGCCCAATCGCCCGCCGACGTGGCCGAACAGTGCGACATCATCTGCCTGTGCGTTCTGGATCACGTCGCGGTCGACGCCGTGGTATTCGGTCCCCAGGGTGTCGCTGAAGCACACAGCCGGCGTCCGCGTTTGGTGCTGGACTTCTCGACACTGGCGCCTGAGCAGAGCAGGGACATTGCGAAGCGCGCGCACGCCTACGGCATCGAATGGATCGATGCGCCCGTATCCGGCGGACCAGCCGCCGCCGAAACAGGCGGACTGACCATCATGGCCGGTGGCAGCACCGATGCCCTGGACAGGGTCCAGCCCATCCTTGCAGTTCTGGCAGCACGCTCAACCCGTGTCGGCGACGTCGGATCGGGTCAGGCCATGAAGGCGATCAACCAAGCTCTGGTGGGCGGAACGTTCGTGCTGCTCGCTGAGGCACTGGCGCTGACCCGCGAACTCGGCCTGAATCCGGCACTTGTGCCAACAAGCTTGGCGGGAGGCATGGCGGACTCGCAGGCGCTTCAGAGAGCCTGGCCACGGATGGCATCGGAAGACTTCGTCCCACCCACAGGGCGCGCCGCGCAATTGCTGAAGGACCTGGGCCATGTCGAGTCAATTCGGCACGGCATTCAGCTCAATCTCCCCGTGCTCGAAGCCGCGACCGCCCAGTACGCGAGTTTCGTGCAGAGCGGCCACGGAGACGACGAGACCGTATCCATTGCCCGACTCTACGCAACGCGGCCCGGCGTTTGAGTGCCCTTTGAAACACCTCGTTTGAAATATCTGGGGTATTGAATGACCCGACTATTTTCCTTTTATTGCCGCAGCCTAGAGGCTGTCATGGCGGTACTTCTTGCGCTCATGGTGGTGATGGTCTTCGCCAATGTGGTGTTGCGGTACGGCTTCAATTCCGGCATTCCCGTGTCGGAAGAGGTATCGCGCTGGCTCTTCGTATGGATGACCTTTCTCGGGGCCATCGTCGCAGTCCGCGAACACGCGCACCTGGGGACCGACGCGCTGATCCGAAGGCTTCCAGTGTGGGGCAAGAAGATGTGCCTCATCGTCTCTCACGGGCTGATGCTGTACGCGACCTGGCTGCTGTTGAGTGGAAGCTGGCAGCAGACACTGGTCAACTGGGATGTCAGAGCACCGACCTCTGGCGCTTCGGTGGCGATCTTCTACTTCGTCGGCGTTGTCTATGGCGTCTCTGCCATTGTCTTCCTCTTCCACGATCTCTGGAGAGCCCTCACCGGTCAGTTGCAAGAGGATGAACTGGTGATGGTGCATGAGTCGGAAGAGCAAGCCGACATCGACCGCATCAATGCAGAGATCGCGCAACGTGACGCGAACGAACGACTGCCGCAGGCGAACAACCGCTCCGGTACGCAAGGCTCCTGATATGACGATTGCAGTTTTCCTCGGCGCCCTGCTCGGGTGCATGGCCATCGGCGTGCCCATCGCCTACTCGCTCCTTCTGTGTGGAGTCGCGCTCATGTGGCATCTCGACATGTTCGATGCTCAGATCCTTGCGCAGAACGTGATCAACGGCGCCGACAGCTTCCCTCTGCTGGCGGTACCCTTTTTCATGCTCGCCGGCGAGGCCATGAACCAGGGCGGGTTGTCACGGCGCATCATCAACCTCGCACTGGCCGTCGTTGGACACATTCGTGGAGGCTTGGGCTACGTTGCGATCGTGTCGGCGTGCCTGCTCTCCGCACTGTCAGGATCCGCAGTGGCCGACGCCGCTGCCTTGGCGGCATTGCTCATTCCGATGATGGTCGCAGCTGGTCATGACAAGAGCCGTTCAGGCGGCCTCATTGCCGCTTCGGGGGTCATCGGACCGATCATTCCGCCGTCCATCGGTTTCGTCATCTTCGGCGTCACTGCCAATGTCTCCATATCCAAGCTCTTTCTGGCGGGCATCTTTCCGGGTCTGCTGATTGGCGCATCCCTGTGGTTCACTTGGTGGTGGCTCGTTCGCCGTGAGAAAGTAATTCCTCCCGCACGCAAATCCTCGACCGAGGTACTCAAAGCTCTGCGGGAGGCAACCTGGGCACTGTTGCTGCCCTTGATCATCTTGGTTGGCTTGCGTTTCGGTGTCTTCACACCCACCGAGGCGGCCGTTGTGGCTGCTGTCTATGCGTTGTTCGTCGCCACGGTCGTCTATCGGGAGCTGAAGCCCTCCCAGTTCTATGCCCTCTTCGTCTCGGCGGCCAAGACAAGTGGCATCGTGATGTTCCTGGTCGCTGCTGCCATGGTGTCTGCTTGGCTCATCACCGTCGCCGATCTGCCTACCATGTTGGTGGAACTGCTCGAACCGCTTATCTCGAGTCCGATGCTCCTGATGTTCCTCATCATGGCTTTGGTCATGGCGGTAGGTACCGCGATGGACATGACGCCCACGATCCTGATTCTCACGCCGGTCCTGATGCCGATCATCACCAAAGCGGGGATCGACCCGATCTACTTCGGTGTCCTTTTCATCATCAACAACTCAATAGGCTTGATCACTCCGCCTGTTGGCGTCGTACTAAATGTTGTCGCAGGTGTCGGGAGAATGAGGATGGACGAGCTGACGCGGGGCGCTCTGCCTTTCGCGGCAGCGGAGTTCGCGATGATGTTTCTGATGGTCCTTTTCCCTCAGTTGGTGATCTGGCCGGCCAGGCTCTTAGGTGGATAAGCATTGGCCTTCTCTTAGGCTCGGAGGAATGGTTGAGCTTCATAACGCCCCGCGTAGCCGGGGCGCTCACAATGCAATTGCTCGTGGCGTGTTTTAGCCCGGAAGAGTGCATTACAGAGGGAGCGGGGCAGGGTTTGAATGATCGAACTTAGACATCTTCGCTACTTCATCGCGGTTGCTGAGGAACTCAACTTCCGCCGTGCCGCCGAAAGAATCCATATTGATCAGGCCTCGCTTTCACGGGCGATCCGTGATCTGGAAGATCAACTGGACGCACCATTGTTTATCCGACTTCCCCGAAAACTGGACTTGACGCCAGCGGGGCTGAAACTTCTGAAAGAAGCACAAAAGCTCCTCATCCGCTTCGAGGCCTGCAACCGCTGCAGTTCCGCCACTGACGCGAACATGCAATTACCCTCTCGCGGATCGCCATCGAATGCCCTGCGCAAGTCTGATTTTTCAGACAAACTGGCCGCATTTGCTCATTTGCGACAAATCTCCAGCGCGTGGGGCGGGATAGATGGTTCAAACCCTGCGTGGCCGTCCGTACCCCGTCCGGCCATCTCCCGCGTTAATCAAGAGAGACTTCCATGGGCCAGCGGGCCAATAGTCAAAAAGTCCTGAAAGCAACGGACTCCAGGCTGTTGCTGGGCCACGCGTGGGCCGTAGATGGGCCATGGAGCCGTGCGAATGCAGGCCACGACCATAGTCCTCCGTGGCAGGACAGCCCACAGCAGGTTCAATTTTCAATGCTGAAAAGATTGCTTGACTACTGCCTGGGCCATGGAAAACCCACGTAAGTCATTGATTTTGGCGCGGCTGGCGGGGATCGAACCCACGACCCTCGGCTTCGGAGGGCAAAAAAATTGCTGCGTTTCAATAGCAATTTTTGCACTCAATAAGTAACCAATCGACGTAAGTTGTTGATCATACAGGATTTGCACCCATCCCAATTGGGACATCACGAGCCCTCATTTGCGCTCAACAGGCACACATTGTCACGCTGATCCCGCAAAAACGGCCCGAAGCGCCACTCGCAATTGATGACTCTTGGCCTCTTGCTTCCTGCCCCGCCGGGTCTTCAAGCCGCTTAACTTGATGCGCAGGTGTTGCTTGATCCACTTGAAGAACAACTCCACCTGACAGCGATGCTTGTACAACGCGGCAATACTTAGGGGTGTCTAATTAGCGATATACCTCAGACACACGCAGCACCTTGAGCGGCAGCGGCCCGGTCGCCATCATGGCTCGCAGCAACCCGCGCAGCATCGGGCATCTGAAACACGACAACCGCATGGACCGGTGTTGGCTCAAGGGGCAAACGGCCGATGCGCTACACGCGGTGCTGTGCGCGGCCGGCTACTTGCATCCGCTGGCTGCCCGCGGGCGATTGTACGTTTGGGGCTCAAGGGTGCCATCCAAGCCAGGAGAATTGCTGACCTTGTTGAGGGAGCGCCACGTGCCGGGTTTGGAGAGCCCGACCTCCACGAGGCGTGCCCGCCCCATACAGCTCGATAAATGGGCCGTAGATACCGCTTCTCAGGCGCCGAAACAGCCGACTCCTGCTCAGATACTCTTGCGTAGTCGCCATCGTGATCTCCGTAGTTGAGGACGGAGGCAGGAGGGCGTGTCCGAATTTCTGTGTAAACGGTTCGGACTTCAGTTGACGGAGATGCGGTCTCCGAACTGAATGGTACCTGCGCACCAACATGGCGAAGGAAAAGATCACGGGCATTTGGGCCGAGGCAGCGGCCATCCTGTCAAAGGCCCGGGCGGCAGGGCTAGGAAATCACCGTTTGCCGACTCTAAAAACGCTTGCTCCCTTTTTTATGTTGTAGTAACATGGCTACATTTATCGCCTATCGGAGGTGCAGTTATGACCATCACCACCCTATCAAGCCGCGAGTTCAACCAAGGGGCGAGCGAGGCAAAACGGGCCGCAAACAACGGGCCAGTGTTCATTACAGATCGCGGCCGACCGGCCCATGTGCTGATGAGCTTTGAGGAGTATCAGCGGCTCACCAAGCAGCGGCGCAACATTGCCGATGCGCTGGCAATGCCGGGTATCGCCGACATCGAGTTTGTGCCGCCGCGTGTGACCATCAAACCCCGGCCGGTTGATTTCACATGATGTTTGTTCTTGATACCAACGTGGTGTCGGAGCTGCGCAAGGTACGCAGTGGCAAGGCCGATGCGAACGTGACCGCATGGGCGGAAAGCGTTGATGCCGCCGATCTCTTTGTGTCAGCCATCACCATCATGGAGCTGGAGCTTGGCGTTCTGTCGATTGAACGCAAGGACGCCACCCAGGGGGCCATGCTGCGCTCATGGCTGGAGCAGCACGTATTGCCCGAGTTCTCCGGCCGCACGCTGCCTATTGATACCGCCGTGGCGCAACGCTGCGCACGGTTGCATGTCCCCGACAAGCGCGGCGAGCGCGATGCACTCATTGCGGCAACGGCCCTTGTGCACGGCATGACGATGGTTACTCGCAACGTTGCTGATTTCCAGCCAACGGGCGCGATCATTCTCAATCCGTGGGAGGCGGTGCGGTGACCGCTGCCCATGAACATTACACGACATGGCTGTGGTAAGGGGGTGCGGATAAAAACTTGGACTGGTTTTATGCCGCAAGTCCAAGACTCACCCTGTATTCGATCGGGCTGAGGGCCCCAAGGGAGATCTTGATCCGCTTCTCGTTGTACCAGCGGATGTACGAGTCGACCACTTCAATGAACTGCTCGATGGTCGTGCCCTTCCAGTCCCGAGAATAGCCCAACGCCTCGACCGTGGTGGCGATGCAGCGCCCGTGCTCGGCGTAGTGTTTGACAGCCTGCTCCTTCTGAACTTGAGAATACTTCGGCTTCGAACGCACGTAGCCGGACGACAGGTCCAGGCGCCGCTCGTACTCCTCATGCCAGCTTTTCAAAGAGTTCTTCGTCGGGTAGCCCAACTGGCGGATAGTCGCCCCGGTGCGCTTGCCCAGCTTGATGTAGAGCGTGACCGCTCGGATGCGGTCTTCGTATGAATAAATGAACTACCTCCAGGTAGTCCAAGATTTCCGCCGCACCCCCAGTGGGTCAGTTTTCGGTCGGCGTCAACAACTGGCCCAAGGCGTATTTCGGTTGGCCAGATGTAGCGGTTTGTTTTGTCATATCCATCTCCATGAATTGAAGCTGGGCACCAGCCCCGGATGGGGCATGAGGTGCCCATCGGGGTTGATAAAAAGAAAGGTTGGCACGAGGCCAAGATCGCCAAAGGAAATACCGTCCATTCTACGTGCTCGGGGGCCTTGTGTGAAGGCCCCGCCCTGCCCCTTCATGGCATGAAAGACCCGTGCCAAGAGCCGTCTGGTTTCTGCCGCTGTTGGCCTAGGCAATGCGTTAAAACAGGCGAGGGTCGAATTCGAAAGGGTTGCGCTCGACGACCAACCGGATGGCCCCGTATTGGGAATGGGCCGGGTTGATCAGCAGGTTCATTTCGTCGCGCTCGACAAATGACGGCACCCAAAGACCCAGGCTCGCCCCGGACGCAAGCCAGTTCATGCCGATGGATTGTGTCGCTGCCATGTGGTCATGCCAGTCCTTTGGGAGGCCCAGATCTGCCGCATGCAGGATTTCCGATCTGGCGGGCAATTCAAGGCGCATGAGGGCTTGATTGGCAGGATTGGCTCCGTTGCAGTGGACGCGCTTTTCCAGCTGGCACAGGGCCCGACTGGAGCCCGCATAAACGATCTGCGCAGGCCCTTTGGTATGCCAACGGCCATTGGCCAGGGTTGAACCGTAGCCAAGCGATCCGAGGATGGCTGCAATAGCAGGTTGCGGGCTCGGTACAAAGCCTATGCGCCAGACGGTGGTGCTCAAACGGCACCGCCGTATTTGATAGCGACAAGAATCTCTTTGACGCGCTCGTTCCCAAATGAGTTTCTCGCAGCATCAAGGGGCGTGTCGCCATCCAGCATGGGATGAGGCTGGCGTAACCATCTTGTGGCTTCTTCCTCGGTCGAGAAAGTATCAACGGCCATCCGGTTCAACTCAAGTAGGCGCAAGACGCCTTCCGCCGCATGGTCTGGGAGTGGTTGATTTTTCTGAGCACGCCGATTGGCGGTCACCCGGTCCATATCCAGGTACTCAGCCACATTGCCCTTGCCCAGGCCCAGAAAGGCAGCAAGAGGCCCGATTGCTTTACTGGAGATGCCGCGCTTGAGAATCCGGTAGGCATGCTCATTGTCGATGGCAACGGCGTAAGTCCTCTTTCCGAATTTCACGCCCATTTTTACCTTGGCAAGGCCTGTTCTTGCAGTCGAGGTGTTCTTTGGTGCGGGCGCTGCATCATCGATGTACTGCCACAGCTCAGCCAACGAAGACAAGCGTGCAGCGGTAGCGGGGGGGGTGGGAGTTGGGTCGGCAATCATGATGCGATTTAATCACGGCTCCGATGCAATTGCAACGACCTGGAGGCGTGGGCGTGGCTACTGGGGGCCGCTTCAGAAAACGGAAGAGATCGTGCGGTAAGCCGGAATCGCCGAAAATTCCGCCTTGAGTTGTACGGCAATTTGCCGTATCATTGGATCAGGAGGACAAAGCCATGCCCGTCGCCATCTCTACCGCCCGTCTCGAAGCCCGAATCAGCACCGATCTGCATTCAATGCTCAAGCGTGCCGCTGAACTTCAAGGCCGCACCATGACCGATTTCGTTGTGTCCGCCGTCCAAGACGCAGCGCAACGCGCCATTGAGCAAGCGGAAGTTATCCGGCTTTCGCTGGCCGATCAGGAATGCTTTGCACAAGCGCTGCTGTCGCCGCCGCTACCGGCTCCAGCTCTGGAACGTGCCTTTGCCCGTCGCAGCAAGCTCTTGCGCGCTGAATGAGCGGTGCACCGTTCCGGCTCGCGTCGCTTGATGCCGGGCATGACCGCACCGCGTTCAACAGCGATTCGGAGCCGCTGAATCGCTACCTGCGCGAGCAAGCCACCCAAGACGTTCGCCGCCGCGTGGCTGCTTGTTTCGTGGCTTTGGCAGATGGGTCGCGCATCGCTGGTTATTACACCTTGGCCTCGGCAAGCCTGCTGCTGGCCGATCTTCCGGCCAGCACCGTCAAGAAACTGCCGCGCTATCCGACCGTGCCAGCCGTTCGGATGGGCCGCTTGGCTGTCGATCAGGCTTTCAAGAGCCAAGGTCTAGGTGGTGCTCTGTTGGCCGATGCGCTCGACCGTGCCGCCCGTTCGGAGATTGCCGCCTTCGCCCTGATGGTGGACGCCAAGGACGAGGCGGCAGCGGCTTTCTACCGGCATCACGGCTTCATTGCCTTGCCAGACTCGCCGCTTACCCTGTTCTTGCCGCTGGCTACCGTCCTGCGTTCTTGAAACTCGCCGTTCCAAGCCGTTTGAATTGAGAACGGTTTTCGAGAACACCCCAGCCACGTCGACGCCACGCCGCGCCATCTTCTCAGCAAGGCTTCTCGGGGTCTCCTCGTTTTCAGTGCAATAAGTGACGGTACGAAAAGCTAGCACTGGCGCGGAGGTGGTGTTGGTAGATCGTTGATTTCATTGACTTTCCTGTTCACTTTCAAATCTGCGATTCGTGGCGTCAAACCGTGGTCGGTTTCATCCATTGGTGCCAGTTATCGATGCATTTGGCCGCGAAGGCAGGATTTGGTCAGCATAGCGGTCAACCGGGAAGCGAAACACACCCCGCAAGTTGATGCTCTCCAGCCTGGTGGGCGCAATCTTCCCGATCAGTTCCGGTGGAATGACCTGGCGGCGGTTCGACCAGCGATCCAGGACCGCCTGCATCTGTGAGGTATTCCACGCCATCACGATGTTGGCCATCAGGCTCAACGCATCGGCCACAGCCTGCATTTCATCGACACGTTTGGCCTGCGCCGGGCTGATCCGGCCGGTATAAATGGCGCGCTTGAGGGCGTTAACAGCCTCGCCCCGATTGAGCACCCGGCGCAACTCGTTCCTGAAAGCGTCCTTGACAAAGTAGTCAGCCAAAAACGCCGTACGCAGCAACCGCCCCAATTGCACGCCAGCCTCATAGATTGGATCGCCCTGGGCGGCAGAACCGAACCGCGCAAGAGCTGCCACCGCACTGGCATGTCCGCTCATGACCGAGGCTGCCAGGTGCACCAGACTATCCCAATGCTTTTCGATCAAAGCGACGTCGACATTGGCTTCGCACACCGCAGCGATTTCTGCGGGCACTTTGGTGCCGCGTGGCACAAAGAGGTGGCGCTGTTTGAGTTCCTTCAACCGCGGGCAAAGATCAAAACCAAGCAAACGGGCATGTGACATGGCAAAGTCGGTGTAGCCATGGGTATCCACAGCAAGCTGGCTGGTCTCCAGCTTTTCTTGGCGGATGACACCTTCAATGGCCACGCCCGCCTGGCGCTCATTGAGCACAAAGGGCTGCGCATGGAAGATGCCCCACCGGTCTTTTACATGGGAGTAGATTCCAATGGAAGGTGTGTTGCGCCGAGGATCAAGCCGGGCTTGCCACACCCGTTTGGTGGTCTCCATGCTCATCATGTCAGAAGATGCCAAATCGGACCGCCCCCAGGTGGCGGCAATCGGGTGTCGCTGCATGAATTCCAGCACAGCCTGGCAGGCCTGGCTCAGACGCCGTTCGTCCCGCGCCCAGCGCATGGCCTGGCGAATGCTGGTGGCAGACAATTGCGGAATCATGCGCGCGCATTCGACCGCAGTCAGACTGGTGCCGTGGGCCATGATGCCGGCATAGACCATCAGCAGCTCGTCGGTAGAGCGCGGCTCACGTCCGAGCATGATCCAGCTAAAGCGCACCTGGGCGTCAACGGCCAGAATCACTTCCGGCAATTGAACCTCACCGATGCGGTGATCCAAAGCCGCGCGCAGCTTGGTCACTTCTGGGTCTTCGTCCTCTGCGGGCAATGGCGACAAATGGAGTTCATCATCCACGCGCAGTACGCCACTGCGGGCTGCAGCGGCCACCGCATCGACACCGGCAGTTACTCTGGCCAGCAAAGGCTTCAAGAAAGTGGCAGCCTTGCTGGGTAACGATAGACGGGCATAGTGTTTCTTGGACTCTGCCTGCCAACGCTCGTCCGTGAAGAACAAGCGCGCACGACCCCGAAAGCTCAGGCTGTGCTCAATCCAGACCGAGCCATTGCGCACCGCGCGGCGCAGGGCAAACAGGGTGGCCACCTCCAACGCCTGAAACGCCCGTTCCCGGTCTGGGCTGGAGATCGAAACCTGCCAGATCATTCCCAGACTTGGTGCCACCACTTCAACTGGCAGCTTTCTGGATCCTTTGAGATATAAAGCTTGCAGCTTGGCAAGGTACTCGATGGCAGGATGCTCGCCGGTGGCCTGCCAGGGCAGCTTTGCAATGGCGACGAGCAACGACCGCACGGGGCGAATTCCATCAATCAATCCCTCGCGGACCAGGGAGGCCCTGCTCGGTGGTTTGCGTTTCTGGGTTTCGGTGATCAAGGCTTCAAGACGGGCACGCAACTCAGCATCTGGCACCGCACCTTGCGCGCTCAAGGCAACAAGTTCGCCGAGCAGCGTTTTGTACATTGCGGCCCAATTGACGGTAGCGGGGACATCGGCGGCAGCCTGACGCCACAGATCGGCGATCCGGCGCTGCACCATAAGGATCAACTGGTCTGTGGTGGTGAACAGGCAATACCGAAGAAAGCATGCGACCTCCACGGTGCGCGCTGGCTCTTTGATCTTGGCTCCGGCTGAGGGCGGCCTGGAGACAAGTCGGCGCGCGTAGCGGCGCAAGATGAGATCGGGGATGTCTGCCAGGTGCTTATGAACGTCCAGCGTGTAAAGCAGGTCGATGCGCTCCAGTACCTCGCTGATTTGGCGGGTTGAGTGTTTCGCCGGTGCAGCCCATAGCCAACTCTGCTGGGTTTGTCCATCTGGGCGCAGCTCTGAAACTGAGGCTCGCCAGCGATCAAGTGTTGCTGGATCAACGCTGGCGGCGATGGCGGTGCCTGTTTCAACTTCAAGCTGGGCAAGTGCCGCCGCAATCAGTGTCCGAATTGCCCGCTCGTGCACGATCACCAGCTTGTTCTTGTACAGCCATTGACGCGCCCGCACGAGTAGCTGATCGCGGTCGGCGCAGCGCGCCACTTCGTCGCGCAGTTCACGTACCAGTGAGCGGCGCTGGTGCTCGCTCATCCACTGGAATCCAAGGACCGTGCAGGCTACTTGTTGGTGATCGAATAGCGTGCGCCCGCGTTCATACATGGCTCTCAGCGAGGCGACTTCTGGTGCTGCAATGCCAAGCTCGTTGCCAAGGTGGCGCCACAAGGCTACTGGAATTACCCGAAAGGCACCGAGCAAACGCCCACTCATGCGCAGGAAACCAATATGGAGCGCCAGACCAAGCTTGTGGGAATCACCTCGGCGTGCATTGATTGCGTCGCGCTCGGCACCATCGAAGGTGAAAAATGCCTTCATCTCGAAGTCGCTGATATCGCGGGGGAGCCCACGCATCCCCAAAAACGTTGTGTGCCAACCCTGCATCGTGAACCTCAAAAGTGGGAGGCCACCATACCCGTTTACAAAGCGAACAGGAAAGTCAATGAAATCAACGGTCTACCCAGACCACCCCCGCGCCAGTGCTAGCTTTGCGTACCGTCACTTATTGCACTGAAAACGAGGAGACCCCCATATGGACAAGGCAGGCCTGCACATCGGTGCCATCGCCTTCATTCACCGATTCGGCTCCAGCCTCAATGAACACGTCCACTTCCACGTTTGTGTGGTGGACGGGGTGTTTGAGGAAGTGGCAGGCGAGGGCAGCGCTGATGCCGCAATGCAAGTCTCTGCGTCAGGTGTCGTATTCCACCCTGCCACCGGCATCGATGCGACACCCGTGGCACAAGTGCAGACCACACTGCAAAAACGTATCCTGCGCGCCTTTGTGGGCCGCGGGCAGCTGGAGAACTTCGAGGCAAAAGAGATGCTGGGGTACAAACACAGCGGTTTCTCGGTGGATGCCGGGGTGTGCATTGAATCCCACGACCGTCCAGGCCTTGAGCGGCTCTTGCGCTATTGCGCCCGCCCACCCTTTGCGATGGACAGGCTGCGCAAAGAGGGAAGCAAACTGGTGTACCGCTGCGGCAAGCAGCGCAGCGAACCCACCAGCGACAAGCGCGGTGCCAAGGTTGATGAGCTGCACCTCACACCGCTGGAGCTGATCGACCGCATTGCCGCGCTGGTTCCCCCGCCACGCACCCACCGGCACCGCTATTTTGGCGTGTTGGCACCCAACTCGCCGCTCAGGGCTGCGGTGACGGCGCTGGCGACACCGGCGCAAGCCGCTCCCGTGCTGGGCGCGTCGATCAGCACGGGGGAGTGCGCGCCTGGTGTGGTACCGATGAGCAGCGCGCTGCCATCCCAGAGCGAGCCGGTGCTGCCCAAGCGTGCAGCGCACTACCTGTGGGCGGTGCTGATCGCCCGCATCTACGAGGTGTTCCCCCTCTTGTGTCCGCTGTGTGGCGGGCATATGCGCATCATCGCGTTCATTACGCACAGCGCTGACATCCGGCACATCCTGGACCACATCGGGGCAGATTCAGAGCCACCCCGCATCTCCCCGGCGCGCGGGCCACCGCTGTGGGATGACTGTAGTGATGCGCAGATGGATGACGGGGCGCAAACCGAGCCAGCAGACTGGGACCTAGCGGCGCAACCGGCACCGGACTTTGAGGTCGATCAGCGCATCAGTTGGTGAATGAACAAAGCGGCGATTTTGACTTGCCGCGAACTGGCTCTGCGCCCGGTACACGCCGAGCGCCGCAAATCACTCTCCTGAACGCCAAACCCTGGTGGTGAACCTGACACCTGGGCGGGAAAATCGAGTGTCTCAGCCGGCTTGATGGCGCTTCCGCGGTGCGATACTTGGCCTCATGCGGTTAAAACGCCTATCCGTTGCCCAATAGGTAGCTAACTTATTGATCCGGCAGGCTTTATTCGTAAACCTTGCTCGGGCTGAGGTGTCGAAGCCCCTCGACGGGCTCAAGTTGAACGGCATCGGGACTCTGCAATAAACCGTGCCGGATCAATATTAATTTAACAAAAGTGACGTGTGTCGTTCTGCAGGGCATGCTGTTCCCCAACCCTGGAAAACCTATCCTCTTTAACACGTCAAAGTCGATTGATAGGCTTGCTGCAACAGCTATCTGCCCGGTTGAAGTCGAAGATCGATGTATCTGTAGGGTTTGGAAATAAATGCGGGCGCCCACCGCACTCACGGCTCAGTTACCATTCTTTGTGCATCGCGGCCGCGCGGCTAGTTGGTAGCTGTTCTAAGCCTAGTCAGTGCCGCCCTTCGCCCCAAGCCCCATAGTCAGATTTGAGAAATGACAGTAGGCGATGCCGCAACGCGCTTCATCGACCTATGTAAAACGACTCCTTTATCGAAATAGTGCACTCATCGCTCTCCACGGCGATCCCTTCATCGCGAATTGCACCGCCCAAGACGATCTGCACTGAAATCAATACTTTCTGATGCCTCTTGATTAGAGATGCCAGCCATAATCATCTCATCGCCAACGCATACGGCGTTCGGCAGCCAACACACTCTCACTCACTACTGGAAGCTCAGACATGAAAACCATAGGCATTGAAAACTCGAAGTCCAGCGTACAGGCCCACTTAACGCTTGGAACCAAAACTATGGGGCTAGGTATCTATGGCGCGTACTTGGCTCTCGCTATTATTTACTTCTGGTTCGGCGGCATGAAATTTACCCACTACGAGGCCGAGGGCCTGGTTCCACTGGTGAGCAACAGCCCGCTTTTGGGATGGGTGTATAGCATTTTTTCGGTCGACATGTTCTCCAGCCTGCTCGGCATACTAGAGATTTCGATCGGCACTCTGATCGCAGGCCGCATGCTGTCACCCAAACTATCCGTGGTAGGAGGCGCTCTGTCTGCAGGCCTGTTCTTCACAACCCTTAGCTTTATGTTTTCCACTCCGGGCGTCATTGAGCCTAGTTTAGGGTTTCCGGCGATTTCCGTTGCGCCAGGTCAGTTTCTGCTTAAAGACTTAGGGTTGCTTGCTGTTTCGATATTTGTGGCAGGCCATTCGCTGGTTGAACTGGAAAAACGTAAAATTAATGCATAATTTTTTCAATGGCTTAAGGCAGTAATGCCTTAGGCCTTTTTGCCGTCATTTTCCCCCGCCAGATCTTTCAACCAGTCACGAGGGCTCAACCCCGTCTTGCGTCTAAATGCGCGAGACAGCGCCGAAGGACTTTCGTAGCCGACTTGAGCTGCAATCAGCGTAATCGAGCGCCCTTCTCGCATCAGCTTCTGAGCCAGGCTAACTCGCCAACTCAACAAATAATCAGCAGGCGTCTGTCCGATGACACTCTTGAAATGCACGGCATACGCAGCGCGTGACATATTTGACTCACTGGCCAGCTCTGCTATTGACCAGGCATGTTCCGGGGAGTTGTGCATCTGTAAAAGCGATCGGGCAAGCCGCATGTCGGCCAGTCCAGCCATCATTCCGGTGCGCAACTGGTGATGATCGAGCAGGTAACGGAGCAACAGAATGATTAGGAGCTCAAATAAGCGCTCAAGCGCGGCTTCCCTTCCACAATGCACATTTGCCGCCTCGGCGAACATCCACTCCAACGTGTCTGCCAGCATGGGCAGATCATCGAGTGCGAGCACCAAACAGTCCGGTAATGAAGCCGACAAAGGATTATCAATTCCGCCCTCAAACTCCATGGAAGCACACAACAACTTTGCGCCATCGGACTCACCCGCAAACAATTGATGCTTGGCGGGGCGTGGCATAAAAATCAAGCTAGGGCGAGTGAGCTGCAAATCCTTGCGATCGGGACCAAGCAACGTCACGCTGCCGGCCTGAAGCAGATGGATATAACCTCGCCGCTCGGCGCCATCGTAAGATGCAGAGCCGCATAGGTCGCCGTCATAGAACAGATTGGCCCGCACGCCGAACCGCGAGAGCAAATTAGACAAACGATCCATTGGCCGATCCTTGACGAGTCAGAACGCACAGACCATACCATCTGCGTTGTCGTTCAGTGCCTGTAGCGAACATGCCGGCGTAAATCAGCCAACGGATAAAGTGATCACTGAGCAGCTCAGCCTCCCTTTCCAGTTCGGCTGGGCTTTGTTGCACAAAGCCAGTCCGCTGAGCTGGTAGCCTCGAGACATGAGTGAACCGAAGGGGTCCAAGGCCCGCTACAAGACCACCAACTGGGCAGAGTACAACGCCGCGCTCAAAGCCCGAGGGTCGCTGACAATCTGGCTGGACAAAGGCATGCAGTGGTACGCCCCATCCAGCGGCAAACGCGGGCGCCAGCACATCTTCTCCAACGCAGCCATCCAGTTCTGTCTGGGCATCAAGTGCCTGTTCGGTCTGGCCCTGCGTCAAAGCCTGGGCATGGTTGAAAGCCTGCTGCGTCTGGCAGGCCTGGACTGGCGGGTGCCCGACTACAGCACCGTGTGCCGACGCCAGAAGACTTTGCAGGTACAACTGCCCTACCGAGCCAGTACCACCGCACTGGAACTGCTGGTGGACAGCACCGGCATTCAGTTCCTTGGCGAAGGCGAATGGAAACGCAAGAAGCACGGTGCCGAGTACCGGCGCCAGTGGCGCAAGGTGCACCTGGGTATTGATGCCCACACGTTGGAGATCCGGGCCATCGAGGTGACCGACAACAGCGTGGGCGATGCGCCCATGCTGCTCGAGTTGCTGGAGCAGATACCACCCGATGAGCCGATTGCCAGCGTCAGTGGGGACGGTGCCTACGACACCAAGGCGTGCCATGCGGCGATTGCCCAGCGAAATGCGCAGGCGGTGATCCCCCCGCGCAAGAACGCCCAGACGTGGAAGGCGACCCTGGTGGGAGCGCATGCGCGCAACGAAGCGCTGCGAGCCTGTGACAGATTGGGGCGCAGCATCTGGAAAAAGTGGAGCGGCTATCACCGCAGAAGTCTGGTGGAGACCAAGATGCACTGCTTCAAACGCCTGGGCCAACGGGTGATGGCGCGCACGTTTGAGCGGCAGGTGGTGGAGTTGCATGTGCGTGTGGCTCTGCTCAACCGTTTCACGCAACTCGGGCGCCCGAGCACGGTGCCCGTGGGTGCCATGGCATAGCTGCGTCTGGGGCTGGGGTAATCTCGTCTGCCTTCCGACTTGTGCAACAAAGCCGTTCAGCCCCTTGGTGCAAGCGCATTTGAAGGTGGGTTCGTTCTTGCAATCAGCCGCTGGTGTGCATGTGACCGACTTGGATGGCCAATCGTTTTATGACCTGACCGGCTCCTATGGCGTCAATGTATTTGGCGCAGGACTTCTGGGCGGCATAGGCTTCACAATGTCAATTTTTATCACCAATCTGGCCTTCACTGGTGAGGCTGAATTGATCAATGCATCAAAGATTGCCATATTGCTGGCATCTGTGACAGCGGGCACCATTGGATTCTTGTGGCTGGCTTTGTTGCACAAACCAGAAGCGAGCCGAGATAACCCCAGCCCCAGACGCAGCTACGCCACAGCAGGCACAGGCACCGTTGCCGGGCGCCCAAGTTGTGTGAAGCGGTTGAGCAAAGCCACCCGCACATGCAGTTCTGTGACCTGGCGCTCAAACGTTCGCGCCATCACCCGCTCGCCCAAGCGCTTGAAGCAATGCATCTTGGTTTCCACCAGGCTTCTTCGGTGATAACCGCTCCACTTCTTCCAGATACGGCGCCCCAGCCTTTGGCAAGCTCGCAGGGCTTCGTTGCGCCCGCCCGCTCCCTCCAGCGTTTGTCTCCAAGGCCTTGCATTCTTGCGCGGGGGAATCACCGCCTGCGCACCTCTTTGCGCTATCGCCGCGTGGCACCCCTTTGTGTCGTAGGCTCCATCCCCACCGACACTTGCCACCGGCTCATCGAGCGGTATCTGGGCCAACAGTTCGGGCAGCATGGGAGCATCGCCCACGCTGTTGTCTGTGACTTCAATGGCCCGAATCTCCAGCGTGTGGGCATCAATGCCCAGGTGCACCTTGCGCCATTGCCGCCGATATTCGGCTCCGTGCTTCTTGCGTTTCCATTCCCCTTCACCCAGGAACTTGATGCCCGTACTGTCCACCAGCAAATCCAGCGCTGTGGCGCTGCGCTGGTAAGGAAGCTGCACCTGCAGCGTCCTCTGACGGCGACTGATGGTGCTGAAATCGGGAACCCGCCAATTCAGCCCCGCCAGACGCAGCAGGCTCTGAATCAGTCCCAGGCTCTGGCGCAGTGCCAAGCCAAACAGGCACTTGATGCTCAGGCAAAACTGGATGGCCGCATCCGTGAACGTCTGCTGGCGACCCCGTTTGCCACTGGCAGGTGCGTACCACTGCATGTCTTTGTCCAGCCAGATCGTCAGCGCCCCTCTGACCTTGAGTGCGGCGTTGTACGCAGCCCAGTTGGTGGTCTTGTAGCGGGTCTTAGGCCCTTGGGGTTCATTCATGCGCCGAGGTTACCAGTGCAATGGGGCTGGTTTGTGCAACAAAGCCCTTGTGGCTTATGCTGTTTGGGGGTAACGCCAATTTGTCATCTAAGCAACGCGACCCAGCGCCCTAGATAATGTTGATGGGCTGGAATAACCAGTTCGCGTTGCAATTTGCTTCAACCCGATACCGGTGTCAACCAATTGCCGCGCAATAGCTAACCTCAAGTTTTCTAAATACTTTCCTGGTGATACCTGCATCACTTCCTTGAAGTAATTGGCAAATGATGTTCGCGACATTCCAGCCAAGTTAGCCAAACTTTCCAAGGTCCAAGGATGGGCTGGCTTGGAATGCATCGCTACCAAACTTTTAGCAATCCGCGGATCTGACAAAGCCTGAAACAACCCTGTGGATTGTTGTGGTCGAGAAGTCAGGTGTCGCATCAAGCTAACCAACAAAATATCGCCTGCCCGATTCATGAAGAAGGGTTGTCCACAACGACTGGCCTGCATTTCGTTTGCAATCAGCATCATGACTTGCACCAACGATGGATCAGCATCCTTCATGACGATTGAGATTGGCTTAGATTGCTCCGCTAAGAAGCTAGGCCCCATTGGCCCATCAAAGACAACATCAAAGCTCATGCAGCACTGCTGATCTGCTTGCAGAAGATTCTCAAAATAGCTCGCCGCAGGGCAAACCAACAATGACAAGGCGTCCTGCTGAATACCCGAGAAACTGTCGGTTGGATGATCAGATGTCCCCGTCTTGATGATGTGCAGCGAAAACCCGTCTGGCTTAGTTGCCAAGGTTACTTTCGGACTAAGTCCCTCAAGCAAGGCGGTGAGTCGATCTAAGCGCGGAGCGTCCATTTGTACGAATTGCAAATTTATATGTACGAATTGTTGCACCAAGTGCAGGATACTGCAATCTGTTCTAGTTTTTCACGTAACAAGTGAGGGCACATGTTTTCAAAAATCGCATCCATCACGCTGCCAATTTTTACCCTTGTGCTGGTTGGTTTTCTCTACAGCCGACGCGTCAAACCGGACCTAGGGGGAGCCAACAAACTGGTGGTGGACATCGCACTGCCTATTTTGATTTTTATCTCGTTGTCCGCTAAATCATTCGATCCCATTTCTGCCATGTCTTTCACTGGGGCATCGATCGTGTTGATTCTTCTGACTGGCCTGATCGCTTGGCCATTCGCAAAATTCTCAGGCGCATCAGTGCAAGCATTTTTGCCGTGTGCCATGTTCACTAATGTTGGTCCAATTGGCATTCCCTTGATTGCACTTGCCTATGGACCCGAGGGCATGGCTCCCGCGGTCGTTTTGTTGGTGATTTCTAATATCCTGCATTTCACGCTTGGTGCTGGCGTGATGAGCGGCAAAGTTGACTGGCGGATGGTTTATGCCAACCCACTTGTTTGGTCAACCGTATTGGGTGTTGCTAGTTCTCAATTGCAGATAACACTTCCGGAGTGGGTTCAAACATCCTGCACCATGATTGGCAGTGTACTGGTCCCGATGATGTTGATGTCACTCGGAGCAAGACTTGCCAGCAGTCAAGTGGCGGACGCATGGGTAGGTGTTCGCTCAGGCGTGCTTATTTTGATCATCAGGCTTGCTGCTGTACTTTTGGCCCTTTGGTTCATTCCATTGGAAGGACTAGAGCGTGGGGCATTGATCCTTTTTGCATGCTTGCCATCGGCAGTCTTCAATTTCATGCTTGCAGACAAATTTCAGGTGGAGCCTAACAAGGTGGCTTCCACAGTCATCGTTGGACATTTACTGAGTCTGGCTTTTCTGCCACTCGGGATTTGGCTGGCATTCATTTAAGTTTTTCATTCATAAGCAAAAAGGAGTTCATCTTGATCAAGTTTTATTTCCATCCTTCGCCCAACCCTTTAAAGATTGCCCTGTACCTTGAAGAGACAGGAGAGCCCTATGAGCTCATTCCTGTCGACACACGTAAAGGCGAACAGCACTCAGATAGCTTTAAGGTCATCAACCCGAACGCGAAGACGCCAGCCATGCTTGACGACGACATTCGAGTTTTTGATAGCAATGCGATGTTGCTTTATTTGGGCGAAAAGATTGGCAAGTTTGTGCCTGTAGGGACGCCAAAGAACAAAGCTGAGATGTATTCATGGCTGATGTTTGTAGCCACAGGTATTGGCCCTTACTGTGGTCAGGCTGTCCACTTCAAGCACTTCGCTCCAGAGCCCAAAGAATACGCAGTGAACCGCTATGACTTTGAAGCATGGCGTCATTGGAACCTCATCAACGACCACTTGGCACATCAGCCGTACATGATGGGCAATGATTACTCAATAGTGGACATGTCGGTATGGGGCTGGGCTCGCGTCGTCCCCTTTGTATTGGGTGCTGATGCTTGGGAAAAACTGCCGCACGTTAAACGCTTGCTTGATGAAATCAACGCACGTCCTGCGGCGCAACGAGCAGAAGCCTTGAAGACCAAGTTTGCTTTCAAAACCGAAATGGATGAAGACGCACGCAAAAAGCTGTTCCCATCTAACGAGCGCCTGAAAGCCTCTGGAGTGTGAGGCATGGTTGATTTTTATTACTGGACCACACCTAACGGCCACAAGGTCACGATGTTCTTGGAAGAGTCAGGTCTTGACTACAACATCAAACCAATCAATATCAGCAAAGGCGAACAATTCGTTCCTGATTTTTTGAAAATTGCGCCCAACAATCGCATACCGGCCATCGTAGATCACACACCTGTTGGTGGAAGCGAACCCATTGCCATTTTTGAATCGGGTGCCATTCTTTTGTACTTGGCAGACAAGACGAAACAATTTATCCCTCAGGACTTACGTGGAAGAAATGAATGCCTGCAATGGCTTTTCTGGCAAATGGGTGGTCTAGGCCCAATGGCTGGTCAGAACCATCACTTTGTCCAGTACGCACCAGAGCAACTGCCGTATGCCATTGATCGTTATGTCAAAGAAACATCACGCTTGTATGGCGTGCTGAATAAGCATCTATCAGATGGTCGCGAATACATTTGCGGTGAGTACTCTATTGCCGACATGGCCTCCTATCCATGGGTTGTCCCACACGAACGCCAACGACAAGACATGAGCCAGTTCCCCTACCTATCTTCATGGTTTGAACGGATTGGAAGTCGTCCGGCAACACAAAAGGCCTATGACATCGCAAAGTCGATCAATACCGCGCCTACTGTGGACCAGAACGCCAAATCCATTTTGTTTGGTCAAGATGCAAAGACAGTAGTTTGATTCCCAACTAGGAAATTTTCATGACTATAAAAGCAGTTGTTTTTGATGCTTACGGCACATTGTTTGATGTTTACTCCATCCAAGTATTAGCTGAAGAGCTCTACCCAAGCCATGGGGCTGACATTGCGGTGAAGTGGCGCGACAAGCAAATTGAGTACACAAGGTTGATTACGCAGTCTGATCCGCACAACGCATCTGGCAGTCAATACTTCCGTCCATTTTGGGAGCTGACACGCCTGTCATTGGAGTACACCCTAGACAGACTGAAACTAAATCGTGAATCGGATCAGGTAGAAAAACTGATGCAGCAATACGCTCACCTGACCCCGTTTACTGAAAATTTGGCAGTCCTTCAGAAAATCAAAGCTAGTGGTGTTACGACTGCCATCCTCTCTAATGGCAGCGTGGACATGCTGGCATCAGCTGTCAAGAGCGCGGGCATGGAAGATGTCTTAGATCAAGTCATATCAGTAGATTCAATACGCCTTTTCAAGACATCGCCCGAAAGCTATGGACTTGTGCAACAGACGATTCCCGTAAACAAAGATGAAATTCTGTTCGTATCAAGCAATGCATGGGATGCACTAGGTGCTACTTGGTTTGGCTTTACAACGCACTGGGTCAATCGACAAGGTTTGCCGTTTGAGGCTTTGACACCTCGCCCGCATTATTCCGGGCCAGATCTCAAGTCAGTCCTTCACTCGTTGGAGCTAGCGGAGTAATCATTGCTATGAAATTTCATCTACTTTTAAGTTTCATACTTCTTTGCACAGTGCCAAATGCAAATGCACAGCTGCTAGATGCAATTCGTGGTCATGCTCAAGACCTAAGAGTGCGATTTGACGATCACCAAAAAATCGAAGGCGAACTCATCAAACGAGGACAGATTGACAAAACAGCAAAGGGGCAGGATTTAATCCACAACTCCTCTGGCGAGTGGTCTGTCATAAAGGTAGGAAATCAATTATTTTTGCAATCAAGCGAGAACTTTAGATCCAGCCCAGGCCCTGACTACCATGTCTACATCAGTAGCAAATCTGCCATCAAGGACAACGATGAATTTAGCGTTCAACAAATTGAAGTTAGCCGGCTTAAAAAGCCTAATGGTGCCGCTTTCTATCTCCTGCCAACGCAAAACCCAGAAGACGTAACGAGTGTGCTAATTTGGTGCAAGCAGTTCAAAGAATACATCGGTTCGGCAGATTTACGGCAAGCAAAGTAAGTTGATCAGACAAGAAATTAATGAGCAGCATATGAAGTGCGAGCAATCGCACAGTCAATTCCACGGTTTTCACTTCGTATGCTTCTCATTTCGTTGAGTTCGACTCCCGAAATTGAACTCGATCAATGCACCCTACTTTCGTCTCACTACTGCACCAAACCTTGATTTCCCTTGGCTCCTAGTTTGATTGCCTTTTGATTGGCTCATCATTTGCCGAGTAAAATGCTATAGGACACATCAAAAGTGCTTTAAACCTCAGAAAAGTTACATTATGTAACTTTTGGCTTATTACACGGTTTATTACACGTTTATCGTTTTTGCCTATAAATTATTGATTTATATGGATTTTTGACGAGCCTGGCTTTCTGTTAATCAGAGGTTCTCTGGTTAAAACTTAGCTCATTATTTAGACCAATTTTTCTCAGTCATTGCACGTTTTATTACACGGTCGATGACCAAAAGCAAGCTGCATAAATCGATCTGTACAAAGTGCTACTCACTCCAACTCATACTATAGAAATTGTCTACCGTTATGGGGTAACGCCACTGATGTGGGTGAACACCAGATCGCTCCAGCCATACAGCGCCACCAGCCGGTAACACGCGGCCAAGCCCAGCCGCAGCTGCCATTCATCGGGGTGAACGCTATCTTTTAAGGAAGGAATCTCAAACGCCATGGCTGTGCTCCGCAGGTCAGCAAAAGGGATTCAGCTTAGCGGCAAGCGGGGCGGGGGGATGACTTGTTGGTGACTGGGCGTAAAGGGCTGCCAACGATGAGGCCGCACTCACCCCGGCCGCGTCAATTCCTCCAGCCGCATCAGCCAAGCCCGGGCGTGCACCCCGCCATCGGCCACATCCCCACACATCTCCACCGACGCTTGCAGTTGCCCACACATCGCGGGCCGTTCGGGTTGCCCAAAAACTTTGCAGCGCATTTGTTCGTCAAGTTGCACGCAGGGCACGCCCGCTGGTTTGCCTTGGGGCATGGTGGGGATGAGCGAGGAGATGGATGACTCGCGCAGCTGGAATAAGGCGCGCACAACTTGATGCCCAGGGCCTTGCAGCCAGGGCTGGAAGACGCGTTCGCAGGAGACGTAGAAGTTGTTGCCGTCAATGAGGGCGAGCTTGGCCGCAGGAGTGAAGGCCATCTGTGTGCCAACAGGAGCAACACGGCCACCTGCGCCAACGACCACCAGGAGGTGGCCGTTGGCGTTCCCCGCTTGTCAGCGAGGCTGGGCTTTACAGGGCGACTGGCACGGCTGGGAAGTCGACGTCGGTGTCGGCAATGTGGTTGGTGTAGTTGGTCAACACGTTGAGGGCCACGTTGGCGGTGACTTCGATGACCAGGCCATGGTCCACACCCGCTGCTGCGGCATCGGCCAGATCGCTGTCGGCCAACACGCCACGCTGACGGACGATTTTGATGGCCAGCTCAACCAAGGCCTTGTCTTGTTCGCCTTCGGCGGTGCCGCTTCGGGCTGCGCGGATGGCTGCTTCCGACAAACCAGCACCTTTACCGATCAGGGTGTGTGCAGACAAGCAGTACTGGCAAGCGTTGGTTTGGCCCACGGCCAATGCGATCAACTCGCGCTGGGCGGCGCTCAAGCGGCCTTTGCTCAGTGCGTCGGAGAAAGCCAGGTAGCCGTTCAGGGCGGCTGGAGCCTGGGCGAAGGTGGCAAACAGGTTGGGTACCATGCCGAGCTTGGCCTTGACGCCGTTGAGGGTGGCTTGGGTGGTGGCGTCGGCTTGGGCAAGTGATACAGGTGCGATACGTGTCATGGTGAAACTCTCGTTTTGAATGGCTGTGCGACATGCACCAGTGAATTGTGCGATACGTATAATCACTGAAAGTACAAGAAAGCATACCCAAAGTATCAAGCGCCGCCATGGACCGACTTTCACCTTTGTTTGCCCGCTCGGTGCCCAGCGCACGCGTGTTCTATTCGGGCAACCTGTGCCAGATCTCCGCCTTTGAGGCCGAAGCTCATGTGGGCCATGTGCATTTGATGCGCAGGGGCACCATGAGCGTGATCGACCGGCATGGGCGCGCCAGCAGGGTTGAAGAGCCCAGTTTGTTGTTTTTCCCGCAGAGTTCTGCCCACCGGCTGGTGCCCGATAGCGCCGACGGTGTTGACCTGGTGTGTGCGTCTGTCGATCTGGGCGACGAGGCCCGAGGCGCGCTGATCTCTGCCATGCCCGAGGTGCTGGTGATTCCGCTGAACCAGTCGTCCAGTCTTTCACCCGCGTTGGACCTGTTGTTCCAGGAAGCCTTTGACGAAAAGTGTGGTCGGCAAGCTGCGCTGGACCTGTTGATGGAATACCTGCTCATCTTGTTGCTGCGCCACCTGCTTGACATTTCATCGGTCACCACCGGCATCCTGGCGGCGCTGGGCGACCCACGTTTGTCCAAAGCGGTCACGTCCATGCACGACCGGCCCGGCCATGCATGGACGCTGGAATCGTTGGCCGAAACCGCAGGCATGTCGCGCGCACGCTTTGCCAATCACTTTCGAGAGGTGTCGGGCCTGACCGCGCTCGACTACCTCACGGCCTGGCGCATCACAGTAGTCAAGGGTTTGCTCAAACGAGGCAAGCCGCTCAAGTCCATTGCGCCCATGGTGGGTTACGCCAGCGCTGTAGCGCTTACCCGCGCTTTCACCCACCGCGTCGGCATGCCGCCACTTGCCTGGCTGCAAACGCACACCGATCAGGACTGAGGCTGCCCCATGCCAGTTGCCATGCGGGTTTGATGCATGCCTGCGGCCACGACGGACACACCGCAATGCTGCTGGCTGCGGCCGAACATATTGCAAAGTCCACCACGTTTGATGGCACGCTGAATTTGATCTTTCAGCCCGCTGAAGAAAGCTTGGGGGGGCGCGCAAGATGATTGAAGACGGCCTGTTTGACCGCTTCCCCTGCGACGCAATCTTTGCCATGCACAACCTGCCGGGCTTTCGGCCAGGTCAGTTGTTATTGCGCGAAGGCGCAACCATGGCGTCCAGCGAAAACATTCTGGTGCACATTGAAGGTAAAGGCGGCCATGGTGCCATGCCGCACCAGAGTGCTGACCCGGTCGTTGCGGGTTCGGCAATTGTCATGGCGCTACAAACCATCGTTTCACGCAACGTACCCCCACTGCACATGGCCGTGATCACGGTCGGCTCTTTTCAGTCGGGTGTGGTCAACAACGTCATCCCCCAAAACGCCACGTTAAAGCTTAGCGTACGGGCGCTGGATCGGGATGTGCGAGAGTTGTTGCGCAATCGCATTGTGGAGCTCGTTGAGTTACAGGCGAAAAGTTTTGGCGTGACCGCAAAAGTCGAGTTTTTGCCCGGTTACCCGGTGCTGGTCAATACCCCTATTGAGACGGGAATAGCCCGCGAAGTGGCGGTGGCGTTGGTAGGCGCAGATAACGTGGTGCTCCAAACTGAACCGCTCACCGCCAGTGAAGACTTCGCCTACATGCTCGACAAAGTGCCAGGCAGCTATCTATTCATCGGGAATGGCGATGCAACTAACGGAGGTCACGGGGCCTGCATGGTGCACAACCCCAATTACGATTTTGAAGACCGCAACATACCTGTGGGTGCTGCGTTCTGGGTCGCGTTGACTGAGCGCTTTCTGGCGTAGTTTTTTTATGAAATTCAGATCGGGAGAGATCGCGTTAAATCGCGACGCCGAAGGAGCAACCACCCCGGAAACTCTCAGGCAAAAGGACCGGTTTGAATCGTTGATATCTCTGAAGAGTTGCTGGTCTTAGTCACCCGGCACACCGCAGGAGCAAGTGGTTGCATTGAACACGATGGACCACGAATCTCTCAGGTTCTAAACAGAGGGGGTGCACCAGCCATGCACAGGGCTTGTTGGTGCTCAACACTTTGACGTTTTTGAAAGCTCATTCACTATGAAAACAATCGCAGTTATTGGCGGCGGCATCACGGGCGTCACAACAGCTTATGCCTTGGCAAAACGCGGCTTTTCCGTTACCTTGTTTGAACGCCATCGCTATGCTGCGATGGAAACATCATTCGCAAACGGAGGGCAACTCTCTGCATCTAATGCAGAAGTTTGGACGCATTGGTCCACCATCCTCAAAGGGCTAAAGTGGATGCTCAAAAGTGATGCGCCGCTGCTGGTCAACCCAGCACCTACGTGGCACAAACTCTCCTGGTTTGCAGAGTTCATTGCTGCGATGCCCCATTACGAGCGCAACACGGTTGAGACAGCTCGCTTAGCAGTCGCAGCCCGCAAACACTTGTTTACTTGGGCGCAGGAAGAAGGCATTGATTTCGACCTGAAGAAGGAAGGCATCCTGCACATTTACCGTGACAAAAAAGGGTTCGACCATGCAGGCAAAGTGTCAGTCATGCTGGCCAAGGGGGGCCTACCTCGCTATGCCGTGACCCCAGCTGAAATGAAAGCCATCGAGCCGACATTGGCAGGCACCTACTACGGTGGCTACTTCACTGAGAGCGATTCCACGGGAGACATTCACAAATTCACCAATGGACTAGCAAATGCGGCATCACGACTCGGCGTGCACACGCTGTATGGTCAAGATGTGACGTCGATTCAAAGCGATGGCCAACAAGCTGTCATCACCGTGACACAACAAGACGCCACCCCAAGCCTGCATACCTTTGATAGCGTGGTGGTGTGTGCAGGAGTGGGCAGCCGTGACTTTGCAGCTCAGCTAGGCGATCGCGTGAACATCTACCCCGTCAAAGGCTACTCCATCACCGTCAACTTGAACGATGAAGAAAGTCAATTGGGTGCCCCCACCGTGAGCTTACTGGATGACGAAACCAAGTTGGTCACCAGCCGCTTAGGCCTCAACCGTTTCCGCGTTGCAGGCACTGCCGAATTCAATGGCGTGAACCGTGACATTCGCGCAGACCGCATCCGCCCATTGATTGAATGGGTGGAACAATGTTTTCCCCGCGTTAACACACGCTCTGTAGTGCCTTGGGCAGGCTTGCGCCCTATGATGCCCAACATGATGCCTCGGGTGGGTCAAGGTAGAACTCCCAATGTTTTTTACAACACCGGGCATGGGCACTTGGGTTGGACGTTATCAGCCGTGACAGCTGAGCTGGTGTCAGACACCATCGTCAAAGCTGCAGCAAAGAAATCAGGATATTCAATGAACTTGCATGCAGTTGCTGCTGGCAACATTTAGAGTTCAAAATAATAAGCAGTAGGGGTCTTGCGGCTCTCTACTGCTTTTTTTCTTAACTTAGTTGGTGATTTTCTAAAAAATTAAACAACCTCATCATTGGTTATAGTTTTTTAACATTCAAGCCCGCCAAGCCGGCAGTTGCCAGTTGCGCCACAGTGCCAGTGCGCGAAGGCACACAGTAACAAATAAGCACCCCAGTAAGGCCATCCAGTCTGGAGCATCTAATGTCCAAAGGACCACGTAAGTCCAGCCACCAGCAAAAGAACACACCGCGTAGGGGCGGTGGTCTTTGAAAGCCGTGGGAATTTCATTGCAAACCATGTCACGCAGCACACCACCAAAAACACCCGTGATCAGGCCCATTAAGACGGCGACTACTGGCGGCATGAGTGACTGCAAGGCGAGGTGAACTCCCGTCGCAGTAAATAGTCCCAAGCCCAGCGCGTCGGGCCAGAGTATTGTTCTTTCAGTTACTTCAAAATGCCGCTGTCGCATGAAGACCATAGCAAATACGCACAAGGCCAATACGCCCCAAAGCATTTCGGTATGTTGCACCCAAAAAAACGGGCGTTGATCAAGCAGCAAGTCGCGCAAGGTGCCACCTCCAAAAGCTGCCAGAAAAGCCACAACACAAATGCCCACCGCATCGAGCTTTTTACCCGCAGCTTTCATCAGTCCAGACAACGCAAATGCAGCGGTCGCTAACAACTCGACTATCAAATGTAGGGTGTCCCCCCATGATTGAAGTAAATACATTGAAAATTTATGTCACCAATTTAAAGTTTTCATAGCTAAAGCAAATTCAATCGCACTGTAAATTCCACGTTTTTAATTTTATAGGCTACTGGTCTACAACAGTTCGACTTTAAAAATTGAGCTCGAATAATTAGGGCTGTCACAGTTCGATGTCAGTGCATGGTCTCAAAAAAATTTTTTTGATTCGCGCACTAAGCAAAGCGTCTAAGGATGTCCTGAACAACTCGGATTAGTAAGTGCTACCGGTCCGTTTTTTTAGATGGCGCAATTGCAGCCGTTTTGCTCGCGTCTTCGCGCCATTTCTCACGCCATTTCTGGTCATTCGCGCCGCTTTTGCGGCCTCTGGCCTGTTTGCAGACGCACTCATCCCTGCGCCGCCAGCAGTTGGTGGCGCACCATCCACAGGTTCGATAGTGCAAACAGCGTCTTGAGCTGCAACGTGTTCTTCTTGAGCCCCCGGTAACGCACCTTGGTATAGCCAAACTGTCGTTTGATCACCCTGAAGGGGTGTTCCACCTTGGCCCGGATGCTGGCCTTGATCTTCTCCACTTGGTCTATGAGCGCATCAACGGGGTTGTTCTCTTTGTCCAGCTCTTTGCGTTTGCCTGGGCGCATCGCCACATGCCAAGTGACGTCTTTGCTGGCATCGGGGCGCTTGTGTGCGCCTTGGTAGCCCGCATCCCCAAAGACGTCTGTCTCCTGACCATGGAGCAAACTGTTGCCTTCCACCACATCAGACACGTTGCCCGAGGTGCCGATGACGGTGTGCACCAGCCCAGAGTCCGCGTCCACGCCGATATGGGCCTTCATGCCAAAGTGCCACTCGTTGCCCTTTTGGCTGGAGTGCATCTCTGGATCGCGCTTTCTGCCCTTGTTCTTGGTGGAACTCGGTGCTGCAATCAAGGTGGCATCCACGGCTGTTCCGGCCTTGAGCAGCAAGCCCTGGGCTGCCAGCAGATCATTGACGGTGGCCAGAATCTGATCGGCCAGCTTATGTTTCTCCAGCCGATGGCGAAACCTCAGGATGGTGCTCTCATCCGGTATTCGTCCATGGGCATCGAGCTGGGCAAACTCTCGGTAGATCGGGGTGTCAAAGAAGGCTTCTTCCATCGCCAGATCTGACAGGGTGAACCACTGTTGCATGCAGTGGATGCGCAGCATGGTCTCCAGTGCAAAGGGTGGGCGACCGTTCTTGCCTTCGGGGTAATACGGCGTGATGAGCTCGACCAACGCAGCCCAGGGAACCACCAGATCCATCTGGGCAAGAAGCTCCTGCTTGCGGGTCTTCTTGGTACTCAGGCTCAGATCAAGGCTGCTTTGCTTCATGGCCGTGAGATTGCCATCGCCTGCTGACTCCTACCAAACATCGGGGGAAGTTTTGCAGGATTTCCCTAACTTTTCCCCTGCTTGTTTAAAGCGCCAATTGCAAAATCTACTCCTGCGCTGGAAATTGACCTGCTTATTCAACTCCAATAAGTTGATCAACTCAATGCTGAACCGTCCAGAATCTGGACGCCCCTCCCATGTAGCTTTGAACTTCCACAGGTTTTAGTTCGCTTGCTATTCGTAACGTGTAACGTTTGGGAAGTAAGATGGCTCACAAACGTAGCAAAAGTGCACTAAACCTTGGAAAAGTTGCGAAACACAACTTTTGACCCAATTACACGAAATATTACACGTTTATCAAAAACACCAATAAGTCATTGATTCATATGGGATTTTGACGAGCCTGTTTTTCTGTTAATCAGAGGTTCTCTGGTTAAAACTTAGCTCATTATTTAGACCAATTTTTCTCAGTCATTGCACGTTTTATTACACGGTCGATGACCAAAAGCAAGCTGCATAAATCGATCTGTACAAAGTGCTACTCACTCCAACTCATACTATAGAAATTGTCTACCGTTATGGGGTAACGCCAGCCATCGGGGGCCTTAAGAGTGAAGTCCGGAGCAGCCAGCCAAAATCACAGATTGGGGTATCTAGAAGCATGGTTTTTGTTCATTTAGCACACACGTTTCAAGTGGTACTTGGAGGTGCCAGTTTGTCTTGAGTTTTGAGGTCAAAGTCCGTTGCATCGTGACGTTCGTGTAGTTGATCTGAAAGCTTGCCCCAAGTACGGTTGACCTTTCGACCACGCTGGACGGCAGGGCGTTGAAGAACTTCATTAGCCCATCGCCTTAAATTCTTGTAGCTCTCAACTTGCAGAAACTCTCCCGCGCCATAGGCCTCACCCAACACTAAGTTGCCATACCAGGGGTCTCCTCGTTTTCAGTGCAATAAGTGACGGTACGAAAAGCTAGCACTGGCGCGGAGGTGGTGTTGGTAGATCGTTGATTTCATTGACTTTCCTGTTCACTTTCAAATCTGCGATTCGTGGCGTCAAACCGTGGTCGGTTTCATCCATTGGTGCCAGTTATCGATGCATTTGGCCGCGAAGGCAGGATTTGGTCAGCATAGCGGTCAACCGGGAAGCGAAACACACCCCGCAAGTTGATGCTCTCCAGCCTGGTGGGCGCAATCTTCCCGATCAGTTCCGGTGGAATGACCTGGCGGCGGTTCGACCAGCGATCCAGGACCGCCTGCATCTGTGAGGTATTCCACGCCATCACGATGTTGGCCATCAGGCTCAACGCATCGGCCACAGCCTGCATTTCATCGACACGTTTGGCCTGCGCCGGGCTGATCCGGCCGGTATAAATGGCGCGCTTGAGGGCGTTAACAGCCTCGCCCCGATTGAGCACCCGGCGCAACTCGTTCCTGAAAGCGTCCTTGACAAAGTAGTCAGCCAAAAACGCCGTACGCAGCAACCGCCCCAATTGCACGCCAGCCTCATAGATTGGATCGCCCTGGGCGGCAGAACCGAACCGCGCAAGAGCTGCCACCGCACTGGCATGTCCGCTCATGACCGAGGCTGCCAGGTGCACCAGACTATCCCAATGCTTTTCGATCAAAGCGACGTCGACATTGGCTTCGCACACCGCAGCGATTTCTGCGGGCACTTTGGTGCCGCGTGGCACAAAGAGGTGGCGCTGTTTGAGTTCCTTCAACCGCGGGCAAAGATCAAAACCAAGCAAACGGGCATGTGACATGGCAAAGTCGGTGTAGCCATGGGTATCCACAGCAAGCTGGCTGGTCTCCAGCTTTTCTTGGCGGATGACACCTTCAATGGCCACGCCCGCCTGGCGCTCATTGAGCACAAAGGGCTGCGCATGGAAGATGCCCCACCGGTCTTTTACATGGGAGTAGATTCCAATGGAAGGTGTGTTGCGCCGAGGATCAAGCCGGGCTTGCCACACCCGTTTGGTGGTCTCCATGCTCATCATGTCAGAAGATGCCAAATCGGACCGCCCCCAGGTGGCGGCAATCGGGTGTCGCTGCATGAATTCCAGCACAGCCTGGCAGGCCTGGCTCAGACGCCGTTCGTCCCGCGCCCAGCGCATGGCCTGGCGAATGCTGGTGGCAGACAATTGCGGAATCATGCGCGCGCATTCGACCGCAGTCAGACTGGTGCCGTGGGCCATGATGCCGGCATAGACCATCAGCAGCTCGTCGGTAGAGCGCGGCTCACGTCCGAGCATGATCCAGCTAAAGCGCACCTGGGCGTCAACGGCCAGAATCACTTCCGGCAATTGAACCTCACCGATGCGGTGATCCAAAGCCGCGCGCAGCTTGGTCACTTCTGGGTCTTCGTCCTCTGCGGGCAATGGCGACAAATGGAGTTCATCATCCACGCGCAGTACGCCACTGCGGGCTGCAGCGGCCACCGCATCGACACCGGCAGTTACTCTGGCCAGCAAAGGCTTCAAGAAAGTGGCAGCCTTGCTGGGTAACGATAGACGGGCATAGTGTTTCTTGGACTCTGCCTGCCAACGCTCGTCCGTGAAGAACAAGCGCGCACGACCCCGAAAGCTCAGGCTGTGCTCAATCCAGACCGAGCCATTGCGCACCGCGCGGCGCAGGGCAAACAGGGTGGCCACCTCCAACGCCTGAAACGCCCGTTCCCGGTCTGGGCTGGAGATCGAAACCTGCCAGATCATTCCCAGACTTGGTGCCACCACTTCAACTGGCAGCTTTCTGGATCCTTTGAGATATAAAGCTTGCAGCTTGGCAAGGTACTCGATGGCAGGATGCTCGCCGGTGGCCTGCCAGGGCAGCTTTGCAATGGCGACGAGCAACGACCGCACGGGGCGAATTCCATCAATCAATCCCTCGCGGACCAGGGAGGCCCTGCTCGGTGGTTTGCGTTTCTGGGTTTCGGTGATCAAGGCTTCAAGACGGGCACGCAACTCAGCATCTGGCACCGCACCTTGCGCGCTCAAGGCAACAAGTTCGCCGAGCAGCGTTTTGTACATTGCGGCCCAATTGACGGTAGCGGGGACATCGGCGGCAGCCTGACGCCACAGATCGGCGATCCGGCGCTGCACCATAAGGATCAACTGGTCTGTGGTGGTGAACAGGCAATACCGAAGAAAGCATGCGACCTCCACGGTGCGCGCTGGCTCTTTGATCTTGGCTCCGGCTGAGGGCGGCCTGGAGACAAGTCGGCGCGCGTAGCGGCGCAAGATGAGATCGGGGATGTCTGCCAGGTGCTTATGAACGTCCAGCGTGTAAAGCAGGTCGATGCGCTCCAGTACCTCGCTGATTTGGCGGGTTGAGTGTTTCGCCGGTGCAGCCCATAGCCAACTCTGCTGGGTTTGTCCATCTGGGCGCAGCTCTGAAACTGAGGCTCGCCAGCGATCAAGTGTTGCTGGATCAACGCTGGCGGCGATGGCGGTGCCTGTTTCAACTTCAAGCTGGGCAAGTGCCGCCGCAATCAGTGTCCGAATTGCCCGCTCGTGCACGATCACCAGCTTGTTCTTGTACAGCCATTGACGCGCCCGCACGAGTACTGGAATTACCCGAAAGGCACCGAGCAAACGCCCACTCATGCGCAGGAAACCAATATGGAGCGCCAGACCAAGCTTGTGGGAATCACCTCGGCGTGCATTGATTGCGTCGCGCTCGGCACCATCGAAGGTGAAAAATGCCTTCATCTCGAAGTCGCTGATATCGCGGGGGAGCCCACGCATCCCCAAAAACGTTGTGTGCCAACCCTGCATCGTGAACCTCAAAAGTGGGAGGCCACCATACCCGTTTACAAAGCGAACAGGAAAGTCAATGAAATCAACGGTCTACCCAGACCACCCCCGCGCCAGTGCTAGCTTTGCGTACCGTCACTTATTGCACTGAAAACGAGGAGACCCCCACATCCGGCCGTTGGGAGACCGGAATCTTGGTCGCCGTCATGAAGCCGACGCCATAGCCTGCGCCGACTAAGGTAAGCATCATGTCCAGCGAGGACACTTTCTCCACGACGTTCAGCTTGTGCTCCACCGCTTGCAGGAGGCGTCCCAGCTCGCGGCAATAGCCCTCGCATGCGTGCGGGTTGCACAAGACAAGCGGATGCCCTCCCAGTTCGTGGAGTGGAACCTCCTTGTGGACGAGCAATGCGTGCCGGGCTGGCACCGCGATCACCAGCGGGTCTTGCCAGATTGGTTCGGCAACAACGCCGTCGCCGACGTCGGCCGTATGTGCGAACCCGATCATGAAATCGCCCGAGCGCAGGCCGCGCAACTGCTCGGCCAAAGGCACTTCTGATAGACGTATCTCGACCTCCGGCTCTTCTGCACGACAACGGGCAAGAAACGCCGACAGTCGGGGGTCGATGGCCCCGTCGGATATCGCGATGCGCAGACTACCTCGCAAGCCTGCCGCAACAGCCTTTGCGTTCTCTCGCGCCTGATCCAGAACGGTGAACAACCGACGGACATCTTGCAGGAAGGCTGCACCCGCTGCAGTCAGTAACGTCCCCCGGCGGTTTCGATTGAAAAGTACGACCCCCAGCTCGTCCTCAAGCTCCTTGATGGCCCGCGAAAGAGGGGGTTGTTCAATATGCAAGCGCTCCGCAGCACGGGTGAAATGCAACTCTTCCGCCAATACTACGAAGCAACGCAAATGCCGAATTTCCATGTTGGCCTGCTGCGGTGACCCGATGACTAACAGAAATAACGTATCTTCATCACGGCTCGCCCTCAGCGATTACCTCGTCAGCCCTCTCGCGCCGACTTCTTGCCGGCAGTTCTCGGTTGACTAGCCATAAAGCAAGGCCTATCAATATTCCGCCAGCAGCCTGCATCCAGGAAATTTCCGTGTCCAAGATGAAATACGCAAGGATGACCGTGAACAGCGGAGCCAAGAACAGAAATCCGCTGGTTCTTGTTGCACCACCTCTTTTAAGCGCCACGAACCAGAGGCCAAATGAGCCCGTTGATGCAGGGATGGAAAGCCAGAGAAACCATCCC
The DNA here is from genome assembly GCF_027625375.1 of Diaphorobacter sp. ED-3. Taxonomy (NCBI): domain Bacteria; kingdom Pseudomonadati; phylum Pseudomonadota; class Betaproteobacteria; order Burkholderiales; family Comamonadaceae; genus Diaphorobacter; species Diaphorobacter sp. ED-3. The sequence continues at coordinate 463,243 of NZ_CP115182.1, read as the reverse complement.
CATTGCTCCCGCGTTACGTTATCGGGCCATTGCTCGCCATTGATGTAGGCGATGACTAGAATGGCGATCGCACCCACCAGCATTTGCCAGAAACTCAAGGCCCAAGGCGCGAACGGCAATGCCGCCCGTTTATTGATGAGCGTCGCGCTTGCCCAGCAAAGCGCAGAGACGATGCCGATGATTTCGCCAGCCAAGGTCATCCCGCCAGAAAACATGGATGGGCTGATACCAATGGCAAGCGCAACACCGACAACGCCAAGAAGCAACCCAAGGAGCCTCGCTCTGTGCAGGCTTTCGCCAAGGAAGATGCGACCCAGAACAGCAACCCAGATCGGATTGGTGAAAAGCAGGATGGCGGCCGTCGATGCGGAGATGAACTGCATGGCCCAGAACAGCAGCCCCATGACGGCGGCTGTCTGAAGCAAGCCAATCAGGATCACCAGCGCAACATCACGCAGCCCTGCTTTGGCTGGCAGGAGCGCGGCCACAATATTTCGCTCGCCGGCCAGCACCAGCGGCAAGGTCGCCAAGGCCGCGACAAAGAAGCGCCACCCGACCAAGATCATCGGCGTGAAGCCCTGCTGTAGCAGGATTTTTCCTGCGACGAAGCTGGACCCCATCAAGAAGGTCGATGCGAAAAGCGTGACAAGGAAGCCAGCCTGACTGGATGCAGGAGCGGGGGCATTTCGCGCCATCAGCGTGCTCCTTCCTGGGTACTTGTAAATTCAGCGACACGGGAAGCCAGCGCTTCCGGTACATCCTCTGGCAGGAAATGCCCAGCGTCATCAAAAACCTGGAGTTGGGCGTTGGACATCTTCCCTGCCAAACGCTCTGCGAAGCGCAATGGCTGGAATGTGTCGTGCAGCCCCCAGATGATGAGCGTGGGCAGGGCCAGCTTCTCGACGTCTTCCATGCGCGAAGAAAGCTCCTCTGACCTCAATGCCCGGGCCGCACGTAGGTAGGCACGCCGCCCTTCGACGCCACGGAACGGACGCTCATAGGCCTCGACCAGTTCAGCGGTCACCCGATCGGTATGGAACATGCCTCGTGAAAAGCCTTTCGCCAGACCCTTTCTCAGATCGAAGTCCGGTGCACCAAGAATTTCGTCCCACGCCGGCTCCTTCAAGCGGGCAATTCCTGGCTCTGGAAACGAGTCATAGAGGATGGAGTCAATCAAAACGAGGCGATCAAGGATTTCGGGATGGTTGATAGCCACGAGCTGGGCAATCCCACCTCCGATGTCGTGGCCCACCATGGTTGCGCGCTTCCACCCCAGGGCCGAAAGTGCCTGAAAGATGATTTCGGATTGCGCCTGGATTCCGAGTTCCGCGTCCGAAGGCTTGTCGGAATCACCATAACCGAGAAGGTCGATCGCAAGCGCTTCATGGCCTGATGCGGCGAGAAGCGGCATGACGTTGCGCCAAAGATGGCGGCTCGTGGGAATGCCGTGAACAAGGGCGATGGCACTCCCGTGGCCCTGGCGTGTGTAGGCGATGCGGTGACCGGCCACGTCAAGAAAGCCATTTTCAAGAATTTCGTTTTTCATGGCACTTCCTCATGTTGAAAGGGCAGAAACAATCACTGATGACTCACTGCGCTCCGTCCGCATGAACCGCAAGGATTTCGCAGACCACTGAATTTCGCGGCGTGGGCACGCCGAGCCGCCGGCCTCTGCTGCTGACGTCGCCGCTGAGCCACTGCACCTCCAGCCGGTTTCCGCGTTCCAGGTCGCGCAACATGGAAGCAGTCATGTCGGCGGGCAGTTGGTCGCAGAAGCGAAGCCGGTCCAGGGCAAAGTCAGTGGCGAGGTTGACGCCTTCAGCACGTCCGACGTCGACCACCTCCTGCATGACGCCTTCGAGCAACTTGCGGGAGGCCGGGTTGCCGCGCACCACGCCTATCGGGCGCCGTGTGGACGCGGTGGTCGCCGACAGGCCAACCAGGAAGACGAACTTCTCCCAGATCACTCTGGCAATGTCGTCGCTGATCTCGGCGTCGATCCCCGACTGGATGCAGGCTCGATGGAAGCGCTCGATACGCGCGCTGCGATGGCCGCCGTACTCGCCAAAGACCAGCTTCTGCAGGTTGTTGGCATGACCGATGACGCCCGGGGCCGCGATGGTTGCCGCGATGTAGCAAACGCCACCTGCTACCGGCTTTTCTCCGAGCGTGGCTCTCAGCAATTCGTCCTTGATCACCCCGTTCTGGAAGGAGATCACCATCGTTTCGGGTCCGATCAGCGGCTTGATCGCGTTGGCGGCCGTCTCGGTATCCCAAAGCTTGACACCGAACAGAACGACATCGACTGGCCCGACGTCCGACGGCGTGTCGGTTGCTCTGGGCGTGGGGACATGCATGTCCCCTAGCGGACTGCGCACAGTGAGGCCTTGGGACTTGATGGCAGCCAGGTGCGCCCCTCTGGCAATGAAGCTGACGTCGTTGCCTCCGAGGGCCAGTTTGGCTCCGAAATAACCACCTACGCCTCCGGTGCCCATGATCGCGATCTTCATCCACGGCTCCATTATTGAATATGAATTCAAGAAGATTCTAGCTTCAACAAGTCTTCATGGCAATGTATGCTTGAGTCATGTGAAAATTCTTGATTGATGAATCATCAAAAGCCATGGGCCGAGTACGAAACTTTGACCGCGATGCGGTGCTTGAAAGCGCGGTGGACGTCTTCTGGGAGCGGGGCTATGACGGGGCTGGCATGCAGGAGATCTGCCGGGTCACCGGGCTCAACCCGGGCAGCGTCTACGCCGCCTTCGGTGACAAGCACGGCCTCTTCATCGAGGCTTTGAAGAGCTACATGGCGTCCATGTCGCGAGAGACGATCGCGCGCCTGAACAGCAATCCGTCCGGTCGGGCCGGGATTGCCGACTACTACGCGGCGCTCATCGAAGCGATGCTGGACGGCAAACGGCGCTGGGGATGCCTTGTGACGAACTCGATCGTTGAGTTCGCCATGAATGATCCGCAGATCAGCGAAGCCTTCCAACTCCACCTGGCCAGGCTGGAAACGGCCCTATCTGGCGCGATCGAGCGGGCAAAGCAAGCGGGAGAACTATCGCGGGACGTCGATGCGGCCGAAGCGGCCGTATTTCTCGTATGCACGACGCAAGGACTCAATGTCCTGGCCAAGACCCGGCCCAGCCGGCGCACACTGGAGGCGATCACGCGGCATGCGTTCACGGCGTTGGGATTCGAGGCCTGAATCAGCCGAGGTCATCGCTTAGACGACGATGAACCGCCCGTGTGTGGGGGTTGGATGTCCGTGGTGGCCATGTTGCTCAATGCGATGCCATGCGATGGCGATACGCTCGACGGCATCCTGCAACTCGTTTGCCGGCCGAGTCCAAGGCAGGCGAACGAATTTATCCAGCCCGCCCCCCAGGGAAAAGACCGGGCCGGGCGAAATGATGACATTGTTGGCGGCCACCATGGAGGCCAATGCGGTTGCGCCTCGGCGTGGAAGCTCGCACCACAGCGCCATCCCGCCAGCAGGTGGGACGAAGCGCCAGCCCGGTAAATGTGATTCTACTGCGTGGATCAGTGCATCACGCTGTAGTCGCAAACGATGAAGATGTCCGGTAGCGGCCGGTCCACTTCGCAGCAGGTGCGTCGCCGCGAGTTGCTCCAGAACGGGCACGCCAAGATCGAGAGATAGGCGTGCCCTGGTCAGGCGCTCGACGAGGTGACGAGGGGCTCGAATCCAGCCCACGCGCAATCCTCCCCAGAACGCCTTGCTCATGCTGCCGAGCGTGATCGCATTAGGATGGAAGGCCGCAAACGGAGGCGGCATCTGCTGACCATCCAACGCCAGCGCGTAGTTCGTTTCGTCCACGATGGGCAGCGCGGCGTGTGCAAGAAGATGCTTCCCCAATCGCTTGCGGTGGTCTGCGGTCATGACGGCACCCGTGGGGTTCTGAAAATCGGGAACGAGATACACGAAGTCCGGCTTCACTTGCTTCACGGTTTCCATGATGCCGGCGATGTCCCATCCGTGGGCATCCAATGGCGCTTCGTGCAATCGCGCGCCGGATGCCCTCAGTGCTTCGGCCGCATTGGGGTACGTGGGGGACTCGACCAGTGCGCGCGTGCGACGCGAAGCAAGTGCGCGGGCCACGACGCTGGCGGCAGCCAGCGAACCCGGTGTGACCACGATCTGGTCAGGAGTGGTTGGCAGTCCGCGCATCGCGTAGGCCGCAGCAACGGCTTCCTGCAACACCGGCAAGCCTCCCGGAAAATATCCGTGACCGCCCAAGTAGGCGGGGAGTTGCGAAAGCGCGGCTGTGTAGGCGCTCATTACGTCGGCGGGCGCCGAGTCCGCAGTGCAGTTCAGGTCGATCCAGTCCTCGCCGACACCTTTCGGAGCAAGCACACGGTCATGGGCTCGTTCGCGCCCGCCGGGGACGGCGGTGAAGGTTCCTGCACCTTGTGTCGCGTGAGCGTAGCCGCTGTCTCGCAGCGCGGCATATGCACGCGACACGGGGTCTCCTCGTTTTCAGTGCAATAAGTGACGGTACGAAAAGCTAGCACTGGCGCGGAGGTGGTGTTGGTAGATCGTTGATTTCATTGACTTTCCTGTTCACTTTCAAATCTGCGATTCGTGGCGTCAAACCGTGGTCGGTTTCATCCATTGGTGCCAGTTATCGATGCATTTGGCCGCGAAGGCAGGATTTGGTCAGCATAGCGGTCAACCGGGAAGCGAAACACACCCCGCAAGTTGATGCTCTCCAGCCTGGTGGGCGCAATCTTCCCGATCAGTTCCGGTGGAATGACCTGGCGGCGGTTCGACCAGCGATCCAGGACCGCCTGCATCTGTGAGGTATTCCACGCCATCACGATGTTGGCCATCAGGCTCAACGCATCGGCCACAGCCTGCATTTCATCGACACGTTTGGCCTGCGCCGGGCTGATCCGGCCGGTATAAATGGCGCGCTTGAGGGCGTTAACAGCCTCGCCCCGATTGAGCACCCGGCGCAACTCGTTCCTGAAAGCGTCCTTGACAAAGTAGTCAGCCAAAAACGCCGTACGCAGCAACCGCCCCAATTGCACGCCAGCCTCATAGATTGGATCGCCCTGGGCGGCAGAACCGAACCGCGCAAGAGCTGCCACCGCACTGGCATGTCCGCTCATGACCGAGGCTGCCAGGTGCACCAGACTATCCCAATGCTTTTCGATCAAAGCGACGTCGACATTGGCTTCGCACACCGCAGCGATTTCTGCGGGCACTTTGGTGCCGCGTGGCACAAAGAGGTGGCGCTGTTTGAGTTCCTTCAACCGCGGGCAAAGATCAAAACCAAGCAAACGGGCATGTGACATGGCAAAGTCGGTGTAGCCATGGGTATCCACAGCAAGCTGGCTGGTCTCCAGCTTTTCTTGGCGGATGACACCTTCAATGGCCACGCCCGCCTGGCGCTCATTGAGCACAAAGGGCTGCGCATGGAAGATGCCCCACCGGTCTTTTACATGGGAGTAGATTCCAATGGAAGGTGTGTTGCGCCGAGGATCAAGCCGGGCTTGCCACACCCGTTTGGTGGTCTCCATGCTCATCATGTCAGAAGATGCCAAATCGGACCGCCCCCAGGTGGCGGCAATCGGGTGTCGCTGCATGAATTCCAGCACAGCCTGGCAGGCCTGGCTCAGACGCCGTTCGTCCCGCGCCCAGCGCATGGCCTGGCGAATGCTGGTGGCAGACAATTGCGGAATCATGCGCGCGCATTCGACCGCAGTCAGACTGGTGCCGTGGGCCATGATGCCGGCATAGACCATCAGCAGCTCGTCGGTAGAGCGCGGCTCACGTCCGAGCATGATCCAGCTAAAGCGCACCTGGGCGTCAACGGCCAGAATCACTTCCGGCAATTGAACCTCACCGATGCGGTGATCCAAAGCCGCGCGCAGCTTGGTCACTTCTGGGTCTTCGTCCTCTGCGGGCAATGGCGACAAATGGAGTTCATCATCCACGCGCAGTACGCCACTGCGGGCTGCAGCGGCCACCGCATCGACACCGGCAGTTACTCTGGCCAGCAAAGGCTTCAAGAAAGTGGCAGCCTTGCTGGGTAACGATAGACGGGCATAGTGTTTCTTGGACTCTGCCTGCCAACGCTCGTCCGTGAAGAACAAGCGCGCACGACCCCGAAAGCTCAGGCTGTGCTCAATCCAGACCGAGCCATTGCGCACCGCGCGGCGCAGGGCAAACAGGGTGGCCACCTCCAACGCCTGAAACGCCCGTTCCCGGTCTGGGCTGGAGATCGAAACCTGCCAGATCATTCCCAGACTTGGTGCCACCACTTCAACTGGCAGCTTTCTGGATCCTTTGAGATATAAAGCTTGCAGCTTGGCAAGGTACTCGATGGCAGGATGCTCGCCGGTGGCCTGCCAGGGCAGCTTTGCAATGGCGACGAGCAACGACCGCACGGGGCGAATTCCATCAATCAATCCCTCGCGGACCAGGGAGGCCCTGCTCGGTGGTTTGCGTTTCTGGGTTTCGGTGATCAAGGCTTCAAGACGGGCACGCAACTCAGCATCTGGCACCGCACCTTGCGCGCTCAAGGCAACAAGTTCGCCGAGCAGCGTTTTGTACATTGCGGCCCAATTGACGGTAGCGGGGACATCGGCGGCAGCCTGACGCCACAGATCGGCGATCCGGCGCTGCACCATAAGGATCAACTGGTCTGTGGTGGTGAACAGGCAATACCGAAGAAAGCATGCGACCTCCACGGTGCGCGCTGGCTCTTTGATCTTGGCTCCGGCTGAGGGCGGCCTGGAGACAAGTCGGCGCGCGTAGCGGCGCAAGATGAGATCGGGGATGTCTGCCAGGTGCTTATGAACGTCCAGCGTGTAAAGCAGGTCGATGCGCTCCAGTACCTCGCTGATTTGGCGGGTTGAGTGTTTCGCCGGTGCAGCCCATAGCCAACTCTGCTGGGTTTGTCCATCTGGGCGCAGCTCTGAAACTGAGGCTCGCCAGCGATCAAGTGTTGCTGGATCAACGCTGGCGGCGATGGCGGTGCCTGTTTCAACTTCAAGCTGGGCAAGTGCCGCCGCAATCAGTGTCCGAATTGCCCGCTCGTGCACGATCACCAGCTTGTTCTTGTACAGCCATTGACGCGCCCGCACGAGTAGCTGATCGCGGTCGGCGCAGCGCGCCACTTCGTCGCGCAGTTCACGTACCAGTGAGCGGCGCTGGTGCTCGCTCATCCACTGGAATCCAAGGACCGTGCAGGCTACTTGTTGGTGATCGAATAGCGTGCGCCCGCGTTCATACATGGCTCTCAGCGAGGCGACTTCTGGTGCTGCAATGCCAAGCTCGTTGCCAAGGTGGCGCCACAAGGCTACTGGAATTACCCGAAAGGCACCGAGCAAACGCCCACTCATGCGCAGGAAACCAATATGGAGCGCCAGACCAAGCTTGTGGGAATCACCTCGGCGTGCATTGATTGCGTCGCGCTCGGCACCATCGAAGGTGAAAAATGCCTTCATCTCGAAGTCGCTGATATCGCGGGGGAGCCCACGCATCCCCAAAAACGTTGTGTGCCAACCCTGCATCGTGAACCTCAAAAGTGGGAGGCCACCATACCCGTTTACAAAGCGAACAGGAAAGTCAATGAAATCAACGGTCTACCCAGACCACCCCCGCGCCAGTGCTAGCTTTGCGTACCGTCACTTATTGCACTGAAAACGAGGAGACCCCATCTATCGTTCTTCGAAAGCAGGGTGTTTTCACCCGCCGACCGGTGAAAGTACCCGCCCAAAGAAGATGTGTAGGAATCTCTCGAAAACAGTCAATGCGCTGCTGCTTAGCAGGGGCGGTAGACGCCACTCGAACCGAAAGAGCAGGATCCACTGCCGAGTGAGGTGCTGACGTTAAGCGACATGACGACACTTGAATGTCCGCCAAGCGTCGCAGCGGTCGTTCATATGCTGCAGCGTCAGTGACTGGGATCAGCCTGAAGCAGCCTTCAAATGCAAGCGCCACTCGCTCATTGCGCCCTTCGCCGGTGCGCTGATACCAGTTCGCACAATTGGGCTTGTGCAACAAAGCCACTGTAAGAACACCGTTAATTATGCTATTTTATCGAAAATACGATAAAATATCTTTTTCAAGATAATTTCCGATAATTGACATGATCGCTTTCCCACGCGCCGCACTCGCCCAAGAGTTAGTCGCCGCCCTGCAAGGCAAAGCCCTGCTGGGAGACGCCCACAACGGCCTGTTCTTGGCCGCCCCCCGCCGCACCGGCAAGTCCACCTTTTTGCAAGGTGACTTACGACCCGCGCTGGAAGCAGCCGATGTGGTCGTGGTGTATGTGGATCTGTGGGCCGATACGCGACGTGACCCGGGTGGACTGATCGCCGAAGCCATTGCTCGCGCGTTGGAACCCCAATTGGGCATTGTGGCCCGAACCGCCCGCAAGGCGGGGTTGGACAAGGTGAAGGTGGGCGGGCTAGAGGTGGACACCAGCAAGATCGGCAAGATCGATGGACTCACCCTGACCGATGCGCTGCGCCTGCTGCATGACCACGCCGGCAAGCCGATCGCGCTGATCATCGACGAAGCGCAGCACGCCCTTACCAGCGAAGCCGGCGAGGCAGCCATGACTGCCTTGAAATCAGCCCGCGACCAACTCAATCAGCCCGGCGTGGTGAACCTGATGCTGGTGATGTCAGGCTCAGACCGCGACAAATTGCTGCGCTTGGTCAACACGGCCGGTGCACCGTTTTACGGCTCACAGATTCAGCGCATGCCGCCCCTGGGGCCTGACTTCATTGCCCACATAGCAGCGTTGATCGAGGCGCAGCGGCCCGAACTCAAACCGGTGGATCAGACCCTGCTGCAACAGGCATTTGAAGTGTTCGGCTTCCGTCCGCAATTTTTCATGGCCGCATTGGGCCAGGTGCTCAGTCCCCTCGCTGCCCTGACCGGGCGCTTTGAATCGGCATTGCTGGATGCGGCTCAACAACAACAAACCCACGACGAAGCGCAGATGGAGTCGGACTACCTGGGGCTGAAGCCCACCGAGCAGGCCGTGCTGTGGCGCATGCTGACGCAAGGTTCACGATACCGCCCTTACGATGCCGAAGCACTGCGCTTTTACCGGGAAAGAACTGGCCACCCAGTAAACGCTACCCAAGTTCAGCGGGCGCTGGAGGGTTTGCGACAGCGTATGCCCGCGTTGGTATGGAAGTCGGCCCGCGGTGAATACGCGCTAGAAGACGTGGCCATGCACCGCTGGTTTGAAAAGCGCGGCGGCGCAGGAAAGTGGCCACCCACACCGCCACAGGGCGTGCTGCCCCTTGATGATGATTGAATACAGGGCAGAAGGGAACAGCCCTCTTGTCCCATCGACCAGTTGCTGATCACATGCATAAAGTTACCGGGCAGTCAGCTTCTGATCGGACGCGCTCAATGGGCATTGACAAAGAGCCATCAGCTCCGCTAGATTAGCGCGAGCTAGCTTTATGGCCTGCTGGTGTGAGCCCGCCGCACCAAAAATACTTGCGGGCCCCTGAACAAGCTGGGCCCGATCCCAGCAAAAGGCCCCTAGGCCGGATATTTCTGCTTGCGCAGATATAAATTTCGTGGGCTTTTGCTCGCGATGGCTTTTTTGCCAAAAGTCTCTTTGAGGTCGTCCTGTACCTCAGTGGAGGGCGTTCGACTGAACGATCTCCGATGTCCGGAAATTAGGCCAGCAAAGCCAAGCCCCAAAAGTTGCCCTGATTAGGGGCTATCAATGCGGCGCGCTCACGCGCGCCCCTTCAATGCTGCCCGCCTGACGCGTACCACGTTCGGGCCGGCGCAGCCACATCACGAGCGGCGTCACGCCGCCCCCCTTGATGCCCGACACCTCGGCTGGCGCCGATCGAGGTGCATCCGCGCGCGCCTACATGGCCCTTCCCCCCTTTCTCGGCCCGGCTTTTTCTATGGAGTTGCTATGACTATTCCGGCGTCCTTCGTTTTCGCTCACACCTCCGTTGCCGTGGAGGGGCCTGATGCTGCGCGACTGCTTTTGAGCATCATTCCGGCGCCACCGCATCAACCGGGCATCGGCTTAGTCGCTAAAAATACCTTGACCTGCCTGACGGCACTGCTGATCGAAGTTCCCGCTGCCGGATCTCATCTCGCGCAACATATCTCGTTGCTTGGCAAGTTGAGCGACGATTCAGGCGCCTGCATTGCTCAGCCCAATGCAATGCTCGGCCTCGCGAGCGATTACCCAGCCTGGGCGTGGTTCGTATCTGCGAGCTTTCCTTACGCGCATCGACTCCAGAGCTTGGTCGGCAAGCATTTAGTCGCGGCCCTCCTGAAAGAAGCCTCCATAGAAAAGAGCTTCGTTCAAAAACTGCGCAAGCTCATCAAACAATCACACGACGAGATCCTGACAAACCAGCAGTTCGAAGCGGAGGTCACCAAGCTTGAAGGGCAAGCACATCAAAAGCTCCTGCAGTTGCTGGCGTTGCACTCCTGCTCCACGAACAGCGCGCAACTGTCATTTAACGCAGCGGTGACCTCCTGCCTTTCCAATCGACTGAGCTCCCTACGTCAAACCGAGCGCCAGGCCGTAGATACCGGCCAAACACTCAGCCGCAGCGAGCTCACACGCACCGTCGTCCTTCTTCTCGACCAAGCACAGCAGGGTCACTCTGATGACCTGGTCACCCTCATCTGCCTATGCGTTGGCCTCGGCCTAAACCTCGGCAAGCGAATACCACTGGTTTCCGGAGAAAGCGGACAAGGCTGGATGGCCTGGATCGATCCGGTTGCAGGCTCAACATACGTGGACTTGTCATTCGCACTGGCAGGTCTTGGTAAACGTTCAAGCCCGCGGCATCAAGCGTCCACGCTGATCCTGAAGCGCCCACTGCCGCAGGGTGTTGCCACCATGCTGCGAGAGGCCCACACGCAAAACAGCCAGTTGCGCACGCTCGCCGATCTGTGCATTAACAAACCAACCAGCCGCAAAAAAATCTCGTTGCCGGGGGTTCATCACAGCGCTTCGTTGGCCGGACTGATGAACTCCGCGCGATCGATTTCATTAGCGACCACCGACAGGCGTGATATCTCTGCCTACGCGACTCTTGCCCTTGAACTGGTAAACAAATCCGATCTCCATTACGTCTGCCCACGCGAGCGCGAGATCTGGCAGGCCTGCTCCGACTTCTATGACGCCGTCGGCCTGGGGCCAGCAGTACCGCAAAGTGGTGGCAACTCCAACCTCCGCATCGGCTCCCGCCTGACACCATCGGCGGATTGGATCAAAGAAGTATTTGCAAGCGCTGGCGATGAACTGCTCGCGAAAAAGTGTGGTCGCAGGTACTCGTTGCCATCATTGATCGAGCACCACAACGCGTGCGCGCGTTACGTCGGCCTCTTGATGCAGTTTGTCGTCGGAGGCCGCGACCGCCGCCTTATCGACTTTCGTGCGAGCGTTTGGAGCAGCACCACGACCTTCGGCTTGATGGAAGACAAGCCCTTGAGTGCCACGCGAGGCACGACACCGACCCCCATCCCAGCAGCGCTCTCCGAGCAGCTCAAGCTTTGGCACGCGCACATCGCCGCGCTGGATAAGCGGCTATTGAAATTGCAAGCCCCCGGCTCTTCGGCCGCCTTTCAACTCATCCGCCAGATCAGGGAACTCCAGAACTTGCCCATGCTTTTTTTGCTGGACACGCATGGCGCCCCCGTCCCCTTGAGCTCAGATGTCCTTTTCACAGGCCCAGCCAGCCAGCTCAACCGGGACTTTGGTCGCCATTCTCTGCCGGATCTTTTGCTGGATGCGGGCATGCCATTCGAGGATATCCAAGACTGGCTCCGCCATTTCTCGCCGGGAATCTCAACGCACGAACTGAATTCCAACCGCGTCAAGTACCACAGCACCGAACGCCTTATTTCAGGCATCGACCAAGTGCTACTGGAGCTGAACATCCGACCCAGGTCCGGCCTGAGCAAGGAAATCGCTCCATGACATCTCTGTCACAACCCTGGACAACAACCAAACGAAATCCAGTCCTGATTCCGGCCTTCAGCGCTCCCGGCGGGGTCGCTCGCTTCGACAGCTTTATTCGATCGGCCGACCGGCTGGTGACTCAACTCGCGCCTTCGCATGCCCTGATCTTGTGCGCCATCCTCTACGAAGGCATAGGCTCATCCGCAGAGCTATCGAACTTCCTTCATGCCTTGGTGTCATCGCACTCCACCTGTGACGGCCACTACGTCCAATGGTCAGATGAACAGGACCGTCTGCATAGCCGGGCGCTCGATCCACGCACGCGCATCGCATTGTTCCGAGTCCCCAGTGAAACGTCGCCCAAGAAGGACCTGGACTCCTTCCATCAAGTATTGCTGAAGAACTACCCAATGGCCCAATCCCAGATGGGCAAGGACCTCTGGCATCTCATCTTCCACGACGCGCTGGCCTGGCTACATCAGCACATCCCCAATTTTTGTCTGGGGATGCTCACGGGCAGTATTCCCATCACGGCACTGCCCCGCGATGTGCTTACGCGATGGAACCTACGACAAAAGGACGTGCACTGGGAAACGCGGGATGCTGCAGATGATGATGCTCTCAGTCCCTCCCACGACGGAGCATTGGAAATACTCCTTGAGATGGAGGCGCCCATCAACCGCCGCGCTCGGTGCCTGAAGGAGATTCAAGACCTGTTTACTCTACCCAACCAGGCAACAGACATCCGGCTTTCTGATCAGCGTTGGCGAACAAGCCTGTACAGCAGGTTGGCCATGACCGCCGACTTGATTGCACGCCAAGGCACAGAAGGCGATGCGCTGGTCCTGCTGTGGGTGCACCACCTGCTCAGCGTTGGCAGCGTGCGCCTGAAGAATCCTTCCGTCGCAACAATCTCTCGCTACGTCAGCGCTACCGCGGGGCTCATCTCCGAAAACTACACTCAATGCCCGTGCTCTGCAATTCACATGGACGATGAACAGTGGATCGCCTTCTTCGATGCACTGAAGCATGCCGTTAACAGCGACCCACAACGCCCGGCCCTTGCCTCCTTCCATCAGTTTTGCATCCAGACATTTGGCGCCCCGCCGATGGCGCAGGTACTTTTTTCGGGTGACGGAAACACCACGGTAGTGCACGCCAACACGGTCTGGTCCCAAGAAATCCACGGGGCCCTGGAACTTGCCCTCACTGCCAGCAGCGATGCACGCATCTGCGCCAGTGTGCAAGCGCTGCTGGCTCTTGCCGCTATTTTTCCCCTGCGCATCGGCGAGGCACAAGCCCTACGCCTAGAGGACTTCGTCATCACTGAAGAAGGCATCGAACTCCGATACCACCCTCGGCGAGGGCAGCATCAAGGTAAAAGCTACAGCGCGAAGCGATGGATGCGCAGCTTCGGCGAGCCGGCGTGGGTGGCGTGCGTAGCCAGCTGGATCAAGCGCAGGAAGAGTGAAGAAGAGGGCAGACATGGCAAGTCTGCTCTGCTGTTTGGAGATCCCCACAGCAGCCATCGCACCTACATGTTTGCCGCCTGCAGCCGACTGGTCAACCGCGCTCTTAAGCAAGTCTGCGGCGACAAATCAGTTTCCTTCCATACGCTGCGGCACGCATGGGTCAACCGCAACATCATCCATCAGCTGGATCAGCCTTCTTCTCGTCCAAGCCCCGTTTCCTGGTTGCAAAAAGTTGCCGCTGAGGTGGGACATGCCCAAGTTCCGACAACCCTGCAGCACTATTTCCACCGACCCGACATGGCCTTGCGCTGCTCTCTGAACAGCTATTGGCAGACGAGGCCACTTACCGCTGAAGTCGCAGCCTTCTGGACCGGACGTTCCGCTGCCGCATTGCGAAAGGCTAAACAACGCAGTGAGAACAAAGCGGAATTCTTGTGGTCTTGTCTCTTCGAGACATCCACTGGGCTGGCTGTACGCCAAGCGCCGCCCCCATCTCTGCTGGCGGCGTTGCCGCCGCCACCAATAGCGTCAATCGGCCTGATGCATGTACGCAAGATCCTCTGCGATCTTCACACTGGCATACCAGTCGAGGCTGTGGCTTCTCGCTGCAGTGTCCCTTTGGCCACCGTCTTGGAAGTGATCGATCGTGCTGTATTGATCGCCAACCAGCTTCTTGTCTTGGGAAGTGTCCGTGGTCGCCGCCTGATCCTCGAACATGCCACGCGGGTGATCAAACTTGCACGGCTACTTCAGATCTTTATGGATTGCGATATTCGGCCGACGGTCACCGATGAACCTTCCTGGCAAAAGTTGGCACCTCAAAACATTGCTCCTACGTTTGCACAGCGCAATGCCGTGCGCTCATGGATGCACTGCCGCGATGGGCAAAGCATTGCATTGCGACCCGATGGATCGGCCGACGACCTTTTGCGTTGGCTGAGCGACGGCTCCGTTCCTGGCAGCTGCATTGTCCTTCGAGTTCCAATGAAGCATGTTGCTGATCCTCATTCTCGCGCTACGACTGTGCGCAGTGATTCAGCCAGAAGTGCGCAAGATCAGCTAGGACAGTACTTCGGAACCTCCGTCACGATTGAAGGGGTTCGCCAACGGAAACTCGAACAACCTCCCTACATGCTGATCTCAAGAAAGCCTTTCACCAAAACATCCAAGCCTTGCCCTTCCGCCAGATTGCGCATGGGATCTTTTCATGGCCTTATGTTTTCCATGGCCGTATGGCACGGCATGATTGGAATGGATGCGCATGAGTAAGGACCAAGAAATATTTCGGGTGTTCATCAACTCGGTGCAAAAGGCCAGAGATCCCGCCAAGGAGCAGCGGGAGATCATGCTCGTGCAGAACACGATGAACACGGTCTTGGGGCAGCTGTCTGAACAGGACCGCCTGTACTACTCTCTGGAGGTAGACCCGGGCAAACTTGACCAGTGGTTAGTGGTTTCCTGCTGTGACAGTCTTCAGCGCAGGCTCTTTGAGGACAGAAAAGCGCCTTACTCAGCATCCTCCACCGAGGATCCGCTTCTCGCTGGAACCGTCATGCAAGCGACTAACGCATTGAAGCACCTGAGAACATTGTCTACCTCGACGGGCTTGAGCCCTGATGACTTCATTGATGCCATACGCACCACTGCGCCAGCATTGATCCGCCTGCTTACGGACCGGGAAGAAACCACGAGCTTCCGGACCAGCGATGGCGTGACTATCTCTGTGGATCCAATCTACCAATCGCGAAGAACAATGCTTCCCGACCCCGTCTCCGTTCGCTTTCGTGTAGACATGGTAGGTCGCGAGAAAGCTGTTATTGAGCCGACCAAGGAACATCGATCGCAACTGAAGACCAAGAGCAAGCAGATCCAGCTTCACTGGCTTCCGCTGGAGCATCCATTTCTGTATGAAATTCTCCTGGAATCCATGGAGTCACGAGCACTCGTTGAGGTTGACGCATGCCGCTATGTCAATCGGATAGGCCAAACCGTTAATTTGTCTTTTCTTAGGATGATTGAATCGCCCGATGACTGTTGACATACATGAGGAGCGCTCGAATCTGTGCCTTTGCCTTCGGGTAATGTTTACGTTGGGGTGGCAGGGGCATCCACCGTCATTGCGGGTACGCGGAGTTCGATGCGGATGGCGCGCGGCGTGACCTCGCCTTGCTCCAACCGCTCGGCCAGAACGCGCAACGCTACGGCCTGGGCCTTCGCCATGGCATCTTCAGCCGTGGCTCCCAAGGCACGTGCTCCCGGCAGCTCCGGGACAACCTCGGCCAGAAACCGTCCGTCGTTGTCACGCATGCACTCCAACGTGTAGTTGGCGGCGCAGGGGCCAGAAGGTTGCGTTTGGCTCGTGGCCACATATATGCCGAACCAGGTAATCACGCCGCCGATAAGGCATAGGGTAATTAAGCCCACCATGGCGCATATTCCTTTCATCTTGTAGAGAACTGCCAAGCAGATCTCATGCGATACCGATCAACGCCTGCGCACCAGCATGGGTTGCCTCACTCGCCAACATAGACAGAGGCGCGATGTGTACTTTGCGTCAGGGCCTTCGCGGCGGTCTACCGCGCGAGCGGTTTAGTCCTCCGCTGCACAGCCGACTTCAAGTGAGCCCACTTGCAGTGCCCGCACAAAGATCCTGCAGTCTTGCGTCCAACCTTAAAATCGTCTTGAGCTACAGTCCAATGGCATTGGAGAGCACTTCGTCGGTAAATCCCATGAGCGTGCCAGCGCGAAGCGCACCTTGCGTCAACACATGGTCTTCGATCAACAGCGCCGGGGTAACGAGCCAAAGCGTTCAGACGCCCAAAGCGCTTTCGTCCACTGGCCACTGCAGCTCTCGCGCAACCCTGCGCATGATCCATACGCACTGCGCATCTGTGCACCATCGCTTGGCCAGAAGACCTTTTAACGCAGTCTTCACCGTCGCTTCCTGGCCCCCTTCAAAGGTGGGCAGCTTTCGCTGGCAGTACGGAACCATCTGCGAGACCAGGTCGTCACACATCTGAAAGGCTGCCACGACTTCTGAGGGCGAAGTACCTGGCGCATAGAACTTTCCATCTTCCTCAACGAGGCTCATCTTCGGCTGGGCGCCTCCAATGGCAGAGGGAACCGCAGTCACCGGGAAATCATCCGGCACGCCTGGATAGCTGGCACGGTCAATCGTCATATCAATTCCTTGCGTACTACTTCGCCATACAGCCGGTACTGCCCTGTCCATTCAAGCCTCTTCAGGCCTTCACTTCAGGGGCAGTGTGGTGGGCGGGAGCCAGTACGGCCCGCTCGCGCAGCCAGCTTGCTTTGTCGTATACAAAGTCCGGAAACTCTTGGGTCAAGGTGGTTTTCTGCAAGATGAGTTCTCGGGCCAAGTGCGCCACTTCTGCCAGCTCCTTTTCATTTCTTACTTCAAACGGTGCCACAAGGCTGACACCCATCGCCCAACTGAGACGCTCCCATTTCCATGAGGGCCGAACCTCCAAGTCAATCCCATCCCGGGTCAGCCGTTCTTCAATTTTCTGAAGCTTTGCGTAGTGCTGTGTCTGGGCCTCGGAAGGTGCGCGGCTGGTGAAGCTGCTCAGTTTTTTCCGCTTGCTCGACTTGCCAACCATCTTGTAGCCTTTGGTCCCGCCCTCAAAGAGCCAGTCATCCCGTGGGCCGTCACCCGCCTCGTCCCAAGCCATGGAAGAAATAGCCTCCCCATAGGTGTGTCGAGGGTGATGCCACCAGACGATGATGCGCCGCCCGTTGAGGATGAAACCCACGTCATCCCAATACGACAGACTTTCAGGCCCCATGTTCCAGTAGGCGTGCGGGATGAACAGACCGCCATCTGAAAGACGCCACTGTTGCATGCGGTGATACTCACGCATGCGCCTACCCAAATACTCATAATGCGGATTTCTCATGTGGATTCCTTGGTCAACCCTTGGGTGCTAAGGCCCAGGCAGACGTCGACAGGCGCAGCCAGGGACCCAGTGTTTCCTTCAAACAACTGTGGCAAAGATCGATATCCACCCGCGTTCCATCGCCCAGGGGCGATCCCCAGCCCGCGTCGAACCCCAGCTGCAGGAAGTTGTTCAGGCCATCGCCCTCATCGTGTCGCGCCTGCGTTCCACAGCGGTCGCAAATGAGTTCCGCGACGAACGGTGTCGACATCAATTCATGAACTCTCATTTTGTGCACCTTGATTGATAGCTAAGGCATCTGCATCATCACACTGCCAAGCGCAGCCTGTATACGCGCTACCTGCTGCGGGTCAGCCGTGTCGTCATGTTCCATCCCCAGCACTTGAGCAAGTGTGTATCCCAGATCCGCGTGGCAGCGTCGCAGTTGCCTGAGGGGCTCTTCCAGTAACGCTTTGTGTGCCGAGGCTATGCGGCTGCGATAGAAGCGCATGGTTTCGGCATTCTGGGCAGCAGGCCGCCCCAGGACTTGTTGGTAGGCACACCAATAGTAGCCACAGGATTGCACAAAGGCGGCGACTGCTGCCAACTCTCTTTCGTGGCGGTGCAACAGTCTCGGGTAACGGCTCGCTTGGTTTGCGGCGCGTTCGCAAAGGTCCAGAGGCATGGTCGCCGGCTCTCCCGCAGGAGTTGCCACGGGATGAAGATAGGCACGCACCAGGCCATCATCGCCAAAAAGATTGCGAATGAATGCGTTCAGCGCGCCCTGTGCAGCATCGGGCATACGAGCGTAGATCTCGTCGCGATATTGCGTGATCACGTCACAGTCATGTTGCTGCACGCGCTCCGACATGAGCGTGCGGAGGGAGATGCGGTTACGGTTTCGATGCAAGTGAAGTGATGCGGTCATATGAAACTCCTTGGCACTCGAAGTGCAGATTCGGCCAATCGGGCTTACAGGGTGGGCGCAGGCAAGGCTCCGCCCTGCCCTGCGCGTCGGGCACTTGGCGTAGGTTCAAAAAAGCGATGTGGTTAGGTAGTGGTTGCCACTGCCGGTGAAGCCTCAAGCGCCAGGATCACGGGGGTCACGTTCCCCGTGACGGGCGCTAACGAGATGTGCTGCTTGAGCAAGCGCTCCATGGCAGAGCCGTCCCGGCGCGTCAGGTTGGGCACATACCGGCTGTAGACACGGAACAGCATTTCGGTGCTGGTGTGACCCAACTGTCGCGCAATCCATTCCGGCGCTTCCCCGGCAGCAAGCCACAGCGTTGCCGCCGTATGCCGCATCTGGTAGGCCCTGCGGTGCTCCAACCCCAGGTGACGTAGCAGCGGCGCCCAGACCCGGTTGAGGAAGTTCTGGTTATCAATGGGCTTGCCACTGCGCAAGCTGAATACATACTCCGAGTCAGGGTGCCGAGTCTTGAACTGCGCCTGCAGGGCATCGAACACCATCTCGTTCATCTGGATGTCGCGCATGCTGCCATCCGTCTTGAGCTCGTCTTCCTCGTTGAGCACGATCGACTCACGCACCAGGATGAGCCGACGCTCGAAATCGATGTACTTCCATTTGAGACCATGCACCTCTCCGGTTCGCATTCCTGTGAAAAAGCGCACGGTGAAGTAGTTGCGATAGTCCGCCCTCGCGGTGGACAGGATGCGCTGCACGTCCTCCAGCGTGAAGGGCATGACATCGCTGCGCTTCATCTTCAAGGGTTTGATATTGCGGAAGGCGGACGTAAACTCGAACCGGTCGGCCGCTTCGTTAAGGATCTGTCGCAAAGGCTTCATGATGGAGTTGATGCGTCGGTTGGATAGGGTGTTGCTGGACTTTCGGGCGGGAACTTTGGCGAGTGAAGCCCGAAATGCCAGTACGTCTGCCTTGGTGATCTGGCCGACCTCCTTGTCCCCGAAAAAGGGGATCAGGTATTTGTCCAGTGCACCGCGTTGCGTGATGCTGTAGCTGCGCCGCCATGTCACCTCGGCCTCTACGAACCACACCTCGGCGAAGTCGCTAAACAGCGGGGTTGTGCTGGGAGGCTGCTTCAACGCGCCTGGTGCAGGCCCGGCAAGCATGGGCTCCTGCGGGGGGTCTGTCTCCACGGCAGGCAAGGGTTTGCCGAAGGTTTTTTGGTAATCGAAGGCGCCCAGGGCGATTTCTCCTTCGATGCGCTCCAGCACCTTCAGTAAGCGCTTGCGGTTGGCTGAGGTGTCGGGCAACGTGGTGTATTCCCGCAGCCGCTGCCCCGCATATCGGAAGTCCAGGAACAGCGTCCCTTTACTTTCCAGGCGGCGGATACTACCCATGAATCACACCTCCATTGGCCAGCGGTATGCCCTCTGCACATACGGCCGAATACTGAGTCATGTCTGTTTCGATGTGCTCCCAGATATAGAGAGTTTTGCGTCCACCGAAAGGGCGGATGTAATGCCGACCCTCAAGTAGGACGCTGTCCTTGAGCCTGTCCCGGATGGTCCGTGCGTCGTACTTGATGCGGTCTGACAACTCGTCAGTGGTCAGATAGGTACACGATGTCATTTCTCTCTCCTTGCAATGGTGGACAATCAGGATTCAAAAAAGTCACGCACTGCGTTTTTTTGTCATCCTGGATGGCATTATGAGCGCGAAATCGCCCTTGTCAATGACTTTTTGTCGTTCTGAGCGATATTTCTACATGGAGAATGTCTTGATCAAGTGTCACCTGTCCAGGCTTATGGGAGAACGAAAGCTCAAGATCAGCGACCTTGCGCGGGACACTGGTCTCCATAGGAACACCATCACGCTGCTCTACCAGGAGACGGCTACACGAGTTGATCTGGATGCGATCAACACCTTGTGTGGCTACTTCAGCGTTCCGGTAGGTGAATTGTTCGAATACGTCCCAGACAGTACGTCGGACCAAGAATGACAACCCGTCCCCTGCGGCACAACACGAAGTTGCCTCAGAGATCTGCGTATAACCACCATCAATGAACCAACAAACCCTCTCCGCCTTCATCTGGTCCGTGGCCGACCTGCTGCGCGGCGACTACAAGCAATCCGACTACGGCAAGGTCATCCTGC
The DNA here is from genome assembly GCF_027625375.1 of Diaphorobacter sp. ED-3. Taxonomy (NCBI): domain Bacteria; kingdom Pseudomonadati; phylum Pseudomonadota; class Betaproteobacteria; order Burkholderiales; family Comamonadaceae; genus Diaphorobacter; species Diaphorobacter sp. ED-3. Next base: position 442,848 of record NZ_CP115182.1, on the reverse strand, counting down.
CCTTCACCGTGCTGCGCCGCCTCGACTGCGTGCTCGAATCGACCAAGCCCGCCGTGTTGACCGAGCTGGCCGACAAAGAAAAGCAGGGCGTCAACCCCGAGCCCTTCCTGCTGCGCAAGGCGGGCCAGAGCTTCTACAACACCTCCACGCTGGACCTGAAAAAGCTCCTGGGCGACCCCGACCACATTGCGCAAAACCTGTTCAGCTACGTGCAGGCGTTCTCGCCCGCCGTGCGTGACGTGTTTGAGCATTTTGAATTTCACACCCAGGTCGAGCGGCTGGCCAAGGCCGGGCTGCTCTACCAGGTGGCAGAAAAGTTCACCCAGATCGACCTGCACCCCGAGGTGGTCAGCAACATGCAGATGGGGCTGGTGTTTGAAGAGCTGATCCGCAAGTTCGCCGAAATCAGCAACGAGACCGCCGGGGAGCACTTCACCCCGCGTGAAGTCATCCGGCTGATGGTCAACCTGATCTTCATTGAAGACGACGCCATCCTCAGCAAGCCCGGCGTGGTGCGCACCATTTACGACCCCACAGCAGGCACCGGCGGCATGCTCAGCGTGGCGGGCGAATACCTGGCCGAGCACAACCCCCAGGCGCGCCTCACCGTCTTTGGCCAGGAGCTCAACCCCGAGTCCTATGCCATCTGCAAGGCCGACATGCTGATCAAGGGCCAGGACGTGGCCAACATCGCCTTTGGCAACACGCTCAGCGACGACGGCCATGGCCACAAGAAATTTGACTACATGCTGTCCAACCCGCCCTTTGGCGTGGAGTGGAAGAAGGTCGAGAAGGAAGTGCGCAAAGAGCACGAAAGCCAGGGCTACAACGGCCGCTTTGGCCCCGGCCTGCCCCGCGTGAGCGATGGCTCCATGCTGTTTTTGCTGCACCTGCTCAGCAAGATGCGCCCCGCGACCGAGGGTGGTAGCCGCTTCGGCATCGTGCTTAACGGCTCGCCGCTGTTCACCGGCGGCGCGGGCTCGGGCGAATCCGAGATCCGCCGCTACGTGCTGGAGAACGACTTGTGCGAGGCCATCGTCGGCCTGCCCACCGACATGTTCTACAACACCGGCATCAGCACCTACGTCTGGATCATCAGCAACCGCAAGCCCGCAGCGCGCAAGGGCAAGGTGCAGCTGATTGATGCGTCCGGCATGTGGCAGAAGATGCGCAAAAGCCTCGGCTCCAAGCGCAAGGAACTCAGCGACGCCCACATCGAGCGCATCACCCGCCTGTTTGGCGACTTTGCCGAGGCGGAGCAAGACGGCATCCCCATCAGCCGCATCTTCGACAACGAAGCCTTTGGCTACCACGCCATCACCGTCGAACGCCCGCTGCGCGACGAAGCGGGCAACGTGGTGCTGGGCATCAAGGGCAAGCAAAAGGGTAAACCCCAGCCCGACGCGAGCTTGCGCGACACCGAGAACGTGCCCTACACCGAAGACGTGAGCGAGTATTTCAAGCGCGAGGTGCTGCCCCACGCGCCCGACGCCTGGATCGACCCCGACAAGACCAAGGTGGGCTACGAAATCCCGTTCAACCGGCACTTCTACGTGTTCAAGCCCCCGCGTCCGCTGGCCGAGATTGACGCGGAACTGAAGCAGACCACCGACCGCATTTTGGACATGATCAAGGGGCTGTCGGCATGAGTTTTCTGCGATACCCGAAGTACAAGGTCAGTGGGGTGGAGTGGCTGGGTGAGGTGCCGGCGCATTGGGAGGTCGTGAAGGTACGTTGGCTTTGCGAGATAAAAAAACGAATCGTTGGCGAGCTGGGGTTCGATGTGCTGTCGATTACTCAAAAGGGAATCCGAGTCAAAGACACGGAAAGCAACGACGGGCAGCTATCGATGGACTACACAAAGTACCAACTCGTCGAGGTTGGCGACTTTGCAATGAACCATATGGACTTGCTGACTGGCTATGTTGACCTGTCCTCAATCGTTGGTGTGACTAGCCCCGATTACCGGGTTTTCTCCATTCGCGATCCCAGTGTCTGTCATCCCAAGTACGTTCTATACCTTCTTCAGAATGGGTATCTGAATAAAGTCTTTTTTGCTTTCGGACAGGGAAGTTCTCAGCTTGGGCGATGGAGACTCCCCACCGATCAGTTCAATGATTTTTGGTTTCCTTTGCCATCCCCCGAAGAACAATGAGCCATCGCCACCTTCCTCGACAACGAAACCGCCAAGATTGACGCGCTGGTGGCCGAGCAGGAAAAGCTGATCGCCCTGCTGCAGGAAAAGCGCCAGGCCGTCATCTCCCACGCCGTGACCAAGGGGCTGGACCCGAGCGTGACTATGAAGGACTCGGGCGTGGAGTGGCTGGGGGAGGTGTCGGTGCATTGGGAGGTTTGTGCATTGCGGCGCGTGATCGCAGCAATCGAACAAGGTTGGAGCCCGGAATGCTATGCCCGCGAAGCTGAAGAGCAGGAATGGGGCGTGCTCAAGGCCGGTTGTTTGAATGGCGGAAATTTTCGGCCATCTGAAAACAAAGCCCTGCCGCCGGAGTTGCCTCCAGAAGAGGCATACGAAGTCCGAGTTGGCGATGTGCTCATGTCCCGCGCCAGTGGCTCTCCTGAGTTGGTGGGGTCCACTGCTTTGGTCAAAGCCACCCGAGAGCGGCTCATGCTCTCGGACAAGATCTTTCGACTCAAGTTGAAAGAGTTCGTCAACGCAGCTTTTTTTGTTGCGGCACTCAACTCGCGCCCATTGCGGATTCAGATCGAGAACGCTCTGAGCGGTGGCAATGGCATGGCGAACAACCTGCCGCAGTCGAGCTTGCTGACTTTTGCAATGGCGGTGCCGCCACTGGCAGAGCAAGCGACGATCACAGTGTTTTTGGAGCAAGAAACCGCCAAGCTCGACACCCTGACCGCCGAAGCCCGCTCTGCCATCACCCTCCTGCAAGAACGCCGCACCGCCCTGATCTCCGCCGCCGTCACCGGCCAGATCGACGTGCGCGGGCTGGCGGGCAGCGCAAATGCTCCTGATTCAGTAGCTGCCAGCGCTTATCCAGCAAGCGCTTGAGGCCAATTTTGCTTCAAACCCACCCTATCCCCTTGCCGCATGAAGCCTTCAAGGCAACCATCGTCGCCTTATGAGCAACAAACAGAACGGACCGCCATAGCGCCCTTGCATGGGCAGATGGGTAGTGAACCGGCGGCCAGGAAACTGAGAAATAAATCGCCCATCCCCGCATTTCTGAGAAAAATCCCCTGGCGCTGAAAATTCCCCCCGATTGTTCGGGCGCAACGCCGACGCCAAGTTCTGCGGGCGCTGTCCAGCAAGGCGCCTCCACGCAAACGCCCTCTGACAGCCCTCCTGCTACCATTCAGTCATCTCATTTCCAGACGGTCCCTCACCCAAGGTTTTTCATGCAAGCGCCCAACATGCAAGCACGCCAAGGCAAGCAAGCGCAGGACGAAGCGCTGCGGTCCTTGCACCGCTATGTCTACGAGCAGCTGCAGTCAGACCGCAAGGATGAGATCCTGCAACATGCGCGCCAGCGCATCGGGCTGTGGAAACAGGGCCGCCTGTGCAGCGATTACTACATCCGGTTTTGGTCTGGTGTGGTGAGCTCGGGCGACAGTGCTGTTTACAAGCAGAAAGTGCTGGAAGCGTCGGAGCGCCGCTCGCTGGGAATGATGCAGAACACGCCCTTTTCGTTCTTGCTGCGGGAATTGCGTTGAACCGCGAACAGCTTCATGCACTGCTGACGCAGGCCAAAGCCATCGTTCACCACACAGACTTCGTGATCGTTGGCTCGCTCTCCATCCTGGGCGCCGTCAGCGACCCACCCCGCACGATGGTGATGTCCATTGATGTGGATACCTATCTGAAGAACGACCCCCAGCGCACCTACGAACTGGCCCAGGCACTGGGCCAGGGCTCTGTGTTCGAGGATGAATTCGGTTATTACCTGGACCCGGTATCCCCCAGCCTGCCCTCGTTCCCGGAGGGGTGGCAGGAGAGGTTGATTCCGCTGGATTTCGGTGACGTGAAGGCTTTTTTTGTGCAGCCTGACGATGTGGCAGTTTCCAAGTACATGCGCGGCGAAGAACGCGACCTGCGTTGGCTGCTCGCTGGCCTGAAAAGTGGGCTCCTCGACATGCACACCATTGAACGTCGGATTGCGAGCGCACCGGCATTGGAAGGGGAGCTGCCCGCTGCCCGCAAAAGGATGGCGCGGCATCGCAAGGCATTGAAGCTCACCTGACCCCCGCTGAATCCAAGGCCAGGCATGGAGTGCAGTCACGGTGTCCCCATGAGACAAACAGCATCGGAAGGAACCTGCAGCCCATGAGCTTGCACAACGAAATCGCGTTCGAGACCGACATCTGCAACCACCTGGCAGCGCAGGGCTGGCTCTATAGTGAACCAGGCACCGAGGGCGACGCCAGCGGCTACGACACCCCCCGCGCCCTGTACCCCGCCGACCTGCTGGCCTGGGTGCAGGCCACGCAGCCGCAAGCCTGGGAGGCGCTGGTCAAGAACCACGGCGCAGCGGCCCCGGCCATGCTGCTGGACCGCCTGCGCAAGGCGCTGGACGACCGGGGCACGCTCGAAGTGCTGCGAGTGGGCATCGACCTGCTGGGGCTCAAGAGCCCGCTCAAGCTGGCGCAGTTCAAGCCCGCGCTGGCCATGAACCCGGATTTGCAGGCCCGCTACGCCGCCAACCGCCTGCGCGTGGTGCGCCAGTGCCGCACCGGGCACGATGACGTGATCGACCTGGTGCTGTTCTTGAACGGCATCCCCGTGGCCACGGCGGAGCTCAAAACCGACTTCACGCAGGACATGAACGCGGCGGTGGACCAGTACCGCTTTGACCGCATCCCCAAACCCAAGGGCCGGCCGTTTGCCGAGCCATTGCTGGACTTTCCGCGTGGTGCGTTGGTCCACTTTGCCGTGAGCAACCGCACAGTGATGATGGCCACGCGCCTGCAAGGCCCCGCCACGCGCTTTCTGCCCTTCAACCAGGGCGATCACGGCGGTGCGGGCAACCCGCCCAACCCCGCAGGCCACCGCACGGCCTACCTGTGGGAGCAGGTGTGGCAGCGCGATAGCTGGCTGGAGATATTGGGGCGCTACCTCGTCACCCAGCGCGACAGCAAGAAGAAGGTGACGGGCTTCATCTTCCCGCGCTACCACCAGCTCGATGCCACGCGCAAGCTGCAGGCCGCCGTGCTGGCCGAGGGGGCTGGGCATAAATACCTGATCCAGCACAGCGCGGGCAGCGGCAAGACCAATTCGATTGCCTGGACGGCGCACTTTCTGGCCGACCTGCACGATGCGCAGAACCATAAGCTGTTCGACAGCGTGCTGGTGGTCAGCGACCGCAACGTGCTCTATGCGCAGCTGCAAGAGGCCATCTTCGACTTCGAGCGCACCAAGGGCGTGGTGGCCACCATCAAGGGTGACGCGGGCAGCAAGAGCGGCGAGCTGGCCGAGGCACTGGGCGGCGGCAAGAAGATTGTGGTGTGCACCATCCAGACCTTCCCATTCGCCCTCAAGGCCGTGCAGGAGCTGGCCGCCACGCAGGGCAAGCGCTTTGCCGTGATTGCCGACGAGGCGCACAGCAGCCAGACGGGCGAGGCCGCATCCAAGCTCAAGCAGCTGCTGAGCGCAGAAGAACTGAAAGACCTGGCCGACGGTGGTGAGGTGGGCACCGAAGACCTGTTGGCCGCGCAGATGGCGGCGCGCGCCAACGACACCGGCATCACGTATGTGGCCTTCACCGCCACGCCCAAGTCCAAGACACTGGAGCTGTTTGGCCGCCGCCCCAACCCCGAGCAACCCGCCGGGCCGGGCAACCTGCCCGCACCGTTCCACATCTACAGCATGCGCCAGGCCATCGAGGAGGGCTTCATCCTCGATGTGCTGAAGAACTACACGCCCTACAAGCTGGCCTTCAAGCTGGCCAACAACGGCAAGGAGTGGGACGAGAAAGAGGTTGAGCGCAACGAGGCCATGAAGGGCTTGATGCGCTGGGTGCGCCTGCACCCCTACAACATCAGCCAGAAGGTGGCGGTGGTGGTGGAGCACTTCCGCGAGAACGTGCAGCCCCTGCTCGACGGCCACGCCAAGGCCATGGTGGTGGTGGGCAGCCGGCAAGAGGCGGTGCGCTGGCAACTGGCCATCCAGAACTACATCCAGGACAACGGCTACCCACTGGGCGCGCTGGTGGCTTTCTCGGGCGAGGTAAACGACCCGCAGAGCCTGCCTGACCCGGTGTCGGAGAACAGCACCGCGCTGAACCCGAACCTCAAGGGCCGCGACATGCGCGAGGCGTTTGCCACCGATGAATACCAAATCCTGCTCGTGGCCAACAAGTTCCAGACCGGGTTTGACCAGCCGCTCTTGTGCGGCATGTACGTGGACAAGCGCCTGGGCGGCATCCAGGCGGTGCAGACCCTGAGCCGCCTGAACCGCGCCTACAGCGGGCCATTCGACCTCAAAGACACGACCTACATCCTCGACTTTGTGAACGAGCCCGACGATGTTCTGGCAGCGTTCAAGACCTATTACGAAACCGCCGAGCTGGCCGGGGTGACCGACCCGCATCTGGTCTATGACCTGCGCGCCAAGCTCGATGCCTCGGGCCACTACGACGAGTTCGAGGTCGAGCGCGTGGTGCTGGCCGAGATGAACCCCAAGGCCACGCAGGCCATGCTGGTGGCCGCCATCGAGCCCGTGGCCGACCGGCTGCTCAAGCGCTACAAGGCGGCGCGGCAGAACCTGCAGGATGCAGAGGCCAGCACTATCCCAGACGGCCCGGCAGCACAAGCCGCCAAGGATGAACTGGCGGCCCTCACCCTGTTCAAGCGCGACCTGGGCACCTTCGTGCGCGTGTACGCCTTCCTGGGCCAAGTATTCGACTACGGCAACACCGCCATCGAAAAGCGCGCCATCTTCTTCAAGCGCCTGCTGCCCCTGCTGGACTTCGGCCGGGAGCGCGAAGGGGTGGACCTGTCGAAGGTGGTGCTGACCCACCACCGGCTGAAGGAGCAAGGCCAGCGCAGCCTGGCGCTGCACGACACCGACGGCGACTACAAGCTGCAGCCCCTGACCGACACCGGCGCGGGCGCGGTGCAGGACAAGATGAAAGTGCTGCTATCAGAGATCGTTGCCAAGGTGAACGACCTGTTCGACGGCGAACTCAGCGACGACGACCGGCTGGTGTATGTGAACCACGTCAAAGGCAAACTGCTGGAGTCCGACATCCTGGTGCAACAGGCCAGCAACAACAGCAAGGGCCAGTTCGACAACTCACCCGACCTGGACAGCGCACTGACCGACGCCATCATCGACGCCTTTGATGCCTACACCACCATGAGCAAACAGGCGCTGGACAGCGAGCGGGTGCGCTCCGGGCTCAAGGCCATCTTGCTGGGGCCGGCGCAGTTGTATGAGGTGTTGAGGGAGCGGGGGGGCAACAGATTCAATGCTCAGTAGCCATGTCTTGCGCTCGTGAAACGCTACTAGGCTCAGTGGAGTTGATTTCTATGGGGCTGGCAGGTGATGGCCAAGAGCAAGCTTCATGTCTTACGGGCGAACTTCCGCTTCAGGCTGATCCGAGTCATTCGCTGGTGGCGGCCCTACTGACCACTACCGCCGCAACCGGACGTTCGATGGCGCGCGGCATTTGCGGCCGAAGTGCCGCCCAGACCCGTCGCTCAGTCAGCAGCGACAGAAATCCGGACGAGTGCGACGAAAGATGCTTGAAGTGATCGCGCGCACACCCGTTGATTGGTATCCTCACCCTTCAAAACCTAGATGCGGGGGGGCGTATGGCGTGGACCGAAGAGTGGCCTTTTCAGGCGCTGGCACTGACCGGAGGAGGCTACAGAGGCCTTTTCACGGCGCGGGCACTGCAGGAGATGGAAGATCACATCGGCGAACCCATCGGCCGTCGGTTTGACCTCTCGTATGGCACCTCGATCGGCGGCATCATCGCGCTGGCCGTGGCGTTCGAAGTCCCCATGCTGAAGGTTGTACAGGCCTTCGAACAGTCGGGGGAGAAGATCTTTCCTTCGCGCGAGAAACCTAAGGGCAAGTTCGCCAAGGCTCTGGATATCTATCAACACTGGGATCGGCCACGATACAAGTCACAGGCGCTGCGCGAGGTGATCACGAGCCTCATTCCTGAGGACGCCACGCTCAACGACGCCATACACGCCGTCGGCATTCCCGCGGTTAATGTCACCAGCGGCAAGCCACAGGTCTTCAAGACCCGGCACAAGGCGGAATGGACGCGCGACTGGAAATACAAGGTTGTGGACGTGGCCCTGGCCACCTCGGCAGCGCCGACGTTCTTCGAACTGGCGGAAGTCGATGGCCAGCGCTACGCCGACGGCGGCCTGTACGCCAATGCGCCGGATCTTCTGGCCCTTCACGAGGCTGAGCACTTCTTCGACGTGCCTAGCACCGCCGTCCGCATTCTCAGCGTCGGCACGACGACTAACATGTATTCGCTGTCCTTCGAGACCGGCCGGGAATTGGGCATACAGGGCTGGATGGACGATAACCGTCTGTTCTCCGTCACGATCTCGTCGCAGCAGCAGCTTGTGGATCAGCTGATGCAACACAAACTGAAGGATCGGTACTTCCGCCTGGACGCGCCCCCGTCGAACGAGCAGGCCAAGGATCTTGGCCTAGACGTCGCCACCGAGGCCGCGCGGCGCACGCTGATGGCCCTGGGCAAGAAGGCCGCAAGCGACATCCTCAACACGAATCTGGCGCCGTTCCTGGCGCACAAACCCCAGATGACTCTGGTGCGGGGCGGCTGAGATGGGCCGCGCCAGCTCGCTGTTCAATGGCGCCGGCGAACAGACCCTGATCAGCCGCGTCAGCCCCACGACCCAGCAGCGCGAGTTCTTGCAGACCAGATGGAACGAACTGGCCGAGCACCTGAAGGTGTCGCTCAAGGCCCAGCACGGCCATCCGATCTCCACGTGGCTGCAGGGCTCCTACAAGTACGGTACGCTGATCAAGCCCGTCCACTCGGACGAGGAGTACGACGTCGACCTGGGCGTTTACTTCGAGTGGGGCAAGGGCGTCGAGATCGAGCCAACGGCCGACCAGTTGCGTCGCTGGGTCCAGCAGGTACTTGTCGACTACCAGCCCAATTGCCCGACCATGCGGTCCGTGGCGGAGCCGCCCAAAGAGCGGTGCTCGCGGGCGTCGTACGAGCATCAGTTCCACATCGACACCCCGGTTTACCACCTCAACACCGACACCGACGAGCGGCGCCTGGCGTGCCTGACCAAGGGGTGGGAGGACAGCGACCCCAAGGCTTTCTACAAGTGGTTCCGGGATGCGCGAACCGGCGGTCAGCGGGACCAGCTGCGGCGCTTGATCCGCTACCTGAAGGCCTGGGCTGCGTTGTCGTTCGATGACATCCCGGATTCGCGGCCGACCTCGATCCTGCTCACAGTGCTGGCCACCGAAGCCTACGGCGACATCGGTCTTGCCCTCCTCTTCGGCGTCGATGATGACGACGCCCTGATCTCCATCATTAAGACGATCCATGACCGGCTGAACAAGGATCGCCGCGTCCAGAACCCAGCCACCAAGGCCGACGAGGACTTGAATCGGATGAGCGCAGAGGCCTGGGCGGCCCTCCTGCCACGGCTCGATGCGCTGCTGGACATCGCCCAGCGCGCAGACGAGGCCGAGGGAGAACCGGCGGCGGCTCTGATCTGGACCGAGGCGTTTTCGTTCCTGATGCCGCTGCCGGAGGTGGACGAGGTCGACTTGGTGGACGAGCAGACGTCGCGCGCACTCATGCAGCTGCCCGACATCGACATTGCGGTCTACACGGGGAGTGGAGATAAGCGCTGCTTCGTGGCCAATCACCGCAACCGGGTGGCCGGGGTCGCCAAGGGCTGTACGCTGGTGTTCTCAATCGCCAACGCCCACATCCTCCCGCCGTTCGCCACCATCGAATGGACGGTGCGCAACCAGGGGTTGGAGGCCGAAGCTATCAGCGACCTCGGGCATCGCAGGATCGGGATGGGTCTGCTGCAGGCCGAAGAGCGCACGCGCTACCAAGGCACTCATCACATGGACTGCATCATCCGCGTCAACGGTCAGGTCTACGCCGTTCGCCGGGTTCCGGTCACTATCCGCGACGTTCACCACGTTCACAGGGCGCTGCAGCCTTCATACACGCGACTGAGCATGAGGCGCCGACGCTGACCCGCATCGCGTACCCGAGGTGGTTGACGTGGGGACCACGAGAGCTAGATCAAGTGCTTTATTGAGTCTATGTACTCATCCGACATAGTGTCGGAGCAATTCCCGTTTGCCGTCGCCGTAGGTCATCTCCACGTGCAGGCCGTACCGGCCCACGATGACGGCCAGCAGGGGCCGCTTGTCGGCCCGCTCCTTGGCCAGCTTCGTCCACTCGTTCAGGTCGATGTGGGAAGGGACGGGGATGTCTTGCGGGTGGGTGTGCCACTCGCCGATGTAGCGGGTCATGCCGCCGCTGGAACGCCAGTAACGCCTGGCCACGGCTCGGTGCCCAAACGGCAACCGTTCAAAGAGGTAGCGAAGCTGACGGTCCAGGCCCGTTGGCTTGGTGGCCAGCGTGACCAGCAGCCCCTTCTCATGAACTGTGCCAAGCAGGACGCCGCCGCTCTCCGGCAGGTCGCCCACCTGGATGTGCCGCTCGAACATGCCTAAGACCTCGTCGGAAAAGTTCAGCAGCAGGCTGCCGTCGTCCAGCGTCCAGTCGCTCACGTGGCGCATGCGGGGCATCCTTCGGCCCGTTGGGGCGAGCAGTCTTTGAAATGGACCTCGCGTTGCAGATCAAGCACTCTCGTCCTGAAGCTGGGCGACTCGGCGCCGTCCAGCCAGGCCTGCACCATCTCCATGGCCAGCGCGGCCGCCTGGACGGACGCGGTGGCGGGGAAGGGGACGTACAGGCCTTCGCAGCCGTGCCCCTTCATGATGACCTCCGGCGGCACGTCGAACACGCGGTACTGGTCATTCAAGGGCGGCTGAGAGATGCACCGCGCGCAGGCGTGCTCAGGCTTGGCCTTGAGCAGGGCGCGGACGGCCGCGCCGGTCCCTTCCACCCAGGCTGCTAGGAACGGCACCTTGTCGGCGTACTGCCAGGTGAGCCAGTCGGTCAGGCCCTGTTCCCCAGTGGCGTCGATCAATAGGTCTAGGGGCCCCAGGTTCGTATTCTTGACGTCCCCCACCACGGCCACCGCGTCGATGCCGGGCGCGACGCGCCGGAGCTCCTCGCCCATCGCCTCGGCCTTATTCTTGATCAGGGCGTTGAAACCGAGCCGATGACGGCCTAGGTTGCCGGGCTCCATCGACCCCATGTCCACCAGTGTGAGCCTCCCGCCCACTGTGCCCGCCCCGGCCTTGGTCAGCATCTCGGCGAGGTAGCCCCCAATGGTCCCGCAGCCGACCAGCCCGATCTTGAGCCCGGCCAGAGTCTTAGAGCCCGGCAGGTTGCGCTCGGCGAGGTAGTGGTCGTCGATGCGGCACGCGGAAATCCTGCGGATCGGCAGCCGGTAGAGAGTTTCGCGCAGCGACGGCTTGTTGCCGATGCCGACGGGATCCCGCTGCAGGTCCACCTCGACGCCATACTGAACTTGGGGCGAGTCGATCAAGACAAGTGCGCTCGTCGCCTTCGCCCGAAACAGCTCTAAGAGGCGCCGTTCGATCTTCTTAGTGCACCGCGGGTCCAACGTGTTCTGCCACTTCAGGAACTCCTGGACCGTCTTAGGCGGCCAGCGGTCCTGCAGCGGCATGGGCCGTGCTTTGGTATGCACGCGGAACGCCTTCAACTCAGTCTTGGGCAGCCCCAAGCCGATAGCTTCAAGCTTAGCGTGAGTGCGCAGCGTGTCGTCCGTGGCGACGCTGATCTTCCCGTCGTAGGTGTAAGCATCCAGCCCTCCGGGCCGACGTTCGTCGACATCCAACATACACCAGCGGTGGCCCCAGGTGATGTGGAATTCCTCAGCCAAGTCCGCGACCATCTTGCCGGCAAGGATGTCTTCCAGGACCTGTTCGGCCCGGTCGAGGCAGGCCATCGTCTGCTGGATTGGGTTGAAGGAATCAAAGATGACCGAGCCCACCGCCAGGTAGCACAGGTACCCGTCTGCACTGAGGTGGGGCTGCAGTTCAGGGTGCCCCGGCGGAACCGGTGTCAGCCAGACGCGGGGGAAATCATCGAGCGCGGGCGAGATCGTCAGCTCGCACGGGTAGTTCTTCGCCTTGAGGCACAGTTTGCCGGCGTACCTCAACCTGCCGCGCCCGTCGCGCTTCAAGTACGAAAAGCCGCGTTCTTGCAGCGCGGCGGTCAGGTCCGGGATCGCAACCTTCTGAAATTTCATCCAGCGCGCGTCCGCCCGACTAATTCGTTCGGGCCGGCGATCGCCGGAGAGGCGGCGATGGCGGCCGCCACGACCGAAGCAGCGGCGCTCACCTTGACGCGGTCAGGACGGTCCGGGAAGCGCGGGCCGAATAGCCCCTGCATCCAGGTGCACGCCTGCGCGGCGCTGCCGGCGTCCAACGCCGCCTGAAGCTGGCGGCCCAGACCCTCAAACTGCAGCGCCGCCTGTTCAACCATGTCTACCTCGTCGTCAGAGGCGCGCAGGCGGTCGGTCAGCGACTCTTGGGGGTTGATCGGGTTGCTGACACCGCTGCGCAGGGCCGTGGGCAGCTGCTTGACGACGTCAAGCAGCGCCTGGTCGTCGCGACGGTCCTGCTTAACGAACAGCGGCGCCGCCGCGGCCATCAGCAGGATTGAGCTGGGGCCGCCGGACTTCCAGGTCCAGTCGCGGTACGCCTTGAGGTAGCGCACGACGCGGCGCAGCTGCTCGCCCCGGGTCTCGACCTGGTCGACGAACCATTCCTTCACGGGCCGGGGGTCGGAGTGCATCCAGCCCTCCACGCGGTGGGCCAGCAGCACCTTGGTGGAAGGCAGTTCGTCCCAGCTCTCGATCGTGGCCTCGGATAAGACGTGGATGCCATCCATCGCAGCGCGCCGGATGGTCTCGGCCTTGACGAGGGTCTCGAACTCCTTGTCCGGGATCGCGTACAGGGGGATGTCGATGTGCGCGAGGTCGCTGATCTCCACGCGGATGCAGGTGGGCTTGCCGGAGAGCTTCCAGCCTTTTTCCTTCACCAGGTCGGCCAGGGCCTTCTCCGCTACGCCGAAGAAGACGTTCGCTGCCACGCTGGGGCTGTCGGTCAGGGTCAGGAAGCCAAGCGGCAGGTAACAGCCATCATCGACGTCCGCTTGCTGGGGCTCCTGCGCCGGCGCGTTCAGCGTCTTGTAGGCCCAGGAGCCCTGGGTGAAAAAGCGCGGCTGCGGAACCTTGCCAGGGTGGCCTTCCGCCGCGTAGACGCGGGGGATTCCGTCGCGCAGCGCAATCCGGACCTCGTTCTTGGCCGCGGCGATGTCCTGGCGGTCGTCGTCGCGCAGGTTCAGGTTGCCGAAGAGGCAGGGTTCAGGTTCGACTTCTGTGTAAAAAAGGGCGCTCAGGTTCAGCATGGATGGTCGGGCGTGAGGTGGACGGCGCAACGCGCGTCCAGTCGCGTCGCTTGCAGGCGTCGAGCCATCCGTTCCACCCTTCAACCGGCAAGCCGGCTACCGCTCCAAAGCGTGCTCAGGATGTCGACGCAAACATACATACGAATGACGTCAGGATTTTCAATAGTCGCGCACGTCGATATAGGGTTTGTGCCTACAGGGTGCGACGAGTACCCAGAGACTGACCCGGCCTAGGCTAATATAGCCCACACCTATGATCGGTAGGCAGTCGGTTGAGCACCATGGAGACCTTGCCGTTGAATTCCCCTCAAGCCTTCAGCGCAGAGCAACTGGTGCGGCACGCGGCCCCCAAGGTGGCCGGCGATTTCGCCGGGCTGGGTGTGGTTTTCTACGACTCGCTGGCGGCGCTGCCGCACCTGCAGCTCGATGTGGTCGGCGACGAGCGTTTTGAACTGCCGGTTGTGGGGCTCAAGGCCATCGGCGAGGTGCTCGCACGGACGTCGCGACGGTCATCGCCGTGGCATGACGGTTTCCATTTCGTGCATGCGGGCTCCGGGGCGCTGACCCACCTGTGCCAGTTCATCGCGCCGCCGCTGCCTGGAGCGGCCGATGCCGCGCCGCGAGCCGGTGGTGCCCGACACATGACGGCACTGCTGGCCTCGAAGGTAGCCGGCGTCGTGGCCATCGGGCTGCTGACCCACGAACGCGCGGCTTCCATCTATGAGGCCGGCCGGCTGACCTTGAGCGAGACCTTCTGATGCTGCCCTTGAGCCTGACCTATGACGACCTCCTGCGGCTGCTCAAGTACTGCGGCGGCGTCGTGCTGCTGGTGTGCGGCGCCATCCTCTTGTTCCGCCTGCCAGAACTGCACGCGCACCCGTTGAAAGTCATCTGGCAGAGTGCTTCCACCGCTCTGACCGTGCCGCCGTTGCTGCTCTGGGTACTGTCAAAGGTGGAGTGGAAGCACCCTCGCATCGCCAAGCTCATGGGCAAGCGCATGGTCCATGGGCTGTGGTGGGGTGAGTTGAAGTCCGAGTTCAAGGCGTCGGATAACGCTGATCCGCTGCCGCCCATCCCGATCGCGTTCGTGATCAAGCAGAGCTACTTTTTCCTGACGATCCAGTCGTACACGCCCAGCGTGCCAGCCGAGTCCACGATGGAGAGGATGGTGGTTCAACCGCGGAACTCAGTGGGGCAGCTGCAGTACGTATTCGAAATGCAGCGCCTGCAGGATGCCGAAGACAAGATCACCGTCGGCTATGGGGACCTCCGGCTCACGTCGAGCGACACACGGCTGGAGGGCTACTATTGGACCAACTCGCCCACTAGGGGCCACATTTCGCTGGACCTCCTGACGCGGGATTTCAGCGGCATCGACTCGTTCGCCGATGCTGAGAAGGCCTGCGCGGAGTCGCTGAAGATCAAGGGTTAGGCTGCTGTCTAGGGCGCGTTGAGAATCAACGGGAGTTGATAACCCCAGCTGCGAGATAGATCATCGCTGCGAAGCTGCTATCCGTCTTGTCGCTGCGCATTGCGATACGTTTGAACTCCTTGAGCTTGCAAAAGAAGTTCTCGATCAAGTGGCGCCATTTGTAGACCTCCAGGTCAATCTCCAGTGGCGCTCTCCTGCGGGGCATCTGTGAGATCACCACCTGCGCCCCGCGCTTACCCAACTCCTGGATCAGCCAATTCACATCGAAGGCCTTGTCGGCAAGCAAGGCATCAAAGCGCACATCGGCAATCAGCTCTCTGACCCCTTTGGTGTCGTGGCGCTGCCCTGGCATCAAGACGAACTTCACCAGATTGCCCAATGCATCCGTCAGCGCCAGTATCTTCGTGGTCATGCCGCCCCTCGAGTGGCCTATGGCCTGGCCCGAAGTCCCCCTTTTGCCCCCTGGCCGTGCCGATGCACTTTCACAATCGTGGCATCCACCATCGCATATTCCATGTCCGGCTGCTCGCTCACTGCATCGAACAGACGTTGGAACACATCGGCCTTAACCCAGTCTCTAAAGCGTTTGAACACCGTGTTCCACTTGCCGAACTCTGGCGGCAGGTCTCGCCAGGGGCTGCCTGTGCGGGCAATCCACAGCACTGCCTCAACGAAGCGGCGGTTGTCTGTGCCGCTGCGTCCAGGATCACTTGGCTTGCCAAGGCATTGAGGCTCCATCTTGGCCCATTGCTCGTCTGTCAGTACCCATCGAATGCTCATGCGCCTATTGCATCACAGCCCTCCGAGCCGTTGTGCTTGATTCTCAACAGCCCCTAGCCCAATCCGACGGCTTTCGCCATCGACAGTATTTTGATGGGGCGGGTAGCGTCAGTTTACCAACGGGGACAGTAGTCGTTTGACCGATTTGGCCTGACGTCGACTGCTCGACCATAAGCGGTCAACGAGCAAGAGCAACCGGCGCCGTACGGATGACTGCAACGCTACAGAGAGCGTGCGTTGAGGTCGGCACGGCGGCGGACTGCAACCGCTGCATAGCTGCCCACTGGCACCCTGTTGACAACTTCAGGCTGATTCCTGCCTTTGCCGGTCTACCTTCCAAGCGACAGATCAAGCATCCGAAGCGGACTAGGGCTGAAAGCGCGAAATTTTCACTCGGCGGTGCGGAGTTCGTCGAGTAACATTCCATGCGAATTTCCAATAACAAGGGAGGCTGGCCGTGTCTCGACGCTCTGGGCGGAAGCAGAGCGATCCAATGACGATAGAAGCCTTCACCTGCGTGAAGACGCTTACCTGCTCGACACTCTCGTTATGCCTTTTCCGAAGTTCGCCGCGCGTCTGGAGAACCTACAGCTAGCTTGGCAGTGGATTCGTTCGAATCCGGATCGTGCGTACAAGTCGCACTTCAGAGAGCTGTACTCGGCTTACGCGACCGCAGATGGGGCCCTGCTAAAACATCTGAAGAGTCGACTTGATCGAAGCATCTTCGAACCATCCGATGCTTGCAAACTACTCCTGCCGAAGCCCTCGGGCATCCTGCGTCCGTACACATTGTTGGGCATCGAGGATCAGATCGTGTATCAGGCGATGGCCAATGTCGTTGCCGAACGACTGCATCCGCGCGTCAAAAGCAAATACAACCGCCAAGTCTTCGGTCATCAGTATGCAGGTGTGTCCAGCCTATGGTTCTACCGAAGGTGGACTGATGGATACAAGGCATTCAACAAGGCGGCCGAAACAGTGTTTGTCAACGGCTACGTCTGGACTGCGAGCTTCGACCTCACAGCGTTTTACGACAGCATCGACCACAACGTCCTGCGCCACATGCTCAAGGAGATTGGCCTTGACCATGACTTCTGCGTAGAGCTGACCAGGCTACTAAATAAGTGGACAGCAACGACGACGCAGATTTATCACGACCACGGCATCCCGCAAGGCCCGCTAAGTTCGGGACTAATCTCCGAAGCGGTCCTAAAGCACTTCGACGACAACTTCCGCACCCGCTTCGACGTTAAATACTTTCGCTATGTTGATGACATCCGTCTTTTTGCGAAGAACGAGGACCACTTGCGGCACGCACTGGTCTCTCTCGATCGACTGAGCAAGGACGTGGGTTTATTCCCGCAGTCGGGGAAGATCGACATCCACCGGGTGACAGACATTCAGGACGAGTTGAAGTCTGTCAGCTCTCCTGTGGAGGCGGTGCTGACGGGCCCGGTACCTGACCAGGTTGGCATCCGGCGCCGGATCGCGGAATTGGCTCCCCGAGAAAAAGGGTATCGGGTAACTGACCCGACGCGGTTCAAGTTTCTGCTGGCCAATGCTGCGCCGTCGCTTCGGGTCCTCGACCGACTATGGCATGTCTTCGGTAAGCGCGCGGTAATCCCATGTTGACCGTTGTCGGTCACCCGGTTATTGATCAGACGATCAGAGCTTGCCAGCGGTGCGGCAAGAGCTCGTCGATACGGCTGGCCTTGTGCGTGGGCAGCCTTGTGAGCACATCCTTGAGGTAGGCATAGGGGTCATGCCCGTTCATTCGGGCCGACTGCACCAGGCTCATCACAGCAGCCGCACGCTGGCCCGCGCGCAGGCTGCCGGCGAACAGCCAGTTGCTCCTGCCAATGGCAATCGGCCGGATCTGGTTCTCGATCCAGTTGTTGTCCACGGGCAGTTGCCCGTCATCAACGAAGCGCGTCAGCGCAGTCCAGCGCCGCAGGCTGTAATCCAGGGCCCTGGCAGTCGCCGAGCTGTCTGGCAGCTTTTGCCGCTGCAATGTCATCCACTGGTGTAACGCATCCAGGATCGGCCTGGTGTGCTGCTGACGAATGGCTTTGCGTTGATCGGCGTTCAGTTCCTTGACCTCGCGCTCGATGTCATAGACCTTGGCGAACTGCTCCAGCGCGAACCCGGCAAGCTGGCTTTTGTTCGCCGCATGCAAGTCAAAGAATTTGCGCCGGGCGTGCGCCAGGCAGCCCACCTCGGTCACGCCGTTGGCGATCGTGACTTTGTAACCAGCAAAGTCGTCGCAGACCAGTGCCCCCTTCCAATCGCCCAGGAAGTGGCGCGCATGCTCGCCCGCTCTTGACTCGCAGAAGTCGTACACCACGGCCTTCATGTCTTCGAACGCGCCTGGCACGTAGGCCCAAAGGTAAGCCCGATGCGTCGCCCCTTTGCCGGGTTGGAGCATCTGCACCGGCGTTTCATCGGCGTGCAGCACACGGTGGCCGAGTATTTCCGCCTTGAGCGCATCCACTAGCGGCTGCAGCCGCACGCCGCAGGTGCCCACCCATTGCGCCAGGGTCGAGCGAGGGATGGCCAGACCGGCGCGCGCAAAGATGGTTTCCTGGCGGTACAGGGGCAGGTGGTCGGCGTACTTGGCCACCAGCACCTGGGCCAGCAGGCCCGCAGTCGGGATGCCCTTGTCGATCACATGCGCGTCGACTGGCACCTGGGTGATGGTCTCGCACTGGGCGCAGGCCCACTTGCCACGCACGTGGCGCTCCACCGTGAACACGCCGGGCACGTAGTCGAGCTTCTCGGCCACGTCTTCACCGATGCGTTTCATCGCACAGCCGCACTGGCAGGTGGTCGAATCGGGCTCGTGGCGGATCTCGCGGCGCGGCAGATGGGCCGGCAGGGGGTGGCGTTTGGGTTGCTGCTTGGCTTGGGGGGCTGGCGCCGCAGGCGGCTGCAGTTGCTCTATCTCGATGGCGACCGCCGCCAGGTCGGCCTCGATCTCGTCTTCGAGCAGGCTGCGCTGCTCGGCGTTGAAGCGTTCGGACTGGGCCGCGAACTTCATGCGCTTGAGCAGCGCGTTCTCGTGGGTGAGCTTGGCGTTGAGGGCCTGGCTGTGGCGCAGTTCGGTGAGCAGCCGCGTGGTCATCTCGCGCAGTTGCTCTGCGCTCAGATCATCCAGGGATTGCGGCTGCATCAACATGACAGGCAGTGTGCCAAGGAAGGCACTGCACTGTCATGCGCAGATCCACGGATTGCGCGCCGGCAGACCTGCCGCTCAGACTTCAAACCACGGTGATGATGCCCGCGTCCCCCATGCGTTGCCAGGGCAGGCCCAGCACCAGGGCATCGAGCTGATTGGACTCCAACTGCCACTGTTCATCGCCTGGTGCCGGCCAGATGAACTTGCCCTGGTGCAGACGGCGCGCGGCCAGCCAGATGCCGATGCCGTCGTGCACCAGCACCTTGATGCGGTTGGCGCGCTTGTTGGCGAACAGATAGGCGTGGTGGGGGTGGACGGCACCGAACACGGTGACCACCCGGGCCAGCGCCGTGTCGGTGCCGGCGCGCATGTCCAGCGGTGCCGTGGCCAGCCAGGCGGCGTCGATGCGGATCATTGCCGCAGCACCCGCAGCAAACCCTGCAATGCGCGGGAACACTCGGCAGCAGCGCCCACAGGCCAGTTGACCGTCACGAGGGTGCCGTGATGGCAGCACTCGATGCGGATGTCTGAGGAGGCAGCTGCCGATGCAGCACTGGTGGGGGCCGCCTGTGCACCCGCTGCCTGGGGAACCATCACTGGCGAGCCCAGTGTCATGGCGATGAAGGCGGGTGCGGGGTTGGCAAGCGCCGGATGAACCTGATGCGCTGGGGCACGAACAGGCTGTGCATTGGCCATTGGCTCAGCCGCTGCATCGTCGCAGTGTGGGGCGATGCCGGACGCATCGGCATGCGCGGTATCGCAGGCGCTCTGGTGCTGGCCCAGACGATGCTCCTTGAGCCAGCGATGCAGCACGTTGGCATTCATGCCATGTTCACGCGCCGTGGCGGCAATGGATGCGCCGGGCTGCTGGCACGCGGCGATCAGTTCAGCCTTGAATTGCGCGCTGTAGACCCGGCGAGTGCGGGGGACACAGGAGCGCGAGTTGGGAATCTCTTGAGACATGGTGTGCACGATGGTTTACGTGGACACGATGGTGCTTGCAATTGCTCATTCGGGGTAGATGGGGTGGCTGGACGGATACTGTCTTCGAGCACGCGCCGCACTACTACCCCCAGATTTCGAATTACCTACAGAAGTTTAGAGAGCTGCCTGACAAGCATGGCGATCGCCTGCTAGACCACATCGAAAAGCAGGATCTATACCCGGCGATTCGGGCAAGCCTGGTAACGGCTGCCGGTGATCGTCTGTCAGTGACACACACCAAGCGCCTTCGATCGTTACTGAAGAGGATGTGGGCGCCCCGAACCAGCACGCCTGAGTTGACCGCGTCCTTGTGGAATGCATTGCATCGCTTGTCGCACCTGACTGAACGCCAGTCTGACTACGCGCTGCAGTATTCACATACGCCTTGGCTGAGGACGCGGTTGCACTTCGGCATGCCTTGGTTCGAAATTGCTAATGGTCGACGGGAGCGACTCCTGAACGCTTCGATGCGAAGCAATGACGCTGATGTGGCACTGGCGGCAGCATGGCTCGCTGCTCTATTGGACTGCGAGATTCGAAAGCCGATCCGTGATATCCATCCACTGGCCAAGATCGTGCTGCGAGAGAACGGCAAGCTGCGGCGTGTTGATACAAAGGTCTGCGGAATCCGGCTGGCACTGCACGAAATGAGCGGCATAGATGTCGCAGTCAACTGGCGGAAGTTCTTTAACAAGAACTATCATCACGTCGAGACGAAGATAGTTGCCTGCAAGGGCTACTTCAAGACGAATCCGACGGTCTGGGTCAGTATGCTTGATGTCTTCAACGATCTCCTGGTCGACGATCTCTTCAAGCGCGACGGAACGATTGGTGCCCGGAATCTTGGTAACTTTGGTGGCGTGATTGGCAACAAGGCCTTCATGGCTAAGTTCCCGAAGACCTATGCGTACGTCTTTGCTGTACACACAAAGCGCGGTGAAAGCGAACTCGCTCATCCGATCGTTAAGACGACCAAAGCACCTACCGGGCGCATTCCGTTCAAGTGGCTAAAGACCGGACGCAAGCTCATGATCGCCGCACTGGCCGAGATCAAGGCTGCTGGGTACTGAGGGGGCATTGGTAGCAGTGGTGATGCTGCATGCACAGTCCATGCTAACTGCGCAACTACAGCAAAAGTGTTGCTGAGGTTGCAGCAACTCTGCACCCCGCTGTATCGGGGCGCGTGTCGACTTTCGGCGGAAGTGGACGCTCAGGCGAGCGATTGCGAACGTCGCCTATCGCTGCTGAACAGTCATTTGATTGCTTATCCCCCAAGTGGGAAGGTTTAGCAGTCAACGGAGCATCCATCAAGAGATGACGGCAAGCTGAAGAACTTTCGATGGGCCACGGGCCCAATGGTCAAAAATCCCTTGAAGCTTCATCTCTGCGCTATGGCAGGGCCACGCATGGGCCACAGGCGGGCCATGAACACAGACGTCAGAAAACTGTGACCCTGAGCCTCAAGGCCTTATTGGCTGCTGAGAGCGGTCAACTCTGAGACTTGAACCAAAATTTGACTGTATCGTGGGCCATGGAAAACTCACGTAAGTCCTTGATTTTGGTGCGGCTGGCGGGGATCGAACCCACGACCCTCGGCTTCGGAGGCCGATACTCTATCCACTGAGCTACAGCCGCAACTCTTAAAAGACCAATACTCAAAATTCCGCTGACAGCCCGGATGACTATAGCCTTCGGAGGCCGATACTCTATCCACTGAGCTACAGCCGCAGCTCTAAAAAAGACCAATGCTCAAATTCATCACGGCTGCGCGGATGACTATAGGCTTCGGAGGCCAATACTCTATCCACTGAGCTACAGCCGCTGGGAAAATCCGCCCGATGGCGAACAAGCGGCGGATTATCGCACGTGGCTGTGGCTACAGACGAAAACCCAACCCCCGCAGATAGGCGTCGATGGCGCCTCGGCTGACGGTCACCAGATCGAAGCGTCCATGGGTCAGCAGCCAGGACTGCAGCAGGCCATCGAACAGCGCCTGTACACCCATCGCGGCGGTGTGTGGCTCCATCGGCAATTGCAGGTTCTGGTCTTCTGCCGCCGAACGCAATTCACCCTCGATCAGCGCGCAAAAATCTGCACAGCCTTCGATATGGTTGTCGCGCACCGCCGCGAGGTCGTTGACGTATTCGACCCGGTACAACGCGATCTCGAACACCCGGCGCGTGCGCTCGTCCTGGACGATGGTGCGCTGGACGAAGTCCACCATGGAGCGCAGCCGCTCCAACGGGGGCAGAGTGGCCATGCTGGCGCTCTTGCTGCCCACCTGCTCCAGCGGGTGGGTCACCCGGTCCATCATGGCATTGAACAAGGCCACTTTGTCCTTGAAATGCCAGTAGATCGCGCCGCGCGTGGCGCCCGCAGCCTGGGCAATGTCGCTCAGCGAGGCGCGCGACACGCCTTTTTCGTAGAACACGCGCTCGGCAGCATCCAGAAGGCTGTTGCGCGTAGCATCTGCATCTTCCTTGGTACGTCGTGCCATGGATGGGAACCTCCAAAACGTGGATACGGCAACGGCCGCGCTTTCCAAGTAATTATACATTCATGTACGTATGTATAATCATTCCCCTTTGCGCGTCTGTCATTTACCCGTGTCAGCATCACCCGCCGGTCTCAAACAACATCTAACGCATACCGCCGTCAAAGGATTTCCATGCCTCGCCTGAACAACGCAACAGCCCGTGCTATCCGCCCCTTCCAGCGCACCCCTGTCCCCGCAGCCCTCGCGGTTGCGCTGGCAACGGCCCTCGCGCTCGGCGCCTGCGGTCAGAAAAGCGACGCCCCCGCCGCGGGCGCATCACCCCGCGCACCGGAGGTGGGCGTGGTCACCGTGCAGCCGAGGGACATCGGGCTGGTCACCGAATTGCCCGGCCGGCTGGAAGCCTCGCGCGTTGCCGAAGTGCGCGCTCGGGCCGCGGGCATTCTGCAAAAGCGCCTCTTCAGGGAAGGCAGCGATGTGAAGGCCGGCCAGCAACTGTTCCTGATCGACAGCGCGCCCTACCAGGCCAGTGTGGCCCAGGCCGAGGCCAGCGTGGCCCAGGCCGAGGCGAGCCTGGCGCAAAGCCGTGCGCTGGCCGAGCGCTATCGCCCGCTGGTGGCCGTCGACGCCATCAGCAAGCAGGAATACGACAATGCTGTCGCCGCGCAGAAGACCGCCGAAGCCAATGTTGCCGCCGCCAAGGCCGCGCTGACCACGTCGCGCATCAACCTGGGCTATGCGACGGTCACCGCTCCGATTTCCGGCCGCATTGGCCGCGCCCTCGTCACGGAAGGCGCGCTGGTGGGCCAGGGCACACCCACCGAGCTGGCGGTGATCCAGCAGATCGACCCCCTGTATATCAACTTCACGCAGTCCGCCTCGGAGGCCATCAAGCTGAAGGCCGCCATGGCCAGCGGCAAGTACAAGCAGTCCAGTGCCAATGCGGCCAACGTGCGCGTGGTGCTGGAAGACGGCATCGTGTATCCGCAGACCGGCCGCCTGCTGTTCACCGACCTCACCGTGGACGCCACCAGCGGCCAGGTGACCCTGCGTGCCGAAGTCCCCAACCCCGAGCGCGCCCTGCTGCCCGGCCTGTACGTGCGCGTGCGTCTGGAACAGGCCCAGGTGGACAACGGCATCCTGCTGCCCCAGCAGGCCGTCACCCGCTCCGGCAAGGCCGACACGGTGATGGTGGTGGGCCCCGACAACCACGTCACACCGCGCGTGGTCAAGCTCGGCCCGGCCCAGGGTTCCAACTGGGTGGTGCTCGACGGCCTAAAGTCGGGCGAACAGGTCATGGTGGACGGCTTCCAGAAGCTGCCCCGCGGCAAGCCGGGCGACCCGATCGTCGTCCAACCCGTGCCGTGGCAACCGCAAGGTGCCGCCAAGGCCCCAGCGGCGCCAGCGTCCGCCGCCAGCCAGCCCGCCGCAACGCCGGCCCAACAATAAGAACCAGGAGCGCGGCACATGGCCAAGTTCTTCATCGAGCGCCCCATTTTCGCGTGGGTGATCGCTATCTTCATCATGGTGGCCGGCGCGGTCTCGATCACCCAGCTACCCATTGCGCAGTACCCGGCGGTGGCGCCTCCGACCATCCAGGTATCGGTGGCCTATCCCGGCGCCACCGCCCAGACCCTGGAGGACAGCGTGCTCGCCGTCATCGAACGCGAGATGAACGGCGCCACCGGTCTGGCCTACATGGAAACCACCAGCCAGGCGAACGGCACGGGCTCGATCGTGCTGAGCTTCGAGCCGGGCACGAACGACGACCTGGCCCAGGTGGATGTGCAAAACCGCCTGTCGCGCGCCACCCCGCGCCTGCCAGCCGCGGTGACGCAGCAGGGCGTGCGCGTGGAAAAGTCGCGCTCCAACTTCCTGCTGTTTTCCATCCTCACGTCTGACAACCCCAACGTGAGCATCGAGGCACTCAACGACTATGCCGCGCGCAACGTGGTGCCTGAACTGCAGCGCCTGCCGGGCGTGGGCGGTGTGACGCAGTTCGGCTCCGAGCGTGCCATGCGCATCTGGATCGACCCGGTCAAGCTCAAGGGATTCAATCTCTCGCTCGACCAGGTCAATGCCGCGATCCGCGCCCAGAACGTGCAGGTGTCGGCCGGCAACCTGGGCGACCTGCCCGCCGCGGAAGGCCAGACCACCTCGGCCACCATCGTCGTCAAGGGGCAGCTGTCCACCGTGGAACAGTTCGGCGACATCGTGCTGCGCGCCAACACCGACGGCTCCACCGTCCGCATGAAGGATGTGGCGCGCATCGAACTGGGCGCGCAAAGCTACAGCACCAGCGCGCGGCTGAACGGGTCGCCCTCGGTGGGCATGGGCGTGCAGCTCACCTCCACCGCCAACGCACTGGCCACGGCCGAAGCCGTGAAGACCAAGCTGGCCGACCTGCAGAAGTACTTTCCCGAAGGCGTGAAGTACGCGATTCCCTACGACACCTCCACCTTCATCTCGGTGTCCATCGAGAAAGTGATCCACACGCTGCTGGAAGCCGTGGCGCTGGTGTTCCTGGTGATGTTCCTGTTCCTGCAGAACTTCCGCTACACCATCATCCCCACCATCGTGGTGCCGGTGGCGCTGCTGGGCACCTTCGGCGCCCTGCTGGCCATGGGCTTCTCGATCAACGTGTTGACCATGTTCGGCATGGTGCTGGTGATCGGCATCGTGGTGGACGACGCCATCGTGGTGGTGGAGAACGTGGAGCGCATCATGGCCGAGGAGGGACTGCCGCCCTTGCAGGCCACGCGCAAGGCCATGGGCCAGATTTCCGGCGCCATCGTGGGCGTGACTGTGGTGCTGATCTCGGTGTTCGTGCCGCTGGCGTTCTTCGCGGGCTCCACCGGCAACATCTACCGCCAGTTCGCAGTCACCATGGGCACATCGATTGCGTTCTCGGCCTTCCTGGCACTGTCGCTGACGCCCGCGCTGTGCGGCACGCTGCTCAAGCCCGTCGCGGAAGACCACCACGAAAAGAAAGGCTTCTTCGGCTGGTTCAACCGCGTCTTCAAGAGCACCACGCACCGCTATGAGTCGGGCCTGTCCCGCCTCGTGCGCCGCGGCGGCCGCATGCTGATCATCTACGCCGCGCTGATCGGTGCCGTGGGCATCGTGTACATGCGCCTGCCCACCTCCTTCCTGCCCAATGAAGACCAGGGCTACCTGATCGCCAACGTGCAACTGCCCGCCGGGGCATCGCTGGAGCGCACGCAGAGCGCACTGAGCGCGGTGGAGGACTTCGCCCTGAAGCAGACCGAGGTGAAGGACATCGTCACCGTGGCGGGCTTCTCGTTCTCCGGCCAGGGGCAGAACGCGGGCCTGGCGTTCATCACCCTCAAGGACTGGAGCGAGCGCCCCGGCGCCGCGCACTCCGCCGACGCCGTGGCCGGCCGCGCCATGGGCGCGCTGTCGGGCTTCCGCGATGCCTTCATCTTCGCGCTCAGCCCACCGCCGATTCCCGAGCTGGGCACGGCCTCGGGCTTCACGTTCCGGCTGCAGGACCGCGGGTCCAAGGGCCACGACGCCCTAGTGGCGGCACGCAATCAGCTGCTGGGCATGGCGTCGCAGAGCAAGGTGCTCGCCGGCGTGCGCCCCGATGGCATGGAAGACGCACCCCAGATGCAGATCAACATCGACCGCGACAAGGCCAATGCCCTGGGCGTGTCGTTCGACAGCATCAGCAGCGCCCTGGGCACCGCGCTCGGCTCGTCTTATGTGAACGACTTCCCCAACCAGGGCCGGTTGCAGCGCGTGGTGGTGCAGGCCGATGCCTCGGCACGCATGCAGCCCGAGTCGGTGCTGGACCTGCCCGTGCTCAACAACAAGGGGCAGGTGGTCCCGCTGTCTACTTTCGCCTCCACGCAATGGATCAGCGGTGCCATGCAGACCGTGCGCTACAACGGCTATCCGGCGATGAAGATCGCCGGCAATGCGGCACCGGGCTTCAGTACCGGCGACGCCATGCAGGAGATGGAGCGCCTGTCCGCGCAGCTGCCCGAGGGCTTCGGCTTCGAATGGACGGGCCAGTCACGCGAGGAAAAGCTCGCGGGCTCGCAGGCCATGGTGCTCTACGCGTTCTCGCTGCTGGCGGTGTTCCTCTGCCTGGCAGCGCTGTATGAGAGCTGGTCCATCCCGTTCTCGGTCTTGTTGGTGGTGCCGCTCGGCGTGCTGGGCGTGGTACTGGCAACGCTGCTGCGCGGCATGTCCAACGACGTGTACTTCCAGATCGGCCTGGTGACCATCATCGGCCTGTCGGCGAAGAACGCCATCCTGATCATCGAATTTGCCAAGGACCTGCAGGCCTCGGGCAAGAGCGTGATCGAGGCAGCCCTGGAGGCGGCCCACCTGCGCTTTCGCCCCATCATCATGACGTCGCTGGCCTTCACGCTGGGCGTAGTGCCGCTGTTCCTCGCATCGGGCGCCAGCTCGGCGAGCCAGCGCGCCATCGGCACCGGGGTGATCGGCGGGATGATCACCGGCACGCTGCTGGCCGTGGTCTTCGTGCCCGTGTTCTTCGTGGTGGTGCGCAGCTTCTTCAAGGGCAGCCGCCGCCAGCAGGAGCATGACGCCCAGCAGGCACTCCAACACCGCGGCGAGGCCTGAGCCCCGCCGGCAGGAGAACAACCTATGCAATCGCACACCCTGAACCGCGCGCGCCCTGCGCGCGCCCTCTCCCCCCTGCTAGCCGCGGCGCTGGTGGCGGGCTGCAGCTTCATCCCGACCTACGAACGTCCTGCGGCCCCCGTGCCGCAGGCCTATCCGCTGGCGGGGGCCGAATCCACGACCTCCGCGCGGGCCGCGGCGGACATCGACTGGAAGGAATACTTCACCGACCCCCGCCTGCAGCGGCTGATCGGCATGGCCCTGGGCAACAACCGCGACCTGCGCGTGGCCATGCTCAATGTCGAGCAGGCGCGCGCGCAATTCCAGATCCAGCGCGCCAACCAGTTCCCCACGGTCAACGCCATCGCCAGCGGCACGCGCCAGCCCAGCGTGACCACGGGCAGCTACGCCAACCAGTTCCAGGTGGGCTTGGGCATCTCGGCCTGGGAGATCGACTTCTTCGGGCGCGTGGCGGCCCTCAAGGAGCAGGCCCTGGCCCAGTACCTGGCCACGGACGAGGCGCGCAAGTCGGCGCAGATCAGCCTGGTGGCGGCCGTGGCCTCGGGCTGGCTCACACTGATGGCCGACGAGGAGCTGCTCGACATCTCGCGTCGCACGCTGGAAACGCGCGATGAGTCGGTCAAGCTCACACGCCTGCGCCTGGAGAACGGCGTGAGCTCCGAGCTCGACAACCGCCAGGCCGAGAGCCTGGCCCAGGCCGCACGCGCCACCTATGCGCAGCAGCAGCGCCAGCGCATGCTCGATGAAAACGCGCTGGTCCTGCTACTGGGCCAGCCGCTGCCCGACGACATCCGTGCCAGCCTGCCCTCCTCGCGCCTGGCCGACGCCACGCCCATGCAGGCGCTGCCCGCGGGCCTGCCTTCCGACCTGCTGGTGCGCCGCCCGGACGTGCGCATGGCCGAGCAGCAGTTGATCGGCGCCAACGCCAACATCGGCGCGGCGCGCGCGGCGTTTTTCCCGCGCATCTCGCTCACCGCCCAGTTCGGCACCGTGAGCGATGAGCTGTCGGGGCTGTTCAAGAGCGGCTCGTGGGCGTTCTCTCTGGCGCCGCAACTGGCCCTGCCGATCTTCGATGCCGGCCGCAACCAGGCGGGGTTGGAGTCCGCGCGCGCGGGCCGCGAAATCGCCGTGGCCCAGTATGAGAAATCCATCCAGACCGCGTTCCGCGAGGTGTCCGACGCCCTGGCCGGCCAGGCCACGCTGCAGGAGCAGGTCGACGCCCAGCGTGCCCAGGCGCAGGCGGATGCCAAACGCTTCGAGCTGTCGGACCTGCGCTATCGCAACGGCGTGGCCAGCTACCTGGACCTGCTGGATGCGCAGCGCTCGCTGTTCGCCACCCAGCAGTCGCTGGTGGTGACACGCCTGCAGCAACTGCAGAACCAGGTGACGCTCTACAAGGTGCTGGGCGGCGGCTGGACCGCTCCCGCCGAAGAGACCCCACGCTCCTGACATAGGTCACGACGCGCGCCTGCCCGTTTTTTCCCCAACGGGCGGGCGTGGAGCGCGCTCCTATAATCGAAAACTCTTTTCCCTTCAGCCCCCAGTACAACAGAATCACCAGAGGATCCCATGAGCGACACCCACGACGAAGCGCATACCGGACCGATCAAGAACCCCAAGCAACTCCTGGTCACCGTCATTTTTGCGTTTGTGCTCCCGGTGTTCGCCATCATCGGCCTGGTGCTGTTCGTCACGGCCGACAAGAAGCCGGCGGCCGGCTCCTCCAACCCCGAACTGGCCGTGGCCCAGCGCATCCAGAAGATTGGCAACGTCGAGGTGCGCGACGCCAACCGCCCGCTGCGCACAGGCGAAGCTGTCTTCCAGGGGCAGTGTGCCGCCTGTCACGCTACCGGCGCCGCGGGCGCGCCCAAGCTGGGCGACGCCGCCGCCTGGGCGCCGCGCATTGCCACGGGCTTCGAAGCCCTGGTGCAATCGGCCCTCAAGGGCAAGGGCGCCATGGCACCGCAGGGTGGCGGCGACTTCGACGACACCGAGATCGCGCGCGGCGTGGCCTACATGGCCAATGCCGCCGGCGCCAAGTTCGAGGAGCCCAACCGTCCCGGCGCCGAAGGCGGCGCGGCCGCTGCGAGCGCACCAGCCGCCTCCAACTAAGGCACTTTTCGCCTCGTCACAAGCCGGCCGCGTGCCGGCTTGTTGGTTTCTGGACGGGGGTTTTCTGCAGTGCGGCGCGTTACGCAGGCAGTGGGCCCGCAGCCGCCTGCGGGCTCGGCACAAAGCCGTAGGCACCGGGCAGGTCGGCCGCCAGCACCTCGCGTGGCGTCCAGCGGCCCTGATCGATCTGGCGCGCCAACGCCTCCACATCCAGGCTGTGCACCAGGCCCAGGCCGGCGGTGCAGGCCAGGTACACGCGGCCGGCCTCGTCCACCAGGCACTCATTCACCCGACCGGCCGGCCGGCCGGTGTGCGCCACGGGCTCGCCGTCGGCGCCCAGACGCCAGATCAGCGGTGTGGCCTCCAGTTCCACATAGACGCGCTGCGGTCCGTTCTGGAAGAACCAGCGGCCTTCACCATCCGCCTCATAGTTGCGGTGGATGAATTCGATCAGCTTGGCATGTTCCAGCCGCGTTCCGCGCGCCACGGCGAAGCCCCCCTGTAACTGCACGGCGTCATCGCGCAGGTACCAGTGGCCGCGCGCATCCAGCCCCAGCCAGCCGTAGCAGGCCGGCACGTTGGGCCATTTGGCGATGGCCTGCTTGACGATGTCATCCATGACAGCGATTGTGCGCCCTCGTCCGCGCCCCCGCAGGTATTCACCCCAGCGCCGCGTGGTCGGCCAGCCAGGCAGCCACGGCTTCGGGCAGGGCGCGCACATGGCCGGGCCAGCCGCCCTGCGCAAAGCCGACGTGGCCGCCATGCGCCGGCTGCCAGAGCGTGACCACGGGCGCCACCTCACCGTCGCGCGGCAGGCTGGCGCCGGGCACGAAGGGATCGTTGCGCGCATTGACCAGCAGCGCCGGCACGCGCACCGCAGGCAGCAGCGGCTTGGCCGACGCGCGGCGCCAGTAGTCCTCTGCATCACGAAAGCCGTGCAGCGGCGCGGTGAAGAGGTCGTCAAAAGCGTGCAGATCGCGCGCGGCCAGCAGGGCCGCGCGGTCGAACAGGCCGGGGTACTGCGCCAGCTTGGCCAGCGCCTTGGGCACCATGGTGCGCAGGAACATGCGCGTGTACACCTGCCGGTTGAAGCCCCGCCCGATGGCGTGGCCGCCGGCCGCCAGGTCCAGCGGAGCGCACACGCTGGCGATGGCGTCCGCGCTGGCGAGCGCGCTGCCGCCCTGCTCGCCGGCCCAGCGCATCAGCGCATTGCCGCCCAGCGACACCCCCACGGCCAGCAGCGGCGCCCGCGCCCCACCGCCGGTCCGCTGCAACCCGGCCAGGCGCCGGAGGATCCAGTCGATCTCTTCATGGTCGCCCGAATGGTAGGCGCGCGGCGCGCGGTTGATCTCGCCGCTGCAGCCGCGAAAGTGCGGCACGGCAAAACCCCAGCCGCGCTCGCGGGCCACGCCGGCGAAGGCCTGCGCATAGTGGCTGCGCGACGAGCCTTCCAGTCCATGGAACAGCACCAGCAGCGGCGCGGGGGCCGCGCCCGCCGCGGCACACGGCCACAGGAAGTCCACGTCCACGAAGTCGCCGTCGGGCGCCAGCCAGCGCTCGCGCACATAGGCCGGCGGCGGCCCCAGCGTGCGCCGCGCCCACAGCGCGGGCCAGATGGTCTGTGCATGGCCGCCGGGCAACCACCAAGGCGCTTCATATTTCATAGCTGGAAGCGCTTTCTGGTATTGTGCTGAAGGCCAATTTGCCCCATAAACCAGCCCCTCAAAGGCTTGGCATCAATGCAGCAGGTGCCCGGCGGGCGCAGCGCCCTTGGCCTCGTGCATGCCGGCGGCGCTGGCATGGTGCGCCACCAGGCGCCAGCCTTGCGGGGTCTTGTGGTAGACGTTGGTGGCCTGTACCACGGCCTCGCGCGGGCCGTCGGGCAGCATCACACGCACATGTTCCAACACGCTGTGCACGGCACTCGCCAGGGCCTGCACGCGCATCACCTGCGCGGGATGCACGTTGAGGCCGCCCTGCTGCAGCAAGGTGGCGAACGCCGCGCGGATGGCGGCGGGCCCCACGTGGCGCGCGGCGCCGGGGTGCACACAGACGATGTCGTCCTCGTCGGCCCAGCAGGCCATCACGCGCTCCACGTCGCCGGCTTGCAGGGCGTCGTAGAACGCGGCTTCCAGATCGTCGGGGGAACCGGCCAGGGCGGCCGCGCGCAGCGGGGTTCGGGGCATGGCGAAGTGTCGGTGGTTGCAACCCAGCCGCGTATTGTGCCGTTCGATGGCCCTGTCATGCGCCTGGCCGATGCATGCACAATGATGGGCATGCGCGGCGCCGTGCCGCCCGTCTTTCTTCTGCATTGAAAAGGCCTCTTCACCATGAAACGACTCATCGCCATGCTTTCCGCCGTGCTGGCCCTCTCGGGCTGCGGCTACAACGACTTCCAGCGCCTGGACGAGCAGTCCAAGGCCGCGTGGAGCGAAGTGCTCAACCAGTACCAGCGCCGCGCCGACCTGGTGCCCAACATCGTGGCCACCGTCAAGGGCGAGGCGGCGTTCGAGCAGGAGACGCTGACCAAGGTGATCGAGGCGCGCGCCAAGGCCACCTCGATCCAGGTGACGCCCGAAACCCTCAACAACCCCGAGGCGTTCAACAAGTTCCAGCAGGCGCAGGGCGAGCTGTCCAGCGCGCTGTCGCGCCTGATGGTGGTGGCCGAGCGTTACCCGCAGCTGCAGGCCAACCAGGCCTTCCGCGACCTGCGCGTGACGCTGGAGGGCACCGAGAACCGCATCACCGTGGCACGCAACCGCTACATCCAGACCGTGCAGGAGTACAACGTGCTCGCACGCAGCTTCCCCACCAACCTCACGGCCATGGTGTTCGGCTATGAACCCAAGCCCAGCTTCACGGTGGCGAACGAGGCCGAGATCTCTGCGCCGCCCAAGGTGGATTTCTCCAGCCCCGCACCCGCCTCCAAGCCCTGACATCGGGGTTGTAAGCAAAATATGCCGCTAGCGCTTGCCCTTCAAGCGCTGATAGCTATATTTATTGTAGCTATCGGAGCCCTCCCCGCCACCGCGCAGCCGCTGCGCGCGGTGCCTGCGCTGCAGGCGCGCGTGATCGACCAGACCGGCACGCTGAACGACGCGCAGCGCCAGAGGCTGGAGGCGCGGCTGGCCGCCATCGAGCAGCAGCACGGCTCGCAGGTGGTGGTGCTGATGGTGCCCACCACCGCGCCCGAGGACATCGCCGCCTTCGCCAACCGCGTGAGCAACGCCTGGAAGATCGGCCGCAAGGACGTGGGCGATGGCGTGCTGGTGGTCGTGGCCAAGGACGACCGGCGCATGCGCATCGAGGTGGCCAAGGCGCTGGAAGGCGCCATACCCGACATCGCCGCCGCGCGCATCATCGACGGCGCGATGAAGCCGCGCTTTCGCGAGGGCGACTTTGCCGGCGGGCTGGACGCCGCGGTGCAGCAAATCGGCGCGCGCATCGCGGGCGAAAACCTGCCCGCGCCGCAAAGCAGCCAGCAAGGCGACGGGCAGGGCCGCGGCGCGTCCGCGGGCTTTGACTGGACAGACCTGGCCGTCTTCCTCTTCTTCGGCGTGATGGTGGCGGGCCCCGTGGTGCGCCGGCTGTTCGGCCAGCGCCTGGGCGGCCTGGTGATGGGCGGCGGCGCTGGGTTCCTGGCCTTCATCGTCACCTCCAGCCTGCTGCTGGCGGGTGGCGCGGGGCTGCTGGCGCTGCTCTACACCTGGATCTTTGCGGGCCGCGGCGGCCCCGTGGTGTGGCACGGCGGCGGCTGGGGAGGCGGTCACGGCGGTGGCTGGGGCGGTGGAGGCGGTGGTGGATTCGGCTCGGGCGGCGGCGGAGATTTCGGCGGCGGCGGTGCATCGGGCGACTGGTAGGGCGGCAAGCACAGAGCGAAACACCATGGTCACACCCTCTTCATCCCCACCTTCCGGCGTGCTGGCGCGCCTGGCGCGGCTGCTGCGGCACCGTTGGTCCGACGGCGGCCTGCACCAGGCCCTGCCACCCGAGGTGCTGGAGCGCCTGGGCCAGCGCGTGGCCGCCAGCGAGCGCCGCCACACCGGCCAGATCCGCATCTGCGTGGAAGGCGGCCTGCCGCTGTCGTACCTGTGGCGCGGCGCCACGGCGCGCGAGCGCGCGGTCACGCAGTTCGGCAAGCTGCGTGTGTGGGACACCGAACACAACAACGGCGTGCTCATCTACCTGATGCTGGCCGAGCATGCCATCGAGATCGTGGCCGACCGCGCTCTGGCGCGCCGCGTGCCCCCGGCGACATGGCGCAGCATGGTGTCGCACATGGCCGAGGCTTTCCGCCAAGGCCGGTACGAGGACGGTCTGACCCAGGCGCTGAGCGAGGTCTCTGCGCTGCTCGTGGAGCACTTTCCGGCCACCGAGGGCGTGGACTGGCCGAACGAGCTGCCCGACGCTCCCGTCATCCCGGGCACGGTGGACTGAGTACCAGAGCACGCCTTGCGAGGCGGAACTCCCTTTTCGATCACCCCTTCAGGGCAACGCCCAGACGCGCCCCGCCCCCACCGCGAAGCGCTGGCGCCCCGGCGCGGCGGGCACGGCATGGCCGCCGGTGAACTCGCCAAAGGCCGGCAACACCAGCAGTCCCGGCTCCGCCACGAAACAGGGCATGCGCAGCGCATCGCGCCCGCCGCCGTACAGCACGGCCGTGGGGTGCAGGTGTCCGGCCAGCACCCACTGCCCCGCGCGGTGCTGTGGATGGTGGCAGCAGGCGAAAGGTCCCAGAGACCAAGGCTCCTCCACGATGCGCGCGCCCAGCCACGCCGGTGGGTCGCCCGCGTGGCGGTCGTGGTTGCCGCGCACCAGCACCAGTTCCAGTGCCGCATGGTCCTCGCGCCAAGCGGCCAACGCGCGCAGCAACGCGGGCGCGTGGGCCTCGGCCGCATGCAGGAAGTCGCCCAGCACCACCAAGCGCTGCACGCCGGGGTGGCGCGCCAGCAACTGCGCCAGCCGAGCCAGGTTGCCCTGCGTGGTGCCCGCGGGCACGGGCAGGCCGCGCGCGCGGAAGGTGGCGGCCTTGCCCAGGTGCAGGTCGGCCAGGCACAGCATGGCGCCCTCCGGCCACCACAGCGCGCGCTCGGGCAGCAGCCACACGGTGGTGCCGGCCAGGTCCACGGCCAGGTCGGCGGGCGGATCAGGCGCATGCATGGGTCACAGGCGCGGCAACGGGCGGGAAGGTTTGCGCGCGCGGCGCGGGGAACGGCCCCGCGCCGCGGCCGGCGCGGCGCCCGTGCCCTCGGAGGCATCGGCAAAGTCCAGCGTGCCGCGCAGTGCGTCGGTGACGGCGGACGATGCTTCCTGCCGCGGTGGCGCGGCCGGGGGGGCGGCGCGCCGGCGGCGCGGCGGGTCAGGGGGCACGACGTCCTGCACCGGCGGGGCCGGTACGGGTTTGCGCGCGCTGGCGGCGGCTTCCATGTCGCCCAGCATGCGCGCGATGCGGTCGGCCAGCGCCTCGTTGCTGAGCTGCTCGCGAAAGCGCTCCACCATCAGCGGAAAGGCCAGCGGCCCGGGTCGCACGAGAGGCTGCACCATGAGCTGCTGCGCCTGCATGCGTGTGAGCGCCGCCAGCAGCTGTGCCACGTCCAGCTCCTGGCTCAGCACTTCCTGGTCGGCCTGGCGCAGCAGCAGGTTGCCCGCGTCATAACGCCGAAAGACCTCGAAGAACAACTGTGAAGACGCCTGCAGCTGGCGCGCGCTGCGCTGCTCGCCCGGGTGGCTTTGAAAGATGAGCCCCGCCACGCGCGCAATCTCGCGAAAGCGCCGGCGCGCCATCTCGGTGGCGTTGAGACTGGCCAGCACCTCGTGCAGCAACGCTGCGCGCGCGTCACTCTCTTGCGGCACCGACTCGGGCGCCGTGGCGTTGGCAGTGTTGCGAATGGCCAGCGCCTCGTCGGGCGCCAGGGCGTGCGCCTGCCGGGCGGCCTGCGGCGCGGCGGCGTCGGTGCGCAGCAGGTCGGGCAGCAAGGCCGGCCAGTCGCGTTCTGTGGCGGACAGCAGCTCCAATCCATAGTCGTTCACGGCGATCGAGAAGGTGCCCGGCACCCCCTGGGCCGCGCGCCAGCCGAACAGGCTGGCCAGCCCGATGTGCGCATGCCGGCCGGCAAACGGGTAGAGGAACAGGTGCCAGCCCTCGCGCGTGCGCAGCGTTTCGGCCAGCAGCGTGCCCGGCGTGGGCAGGGCGGACCAGCGGCGCTGCACCTCCAGCAGCGGGCGCACGGCGCGCAGCTCGGGGCTGGCGTAGCGGCCCCGCCCCGCCTGCGCGAGCTGTTGCACCACGTAGTCGGCCAGCACGGTGGACAGCGGCATGCGCGAGCCGTTCCAGCGCGGCACCGTGGGCTGGCGCCCCGGCGCGCGCCGCACGAAGGCGGTCATCTCGCGCGTGCGCACCAGTTCCAGCACCTGCCCGGCGAACACGAAGCAGTCGCCCGGCGACAGCCGCGCGATGAAGCCCTCTTCCACCGCGCCCAGGCGAGCGCCCTGCAGAATCTGCACCTGCATGCTGGCATCGCTCACGATGGTGCCGATGTTGGCGCGGTGGCGGCGTGCCAGGCGCGCATCGGGCAGGCGCCACACACCGTTCTCGTCCGGCACGACACGGCGGTAGTCCGGGTAGGCCGCCAGGGCGCTGCCGCCACGCGCAACGAAGTCCAGGCACCACTGCCACACGCCGCGCGGCAGCGTGCGGTACGCGGCCGTGCGGCGCACCTCGGCATACAGCGCCTCGGGCTCGAAGCCCCCGCCCAACGCCACCGTGGCCAGGTGCTGCACCAGCACATCGACGGGCTGGTGCGGCGAGACGCGCTTTTCCACCCGCCCGGCATGCACCGCGGCGCGCGCGGCAGCGGCCTCCACCAACTCCAGGCTGTGCGTGGGCACCAGCGTGATGCGCGAGGGCCGCCCTGGTGCGTGGCCCGAGCGGCCGGCGCGCTGCAGCAGGCGCGCCACGCCCTTGGCCGAGCCGATCTGCAGCACGCGCTGCACCGGCAGAAAGTCCACGCCCAGGTCCAGGCTGCTGGTGCAGACCACGGCGCGCAGGCTGCCGCTCTTGAGCCCCACCTCCACCCATTCGCGCACGCTGCGGTCCAGCGAGCCGTGGTGGATGGCGATCTGCCCCGCCCAGTCCGGCCGCGCGTCCAGCAGCGCCTGGTACCACTGCTCGGCCTGCGAGCGCACGTTGACGAACACCAGCGTGGTGCCGGGCGACTCCTCCAGCGCGCGCACCACCGCCGGCAGCATGGCCAGGCCCAGGTGGCCGGCCCAGGTGAAGCGCTCGGGCCGCTCGGGCAGCAGGGTGTCCACCACCAGGCGCTTTTCCACGCGGCCGCGCACCAGCG
This sequence comes from Diaphorobacter sp. ED-3, assembly GCF_027625375.1. Classification (NCBI taxonomy): domain Bacteria; kingdom Pseudomonadati; phylum Pseudomonadota; class Betaproteobacteria; order Burkholderiales; family Comamonadaceae; genus Diaphorobacter; species Diaphorobacter sp. ED-3. The sequence continues at coordinate 406,373 of NZ_CP115182.1, read as the reverse complement.
TGCCGCCCTCCCGGCCCAGCAGCGTCTGCATGGCCTCGGGCAGGTTGCCCAGCGTGGCCGACATGCCCCAGACCAGGAGCCGCGGGTTCCAGCCCGCGAGCCGCGCCAGCGCCAACTGCACCTGCACGCCGCGTTTGTTGCCCAGCAGCTCGTGCCATTCATCCGCCACCACCAGGCGCACGCGGGCCAGTTGCTCGCGCGAGTCCGCGCGCGCCAGCAGCAGCGACAGGCTTTCGGGGGTGGTGACGAGCACCGTGGGCAGACGCCGCGCCTGGGCGCTGCGTTCGGCGCTGCCGGTATCGCCCGTGCGTGCGCCCAGGCTCCAGCGCGCCAGGCCGGCATGCTGTGCGGCCAGGGCCTGCAGCGGCGCCGCCAGCGCACGCAGCGTGTCGGCGGCCAGCGCGCGCATGGGCGTGATCCACACCACGGTGAGTGGTGCGGTCCGCGGTGCTGCTTCGTTATTTATAGCGTGTACCGCCGGATGGACGGGCGCTACAGGCCGTTTTGACTCCAAGTCCGCAAAGGCCTGCAGCGCCCCGAGCCACACCGCATAAGTCTTGCCGGCGCCCGTGGTGGCATGCAGCAGGCCCGAGCGTCCCTGCGCGATGGCGCGCCACACCTGGCGCTGGAAGGCGAATGGCGCCCAGCCGCGCGTGGCCAGCCAGCCGGTTGCGAGGGGGAAGCGCGGGGCGGTCACGGCACCCCCCGTTGCACCGCGCGGCCAAGGCATTGCCGCCGCGCGGGCCATGGCATTTCGAGGGAAAATCGCCTGCAGCGCCCGTCCATCCAGCGCCAACAGCTCTTGTATTCATAGCACCAGATCATGGCGTAGCAGGCAACAGCGCTGCCAGCGTATCCAGCGAATCAGCCTCGTCCACCGGCTTGTCTTCACGCCAGCGCAGCATGCGCGGGAAGCGCACGGCGATGCCGCTCTTGTGCCGCGCGCTGCGCGCTATGCCCTCAAAGCCCAGCTCGAACACCAGCGTGGGCCGCACGCTGCGCACCGGGCCGAAGCTCTCCACCGTGGTCTTGCGGATGATGGCGTCCACCCGCGCCATCTCGGCATCGGTCAGGCCCGAATACGCCTTGGCAAACGGCACCAGCGTGCGCCCCTCGGTGCCGTGCGGCGCACTCCACACGGCGAACGTGTAGTCGCTGTACAGGCTGGCGCGGCGCCCGTGGCCGCGCTGCGCATAAATGAGCACGGCGTCCACGCTCATCGGGTCGATCTTCCACTTCCACCAGATACCCACGTCCCGGGTGCGGCCCACACCATAGTGCGCCGTGCGCCCTTTGAGCATCATGCCCTCCACGCCCAGTGCACGCGCGCTGTCCCGCAGGCGGGCCAGTTCGGCCCAGCTCTGTCCCGGCAGCACCGGGCTGGGCACCAGCGCCGGGTGGTCGACGCGCGCCAGCAGCGCGTCCAGCCGCGCGCGCCGCGCCTGCAGCGGCAGGCCTCGCAGGTCCTGGCCGTGTTCCTCCAGCAGGTCGTAGGCCAGCAGCACCACGGGCACCTCGCGCAGCAGCTTGGGGCCCAGCGACTTGCGGCCGATGCGCTTTTGCAGGTCGGCAAACGGGCGCGGCTGCGCCGGCGCATCCGCTCGCGCGGGCTGCCACACGACGATCTCGCCGTCGAGCACCGTGCCGTCGGGCAGGGCTTCGTCGCCCAACGCCTGCAGCTCGGGGAAGCGATCGGTCACCAACTCCTCCCCGCGCGACCACAGCCAAGTGGCGCCAGCGCGCCGCACGAGCTGGGCGCGGATGCCGTCCCACTTCCATTCCACGATCCAGTCCGCCGGCGGGCCGAGCGCGGCGTCAAACTGCGCCACCGGCAGTTGCAGCGGGTGCGCCAGAAAGAAGGGATAGGGATGGCCCTGGGCCTCCGCAGCCTGCGCGCCCGCACTGTCTCCCTCGGGCGCCACGAGGCGCTGGTAGTCAGCCGCCCCGGGCTGCGCGCCCACGTGCGTGTAGCCCATGAGGCGCTGTGCGATGCGCTTGGCGTCCACGCCGCTCACGGCCGCGAGCGCCTGCGTGACCTGCAAGCGCGACACGCCCACGCGGAAGGCCCCCGTGATGAGCTTGAAGTACACCAGCCGCTCCTCGGGCGCCAGCCGCGCCCATTGCGCACCCAGTCGTTCAGCCTGGGTGTCGGGCGCCAGGCCGCGCAGCGGCAAGAGGTGTTCGCGCATCCATGCGGCCAGCCCCAGGGCGTGCGCCTGCGTGGGCGGGGGCAACAGCAGTGCGATGGTCTCGGCCAGATCGCCCACAGCCTCGTAGCTTTCGTCGAACAGCCATTCCGGCAACCCCGCCGCTTCGCGCGCCACCGCGCGCAGCAGCTTGGTGGGCACGAGTTGGCGTGGTTTGCCACCCGCGAGGAAGTAGACGGCCCAGGCGGCATCCTCGGGTGGCGCACCCCGCAGATAGTCGCGCAGCGCGGCCTGCTTGGCGAGGCTGGACGTGCTGGCATCCAACGCCTGGTAGAGCGCGGCAAAGGCCTGCATCAGGAGGTGCCTCCGGCCGCGTCGCCTGCGTCGCCTTCCGGTGCAGTGGGCGCTGCAGTTGGCGCGTCGGTCGGCGCTGCCTCGTCCTCGTCGCCGTATTCGGTGGCGAAAGCCTGGGCATCCAGCCCTTGCTCGCGCAGCCAGCGGACCATGACGGTCACGCTGCCGTGGGTGACGAACACGCGCTCGGCCCCCGTGGCGGCAATCGCCTGCTGCAGGCCCGGCCAGTCTGCGTGATCGGAGAGCACGAAACCACGATCCACCCCGCGGCGGCGACGCGTGCCGCGCAGCTGCATCCAGCCGCTGGCAAAGGCATCGGCGTGGCGTGGGAAGCGGCGCATCCACGGACTGCCTTGGGCCGAGGGCGGCGCCAGCACCAGCGCGGTCTCGCGTGTCGCCGCATCCAGTGACGCGTCGGTGGCCCCCTGCGTGGGCGGCAGGCGCACGCCGGCGGCGCGGTAAGCGGCATTGAGGGGCTCCACCGCGCCATGCATGAGCAGCGGACCAATGCTGGCATCTACGCCATGCAGGATGCGCTGCGCCTTGCCGAACGCATAGCAAAACAGCACCGAAGGGCGGCGCATGGCCGCGTTGGAACGCCACCAGTCGTTGATCTGGGCTTGCAGGACGGCCTGGGCGGGCCAACGGTAGATGGGCAGGCCGAAGGTGGATTCGGTGATGAACGTGTCACAGCGCACGGGCTCGAACGGCGCGCAGGTGCCGTCGGCCTCCAGCTTGTAATCACCCGAGGCCACCCACACGCGACCGCCGTGCTCCAGCCGCACCTGGGCCGAGCCCAGCACATGGCCCGCAGGGTGCAGTGAGATGCGCACGCCGTTGTGGTGCAGGGGTTCGCCGTAAGCCAGCGTCTGCAAGGCGATGTCCGCCCCCAGCCGACCGCGCAGGATACCCGCGCTGTGCTCGTGCGCCAGGTAGTGTCCGTGCCCGCGCCGCGCGTGGTCGCCATGGCCATGGGTGATGACGGCCCGGTCCACCGGCCGCCAGGGGTCGATATAAAAGCCACCCGGTGGACAATACAGCCCTTCGGGGCGCGCTACCACCAAGTCGCCTGCCGCAGTCTCTGCCAAAGGGTTGACCATGGCCCATGCTAGCGCCGCGTTGGGCCTGGCTGGCGTCGGACGGCGCCGATGGACGAGCGCCATAGCGGCCCCCCCCTAACGACAAAAGCCGCCCGAAGGCGGCTTTTGCGATGGAAGGCGACCAGTCGATCAGCGCTTCTGGCGGAACTTGCGCAGCGCGGCAATCTGCGCTGCCATCACGGCCAGCTCGGCCTGGGCGCGCGCCAGATCGATCTCGCTCTTGGCGTTCTTCAGGGCTTCCTCGGCCGCAGCCTTGGCTTCCTGCGCCTTCTGGTCGTCCAGGTCACGGCCACGGATGGCGGTGTCGGACAGCACGGTCACGCAGTCGGGCTGCACTTCCAGAATGCCACCGGCCACGAAAACGAACTCTTCATTGCCGTCAGGCAATTCGATGCGCACCGAACCCGGCTTGATGCGGGTGATGAGTGGCGTGTGGCGCGGATAGATGCCCAATTCGCCCACTTCGCCGGGCAGCGCGACGAAGCGCGCCTCGCCGGAGAAGATGGACTCTTCGGCACTGACCACATCAACATGGATGGTGTTCATCTTTGCTCCTAGAAAAAGGGAATGGCAAGCCTGTGGGGCTCACGAGGGCCGGACGCGGGGCCGGCCTTCGGACCATCAGGCCACCTTCTTCGCCTTTTCGAAGGCTTCGTCGATGGTGCCCACCATGTAGAAGGCCTGCTCGGGCAGGTGGTCGCATTCGCCAGCCACGATCATCTTGAAGCCGCGGATGGTCTCGGACAGCGGCACGTACTTGCCAGGCGAGCCCGTGAACACCTCGGCCACGTGGAACGGCTGCGACAGGAAACGCTGGATCTTGCGGGCACGGGCCACGACCAGCTTGTCCTCGGGGGCCAGCTCGTCCATACCCAGAATTGCGATGATGTCGCGCAGTTCCTTGTAGCGCTGCAGGGTACCCTGCACTTGGCGGGCCACTTGGTAGTGCTCTTCACCCACGACCTGCGGGTCCAGCTGGCGGCTGGTGGAGTCCAGCGGGTCCACGGCAGGGTAGATACCCAGAGCGGCGATGTCACGCGACAGCACCACGGTGGAGTCCAGGTGGGCGAAGGTGGTGGCAGGCGACGGGTCGGTCAAGTCGTCGGCAGGCACGTACACGGCCTGAATGGACGTGATGGACCCGACCTTGGTCGAGGTAATACGCTCTTGCAGACGGCCCATTTCCTCGGCCAGCGTCGGCTGGTAGCCCACGGCGGAAGGCATCCGGCCCAGCAGGGCGGACACTTCGGTACCGGCCAGCGTGTAACGGTAGATGTTGTCCACGAAGAACAGCACGTCGCGGCCTTCGTCGCGGAAGGACTCGGCGATGGTCAGGCCGGTCAGGGCCACGCGCAGACGGTTGCCCGGGGGCTCGTTCATCTGGCCGTAGACCATGGCCACCTTGGACTCGCCCAGGCTCTCCAGATTCACGACGCCGGAGTCGGCCATCTCGTGGTAGAAGTCGTTGCCCTCGCGGGTACGCTCACCCACGCCAGCGAACACGGACAGACCCGAGTGCGCCTTGGCGATGTTGTTGATGAGCTCCATCATGTTCACGGTCTTGCCCACGCCGGCACCACCGAACAGGCCCACCTTGCCGCCCTTGGCGAACGGGCACACCAGGTCGATCACCTTGATGCCGGTCTCGAGCAGTTCCTGCGAAGGGCTGAGCTCGTCATAAGCGGGGGCCTTGCGGTGGATGGAAGCCGTCAGGCTCTGGTCCACGGGGCCGCGCTCGTCGATGGGGTTGCCCAGCACGTCCATGATGCGGCCCAGCGTGGCCTTGCCCACGGGCACGGTGATGGGGTTGCCGGTGTTCGTGACCATCAGGCCACGCTTGAGGCCGTCCGAAGAACCGAGCGCAATGGTACGCACCACGCCGTCGCCCAGCTGCTGCTGCACTTCCAGCGTCAGGGGCGAGCCCTCGAGCTTCAGGGCGTCATACACCTTGGGCAGCTGGTCGCGCGGGAACTCCACGTCCACCACGGCGCCGATACATTGAACAATCTTGCCTTGCACTTGAGCCATTTGATTTGCTCCAAAAATTTAAACCGAGACCCGAAGGCGGCATCAGACTGCCGCGGCACCTGCAACGATCTCCGAAAGTTCTTTCGTGATCGCCGCTTGGCGCGTCTTGTTGTAGACCAGCTTGAGCTCGTTGATGACGTTACCGGCGTTGTCGGTGGCGGCCTTCATGGCCACCATGCGCGCGGACTGCTCCGAGGCCATGTTCTCTGCCACTGCCTGGTAGATCAGCGACTCGACATAGCGCACCAGCAGTTCGTCGATCACGCTCTGCGCGTCAGGCTCGTAGATGTAATCCCAACCATGGCCGGTCTTCTGGGCCTGCATCTGCTCGGACGACAGGGGCAGCAACTGCTCCACCACCGATTCCTGCTTCATGGTGTTGATGAACTTGGTGTAGCTGAGGTACACCGCGTTGATCTTGCCTTCCGCGTAAGCATCCAGCAGCACCTTCACCGGTCCGATCAGCTTGTCCAGGTGCGGCGTATCGCCCAGCCCGGTGGCATGCGCCACGACCTTGGCACCCACGCGGTTGAGGAAGCCCAACCCCTTGTTGCCAATAGCGACGGACTGCACATCGACACCCGTAGACTGCAGTTCGCGCAGCTTGGTGGTGACGGCGCGCAGCACGTTGGTGTTCATACCTCCGCACAGGCCCTTGTCGGTCGTCACGACAATAATGCCAGCCGCCTTCGCATCGTTCGCCTTCATGAAAGGGTGCACGTACTCAGGGTTGGCCTCGCCGAGGTGGGCGGCAATGTTGCGCACCTTCTCGGCATAGGGTCGGGCGGCACGCATGCGGTCTTGCGCCTTGCGCATCTTGGACGCGGCCACCATTTCCATGGCCTTGGTGATCTTCTTGGTGTTTTCCACCGATTTGATCTTGCCGCGTATTTCCTTACCTGCTGCCATGATGGTTCCTCGTCCGATTTAAACGAACGACTTCTTGAACGCCGTGATGGCTTGCGTCAGTTCGGCCTCGTCCTTGCCTTCCTTGTCGAACGCGCGGTTCTGCTGTAGGCGGTCCAGCAGCGCACCGTGGCTCGTCTTCAGGTACTGGTGCAGGCCGGCTTCGAAGGCCAGCACCTTCTTCACGTCCACGTCGTCCAGGAAGCCCTTGTTCACCGTGAAGAGCGTCGCGCCCATCAGGGCCGTGCTCAGCGGGCTGTACTGGGGCTGCTTGAGCAGTTCCGTCACGCGGGCGCCGCGATCCAGCTGCTTGCGCGTGGCTTCGTCCAGGTCGGAGGCGAACTGCGCGAACGCCGCGAGTTCACGGTACTGGGCCAGGTCGGTACGGATACCGCCGGACAGGCCCTTGATCAGCTTGGTCTGGGCGGCACCACCCACGCGCGACACCGAGATACCGGCGTTGATGGCGGGGCGGATACCAGCGTTGAACAGGCTGGTTTCCAGGAAGATCTGACCGTCGGTGATCGAGATCACGTTGGTTGGAACGAAGGCAGACACGTCGCCGGCCTGGGTTTCGATCACGGGCAGTGCGGTCAGCGAACCCGTCTTGCCCTTGACCTCGCCCTTGGTGAAGGCTTCCACATAGTCGGCATTCACACGGGCTGCACGCTCCAGCAGGCGGCTGTGGAGATAGAACACGTCGCCGGGGAAGGCTTCGCGGCCTGGCGGGCGGCGCAGCAGCAGCGAAACCTGGCGGTAGGCCACAGCTTGCTTGGACAGGTCGTCGTACACGATCAGCGCGTCTTCGCCACGGTCGCGGAAGTATTCGCCCATCGTGCAGCCGGAGTAGGCCGACACGTACTGCATGGCGGCGGACTCGGAAGCCGAAGCCGCCACGACGATGGTGTATTCCATGGCGCCGGCCTGCTCCAGGGCGCGCACCACGTTCTTGATCGACGATGCCTTCTGGCCGATGGCGACGTAGATACACGTCACGCCCTGGCCCTTCTGGTTGATGATGGCGTCAATGGCCACTGCCGTCTTGCCGGTCTGGCGGTCGCCGATGATCAGCTCACGCTGGCCACGGCCGATTGGCACCATGGAGTCGATGGACTTCAGGCCGGTTTGCAGCGGCTGGTCCACGGACTGGCGCGCGATCACGCCGGGGGCGACCTTCTCGATCACGTCCGTCATCTTGGCATTGATCGGACCCTTTCCGTCGATCGGCTGGCCGAGAGCGTTCACCACGCGTCCGATCAGTTCCGGGCCCACCGGCACTTCCAGAATGCGGCCCGTGCACTTCACGGTATCGCCTTCAGAAATGTGTTCGTACTCGCCCAGAATCACGGCGCCGACGGAGTCGCGCTCGAGGTTCAGGGCCAGGCCGAAGGAGGGCTGGCCGTCTGCCGCGGCAGGGAATTCGAGCATTTCGCCCTGCATCACGTCCGACAGGCCGTGGACGCGCACGATACCGTCGGTCACGGACACCACGGTGCCCTGGTTGCGGATGTCGCTGCTGGCTGCCAGACCTTCGATGCGGCTCTTGATCAGTTCAGAAATTTCTGCGGGATTGAGTTGCATGACTCTTTCCTTCTTTCTTGGGGGTATAGCCGAGACCTCACGCCCATCAGGCGGTGAGGGCAGCTTTCATTTGTTCCAGACGGGCTTTGACGGAAGCGTCGAGCACCTCGTCGCCCACCACCACGCGCACGCCGCCGATCAGGGTCTCATCCAACTGCACGGAGAGATTGAGCTTGCGACCGAAGCGCTTTTCAAGCGTGGCACCCAAATCGGTCAGAGCGCCCGCATCCAGCGGGAAGGCGCTGTACACCACGGCATCCGAAGTGCCGTGGCTGCGATTGACCAGCGTACGGAACTGGGCCGCGATTTCAGGCAGCGCCTGCACGCGCCCGTTATCGATCACGGTACGCAGGAAGTTCTTGGCCAGGTCAGGCAACGCCGAGCGGGCCACGCCCACGATGACGTCGAACACCTGCTCGCCCGTCACCTTGGGGTTGTCCGCCAGTTGGCGCAATTGGGGATTGGCGGCAATCGCCGCCAGCTCGTCCACCCAGGCTGTAGCGCCATTCAGGTCCACACCGGCTTGGTCGGTGCAGGCCTTGTACAGCGCCTCGGCGTAAGGGCGGGCAATGGTGGCGAGTTCAGCCATTGAATGCTCCCTTACAGCTCGGTCTTCAGACGGTTCAGCAGATCGGCATGAACGCCGGCATTGACTTCCTTGCGGAGAATCTGCTCAGCCCCCTTGACGGCCAGGGCCGCCACCTGCTCGCGCAGGGCTTCACGTGCCTGGATCGCTTGCTGCTCGGCCTCGGCACGGGCAGCAGCGACGATCTTGTTGCCTTCGTCGTTGGCGCGCGCCTTGGCCTCTTCGATGATGGCCTGTGCGCGGCGCTCAGCGTCGGCCAAGCGTGTCGCGGCTTCGTTGCTGGCGGCAGCCAGTTCCTGCTTCACACGCTGGTCGGCAGCAGCAAGCTCGGTCTTGGCACGATCGGCAGCTGCGAGACCATCGGCGATTTTCTGGGCTCGCTCATCCAGCGCCTTCGCAATCGGGGGCCACACGAACTTCATCGTGAACAGCACCAGGATCAGGAAAACAATGGCCTGAACGAACAGGGTCGCGTTGATACTCACGGCAACACCTTTCTTTCTAGGGCGTTGACGGAGGCTTAGGCCAGAACGAAGGGGTTGGCGAAAGCGAACAGCAGAGCGATGGCCACGCCGATCAGGAAGGCGGCGTCGATCAGACCTGCCAAGATGAACATCTTGGTTTGCAGTTCGTTGATCAGCTCAGGCTGGCGTGCGGAGGATTCCAGGAACTTGCCACCCATCAGGGCAATACCGATCGAAGCGCCGATAGCGCCGAGGCCCACGATCAGACCACAAGCCAGAGCGACGAGACCGAGAATGTTTTCCATGATGACTCCTAGGATGAAAAGAAAGGAAGGTTGAGAAAGGAAACGAAAGGATCAGTGAGCTTCATGCGCCTGGCCGAGATAAATCAGCGTCAGCATCATGAAAATGAAGGCCTGCAGGGTGATGATCAGGATGTGGAAGATCGCCCAGATAGAGCCCGCAATGATGTGCCCCACGGGGAGCAACACACCAGAGAGCGACATAGCCGCTGCGCCACCCATCAGGGCAATCAGCATGAACACCAACTCACCAGCGTACATGTTGCCGAACAGTCGCATGCCATGCGACACGGTCTTGGCAACGTATTCAATGATCTGCATGAGCAGATTGACCACGCCCAGGATCAGGGCGAAAACAGGGTTCTTGCTGGTGCCGAAGGGCGCGGTCACCAGTTCATGCGCCCAGCCGCCCAGCCCCTTGATCTTGATGCTGTACACGAAGCACAGGATCAGCACGGCGCTGGACAGGCCCAGGGTGGTGGACAGGTCGGCGGTGGGAACGACGCGCAGGTAGGCATGCGAGTCACCTGTGGCGACCTGCCAGAGCACGGGCAGCAGGTCCACCGGCAGCAGGTCCATGGCGTTCATCAGGAAAATCCAGACGAACACGGTGAGCGCCAGAGGTGCAATGAACTTACGGCTTTGCGCGTTGTGGATGTTGGCCTTGGCCTGGTTGTCCACCATCTCGACCAGCATCTCGACAGCCGCCTGGAAGCGGCTTGGCACACCGGAAGTGGCCGTGCGGGCAGCGAGCCACATGACGAACAGACCCAAAACACCCAAGATCACGCTGACGGCAACGGAATCGAGGTTGACAACCGAGAAGTCGATGATGGACTTCTGCTTGATGTTCTGGAGATGCTGCAGGTGGTGAACGATGTATTCACTTGCAGTCGGGGCGTGCGCATCTGCGGCCATCGGACAACTCTTCTCTCAAATATCAATCGGTTCGTCGGACACCAGGCCGCGCCAGCAGCGCGATCCAGTACGTTTTCATCGTTACCACCATGCCGACCAGCAACGCCAGCCAGCTGAGCCCCGGCACTACCCGGGGCGCCGCCGCCAACATGGCGACGGTCAATGCAATCTTGACCAACTCCCAACCCAGAAGCCCGACCATCGCAGCACCAGCCGTGGAGCGCCTGCGCGCCATGCCACGGGCAAACAGCGCCGCCGGCACCACGACGGACAGAGCCCCGTACCCGGCGGACCATGCCACCGGCAGCCTGCCCGTCAGCCACCATGCCAGCAGGGCCACTACCGCCCCCACCGCCGCCTGGCCCCAGACAATGCGCCAGACCGACAGTGCCGGATGGCGTGACCGCCACTCCCGCGCCTCTTGTGCAGTCAGGGGCTTGAAGTCGGAATCCTCAACCTCAGATTCAGTCTCGGAGGCGATTTTTTTATCGTTGGAAGACGCCTGCGCCACAGACCAAAACTTTCACAAAGCCCTTGATTATAAGTAAAAACCCCGGCCGATCCACAATCGGTAACGGAGCGCGGGTGGATCACTGCACATAGCCGCACCATTGTGGCACCGCGCCAACGCCTATTGTGGTGCAGCGCGGCCACGGGGCCCGCCTAAAGCCACAGCGAACCGCGGGTATACCATCGCTACCCGCTTGGGGCACCCCTTCCCTTCGGCCCCTCCGGCCTTGAAAGAGCCTAATGACGACGCCCAGCCAGCCCTCTTCCGCCGATCCTCGCAAGGACTCGTTGATCGAATATCCGTCCCGCTTTCCCATCAAGGTCACGGGAGCAAACGTGAACGGGTTCGTGCATGCCGTCACCGAGGTTGCGCGCCGCTTCGACCCCGACTTCGACGCCTCCACCATCGAGTTGCGCGACAGCCGCGCGGGCAACTACCTGGGCGTGACCATCACCGTGACTGCCACCAGTCGGGAGCAGCTCGATGATCTGTACCGGGCCCTGACCTCGCACCCGATGGTCAAGGTCGTGCTCTGAACGTCCGCACCATGGAGTTGCGCATGCTGGGCCGGGTGGACTACCCGGCCACGGTGGCCGCCATGCAGCGCTTCACGGAGGAGCGCACTGACGAGACGCCCGACGAGCTGTGGATTTGCGAGCACCCCGCGGTGTACACACAGGGCCTGGCCGGCAAGAGCGACCACGTCCTCTCGCCCGGCGGCATCCCCGTCGTTGCCACCAACCGCGGCGGGCAGGTGACGCACCATGGCCCCGGCCAGGTCGTAGCCTATCCGCTCATCGATCTGCGCCGTGCGGGCTACTACGTCAAGGAATACGTGTACCGCATAGAGGAAGCCGTGATCCGCACGCTGGGCCACTACGGCGTGACGGGCCACCGCGTGGCCGGCGCGCCCGGCATCTACGTGCGCCTGGACGATCCGCACGGCCACAGCATGCTGCCGCAGCGCCCGCAAAAACGTGCCCACGCCGACGGCCCACCCCAGCCGGACTTCACCGGCTTGGGCAAGATCGCCGCGCTGGGCATCAAGGTCGCGCGCCACTGCACCTACCACGGTGTGGCGCTGAACGTCGCCATGGACCTGGAACCCTTCTCCCGCATCAACCCTTGCGGTTACGCAGGTTTGCAAACGGTGGACCTTTCTACAATCGGCGTCCACATCCCCTGGGACGATGCCGCGGCCATGCTGGGCCAACAGCTCGCACGCCGCCTCGCGCCCTGACCTCTCCCTCAGCAGCCATGAGCACTCCCGACGTCGTGCGCGAAGCGCAGTCCACCGAAGCCTACAACCCGCTGGCCAAGCAGAAGGCCGCGGCCAAGCTGTCGCGCATCCCGATCAAGGTCGAGCAGGGCGAGGTGCTCAAGAAGCCCGAGTGGATCCGCGTGAAGGCAGGCAGTCCCACCACGCGCTTTTACGAGATCAAGAACATCCTGCGCGAGCACAAGCTGCACACGGTGTGCGAGGAAGCCAGCTGCCCCAACATCGGCGAATGCTTTGGCAGGGGCACGGCCACGTTCATGATCATGGGCGACAAGTGCACGCGCCGCTGCCCGTTCTGCGACGTGGGCCACGGCCGCCCCGACCCGCTGGACAAAGACGAGCCGCTGAACCTCGCCAAGACGATTGCCGCGCTGCGCCTGAAGTACGTGGTCATCACCAGCGTGGACCGCGACGATCTGCGCGACGGCGGCTCGGGCCACTTCGTGGAGTGCATCCAGCGTACCCGCGAACTCTCGCCCAGCACGCAGATCGAGATCCTCACGCCCGACTTCCGCGGCCGCGACGACCGTGCGCTCGAAATCCTCAAGGCCGCGCCCCCGGACGTGATGAACCACAACCTGGAAACCGTGCCGCGCCTGTACAAGGAAGCGCGCCCCGGCTCCGATTACCAGTTCAGCCTCAACCTGCTCAAGAAGTTCAAGCAACTGCACCCCGGCGTGCCCACCAAGAGCGGCCTGATGGTGGGCCTGGGCGAGACGGACGAGGAAATTCTGGAAGTCATGCGCGACATGCGCGCACATGGCATCGAGATGCTGACCATCGGCCAGTACCTCGCCCCCAGCAACAGCCACCTGCCCGTGCGGCGCTATGTGCACCCCGACACCTTCAAGATGTTCGAGGAAGAAGCCTACAAGATGGGCTTCAGCCACGCCGCAGTAGGTGCCATGGTGCGCTCCAGCTACCATGCCGACCAGCAGGCGCACGCCGCTGGCGTTTGACTCGGAATACAAGTCAAATCGACCTCCAGGCCAATACTGACAAGCGCCAGCAGCTATTATCTAAATAGCGATCAGGGCGCTCGCAACGACGCAGCCGGATCGTCCCCATCCAACAGCTGCTGCGCCCACTCGCCCAGCTTGCGCGCGTCGGCGCGCAGCACCTCCTGCTTGACGGCCAGGATCTGCGCCGGCTGCATCGAGAAGCTGCGCAGGCCCAGGCCCAGCAGCAGCCGGGTCATGGCGACGTCGCCCGCCATCTCGCCGCACACGCTCACGCTCCTGCCCTGGCGCGCGCCCTCCGCGATCACGTCGGCCACCAGCCGCAGCACGGCCGGGTGCAACGGGTCGTACAGGTGGGCCACGGCCTCGTCCGCGCGGTCGATGGCCAGCGCGTACTGGATCAGGTCGTTGGTGCCGATCGAGAGAAAGTCGAAGTAGCGCAGGAACTGGCGCACCATGAGCGCCGCAGCCGGCACCTCGATCATGGCGCCCAGCTGCACCGCACCGTAGGCAGCGCCGCGTGCGTCCAGCTCGGCGCGCGCCAGGTCCACCTGGGCCAGCGTCTGCCGGATCTCGCTCACATGCGCGAGCATGGGGAACAGCAGCCGCACCGGGCCGTGTGCCGCCGCGCGCAACACCGCGCGCAGCTGGGTGCGGAACATGGCCGGATCGGCCAGGCTCCAGCGGATGGCGCGCAGGCCCAGCGCCGGGTTGAGCGAACTGTCCTTGTACCCCTTGTCCAGCGGCTTGTCGGCGCCCACATCGACGGTGCGGATGGTCACGGGCAGGCCCTGCATGCCCTCCACCGCCTCGCGGTAGGCGCGGTACTGCTCCTCCTCGTCCGGCAGGCGGCCGCTGCGGCCCATGAACAAAAATTCGCTGCGAAACAGCCCCACGCCCGCCGCGCCCGCGCGCAACGCGGCACCCGCATCACCGGGCTGCTCGATGTTGGCCAGCAGCTCAATGGCCTGTGCATCCAGCGTGACGGCCGGCGTGTGGCGCAGCCGCATGAGGCGCTCGCGCTCCAGCGTGATCTGGCGCTGGCGAAAACCGTATTCCGCCAAGATGATCGGCGTGGGGTCGACGATGACCACGCCGGCATCGCCGTCGATGATGACCCAGTCGTCCTGTCGCACCAACTGGCTGGCGCTGCGCGCACCCACCACGGCGGGGATGTCCATGCTGCGCGCCACGATGGCCGTGTGGCTGGTCTTGCCCCCCACGTCGGTCACGAAGCCGGCGAACACACTCTGCTTGAACTGCAGCATGTCGGCCGGCGACAGGTCGTGCGCCACCAGCACCAGCGGCGCATCGGCCGCGCCGCCCAGCAGGAACTCCGCCTCCGCACCCGCCTCGGCCTGGCGGCGCGGGGCGGAGGGCGGCGGCGCGACGGGGCTGGCCACGCCGCGCATGTGGCGCAGGATGCGCTCCACCACCTGCTCCAGGTCGGCCTTGCGCTCGCGCAGGTAGTCGTCCTCCATTTCGTCGAACTGGCGGCTGATGATCTCCAGCTGCGTGGTCAGCGCCCACTCGGCGTTGTAGAGGCGGTCGGTGATCCAGTGCTTGACGCCGTTGACCAGCATCTCGTCCTGCAGCAGCATCAGGTGCACGTCCAGCAGCGCGGCCAGCTCGGGCGGCGCGTCGTGCGGCATGTCGGCCTGCAGGCGCTGCAGCTCCTCGGCCACCGCGTCCCGTCCGCGGCGCGCACGCAGGATCTCGGCCTCAACCTGGCCGGGCTCGATGAAGTAGTGCACCACCTCCATGCGGCTGGATACCGCGAGCACCGCCCGCCCGATGGCGATGCCGCGCGCGACAGCCAGACCGTGGATGGAGAAGGTCATGCGTGCCTCGCCTGCGGTTTATTCGCCCTCGCCGAACTTGCCATCGATGAGCGCGACAAGCGCATCCATGGCTTCCTGCTCCTGCGCACCATCGGTCTCGATCTCGACCTCGGACCCCATGCCCGCCGCCAGCATCATCACCCCCATGATGCTTTTGGCATTGATGCGGCGCTCTCCCTTGCGCATCCAGACGTCGCAGGGAAAACTGCCCGCCATCTTGGTGAGCTTGGCGGAGGCGCGGGCATGCAGGCCCAGCTTATTGCTGATGGTGATGTTCTTCTTGATCATGAGACGGACGTCGGTTTTGATTCTGCGGCGCGGCCGCGCCCACCTGCATCACGCCCTGCGTGCCACCCACGAGGGCGCGTGCCACCAGCGCATCCAGCGGCTCGCTACGGTAGCTCACGGCGCGCAGCAGCATGGGCAGGTTCACGCCCGCCACCAGGCGGGACTGCAGGCCGTCCACCAGCCGCTGGGCCACGTTGCAGGGCGTGGCGCCGAACAAGTCGCTCAGCACCAGCACCGAGGCTTCGCCCTGCTGCTCCATCAGCGCGCGGGCGGCCGACAGCGTGGCCTCGGGGGCCTCATGGGGCGGCACGTCCAGCGCCAGCACCTCCTGCCAGCAGTCGGGGAACACGTGCAGCGCGCATTCACGCAGCGCATGGGCCAAAGGGGCGTGGGCGATGATGAGAAGGCGCGTATTCATGGGGTACTGCAGTGCAGTGCATTATCACCGTGCTCGCGCCGCGCCATGAACCATGCATAGGCTCCCGCCGTGCAGGCCAGGTGCAGCGCCATGGCGGCCCGGTAGGCGCGCGCCATGTCCAGCCCGGCGGCCACGAACGCGTCCACCGCCAGGCCAATACCCCATTGCACGGCAAACACCCCCGCAAAGATCACCAGGTTGTACGCCGACAGCGCGCGCCCCGCCAGTGCCTGCGGGAACGCCAATGCCACCGCGGGCTGCGACAGCGCCACGCTGGTGCATGACACGCAATACAGCGCCCAGGCCGCGGCGCCCGCACGTCCGCCCGCCAACACAATGCCCGCCAGCACCAGCAGCGACAGCGGCAAACTCGCGGCCATCACCGGGTCGGCCCCGCCCACGCGACGCAGCAACCACGGGCTGGCCATGCCCCAGGTCCAGAAGGTGATCAGCATGCTCACATTGATCCAGAACAGTCCGGTGGCGGCCTGCAACGGCGTATAGCCGGCCACGTGCTGCATCCAGGGCGCGGCCCACAGCGTCTGCACCGCGACCATGCCGCCATAGCAGAAGAAGCCCAGCGGCGCCGTGCGCAGGAAGTACGGATGGCGCCACACCTGTGCATAGCCCGTTTCTACGCCTGCTCCCGACTCTGCCGGCGCCTGCGGCCAGCGCGGCACGCCCAGCGCCAGCAGCGCCATGGCCAGCACGATGAGCGCCGCCAGCCCCCAGAACAACGGGCGCCACCCTGCCAGTGGCAGCAGCCACTGCACCGGCAGGGTGGACGCCACCATGCCCAGCGAACCGGTCATCAGCATCCAGGAGTTGGCGCGCAACTGCGCACCGGGCTCCAGCCAACGCCGGAATCCCGTGAGCGGAGCCATCAGGCAGGCGCTGACGCCCGCGCCGCACAGCATGCGCCCCGCAAGCAGCCCCGAGAAGCCCGTGGCCCAGGAGAACACCAGGCACCCCGCCACCGCCACACCCAGAAAACCCAGCAGCACCACGCGCGGGCCGTGACGATCCAGCCACCGGCCCAGCGGCAGTTGCGTGAGCGCGAAACCCAGGAAGTAGCCACCCGCCAGCAGCCCCAGGTCGCGCGCGTGCAACTGGAACTCGGCCTCCAGTGTGGGCGCCAGAGTGGCGGTGATCGCGCGCAACAGCGCCGAGATGAAGTAGGTGAACGCAAAGGCCAGGAAGACGACCACGGCCGTGCGCCGCGTGAGCACGCTCATGGCTGCAGCGCCAGGCTGGCGAAGAAGGTGTCAGCCGCCGTGGCCGTCGTGCGGCGCGGCGCATAGACCGCCGCGTGGTACAGACGTGCCTGGCCGCCCTCCAGGCGCGCGAACCACACGGCATCGACGGTGACGGCCGAGCCGCCGGGCGCCTGGCCCTGCGCCTGCCGCCGCACCGACTGCGGCACAGCCAGCGCGCGCGTGGGCACGAAGGCGACGGGTGCAGTCGGCTGCGAAGCGCGCATGCCGGCCTGTACGGCCGCCTGCCAGCGCGCCAGCATCGCCCCGGCCTGCGCCGCTTCGGCCAGCGGCATGTGGGATACGGCGAAGGTGGCGCCATCGGCCTCGCAGCCGACCATGGCGAGCGGCACGGCGCCCGTGCCCAGGTCCACGGGCCGGCTCGCATACTCGGGCTTGCAGGGCAGCGTCAGCGCCAGGCCGGCGTCGGGCAAGGTGACGCTGCGCCAATTCAGCGCAGGGCTGCAGGCGGCCAGCGCCAGCATGCTGGCCGCGAAGGCCAGGGTCAGGAGACGGCGCGCGCCGGCAGGAGCAAGGGTCATGTGCCTGATTATTCCCAGCGCCGCCCTGGCTGGCTGCTGGCGGTTGCCCCTCTAGACGGCGCACGGTATGGGCCCCAGGGCTTTGCGCTGGCGCAAACCGCGCGCTCGAGGCCGGCCGTCCGGTGAACTTACCGCCTTGCAGGCAATCCCATGGTGGCGAGTGCTGGAACGCCCGCGCGGCACAATCCCGTACCTATCGCGTCAAACACACGAACGGCCACCCGAACGGCGGCCCACACGGAGTACCTGGTTATGCAGATCAAGAAATGGCTGGCGGCGGGCGCCCTGGTGGCGGGCGCTGCCGTGGGCGCCGTGGTGGTGCTGGGCTCGGGCACGTCCCAGGCACCGCAGTCCACGTTCGTTCTGCTCGACGGTTCGCAGCAGACCACCGCCGACCTCAAGGGCAAGGTGGCGCTGGTGAACTTCTGGGCCACCAGCTGCACCACCTGCGTGGCGGAGATGCCCGAGATCGTCGCGACCTACGACAAGTACAAAGGCCAGGGCTTCGAGACGCTGGCCGTGGCCATGAGCTACGACCCGCCGAGCTACGTGGTCAACTTCACCGAAACGCGCAAGCTGCCGTTCAAGGTGGCCATCGACAACACCGGCGCCGTGGCCAAGGCCTGGGGCGACGTGAAGCTCACCCCCACCACGTACATCGTCAACAAGCGCGGAGAGATCGTGAAGAGCTACATCGGCGCACCCGATTTCGAGGAGCTGCACAAGCTCATCGAACGCCTGCTGGCCGAAGCCTGAAGCACCTTTCTTCAGAAAAAAGGCCGATTTCCTGAATGAAATCAGCCTTTCGCGCTTATGCAGCAAGCGCTAGCAGCTATTATTTCAATAGCGCATCAACGTGCGCGGTAGGCGTCGTGGCACGCCTTGCAGGAATTGGCCGCCGGGCCGAATGCGGCCTTCAGGTTGTCCAGGCGGCCCGTCTTGGCGGCGGCGGCCAGCTTGGCGGCCTCGGCCTGGAACTTGTCGGCATGCTCCTGGAACTTGGCCTGTTCGGTCCACACGCCGGGCTTGGCCTTGGTGGGCGCGCCCTTGTCCGTGCCGGGGCCGAAGCCGGCCCACGGCAAAGCGGCCAGGGCGGCTACGGTATCGGCATTCTCTTGCGCAGCCTTCGCGTCGAACGGCACGCGGCCATTGGCCATTGCGCCGATGCGGCCGAAATGCTGTCCCATCACGAACAGCGCACCCTGGCGGTACTTGATGGCATCTTCTGGCTTGGCGAACTGGGCAGCAGCGGGCAGCGACACCAGCGTGGCGGCTGCTGCGGTGGCGGCAAGAGCGAGGGCTTTGATTGGCATGGAATGCACCTTGTCGTGGGGAAGGGAATGGCTGCGGCGACGGCTGGACGCCCTGCGCCGGCGCGCAGTATGGCGCGGCCGCGTGACGCCATGGCCGCAAGCGCCCGAAGGGCAGTCGGATATAGCCCGCCGGGGGCACGCTGGGCACAATAGCCGCGTCCTCCGCTCCCCCGCTTCGCCATGCCGCACACCGTACGCATCTGGGATTTGCCGACCCGGCTGTTCCACTGGTCGCTCGCCGTGACCACCGTCGCCCTGGTCGTCACCGCCAAGCTGGGCGGCAACGCCATGCAGTGGCATCTGCGGCTGGGCTACGTGATGCTGGCGCTGCTGGCCTTTCGCCTGGCCTGGGGCCTGGTGGGCGGACGCTGGTCGCGTTTTGCGAGCTTCCTACCCACACCCGCGCGCCTGCGCAGCCACTTCGCCCACCAGGAAGGCAAGGTGACCAGCCCGGGCCATTCGCCGCTGGGCGCACTGTCGGTCTTTGCCCTGCTGGCGGTGCTGCTGGCCCAGGTAGGCACCGGCCTGCTGAGCGACGACGAGATCGCCTTCGCCGGTCCGCTTACGCGCTTCGTTTCTGGCGAGTGGGTATCGCAGGCCACTTGGTATCACAAGGACGTGGGCCAATTCCTGCTGGTGGGGCTCGTCGCGCTGCACCTGGCGGCGATTGTTTTCTACGCCCTGGTGCGCCGTCAGGCCCTGGTGGGCGCCATGGTGCACGGCGATCGCCAACTGCCCGGGCCCACACCCGCGTCGCGCGACGATGCGCTCAGCCGCGCAGGGGCGGCCCTTGTGGCGGCTCTGAGCGCGCTACTGGCCTGGTGGGTCGCCAGCCTGGGGGCTTTTTGAGCGCCCACAGCGGTGCGGCTACACTGGCCCCTGCCTTTTTCCATGCCGGATTCTTTCTGCACAGTGGACCATTCCCCTGACGTTACGCTGCTGAGCCCCGCCCTGCCCCACGAGATGCACGTGGTGCGCGACATCTTCCAGGAATATGCCGACACCCTGGACGTGGACCTGTCGTTCCAGAACTTTGCGCAGGAACTCGCCACCCTGCCGGGCGAATATGCGCCGCCGCGCGGCCATATCCTGCTGGCCGAGGTGGAGGGCAGCATTGCCGGGTGCTGCGCCCTGCGGCCGCTGGACACCGCCGACTACCCCAACGCCTGCGAGATGAAGCGCCTGTACGTGCGCAAGGCGTTCCGCGGCTTCGGCCTGGGGCGGCAGTTGGCCGAGGCCATGCTGGACCAGGCACGGCAGGCCGGCTATGCCTGCGTGTTGCTGGACACGCTGGACGGCATGGAATCGGCGCGTGCGCTGTATTCCGAACTGGGCTTCGAGGAAATACCGCCGTACTACCACAACCCCCTGCCGGGTTCGCACTACCTGAAAGCGGAAATTTACTAGCCTTTTAAGGCCTCTAGCGCTTATGTGGAAAGCGTTGAAAGCTATCTAAACAATAGCAAAGCCGCCCACATCTCGCGACGGGGCGGCGTTTCGCCTGCGGCGTGGTGCCAGCACCGGAGCCCTCCGATGCCAGCGCCAGCAGCCTCAGCCCTTGGCCTGGCCGAGCAGCGTAGCGGCGTCGCTCACCTCGAACTTGCCCGGCGCCTCGACGTTCAATGCAACCACCTTGCCGTCCTTGACCAGCATGGAATAGCGGTTGCTGCGCAGGCCCAGGCCCTTGCCGTTCAAGTCCAGCGTCAAACCGGTGGCCTTGGCGAACGCGGCGTCGCCGTCCGCCAGCATGCGCACCTTGCCATCGGTCTTCTGGTCGCGCGCCCAGGCGCCCATCACGAAGGCATCGTTCACCGACAGGCACCAGATCTCGTCCACGCCGGCAGCCTTCAGGGCGCCCGCCTGCTCCACGTAGCCGGGAACGTGCTTGGCCGAGCAGGTGGGCGTGAAGGCGCCCGGCACCGCGAACAGCGCAATCGTCTTGCCCGCGGCGGCCTTTTGCACATCCACCGGGTTCGGGCCGAGGCTGCAGCCATTGCCCTCGACTTCCGAGTACTCCATCAGTGTGATGGCGGGCAGCGTGTCGCCGACTTGGATCATGAGAATCTCCTTGCTGGGTTGGAGGGCCCCGGCAGGATCTGCGGGCCCCAAAAAGAAAAACGACCCACATTGTGGGTCGTTTCTCGGAGGCGCGCAGATGGCGTCTGCGAAGGCTTAGAGCAGCCCGGCCTTTTGCACCAGGCGCGTGGCCACCCAGTTCTTGGTCTTGGAGAGCGGACGGCTCTCCGTGATCTCGATGGTGTCGCCCATCTTGTACTCGCCATTCTCATCATGGGCGTGGTACTTGCTCGACTTGATCATGATCTTGTCGTAGATGGGGTGCTTCACACGGCGCTCGACCAGCACGGTCACGGTCTTGGCGCGCTTGTCGCTGACCACCTTGCCAACCAAGGTGCGCTTGAGGGATTTTTTAGCTTCCGTCATGTCGGCTCCTTACTTGGCGGCTTGCTTTTCAGCAAGAATGGTCTTGGCGCGGGCGATGTCGCGGCGCGTGGCCTTCAGCGTGGCGGTGTTGCCCAGCTGTTGCGTGGCCTTTTGCATGCGCAGGCCGAAATGGGCCTTTTGCAGCGATTTGATTTCGGCTTCCAGGCCGGCCACGTCTTTTTGGCGGAGTTCAGCAGATTTCGTCATGTTGATTTCTCCTTAGGCGCCAATCTGACGGGCAACGAACGTGGTGCGCAGCGGCAGCTTGGCGGCAGCCAGGCGGAACGCTTCGCGGGCCAGTTCTTCAGGCACGCCAACGATCTCGAACACCACCTTGCCGGGCTGAATCTCAGCCACGTAGTACTCGGGGTTGCCCTTACCGTTACCCATACGCACTTCAGCGGGCTTGGTAGAGATCGGCTTGTCGGGGAACACGCGGATCCAGATACGGCCACCACGCTTGACGTGGCGGGAGATCGCACGGCGTGCGGCCTCGATCTGGCGGGCCGTCAGACGGCCACGGTCCGTGCACTTCAGACCGAAGTCACCGAAAGCCACCGAATTGCCACGCGTGGCAACGCCGGTGTTGCGGCCTTTTTGCTCCTTACGGAACTTGCGGCGAGCAGGTTGCAGCATGTTTATTCTCCTTTACCGTCCGCCGCTGCGGCAGCGGGCGCGCTCTTGACGCGCTTAACGGAATCGCCACCAGCGCCGGCAGGCTTGTCGCTACCGTCGGCAGGGGCTGCATTGGTGCCCATCGGGCGGCGGCCGCCACGGCCAGCACCGGCGCGGTCGCCTGGGCGGCCATCGCGGCGCGGGCCACGGGGACGGCGCTCTTCTTCAGGACGCGGCGTCTCGGCGGCGGGCAGGTCGTTGCGGCCCAGCGTGTCGCCCTTGTAGACCCACACCTTCACGCCGATCACACCATAGGTGGTCTTGGCTTCGGAGGTGCCGTAGTCGATGTCGGCGCGCAGGGTGTGCAGCGGCACACGGCCTTCGCGGTACCACTCGGTACGGGCGATTTCGATGCCGTTCAGACGGCCCGAGGACATGATCTTGATGCCCTGGGCGCCCAGGCGCATCGCGTTCTGCATGGCGCGCTTCATGGCGCGGCGGAACATGATGCGCTTTTCCAGCTGCTGGGTGATCGAGTCGGCGATCAGCTTGGCATCGATTTCGGGCTTGCGCACTTCTTCGATGTTCACGGCGACAGGCACGCCCAGGCGGGTTGCGAGTTCCTTCTTCAGGTTCTCGATGTCCTCGCCCTTCTTGCCGATCACCACGCCGGGACGTGCCGAGAAGATCGTGATACGGGCGTTCTTGGCAGGACGCTCGATCAGGATGCGCGACACGGCGGCGTTCTTCAGCTTGGCCTTCAGGTACTCGCGCACCTTGATGTCTTCGGCCAGCATGCCGGCGAAGTCACGGTTGCTGGCATACCAGCGGCTGGCCCAGTTGCGGCTTACAGCAAGGCGGAAGCCGGTAGGATGGATTTTCTGTCCCATATTCTTCCTTTAGGCCTCAGTTACCCACGGTCACGTAGATGTGGCACGTGGGCTTGCTGATGCGGTTGCCGCGACCCTTGGCGCGCGCGGTGAAGCGCTTGAGCGTGGTGCCTTGCTCGACGAAGATGGTCTTGACCTTCAGGTCGTCGATGTCGGCGCCGTCGTTGTGCTCGGCGTTGGCGATGGCGGACTCCAGCACCTTCTTGACGATCACGGCAGCTTTTTTCTGCGTGAAGGCCAGGATGTTCAGGGCTTGGTCCACTTTCTTGCCGCGGATCAGGTCAGCGACCAGGCGACCCTTGTCCACCGACAGACGGACGCCCCGGAGGACTGCACGTGTTTCAGACATGGTCGTTCCTTACTTCTTCTGGACTTTTTTGTCCGCGGGGTGACCCTTGAAGGTGCGCGTCAGGGCGAATTCGCCCAGCTTGTGGCCCACCATCTGGTCGGTGACATAAACCGGCACGTGCTGCTTGCCGTTGTGCACGGCAATGGTCAGACCGATGAACTCGGGCAGAACCATGGAGCGACGCGACCAGGTCTTGACTGGCTTCTTGTCCTTGGTAGCAATGGCCTTTTCGACCTTGGCGACCAGGTGATGGTCAACAAACGGACCCTTTTTGAGAGAACGAGTCATTTGCTAGCCCTTACTTCTTGCGACGCGACACAATCATCACTTGTGTGCGCTTGTTGTTGCGGGTGCGGTAGCCCTTCGTCAGGTTGCCCCATGGGTCAACAGCATGACGGCCCTCGCCGGTACGGCCCTCACCACCACCGTGCGGGTGGTCGATCGGGTTCATGGCAACGCCACGCACCGTGGGACGGATACCCATCCAACGCTTCACACCGGCCTTGCCCAGTTGGCGCAGGCTGTGCTCTTCGTTGGCGACTTCGCCGATCGTGGCGCGGCACTCGATGTGGATCTTGCGCACTTCGCCCGAACGCATACGCACCTGGGCGTACACGCCTTCGCGGGCCAGCAGCGTGGCCGACGTACCAGCGGAGCGGGCGATCTGCGCACCGGCACCGGGCTTGAGCTCGATGCAGTGGATGGTCGAGCCCACGGGAATGTTGCGGATCGGCAGCGTGTTACCGACGCGGATCGGCGCCTCGGAGCCGCTGACGATCGTGGCGCCCACTTCCAGGTTGCGCGGAGCAATGATGTAGCGGCGCTCGCCGTCGGCGTAGCACACCAGGGCGATGTGGGCCGTGCGGTTCGGGTCGTACTCGATGCGCTCCACCTTGGCAGGGATGGCATCCTTGTTGCGACGGAAGTCCACCACGCGGTAGTGGTGCTTGTGGCCACCGCCCTTGTGACGGGTGGTGATGTGACCGTTGTTGTTGCGGCCGGCCTTCTGGAACTGGGGTTCCAGCAGACCTGCAAACGCTTCACCCTTGTACAGGTGGTCACGCGAGATCTTCACCGCGCCGCGCTGGCCCGGGGAAGTCGGTTTGATCTTGATAACGGCCATGGTTTACGCAGCCTCCCCGGACAGGTTCAGCTCTTGACCTTCCTTCAGCAGCACATAGGCCTTGCGCACGTTATCGCGGCGGCCCATGGTCTTGCCAAAGCGCTTGGTCTTGCCTTTGGTGTTCACCACAGAAACGCCCTTCACTTCCACCTTGAACATGAGTTCCACGGCGGCCTTGATCTCGGGCTTGGTTGCGTTCTGCAGCACCTTGAACGTCACAGCGTTGGACTTCTCGGCAACCATGGTGGCCTTTTCGGACACGATGGGAGCGACCAACACTTGCATCAGACGACCTTCGTCAAACTTGAGCGTGCTCATGCGAACATCTCCTTGAGTTTGTCGATCGCGCCCTTGGTGACGAGCACTTTCTTGTAGTGCACCAGCGACACGGGATCTGCATAACGCGGCTCGGTCACGAACACGTTCTTCAGATTGCGGGATGCCAGGTACAGGTTTTCGTCCACTTCATCGGCGATCACCATCACCGATTGCAGGTTCATGGCCTTGAACTTGTCGGCCAGGACCTTGGTCTTGGGCGTATCAAGCTTCAGGGAGTCCACCACAGCCAGACGGCCTTCACGGGCCAGCTGCGACAGGATGGAAGCCATGCCAGCGCGGTACATCTTCTTGTTGATCTTCTGCGAGAAGTTTTCTTCAGGCAGGTTCGGGAAGATGCGACCGCCCCCACGCCACAGAGGCGAGGAGGTCATACCGGCACGTGCATTGCCAGTACCCTTTTGCTTGAAAGGCTTCTTGGTCGAGTGCTTGACCTGCTCGCGGTCCTTCTGGGCGCGCGTGCCTTGACGGGCGTTGGCCTGGTAAGCGACGACGATCTGATGGATCAGGTCTTCGTTGTACTGACGGTCGAACACGGTCTCGGGCACATCCACCTTGGACGCCGCCTGGCCCTGTTCATTCAGGAGTTCGAGCTGCATTAGTTCGCTCCTTTGGAAGCTTGCGCCTTGACAGCCGGACGCACCGTGACGAACCCACCCTTGGAGCCCGGAACAGCGCCCTTGATCAAGAGCAGTTGGCGTGCTTCGTCGATGCGAACCACGTCGAGGTTTTGCGTCGTGACGGTGACATCACCGAGGTGACCCGTCATCTTCTTGCCAGGGAACACGCGGCCCGGATCCTGCGCCATACCGATGGAGCCAGGAACGTTGTGCGAACGGCTGTTACCGTGCGAGGCGCGCTGCGAACCGAAGTTGTGGCGCTTGATCGTGCCGGCGAAGCCCTTACCGATCGAGGTGCCCTGCACGTCGACCTTCTGGCCCACGGCGAACACATCAGCCACGGGCACAGCAGCGCCAGCGGCGTACTTGCCTGCGACTTCGGGGGTCACGCGGAATTCACGGATGATTTCACCGGCTTCGACCCCCGCCTTGGCGAGGTGGCCAGCTTCAGGCTTGGTCACGCGAGATGCCTTGCGCGAACCGAACGTGACCTGCAGGGACACGTAGCCATCGTTCTCTTGGGTTTTCACCTGGGTCACGCGGTTGTTGGACACATCCACCACCGTGACGGGCACTGCGTCCCCGTCATCGGTGAACAGACGCATCATGCCCACCTTGCGGCCCAGCAACCCGAGGGAGTTGCTCAGACTCATTGGTTGTTCTCCAAAACTTCCGCCGCCCCGACTTCAATTGGCCAGAACGTTTGCACGACGGGCGCTGGCCTCGACGGCTTGCACCTATGTGCGCGAAAGAAGGTTGATAAAACTCCGCATCACGCATCCAAAATTGGACGCAAAAACGCGAAGCCGCAAAGTATAACGCGGACTGCTTTTACAAGCAAGTCCGCGTTGGGGGTGCCCGGTCCTCAGCGAGGACCGGGACGAAGCAAGCAACAGGAAGGGATTACTGGAGCTTGATTTCGACGTCCACGCCAGCCGGCAAGTCCAGCTTCATCAGGGCGTCCACCGTCTTGTCCGTGGGATCGACGATGTCCATCAGGCGCTGGTGCGTGCGGATTTCGAACTGGTCGCGGCTGGTCTTGTTGACGTGCGGCGAACGCAGGATGTCGAAGCGCTTCATGCGCGTCGGCAGGGGCACGGGGCCCTTGACGATGGCGCCGGTACGCTTGGCGGTGTCAACGATCTCGGCTGCAGACTGATCGATCAGCTTGTAGTCGAATGCCTTCAGGCGGATGCGGATCTTTTGCTTGGACATTGTGTATTCCTTCAGTGCTTTGCTGGATTACGCAATGATCTTGGCAACGACGCCGGCGCCCACGGTACGGCCGCCTTCGCGGATAGCGAAGCGCAGGCCTTCTTCCATGGCGATGGGGTTGATCAGCTTCACAGTGATCGACACGTTGTCGCCGGGCATCACCATTTCCTTGTCGGCCGGCAGTTCGATGGAGCCGGTCACGTCGGTGGTGCGGAAGTAGAACTGGGGACGGTAGTTGTTGAAGAAGGGCGTGTGACGGCCGCCTTCGTCCTTGCTCAGCACGTACACCTCAGCCGTGAAGTGGGTGTGGGGCTTGATGGAGCCGGGCTTGCACAGCACTTGGCCGCGCTCGACGTCTTCGCGCTTGGTGCCGCGCAGCAGCAGGCCCACGTTGTCGCCAGCCTGGCCCTGGTCCAGCAGCTTGCGGAACATTTCCACGCCGGTGACGGTGGTCTTTTGCGTGTCGCGGATACCGACGATTTCGATTTCTTCGCCGACCTTGATGATGCCGCGCTCGATGCGGCCGGTCACCACGGTGCCGCGGCCGGAGATGGAGAACACGTCTTCCACGGGCATCAGGAAGGCGCCGTCCACGGCGCGCTCAGGCGTGGGGATGTAAGTGTCCAGGGCTTCGGCCAGGCGCATGATGGCGGGCTCACCCTTGTCGGACTGGTCACCTTCCAGGGCCAGCTTGGCGGAACCGCGGATGATGGGGGTGTCGTCGCCGGGGAAGTCGTACTTGTCCAGCAGTTCGCGCACTTCCATCTCGACCAGCTCGAGCAGTTCCTCGTCGTCGACCATGTCGCACTTGTTCAGGAACACGATGATGTAGGGCACGCCCACCTGACGGGCCAGCAGGATGTGCTCGCGCGTCTGGGGCATCGGGCCGTCAGCGGCCGAGCACACCAGGATGGCGCCGTCCATCTGAGCGGCGCCGGTGATCATGTTCTTGACGTAGTCGGCGTGGCCGGGGCAGTCGACGTGGGCGTAGTGGCGGGTGGCCGTTTCGTATTCCACGTGCGAGGTGTTGATCGTGATGCCGCGCGCCTTTTCTTCAGGGGCGTTGTCGATCTGGTCGTAGCCCTTGGCTTCGCCGCCGAACTTCTTGGACAGCACGGTGGCGATGGCCGCCGTCAGCGTCGTCTTGCCATGGTCCACGTGACCGATCGTGCCCACGTTCACGTGGGGCTTGGTACGTTCAAACTTACCTTTTGCCATTTTCGAACTCCAAAAGAGCAATGCCTGTGTGAGGGTTTAACGTCTGCATCCGGTTGCTGGTTCGGCCCGCACAGTGCAACAGGACGGCACCGGATCGCAGATTGCAAGAAACTTGCTAGAAAAACAGGAGCCGCCTGCGCTTGATGGACAAGCGTTAGCAGCTCTTTTTGCTTATATGCCCGGCTTACTTGGCGCGAGCCGCAACGATGGCTTCGGCCACGTTGCGCGGTGCTTCGGCGTAGTGCTTGAACTCCATCGTGTACGTCGCGCGACCTTGCGTCATGGAGCGCAGCTGCGTGGCGTAGCCGAACATCTCGGACAGCGGGACTTCGGCCTTGATGGCCTTGCCGCCGCCGACCATGTCGTCCATGCCCTGCACCATGCCACGACGGCTGGACAGGTCACCCATCACGGTACCGGCGTAATCCTCGGGCGTCTCGACTTCCACGGCCATCATGGGCTCGAGGATGACGGGGTTGGCCTTGCGAGCCGCTTCCTTGAAGCCGAAGATAGCAGCCATCTTGAACGCCTGTTCGGACGAGTCCACATCGTGGTACGAACCGAAAGTCAGACGCACGCGAACGTCCACCACGGGGTAACCCGCCAAGACGCCCGAGGTCATCGCTTCGATCACGCCCTTCTCCACCGCAGGGATGTATTCGCGAGGAACCACACCGCCCTTGATTTCGTCGACGAACTCGAAGCCCTTACCTGCTTCCAGGGGCTCCAGCGTGAACACCACGTGGCCGTACTGACCCTTACCACCGGATTGGCGCACAAACTTGCCATCCACATCGGTGACGGTCTTGCGCACGGTTTCGCGGTAGGCCACCTGGGGCTTGCCCACGTTGGCTTCCACGTTGAACTCGCGCTTCATGCGGTCCACGATGATTTCCAGGTGCAGCTCGCCCATGCCGGCGATGATGGTCTGGCCCGATTCTTCGTCGGTGCGCACGCGGAACGACGGGTCTTCGGAGGCCAGGCGCGACAGGGCAATACCCATCTTTTCCTGGTCAGCCTTGGACTTTGGCTCCACGGCCTGTGCGATCACGGGCTCGGGGAACACCATACGCTCCAGGATGATGGGGTTGTCCACGTCGGAAAGCGTTTCACCCGTGGTTACATCCTTCAGGCCCACGCAGGCAGCGATGTCGCCGGCGCGGATCTCGTCCACTTCGATACGCTCGTTGGCCATCATCTGCACGATACGGCCGATACGTTCCTTCTTGCCCTTGACCGAGTTGAACACGGTGTCGCCCTTGGACAGGACGCCCGAGTACACACGCACGAAGGTCAGCTGACCCACGAACGGGTCGGTCATCAGCTTGAACGCCAGCGCGGAGAACTTCTCGCCGTCGTCGGCCTTGCGGGCCAGCTTCTTCTCTTCGTCGTCGGGGTCGGTGCCTTCGACGTCAGGAATGTCCACGGGCGAGGGCAGGTAGTCGATCACAGCGTCCAGCATGCGCTGCACGCCCTTGTTCTTGAACGCCGTGCCGCACAGCATAGGCTGGATTTCAACGGCCAGGGTACGGGCACGCAGACCTGCCTTGATGTCCTCTTCCGACAAGGTACCTTCGTCCAGGTACTTGTTCATCAGCTCTTCACTGGCTTCCGCCGCAGCTTCCACCATGTTCTCGCGCCACTTCTCGGCCGTCTCCTTGACTTCCGCGGGAATGTCGGTGTACTCGAACTTCATGCCCTGAGAAGCCTCGTCCCAGATGATGGCCTTCATCTTCAGCAGATCGACCACACCCTTGAAGTTGTCTTCGGCACCGATCGGCACCACCACGGGCACGGGGTTGCCCTTCAGGCGGGTCTTGATTTGGTCCACCACCTTGAAGAAGTTGGCGCCGGTACGGTCCATCTTGTTCACGAAGGCCAGGCGGGGCACCTTGTATTTGTTGGCCTGACGCCAAACGGTTTCCGACTGGGGCTGCACGCCACCCACGGCACAGTACACCATGCAGGCACCATCGAGCACGCGCATGGAACGCTCCACCTCAATGGTGAAGTCCACGTGGCCGGGGGTGTCGATGATGTTGAAGCGGTGCTCGGGGTAGGACATGTCCATGCCCTTCCAGAAGCAGGTCACGGCCGCCGAGGTGATCGTGATACCGCGCTCTTGCTCCTGCTCCATCCAGTCGGTCGTGGCGGCGCCATCGTGCACCTCGCCCAGCTTGTGGGTCACACCGGTATAGAACAGGATACGTTCGGTCGTGGTGGTCTTGCCCGCGTCGATGTGGGCGGAAATACCGATATTGCGATAACGCTCGATGGGGGTTTTGCGAGCCATGATGAATCCTTGGTTGATCGCTTTGGGGATCCGATCGCGCATCGATAACGCGCGACCTTTGATGACAGGGCCTCAATCAACACAGGCCGCCGCGTGCTTCAGCACGTCAGCGGCCTTTATCGTGTACCGAGGTGAACCCTTGATGACTTCCGTTTGATTAGAAGCGGAAGTGACTGAAGGCCTTGTTGGCTTCGGCCATGCGGTGCACTTCGTCACGACGCTTCATGGCGCCACCACGGCCTTCGGTGGCTTCCATCAGCTCGTTGGCCAGGCGTTGGGCCATGGACTTCTCGCCGCGCTTGCGGGCGGCTTCCTTGATCCAGCGCATCGACAGGGCCAGACGGCGCACGGGACGTACTTCCACGGGCACCTGGTAGTTGGCACCGCCCACACGGCGGGACTTCACT
Organism: Diaphorobacter sp. ED-3; assembly: GCF_027625375.1. NCBI lineage: Bacteria > Pseudomonadati > Pseudomonadota > Betaproteobacteria > Burkholderiales > Comamonadaceae > Diaphorobacter > Diaphorobacter sp. ED-3. The sequence continues at coordinate 376,075 of NZ_CP115182.1, read as the reverse complement.
TCGACCATCGGCTTCACGTTGTTGATGGCCGTGACGAACACTTCCAGAGCATCCTTTTCAGGCTGCTTCTGGGAGATCAGATCCAGGGCGCCATAAATGATGCGCTCTGCAACTGCTTTCTTGCCGCCTTCCATGATCACGTTCATGAATTTGGACAGCTCGACATTGCCGAACTTGGGATCCGGCAGGATTTCACGTTTGGGGACTTCGCGACGACGTGGCATTTTTTACCTCTATCTTTGCTTCAGTTGGCACCGTTCCCGGCACCGCGAGAGCCATTCAGGACTCCCACTTACTCGACCCGCGCAGAACACCTGCGTTTAGGGTCACTACGCTGTGTCACCGCGCCACGCGGGAACAGCACCGAAAAATCTCAGACCGAAAGGCCCAGGGCTTACTTGGCCTTGGGCTTCTTCGCGCCGTACTTGGAGCGGGCCTGCTTGCGATCCTTGACGCCTTGCAGGTCAAGCGAACCGCGCACGATGTGGTAACGCACACCGGGCAAGTCCTTCACACGACCGCCGCGCACCAGCACCACGCTGTGCTCTTGCAGGTTGTGGCCTTCACCGCCGATGTAGGAGATCACCTCGAAACCGTTGGTCAGGCGCACCTTGGCGACCTTACGCAGAGCGGAGTTAGGCTTCTTCGGCGTCGTGGTGTACACACGGGTGCACACGCCACGGCGCTGGGGGCAGTTTTCCATAGCAGGGCTTTTGGATTTGACAACTTCGACCGTGCGGCCCTGACGCACGAGTTGGTTAATGGTTGGCATTAATACGTCCCTAAACGTGAATTGCTATAAAAAGCGAAAACGTGAAACCCTTCGGAAATTCCGAAAAGCCTTCTAATGTACCAGTTTGGAAGCGGACAGGCAATCCGGGGACGATGAACCCCCGGCTGAGCCGCCTCCAAAGCGTGGCGATTACTTGATCCAGAGGCGAATGGCGTCCCAGGCACGGCCGAAGATGCCGGCCTGTGCCACATCCTCCAGCGCCACCAGGGGCACCTCGGCCACCTGCTGCTCACCCAACTTCACCTTCAGCGCGCCGATGGCCTGGCCCTTGGTGAAGGGTGCGACCAGCGGGTCCTTGCGCACGATCTCGGTCGTGACCTTGCCCGCGCTGCCCGAAGGCACGGTGATCACGATGGCTTCGGGGCGGCCGATCTTGAGGGTGCTCTGCGTGCCCTTCCACACGGCGGGCGTGGCGGCAGCCTGGCCAGCGTCGAACAGCTTGACCGAATCGAACGCCGTGTAGCCCCAGTTCAGCAGCTTCTGGCTCTCGTTGGCGCGGGCGTTCTCGCTCGCGGCCCCCAGCACGATGGACAGCAGGCGGCGCTGCCCCACATTGGGAAACTCGCGCTTGGACGTGGCGACCAGGCAATAGCCCGCGGCGGCGGTATGGCCGGTCTTCAGGCCGTCCACCGATGGATCGCGGAACAGCAGCATGTTGCGGTTGTTGCTGTTGGAGGCTGGCGTGCCCTCGTAGCGGTACTGCTTGGTCGAGTAGTAGTGCATGTACTCGGGGAAGTCCTGCATCAGCCGGGTGGCCAGGGTGGCCAGGTCGCGCGCGGTGGTGGTGTGGCCGGGCTCGGTCAACCCCTCGGGGTTCTTGTAGGCGGTGTTCGTCATGCCCAGCGCCTTGGCCTGCTCGTTCATCAGGCGCACGAAGTTTTCCACCGTACCGCCCACACCTTCGGCCAGGGCCACGGTGGCGTCGTTACCCGACTGCACGATCATGCCCTTGAGCAGGTCGTCCACCGGAACCTGCATCTTGGGATCGATGAACATGCGCGAACCCGGCATCTTCCAGGCGCGCTCGCTCACCGGCAGGCGCTGCTCCAGCGTGATCTTCTTGGCGCGCAGTGCGTCAAAGACCAGATAGCCCGTCATGAGCTTGGTCAGCGAAGCCTGCTCCACCGGCGCGTCGATGTCCTTGGTCGCCAGCACCTGGCCGGCCGTCACGTCCACCAGCATGTAATTGCGGGCGGCGATCTCCGGCGGTTGGGGTACCTGCGCCCAGAGGATGGCGGGGGCCATCAGGGCGGCGCAGGCAAGGGTTCGCAGGGAGGACAAAAGAGACTTCATGGTGGGAACAGGCACTCGGGAGACGGGAGAAGAAACGGGCCGACCGCATGGCCGGCACAAGAGAAATGGTGCCGCGCCGTCAGGGCGCGGATTGCAGGTGGCGCATGACCAGGCCCTTGAGCAGCGGCAATTGTCCGTGAAAGAAATGACCGCCCCCAGGCACAACCGTAACCGGCAGTGTCTGCGGGCGCGCCCAATCCATCACAGCGGACAGGGGCACGGTGTCATCGGCTTCGCCGTGCACGACCAGGGTGCGCAAATGGGCCTCGGCGGGTACGTCGGCCACGTTGAACCGGCTGGCCGCCGTGCCCACGAGCACGGCACGCTCCACCGCACGCTCACCCCACAGGCGCGCCAGCGCGTGGCTGGTGACGAAGGCGCCGAAGGAGAAACCCGCGAGGGCAATCGGCACGGCGCCAGGCCCCTCGGGCGCCACCTGGCGGACGACGGCCAGCAGATCCTCCAGCTCACCGCGCCCTTCGTCATGCACGCCAGCGGTACCGCCGACGCCCCGGAAGTTGAAGCGCACGGCCGTCCAGCCGCAGGCCACGAAGGCGCGCGCCAGGGTCTGCACCACCTTGTTGTCCATGGTGCCGCCGAAGAGCGGGTGGGGATGGGCGATCACCGCCACGCCGCGCGGCGGTACGCCGTCGGCCGCGGCATCGCGCGCGGCTTCGATGGCACCCGCGGCGCCCGTGAGGGTCAGGCGTTCGGTCTGGGCATTCACGTTGCTATCCAATCAAGAGCTGCCCGCGCTGGATGGGAAAGCGCTGGAGCCCAAAACACTACAAAGAGGATAGTGAGCGCAAATCAGCGGCCAAGTTCCGGCGGCGTGAGCAAGCGCTCGACCACCACGCCGTTCTTGAGGTGCGACTCCACGATCTCGTCGATGTCGCTCTCATCCACGTACGTGTACCAAGTCCCTTCGGGATAGACCACGGCGATGGGGCCGCCGGCGCAGCGGTCCAGGCAGCCCGCCTTGTTCACGCGCACCTTGCCGGGGCCCATCAGGCCTTGCTGCTTGACCAGCATCTTGCAGCGGTCAAACGCCTGCTGGGCGCCATGGTGGGCGCAGCAGTTCTCGCCGTTCGTGCGCTCGTTCAGGCAAAAGAAGATGTGGCGCTGGTAGTACTGGGGGGTGGTGTCGCTCATGGCACGATTCTAGGAGTCGCCATCGCGGCGCGACACCCGCAATACCACATAGACGAGTGCCCCATAGGGCCAGAGCCAGCCCAGCCACTGCCCCAGGCCGTAGAAGCGGATGAAGCGCCCCTGCTCCCAGGCCTGAAGCGTCTGTGCGAAGTAGGCGCTGGCGGGCGCCTGGTTGAGCAGGTTCAGGTGCAGCATCAGCGCCAGCAGCAGCAACGCCGCGCAGCCGCGCCGCGGCACGGCCGCCATCGCCAGGGCCGCCCCCAGGGCAACGAGCACGCCCATGCGGGCCGGCAGCGTGAGCCACTCCCAGGCGTGCGTGGGCCCGTAGCTCAACAGCGACGACAGCGCCGTCACGCCCACGCCCACGGCGGCCGTCGCCAGTGCGAAGGCCATGCGGCGCCCCGCATGGCGCATGACGCAGTAGCCCAGCAGGCAGGGGATCAGCAGCCCCAGCGCGACGGCCATGAGCTCGGCGCCCGGCGACAGTGGCTCCAGCGGCGCCTCGCGCACGGGCAGCCACTGCAGAAACGGCGTGTCCTGCAGCGCGTCGATGAGCGCGGCCTCCAGCCGCTCCCACATCTGCCCCAGGCCAAAGGGCAGCGCCGCCGGGAACAGCAGGGCCCAGGGCCACAGCGCCAAAAGCACCAGCGCGCCGCGCGCATGCGGAACGAACCAGCGCTCGCGAAAGCGGCTCCAGCGCGCAATGGCCCCGAAGCGCTCCAGCAGCGCGGCCGCCAACGCTCCCAGCAGCGCACCGGTCGCGTTGAGCGCGAAGTCCATGTTGGACGGCACCCGCCGCGGCAGGAAGATCTGCAGGTATTCCATGCTCAGCGACAGCAGCGCACCCGCCAGTGCCGCCAACGGCACGGCCGCGCGCGGCCAGCCAGAACGCAGGCCCGCCAAGGCCAGCAGGAACCCCAGCGGGGCATAGCCCGCGATGTTCATGTTGACGTCGAACCAGGTCCAGTACGGCGGCGGGATGCGCGCCGAGAAGAACACCCAGGGCGAAATTCCCTGCTCGCGCCACCCGTCGAACGGGAACAGGCTGGCGAAGACGATCAGCGCCGCGTAGATGAGCGCCAGAGGCCAGGCGGACGTCTTGTGCATGCCCTCTCAATCACCTCGTGCCGTGGCCGCTGCCGCCCGCCGCGCGCCGCCCCCATTGCGAGGAAACGAAGCCGGGCAACGCTGCAGCCGCTGCATCTCAGAACGGCTTGACGACCACCAACACCACGGCGACCAGCAGCAGCAGCACCGGCACCTCGTTGAACCAGCGGAACCAGCGGTGGCTGTGCTGGTCCGCGTTGGAAGCCAGCCTGCGCAGCAGTACGGCGCAGGCGTGGTGGTAGCCCACCACCAGCAGCACCACGGCCAGTTTGGCGTGCAGCCAGCCGTTGCCCGGCCCCTTGCCGATGCCGTAGCCCAGCCACAGCCACAGGCCCAGCGCGATGGCGGGGACCGACAGCAGCGTGGTGAAGCGCAGCAGCTTGCGCGCCATGAGCAGCAGGCGCTCCCGCTCGGCCACCGACCCGGGCGCCACCATGGCCAGGTTGACGAAGATGCGCGGCAGGTAGAACAGGCCAGCAAACCAGCTGGCGACGAAGACGATGTGAAAGGCTTTGACCCAGAGCATCGGCGCAGTGTACGTGGCGGTGCCGGCGCTGCATTACCCGGTCGGGACACGGAACCGCCACGAGGCAAAAAAATGCCCGGAAATCCGGGCGGAAAACCCCGCCGCGTCGCAGGCAGCGGGGCCCGCTCAGGGAGGTGAAGCGGGGGGCGGAGGGGCCGCCCAGGGCCAATCTAGCACCCACCGCCAGGGTGCGCAAGATGGAGCGTCGGCTAGGGACGGTTCGGTGCTGGTGCCTGGCGCGCGGGGTCGTCCGCCGCCTCGCCCGCGCCGTCGCCCGCTTCTTCACCCAGCGTCTGTGTCAGCGCCACGCGCAAGGCGCGGGCCATCTGCTGCGCATCCGGCGCACAGGCACTGAGTTCGGCGCACGAAACGGTGCGCGCGCGCAGTGCAGCTTCGTCGCCCTGCTGGTCCAGCGCCTGGCACAGCAACGCCCAGTCCGGGGGCGTGACCAGGGTGCCCGCCACTAGCAGCACGCCAGCGCGCTGGCGCCGCTGGGCCAGGCCGACCAGCTTGCGTCCGGCCGCGTCCACCACTTCCCACGGTGCAAGGCTGCCATAGCAGGCCCAGGGCACCACCGGCCCGCCGCGGGCGTTGGCAGCGGCAACCTGATCGGGCGGCAACGCCCGCGCCGCCACGCCCCACGGGGCCAGTACCTGCGCATGCAGTTGGCCCAGCCCCTGGTAGCTGTCGGGCAGGCGGCCCTGCACCCAGGGGTGCGATGGCGGCAGCACCACCGAACAACTCACCATCCACGGGCCGCACAGCACCGCACCACCGCCCGAGGGGCGTTGCAACAGCTCCATGCCGGGCGCCAGGCGCGCGCGGGCGCTGTCCAGATAGGCACGCTGCGAGCAGCCCAGCACCACCGCGGGCGTTTCGTAGGTCCACACGCGCCAATAGGGCCGCGTCACTGCGGTTTGCATGTACCGCTGGTTCCAGCGGTGCTCCTGTGCTGCGGTGGTGATGGCGCACTCCTGGCGAGATGGCAAGTGGCACAGGCTACCACCAGCGGCCACGGGCAGGCCCGCGCAAGGATGAGCGCAGGGGTGGAGCCCGGCATGGGAGTGAAGGACAATCGACGCCATGCATCTGTCCAGCCCCACCCCCTTTCCCGCCAATCGCCCGCGCCGCCTGCGCCGCGATGCATTCACCCGCAACCTGGTGCGTGAGACCGTGCTCACGCCGCACGACTTCATCTATCCGGTGTTCGTGCACGAAGGCACCCACCTGCGCGTGCCCGTGGCCTCCATGCCCGGCGTGGAACGCCTGAGCCTGGACCTGCTGCTGCCCGTGGCCGAGGAATGCGTGAAGCTTGGCATCCCGGTGCTCGCGCTGTTTCCGTCGATCGATGCGGCGCTCAAGACGCCCGATGGCAAGGAGGCGCTCAACCCCGACGGCCTGATCCCGCGCGTGGTGCGCAAGCTCAAGGCCGAGTTCCCCGACTTGGGCGTGATGACCGACGTGGCGCTGGACCCCTACACCAGCCACGGCCAGGACGGCCTGCTGGACGACACCGGCTACATCCTGAACGACGAGACCGTGGAACTGCTGGTAGGCCAGGCCCTGACCCATGCCCAGGCCGGCGTGGACATGGTCGCGCCCAGCGACATGATGGACGGGCGCATCGGCGCCATCCGCGAGGCGCTGGAGGCCCACGGCCAGATCTACACCCGCATCATGGCCTACAGCGCCAAGTACGCCAGCGCCTTCTACGGCCCGTTCCGCGACGCGGTCGGCTCGGCCGCCAACCTGGGGCGCAGCAACAAGAACGTCTACCAGATGGACCCGGCCAACACCGACGAGGCCCTGCGCGAGGTGGCGCTGGACCTGGCCGAGGGCGCCGACATGGTCATGGTCAAGCCCGGCATGCCCTACCTGGACGTGGTGCGCCGCGTGAAGGACGAGTTCAAGGTGCCCACCTTCGCCTACCAGGTCAGCGGCGAGTACGCCATGCTCAAGGCCGCCGCCGCCAACGGCTGGCTGGACCATGACAAGGTAATGATGGAGTCGCTGCTGGCCTTCAAGCGCGCGGGTGCCGACGGCGTGCTGACCTACTTCGCGCTGGACGCCGCGCGTTTGCTCGCAAAATAATAGCTGCTTGCGCTTGCCCCATAAGCGCTGGAGGCCGATTTGACCCTAACCCCGCAGGCGATCCGCATCTTCCACCTGCAGCCCGGCGCCCAAGCGCGGGAAATGCCCGAGCTGCCCACCCAGCCGCCCGCGCGGGGCTTTTACTGGATCGCCTGCACACGTGCGGCGTTCAGCACCGAACTGCCGCGCCTGCAGGGCGTGCTGCAGGCGCTCACGGGCCAGCAGCTGGTGGACTTGCACGTGTCCGACCTGCTCAACGCCCAGCTACCCTCGCATTACGACTACACCTCGCAGTACGACATGCTGGTGGTGCGCCGCCTGAGCGCATCGCTCGCCCCCGCGGCCGCCCCGCTCATGCCGGCGGCGGCGCGCGGCGGCCCGCCCGTACTGCGGCGCATCGACACCAGCCCCGTGGGCTTCGCGGTGTTCGACCAGGTGCTGCTGTCGGTGCACCCGGCCGACTGCTCCGTGCGCGATGCCTACGCGGCGCGCCTGATCACCCCACCGGCTCCGACGACGACGCCCCCGCCCGAGGCGCCCAACGGCAACGCGCTGCCCACCACGCCCGCCGAAGCCGTGGTGCGCGAACTGCGCACCGGCCCTGTGGCCGGCACGCGCCTGCCCGCCAGCCCGGCCGACCTCATGCTGCGCATGGTCAACCAGATCGTGGACAACTACCTGGACCTGCGCCGCGAGCTGTCGCGCCAGCTCGACCACTGGCAGGCCGAGCTGCTGCAGCCGCGCACGCGCTTCAACAACTGGCGCGCCCTGATGGACGCGCGCCTGACCCTGCACCAGCTCGACGAGATCTGCGAAGACCAGCGTGCCGCCGTGCAGGCCTGGTGCGCGGTGCTGGAGACCTGGGCCCCCTCGTCGGACACGCCGGCGGCCCTGCGCGAGCTGGACCTGCTCAAGGTGCGCAGCCGCGACGTGCTGGAGCACATCGAGCGCGTGGTGCACCACGTGCGCCGGCTGGAGCAAAGCACCGAGGCCACGGTGCAGATGCACTTCTCGGCGCAGAGCAACCGCACCAACGACATCATGCGCACGCTCACGGCGCTCACCGCCGTGTTCCTGCCGCTGAACCTGATCGCCGGCATCTTCGGCATGAACTTCGAGTTCATCCCCCTGGTGCACAAGCAGGACGGCTTCTGGTGGGCCATGGGCAGCATGACCGCCACGGCCGTCGGCCTCACGCTGTTCTTCTGGCGCAAGCGCTACCTGGCGCGCACCGGCCAGGGCTGACCCCTTCCCCGCACGCGCGGCTGCACGGCCACGCCGCCCCGGTTACCAGCAGGGTTTTGTTTTCTTGCTTTGACAATGATTGACCAGTCAACTATTGTCGCGGCATGAATTCACCTTCCATTCCGCCCCCCCTGTCGGCGGATGTCGCCTGCCCGCTGTCCGACCCGGAGTTGCCGGTGCCGTTCGAGATCGAGCGCAGCATCGGCTTTCAGATGCGGCGCATCACCACCCTGCTGGGGTATGAGGTGGAGCGCCGCATGGAGCCCCTGGGCCTGACCGACGCGCAGTGGAAACCCCTGCTGCGCCTGCTGCTGGACCCGCCCGGCACCGCCGCGGCCCTGGCGCGCATGTGCCACCTGGACGCGGGCGGCCTCACGCGCCTGCTGGACCGGCTGGAGGCCAAGGGCCTGTGCCAGCGCGAGCGATCGCAGGAAGACCGCCGCGTGGTGCATGTCGCGCTCACGCCAGAGGGCCGGGCTGTGGCCGAGCAGCTGCCCGCCATCCTGACCCAGGTCCAGAAAGAGCTCATCGCCGGCTTTGACGCAGCGGAGGAGGCGCAGCTGCGCGACTTCCTTGCCCGCATCTACGCCAACACCTGCGCCATGACCGGGCCCTGATTCTTCGCTTCCCCTCCGAGAGAAACACAACATGAAAAACCACCTCTCCTCTCCCCCTGCCCCCGGCGCCGCGCCGCCAGGCTCCGCACTGCTCTATGCCGCCACGCTGGCCGTGGCGCTCCTGGCGCTGCCCGCGCTCACCGGCTGCGCCGACATGGGCGGTATCACCCCGCGGGCGCAGGCGCGCGATGCGGCCACGCTGGTCGATGCGGGCGGGCCGCAGGTTGCCGTCGCACCCGACTGGTGGCGTGCGTTTGGCGACGCCCAGCTCGATGCGCTGGTGGAGCAGGCCCTGGCTGGCAACCCGGAACTGCGCCAGGCGCAGGCACGCATCGCCCGCGCCGAGGCCTACACCCAGACGGCGCGCGCCGCACTGAGCCCGCAGGTCAACGCGAGCGCCGACCTCTCGCGCCAGCGCTACAGCGACAACGGCCCCTACCCGCCCGGCCAGGCCGGCAGCACCCTCACGATGGACACGGCGCGCCTGTCGGGCAGCTGGGAAATCGACTTCTTCGGCAAGCACCGCGCGGCGCTGGAAGCGGCCCTGGGCGCGGCCCGCGCCGCCCGCGCCGATGCCGAGGCCGCACGCCTGCTGCTGGCGGCCAACGTCGTGCACACCTACCTGCAGCTCGCCCAGGTGCAGGAGCAGCTGCGCGTGGCCGAACGCACCCTAGCCCAGCGCGAGGAAATGCTGCGCCTGGTGCAGCGCCGCGTGGCCGCGGGCCTGGACACGCAACTGGAGCTGCGCCAAAGCGAGGGCGCGCTGCCCGAGGCGCGCCAGCAGATCGAGGCGCTGCGCGAGCAGGACGCGCTTACCCGCCATGCGCTGGGCGCATTGGTGGGTGATCCAAAATCGACTCTAACGCTTATCCCACAAGCACTAGCAGCTATCCAATCGGTAGCAGTCCCCGCCACGCTGCCCGCCGACCTGCTAGGCCGCCGCCCCGACGTGGCCGCCGCGCGCTGGCGTGTGGAGGCCGCCACGCAAGACGTGGCCGTGGCGCGGGCGCAGTTCTATCCGAACGTGAGCCTCACGGCCTTCGTGGGCCTGGCCAGCATGGGCCTGGACCGGCTGGTGGAAGGCAGCAGCCGCGAATGGGGCGTGGGCCCGGCCCTGCGCCTGCCGATCTTCGACGCGGGGCGCCTGCGCGCCAACCTCGCGGGCAAGTCGGCCGACCTCGATGCCGCCGTGGAAAGCTACAACGCCACGCTGCTGCAGGCCGTGCGCGACGCGGCCGACCAGCTGGCTTCCAGTGCCTCCATCGAGCGCCAGATTGCCGAGCAGCAGCAGGCCGCCGCAGCAGCCGAATCCGCCTACGCCATCGCCCGCAAGCGCTACGAGGCAGGGCTCGCCACCTACCTGCAGGTGCTCTCGGCCGAATCGCAGGTGCTGGCCCAGCGCCGCCTGGCCGTGGACCTCACCGCACGACGGCTCGACACGCAGGCTGCCGTGATGCGCGCCCTGGGCGGCGGCTACACCGCTGGCTAAACCCTTCTTCCCCTGACAAGACCCGTTTCCACCATGAACGCACCGCAAACTCCCGCTGCCGCCGCGGCCAGCAAAACCGCCCGCCGCAAGGCCTTGTTCACGCTCGCCAGCGTGGTCGTGCTCGCCGGCGCGGCCTGGGGCGTGTACGACTGGCTCGTCGCCAGCCACTACGAATCCACCGACAACGCCTACGTCCAGGGCAACGTCATCCAGATCACGCCGCAGACCAGCGGCACGGTGACGGCCATCCTGGCCGACGACACCGACCTGGTGCGCGCCGGCATGCCGCTGGTGCGCCTGGACCCGGCCGACGCGCGCGTGGCCCTGCAGCAGGCCGAGGCCGCGCTGGCCCAGACCGTGCGCCAGACGCGCCAGCTCTACGCCAACAACGCCACGCTGACCGCCCAGGTGCGCCTGCGCGAGGCCGAGGTGGCTCGCGCCCAGGCCGAGGTGGCCCGCGCCCAGGCCGACCTTCAGCGCCGCCAGGCGCTCACGGGCGATGGCGCCGTCTCCAAGGAAGAGCTGCAGCACGCGCGCAGCCAGCTCGACACCGCGCGCACCCAACTGGCCGCCGCGCAGGCCGGCGTAGCGGCCGCGCGCGAGCAGCTCGCGGCCAACCAGTCGCTGACGCAGGGCGTGCCCGTGGAGCAGCATCCCAGCGTGCTGGCCGCCGCGGCCAAGGTGCGCGAGGCCTACTTGGCCGACCGGCGCACCGCGCTGCCCGCGCCGGTGGACGGCTATGTGGCCAAGCGCAACGTGCAGCTGGGCCAGCGCGTGGCCGCGGGCACCGCGCTCATGTCCATCGTGCCGCTGCGCGAGGTCTGGGTGGACGCGAACTTCAAGGAAAACCAGCTGCGCCACCTGCGCCTGGGCCAGCCGGCCAAGCTCACGGCCGATCTCTACGGCAAGAAGGTCGAGTACACGGGCACCGTCGCAGGCCTGGGCGTGGGCACGGGCGCGGCCTTTGCGCTGCTGCCCGCGCAGAACGCCACGGGCAACTGGATCAAGGTGGTGCAGCGCGTGCCGGTGCGCATCGCGCTCGACGCCGCGCAGCTGGCCGAGCATCCGCTGCGCGTGGGCCTGTCCATGGACGTGACGGTGGACACGAGCGAGCGCAGCGGCCCTGCACTGGCCGAGGCGCCACGCAAGGAGGCGGTGGCGCAGACCACCGTGTACGCCTCGCTCGACGAGGGCGCGGACGCTGACGTGGCCCGCATCATCCGCGCGAACCTGGGCGCGCATTGATGCCGCCAAGGCCCGGTGCGCGCGGCGCCGCCCGCCTCCCGGCTCCGCCGCGCGGGCCGCAGCCGACCGCGCCCCGGGCCACGCCGAATTGATCGAAAGGTTCAAGCACCCATGACAGTTTCCGCTCCCCTGCCCCCACCGCCGCTCACGGGCAGCGCGCGCACCTGGGGCACGCTGGCCTTGTCGGCCGCCACATTCATGAACGTGCTGGACACGTCCATCGCCAACGTATCCCTGCCGGCCATTGCCGGCGACCTGGGCGTGAGCTCCACGCAGGGCACCTGGGTCATCACCAGCTTCGCGGTGGCCAACGCCATCGCCGTGCCGCTCACGGGCTGGCTCTCGCAGCGCTTCGGCCAGGTGCGCCTGTTCGTCGCCAGCGTCACGCTGTTCGTCATCGCCTCGCTGCTGTGCGGGCTGGCGCCCAACATGGCACTGCTCATCGCCGCACGCGCGCTGCAGGGCTTTGTCGCCGGGCCGATGATTCCGCTGTCGCAGTCGCTGCTGCTGTCGAGCTATCCGCGCGCGCTCGCGGGCGTGGCGATGGCCATGTGGTCCATGACCACGCTGATCGCGCCGGTAACCGGGCCGCTGCTGGGCGGTTGGATCACCGACAACATGACCTGGCCGTGGATCTTCTACATCAACGTGCCCGTGGGCATTGCCGCCGTGGTGGTCACCTGGGGCATCTTCCACCAGCGCGAGACCGAGCGGCGCGCGCTGCCCATCGATTCCATCGGCCTCGCGCTGCTCGTAATCTGGGTGGGTGCCATGCAGGTCATGCTGGACATCGGCAAGGAGCACGACTGGTTCGAGTCGCCCTGGGTGGTGGCCTGCGGCCTGGTCGCGCTCGTGGGCCTGGTGGCCTTCGTGGTCTGGGAGCGCGGCGAGGACCACCCCGTGGTGGACCTGGCGCTGTTTCGCATCCGCAATTTCTGGGCCGGTGCGCTGGCCACCTCCGTGGGCTACGGGCTGTTCTTCGGCAACGTGGTGCTGCTGCCTCTGTGGCTGCAGCAGTACATGGGCTACACCGCCACGCAGGCCGGCGAGGTGATGGCGCCCGTGGGGCTGCTGGCCATGGTGCTGTCGCCCCTGGTGGGCAAGAACATCGCCAAGGTGGACCTGCGCCGCTTTGCCACGCTGGCCTTCCTGGTGTTTGCGCTGGTGCTGTGGATGCGCTCCAATTTCAACACCCAGGCAGACCTCGCCACCATCATGGTGCCCACCATCATCCAGGGCGTGGCGATGGCGTTCTTCTTCATCCCGCTGGTCACGATCACGCTGTCGGGCATTGCGCCCGACCGCATCCCGGCGGCCTCGGGGCTGTCGAACTTCATGCGCATCACGGCCGGCGCGGTGGGTACGTCCGTCACCACCACGCTGTGGGAGCGGCGCGCCAGCCTGCACCATGCCCAGCTGACCGAAGGCCTGCACCAGGGCCACCTGCCGTTCACGCAGGCGCTGCAGGGCCTGCAGGCCGGGGGTCTCACGCCCGAGCAGGCACTGGCCCAGGTGGAGCGGTTGGTGAACCAGCAGGCCTTCATGCTCGCGGCCAACGACATCTTCTATGCCTCGGCCCTGCTGTTCCTGCTGCTGATCCCACTGGTGTGGCTGGCCCACCCCACGCGCGCTGCCAGCGGCAGCGCCGACGCCGCGGCCGGTGCGCATTGAGCGGCGATGTCGATGCGAAAACGCTATCAATAATCTAGCTGCTAGCGCTTACCAGGTGGGCGCTAGCAGTGATTTTCTCTATAAATCTCAGCCGACGTGCCGTGCCAGGAAGGCGAGCGTGCGGTCGCGCGCGGTCATGGCGGCGGCCTCGTCGTAGCTGGCGCGCTGGTCACAGTTGAAGCCGTGGTCCGCCGCGTACACATGCACCTGCGCCTCGGGGTGCGCGCAGGCAAAGGCCTGCACGCTGTCCAGCGGGATCCACTGGTCGCGCTCGCCAAAGTGCGCCAGCACCGGCACGCGCGGCTGGCGCGCCACCTCGGCGGGCGTGGTCATGCCGCCGCCGTAGTAGGGCACGGCCGCGGACAGCCCCTGCAGCATGCAGGCCGCGCGCCAGGTGAGCAGCCCGCCCCAGCAAAAGCCCACCACGCCGACCTTGCAGTCGCTGTGCCGCGCGGCATAGTCGATGGCGGCCTGGATGTCGGGCATCACGCCCGGCGCGGGCAACCCCTCCACGGCGGCCTTGAGTGCCCGGCCGGCCTTCATGTCGGCATCGCTGTAGCCCAGGTCCACGCCCTTTTGCACCCGCGCGAAGGTGGACGGCGCCACCGCCAGGTAGCCGCGCATGGCCAGCCGGTCGGTCACGGCGCGGATGTGGGCGTTGACGCCGAAGATCTCCTGCAGCACCACCACCGCGCCGCGCGGCGCGCCGTCGGTGCGCGCCACCCAGGCGGGGGCCGTGAATCCGTCGCTGGCGGTAAGGTCCACCCACTGTCCCATGTCGTGTCTCCTGAGGCGTTGAGCGAAGGGAATGCAGGCGCGTGGACGATACGCGTCAGCGCCGCAAACCTGTTCCAATGCGCCATTCTTGCAGGAGTCACCCGTACATGGACAAGATTGTTCTGATCACCGGCGGCAGCCGGGGCATCGGCGCTGCCGCCGCCTTATTGGCCGCGCAGCGCGGCTGGGCCGTGGCCATCAACTACCTGCGCCACGCCGAAGCCGCGAACGGCGTGGTGCGCCAGATCGAGGCCGCGGGCGGGCGCGCCATCGCGGTGCAGGCCGATGTGGCGGTGGAGGCCGACGTAGTGACTTTGTTCGAGACCGTGGACCACCGCCTGGGGCGCCTCACGGCACTGGTGAACAACGCGGGCGTGGTGGACCGCCCTGCCCGCGTGGACGAGATGCACGGCGAGCGCCTGAGGCGCATGTTCAGCATCAACGTGCTGGGCGCCTTCTACTGCGTGCGCGAGGCGGTGCTGCGCATGAGCACGCGCCATGGCGGCGCCGGTGGCAGCATCGTCAACGTGTCCAGCATCGCGGCCCGGCTGGGTGCGCCCCATCAGTACGTGGACTATGCGGCGTCCAAGGGCGCGCTGGACACGCTCACCATAGGCCTGGCGCACGAGGTGGGCGGCGAGGGCATCCGCGTGAATGCCGTGCGCCCCGGCCTGATCGACACCGATATCCACGCCAGCGGCGGCCTGCCCCACCGCGTGCGCGACCTGGCAGGCCAGGTGCCCATGGGGCGCGGCGGCACGCCCGAGGAAGTGGCCGAGGCCATCGTGTGGCTGATGTCGGACGCGGCCAGCTACACCTCGGCCACGCTCATGGACATTGCCGGGGGCCGCTGATGGACTTGAAGCCGCTCATCACGCTGCTGGCCATCGTGAATCCATTGGCCATCGTGCCGTTCTTCATCCACTACACCAGCGGTTTCAACGCCGCGCAGCGCCGGCGCACCGTCCAGGTGGCGGCGTTCAGCGCGTTTTGCGTGATCGCGGCCTGCGCGCTCGTCGGCCTGCAGATCCTGGACTTCTTCAACATCTCGCTGCAGAGCTTCCAGGTGGGCGGGGGCATGCTGCTGCTGATCAGCGCCATGAACATGCTCAATGCGCAGCCGGCCGAGGCCAAGCCGCACACCCACGAGCTGGAGCAGGGCGCCGAGAAGGCGGCTGCGGGCAGCAGCATCGCCGTGGTGCCGCTGACCATCCCGCTGCTCACGGGGCCGGCGGCCATGTCCACCGTGGTGATCTACGCCGACCGCGCGCAGAGCATCTGGCAGCACCTGGCGCTGGTGGGCTACGGCGTGGTGGTGGGCGCGGCGACGGCGCTGTGCTTTGCACTGGCCGAGCCCATCGAGCGCGTGCTCGGCAAGACGGGCATCAACGTGATGACGCGGCTCATGGGACTGATCCTCGCGGCGCTGGCCGTGGAGGTGATGGCCGACGGGCTGAGCAAGCTGTTTCCGGTGCTGGCCGCGCGTTCATAGCGGTCAGGCCGTGGCCTCGATGCGGTTGCGCCCCGCATGCTTGGCACGGTAAAGGCAGCGGTCCACCGTTTCCAGGAACCGCTTGGAGTCATCCTGCGTGCCGGGCAGGGCCGTGCCCATGCCCACGCTCACCGTGAGCTGCTGGCCCAGGGGCGAAGCCGCATGAACGATACCGGCGTGGGCCACCTCCTGCATGCAGCGCTGCGCCACCGCGCGCGCGGAAGATGCATCCGCGCCGGGCAGCAGCAGCACGAACTCCTCGCCGCCGTAGCGCGCCAGGCAGTCGCGCGGGCGGTGGGCGGCCTGCTGCAGCGCGCGGGCCACGCGCCGCAGGCACTCGTCGCCCTCCACGTGGCCGTACTGGTCGTTGTAGCTCTTGAAGAAATCCACATCGAACATCAGCAGCGACAGCGGCTCTCCGGTGCGCTGCGCCTCCTGCCATTCGCGCTCGTACACCGCGTCGAACTTGCGGCGGTTGTTCACGCCCGTGAGCCCGTCGCGGAATGACAGTTCCTGCAGCTCCTGCTGCAGTTGCAGCAGCTGGTGTTCGTTCTGCTTGCGCTCGGTGATGTCGAACATGAAGCCCACGAGCGACACCACATTGCCCTGCAAGTCGCGCACCACATGCACCACGTCGCGGATCCACACGTAATCCCCGCCTGTGGTGAGCGCGCGGTAGTCCGCCTCGTGGTCCACGCCCGACTGGGATTGCGAAATGCAGAAGTTGACCACCCGGTCCCGGTCGTCGGGGTGCATGCGGTCGGCCCAATCCTGCACGGTGCTCCAGCTGGTGGGCGCCCAGCCCAGCAGGTCCTCGATCTGCGGCCCGATGTAGGCAAAGGTCGCCGTGGCCCAGTCGATCTTCCACGGAATGGCGCGCGTGGATTCGAGCAGGGTGCGATAGAGCGCGCTTTCGGGTGGTTCATGCGGCGTCATGGGGGCTCCGGCTGGCCGTGAAAACGCAGCAAGCTTAGCAGGGCGACGCGACAGCAACCGTGGCGGGCGCGGGACGCCACGCCGCGCCACTCCGGCACAACCTGTCGCCAAGCGCCACACGCACCCGGCGCGGCGCCGCACCGCCCCAGTTTTGCAGTTCTGCTGAGCCGGCCGATCGTTCAGGCCACGGCGGCGGGCTGGGCGGGGGTGTCGTCACCCGAAGAGCAGGCCCCACCGCAGCCGTGGATCAGATCGTCGGGCAGCGCGCCCGGCTTCTGCACGCTGCCCGTGGCGGGGTCGAAGCCCACGCGGCGCAGGTGCTGGGCGAGGGACGCGTCCATGGCGTCCGTATGCTGGGGGAACCATACGGCCAGCTCTGCAGCCATCTCGCGCAGGACATGCAGCTCGCCCTGGCGCGCGCGGTCGGTGCCCTCGCGCATGATCTTGAGCACCACCTGGTGCTGCGTGCTGTGGCAGTTGCCCGCGGCAAAGCGGGTGGCCTGCATCCAGCGGTCCTCCTGGGCGAAGTGGGCGTCGGTGTGCGCCACCAGGTCTTCCCAGGCACCGATAAGCGCCACGTCATCGGCGCTCTCCACGGCCTGCAGCAGTGCCACGAATTCCTGGTGCGTGTGGTCCATCTGCGGCAGATCCAGTGCGAGTTCCTCGGACCATTGCAATGCGGCCATGGGCGGTCTTTCCTTCCTGTGCGGCGTTGTGAAGCGGCGCGAGCTTAAGAAAAACCGCCACCGGCGGTATTGACACATGTCATGTCGGTGCCGCTGGTGGGGGACAAAAAAAGCCCCGCCAGAGGCGGGGCTGCACATGTTTGCCGGTTTATTGGCCGTAGGTGCGCTTGGCATCGGCCACGCACTTGTCCTTGGCGTCACCGCTCATGGTGTCGCAGCGCTCCTTCGCAGCCTTGTAGTTGGCTTCGCGCTGGGCCTCTGCGGCGTCCTTCTTGGCCTCTGCGACAT
Organism: Diaphorobacter sp. ED-3; assembly: GCF_027625375.1. NCBI lineage: Bacteria > Pseudomonadati > Pseudomonadota > Betaproteobacteria > Burkholderiales > Comamonadaceae > Diaphorobacter > Diaphorobacter sp. ED-3. The sequence goes on along the minus strand of NZ_CP115182.1, from coordinate 358,667 downwards.
CGGCGCGCTTCTCGGCGGTGGAGTCGGCGGGCTTGGCCTGCGCGCGCTGCACCTTGGCGTTTTCCTTGGCGGCCACATGGGCGGCCTTGGCGTCCTTCACGCAAATGTCCTTGGCGTCGCCCTTCTGGTCGTCGCATTTTTCCTTGGCCACTTCATAGTCAGCATCGGCACGGGCCTCGTTCACGTTGTAGGTGGCCTTGTCGCTGGGCCTGTACTGGGCTTCCAACTCGGCCTTGGCCACCTTCTCGCGGCCCTTGGCCTCCTTCATGCAGACGTCCTTGGCGTTGCCCTTCAGGGTGTCGCACTGCGCCTTGGCAGCCTTGTAGTCAGCGCCGATGCGGTCCTTGGCGGCGTTGTATTCCTCCTTGGTCATGGCCATGCCCGAAGTGGCCATCAGGGCAGCGGCCGCCAGGGCCAGCAGATTGCGTGCGTTTTTCATGGAATGTCCTCCAGATGAATGTGATGGAAATTGGATCTCGCAGGGCGCGCGAGTCATGCCCCTGCGGCGCGTTGCGTCAGTCGTAGCGGAAGTCGGGGTTGCGCTGCTCCCAGCCCTTGAGCTGTTCCTCGGCCGCCTCCCGGGCCAGCCCGTGGCGCTCCTGCAGCTTGCCCAGCAGCTGGTCGCGCTTGCCGGCGATGACGTCCAGGTCGTCGTCGGTCAGCTTGCCCCATTGCTCCTTCACTTTGCCCTTGAACTGCTTCCAGTTGCCTTCAATGCGGTCTTCGTTCATACGTCACTCTCCTGTAGCGGTTGTTGAGGGATCGCCTGCCTGGCCCCTGTACAGCGCCGGGCATTGCGAGGCGATGAATGGACTCTAGGCAGGTGCTCGGCGGCAGCGCGTCGGTGCGCGCACGCAAGCCGCGTCAGCCCAGGGCGACAGCGGCATGTAGGCCTCCGCGCCGTCGCCGGTGCGCGGTGGGCAAAAAAAAGAGACATGCGCAGGCATGTCTCTTGAGGGGTTGAAAAGGCGCAGGCGCTCAGCGGCCGGACTGCTCCACCCATGCGGCCAGCTCTTCGGCCACCTGGGCCGCCGCATCGGCCAGGGCCTTGGCGCCGCCGGCGGCATCGGGCGTGGCGGCATCGCGCCGCGCCACGAACACCCGCTGCGCGACCAGCGTCTCACCCGCGGTGCTCGCGTCGGCCAGCACGGCGCGCACACGCACCAGGCCGGCGCTCGCCTGGGGCGCGCCGAACACATGGCTGAACTCCTCCAGCTCCAGGCGCAGCACGCTGGGCATGCGGCCGCGCTCCAGCAACACGGCCATGCCGTCGTCGCCTGAGAGCACCGCGCGGCGCTGGCCCAGGCGCTCGCGCACCGCCTGGTGCAGCAGCACGGCGGGTGGCAGGCTCCAGCGCGCCTGGGTGTAGGGGCGCAGTTGCTGGGCGTTGGTATAGGCCAGCCGGTACAGCAGCGCGGTGCTGCCCTCGGGCAGGCCCGTGGCGGTCACCTCGGCCAGCGCGATCGGCGGCAGCGGCGCGCTGGCCGCGGGGCCCGGCGCCTGCAAGGGACCGGGGCCGAAGTCGTACACATCGGCGCGCACCGGCGGCTCGGGGAGGATGGAGCAGCCTGCCATCAGCGCCATAAATGTGAAGCCAAAAATGGCTTTAACGCTTATCTGGTGAGCGCAAACAGCTATCATTTTAATAGTCATCATAGGGTCCTTGCAATGCGTCAGGGCTGCGCTGCGGGAGCGGTGAAACCGGGCTCGCCGGGCCCCGCGGCCGAGCGGCCTGGTCCATAGATGAGCGACTGCGGGTTGTCGTTGATACCCGAGGCCGTGCGGCCCACGCGGCGCGCGGCGCGCGCGGTTTCGTCGGCCGCATGGTTGATGCGCGGCAGCGTGACGCGGCCGAAGCGGTCGGCCGCGCCGGCCAGCGACTTGGCGCCCGCGGCGATCTCGTCGAGCGCGCCGCCCTCGGCCTGCAGCGTGCGGATGGCCTGGCTGACGTCGTTGGCGGCCGTGGCCGCGCTGCTGCCCGCCTGGCGCAGCGCCTGCAGGGTCTGCTGCGTGTCCTGCACCAGCGGCGGCACGCCCGCCAGCGCGGGGTCCAGACGGGTGGTCACGGTGTTGTCCAGGCGGCGCGCGAGCTGGTCGATGCTGCCCGCCGCGTCGCCCAACTGCTTCAGTGCCGTGGAAAAGCGCTGCTGGTTCTCGTCGCCCAGCAGGGTGTTGATGCGCTGCGTGGCCTCCTGCACCTGGCCCAGGATGGCCGGGCCCTGCTCGGCCAGTTGGCTGAACGAGGAGCTGTGCAGCGGCAGCCGCGGCAGGCCGCTGGCGCCCGGCGGCGGCGCGGGCAGCGGCGCCTCCGCGTCGTCCAGCTGCACATGGGCCAGGCCCGTCACGCCTTGGTAGCCCAGCGTGGCGAAGGTGGTGGGGCTGATGGGCGCGTCCGCATTCACGGCGATACGGATCAGCACGTTGCCCGAGACCTGCGGGTCAAAACCGATGTGCATGACCTTGCCTACGGCCACGCCCTTGTAGCGCACGGCTGCCTGGGGCTGCAGGCCGCTCACGCTGTCCTTGCTGGACAGCTCGTAGAGCTGGTAATCGGTCTGGTCGCGCGTGAGCCACATGCCGAGGCCGGCCAGCAGCGCCGCCACGGCGATCACGAAAATGCCTGCGGCCAGGGCATGGGACTTGTTTTCCATCAGGCTTCCTTGGACGAAGAGGCGGCGGGCGGCTGGGCCATGGCACGGCGGCCGCGTTCTCCGAGAAAAAAGTGGTGAATGAAGGGATGGTCGAAGCGCGCGACCTCCTGCGGCGTGCCGGTGACGATGACGCGCCGGTCGGCCAGCACGGCCACGCGCGTGGACAGGGCGTACAGGGTATCCAGGTCGTGCGTGACCATGATCACCGTGAGGCCCAGCGCCGCATGCAGCTCGCGCAGCAGCGCGCAGAACTCGTCGGAACTGCTCGGGTCCAGCCCCGCCGTGGGCTCGTCCAGCAGCAGCAGCGGCGGGTCCATGATGAGCGCGCGCGCCAGGGCCACGCGCTTGATCATGCCGCCCGAGAGGTCCGCCGGCATGCGCGTGGCGTGCTCGGGCTTGAGCCCCGCCAGGCGCAGCTTGACCATGGCCGCGTCGTTGACCAGCGCGGGTGGCAGCGTGCCCAGCTCGCGCAGCGCGAAAGCAATGTTGTCCAGCACGTTGAAGGCCGAGAACAGCGCCCCGTGCTGGAACAGCATGCCCACGCGGCTGCTGGCGCGCTCGCCGCCGACCAGCTCAGCCGCCGAGCGGCCCAGCACCTCCACGCTGCCGCGCGTGGGCCGCGTGAGCCCCAGGATGTGGCGCAGCAACACCGTCTTGCCGGTGCCCGAGCCTCCCACGAGCGAGAGGATCTCGCCGCGCTGCACGGTGAGCTGCAGGTCGTCGTGCACCGTGAACGCTTCGTCACCCCGGCCGAACACCGTGGCCAGGCCGCGGATGTCCACCACCGGCGGCTCAACCACGGCCCGGGTGTCGGCGTCTGCGGCGGGGCGGGTGGCATCCATGGCTAGAAACCCACGTTCTTGAAAGCGACGGCGAACAGCGCGTCCACGATGATCACCATGGTGATGGCGCTCACCACCGAGGCGGTGGTGCCTTCGCCCAGGCTCTGGGTGTTGGGCTTGACGCGCAGCCCCCAGTGGCAGCCGATGAGCGCGATGAACACGCCGAACACCACCGACTTGGACATCGCCAGCCACAGGTTGGACACATTCACGGCGGCAGGCAGGGCCTGCGCGAAGTAGGCCGACGAGATGCCCATGGTCAGGTCCGCAGCCAGCATGCCGCCCGCCAGCGCAGCCAGCGTGGTCCACAGGGCCACCAGGGGCATGGCCAGCGCCAGCGCCAGCGCACGCGGCATCACCAGGCGAAAACCGTGCGGTATGCCCATGACGCGCATGGCGTCCAGCTCCTCGGTGACGCGCATCACGCCGATCTGCGCGGTGATGGCCGAGCCCGATCGCCCCGCCACGAGGATGGCGCCCAGCATGGGCCCCAGCTCGCGGATCAGCGAGATGCCCAGGATGTTCACGATAAACGCTTCGGCGCCGAACTGCCGCAACTGCAGCGACATGAGATAGGCCAGCACCACGCCGATCAGGAAGCCCACCAGCGCCGTAATGGGCAGCGCCGTGGCGCCCATGCGGTACAGGTGGCCCGAGATGTCGCGCCAGGGCCCGCGCCGCGGGTTGCGCAGCAGGCGCAGCACGTCCAGCACCAGCTGGCCCACCAATATCACCAGATGGCGCACATGGTCCAGCGCGTGCAGCACCAGCACGCCCAGGCGGTCCACCTGGTCGCCCAGGCGCCAAGGCGCGGGGGGCTCGCAGGGGGTGGTGTACTGCGCCACGCGCTCCAGCATCTCACGCTGGTTCTCGGTCAGTTCCAGCTGCTCGGGCCAGGCGCGGCCCCAGTGGTTCCACAGGATCTGCGCGCCCACGTGGTCCAGACGCTGCACGCCTTGCAGGCTCCAGGCAACGCCGGGACCGCACTCCTTGAGCTGCGCCGCCACCCGCCGCCAGGCCCGGCGGTCGGCAAAAGCCGCGGCCACCCACTCGCCCTGCGGCTGGGCAAGGGGCCTGGCAGCGTGGTCCTGCACGACCGATGGAGGGTGGGTGACGGGCATGGTGGTCGGGAAAGAGGCCGGGCGACCGGCTGGCGCCGGCGCCACTGGCGGCGCCCGCAGTTTTGCATATTCCGGCGGCCGCGCCGCGCACGGGGCTGACGCGGCGCATCATTCCACAGATTGGCGCGTGGCAAAAGCGAGGCCCGCCGGCGCTTGAAAAAACATCAAAAACCGGTCGTGACGCACCCGCAGCGCGCGCTGCCACTATCAAAAAGCGTAGCGCAGCGGGGTTTCCCTCTCGACACCCGAGTGCCGAATCGCACAATCGATTGCTGCACTGCGGCAGCCCCGGCGCTGGCGCGTTGCGCTCCTTCCCTGACGTGCGATCGGCATCCATGAGCGACACCACTTTCGACTACATCATCATCGGCGGCGGCACCGCCGGCGCCCTGCTGGCCAACCGGCTCAGCGCAGACCCCAAGAACCGTGTGCTGCTCGTGGAGGCCGGCCGCAGGGACGACTACCACTGGATCCACATTCCCGTGGGCTACCTGTATTGCATCGGCAACCCGCGCACCGACTGGCTCTATCACACCGAGGCCGACACCGGCCTGAACGGCCGCAGCCTGCGCTACCCGCGCGGCAAGGTGCTGGGCGGCTGCAGCAGCATCAACGGCATGATCTACATGCGCGGCCAGGCGCGCGACTACGACCAGTGGGCCCAGATCACGGGCGACGACGCCTGGCGCTGGGACAACGTGCTGCCGGCCTTTCGCCGCCACGAGGACCACTGGCGCCTGGACCAGCCCGAGGGCGTGAACGAGAACTTCAAGCGCCTGCACGGCAGCAAGTCCACAGGCAGCTCGGGCGAATGGCGCGTGGAAAAGCAACGCCTGCGCTGGGACATCCTCGACGCCTTCGCCCAGGCCGCGCAGCAGGCCGGCATTCCCGCCACCGACGACTTCAACCGCGGCACCAACGAGGGCGTGGGCTATTTCGAGGTCAACCAGAAGAACGGCTGGCGCTGGAACACGGCCAAGGCCTTCCTGCGCCCCACCTGCTACGGGCGGCCCAATTTCGAGATGTGGACCTCGGCCCAGGTGACGCGCCTGGTACTGGACCGTCAGCCGGACGGCAGCCTGCGCTGCACCGGCGTGCAGGTGTGGACCGGCGAGGAAATGGTCACGGCCCACGCGCAGCAGGAGGTGATCCTGAGCGCCGGCGCGGTGAACTCGCCACAGATTCTGCAGCTGTCGGGCATCGGCCCCGGCGCGTTGCTGCAGCGGCACGGTATCGACATACAGGCCGACCTGCCCGGCGTGGGCGCCAACCTGCAGGACCACCTGCAGATCCGCGCCGTGTACAAGGTGCAAGGCGTGCCCACGTTGAACATGCTGGCGGGCAACCTGCTGGGCAAGGCCAGGATCGGGCTGGAATACGCCTTCAAGCGCAGCGGCCCGATGAGCATGGCACCGTCGCAACTGGGCGCCTTCACACGCAGCCAGCCGGACCTGCCGCACCCCAACCTTGAGTACCACGTGCAGCCCCTGTCGCTGGAGGCCTTCGGCGAGCCGCTGCACCGCTTCCCGGCCTTCACGGCCAGCGTGTGCAACCTGAACCCCACCAGCCGCGGAACCATCCAGATCAAGAGCCCGGACTTCCGCACCGCGCCGGCCATCGCTCCCAACTACCTGTCCACGCCCGAGGACCGCCAGGTGGCCGCCGACAGTCTGCGCGTCACGCGCCGCATCGTGGCCCAGCCCGCACTGGCTTCCTACCAGCCCGAGGAATACAAGCCCGGCCCGCAGTACCAGAGCGACGAAGACCTCGCCCGGCTGGCGGGCGATATCGCCACCACCATCTTCCACCCCGTGGGCACTACGCGCATGGGCCGGCTGGACGATCCGCAGGCCGTGCTGGATGCGCGCCTGCGCGTGCGCGACGGCCGCGGCGGCGTGGTGGCCGGCCTGCGCGTGGTGGACGCGGGCGCCATGCCCACCATCACCAGCGGCAATACCAATGCACCCACGCTGATGATGGCCGAGATGGCCGCCCAATGGATTCGCAGCGAGGCGCGTGCCCCAGTTTGAACCAGTGGCAGCAGGTGCGGGAAACCACCAATGCACCAACGGGGTGCGTTTTATTACAGTCCATGCACTCGAAGCGCGCCTCGGCTCGCCAACCGAGGGGACCGAGGAGACAACAGCCCTAACACAAGAACATCAACCATCCAATCAGGCATCCGCAACGAGATGCCCCTTCACAAGGCACCCGCAACCCGGGTGCCTTTTTATTTATCGAGACTTTCAGCAAAAGTGGCCCCAGCGCCCGCAGGGTGGGCGCAAGCAGCTACTGATTCCGTAGCGGTGGCGGTGCGACAATCGCGCCCATGGAATGGATCATCGTCTCGCTGGCCTCGCTGCTGGCCGGCTTCGTGGACGCAATCGTCGGCGGGGGCGGCCTGATCCTGCTGCCCGCCCTGTTCGCCACGTTTCCCACCGCGCCGCCGGCCACGCTGATGGGCACCAACAAGAGTGCCGCCATCTGGGGCACGGGCATCGCCACGTGGCAGTACAGCCGCCGCGTGCAGATGCGCTGGCGTGCCATGCTGCCGGCGGCGCTCGCGGGATTCGTCGGCGCGTTCGCCGGCGCCTGGGTGGTGACGCTGATCTCCGCCGATTTCCTGCGCAAGCTCCTGCCGCTGGTGCTGGTGGCGCTGCTGATCTACACCCTGGCGCGCAAGGACCTGGGGCGCCACCACGCGCCGCGCCTGGCTGCAGGGCGTGAAACCCTGGCGGCCTGCGCCATCGGCGTGACCATCGGTTACTACGACGGCTTCTTCGGCCCCGGCACGGGCAGTTTCTTCGTGTTTCTCTTCGTGCGCGTGCTGGGCTACGATTTCCTGAACGCGTCGGTGTCCGCCAAGCTGCTGAACCTGGCCACCAACGTGGCCGCGCTGATCCTGTTCACGGCCAAGGGCCATGTCTGGTGGCACTTCGCGCTGCCGCTGGCCGTGGCCAACGTGGTGGGCAGCCTGCTCGGCGCCCACCTGGCGCTGAAGCACGGCGCGGGCTTCGTGCGCGGCATCTTCATCCTGGTGGTGGGCATGCTGATCCTGAAGACCGGCTACGACGCGTTCCTGCGCTGACCCGATCCACCCGCATTCACTGGCAAGGAGAGACCCGATGACGACCCTGACCCTGATCGGCGCCCCCACCGACGTGGGCGCCAGCGTGCTGGGCGCCAGCATGGGCCCCGACGCGCTGCGCATCGCGGGCATCGCGCGGGCCATGCAGGCACGCGGCTTCGACGTGCGCGACCAGGGCAACCTGGCCGGCCCCGGCAATCCGCAGGCCGAGCCCGCCAGCGGCTTTCGCCACCTGGCCGAGGTCGCGGCCTGGAACCGGGCGGTGTACGAAGCCACGCACGCCGCGCTGCAGGCGGGACAGTTGCCGCTGCTCATGGGCGGAGACCACTGCCTGGCCATCGGCTCCATCAGCGCCGTGGCGCAGCACTGCCGCGCGCGCGGGCGGCGGCTGAAGGTGCTGTGGTTCGACGCGCACGCGGACGCCAACACCCCCGAGTCCTCCCCCAGCGGCAACCTGCACGGCATGCCTGTGGCGTGCCTGCTGGGCCACGGTCCGGCGCAGCTCACGCGCCTGGCCGGCCCCGATGCGCCGCCGGCGCTGCAGTCCGGGCAGATCACGCTGATCGGCGTGCGCAGCGTGGATGCCACCGAGAAGCGCTTCGTCAACGAGCACGGCATCGAGGTGTACGACATGCGCACCATCGACGAGCTGGGCATGCGCGCGGTGATGCAGGCCGCGCTGGCCGACGTGGACCAGGACACGCACCTGCACGTGAGCTTCGACATGGATTGCCTGGACCCGTCGGTGGCCCCGGGCGTGGGCACCGGCGTGCGCGGCGGCCCGACCTACCGCGAGACCCAGCTGTGCATGGAGATGCTGGCCGACTGCGGTGCGCTCGGCTCGGCGGACCTGGTGGAGCTGAACCCTGCGCTGGACGTGCGCAACCAGACGGCCGAGCTGGCCGTGGACCTGCTGGAGAGCCTGTTCGGCAAGTCCACGCTGATGCGCCCGCAATGACCCTGGCCCCCGGGTTTGCGTCAATGCGGCGCACCAGGGGCCGCTCTCTATAATGTGACCGCCTCGTGACGCCGCCCTTACCCGGGCTTCTTGCGCAGGCGTTGGTTTCCGGCTTGTGATCCGCAATGCCGGATTTTTTGTACCTGAAGCAAGCAGGAACTCCCTATGAAGATGTTCAAGACCCTGGCCACTGCTGTGGCGCTGTGCGCCGCCGTTGTCGTGCAGGCGCGTCCCCTGGAAGAAATCCAGAAGAGCGGCACCATCATCCTCGGCTCCGAGGGGCAGTACGCGCCGTTCAACTTCTTCAAGGGCAAGCAGCTCACGGGCTACGAGATCGAAGTGGCCGAGGCCGTGGTCAAGAAGATGGGCCTGAAGTACGAGTGGAAGACCGTCGGCTTCGACGCGCTGCTGACCGGCCTGGCCCAGGACCGCTGGGACCTGGTGATCGCCTCGCACGCCATCACCGACGAGCGCTCCAAGGCCGTGACCTTCACGCTGCCGCACTACTGCTCGGGCGGCATCATCGTGTCGATGAAGCCCGAGGTGGCCAAGGCCGCCGACCTGAATGGCAAGGTGGTCGCCGTGCAGACCGGCACCACCTACCTGGACGCCGTGAAGAAGGTGCCCGGCGTGAAGGACGTGAAGAACTTCCCCACCGACGAAGCCGCGCGCAACGCCCTGGCGTCCAAGCGCGTGGACGCCTGGGTGACCGACCGCTTCGTGGCCAAGGAAATGCTGGCCAAGGCGCCCAAGGCGGGCTTCCGCACGGGCGACATGCTGTTCGTGGAGCAGGTGGCCTCCGCCGTCTCCAAGGGCAACCAGGGCCTGGCCGACGCCTGGAACAAGGCGCTGAAGGAAGCGATCGCCGACGGCACTGTGGGCAAGATCTCCCAGAAGTACTTCCAAGAAGACGTCACCTGCAAGTAACCGACTGCGCCGGGCCTGCGGGTCCGGCCCGCTTTGCCCATGCTTCTCGCTCTCTGGCCCGCACACTGGAGCCGCACCCAGCGCAGCAATGCAACGCTGGTGGCGGCTTTGGTGTTGATGGCGCTGGTCCTCGCCCTGCTCGGCCAGTTCCTCTCCTTCTTTCCTGAGCCCATCGGCTCCAACGCGGAGCTCTTCTCCGAAGGCGCGCTCACCACGCTGTACCTGACGCTGGTCAGCGGCACCGTGGGCCTGCTGCTGGGCACCGCCGCGGCGCTGGCGCGCACCTCGCGCCTGGCCTGGCTGCGCTGGGTGGCCAGCTTCTACATCTGGGCGATCCGCGGCACGCCGCTGCTGGTGCAGATCCTGTTCGTGTACTTCGCGCTGCCCGTGCTGGTGCCGGGCCTGAACCTGCCCGACTTCGCCGCCGCCGTGGTGGCGCTGGGTCTGAACGTGGGCGCCTACAACGCCGAGGCCATCCGCGCCGGCCTGCTGGCCGTGCCGCGCGGGCAGACCGAAGCCGCGCGAGCACTCGGCCTGTCGCGCACGCACGTGTTCTTCGACGTCGTGTTCCCCCAGGCCTTCAAGATCGCGCTGCCACCGCTGGTGAGCAACTTCGTGGCGCTGCTCAAGGACTCGTCGCTCGCCTACGCCATCGGCGTGGTGGAGCTGACCAACGTGGGCAACCGCATCCAGTCCGCCACCTTCCAGCCCGTGGCCACGTTGACCACGGTGGCCATCACCTACCTGATCCTGACCACGCTGGTGACGCAGGTCACCCATGCCATCGAGTACCGCTTTGACGTCGAAGGGCGTGTGAAATGAGCCACGCCGCTTCCGCCAATCCCTACATCGTGTGCAAGGACGTGCGCAAGGCCTTCGGCAGCCACGAGGTGCTCAAGGGCGTGTCCACCGTGTTCCGCACGGGCGAGGTCACCGTGATCATCGGCGCCTCGGGCTCGGGCAAGTCCACGCTGCTGCGCGCCATCAACCGCCTGGAGCCGCATGACAGCGGCAGCATCACCATCGACGGCGTGGAGGTCACCGACGACCCGCGCACGCTGCAGCTGCAGCGCAGCGAAGTGGGCATGGTGTTCCAGCAGTTCAACCTGTTCGGCCACATGACGGTGCTGGACAACGTGACGCTGGCGCCGCGCCGCATCCGCCACACGTCGCGCCGCGAGGCCAACGACAAGGCCATGGCCCTGCTCAAGCGCGTGGGCATGCAGGACCATGCGCACAAGTACCCCTGGCAGTTGTCGGGCGGCCAGCAGCAGCGCGTGGCGATTGCGCGCGCGCTGGCCATGGCGCCGAAGGTGATGCTGTTCGACGAGCCCACCAGTGCCCTTGATCCCGAGATGGTGCAGGAGGTGCTGGACGTGATGCGCGAGCTGGCGCGCGGCGGCATGACGATGATCGTGGTCACGCACGAGATGGGCTTCGCGCGCGAGGTGGCGGACCGCGTGATGTTCTTCGACCAGGGCTGCATTGCCCACGATGCGCCGCCGGCCGAGTTCTTCTCCAACCCGGCCAACGACCGCATCCGCTCCTTCATCGGGCGCATGAGCCACTGACCCGCCGGGCGGCACGGTGCGGCCGCTTATAAAACCATAGCTGCCAGCGCTTGATGTACTTGGGTTCCGATATGAAAACATATCAGAATCCTTTTGAGACAAGCGCCAACAGCTCTCATTTTTGAAGAAGCCATGCGTTCCGAACGCCAGGGCCTGCTGGCCCTCCTGCTGGTGGTCGCCGTCTGGGGCACCACCTTCCCTGCGATGAAGATGATGTCCGCGCACCTGGATGCGCTGCAGATCATCTGGGCCCGCTTCGCGATTGCGCTGCTGGTCCTGGCGCCGCTGTGGCGCGGTCTGCGGCGCACGGAACTGCGCTGGGGTCTGCTGCTGGGCGCCCTGCTGTTCCTCGCGTTCTGGCTGCAAATCGAGGGGCTGGCGCGCACCAGCAGCAACCGCAATGCGTTCGTCACCGGGCTGAACGTGCTGGTGGTGCCGCTGTTGGCCATGGCCGTGCTGGGCCGGCGCTATGGCGCCGCGCTGTGGGCGGCCTGCGCCATGGCGTTGGCCGGCATGGTGCTGATGTTCCACGAGAACGAGCCGTGGAACCTGGGCGACACGCTGACGCTCGCCAGCACGCTGTTCTATGCCATCTACATCCTCACGCTGGAGGAATGCGCGCGCCGCACGGCGGCCCGGCCGCTGCGCGCCACACGCATGGCGGCGGTGCAGGCGCTGGTGATGTTCGCCGCGGCCAGCGTGCTGCTGCTCGCGCGCCATGGCGAGGTCGCCACATCGCTGCAGGCCCTGGCGGACCTGCCGGCGCACGCGCTGACGGCGCTGGCCTACCTGGGCGTGGTGGCCAGCGTGCTGGTGGTGACGCTGCAGGCCTGGGGCCAGCAGCGCGTGGATGCCATGCGCAGCGCCATCGTCTTCGGGCTGGAGCCGGTGTTTGCCGCCGCCACGGCCTGGGTGCTGATCGGCGAGCGCCTGGGCGCGGCCGGCCTGGCGGGCGCGGCGCTGATCGTGGCCGCCCTGGTGGTGAGCCAGTTGCCGCCGCCGCGCGCACTGGCGCGTCCTTCCGCACCCTGATCGGGCGCAAGAGCCCTCAGGGCATCGCGAGCGGCACGTCCGCCGCGTTGCGCGGCGTGCCCATGGGAGCACCGGCCTGCCCCTTGGAGACGGCCGCCAGGTCTTGCTCGCTCGGGTACTGGCCCAGCAGCCAGTAGTCGAACACGCGGCGCACGATGGGCGCCGCCGCCGCCGCGCCAAAGCCCGCGTTCTCCACGATCACGGCCACGGCGATGCGGGGCTCCTCCACGGGTGCGAACGCGGCAAACAGGGAGTGGTCGCGCTGGTGCTCCTCCAGCAGCTTGGCGTTGTACCGCACGTTCTGCCCCAGGCTCACCGCCTGCGCCGTACCGGTTTTGCCCGCCGAGGTGTAGGGCGCGCCCGCGAACACGCGCCGCCCCGTGCCCGCCTGGTTCACGGCCATCAGCGCGTTGTTCACGATCGCCACATGCTTGGGGTTGTAGCCCAGGTGCTCGCCGGGGGGCTGCTGCACCTCGGTCACCTGCCCGCCCACCTGGTCTTTCACGGCCTTGATCAGGTGCGGACGGTGGCGGGTGCCGCCGTTGGCCAGCGTGGCCTCGGCCACGGCCAGCTGCAGCATGGTGAAGTTGTTGTAGCCCTGGCCGATGCCCAGCGACACTGTCTCGCCCGAGTACCAGCGCTTGGCCTCCGGGCGCTTGTAGGTGTTGCGCTTCCACTCGGTGCTGGGCAGCACGCCGCGCACTTCGCCCCCGATGTCGATGCCGGTGATCTGCCCGAAGCCCAGCGGCTTCATGAAGTCGTGGATGGCGTCCACACCCATCTCCACGGCCAGCGAATAGAAATAGGTGTTGCTCGAATACTGGATGGCGCGGTGCATGTCCACGCCGCCCAGGCCGCCTTCGTGACTGCGGAAGGTGCGCCCGCCATAGTTGTAATAGCCCGGGTCGTTGAACACCTGCCCCGCCGTGCGCTTGCCCAGCTCCAGCGCGGCCAGCGCCATGAAGGGCTTGTAGGTGGAGCCGGGAGGGTAGGTGCCGCGCAGCGCGCGGTTGAGCAGTGGCTTGTTGATGGACTCGTTGAGCGCCTGCCAGTTTTCCTGGTCGATGCCCTCGACGAACAGGTTGGGGTCGAACGTGGGTTTGGACACCAGCGCCAGCACCTCGCCGTTGCGCGGGTCCAGCGCTACCAGAGCGCCGCGGCGCTCGCCGAACATATCTTCGATCAGCTTTTGCAGCTTGATGTCCAGCGACAGCATCACCGTGTTGCCCGGCGTCGCCGGGTGGCTGTTCAGGCGCCGCACGGCATGCCCGCCGGCCGAGGTCTCCATGCGCTCGAACCCCGTCTGGCCGTGGAGCGTGGATTCGAAGCTCTGCTCCACCCCCAGCTTGCCGATGTAGTCCGTGCCGCGGTAGTTGGCCGCATCGTCCGAGTCCTCGATGCGCTCCTTTTCGCGCTGGTTGATGCGGCCGATGTAGCCGATGGCGTGGCTCGCCACCTCGCCCAGCGGGTAGTTGCGAAACAGCCGCGCCTTGATGTCCACGCCGGGGAAGCGGTAGCGCTGCGCCGCAAAGCGCGCCACCTCTTCGTCCGACAGCCGTGTGCGAATGGGCAGGGAGTCGAAGCTGCGCGACTCCTCGCGCAGACGCTTGAAGCGGCGCCGGTCGCGCGGCTGGATGTCCACGACCTCGGCCAGCGCGTCGATCGTTGCCTCCAGGTCCATGGTCCGCGAGGGCGTGATCTCCAGCGTGTATGCCGAGTAGTTGGTGGCCAGCACCACGCCGTTGCGGTCCAGGATGAGGCCGCGGTTGGGCACGATGGGCACGACCGCCGTGCGGTTGCTCTCGGCCTGGTCCGCGAGGTCCTCGTGGCGCACCACCTGCAGCACCACCAGGCGCGCGACGATCAGCAGGAATGCCAGCAGCACCACCACGCCCACGACGAACACGCGCAGGCGAAAGTGCCAGACATCGGCCTCGGCATTGCGCAGTTCGGTCATCCGCAGCGGCCCTTCACCCCTGCGCGCTCACAGCGGCCGGTTTTCATCGCGGTCGGGCGGGCGGCGCTGGGGCGCCAGCAGCACCCAGCTGGCCAGCGGCCAGAGGGCGGCCTCCAGCAGCGGTGCCACCAGGCCTTCGAAACCCGGCAGGATGCCCCCGCCGATAGCTACGCGCAGCAGCAGTTCAAGCGCATGGGCCGCAAAGAACAACGGCAGCAGTTGCAGCGCCTGCAGCAGCGGGCCGAACCACAGCAGCCGGCGGTGCGTGTATTGCGCGCCGAACATCAGCAGGCAGTACACCAGCGCATGCTGGCCCAGCAGGGCAGACTGGTACACATCCAGGCACAGCCCCATGAGGAAAGCCACCCCCAGCCCCACGCGCTGCGGCTGGTGCATGCCCCAGAACACGAGCAGCACCATGACCCAGTCGGGCGTCCAGACCACGCGGCCCAGTGGCAGCATGTTCAGCGCCAGCGCGGCCACCAGGCTGGCAGCGATGAAGACCGGATTCACGGGCAGCAGCAGCTGCTGGCCCTTGGGCATGATCATTTGCGGCCTCCGCGCTTGGGCGCCGCCGGCTCGGGTTCGGGGCGCGGCGGCAGGTCGGCCACCACTGGCTTGAGCACCATCACATGGCGCGCTCCGTACATCTGCGCCACGGGAGCGCAGTAGATGCGCGCAAAGGCGGAGTCGGCGCGCCGCTCCACGCGCAGCACGCGCGCAACCGGCAGGCCCGCGGGGTACAGGCCGTCCACGCCGCTGGTGGTGAGCAGGTCGCCTTCCTGCACATCCGCATTGCCCGGCGTGAAGCGCAGCTCCATGCCTCCGCCATGCCCGGCCACCGGGTCGCCGTAGGCCACGCTGCGTGCACCGGTGCGCAGGTTGAGCACAGGAATGGCCTGGTCGCGGTCGATGAGCAGCGTGACTTCGCTGAGCATGGGGAACACGCGCGTGACCTGCCCCAGCACCCCCGAGGCATCCATCACCGGCGAGCCCGGCTCCACGCCTGCCAGCTGCCCACGGTCCACCATCACACGCCGCGTATAGGGGTCTGCCGTGTCATAAATCACTTGCGCGGCCGTGGCCTCGGTGGTCAGGCGCTCGCGCAGTGCCAGCAACTGGCGCAGCTCGGCGTTCTCGCGCAGCAGCTGCTCGGCCTCGCCGGCGCGCACAGCCATTTGCGCCATGGTGCGCTGCGCGTCGTCCATGCCCTGCTGTGCGGCCTGCAGCGACTGGAAGTATCCAGCCCCCTTGTCCGCGAACTCCACCGGCTGCAGCATCAGCCATTGCAGCGGGTACAGCGCCGTGGAGACGGCCTTGCGCAGCGGCTCTGTCAGGTGAAAGCGTGCGTCCGCCACCATCAAAAACAGCGCCAGGGCGCTGTAGAGGGTGAGGCGGGAGAGCGGCGATGGCCCCTGCTTGAACAGCGTCGGCGCCGAACGGTCCAGGGTTCCCAGTGGCATGCGGACAGCTCGTCAGGCGCGGTTCGGGCTCAGTCGCTGGTGAAGATGCTGCCCTGGCGGTCCATGCGCTCCAGCGCGATGCCGCAGCCGCGCACCACGCAGGTCAGGGGCTCCTCGGCCACCAATACGGGCAGGCCGGTTTCCTCGGCCAGCAAACGGTCCAGGTCGCGCAGTAGCGCGCCGCCGCCGGTGAGCATCATGCCGCGCTCCGCAATGTCGGCGCCCAGCTCCGGCGGGGTCTGCTCCAGCGCGTTCTTGACGGCGGAGACGATCTGGTTGAGCGGCTCGGTCAGGGCCTCCAGCACCTCGTTGGACGAGATGGTGAAGCTGCGCGGCACGCCCTCGGAGAGGTTGCGGCCCTTGACCTCCATCTCCTTGACCTCGGAGCCGGGGAAGGCAGAGCCGATGTTCTTCTTGATGGCCTCGGCCGTCGGCTCGCCGATCAGCATGCCGTAGTTGCGGCGGATGTAATTGATGATGGATTCGTCGAACTTGTCGCCACCCACGCGCACGCTGCCCTTGTAGACCATGCCGCCCAGCGAGATCACGCCGACCTCGGTGGTGCCGCCGCCGATGTCCACCACCATGGAGCCAGAGGCCTCGGATACCGGCAGGCCCGCGCCGATACCGGCGGCCATGGGCTCTTCGATCAGGTACACGGCGGTGGCGCCGGCCGCTTCGGCCGCGTCCTTGATGGCGCGGCGCTCCACCTGGGTGGAGCCGCAGGGCACGCAGATGATGATGCGCGGGCTGGGCGTGAGCACCGAGCGGGGATGCACCATCTTGATGAACTGCTTGATCATCTGCTCGGTGATCACGAAATCGGCAATCACGCCGTCCTTCATCGGGCGGATGGCGTCGATGTTGCCAGGCACTTTGCCCAGCATGGCCTTGGCCTCGTGGCCCACGGCCTGGATCACTTTCTTGCCATGCGGGCCGCCCTCGTGGCGGATGGCGACGACGGAGGGTTCGTCGAGCACGATGCCCTTGTCGCGGGCGAAGATCAGGGTGTTGGCTGTGCCAAGGTCAATGGCCAGGTCGGTGGAGAAGTACCGACGGAAAGCTCCGAACATGCAGGGGTCCTCTCAGGCACGGCATGCACGTCGGCCTGCCGTCGCCGGATATTACGGGGGTGTTTGTTGGCTTTTTTCGCACAATGACCGGCAATGTGGAGGTCTAGCGGCAAAGCCGGGATAATAACGCATCCCCTGTGAATAACTCCCCCTGGCGGAGCCCGGGAAACCGCTTTACATCTGGTTTCCGCCCGTCCCTCTTCCCTATGGCACTGACACCCCAGGATATCGGCCGCATCGCCAATCTGGCCCGGCTCGAACTGAGCCCCGGCGAAAGTGAGCGCATGCTCACGCAACTCAACGGTTTTTTCGGCATCGTCGAGAAGATGCAGGCTGTGGATACCCATGGCATCGCCCCCCTGTCGCACCCGGTGGCGGTGGTGCAGGATGTGCAGCTGCGCCTGCGCGAGGACGTGGCCAGCGAGCCCGACCAGCGCGAGGCCAACCAGCGCAGCGCGCCGGCCGTCGAGCGCGGCCTGTTCCTGGTGCCCAAGGTCATCGAGTGAGGACGACAGCATGAGCAACACCCCCTCCTCCGAACTCCACGACCTGGGCATCGCACAGCTGACCAGCGCACTGCGCAGCAAACAGGTCTCGGCCGTCGAGGCCGCGCAGCATTTCCTGGCCCGCGCACGCCAGCACCAGAACCTGGGCGCCTACGTCGCCATGAACGAGGACGCCACCCTGGCGCAGGCCCGCGCGCAGGACGCGGCCCTCGCCGCCGGCACGGCTGCCCCGCTGGCCGGCGTGCCGATCGCGCACAAGGACATCTTCGTCACCCGCGACTTCCCCAGCACCGCCGGATCGAAAATGCTGGCCGGTTACCAGTCGCCGTTCGACGCCACCGTGGTCACTCGCCTGGCCGATGCCGGCTGCGTGACGCTGGGCAAGCTCAACTGCGACGAGTTCGCCATGGGCTCGGCCAACGAAAACTCCGCCGTGGCGCCCGTGGGCTGCGACGCCCCCGCACCGGTGCGCAACCCCTGGGACACCAGCCGCATCCCCGGCGGCTCCTCGGGCGGCAGCGCCGTGGCCGTGTCCGCGCGCCTGGCGCCGGCCGTCACCGGCACGGACACCGGCGGTTCCATCCGCCAGCCGGCATCGTTTTGCGGCGTCACCGGCATCAAGCCCACCTACGGCCGCGCCAGCCGCTACGGCATGATCGCCTTCGCCTCCAGCCTGGACCAGGCTGGCCCGATGGCCCGCTCGGCCGAGGATTGCGCGCTGCTGCTGTCGGCCATGTGCGGCCCCGACCCCGACCGCGACTCCACCAGCCTGGACGTGCCGGCCGAGGATTTCAGCGCCCAGCTGAATGACTCCATCGACGGCCTGCGCATCGGCATCCCGGCCGAGTTCTTCGGCGACGGCCTGGCGGGCGACGTGCGCGCCGCCGTCGATGCGGCACTGAAGGAGTACGAGAAGCTCGGCGCCAAGCTGGTGCCCATCAGCCTGCCGCGCACGGAGCTGTCGATCCCCGTGTACTACATCATTGCGCCGGCCGAGGCGTCGTCCAACCTCTCGCGCTTTGACGGCGTGAAGTTCGGCCACCGCGCCAAGGACTACGCCGATCTGGTGGACATGTACAAGAAGACCCGCGCCGAAGGCTTCGGCGACGAGGTCAAGCGCCGCATCATGATCGGCACCTACGTGCTCTCGCACGGCTACTACGACGCCTACTACCTGCAGGCGCAGAAGATCCGCCGCATGATCGCGGACGACTTCCAGAACGCCTTCAAGGATTGCGACCTGATCGCCGGCCCCGTGGCGCCCAGCGTGGCCTGGAAGCTCGGCGAGCACGGCAACGACCCGCTGGCCGATTACCTGGCCGACATCTTCACCCTGCCCGCGTCGCTGGCCGGCCTGCCCGGCATGAGCGTGCCCGCCGGCTTTGGCGCGGGCGGCATGCCCGTGGGCCTGCAGCTCATCGGCAACTACTTCCAGGAGGGCCGCCTGCTGAATGCCGCGCACCGCCTGCAGCAGGCGACCGACTTCCACCTCCGTGCGCCGGAGGGCATCTGACCATGACCGCGAAACTCATCCAGGGCTACGAAGTCGTCATCGGCTTCGAGACCCACACCCAGCTCGCCACCCGCAGCAAGATCTTCAGCCGCGCCAGCACCGCCTTTGGCGCCGAGCCCAACACCCAGGCCTGCGCCGTGGACCTGGCGCTGCCCGGCACCCTGCCGGTGATGAACCGCGAGGCCGTCGCCTGCGCTATTAAATTGGGACTGGCCCTTGGCTCCCACATTGCGCCAGAGAGCATTTTTGCGCGCAAGAATTACTTCTACCCGGATCTGCCCAAGGGCTACCAGATCAGCCAGTTCGAGATCCCGGTGGTGCAAGGCGGCGAAGTCTCCTTCTATCTGGGCGATGAGAAGAAGACCGTGCGCCTGGTGCGCGCCCACCTGGAGGAAGACGCGGGCAAGTCGCTGCACGAGGACTCCTCATTGGGTGGAGGGGGCCAGTCGGGCATCGACCTGAACCGCGCGGGCACGCCGCTGCTGGAGATCGTGACCGAGCCCGACATCC
This sequence comes from Diaphorobacter sp. ED-3, assembly GCF_027625375.1. Lineage (NCBI taxonomy): Bacteria > Pseudomonadati > Pseudomonadota > Betaproteobacteria > Burkholderiales > Comamonadaceae > Diaphorobacter > Diaphorobacter sp. ED-3. Next base: position 339,455 of record NZ_CP115182.1, on the reverse strand, counting down.
GCAGCAGCGAAGAAGCCGTGGCCTACGCCAAGGAACTGCACAAGATCGTGACCTGGATCGGCATCTGCGACGGCAACATGCAGGAGGGCAGCTTCCGCTGCGACGCCAACGTCTCGGTGCGCAAGCCCGGCCAGCCCCTGGGCACGCGCCGTGAGATCAAGAACCTCAACAGCTTCAAGAGCATGCAGCAGGCGATCGACTACGAGATCCGCTGGCAGATCGAGGAGATCGAGGATGGCCGCGCGATCCAGCAGGCCACCGTGCTGTTCGACCCCGACACGGGCGAGACGCGCGCCATGCGCACCAAGGAAGACGCGGCCGACTACCGCTACTTTCCCGACCCCGACCTGCCGCCGCTGCGCATCGCCGCGCCCTGGATCGATGACATCAGGGCCCAGATGCCCGAGCTGCCGCGCGCGATGGCCGCGCGTTTCGTGCAGCAGTACGGCCTGCCCGAGTACGACGCCACCACGCTCACGCAGAGCCAGGCCATGGCGGCCTATTTCGAGGACGCCGCCAAGGGCTGCGGCCAGCCCAAGCTCGCCTCCAACTGGGTGATGGGCGAGATCTCGCGCCGCCTGAATGCCGAGGAGATCGGTGTGGAGCAGGCCAAGGTGAACAGCGCCCAACTGGCGGCGCTCATCGGCCGCATCAACGACGGCACCATCAGCAACAACGCCGCTCGCCAGGTATTCGAAGCCTTGTGGAGCGGCGAAGGCCATGACGTGGACGCCGTGATCGAGGCCAAGGGCCTCAAGCAGATGAACGATACGGGCGCGCTGGAGAAGATCATCGACGAGGTGATTGCCGCCAACGCCGCCAACGTGGAACAGTACAAGGCCGGCAAGGACAAGGCCTTCAACGCCCTCGTAGGCCAGGTGATGAAGGCCAGCAAGGGCAAGGCGAACCCCCAGCAGGTCAACGACTTGCTGAAGGCCAAATTGGCCTAAAACGCAGGCCAGTCGAGCGCTGGCAGCTATCAAAAAAGAAGGCTCCCGTTGGAGCCTTTTTGTGTGCCGTCTCAGCGCGAGGCGCCGGGCGATACGAGCGTGGATTGCGGCGGCACCAGTTGCGACGCCGCCGCGCGCTGGGCCGCCCATAACTGGCGCAGTTGGGCCAGTTCGGCGTCGAAGCGCTGGTGGATGCGGCGCTTTTCCTGGTCCTGCGCGGTCAAAAAGCGCTGCTGCTCGGCCACGGCCTCATCGTTCTCGGCGATCTGGCGCTGCAGCTTCATCGGCGCCTTGAGCGGGTCGCGGCGGTAGAACTCCATCTCGCCGTCAATGCGCTTGCGCTCGACCTGCAGTTCCTGGATGCGCTTGCGTGCTACGGCCATGACCTCGTCCACCTGCACGAGGGCGGCCTCGCGCTCAACCTGGTGGGCCGCCTCGTCGGGGTAGCGCGCCATCAGCACGCGCTCGCGGCGGCGCTCTTCGGCAATGCGCGCGCGCTCCTGCGCCTCCTTGCGGCGCTGCACTTCCAACGCGGCACGCTCGTGTTCGGTCAGCGTGGGGCCGATGCGGCGCCGTTCGGCACCGGTGTGGTCCAGGATGCGCTGCTCGCGGTCCACGCAGTCGGCGATGGGGCGGTCGGCGGTGATGCGCCGTCCGCTCTTGTCGATGCAGGTGTACACCTCTTGCGGCGGCTTCGGCTGCGCCCAGGCGACCGGGGACAATAGGCCCAGCGCTGCGGCGGTTGCTCCTGCCATGAACCAGCCCGCGTGTCGTGTGCCTGCTTTCAAAACCCCTGCCCTCCTGGCTGCTGCCGTTGTTTTCAGTCGTTCACGCCGTAGCGCTGGCGATAGGCCAGCACCCGCTCGTGGTGCTCGCGCATCTGCGTATCGCCGCCACCCGCCGATAGGTATTGCAATAAGTCTGCCAGCTTGGCGATAGCGCAAACCTGCATGCCCAGTTCACGGCGCACGTACTGCACGGCGCTGTGGTCCACGTCCTGCCCATTCTCGGTGGCCTTCTCCTGGCGGTCGAGGGCAATCGCAATCGCATGCGGCGTGGCACCCGCGGCGCGGATCAGCGCGATGGACTCGCGCGCGGCGGTGCCGGCGCTCATCACGTCGTCGATGATGAGCACCTTGCCCTGCAGCGGCGCGCCCACCAGCGTGCCGCCCTCGCCATGGTCCTTGGCCTCTTTGCGGTTGTAGGCAAAGGGGACGTTCTTGCCCAGGCGCGCCAGCTCCACCGCCACCGTGGCGGCCAGCGGAATGCCTTTGTAGGCGGGGCCGAAGACCATGTCGAACTCGACGCCGCTGGCCAGCAGGGCTTGTGCATAGAATTGCGCCAGCCGCCCGAGCTTGGCGCCGTCGTCGAACAGACCGGCGTTGAAGAAATACGGGCTCATGCGGCCTGCCTTGGTCTTGAATTCACCAAAGCGCAGCACCCCTGAATCCACAGCAAACCGCACGAAATCCTGCGCCAGGCGGGCTTGGCTCGCCCCTTGTTCCACCGTCTGCGCGCTGTCTGTCACCATGGATGCACCCTTGTTCAAATTAACCAGTCTCAACCTCAACGGCATCCGCTCGGCCACGTCCAAAGGGGTCGAGGCATGGATTGCCCAAAGCCGGCCGGATTGTATTTGCGTACAGGAAATCAAGGCCCAGTCTGCGGACATGCAGGGGCGTTTCGAGGAACTGGCCGGCCTGAAGGGCTACTTCCATTTTGCGGTGAAGAAGGGCTATTCCGGCGTGGGCATCTATGCGCGCCACGAGCCCAGCGACGTGGTCATCGGCTACGGCTCCAGCGAGTTCGACACCGAGGGGCGCTACGTGGAACTGCGCTTTGACACGCCCGCGCGGCGCCTGTCCATCATCAGCGCCTACTTCCCCAGCGGCTCCTCGGGCGAGGAGCGCCAGTTGGCCAAGTTCCGCTTCCTGGAGGAATTCCATCCGCACCTCATGCGGCTGAAGGCCGAGCGGGAGTTCATCCTGTGCGGCGACATCAACATTGCCCACCAGCAGATCGACCTGAAGAACTGGCGCAGCAACCAGAAGAACAGCGGCTTTTTACCCGAGGAGCGCGCCTGGATGACAAAGTTGTTGCACATCTCTGACCCCGCGGGCGGGCTGGTGGACGTTTACCGTCAGTTACAGCCGGAGACCACGGACGCTTGCTACACGTGGTGGAGCAACCGCGGCCAGGCCTATGCCAACAACGTGGGGTGGCGCCTGGACTACCACCTGGCGACGCCCGCCATCGCGGCGCTCGCGCGTACCGAGGAAATCTACAAGGCGCAGAAGTTCAGCGACCACGCGCCCATCACCGTGGGGTACGAGCTGTCGCTCTGAATTCAGGAGCTATTCGCGCCGGGTGTTCGGCATTTTCCACGCGCTTTCGCATGGAAAAGCTTACATATCCAGCGCGAACAGCTTCTATTTTCATAGCGACCTGCTTACTGGCGCCCGGCCATGTAACGCTGCGCCGCCTCCCAGCCCAGTTCGGCCAGCGGTCCGGCCTTGGCGCCCGTCTCCACCGCATCGGCGGCCGCGGCATTGCCGTCCTGCGCCCGCTGGGCGATGCCGTGCAGGATGGCCGCCATGCGGAACAGGTTGTAGGCCAGGTAGAAATCCCAGTGCTCCGCCGCCTGGCGTCCGGTGGCCTGCTCGTACCAGCCCACGTACTCGCTTTCCTGAGGGATGCCCAGCGCCGCGAGATCGAGCCCGCCGATGCCGCGCCACAGGGTGGGCGGGATGCGCCAGGCCATGCACTGGTAGGCCAGGTCGGCCAGCGGGTGGCCCAGCGTGGACAGTTCCCAGTCCAGCACGCCGATCACGCGCGGCTCGCTGGGGTGGAACACCAGGTTGTCCAAGCGGTAGTCGCCATGCACCAGCGTGGTCTCGTCGTCCTGCGGCAGGTGCTGGGGCAACCAGTCCATGAGCCGCTCCATCGCCGGCGTGACGGGTACCGTGGCCTCGCGGCACTGGCGCGACCAGCGCGCGACCTGGCGGCCCACGTAGTTGCCAGGTTTGCCGTAGTCGGCCAGGCCCACGGCGGCGTAGTCCACGGCGTGCAGCGCGGCGATCACGCGGTTCATCTCGCGGTAGATGGCGGTGCGCTCGGCCGGGTCCATGCCGGGCAGCGACTGGTCCATGAGCACGCGGCCCTGCAGAAACTCCATCACGTAGAACGGCGTGCCCAGCAGCGCCGCATCGTCGCAGTAGGCCAGCATGCGCGGCACGGGCACGGCCGTGTCCTGCAGCGCGCGCATCACGCGGTACTCGCGGTCGATGGCGTGGGCCGATGCGATCAGCGCCCCCGGGGGCTTCTTGCGCAGCACGTAATTGCGGCCTTCCGCCGTGGTGATGCGAAAGGTGGGGTTGGACTGCCCGCCCGCCAGTACCGTGGCCGCGAGCGGCCCCGTGCCCGCCAGGCCCTGCGCGCGCAGGTAGTCGCCCAGCGCGTCCAGCGGCAAAGAAGTGGACGCGCCGCTCATAGCGAACTCACCAGGTGCGCGCCGTCGACCGCCACCGTGGCGCCCGACATGGCGGCGCCGGCGTCGGACGCCAGCAACAGCAGCGGCCCGTCCAGGTCCGTCAGCTCGCCAAAGCGCCGGCTGGGGATGCGGCTGCGCAGCTTGTCGCCCGCCTCGCTGGTGAGGAAGTCGCGGTTCAGGTCGGTCACCACGTAGCCGGGCAGCAGCGCGTTCACGCGGATGCGGTGGCGCGCCAGCTCCAGCGCCATGGCCTTGGTGGCCTGGACCACGCCGGCCTTGGAGATGGCATACGGCGCCACGCCGCCCGCCACGCGCTCACCCAGGATGGATGCCACGTTGACGATGGCGCCGCCCTTGCCCGCAGCCACCATGCGGCGCGCGGCCTCGGTGGCGACAAGCCAGCAGCCCTTGAGGTTGGTGTCCAGCACCTGGTCGAAGTCTTCTTCGGTCTGCTCCAGCAGCGGGCGCGTCACCGTGACGCCCGCGTTGTTGATGACCACATCGGGCACGCCCCAGGCGCCCACGGCGCCCACGGCGTCCAGGCACGCGCGCACGCTGGCGGCGTCCGTCACGTCCAGCGTGAACGCCCGCGCCTCGCCGCCCGCGGCGGCGATGTCATCCACCACGCCCTGCAGCTTGTCGGCCCGGCGCGCGGCGACGGCTATGCGAGCGCCCACCGAAGCCAGCAGCCGCGCGAAATGCTGGCCCAGGCCACTCGATGCGCCGGTGACCAGCACCACGCGGCCGTCCAGACGAAAGGGCGTCAATGCATCGCTCATGCCACCTCCTTGGCTGCGGCGGCCTTCTCGGCCATGTGCACGAGCTTGCGAGCCATGCTCCAGCGGTGCACCTCGCTCGGGCCGTCGTAGATACGAAAGGCCCGCATGTCGGTGAAGATGCGCATCACCGGCGTCTCGCCCGTCACGCCCTGCCCGCCCAGGATCTGCACGCTGCGGTCCACCACGCGCCACTCGGCCTCGGAACACACCACCTTGGCGCGGCTGGACTCGAAGTTGCACTTCTCGCCCTGGTCCAGCATCCATGCGGTGTGCCAGATGTGCAGGCGCGCGGTGTGCAGGTCCATGTCGTTGTCGGCCAGCATGTAGCCCACGCCCTCGTGCTCGGCCAGCGGCTTGCCGAAGGCGTGGCGCTTGCGCGCGTATTCCAGCGCCGTATCGTGCGCGCGGCGCGCCTGGCCCAGCCAGCGCATGCAGTGCGTGAGGCGCGCGGGCGCCAGGCGCACCTGCGCGTAGCGAAAGCCCTTGCCCACCTCGCCCAGCACATCGGCTGCGGGCACGCGCAGGTTGTCGAAACGCAGCACACCGTGCCCGCCGGTGAAGCAGGCGTCCATGGCGTCCATGTTGCGCTCCAGCACGATGCCGGGCTTGTCCATGTCGGTCAGGAACATGGTGGCCGAACCGTCCTCCATGCGCGCCATGACGATGGCGTAGTGCGCGCCTTCTGCGCCGGTGATGAACCACTTGCGGCCGTTGATCACGTAGTCGTCGCCATCCCGCACGGCCGTGGTGTCCAGCATGGACGGGTCCGCCCCCGCGCCGGGCGCGGGCTCGGTCATGGCGAAGCACGAGCGCCAGTCGCCGGCCACCTGGCCGCGCAGCCAGCGCTCCTTCTGCGCGGGCGTGGCCACCTCTTCCATCAGGTGGATGTTGCCCTCGTCGGGCGCGTGAATGTTGAGTGCCGTGGGGCCCAGCCAGGAGTAGCCGGCCTCCTCGAACACCACGGCCTTTTCCACATGCGTGAGGCCCATACCGCCCATGGCGCGGGAAGCATGGGGCGTGAGCAGCCCTGCCGCCTTGCCGCGCGCCACCAGCTCGTGACGCAACGCCTCGCTCGGGCCGTGGTGGGACTGGCGCTCGTCGTTTTCCAGGGGGATTACCTGTTCGGCGATGAATTGCCGCACCTTGTCGCGCAATGCGCGCAGTTCAGGGGAGAGAGAAAAGTCCATGCGGGCCTCGTAGAAGGTCAACCAGAACACCTGGCATATTGCGGATGATATTGTTGAACAATTTTGAAAACAATACCCCTGCCGTTGTGCTAACGTTTGCGCGCAATCTCCTCGCCCGCTCATGCCCTCCATCGCCCCGCCCTTACCCGATTCGCCCGATACCGGGGCCGACGCCCCGCAGAGCGCCGCCGACGCGGTGTTCCACGGCATCGTGCAGGGGCTGGCGCAGCAGCGCTTCGTGCCCGGCCAGCGGCTGGTGGAGGTGGACCTGGCCGCGCAGTTCGGCGTGAGCCGCAACTCGGTGCGCGAGGCGCTCCAGCGCCTGGCGGCCCAGGGACTGGTGGACCTGTTTCGCAACAAGGGGGCTGCCATACGCACTCTCTCGCCCCAGGAAACGCTGGAGGTGCTGGACGTGGCCGAGCGCATGACCGGCCTGCTCGCGCGCAGCGCGGCGCGCGGCATCGCCCACGGTGCACCCACAGCGCCCATCCAGGCAGCCCTGGCGCAGCTGCATGAGGCCGACCGCAGCCAGGACGCCGACGCCTTCGCCAGCGCGCGCCGCGGCATGTACCGCGCGCTGCTGGCCGCCAGCGGCAGCCGCGAGCTACGCCGCCTGCTGCCCTCCATCCACATGCCGATCGTGTACGCACAGCACCGCCCCGCCACGCTGCAGCAGGTGCGCATGCGCGACTACCAGGCGATGTGCGACGCCGTCCTGGCGGGCGACGCCGCCGCGGCCGACGCAGCCGGCATGCAGCACGTGCGCAACGTGCGCGAGGCCATTGCGCGCCGCCTGGGCGCGGTGGGACTGGCCGCCGACTGAAGCGGCCACCTCCCGCTCCCACCATCAAGCGGGCCGGTAGCAGGCAGCGGCAGCCCGCGCCCCGACAGAGATGCGCGCCACGTGCGGGACTTGTTCATCGGTGCTTTAAGCACCGCGCGCCGTCCCAACCACAAGCAAGTGTGCCCCGCTTTGTGCGGGGCACTTTTTGTTGACCCCAGCGGCATGCCGCGACAATGGACGGATGCTTCACTACCGCACCCTCCCCGTCACCGCGTTCCAGCAAAACAGCTCCATCGTCTGGTGCGATGAAACGATGGACGCCGCGGTCATCGACCCCGGGGGCGACCTGGATGCCCTGGTGGCAGAAGTGCAGCGTCTGGGCCTGCAACTGAAGGCCATCTGGCTTACGCACGCGCACATCGACCACGCCGGTGGTACGGGCGAGTTGGCCGAGCGGCTGTCCCTGCCCATCATCGGACCGCATACGGGCGACCAGTACTGGATCGATGCTTTGCCGCAGCAAAGCGCCATGTTCGGCTTTCCGCCCGCGCGGCAGTTCACGCCCACGCGCTGGCTGCAGGACGGCGACACGGTCACCATCGGCCGCGAAACATTGCACGTGCGCCACTGCCCCGGCCACACGCCCGGCCACGTGGTGTTCCATGCACCGCAGATCGACCGCGCCTTCGTGGGCGACGTGTTGTTCGCGGGCAGCATCGGCCGCACGGACTTTCCTGGCGGCAACCACCAGCAACTGATCGACAGCATCACCCAGCGCCTGTGGCCCATGGGCGACCAGACGGTGTTCATCCCTGGGCACGGGCCGGAGAGCACCTTCGGGCGCGAGCGCCGCAGCAATCCTTATGTGGGCAATACGTGATTTGGCTATCTATTTTGTAGCTGATAGCGCTTTCCCAATAAGCTTTGCAAGCACTTGTGACTCATAGTTAACCTGCTCCTTGGCGTCGAGCGGCCCGCTGGATCTACGGACCTCCACCAGCGGCGCCAAGCAGGCGCTGGTGTCGTGATGGCGCCCGTTGGCTACACCCGCGAACGGGCCAGCTTAGGAGGGTGGCCAAAGCGCCGCCGGTACGCGGTGGCGAAGTTGGCCGCACTGGTGTAGCCCGCCACCCCCGCCGCCTGCCCCACGGTGAGACCCTCATGCTCCAGCGCATGGCGTGCGCGCTGCAGGCGGCAATCGCGCAGATGGTCGAACACGGTGGTGCCGTAGACGGCGCGGAACTGTCGCTGCAGCGTGTTGGCGTTCACGCCCGCGTGGCGCGCAATCTCGTCGAGCGACAGGCCGTCGGCCTGGCCCGAGCCCAGGAATGCATGCAGTTCGCGCAGGCGCTGGTGTTCGCGCGGACGCAGCGCGGCCGGTGCAGGCGCCGGCGGTGCAGTGGGGTGCTGATGGAGCGTGCCCAGCGCCTCGCCCGCCAGTTCCAGCGCGCGGCTCTCCAGGTAGATGCTCTGCAACAGCGGCTCCAACTGCGGCGGATGCACGATCTGCTCGGCGATCGCCACGGCGCGCGGGGACACCTGCCAGGGCCGCATCTCGAGATGCCGGTGCATGAAGTCGTCCAGCACGCCTGGAAACGCGCCGCATTGCGCCAGCCAGTTATGCCCCAGGCCCAGATTGACCCGGCGCGAATACACGCCCCGTCGCGTGCGGCGCGTGAGCTGCTCCTGCTCGGCCACCGCTACCAGCACGGCGCTGGCCCCGCCGCGTGCGCTGGCCAGCGCCACGCGTTGGGCGCCATAGGAGACATCCACCGCGCCTTCGAGCAGCAGCACGATGCGCAGACCCGCTTCGATCTCGGCCTGCACAGTGAGATCCCCCGCCTCCGGCGCATCCTCCCAGTGCAGCAGCAGGCCTGGCCGCAACTCGCGCAGGCGCGCCAGGTGATCGCGCAGCGCAGGCTCGGCGGGCGGATTGCCAGGCGTCACAACGCAGCAAGGGGAGGCGCTGGCGGACGGTGAGCATGGGAAATGGCCGTGCATGGCGAACTGCGAGCCTCGAAGGAAAAAGACGACGGTAAAGCGCAACGAACCCCAGGGCACGCAAACATCTTTGTTGGCGCGACAAACAAAGGCAACGGCGGCATGTGGGATGCTAGCAGCCGCAATTAGGCAATGCAAATCATTCTCAATAAAATTAGCGATTCGCAACCCGCAGCACTGCTGATCGCTGCCTTGGATCTCCGCAACATGCCTTCCCCTTTCCGCTGCCTGCGCTGGATGCTCACCAGCGCATTGATTTCGCTGTGCGCTCTCTTCGCGGCCCATGCTCAGAGCACCTTGACGGTGACCGACCTTGCGGGCCGCACGGTGCGCATACCCGCCAAGGTCGAGCGCATTCTGCTCGGCGAAGGGCGCCTGCTGCCAGCACTGGCCGTATTCGACAAGGACGATCCCCTGCGTCGGCTGGTCGGCATGATGGGGGAGTTCGAGAAGCTTGACGAGGCCGGCTACGCGCAATGGAAGCGCCGCTTCCCGCAGATCGACCAGGTACCCCGCGTGGGCCGCACGAGCAGCGGCAGTTTCAGCGACGAGCAAGCCATCGCGCTGCGGCCGCAGGTGGCGATCTTGGGGCTCGCGGGCGGCCACGGCCCCAGCGAGCGCGACCGCGAGACCCTGGCGCGCCTGGAAGCCGCGGGTATCGCGGTGGTGTTCATCGACCTGCGTCACGAGCCCCTTGCCAACACACCACGCAGCATGCTGCTGCTGGGCGAAGTGCTGGGCAACAAGCGCGAGGCCGAAGCGTTCGTGCAATTCTGGCGCACACAGCTCGCGGTGGTCACCGACCGCCTCGCCCAGGCACGTCCCACTGCCCCCACGGTGTTCCTGGAAAACCGCGTGGGCCTGTCCGAAGGCTGCTGCGACACCATGGTGGGCCTGGTCGGCAAGCTGCTGGACGCGACCGGCGCACACAACGTAGCCCGCGGACTGGTGCCGGGAGAATTCGGCACGTTGAACCCCGAGTTCCTGATCGCGCGACAGCCGCGCGTGTACATCGGCACGGGCATCGGCACGTTGGCCGCGGCCCGGCAAACGCCGCTGCGCGTCGTACTCGGCGCCGACGCCACGCCCGAGGCAGCGCGTGCCTCGCTCGCGCGCGCAGTGCAGCGCCGCGGCATCGCGCAGTTGCAGGCCGTCCGGGAAGGCCGCGCTTACGCCATGTGGCACCACTTCTACAACTCGCCGTTCAACGTGGTGGCCGTGCAGGTGTTCGCCCAGTGGCTGCACCCCACGCTGTTCGCCGACCTCGACCCGCGTGCCACGCTGCAGACGATGTACGCGCGTTTCCAGCCGATTGCACTGGAAGGCGTCTACTGGACGGAGCTCACGCCATGAGCCTTGCCGCGCAGCTCCCAGAAACGCACGCCACAGCCCCGGGCGCAAGTGCGTCCGTCTCGCCCACCTACACCCGCCGCACCCTGCTGGGCCTGGGCGCCCTGTCGGTCCTACCCGGCTGCGCACGGCTGACGCTGGAGCAGGCGCCCCCCGTCGCGCTGCCGGGCACGCGCCGCATCGACGTCGCCTCCGGCGGCCATACGCACCGCATCATGCTGGCGGTGCCGCCTGCGGCTGCGCCCCCGCAGGGTTGGCCCGTGCTCTACGTGCTGGATGGCGACCTGGTGTTCGCGCTTGCCGCGCAACTCATGCGCAATCGCTTCGCGCGCGGCCCCGGCACCCCGGCGCAGGGCGCCGTGGTGGTGGGCCTGGGTTATGCCGGCGACCGGGTGCTGGACCTGGACGCGCGCACCTACGACTACACGCCATCCGCACCCGGCCCTGCCACGGACGGGCGCGGGCGCCGCGAGGGCGGAGCCGACACCTTCCTCGATTTCATCCACGCCACGGTGCGTCCGCAGGTGGAGCGGGCCGTGCGCACTGACATGGCACGGCAGACCCTCTTCGGCCATTCCTATGGTGGCCTGTGCGTGTTGCACGCGCTGTTCACACGGCCCGGTGGCTTTCAGAACTACGTGGCCGCAAGCCCGTCCGTGTGGTGGCGCGACGGCTTCATCCTGCAGGAACAGGCAGGCTTTCGCGCCGCACGCCGCGGCGATGCGGCCCCTGTGCGCCTGCTCGTCACCCTGGGCGAGCGCGAGGCACAGCGGCCCGCCGACCCCGCCCGCGCCGCCATCGCACGCGAGCGGCGCAGCGCCGAGCACCTGCACACGCTGCTCGACGGCCTGCGCGGTACGCCGGGACTGGACTGGCGCTTCCTGTCTTTCCCCGGCGCCGGCCATGGGGACAGCATGGCGCCCGCCGTGCAGCAGGCGCTGGCGCTCGCCATCGGAGACGGCGCATGACCGCGCTGGCCGCGCGCTATCGCCGCTTTGCCGCGCTGCGCCTGTGGCTGCTGGCCGCCATGGCCGTGGTGCTCTGCCTCACGCTCGCGCTCGATCTCGCCACCGGCCCTTCCGGCCTGCCGTTCACCGACGTAGCGGCCGGGCTGCTGCAACCCGGCAGCCTGTCCCTGGAGCAGCGCGTAATCCTCTGGGAGGTGCGCCTGCCCTACGCGGTGATGGCATTGCTAGTGGGCGCGTCCCTGGGCCTGGCGGGCGCTGAGATGCAGACCGCACTCAACAACCCGCTGGCCAGCCCCTTCACGCTGGGCCTGTCGGCAGCAGCGGCCGTCGGCGCATCCATCGCCGTCGTGGGCGGCTTCACACTCATGGCCTTCGGCGAGAACCTGGCCGTCCCGCTCTCGGCCTTCGTCTGCGCGGCGGCGGCCACGCTGCTGATCCAGCTGCTCGCGTGGCGCTACGGCGCCACGGTGGACACGGTGGTGCTGTTCGGCATCGCACTGCTGTTCAGCTTCGAGGCACTGCTGTGGCTCATGCAGTTCATCGCCGACAGCAATGCGCTGCAGCAGATCGTTTTCTGGACCATGGGCAGTCTCGCGCGCGCCACCTGGAACAAGATCGCCCTCGTGGCCGCCGTGCTGTTGCTGTGCGCGGTCTGGTCCGCCAGGAATGCCTGGCCGCTCACCGCGCTGCGCGCTGGCGAGGACCAGGCCCGCAGCTTCGGCATCGCGGTCGAGCGGCTGCGCCTCATCACGTTGTTGCGCGTGAGCCTGCTCGCAGCCACGGCGCTCTCGTTCGTGGGAACGATTGGCTTCGTGGGCCTGGTGGGGCCGCACATCGCGCGGTTGCTGCTGGGCGAGGACCACCGCTACTACCTGCCGGGGGCTGCACTTGCGGGCGCGCTCATGCTCTCGGGCGCCTCCATCCTCAGCAAGGTGCTGGTGCCCGGCGTGGTCCTGCCCATCGGCATCATCACCGCGCTGGTGGGCGTGCCCATGTTCCTGGCCCTGGTGCTGGGCCGCCGGAGGGGCGCATGAGCGCGGGGCTGGAGCTGCGCCGCCTGAGCGTGGGCTACCCGCGCCGGCCCGTATTCGAAGGGCTGGACCTGGAATGCGTCGCCCCAGGCGCGCTCGTGGCGCTCGTCGGCCCGAACGCCGTGGGCAAGTCCACGCTGCTCAAGGCGATCGCCGGGCTGCGGCCGGCACGCGGGCAGGTGCTGCTGGACGGCACCGACCTCGCCACCCTGCCCCCGCGCGCACGCCTGCGCCGCGTGGGCTACCTGCCCCAGGCACTGCCCCAGGCCACCTCGCTCGTGGCCTACGAGGCCATGCTGAGCGCGCTGCGCGCGAGCCGCCCCGAACTGGGCCGCGAACCAGCCGAGGCCGCCATCGCCGGCGTGTTCGCCGCTCTGGAACTCGATGCGCTGGCCCTGCGCCCCCTGGCCGAACTCTCCGGCGGGCAGCGTCAGATGGTCGGTCTGGCCCAGGTGCTGGTGCGTGCGCCGCGCCTGATGCTGCTGGACGAGCCCACCAGCGCGCTCGACCTGCGTTGGCAACTAAGGGTGCTGCACGCCGTGCGCGCCCTGGTTGCCGAAGGGCGAACGCTCGCCGTGATCGCAGTGCACGACCTGAACCTGGCCTTGCGTTTTTGCGACCACATCGTGGTGCTGGGCCAGGGCCACCCGCACAACCGCCTCCTCGCCGCCGGCCGCCCGGCCGAGGTCCTCACGCCCCCGCTGCTGCAAGCCGCCTACGGCGTGCGCGCGCGCGTGGAACGCTGCAGCCTGGGCCACCCCCTGGTGCTGGCCGACGAAGCGATCTCCCCCACACACGACGTCCCATGATCCACGCCCGCGGCCATGTGCGCACCCCCGAGGCCAGCCGCTGGCTGCAGCGCCTGTGCCACCACTTCAGTCGAAAGATCGCCGTGCGCTATGACGAGCACGAGGGCCACGCCGAATTCCCCTGGGGCCTGTGCGACATGCGCGCCGACGACACCGCGCTGCACTTCGCGTGCCGCGCGCAGGACGCGCAGCAGCTGGCGCGCGTGCGCTTCGCCATCGACGAGCACGTGAAGCTGTTCTCGCGCAAGCACCCGCTGGCGGTGCAGTGGCATGCATGCGCACCCGCTGCGGACGGCGCGCAGTAGCTCCCTTTCTCCGGACACCGTTTTTTTGTGCTTGAGGATAGAACCATGCAGAACCCTTCGATCCGCCAACCGCGGCTCCATTCCATCGCGCTGGCGCTGCTGGCAACCGGCGCCGGCTCGGCGGCCCTGGCCCAGACGGCCGCGCCCGCCGCGGGCGAGGCAGCCGCCCTGCCGCAGGTCACCGTGCGCAGCAAGTACGAGCGCGAGGACCTGCCCGTGCGCGCGCCCGGCCACAAGGCCGCCTCGGGCGCGCGCCTGGGCATTCTGGGCGCTACCTCCATCATGGAGGCGCCCGTGCACGTCAACGCCTACACCCGCGAACTCGCCGAGGACTGGTCGGCCCTCACGTTGCAGGACGTGCTGGAGAACGATGCGGCCGTGGTCTTCACCACCAACAAGAACCACATGCTGCAGAACTTCAACCTGCGCGGCCTGGACATGAACGCGATGGACATCGCCACCAACGGCCTGTACGGCATCGCGCCGGCCAACTCGGTGCCGATCGAGATGTTCGAGCGCGTGGAGGTACTGCGCGGCCCGAACGTGCTGCTCTCCGGCATGCCGCCCCTGTCCAGCGTGGCAGGCACCGTGAACATGGTGACCAAGCGTGCGCTGGCCCAACCCATTGCGGACCTGACGCTGACTTATGGCACGCACTCCTACTTCCAGGCCCACGCCGACGTGGGCAAACGCTTCGGTGATGAAAAGCGCCTGGGCGTGCGCTTCAATGGTGTTTACGGCGATGGCGAGATGGGCGCCAAGGACGAGAGCCAGACCCGCCGCGTCGGCGCGCTGGGACTGGACTACCTGGGCGACCGCTCCCGCTTCTCGCTGGACCTGTACAACAGTGTCAACAAGATCGACAACGGCAGCCCCGGCATCTTCAACTTCCTGGGCAATGCGTCGATCCGCGGCGTCGGCTACCTGCTGGAGGCGCCCTCCGGTGACACCAACATGTTCCGTGGCACCCATGGCAAGTACGACAACAGCGGCGCGCTGGCCCGCGCGGAGTTCGACTTCACACAGGACTGGCAGGGTTACTTCGCGCTGGGCGGCTCCGAAGCCGAGGGCAAGGGCTTGCTGTTCGGCACCCGCGCCTTCGTCACCGGCGCGGACGGCACCACACGCGGCGCGATCTACCGCGTGCACACCCAGTCCGAGCGCCGCACGGCCGAGGCCGGGGTGATCGGCAAGTTCGAGACGGGCGCTGTCCGCCACCGCTTGCAGTTGTCCGCCAATCTCCTCAAGCACAAGGAAGGGAGCGTGAACACGGCCTGCAACTACTGCTACACCACGAACATGTACGAGCCGGTGGTGCCCAACTTCCCGGCGGCGCCGGTGTGGAAGGGCTACACCACCGAGACCGAGTTCCGCTCGCTGGCCGTGGCCGACACCCTCGCCTTCGCCGGCGAGAAGGTGCTGCTGACCGTGGGCGGGCGCCACCAGACGGTGAAGACGCCGCTGGTGAACGGCGTGGCCAGCGACTACAGCAAGAGCCGCTTCTCGCCCATGGTGGCCGCCGTCGTGCGCCCCTGGGGTGACGATATTGCCCTGTTCGGCAACTACACCGAGGGGCTGGAGCCCGGCCAGACCGTGGGCGTGGGCTATGCCAACGCGGGCGAATCGCTCGCCCCTCGCGTCACCAAGCAGGCGGAGCTCGGCGTGAAGCTGCAAACGGGTGCGCTGACGCACACCTTCAGCGCCTACCAGATCAAGCGCCCCTCGTTCACCGGCGTTGCCCCCGCCGCCCTGGTGGAGGACGGCGAGCAGCGCCTGCGCGGTCTGGAGTGGAGCCTGTACGGCATGCTGACCGAGAACCTGTCGCTGCTGGGCGGTATCACGCGCATCGAGTCCGAGCAGCGCAACACCGGCCGGGAAACCTTTGGCGTGCCGGAATGGCGGCTGCGCATCGGCGCCGACTGGCAGACCCCTGTGCAGGGCCTGAAGGTGGGGGGCCGCGTGATCCACACCGGCTCACAATGGGCCGACTCCGGCAACCGCATCCGCGTACCGTCGTGGAACCGCCTGGACCTGAACGCCAGCTACGCCGCCACTTTCGGCGCCACCCCCGTGCGCTTCAACGCCAGCGTGGAGAACGTGACCGACAAGAACTACTGGATCGGCACGTTCGGCGATGGCTTCGTGATGCCTGGCGCACCACGCACCTTCAAGGTGTCCGCAACGGTCTCGTTCTGACGAGGCTCAGCGCGCCCCGCCGGCCGCATGCATGCGGCCAGGACCGCTGCCCAATGCCCGACGCACGCCATGCCCGTCTTCACCCTCCTCGGCCTGGCCACCAGCACGCTGGCCTGCCTGTGCCTCTACGCGGCCTCGCCCCACCAGCGCCTGTGGGCGGCGCCCTGGCCTCGCCGGCCCGCACGCATCGCGGGCGCGGCGCTGCTGCTGCTCGCCTGGCTGGCGCTGGTGCAGGACCTGCACCGCCTGGCCGCCGCCTTCGTCCTGGGCACCACGCTGATGCTGGCGCTCGCCGTACTGCCCTATGCAGGAGCACTGATCCATGCCCGCCGCACGCCATGACCCCATCCGGCCCGACTGGGTCTCCAAAACCCTGGCCGGCTTGGTGCTGGGCCTTTGCCTGGCCCTCACCGCCTCAGCCCTGCTGATGACGCAACTGCGCGGCATGCCGCTTGCGGTGGGCGGGCAGCTCGCCATGTGGCTGGTGCCCCCGGTGTGGCTGGGCGTGCTGTCCGGCGTGTATTTCTTCAGAAGCGGCCGGCACGCCTGGGCCTGGCTGCTGGGCGCCAATGCCGTGGGCCTGGGCCTGTGGTGGCTGTTGCGGCAAGGGGGTGCGGCATGAGGGCCGACCACGTTCGCATCTACAAGTCCGTTCATACCTGGACGGGCATCCTGAGCGGCCTGGCGCTGTTCATCGCGTTCTACGCCGGGGCGCTCACGGTGTTCAAGGAGCCCTTGCGCCAATGGTCCACGCCGCCCGCGGCCGGCATACAGCCCGTGCCGATGGACGAGGCACAGCCGCTCATCGCGCAAGCCCTGGCCACCGTGCCCCCCTCCGTGCGCGCCACGGTGCTCACGCTGCGGGGCGATGGCGCTATTCCGCGCCTGGAATGGCAGGTACGCGCGCCCGGCGCCGACGACCACGACGAGGGCGCCGCCCGCCACTACTCCGCCACGCTGGGCGCGGACGGCAGCGTGCAGGTGCGCGAACAACCGCCATCACGGCTGGTGGAGTTCATCGACGTGCTGCACCGCGTCGTCGGACTGCCCGTGGATTCGGACCCGAACCGCTGGGTCATGGGGGCGGTCTCGGCGCTGTACTTCGTGGCGCTGGTCTCCGGCGTCGTGGTGCTGCTGCCCTCGCTGGCCAAGGATTTCTTCGCACTGCGCGTGGGCAAGAACACCAAGCGCATGTGGCTGGACGCGCACAACGTGGTGGGCATCGTCAGCCTGCCGTTTCACATGGTCATGGCACTGAGCGCCGTGGTGTTCGCCTACCACGACCAGATCTATGCCCTGCAGGACGGGCTGCTGCATCAGGGCCGGTGGTCGCAGTCCTCCGCCAGGCCCCCGGCGCTGCCCGGCGCCGCGTCCGCGCGCGACCCCGCCGACATGCTCCTGCCATCGCAGCTCGTGCGTATCGCCAGGCAAGCGGCGCCGGGCTTCGAGCCCACCGCCCTGCACTACGCGCAAGTGACGGGCCCGCGGCCCCTGGTGCGTGTGTGGGGCAAACACCCCCAGGACATCGCGCCGCGCGCCATGGGCGGGTTTGCCGCGATCGATCCGTACAGCGGCAAGCTCCTGTCGGCCGACTACCTCCCGGGCGCGCAGAGTACGCCCAACCTGCTCATCAGCAGCTTCTTTGCGCTGCACATGGCCTCGTTCGGTGGCACGGCCGTGCTGTGGCTGTACTTCCTGCTGGGGCTGACGGGCGCATGGCTGTTCTACAGCGGCAATCTGCTGTGGGTCGAGACACGGCGCAAGGCCCAGCGCAAGGGCGTGGGCACCGGCGGCGCCCTGCCCGAGCAGCGGCGCGACACGGCCCTGATGGCCGCCGCCACGGTGGGCGTGTGCATCGGCTGCGTGGCCGGCCTGTCGCTGACCCTGGCCGCGGCCAAGTGGCTGCCGGGGCGCGTGCAGGACATGGCCGCCTGGCACGTGGGCATTTATTACGCGGTGTTTTTCGCCAGCGTGGTCTGGGCCTTCTTTCGTGGCGCGGCGCGCGCGGCCGCGCCGCTGCTGTGGCTGGCGGTGGCCTGCACGCTGGCCATCCCCGCCTCCAGCCTGTTGGGCTGGTTGGCACCAGGCGCCGGTGCCTGGGCGGATGGCGCGCTGCTGGGCGTGGACCTCACTGCGCTCGCGGGGGCACTGGCGCTGGCGTGGATGGCGCGCGCCACGGCGCGGCGCGTGCGCAGCGGGCCAAGAGACAGCGTCTGGTCCGCGCCCGTGCGCAGGAAAGAATCCGAATAAAAACAAGCTCCAGCGCTTATTCCATAAGCGCTAACAGCTATATTTTCAATAGCATTACCCGCGTCGCGATGCCTGGTACAGCCCCTGCACCTTGGGCACGTTCTGCTCCAGCTCGCGGATACGGTCGGGCCCCGACGGGTGGGTGGACAGGAACGCGATGCCGCCGTTGCCCGTGGCCTCGCCCATCTTGCGCCACAGGCTCACGGCGGCCTGGGGGTTGTAGCCCGCGCGGGCGGCCAGCTCCAGGCCGACCAGGTCCGCGTCGGTCTCGTCGGAGCGGCTGAACTTGAGCGTGAGCAGCTGCGTCCCCAGGTTGGCGGCTGCATTGCCCAGGTCGCCCAGGCCCAGCAGCTGCGCGCCCAGCGACAGGCCGATGCTGGTGGCCTGGCTCTTGGCCAAGCGCGAGCGCGCATGCTCGCGCAGCGCGTGGGCCATCTCATGGCCCATGACCATGGCGATCTCGTCGTCGGTCAGCTTGAGCTGGTCCAGGATGCCCGTGTAGAACGCGATCTTGCCGCCGGGCATGCAGAAGGCGTTGATCTGCTTGCTGCCGATCAGGTTAACCTCCCAGCGCCACTGCGCGGCGCGGCTGTTCCACTGCGCGGCGTACGGAATGATCTGCCGCGCGATCGCGCGCAGCTTGAGCAGCTGGGGGTGGTTGTCCGGCGCCAGTGCGCGCTTGGCCTTGGCCTGCGCCAGCAACTGGCTGTACTGCTGGACAGCGGAGTCTTCCAGCGCCTCGGCCGGCACCAGCCGGCGCATGCCCGAGGCCGACCCCACCTCCACCTGCGCCGCGGCCGGCAGCACGAGCGTGCCAGCCGCCGTCAGCACGAAGGCGCGGCGCGCCTGCCAGGTGCCGCCTCGCGCGGCGCAGCAACGGCAGCCCGCATCCACGGGCAACGGGGGCACAGAGACGGTGGGGCTGTTCATGGGCAGCAGTCTAGCGGCGCGCGTCACCGCCTGCATGTAGGCGGGCAGGCACTGCGCCACGACGGCAGCGGGAACATGCGCGATTCAATCGTCGTTGTCTTCCCATTCGCGGCGCCAGCGCTTGTATGCCTTCTTCTGCTCCTTGTGATGGCGTTTGCGCCACTTCTTCCATTCGTCGTGGTCATCGTCATCGTCGCGCCAGTGGGGCGCGTACACGGGCTGTGGCACGACCATCACTGGGCGCGGCGCATAGACGGGGCGGGGCACGACGTAGGCGGGTGGCGGCGCCACATACACCGGGGCCGGCTCGGCATAGATGGGGCCAGGAAGGCCGATGCCCACGCTCACGTTCACTTCGGCTTGGGCACAGGCGGCCGCCAGGCCCAGGAGGGCCGCGACCGCGCGCTGGCGATGGTTCATAGGTTGTCCTTTGCGCACTGGCCGGCGCGGATGCGCCGGCCCTGGCCTTTCAGCAACGGCAGCCCGCCCGGCCAGGTTGACCGCCGGCTGTAACAAACGCCAGCAAGTGCAAGCTCAGGCAGCGGCGGCGCCCGCAGCAGGCCGGGTTGTGCGCAGTTCCGCCCAGATCACCAACAACAGGCCCGCCAGCACCGCCGCCAGCCCGCCATAGGCCATGGCGGAAGGTGACTCGCCCACCACCGCCACGGCCAGCGCAAAGGCGGTCACCGGCTCGGCCAGCGCCAGCGTCACGCCGGTGGCACCGCTGATGTGGCGCAGCGCCGTGCTGAACAGCAGGTAGGCCACGCCCGTGGCCACCAGGCCCAGGTACAGCACGATGCCCAGCGCGCCCGGCGCCACCGTGGGCGCGCCGCCCAGCAGCAACGCCACGGGCAGCGACAGCAGGCCCGCCATGCCGAACACGGCCAGGTTCACGACGGCCGCGCCGGCCTGCGCCACCAGGCGCTTGTTGGTCAGCGCATACATGGCGTACGCCAGCCCAGCCAGCAGGCACAGGGCGATGCCGGTCCAGGGGGCGCGCACCGTGCTGCCGCCGTCCAGCGCCATGGCAGCGCCGCCCGCCACGCCCAGCAGCGTGCCCAGCCACCATACGGCGGCCGGCAGCCGCCGCTGCGCCACGGTCTGCAGCAGGCCCGCCCAGATCGGGCCGCTGCCGATGGCCAGGGCCGTGCCCAGGGCCACGCCGGCAGACTTCACGCCCGCAAAGAAGCTCAGGTTGTACGTGGCCACGCAGGCGCCCGCCAGCAGCACCGGCCCCCAGCGCAGGCCGCCGCCGCGGCGCGCACGCCAGGCGGGCCAGGCCAGCAGGGCGAAGAAGGCGCTGGCGATCACCAGACGCAAAGCGCCCACCCAGTAGGGCGACAGCCCCGCGGGTGCCAGGCTTTGCGCCGTGCCGGTGGTGCCCCAGAGCATGGCGGCCAGCAGCACCATGGCGATGCTGCGAATCGATGCGGTGTTCATGCCTGCGATGGTGCCCGCACGCCGCAGGGCAACTATCGAGCAACGCGCGTGGTGCCGCGCGCTTTACTTCATTATTGATAGCTGTTTGCGCTGATCCATCAAGCGCTGGAGGCTGTTTTGGCTTATATTCGCAGCGCTCGCGCCCCCAGGCCCCGCTCGCGCCGCAGCGCATAGGCCAGGGCGCTGGCGCTGGCGTAGCCGCAGCGCAGGGCCGTGGCCTCCAGCGACTGGCCGCGTGCCAGGGCGCGCTCGGCCAGGTCCAGCCGCCGCGCGCGCAGCCACTGCTGGGGCGTGTCGCCCGTCAGCTCCAGCAGCCGCGCGTGAAAGCGCGCCGCGCTCAGGTGGAACAGCCGCGCCATGCGGGCGGTGGGCCAGTCCTCGTGCAGGGCCGCGTCCACGGCGGCACACAGGGCGGCCAGGTCCAGCCCGCGGCGCGCCAGCACGCGCGGGGCCTGCAGCAGCAGCGCCAGGCGCGCGGCCGCGCCGCCGGGCTCGGGCACGGTGCGCGCCGCCGCGGGCACGGCGAAGCGGCGCACACAGTCCAACGCGGCCTGCGCCGGCACGTCGATCACCAGGATGCGCGTGTCCGGGCGGGCCAGGTAGCCATGCTCGGTGCCCGCAGGCACCACCATGCCGCAGGCCGTGTCCACGAAGGCGGCGCGGCCGGCCACCTCCAGCTCCATGCGCCCGTGCAGCGCATACAGCACCTGCGCATGGGCGTGCGCATGGGCCTGGTGCTCGCCACCATAGTGGCGCACCGAAGCGACGGGGTGCAGCAACGCGGATGCGGAACGGGCCATGCTCAAATACTAGGGCAACGCCGCACTCGCTTTTTCACGACCGCGCCTCTTTTCCGCATCCATGCCGCCTGACGCCCCCGCATCCGCCGCCGCCCGCCGCTCCTGGCGCCAGGCCTGGCTCGTCTACCTGGAGCCCGCGAGCCTGCGCATGCTGGCCCTGGGCTTTTCAGCCGGGCTGCCGCTGCTGCTGGTACTGGGCACGCTGAGCTTTCGGCTGCGCGAGGCGGGCATCGACCGCACGACCATCGGCTACCTGTCGTGGGTGGGGCTGGCCTATGCGTTCAAGTGGGTCTGGTCGCCGCTGGTGGACCGCCTGCCGCTGCCGCTGCTCACGCGCTGGCTGGGGCGGCGGCGCAGCTGGCTGCTGCTGGCGCAAGGTGTGGTGGCCGCGGGCCTCGTCGGTATGGCGCTGGCCGACCCGCGCCAGGGGCTGGACGCCATAGTGTGGTGCGCACTGCTGGTGGCCATTGGCTCGGCTACGCAGGACATTGCGCTGGATGCGTTCCGCATCGAGTCCGCCGACACCGACCACCAGGCCGCGCTGGCCGCCACTTACCAGACGGGCTACCGCCTGGCCATGATCTGGGCCGGCGCGGGCGTGCTGTGGGTGGCTGCACGCGCGGAGGACGCCAGCCTGAGCGGCTACCAGGCCGGCGCCTGGACCACGGCCTACCTCGTCATGGCCGCATCCATGCTGGTGGGCGTGATGACGGTGCTGCTGTCGCCCGAGCCCACGCCGCGCCCACTGCCGCCCGCGCGCAACCTGGGCGAGTGGCTGCATGGCGCGGTGGTGGCGCCGTTTGCCGACTTCATCCGGCGCTACCGCTGGCAGGCGGCGCTGATCCTCGCGCTGATCGCCGTGTACCGCATCAGCGACGTGGTCATGGGCATCATGGCCAACCCGTTCTACGTGGACATGGGCTACACCAAGGACGAGGTGGCCGCCGTGACCAAGGTCTTCGGCGTGGTGATGACGCTGGCCGGCGCCTTCGTGGGCGGCGTGCTGTCCATGCGCCTGGGCGTGATGCGCGTGCTGATGCTGGGCGCGGTGCTCTCGGCGCTGTCCAACCTGCTGTTCGCCTGGCTGGGCCAGCGCGGGCACGACCTCACGGGCCTGGTGCTGGTGGTCTCGGCCGACAACCTCGCGGGCGGCATCGCCTCGGCCGCGTTCATCGCCTATCTGTCCAGCCTGACCAACGTGCAGTATTCGGCCACGCAGTACGCGCTGTTCAGCTCCATGATGCTGTTGCTGCCCAAATGGCTCGCGGGCTTCTCCGGCCAGTTCGTGGACGCGCAGGGCTACAGCGCGTTCTTCACAGGCACGGCCCTGCTGGGCCTGCCGGTGCTGCTGCTGGTGGCGCTGGCATCCAGAGCCCAATCAGCCTCCAGCGCTTGAGGGACAAGCGCTGGCAGCTATCAAAACGATACCTACACCGGTTTACCTAACTTTACCCGGCCGACAACCCTGCGAGATGCCGCGCGGGGAACATGGCAGTCCAGAAAGGCCCACCCACCCATGAGTTCGCAACTGCTGATGATCGAAGACGACCACCGCCTCGCGCAGATGGTGGGCGAGTACCTCGGCCAGTCCGGATTGCAGGTCACGCACATGGCCGACGGCGCCAGCGGCCTGGCGCGGCTGCAGGCGCCCGAGGGCGGCCAGCTGCCCGACCTGGTGATCCTGGACCTGATGCTGCCCGACATCGACGGCCTGGAGGTGTGCCGGCGCATCCGCGCGCTGCCGGGCGCCGCCGCCCAGGTGCCAGTGCTGATGCTCACAGCCAAGGGCGACCCCATGGACCGCGTGATCGGCCTGGAGATCGGCGCCGACGACTACCTGCCCAAGCCCTTCGAGCCGCGCGAGCTGCTGGCGCGCATCCGTGCCATCCTGCGCCGGCGTGAAAGCGGTGCCCAGCCGGCCACGCAGGTGCTGCGCTTCGGCTCGCTGGAGATCGACCGCGATGCGCGCACGGTGAGCGTGCACGGCCAGCCGGCGGAGCTGACCTCTTACCAGTTCGACCTGCTGGTGACCATGGCCGAGCGCGCGGGCCGCGTGCTCACGCGCGACCAGATCATGGAGGCCGTGCGCGGGCGCGAGCTGGAGGCGTTCGACCGCTCCATCGACGTGCACATGGGCCGCATCCGCGCGGCCATCGAGGCCGACCCCAAGAACCCGCGCCGCATTCTCACCGTGCGCGGTGTGGGCTATGTCTTCGCCAAGCAGCAGGACTGACCTGCCTCTTTTGAAAAGCCCCGCACGCATGTCCCTCATCAGCCCCTTCTCCCGCCGCCTGTACCTGCGCATCTGGCTGGCCGTGGTCGGGGGCGTGCTGGTGTTCGCCTTCGCCGTGGGCATGGCCTGGCGCTGGGCGGCCGAGCAGAACCAGCAGCAGCCGCCCTCGCGCGAGATCCGCATCACGGACGCCGCGGGCCGCACGCTGGTGGATGGCGTGGGCCTGCGCCAGCGGCGCGACCCCAGCGAAGGCGTGCTCTACCGCATCGAGAGCGCCACAGGTGAGGTGTATGAGATGCACTTGTCTCCGCGCCCGCCCCGCCCGCGCCCCGACGAGCGCGGTCCCGCCGCGTGGTTCCGCCCGCCCTTCGGCTTTCTGTGGATGCTCGCGCTGGTGGGCATTGCCGTGACCGTGGGGGTGTTCCCCATCATCCGGCGGCTGCTGCAGCGGCTGGAGCAGCTGCAGCGCAGCGTGCAGCGCTTTGGCGAGGGCGACTTGTCGGTGCGCGTGGCCGAGCAGGGCCATGACGAGGTGGCGGCGCTGGCGCGCCAGTTCAACGCCGCCGCCGCGCGCATCGAGACGCTGGTGCAGTCGCACAAATCGCTGCTGGCGAATGCCTCGCACGAGTTGCGCTCGCCGCTCACGCGCATCCGCATGGGGCTGGAGCTGATGCAGGGCGGCACGCCCTCCCCTGCATTCCGCGCCGAGATTGAACGCAACATCGCCGAACTGGACCAGTTGGTGGACGAGATCCTGCTGGCCAGCCGCCTGGATTCCGGCGCCGCCGATGTGGGCACGGTCGAGCCCGTGGACCTGGTGGGCCTGGCCGTGGAGGAATGCGTGCGCGTGGACGCCGAACTGCACGTAGGCTCCGGCGATGGTGCAGACGCTATGACAGCCCCCGTCGAGGTGCCGGGCGTGTCCAAGCTGCTGCGCCGCGCCGTGCGCAACCTGCTGGAGAACGCGCGGCGCTACAGCCAGGGCGAGATCACCCTCACCCTCACGCGCGAAGGGTACGACGCCGTGCTGCGCGTGTGCGACCACGGTCCGGGCGTGCCGCCGGAGCAGCGTGAGCGCATCTTCGAGCCCTTCTACCGCCTGCCGGGCGCCAGCGAACGCTCGGGCGGTGTGGGCCTGGGCCTGGCGCTCGTGCGCTCCATCGCGGGGCGCCATGGGGGGAGCGTGGTGTGCGAGGACCGGCCCGATGGCGCGGCAGGCGCCTGCTTCACGCTGCGCCTGCCGGTCACGCGCTGAGCGTCGGCGCACACGCCCTTGCCCCAGCAGGCACATTCGCCCATGTTGTAGGGTGGCGCTTTTCCCGTTCCGCAAGGCCTGCCCATGACCGCCGCCGCGCCCTTCTTTGCGCCTGCGCCGCCGCTACAGGTGGCGCACTGGTTCAACACCCCCGCGCCGCTCACGCTGGACAGCCTGCGCGGGCGTGTGGTGGTGCTGCACGCTTTTCAGATGCTGTGCCCTGGCTGCGTGGAGCACGGCATCCCGCAGGCGCGGCGCGTGCATGAGGCGTTTGCGCCGGATCAACTCGTCGTGATCGGACTGCACACGGTGTTTGAGCACCACGCCGTGCAGGGCACGCCAGAGGCGCTGCAGGCCTTCATCCACGAATACCGGCTGCGCTTTCCCATCGGCCTGGACCAGCCCGATGCGCCGCGCAGCATTCCACGGACCATGCAGAGCCTGTCGCTCAGCGGAACGCCCAGCCTGGTGGTGCTGGACCCGCAGGGCCGCGTGCGCCTGCACCACTTCGGCCATCTGGACGATCTGCGGCTGGGCGCGCTGCTGGGCCGGCTGCTGGCGGAACCCACGCCAGCCGCCCCGGCGGCCGTGCCCGCCACGGGCTGCGACGATGGCGGCTGCCCACTGCCCGATCAGCCCCGCCCATGAACATGACCCCCTTGCCTTCCCAACCCACGGCCCTGGGCACGCTGCGCGCCGTGCTCACCGGTCGCGCGCAACCCTACACCCGCCCCGGCAGCCGCAGCGCCATTGCCAAGCAGGCACGCAGCGGCCCCGTCGCCGTAGGCGCGGAGGGACTGGACGGTGACGAGCAGGGCGACCTGCGCGTGCACGGCGGCCCCGACAAGGCCGTGCACTGCTATGCATGGCCGCAGTACACGCCCTGGCGCGAGGAGCTGGCGGGCCACGCCACGGCGCAGGCGCTGCTCGCGCAGCCCGGTGCCTTTGGCGAGAATTTCAGCCTGGACGGCGTGCAGGAGGCCCAGGTGTGCATTGCGGACCAGTGGCGCATCGGCAGCGCCGTTTTCGAGGTCAGCCAGGGCCGCCAGCCCTGCTGGAAGCTGAACGACCGCTTCCAAGTGCCCGGCATGGCGCTGCGCGTGCAACGCAGCCTGCGGGCGGGTTGGTATCTGCGTGTTCTGCAACCCGGGACGGTGCAGGCGGGCGACACCGTCTGGCTGCTCGCGCGGCCGCAGCCTGCGTGGCCCATCGCACGGCTGCTGGAGGTGATCGACCGGCGCGACTGCACACCCGCCACGCTGCGCGAAATCCTCGCGCTGCCGCTGCCGCCGTCATGGCAGCGGCTGTTCCAGCGGCGCCTGGACAGCGGACAGAGCGAGGCCTGGGACGCGCGCCTGCAAGGGCAGCACTGACGGCCTGTCAGGCGCGCTGCGGCCAGCGCCAGGCCGACCAGCCGTACATCGCCGCGCCGGCCACCAGTGCCCCCGCCGCCAGCGCCAGCCCGCGGGCAAAACCCTGTCCGGCATCGGCGTGCGCGAGCAGCCACGCCACCAGCGGCGGACCCGCGATCTGGCCCAGGCCGTAGACGGCCGTGACCAGGCTCGCAAAGCTGTCGGCAGACTGCGGCCACAGGCGCCGCGCTTCCTGCAGGCCGTAGAAGGTGATGGCCGTGAACGGCAGACCCACCAACGCGCTGCTGAGTGCAAAGCCCGCCGGCGTGGGCCAGACCAGCCCCAGCACGATGCCCAGCGCCTGCAGCGCATACGCCGCCAGCAGCAGCCAGCGCCGGTCCCAGGCGCTGGGCGCGCGCGTGCTGAGCGCCGCGCCCACGGCCACGCCCGCGCCGAACATCGGCCAGAAAAGGTCGGGCCAGGGTGAACCGGAGGGCAGCGCGGCACGCGCAATCACGGGCAGGAAGGTGGCGGTCACGATGTAGCCCAGCCCCGCCAGGCCGTACGCCACGGCGTGCACGCCGCGCGCCGCCAGGGTGCCGGCGTTTCCCGCCTGCGCGGCCGCGCGGGGCTGGGCGCCGGCGTCGGCCTTGACCGCGCGGCCGCGCACCACGGGCCACACGCCCACGCACAGCAGCACCGAGAGCACCCCGAAGACCACCCAGCCCGAGGCCGCACGCCACTGCGCCGCCACCATCGCGCTGGCGGCCAGCCCCGTGAGCACAATGCCCACGCCCGGCCCGCAGAAGATCAGCCCGCCCATGGCCGGGCGGCCCAGCACCGCCAGGCGCACCATGCACCAGGCCGCCACGTTCAGCAGCACGAAGGCGCTGGCGGCCCCGGCCGCAAAGCGCAGCGCCGGCCACGCGGCGGCCACGGGCAGCGCCATCGCCAGCGTGAGCAGCACCGTGGCCACCAGCCCGGCACGCGCCAGCCGCGCCGGATGCCAGCGCGCATAGAAGCCCGGTGCCACCCACGGCAGTGCCATGCAGGCCAGCGCGCCGAGCAGGTAGCCCACGTAATTGGCCGTGGCCAGCCAGCTGCCCTCGGTGAGGGTCAGCACCCCGTCGTGCAGCATCATGGGCAACAGCGGGGTGAACGCGAACCGCCCCACGCCCATGGCCACCGCCAGCGCCAGCATGCCTGCCAGGGCCACGGCATGGGGCCGCTCGCTCCAGTGCAGGGCGGGCCCGCGGGGCGCGGGCACATCAATCGACGGGGTGGCTTGTGGTTCCATGGCGCGGTCTCCGGCGGTATGATCGCCATCAATCTTTTTTTAAGATGATTTTTTGACAAATCATCTCACAAACATATCCATGGACCTGGTGGCACTGGAGATTTTTCGCACGGTGGCCCATGAGGGCAGCGTGACGCGGGCGGCCGAGCGGCTGGGCCGCGCCCAATCCAACGTGACCACGCGCGTGCAGCAGCTGGAGGAACAACTGGGCGCCGCCCTGTTCCTGCGCGAGGGGCGGCGCATGGTGCTCACGCCCGCAGGCGCCACGCTGCAAAGTTATGCCGAGCGCCTGCTGGCGCTGGCCGAGGAGGCGCGGCAGGCCCTGCACCCGGGCACTCCCGCCGGCCACCTGCGCATCGGCGCCATGGAAAGCACGGCCGCCGCGCGCCTGCCCGCGCCCCTGGCGCAACTGCACGCGCGCTGGCCCGCGCTGGTGCTGGAGCTGCGCACCGCCCCGTCGCGCCAACTCGTGGAGCAGGTTCTGGCCCACGAACTCGACTGCGCCCTGGTGGCCTGGCCGCCGCCGGGCCTGGACGAGGAGGCCCCGGTGCAGCGCACGCCCGTCTGGACGGAATCGCTGCTGCTGGCCCTGCCGGCCAGCCACCCGCCCGCCGAAACACCTGCCGACCTGCGCGTGCACACCCTGGCCGCGTTTGCGCACGGCTGCACCTACCGCCGCATCGGCGAAGACTGGATGCGCCAGGCCACGGGCCAGGCGCCGCAGGTGCTGGAGCTCGCGTCCTACCCGGCCATCCTGGCCTGCGTGGCCGGGGGCCGTTGCGCCGGCGTGGTGCCTGAGGCGGTGGTCGATCTGCTGCACACACCGCCAGCGCTGCGCTGGGTGCCGCTGGGCCCCTGCGACACGGTGCTGGTGCACCGCACGGGCTACGCCACGCCCGCGCTGGCCGCGCTGCAAGCAGCGCTGCACGGCGCCCAGGACACCCCCTCTGTCCTCGCCCCCGATTCTTCTTTACGGAGCTGACCCCATGAATGCCTTGCTGCA
Organism: Diaphorobacter sp. ED-3; assembly: GCF_027625375.1. NCBI lineage: Bacteria > Pseudomonadati > Pseudomonadota > Betaproteobacteria > Burkholderiales > Comamonadaceae > Diaphorobacter > Diaphorobacter sp. ED-3. The sequence continues at coordinate 311,045 of NZ_CP115182.1, read as the reverse complement.
ACGGCTGCAGATCGACCTGCCCCTCTTCCAGGGGCCCATGACGGGCTCGGACACGCCCCAGTTGGCCGCCGCCGTCTCCCAGGCCGGCGGCCTGGGCTTTCTGGGCTGCGGCATGCGTTCGCCCCAGGCCATGCGCGAGGCCGCGGCGGCCGTGCGCGCGGCCACCGCCAAGCCCTTCGGCATGAACCTGTTCGTGCTGGAGCAGCCCACGCCCGATGCGGCCACGGTGCAGGCCGCCATCGACCGATTGGCGCCGCTGTACGCCGACCTGGGCCTGCCCCCGCCAGAGGCGCCGGCACGCTGGTGCGAGGACTTCCACGCCCAGTTCGAGGCGCTGCTGGAGGCCCGCCCCGCCGTGGCCAGCTTCACCTTCGGCATCCTGAGCGCCGCGCAGGTGCGCCGCCTCCAGGACGAGGCTGGCTGCTACGTGATCGGCACCGCCACCACGCTGGCCGAGGCGCAGGCATGGGCCGCCGTGGGCGCGGACGCCGTGGTCGCCAGCGGCATGGAGGCCGGCGGCCACCGTGGCACCTTTCTGGGCGACTTCGAGGCCAGCATGGTCGGCACCCTGGCGCTGGTGCCGCAGTGCGTGGATACGCTCTCCATCCCGGTGATTGCCGCCGGCGGCATCATGGACGGGCGCGGCATTGCGGCTGCCCAGGCGCTGGGCGCGCAGGGGGTGCAGTTGGGTACGGCCTTCCTCGCCTGCCCCGAGTCCGCCATCGGCCCTGCGCAGCGCGCCGCCATGGCCCGCGCACAGGCCACGGACACGCGCGTCACGCGCATCTACTCCGGCCGGCCCGCCCGCGGCATCGTCAACACGCTGATGCAGCGGCTGGCACCGCACGAGGCCACCGTGCCGGCGTACCCGGTGCAGAACGCGCTGACCGGCCCGCTGCGCAAGGCCGCCGCCAGCCAGGGACGCGCGGACTACCTGTCCCTGTGGGCAGGCCAGGGCGTTGCCGCCGCGCGCGCGCTGCCGGCACAACAGCTGGTGGCGCTGCTGGCGCAGGAATGGCAGGCCGCACTGCAGCGCCTGAAGGTTTAAGTCTTTTGGGGCTCTAGCGCTTTACCATCAAGCGCCAGCAGCTATTCAATATATAGCAAAGCAGAGAATTATCGGAGGGCGGGGCGATCCCCATCCAGCCACTGCCCCGCCACGCTGTCCGGCAGGTACATGCCCTGGGCCAGGTAGTCGTCCAGCCGCCGGCGGTCGGGCGAACGCAGTTTGATCAGCGGCGGCAGCGGCCCGCGCGCACGCATGAACAGCAGCCGCAGCTTGAGCGCAGCGCGGCGCCAGCGGCCCTGCACGTGCAGGAAGTACGGCCCTGACTCCGCCGGGGACAGGCCCAGTCGGTAGCTGCCGCCGCGCAGCAGGATCACCTGCAGCGCCAGGTGCATGGTCAGGTAGGCGGGCATGTCGATGCGCTGCAGCGCCTGCGTGTACAGGCCCTGGGCCTGCAGGTGGGCGATGTACTGCTCGCCGGTGCGGGCGATGACCTCCTCCGTGAACTCGCGCTGCAGATCCTCGATGAAGGGGCTGCCGGGCGGCGCGGCCATGAACCAGTTCTCCACCACCGGGCGCTGGGGGACGCTGGTGTACTGCTGCAGGTAGTAGCCCACGAAGTCGGCACGCGTGCGCGCCTGCTCCTGCAGAACCCAGTCCAGCGGCTGGGTGAGGATGGTGCTCGCGTCCAGCCAGATGCCGCCGTGGCGGCGCAGCAGCTCCAGGCGGATCCAGTCGGCACGCTTGGCCGCCGATGCGCCGTCGAGGGCAGCAGGGATGGCCGGCAGGTACCGCAGCACGCCACGCTCGTCCAGGATGCGGATCTCGAAATGCGGATGCAGGCGCCGCCAGTGGTCGAAGCAGCGCTGCACCAGCAGCGGCGGTGTGCCGCCCTGCCAGTAGCTCCAGAGAATGCGGGGAATGGCCGTGCGCGCGGCCGGCGCTGCGGCTGCGGTGCCCGTGGCGTGCAGCGTGAACACGGGTGCCGGGGCGGGCTCCAGGTCGCGCGGGCGCAGGCGGTACCAGCGCTTCAGCCAGCCCGCCAGCCACAGTTCGCCCCGGTGCTTCCAGTGGGTGGAGGATGGCGCATGCGACATGGGTCAGCCCTTTGCTTCGACCGCCACGACACCCCAGGCACGGCGCAGCCGCAGAGCGCGCAGCCACCAGCCGCGCCGCACGTAGGCGCGCAGCAAGGCCTGCGCCGACAACGGCGATGCCGCAGCGAAGTCGTCACGCAATCGCTGCGCTGCGGCTCGGCGTTCGGCCACGGGCAGATCGGCCCGCTCCAGGAAGCGCGCCGCGCCGGCAAGGTTGCGCGCACTCTGGTGTGCCAGGGCGAAATGCAGCGCCGCGCTGGCAGGCAAGGCCCCTTCGGCCTCGGCCGTGCGCAGCGCATGGGCAAACGCGCCCAATGCCCGTGACTGATCGAGCGCCTTGGGCAAGGTCATCGTCGCCAGGATGCTGCTGCCGCGCTGGCGGTAGGCCACCCAGGGCTGAGGCACGTAGCAATAGCTGCGCGCGCGCAGCAGGGCCAGCGGCATGGCGGCCATGTCCTCGAAGTAGCGGCCCGCGGGAAAGCGCAGGTCTGCGCCCCACAGCGCGCGCCGCGTGACCTTGGACCAGGCATGCAACTGCCCGGTCATCAACACGCCCGTCAGCAGCGCAGCGCGGTCGCGCTGAAGCCCCCCTGCCGGGCCGGCAAAGGTGGCGCGATGGCCCTCGCCGCGCAGCCGGTGCTTGAGTTGCGTACGCTCGCGCCACACCGTGAAGTCGCACAGCACCGCATCCGGGGCATGGCGCTGCACGGTGGCCTGCAAACCGGCCAGCGCGCCGGGCAGCAGCTTGTCGTCGGAGTCCAGGAACCAGAGGTATTCACCGCGGGCGGCGTCGATCATGGTGTTGCGCGCGGCGCTCAGGCCCTGGTTGACCGCGTGGCGCATCAGGGTCAGCCGGCCGGACCAGCGCTGCGCCAATTGCTGCATCAGTGCACGCGAGCCATCGGTGGAACAGTCGTCGAGCACCAGCACCTCCACGCCCGCCCCCCCCTCCCCGGCAAGCGGCAGTTGCGCCACCTGCTCCACCACGGAGGCGAGACACGCTTGCAGATAGTCCTGCACGTTGTAGACCGGCACCAGGATGCTGAGCCAGGGCGCAGCCGGCGCGCGCACGGCGCCGCTCACTGAGCAACCTCCAGCCCCCGCAGCAGCAGGTCCTCGTACCGCTTCGTCATGGTCTGCAGGCTGTACAGGTGGCGGGCGTCTTCCTGCGCGGCCTGGGCCATGCGCTGCGCCTCGTCATCGCGCACTAGCAGCCGCTCCAGTGCGTCGGCCAGCGATGCGGGATCGGCATGCGCGGCCAGCAGGCCATTGCGGCCGTCATCGATGATTTCCTGCACGCCCACCACACGGCTGCCCACCACCGCACAGCCTGCGGCCATGCCCTCGATCAGCGACAGCGGCATGCCCTCGTAGTGCGTGGCCAGCACGCAGATGCGGTGGCCCATGAGCAGTCCCGGCACATCACCGCAATGGCCCAGGAATTCCACCTGCCCGTCCAACCCTAGGGCCGTGCACAGCTTGCGCGCAGCCCGCTGCGCCGCCGCCTTGCCGCCGCCGGCCAGCTTGACGGGCGGCGTGAGGCCGCGATCGCGCAGCAGCGCGACGGCGCGCAGCAGCGTGGCATGGTCCTTCTGGCGCGCAAAGCGCGCGGCCATGACGATGCCCGGCACACGGTCGGCCCAAGCGGGATGGCGCGCCAGCTCATACGGCCCCAGCGCGATGCCATTGGGAATGGCCACGGTCTTGGCGGCGGGAAAGCCACGCGCGAGCAGGCTCTGGCGCACGCCTTCGGAGACGCCCACGATGAGGTCGGTGCGCTCAGCCAGCCACAGCGCTTGGCGCAGCCGCCAGGCGGTGTAGCGCTCGCGGGAGTTGTGCTCTACATGCACCAGGTGGGGCACGCCAGCGATCAATCCGGCATAGCGGCCCCATAAATGCTCGCTGAACCCATGGGCCACCAGCACATCGGGTTGGAAACGCCGGCAGAGCGCGACCAGCTGCCAGATGGTGGCCACGTGCGCCCAGCCAGCCACGGTTTCCACAGCCAGCCCCTGGTCCCGCAGGGCCTGCACGCGTTCGTTGCGCGTGTGCCGCTTGCGGCGCAGCACCAGCAAGGCCTCGCAGCGGCCCGAAGCCGCGTGCGCTCGTACCAGATCCACGGCCACCTGCGTGGCGCCGGAAAACCCGCCCGTCACGAAATGCAGCACCCGCGGTCGGCGCATGGCCGGGGCGCCGGCCGCGCCGGGAAGGCCAGGGGCAGACGCCGCAGACACCATGGCTGGCCTTATGCAGCAGCCGTCGCGGACCCCTTGCCCGCGTACAGCGCATCCATGCCGCGCACCGCCGACCAGGTGGTCATCACCATGAACAGGTAGAACATGATCCCGCTGTTGTGTGCAAAGAAGACCTGCGTCATCCCGAATCCCGCATACAGCAACGGAATGCACACGCCCGCCATGCGCAGCGCCAGCACCTGCGCACGCACCTCGGCCGCTTGCCCCGCGTAGGCGGCCATGCGCGCGCGGGTGGGCCAGAACATGCCCAGCGGCACCGCATAGAACAGCAGCAGCAACAGCACGCCCACAAGGCCCGCCTTGATAAACATATCCAGGGGTTCGTTGTGGGTGTAGATGTATTCAAGGATGGAGGGCTCGTACTGCCCCGCCGCCACCCGCTTTTCCTTTTCGGCCAGATAGCCGCGCATGCCCCAACCGAGGAGAGGCTTCTCCAGGCCCACCTCCCAGGCAAAGCGCCAGTGCTCCAGCCGCTGACCTACGGAGGTGTCGGCCGCACGTTCGGTGCCGTAGATCAGCACTTCTTTCTCCATCACGTTCCAGCGCTCGGCCAACACCTTATGGTTGGCGGCACCCAGCACGATCAATGCAATGGTCGTCCCCGCCAGCATGCGCCACAACTCGCGGCGATAGAAGTGCCACAGGAAATACAAGCCTACCGGGGTGGCCATCAGCAACGCCAGCCATCCCCCCCGCGATTGCGAAAGCACAGATGCATTCAGCGCCAACAGCCCTCCAACGCAGGCCATCGCCACAGCCCTACGACTCAAGTGTTCTCGCAAAGCCAACGTTTGCACGGCAAGCATGGTGCCCATCAGCAGTGCCAGATTGCCCCACTGGATGGCATTAGTCCTTCCCGTGGGGAAGCCCGATGCACGCGGGGAGTTCTCCACGTACACCTGCCACAGCGCCACGACACCTGCACCCGCACACCCGGCAAGCAGTCCCCAGAACTGCGCCCGGGGCTTGGGAGCCGCAGTACTCACGAATAACAGGCAGACAACGCCGAAGGCGAATTTGGAAGGACGATCCCAACCCCCTAAACCTTCCAGCGGATTGGCCAGCACCAGCCACAGAACTCCGATACAGGACATGGCGGCCGCAAAGCCCCAGGTCCAGCGATCCTGCGGCAGGCGAGGCCAGCGGTGCAGGGAGCACAGAGCGCAGACCAACAGCAGCGCCGCACCATACGAATAGCCTGACTGCACCGTCAGCGCCAGCGCGGGTACCAGAAATACGGCCGCGGTCGCAACCCGACGAGGCCAGGGCCCAGGGCCCAGAAGATTATCAATCGTCATGAACAGTACGCAGCCCTGGCTAATTGGCCATGCAAATATCAACGCACCGCAGCCGAGGCAGCAATGGTGCCAGCACGCTCGAGCCTCGCCCGAGGCGCGAACGCCGCATCAATGCCCGGCGTGGACAACCTCGCCCGCCTTCAGGCGGTACACGGTGCCGCAGTAGGGGCACTTGGCCTCGCCCGTGTGGGCCACGTCCAGGTAGACCTTGGGGTGGCTGTTCCAGAGCTTCATGCCGGCCTTGGGGCTGGGGCAATACACGCCGCCCTGGAGGTTGAGATCCTTGGCCAGCAGTTCAACGATGGCTTGTGACATGGGTTCAGACCTTGGTGAGCCAGTGGGCGTACTTGGGATTGCGGCCGTTCACGATGTCGAAGAAGGCCGATTGGATCTTCTCGGTCAGCGGGCCGCGGCTGCCGCTGCCGATCTGCACGCGGTCCAGTTCGCGGATCGGGGTGATCTCGGCGGCCGTGCCGCTGAAGAAGGCCTCGTCGGCGATGTACACCTCGTCGCGCGTGATGCGCTTTTGCACCAGCTCCAGCCCCAGGTCCTTGCAGATGTGGAACACGGTGTTGCGCGTGATGCCGTTGAGCGCGCCGGCCGACAGGTCGGGGGTGTACACCACGCCGTCCTTGATGATGAACACGTTCTCGCCCGAGCCTTCGGACACGAAGCCGGCGCTGTCCAGCAGCAGGGCTTCGTCGTAGCCATCGTCGGTGGCCTCCATGTTGGCCAGAATGGAGTTGGTGTAGTTGCTCGACGCCTTGGCCTGCGTCATGGTGATGTTGACGTGGTGGCGCGTGAAGCTGCTGGTCTTCACGCGGATGCCGCGCTGCATGCCTTCCTCGCCCAGGTACGCGCCCCAGGCCCAGGCGGCGACGATCAGGTGAATCTTGTTGCCCTTGGGCGAGACGCCCAGTTTTTCCGAGCCGATCCACGTCAGCGGACGCAGGTAGCAGGATTCGAGCTGGTTTTCGCGCACCACGGCCTTCTGTGCCTCATTCACCTCGTCCTTGGTGAAGGGGATCGTCATGCGCAGGATCTTGGCGCTGTTGAACAGGCGGTTGGTGTGCTCTTCCAGGCGGAAGATGGCCGTGCCCTGCTCCGTCTTGTAGGCGCGCACGCCTTCGAAGGCGCCGCAGCCGTAGTGCAGCGAATGGGTCAGCACGTGGATCTTGGCGTCGCGCCAATCCACCATCTGGCCATCCATCCAGATCTTGCCGTCACGGTCGGCCATGGAGGGAACAACGGGGCTCATGGAGATCCTTTTCGAGAGAACTGCGTGGGTCGCAAAGCAGGCAATTCTACGATTCGTCCGCCGGGTTGGCGGTGGCAGGGGGGCCGGCATCCTCCTGCGGGGCGGGTCGCACCAACTCCCAGCGCACCAGGCGACCGTTGACGAACTCGCAGGTCACGTGCGACTGCGTGCCGTCGGTCCAGCGGTAGAGCTCGGGCTGCTGGCCGTCCGCCGACAGCTGCTGGCCCAGGGCGCGCGTCATGGCGACCACGTGCAGCAGGTTCACACCGGCTTTCAGCTTGGCATTGAGCATTACCGCGCTGCCCACGTAGCCGATCGGGTGGTTACGCGCCTTCTGCATCACGTTCATGAGCCGCGTGTAATGCAGCAGCCCCCACATGACCAGCCCTCCGCTCACGGTGAGGATGCCCTGCGGGCCATAGGCGCGATAGGCGGCAATGACCAGGACGACGATGCCCGCTGGGATCAATATCTTGCGCAGATTCATGGCCGCATTGTCCTACGCAGCACCACCGGCGCCGCTGTGGAAGCTGCGTAGCCCCAGCGACACGACGCGTCAGTCCAGCCCGCGCACGGCAGTCATGGCCTCGTCCACGCGCTCCACTGCGTGGATCTCCAGCCCGGCGATCGGCTTCTTGGGCGCATTGGCTTTGGGCACCACGGCCACCGTGAAGCCCAGTTTGGCGGCTTCCTTCAGGCGCTCCTGGCCACGCGGCGCGGGGCGCACCTCGCCAGCCAGGCCCACCTCGCCAAACGCGATGAAGCCCTTGGGCAACGCCTTGCCGCGCAGGCTGCTGGTGATGGCCAGCATCACGGCCAGGTCGGCCGCGGGTTCGCTGATGCGCACGCCCCCTACGGCGTTGACGAACACGTCCTGGTCGGCGCAGGCCACGCCCGCGTGGCGGTGCAGCACGGCCAGCAGCATGGCCAGGCGGTCGCGCTCCAGCCCCACCGACAGGCGCCGCGGGCTGGGCCCCCCGCCGTCCACCAGCGCCTGGATCTCCACCAGCATGGGCCGTGTGCCCTCCAGCGTGACCAGCACGCAGCTGCCGGGCACCGGCTCGCTGTGCTGGCTCAAAAAAATGGCACTCGGGTTCGCCACGCCCTTGAGGCCCTTCTCGGTCATGGCGAACACGCCGATCTCGTTCACGGCGCCAAAGCGGTTCTTGATGGCGCGCACCAGACGGAAGCTGCTGTGCGTGTCGCCCTCGAAGTACAGCACCGTGTCCACCATGTGCTCCAGCACGCGCGGGCCGGCCAGCGCACCCTCCTTGGTCACGTGGCCCACCAGGATGACGGCGATGCCCGTGGCCTTGGCCATGCGCGTGAGATGGGCCGCGCACTCGCGCACCTGGGCCACCGAGCCCGGGGCGCTGGTGAGCTGGTCGGAATAGACGGTCTGGATGGAGTCGATGACGCACACCGCGGGCTGCGTGGCCTCCACGGTGGCGAGGATTTTTTCGAGTTGGATCTCGGCCAACACGTTCACCTGGCTCGCATCCAGCCCCAGCCGGCGCGAACGCAACGCCACCTGGGCGCCGCTCTCCTCGCCCGTCACGTACAGCGTGGGCAGGCCCGCGCGCTGCAGCGCGTCCATCGCCTGCAAGAGCAGCGTGGACTTGCCGATGCCCGGGTCGCCGCCGATGAGCACCACCCCGCCCTCGACCACGCCACCGCCCAGCACGCGGTCCAGTTCCTCGATGCCGCTCGCCGTGCGCGCCACCTCGGTCGCCTCGATGGCGGCCAGCGGCATCACCGCCTGCGCCTGGGCCAGGCCCGCGTACTGGCCGGCCCCGCTCAGGCGGTTCTTGCCCGGTCCAGCGTCGGGCACGGATTCGATCAGGGTGTTCCACGCACCGCAGGAGGGGCATTTGCCCAGCCAGCGCGGACTGGTGCCACCGCATTCGGTGCAGGAGAAGATGGTTTTTTCTTTGGCCATGGTGGCAGGACGCAGCGTAGGCCGGCGGTGGGCCGGCGCGGGGGATCTGTCCTATCCTAACGGGCAGTGCCGCCCCGCCGGGCGAACACCGACTCAGGAAGGACCCGCCATGCCCCTGCCGACACTTCGCCCCCTGGCCGCGCCGCTGCTGACCGCCTGCGCACTGGCGCTGGCCGCGTGCGACAAGAAGCCCGCCGATCCGCCGCACCTGCCCTCGGTACCCGCCGTGCCCAAGCCCTCGGCGCCCGCCGCGCCCCTGCCCGGCGCGCAGCCGGCCAGCGTGGGCTCCTGAGTTTCCTGGCGCATCAAAAAAAGGAGCTGCCAGCGCTTGCCACAAGCCACATTCAGGTACTTATTGCATCGAAATGGCCTGGGATTGAGCGCAAGCCGCTCCTCTTTTTATAGATACGATCATCCATCCTCCATCACGCCCGCCGTCCATGACCTCTCTCACCCTCTACTTCACCCCCGGTACCTGCGCACAGGCCGTGCGCATCGCGCTGGAGGAAGCGCAAGCACCCTATACCCTGGTCCGCGTGGACTTCGCCAGCCAGCAGCAGCGCTCGCCCGAGTACCTCGCGGTCAATCCCAAGGGCCGCGTGCCCGCGCTGGTGACCGAGCACGGAACGCTCACCGAGACCCCCGCCCTGCTGGCCTACGTGGCGCAGCGCTTCGCGGATGCGCGCCTGGCGCCCGCCGACCCCTTCGGCTTCGCGCGCATGCAGGAATTCCACAGCTACCTGGCCTCCACCGTGCACATCGCTCACGCCCACCGCCCGCGCGCCAGCCGCTGGGCCGACGAGCCCGAGGCCCAGGCCGCCATGCAGCGCAAGGTGCCCGCCAACATGACCGAGTGCTTCACGCTGATCGAGCGCCACAACCTGGGCGACGGCCCGTGGGTGCTGGGCGAGCAGTACTCGGTGGCCGACGGCTACCTCTTCACCGTTGCGGGCTGGCTCAAGAGCGACGGCGTGGACATCGCGCAGTTTCCCAAGGTGCACGCGCACTCCCAGCGCATGGCGCAGCGCCCCGCGGTGCAGCGCGCCCTGGCCTGACGCCCAGGCCCCCCCCCAAAAAAGGCCGGCGCCCCTTGCGAGGCCCCGGCCTGTAAAGGCCCGCAAGCGGGCCGGCTTTCATCCGTGACGGCGCATCAGTCGAAGGGCTGTGGGCGCTTGGTCGCATCGCTGGAGGGCGGCAGGATCGGCAGGGCGATCCGCGGCTGATCGCCCGTGAGCGTCTTGAGGAAGGCCACGATGTCGGCGTTCTCCTGCGCGGTGAACTTCTTGCCCAACTGGATGCGGCCCATGGTGTCCACGGCCTCGGCCAGCGTGTCGGCAGCGCCGTCGTGGAAGTAGGGGTAGGTCAGTTCCACGTTGCGCAGCGTGGGCACCTTGAAGTTGAAGCGCTCGGCATCGTTGCCCGTGACGGCGGAGCGGCCCTCGGCAGGGTTGTCCGTCTTGTATGCCTCGACCAGGCCCATCTTCTGGAAGGAGTTGCCGCCCAGGTTGGGGCCGTTGTGGCAGGCCACGCAGCCGCTGGTCTTGAAGAGCTGGTAGCCGCGCAGTTCCTGCCCCGTGATGGCCTTCTTGTCGCCCTTGAGCCATTGGTCGAAGCGCGCGTTGGGAGTCACCAGCGTTTCCTCGAACGCGGCAATGGCGGCCGTCACCTCATCGATGGTGAGCTTGTCATGCCCGAAGACCCGCTTGAACTCCGCCACGTACTGGGGAATGGAGCGCAGCATGTCTACCGCGAGGTCATGCGAGAAGGCCATCTCGCCCGGGTTGGCGATGGGACCGCCCGCCTGCTCTTTCAGGTCCTTCGCGCGGCCGTCCCAGAACTGGGCCAGGTTGAGACTGGAGTTCAACACCGTGGGCGAGTTGATCGGGCCTTTCTGCCACTTGTCGCCGATGGAGGTCTTGAGGTTGTCCGAGCCCCCCATGCTCAGGTTGTGGCACGAGTTGCACGAGATGAAGCCCGAGCGCGACAGGCGCGGATCGAACCACAGCTTCTTGCCCAGCGTGACCTGGGCGGGGTTGGTCACCTTGTGGGGCGCGATGGGCTGCACGGGCTCCTGTGCGCCGGCGCTGCCCATGGACAGCAGGGCCGCAGCCGAGACGATGCCCAGGAAGAACCGCGCGGCGGGACGGGAGGAGGGGGACTGGCTTTGCATAGGGGACTCCACTTCTTGTTCAGCGAACGTTCAAAGCGCTGCACGCCCGAGCACCCGGGGCGCCCCTGCGGGCCGCACAGCAGGTGTTCGCTGTGAGAGTCATTCTTCGGGAAGACCCTGAGTAATGGCTTGATGCAAAACAAAGCCAAAAACATTTTCAGCAAAATGGTCTTTCAGCAACCCAGCGCCATCACCAAGGCATGCCGCATGGGCCGCAGGGCCCCGCCAGAGGCAAGGTCAACGGCCCCGCAGCAGTTGCACCGCGTGTGGCAGCGAGCGCGCCTGCGGCAGCCAATGGTCCAGCGCCGCGCCCAGGGCCACCGCGCACAGCAGGGCGCCAAGCAAGGGCTTGCCCGTCAGGCGCCAGGCCGCGCCCAACCAGCCCGCACGCTCCGCGCCCATCAGCGCCCGTGCCGAGGCCACGGAGAACGCCAGTTCGACGGCCACGGCCAGCAGCACCTCGCTGCCAAAGTACAGCCACGCCAGCGCACCCGCACCCCCCAGCAGCGCCACGCCCACCACGAAGATCGCCACCACCGGCACGACCACCACGGCGGCTTCGTCGGCGCTTCCCGCGGCCTCCAGCGCGCCCGAGGCCGCGTCGCCCAGATCACCGCCCCATCCGGTGCCGCCAGCGCCATCTGCGGCCGGCGCGTCCCACTGCCCGGTCGCGCCCGCCCCGCCAAAGTCGCCGCCACCGCCGTGCAAAGGTGGTGCGGGGCCCTGCGGCCCGGGGCCGGCGGGCCAGCCGGCATCGGGTAGAAGGTCCAGCCCGTCGGGCGCATCACCCGCATCGCTGCGCCGGCGCAGCAGCCATGCGGCCCACAGGCGCAGCACCAGCAGATAGACCCCATATCCCACGCCCAGCGTGACCAGGTAGCGCAGCGCCAGCGACGGCATGCCCAGCGCCATCTGCGCATGGGACACCGCCCACATCACACCCAGGATCAGACTGCCGATGCACCAGCCGTGCAGCCGCAGGGCATGGCGCTGGCGCAGGCCCTCCTGCAGCCGCTGCGGCAGGCGCATGCCGCGCCACGAGGCGCCCGTGCGGCCGCGCACCCGGACCATGGAGGGAATCAGTCCTGCACCACCACGGGCACGCGCGGTGCCAGCGCGCACATCAGCTCGTAGCCGATGGTGCCGCCCGCTTGCGCTACCTCGTCGATGGGCAGCACGGCGCCGTTGGCGGCGCGGCCCCAGAGCGTGACCTCGGCCCCCAGCCCCGCTCCGGGCACGGGCGTGAGGTCCACGGCCAGCATGTCCATGCTCACGCGCCCGATGGTGCGCGTGCGCACCCCGTTCACCAGCACGGGCGTGCCGGTATCGCAGTGGCGTGGATAACCGTCGGCATAGCCGCAGGCCACGACACCGATGCCCAGCGGCCCCTGCGCCGTGAAGCGCGAGCCGTAGCCCACGGTGTCGCCCGCCTGCAGCTGCTGCACGCCGATGATGCGCGAAGCCAGCGTCATGGTGGGCTGCAGGTCCCAGTCGGCCGCGCGGCGCTCGGGATGGTCGGGCGCGCTGCCGTACAGCACGATGCCCGCGCGCACCCAGTCCAGCCGCACCTGCGCATCACCGCCGTGGCGCAGCAGCGCGGCGCTGTTGGCAATGCAACGCTCGCCCGGCAGGTCCTGCGTGGCGGCCTGGAACGCCTGCACCTGGTGCGCGATGCCGCGCGAGCCGTCGGCGTCGCTGAAGTGGGTCATGCACGAGATCTCATCCACCTGGGGCAGCGCGTTCAGGCGCGCCCAGGCGCTGCGGTAGCGCTCGGGCGTGAAGCCCAGGCGGTTCATGCCGGAGTTCATCTTGAGGAACACGCGGTGCGGCACCTGCGTCTTGTGCGCAGCCAGCCAGTCGATCTGCGCATCGCAGTGCACGGCATGCCACAGGCCCAGGCGCGAGCACAGCTCCAGGTCGCGCGGCTCGAACACGCCCTCCAGCAGCAGGATCGGGCCGCGCCAGCCGAGAGCGCGCACGCGCTCGGCCTCGGCCAGGTCCAGCAAAGCGAAACCGTCGGCGGCGCGCAGGCCTTCGAACACGCGCTCGATGCCGTGGCCGTAGGCGTTGGCCTTGACCACCGCCCACACGCGCGCATCGGGCGCGGCACGCCGCGCGCGCTCCAGGTTGTGGTGCACGGCTGCGGGGTGGATGGTCGCAAGAATGGGGCGCGGCATGGGGGTGTTTCTACGGACTGGACGGGGGCCATTCTGGCACTGGGCGCGCAGGGTCGCGTGATATAACCGCCCGTCGCTCCTCGGAGTGTTTCGAATTTTCACAGGCCATCATTCCCGCTGATGGAGCCACCAGCCACCCGATGAAGCGCGGTTTCTACACCATCATGTCGGCGCAGTTTTTCAGCTCGCTGGCCGACAACGCATTGTTCGTGACCGCGGTGGAACTGCTGCGTACGAGCGGCGCGCCGGAGTGGCAGCGCGCGGCGCTGGTGCCCATGTTCGCGCTGTTCTACGTGGTGCTGGCGCCGTGGGTGGGCGCATTCGCCGACTCCATGCCCAAGGGGCGGGTGATGTTCATCAGCAATGCCATCAAGGTGGTGGGCTGCCTGATGATGCTGTTCGGCCACCACCCGCTGCTGGCCTACGCTGTGGTGGGCCTGGGCGCGGCGGCGTATTCGCCGGCCAAGTACGGCATCCTCACCGAGCTGCTGCCCGCATCCCAACTCGTGAAAGCCAACGGCTGGATCGAGGGGCTGACCATCGCCTCCATCATCCTGGGCGTGCTCGTGGGCGGCCAATTGGTCGCACCCCACATCGCCGGCCATCTGCTGGCGCTGGACATGCCGGGCATCGATCTGGGCATCGACCTCGCGGCCGAAGCCGCCATCCTGGCGCTGGTGCCGGTGTACATGCTGGCGGCGTGGTTCAACCTGCGCATCCCGCACACGGGCGTGGAGATGCGCCCCCTGCCACCCAACCCGCTGGCGCTGCTGCCCGACTTCTGGACCTGCAACGGGCGCCTGTGGCGCGACAAGCTCGGGCAGATCTCGCTGTCCACCACCACGCTGTTCTGGGGGGTGTCGGGCAACCTGCGCTACATCGTGCTGGCCTGGAGCGCCGCGGCCCTGGGCTACAGCACCACGCAGGCCTCGGCCCTCGTGGGCGTGGTGGCCATCGGCACGGCCGCGGGCGCGGTGGCGGCGTCCCTGCACATGCGCCTGGACATGGCTACGCGCGTGATCCCGATGGGCATCGCCATGGGCCTGCTGGTGATCCTGATGAATGTCATCAGCAACATCTGGCTGGCCATTCCGTTCCTGATCCTGCTGGGCGGGCTGGGGGGCTTCCTGGTCGTGCCCATGAACGCGCTGCTGCAGCACCGCGGCCATAACCTGATGGGCGCGGGCCGCTCCATTGCCGTGCAGAACTTCAACGAGCAGGCCGCCATCCTGGGCATGGGCGCGTTCTACAGCCTGTCCACCAAGTTCGGGCTGTCGGCCTTCGGTGCCATCACGGCCTTCGGCATGCTGGTGGCGGGCGTGATGTGGCTGATCGGCCGCTGGCACGCGCACAACGTGCGCAGCCATCCCGAGGAAGTGGAGCACCTGCTCTCCATCGCCCGGCACGACCACCACTGAACCGGTGCGTGGGGCTACCCCTGCGCAGCCCCGCGCGCCCGCCGTCGCGCCGGCACAATGCGCCGCAAAGGCTGGGCGTCTTCGCGCCTTCACCACTCTGTTTTTGATAGCTGTTTGCGCTTGCCAGATAAGCGCTACGGCCACTTTTTGCATGCAATCTCCGCTTCCCGCCCTGGCCTTGCTGTTCAACGCCTTCATCTGGGGACTGTCCTGGTGGCCGTTCCGGCAGATGCACGGCGCGGGACTGCACCCGCTGTGGGCCACGGCGCTCATGTATGGGGCCATCCTCCTTGTGCTGCTGGCGCTGCGGCCGGGCATTTCCGCGCAGCTGCGGCAGCACCGGGCCCTGTGGTTGCTGGCGCTGTGCTCGGGCCTGAACAACGTGGCCTTCAACTGGGCCATCACCATTGGCGACGTGGTCCGCGTGATCCTGCTGTTCTATCTGATGCCAGCCTGGAGCGTGCTGCTGGCCTGGCGCTTCCTGGGCGAGCGGCCCACGCCGCAGGCGCTGGCGCGGCTGCTGCTGGCCTTCAGCGGCGTGCTGCTGGTGCTGTGGCCCGCCGAGGGCGGCCTGCCGCGCCTGCTCGCCGCCCTGACGCTGGCCGATCTGCTCGCGATCCTCGGCGGCTTCACGTTTGCCGTGACCAACGTCACCCTGCGCCGCCTGCACGCCGTCCCGGGCCAGGCGCGCATGGTCGCCATGTTCGGCGGCTGCATGCTCATGGCGCTGCTGGCGGCCCAGCTGGGCCGATCCCTGGGCCTGGTGCCGCCCTTTCCACCGCTGAACGCCACCTGGGCCTGGGTGGCGGCGCTTCTGGCGGTCGTGCTGCTGATCGGCAACTGGGCGCTGCAATTTGGCGCCGCGCGCCTGGCGGCAGGGACGACGGCGATCATCATGCTGTCGGAGGTGGTGTTCGCCAGCGGCTCCTCGACGCTGCTGGGCGCTGCACAGCTGACGGGCGGGACCCTCGCCGGCGGCGCGCTGATCCTGCTGGCGGCCGGCTGGTCGGTCTGGCGGCCGCGGGTGCATGCAGCAGGCACACCCCGCGCCCCCAGTGATAAGGTGACGGACACACGACCGGAGGCCCCATGACCACTGCGTATGACTTCGACGCGACACGCATCGACGGCGCACCCCAGCCACTGAGCGACTTCCGCGGTCAGGTGCTGCTCATCGTCAACACCGCCAGCGCCTGCGGCTTCACGCCGCAGTTCACCGGCTTGCAGGCGCTGCATGAACGCTACGGGCCGCGCGGGCTGGTAGTGCTCGGCTTTCCGTGCAACCAGTTCGGCCACCAGGACCCGGGCAGCAACGACGCCATCGCGGGCTTTTGCCAGCGCAACTATGGCGTGCAGTTTCCCATGATGTCCAAGATCGACGTCAACGGCAGCGACGCGCACCCGCTGTACCGCTGGCTCACCGCCGAAGCGCCCGGCGTGCTGGGCACCAAGGCGATCAAGTGGAACTTCACCAAGTTCCTGGTCGGCCGGGACGGCCAGGTGATCCGCCGCTACGCGCCGCAGGAGGCTCCCGAGAAGCTCACGGTCGACATCGAGGCAGCGCTGGCGGCCTGAGGCCAAGCGGTTTTCACAAGCGATCCGGCGCGACATACACGTTCCACAAAGGCCGCGGCAAGTACAGCCCCGATACCGGCCTCCGGGCCAGCCAAGACCAGCCAAGGCAGCGAGAGGGCTACGGCCCGCGGCTCTCACCGTGCCATGCTGCGTGGGTACGCCGTGGGGGGACAGGTTTGCAGCGCGCGCGCAGGCCCGGCGCTGGACTGCGGCCGGCGGTCAGGACGGCCCATGGCAATCCATCCCCGCAGCGGAGGAGCAAAAAAGGTCAGGAGGAGAACGCGGCGCCGTCCAGCCCCTCGGCCGGGCAGTGACGCATCCGGGCCTCGACCTGGCGCAGCAGGTCGGCCAGGGTCTTGCCGGGCTCCTGGGGAAAGCGCTCGTCCAGCACCTCGAAGGCCG
This sequence comes from Diaphorobacter sp. ED-3, assembly GCF_027625375.1. Lineage (NCBI taxonomy): Bacteria > Pseudomonadati > Pseudomonadota > Betaproteobacteria > Burkholderiales > Comamonadaceae > Diaphorobacter > Diaphorobacter sp. ED-3. The sequence continues at coordinate 294,450 of NZ_CP115182.1, read as the reverse complement.
CGATGCAGTCGATGCGAAAGCCCCGGAAGTCATCGCGCAGTTCGCACCAGGCCGACAGCGTCCACACCTTGCCCCAGTAGAAGCAGCCCAGCGGCCGCACGCGCCGCAGGCTGGGCCGGCCCTGCACGTCGGCGTAGTCAAGCCGCACCACGTGGCAGGACTGCACGGCCTCGCGCAGCGCCTGCAGCGCGGCCTGGGCGCGCGTATCCAGCCCCGAGCCCGGCGCGTAGAGCGCTTGCGCCTCGGCCGCCGCGCGCGCGGCGGGCGGCAGCACCGAGAGGATCTTGCCAAGCGCACCCTCGATCTCGCGCGCCATGCCGCCATCGACCCAGGTCTGCGCAAGCCGCGCGGCGGCCACGAGGGCGTTGGCCTCGCCCTGGCTGAACATCAGCGGCGGCAGCTCGAATCCCGCGCCCAGGCGGTAGCCCACGCCGGCCTCGCCTTCAATGGGTATGCCCTGGTGCTGCAGGTCGGCCACGTCGCGGTAAATGGTGCGCAGCGACACTTCCAGCCGCCCGGCGAGAAAGGCGGCCGTGGACAGGCGCCGGCCCCGGATGAGCTGGACGATCTGGAACAGGCGGTCGGCACGGCGCATGGAATCTCAGGCCACGGAAGGAATGGTCCGCATGGTACGGTGCCGGGTGCCAGGCAGGACAGCGCCCGGGCCTGCACTCAGAGCAGCACGCCGATGTGCAGGGCGACGCACTCCGGCCCCTCGTAGCATTCGAAGTCGGTGTCGAAGCGGCGCCGCACCTCGGGATGTTCCTCGAAGTAGCGCCACGCGGCGGCCCTGGCGTCGAGCACTATCTGCGGCATGGGTCCCTCGCAGTGGAACACCAGATAGCTGCCCGGCTGCACCTCGATGCGGGCCGCGCCCACCGGCGGATCGGCCTGCACGGCGGCCGACACGCCGGCCGTCACGTCGAAGGCGCCATGCTGATCGGACTCATAGGCACTGTAGACGCCGTAGAGGCGCCCGTCGGCCCCGGGGCCGGGCAACTGGCGCGCCCAGCTTTCGGTGAAGAACTGGTCCCACAGTGCGCCTATGCGCGCCCGTTCGGGCTGGGCCTCGTCTCGGTTGCAGGTGCGCACGGCAACGCCCGCCACGCTGAACGCCGGCACCTGGACGGTGATTGGGATCATGGAAATCTCTCCTGAACGGAATCCAAGAACGCGCCGATGCTGCCGCCACCCTGCTGACAACGGGGTGTCAGCAGGGTGTGCGAGCCGGCGCCTCAGCGCGCCATGGCGTGCAGGCCGATGGTGTTGCCCTCGGTATCGCGCACGTGGGCGATGTACCCCATGCCCTGGGGCAGCTGCGTGCAGGCATCCACGACCTGGCCACCGGCAGGCACTACACGGGCCAAAGCCGCCTCCACGCTGGGCTCGCAGTCCAGGTAGATGCGCACGCCCGCGTCAGGCGCCGCGCGGCGCTGCGGGCCCGCCACCAGGCAGCCGCCCGTCGTGGGATCGTCCTTGGAGAACAGGGCCATGGGTTCGCTGCCGAAGTCTTCGCGGCGCATGGGCCGGTCCAGCATGCGCTCGTAAAAGGACTGCGCACGGCCGAGATCGGCGCACGGAATCTCGAACCAGTTGATGGCCTGGCTGGATGAGGGGATGGTCATGGAGGGGCTCCTTGAAAGCAAGTTGCGAAGGCCTCCATGCTGCGGGGAAGCTGCTGACAGCGTCGTGTCAGCAGCCTGTCACCGCCCCTCGCGCCGCGCTCAGGCGCCCGGTGCGCGGCGCTGGCGTGCCCGCTCGAGCATCTGCGCCGCCTGCCGAGCGGGCAGGCCGTACATATCGGCAAAGGCCTCGGGGGTCTGGCCGCTGGCCTCGAAGGCACGCAGCAGCGCCTCGGCCTTGGCATCGCGCTCGGCCACCTCGGCAAAGGCTTCATCGAGCAGGGCGTTGGCCTTCTCGTCGCGGCCGCGCACCAGCGCGTCATAGGCCTCGCGCGTGAGGCCGCTGGCCTCGAACGCCTGGGCAATGCGCCGGCGCAGCTTGGCCGTCAGGTCCTCGCCGTCCTGCGGCTTGCGCCGGCGGAACACCTCCAACAGCGCGTGGTGCACATGCTCGGGCGCCATGTCCTCCACGGGCTGGCCCTGCAGGTCGTGGCGCTTCATGCCCTGGGCCACGGCATTCAGGTAGCGCGTGGACCGCGTGTGGATGGAGAGGGCGAGCTTGAGCGCGTCCTTGTCGATGGCTTCGCCATGCGCGGCCAGCAGGTCCTGGAAGATGCCGCGCTTGAGCGGCAGGAACTGCGCGCCGAACAAGTGCGGATACCAGCCCGCCAACTGCTCCAGCAGCGGATGCGTACGGCGGGGTGCACCCGCCGCGGGGCCGCCCTTGGCGCCGGCCTGGGGCGCATCGCCTGCGGCCTGCGCTCCCGGCTCACGCCGCCCCCCCGCGCGGCCACGGCCGCCGCGGCGATTGGCCCTGGGCGCGCGTGCGGCGCCGCTGTCAGCGGCGGGTGCCGGGCTGGCCGACGCGGGGCTCTCCGGTGTCGCATGGCCTTCGGCCGCGGGGACCGCAGCGGCGATGGGTGGCACGCCTTCTTCGTGGATCGGAGCGGGTGCGTTCACGGTGTCGTTCATGGCTCGAAAGCGCGCGGCCGGGCCCCGAAAGCCCGCCCCGCGCGGCGGTCAAAACCCGCCATCATGCCAGCAATGCAGCGTCCAGCACCTCCACCCAGTGCTTCACGGGAATGCCCGTGCCGCTTTGCAGGTGGGTGATGCAGCCCATGTTGGCCGAGAGGATGGCCGCAGGCGGCTGCTCGGTGAAGGCCTCGCCCAGCGCGCCCAGCTTGCGGTCGCGCAGCTGATACGACAGTTCCGGGTTGAGCAACGAGTAGGTGCCGGCCGAGCCGCAGCACAGGTGCGACTCGGTGCGCGCCACGCGCAGCTCGAAGCCCAGCGCCGCCAGGTGCCGCTCCACGCCGCCGCGCAGCTTCTGCCCGTGTTGCAGGGTGCAGGGCGGGTGGTAGGCCAGCGGCGCCGCGGGAGGCTGGATGCGCCCGCGCAGACGCTCCACCAGATCGGGCAGCAGTTCCGACAGATCGCGCGTGAGGGCGCTCACCCGCGCCGCCTTCTCGGCGTACTGCGCGTCGTTGCGCAGCAGGTGGCCGTATTCCTTCACGGTGACGCCGCAGCCCGAGGCATTCATGACGATGGCCTCCACCTCGCCGCGTTCCACGTAGGGCCACCAGGCGTCGATGTTGGCGCGCATCTGGGCGAGGCCCCCTTCCTGATCGTTCAGGTGGAACTTGACCGCGCCGCAGCAGCCCGCCTCGCGCGCCACCACGGTCTGTATGCCTGCAGCATCCAGCACGCGCGCCGTGGCATTGTTGATGTTGGGCGCCATGGACGGCTGCACGCAGCCCTCCAGCAGCAGCACCTTGCGCGCATGGCTGCGCGTGGGCCAGGCGCCGGCATCCTGGCGCGGCGGCACCTTGGCGCGCAGGCGCTCGGGCAGCAGGCCGCGCACGGCCTGGCCCACCTTCATTGCCGGGGCAAAGAGCGGCGATGGCAAGCCTTCCTTGAGCATCCAGCGGGCCGCCGCCTCGCCGCGCGGGCGCGGCACCTTTTCCTCGACGATGCGCCGGCCGATGTCCACCAGATGCCCGTACTGCACGCCGCTCGGGCAGGTGCTCTCGCAGTTGCGGCAGGTCAGGCACCGGTCCAGGTGCAACTGCGTCTTGCGCGTGGGCTCGGCCCCTTCCAGCACCTGCTTGATGAGGTAGATGCGCCCGCGCGGGCCGTCCAGCTCATCGCCCAGCAACTGGTAGGTGGGGCAGGTGGCAGTGCAAAAGCCGCAATGCACGCATTTGCGCAGGATGGCCTCGGCCTCCTGCCCTTCGGGCGTGCCCTGGTACTGGGGTGCGAGCTGGGTCTGCATGGTGTGTCGTGGAGATCGTGGAGGGTTAGCGGCGCGCGGGGGCGTCTTCGGCGGGTGCGGGAGTGCGGCGCGCGCGCCACAGCTGGGCCAGGCGCTGGCGGTCGGCGGCGAGGGGGGGCAGCGACAGCGCCAGCAGGATGGACGCCAGCGGCACCACCCAGATGAAGCCCACGTACTTGAAGCCCGCCGCGCCGACCACGCCGCCGGCGGTGAACATGCCCAGCAGGCTGGCGAACATGCGCAGGCGCGTCTTGTTGGCATGCACCTGCGACTCGCGCGGCGTCCCGCTGCGGTTCCAATAGAGGGCCTTGCCCATCTCGATGCCGAGGTCGGTGACGATGCCCGTCATGTGCGTGGTGCGGATCTGGGCCGAAGACATCTTGGTCACCACCGCGTTCTGCAGCCCCATGATGTAGGCCAGCAGCAGCACCGTGAGCGGCACGGCGAACGGCGTGCGCCAGCCCAGCGTGATGGCCCCCATCAGGCCGAACAGCAGCATCAGCACCGCCTCCAGCAAGAGCGGCAGCGCAAAGCCGCTGCGCAGGTGCTGGTGGCGCGCCCAATTGACGAGGATCGCCGTGGAGCCCGCGCCCGACATGAACGCCCACAGCGTGCCAATGGCGCTGAGCACCAGCGTCATGTTGCCCAGCACCAGGTTGTCGGCCACCAGCGAAAGGAAGCCCGTCATGTGCGAGGTATACATGTTCACGACCAGAAAGCCCCCCGCGTTGATCGCCCCCGCGTTGAACGCCAGCAGCAGGCCCAGCGTGCGGTTGGTGACCGTGGTGCGGTGCCGCCCGGTCAGGTGGCGCAGCAGGCGCATGGCTAGACGAGGCGCCCGGGGTTGAAGATGCCGGCCGGGTCGAACGCCTGCTTGAGCCGCTGGTGGATCGCAGCGAGCGCCGCAGAATTTGCATCAAAAATGGCTCTAGCGCTTATCCCATCTGCGCTAGCAGCTATGAATAGAGAAGCACTACCCCCCACCTCGGCGGCCAGTGCATGCAGCGCATCGCCGTGCTGCGGCAGCGCCTGCACCCAGCGCAGACCGCCGTGCCACTCCACCAGCGGGGGCGCCACGCCCGCGGGCAATGCCAGCACGGGCGCGGTCTGGGGAACCGACAGGCGCCACAGCGCATGGTCCGCCGCACGCGCGGCGAACCAGGGCAGGCGCTGGTCGCGGCAAGCCTGCCAGTCGTCCGGCACGGTGGGAGCGTCTTGCAACTCACCTCCCATGCTGCGGCAGGCGGCCTGCACCGCCGCCTGCGCGCCACGCAGGCGCACGTAGAGCTGGCCGCGGCCCGCATCCTCGACCCAGCAGCTGGCGTTGAGCGGCAGCGGCTGGCCGCCCCAGGCGTTGAGGCGGCGCAGCGCCTCGGCCTGGTCGCAGTCAAAGCGCAGCGTGGCCTCGGCCGGCGGCACCGGCAGCACCTTCAGGCTGACCTCGGTGATCACGCCGAGCTGCCCCCAGGCCCCGGCCATGAGGCGCGAGACGTCATAGCCCGCCACGTTCTTCATCACCTGCCCGCCAAAGCGCAGCAGCTCGCCGCGCCCGTTGATGATCTCCACGCCCAGCACGTAGTCGCGCACCGCGCCCACGCTGGCGCGCGCCGGGCCCGACAGGCCGGCCGCCACCATGCCCCCCACGGTGCCGCCTTCGGCAAAGCGTGGCGGCTCGAACGGCAGGCTCTGGCCATGGCGCGCGAGCAGCGCCTCCAGCTCCGCCAGCGGCGTGCCGGCCAGCGCGGTCACCACCAGTTCGCTGGGCTCGTAGCTCACGATGCCGGCCAGGGGCCGCATGTCCAGCGGCTCGCCGGCATGCTGCGGCGCGCCCGGGCCATGGAAGTCTTTGGTGCCTCCGCCGCAGATGCGCACGGCGCTGCGGCGGTCTGCGCTGTCGCGCACGCGGTCGATGATCTGGCGAAGGGCTGCGTCCATCCGGCGATGGTACTGCCCTGCCCTTTCGGCCGGCCGTGGCGCAGGTTTGATTTTTTTGAACGCGCGGCGTGAATGGCGCTGGCAGCCATGCGCGCCGCAGGGGTCAAGGCTGGCCGATCTCGCACCAGGCCACGGGCAACCCCGCCACGGCCACTCGGGTGGACAGCACCTGCCCCGACTGGGGCCAGCGCGCCAGCTCATCGGCACTGCGGCCCTTGCGTGCAGAGGTGACGAACAGCGTGTGCCCGTCAGGCCCACCCACACAGGGCATAGTGGGGCAGGACAGCGGCGTGGGCAGCTCGGCCAGCACCTCGCCGCGCGGCGACAAGCGCAGCACGCGCGCGCCCTCGTACAGCGCGCACCAGTAGGCGCCTTCGGCATCCACGGCGGCACCGTCTGGGCGGCCGCCATAGGGGACTGCCTCATCGCGCGCCGCAAAGCGGTGCAACACACGCGGCGCCCCGATGGGCTCCAACTGCGCGTTGCAGTCCCAGGCGCGGATGGTGTGCGAGGGCGTGTCGCTCCAATACAGCGTGCGCCCATCCGGCGACCAAGCCAGGCCGTTGGCGGTGGCCACGCCGTCCAGCATGCGGCGCACCGTGGGAGCATCGGGGCCGCCCTGGTCCCCGCCGCGCAGGTCGATGCAGTACAGCGCAGCGACGGGCTGGCGCGGGCCCTGGGCGGGCTCATGCACCGTGCCCACCCACAGGCGCCCGAGCGCGTCGCACTTGCCGTCGTTGGCACGCTCGGTCGCCGGGTCGATGGGCAAGTGCGCCAGCGTGAGGAGCGGCCCGCCCCAGCGCGGCGCGTGGCAGATGCGGTCGCGCAGCGCCACTACCAGGCCTGCGGGTGTGCCCCCTTGGCGCGCCGGCGCGATGCAGCCGGGCTCGGCCGGCAGGGGCCAGCATTGCGCATCGCTCCCGTGCACGCCGCTGCGCCACAGCGCGCGGCCAGCGATGTCCACCCAGTACAGACGGGACTCCAGGGGGTGCCAGAAAGGAGATTCGCCGAGTTGCGCGGGCGCGGCGGCCAGGGGCGTCCAGGCAGTGTTCATGCAGGCATTATTGGCCCCGGGCCTGCGCGCCACCCAAAGAAAAGGCCCGCCAAGGGCGGGCCCAAAAAAGGGACAGGGAGTTGCTCGCTTGTCATCGGGGGCGCCGCGCCACCACGCGGCGCCCGCCGTTCAACGCCGCTCAGCGGTGGTAGGCCGTCTCGCCGTGGGAGGTGATGTCCAGGCCCTCGCGCTCGGCTTCCTCGCTCACGCGCAGGCCCACCAGCAGGTCGGCGACCTTGTAGGCGATGAAGGACACCACGCCCGACCACACGATGGTGAACAGCACGCTCTTGACCTGCACCCACACCTGCGCGCCCATGCTGAAGGTGTCAGGCGTCAGGCCGCCGGTGCCGCCCAGGCCCTGGGCCGCGAACACGCCGGTGAGGATGGCGCCCACGATGCCGCCCACGCCATGCACGCCAAACACGTCAAAGGCATCGTCCACGTTCAGCATCTTCTTCAGGCCGCCCACGCCCCACAGGCAGACCAGGCCGGCGATCAGGCCGATCGCGATGGAGCCCATGGGGCCCACGAAGCCCGCGGCGGGCGTGACCGCCACCAGGCCGGCCACCGCGCCCGAGGCCGCGCCCAGCATGGAGGCCTTGCCCTTGTGCAGCGCTTCGCCGGCAATCCACGACAGCGTGGCGGCCGAGGTGGCCAGCACCGTGTTCACGAAGGCCAGGCCCGCAACGGCGTTGGCGGCACCGGCCGAGCCGGCGTTGAAGCCGAACCAGCCCACCCACAGCAGCGACGCGCCCACCATGGTCAGCGTCAGGCTGTGCGGGGTGAAGGCCTCTTTGCCGAAGCCGATGCGCTTGCCCACCATGTAGGCACCCACCAGGCCCGCGATACCGGCGTTGATGTGCACCACGGTGCCGCCCGCAAAATCGAGCGCGCCGTCGGCCGCCAGCAGGCCGCCACCCCACACGATGTGGGCCATGGGCACATAGCTGAAGGTGAACCACAGCAGCGCGAAGATGAGCACGGCCGCAAAACGCATGCGTTCCGCAAAGGAGCCCACGATCAGCGCCACGGTGATGGCCGCGAACGTGCCCTGGAAGGCGATGAACACGTATTCGGGAATGGTCGACAGCGCACCAAAGGTTTCCTGGCTCACGCCCTTCAGGAAAAGCTTGGACAGGTCGCCCACGAATTGGCCCTCGCCGGAGAACGCGAGGCTGTAGCCATAGATGGACCACAGCAGCGACACCAGGGCAAAGATCACGAACACCTGCATCAGCACGGACAGCATGTTCTTGGTGCGGCCCAGCCCCCCGTAGAACAGGGCCAGGCCCGGGATGATCATCAGGATCACGAGCAGCGTGGAGGTCAGCATCCAAGCGGTGTCGCCCGAGTCCACCTTGGGCGCGGCGGGCGCCTCTGCCGCGGGGGCGGGTGCGGGTGCGGGTGCCGCAGCAGGTGCTGCGACGGGCTCGGCAGCGGGCGCGGGGGCGACGGCCACGGGTTCCGAAGCCGCCGCGGCCGCGTCGGGTGCCTGGGCCAGCGCGCCGGCGCCACCGGCCAGCAGGCTTGCACCGATCAATAGGGAAGCAAATAGTTTTTTCATGGCAGATCTCTGGGTCGGGAGGGACGAATGCCTGTGCGACGCGCGCTCACAGGGCTTCCTGGCCGGTCTCGCCGGTGCGGATACGCACCACCTGCTCCAGGTGCGCCACGAAGATCTTGCCGTCGCCGATCTTGCCGGTGCGGGCCGCGCCTTCGATGGCCTCGATGACGCGTTCCACCAGCTCGTCGGCCACGGCGGCCTCGATCTTCACCTTGGGCAGGAAGTCCACGACGTACTCGGCGCCGCGGTACAGCTCGGTATGGCCCTTCTGGCGGCCAAAGCCCTTCACCTCGGTCACGGTGATGCCCTGCACGCCGATGTCCGACAGGGACTCGCGCACCTCGTCGAGCTTGAAGGGTTTGATGATGGCGGTGACCATTTTCATGATCGGTTCCTTGTCGAGAGTTAGAGGGTCTTGGTGAGGGAGACGATCAGGCGGGCCTTGTTGGCATCGCCGAAGAAGCCCTTCTTGTTGGCTCCGGCAACCGCCGCGGACAACGACAGGCCGGCGCCGAAGTCGTAGGCGCCGCCCACGCTGTAGTCCACGTAGTTGGGCACGCCCAGGTCCTTGATGTCGCTGGCAAAGCGCGTGTAGCCCACGGACGCCTTCAGCGTGACGCTGGGCGCAACCTCCTGCGCAAACGCCAGGTTCAGGTAGCCCGTGTTGCGCCCACGGTTGCTGGAGGTCTTGGCGCCCGCCCAGCCGAAGTAATCCTTGGACACGGTGTGCGAGTACTTGGCCGTGAACGGGCCGTACGTGGCCGCGCCGTACAGCTCGGTGGTGTTGCCGTTGGTGTTGCCTGGGTACACATACGTGAGCGCGCCCACATCCAGGTCCACCTCGCCGGCCTTGAATTTGTAGCCACCGTAGAAGTCGGCCTCGATGGAGTTGCCGGACAGCCAGTCCACGCTGGAGTTCCAGTTGCCCACGTAGAAGCCACTGTCGCCAAAGCTGTAGTCGAACCCGCCCTGGATGGCCGGGTTCACGGCCTTGATGCGGTTCACGTCCTGGTCCTGGCCGCGGAACTTGTAGTTGCTGGTCAGCGACACATTGGCAGTGAGCTGGGCGCTGGCAAGGCCCGGTACGGCGACGGCCGCAAAAGCGAGGGCCAGGGTCTTGAGGGAAAAGCGGTGCATGGTTCCTCCAGTGTTGGGCGACGGTTGACACCCCCTCAATGCATGGACCGTGCCACCCCGAAATCCGCCCCGCGACGGCCTGCCGGGTACCATCCTGAGGCATACGTGCAGTCACAGGGGTTGCAGCCCGGCGCATTTCGCACCAGCCTGGTGCAGGGCGGCCCCCTGGCGCATCCGTCGCCATGGTTGCACGCACATGCCTGGGGAGATCCGTTGCGATGAGTCTTGCTTTGGTGCAAAGCCGCGCCCTGCTGGGCCTGCACGCGCCCGCCGTTACGGTGGAAGTACACCTGGCCAACGGGTTGCCCAGCTTCGCGCTGGTGGGCCTGGCCGATGTCGAGGTCAAGGAGGCGCGCGAGCGCGTGCGCTCCGCGCTGCAGAACGCCGGGCTGGAATTCCCGGCCAACAAGAAGATCACCGTGAACCTGGCGCCGGCCGATCTGCCCAAAGACTCCGGCCGCTTCGACCTGCCGATCGCGCTGGGCATCCTGGCCGCGAGCGGGCAGATCGACGCGGCCCGGTTGGACGGCTGGGAGTTCGCCGGCGAGCTATCGCTGTCGGGCCTGCTGCGCCCGGTGCGCGGCGCCCTGGCGACCAGCTTGGCGCTGCGCGCGCTGGCGCAGCCCGTACGCACGGTGCTTCCCCCCGGCAGCGCCGAAGAAGCTGCGCTGGTGCCGGGCACCGAGATCTACCGCGCGCACCACCTGTTGGACGTGGTACGCCAGTTCGTGCCCGTGCCCCCGCCGAACGATGATGGCGCGGACGACGGCGGTTGGCAGCGGCTGCAACCCGCGCCGCCGGCCCCGGCCACCGATGGCCCGGACCTGGCCGACGTGAAGGGGCAGGCCGCGGCCAAGCGCGCACTGGAGATCGCTGCCGCAGGCGGGCACGGGCTGCTGCTCGTGGGGCCCCCGGGCTCGGGCAAATCCATGCTGGCCCAGCGTTTTGCCGGGCTGCTGCCCCCGATGGGGGTGGAGCAAGCGCTGGAGAGCGCGGCCATTGCCAGCCTGGCCGGGCGCTTCAGCCCCGCGCAGTGGATGCAGCGCACCACGGCCAGCCCGCACCACAGCTGCAGCGCGATCGCGCTGGTGGGCGGGGGCTCGCCGCCGCGCCCGGGCGAGATCTCGCTCGCGCACGAAGGCGTGCTCTTCCTCGATGAATTCCCCGAATTCGCCCGCAGCGCCCTGGAAGCGCTGCGCGAGCCGCTGGAAAGCGGGCGCATCACCATTGCCCGGGCGGCGCAGCGCGCCGAGTTCCCGGCGCGCTTTCAGCTCGTGGCGGCCATGAACCCCTGCCCCTGTGGTTTTGCGGGCTCGCACCAGCGCGCCTGCCGCTGCACACCCGACCAGATCGCGCGCTACCAGGGCAAGCTCAGCGGCCCGCTGCTGGACCGCATCGACCTGCATGTGGAGGTGCCCGCGCTGCCGCCCGAGGAACTGCTGGGCGCCCCGCCCGGCGAACCCAGCGGCGCCGTGCGCGAACGCGTGGCCCGCGCGCACGAACGAGCGCTCCAGCGCCAGGGCAAGGCCAACCAGGCATTGCAGGGCCAGGAGCTGGAACAGATGGCGGCGCTGGACACCGCGGCCGCGCGGTTCCTGCAGGCTGCGGCGGCGCGTCTGGCGTGGTCGGCGCGCAGCACGCACCGGGCCCTCAAGGTTGCACGTACTATTGCCGATCTATCGGGCTGCGGGACCGTGGGCGCCGCCCATGTGGCCGAAGCCGTGCAATACCGGCGCGCCCTGCGCGCACCGGCGTGACGCTCCACCGCTGCCCTTCCTTGTTTGAATCCTCCTGAAGATCCTATGAAAAACCTCAGCATCGGCACCCGCCTGGGAGGCGGCTTCGCCCTTGTCCTGCTGCTGATGGCCCTGATGACGGCCTTTGGCGTATGGCGCCTGCAGACCGTGGCGCAAGCCACCAACGAGATGACGCAGCAACCCTTGGCGGTAGAGCGCATGATCAGCGACTGGTACCGCTACGTGTACAGCGCGGCACGCCGTACCTCGGCCATCGTCAAGAGCACGGACCCCTCGCTCGGCCAGTTCTTCGCGGCGGACACCGCCACCTCCACGCGCGAATCGGCCGAGCTGCAAAAGCGTATCGAAACACTGCTCACCAGCGACGAGGAAAAGGCCCTGTGGGCCGACATCCAGAAGGCGCGCGTGACCTACCTGTCCTCGCGCGACCAGGCCGTGAAGGCCAAGGCCGAGGGCCAGCTGGAGGAGGCCGAACGCCTGCTCACCCAGGTGTACCTGCCCGCCACCGACCAGTACGTGGCGCTGATCCAGCGCCTGCTGGACATGCAACGCGCCCGCATCGACGCCACGGCGCAGGGGATCAATGTCACCTATGGGCAAAGCCGGCTGTGGCTGATCGTGCTGGGCGTGCTCGGCCTGGGCGCAGGCGCCCTGTGCGCATGGTGGCTCACACGCGGCATCACGCGGCCGCTGGCGCAGGCCGTGCAGGTGGCGCGCGCCGTGGCGGCCAACGACCTCACCAGCCGCGTGCAGGTCGACTCGCGCGACGAGACCGGCCAGCTGCTGCAGGCGCTGCAGGAGATGAACGCCAGCCTGTCGCAGGTGGTGGCGCGCGTGCGCTCGGGCACCGACGGCATCGCCACGGCGTCCAGCCAGCTCGACGCAGGCAACCAAGACCTGTCCTCGCGCACCGAGGAGCAGGCCAGCTCGCTGCAGGAAACCGCCGCCTCGATGGAGCAGCTGACCAGCACCGTGCGCCAGAACGCCGACAACGCGCGTCAGGCCAACCAGTTGGCCTCCTCCGCCGCGCAGACGGCCACGCAGGGCGGCCAGGTGGTGGCCGGCGTGGTGCAGACCATGGGCGCCATCAACGCCAGCAGCCGCAAGATCAGCGACATCATCGGCGTGATCGACTCGATCGCCTTCCAGACCAACATCCTGGCGCTGAACGCCGCGGTGGAGGCCGCGCGCGCCGGCGAGCAGGGTCGCGGCTTTGCCGTGGTGGCCGGCGAGGTGCGCGCACTGGCACAGCGCAGCGCGGCTGCCGCCAAGGACATCAAGGGCCTGATCGGCGACTCGGTCGCCAAAGTAGAGGAAGGCTCCCACCAGGTCGAGGAAGCCGGCCGCACCATGGACGCCATCGTGCAGAGCGTGCAGCGCGTGAGCGACCTGGTGGCCGAGATCACCGCCGCGAGTCAAGAGCAGAGCGCGGGCATCGAGCAGGTGCACCAGGCCATCACGCAGATGGACCAGGTCACGCAGCAGAACGCCGCACTGGTGGAGGAAGCCACCGCCGCCACGGGCTCGCTCAAGGCCCAGGCTGGCCAGTTGGCCCAGGCAGTGAGCGTGTTCCGCGTGGAAGGCCTGCAGGCCGCCCAGACGGCAACGGCAGCGGCAGCGGCAGCGCCCGCCCCCTTCCGCCGGCCCGCACCGGCCACAACGACCAAGCCCCCCGTAGCAGCGCGCACGCTGGCGGCGCCCGCCCGCCCGCCGGCAGCGGCCAAGGCGGCCCCGGCCGCCGCGCGCCACAGCGACGACGATTGGGAAGCCTTCTGAGCGCCCCGGGCGGGAATGCCTCACCCGCCGCGTTTTGCTACGTTATTTATAGCTGTTAGCGCTGATTTAACAAGCGCTACAGCCCAAAAATGCAGTAAAGCAAACAGGCGCAGCCCCGCTGCCGGGCGTCAAACGAACATGCCGCCCGATGCCTCGATGCGCTGTGCGTTCACCCAGCCCGTGCCCGGCTGCAGCAGCGCAGCGATCACGCCACCGATGTCGTCCGGCAGGCCCACGCGGCCCAGCGCGGTCTGGCCGGCGATGAAGGCGTTGAGCTGCGCGTTGTCGCGCACGGCGCCGCCGCCAAAATCCGTCTCGATCGCGCCAGGCGCCACCACGTTCACGGCAATGCCGCGCGCGCCCAGTTCCTTGGCCAGGTAGCGCGTCAGCACCTCCACCCCGCCCTTCATCGCCGCATAGGCCGCGTAGCCCGGTAGCGCGAACCGCGCCAGGCCCGACGACACGTTCAGGATGCGCCCGCCGTCGTTCATCAGCGGCAGCAGCTTCTGTGTGAGGAAAAACACGCCCTTGAGGTGGATGTTGACCATGTCGTCGAACTGCGCCTCGGTGGTCTCCATGAAGCTGGCATACACGCCCACGCCGGCGTTGTTCACGAGGAAGTCGAAACGCTCGCGCTGCCAGTGCCGCGCCAGCACGTCGCGCATCTGGCCTGCGAAAGCGGTGAAGGTGGCGCTGGCCGCCACGTCCAGGGGCAGCGCCACGGCGCGGCGGCCGAGGGCCTCGATCTCGGCGACGACGGCCTGCGCCTCGGCGGCCTGGTTGCGGTAGGTCAGGATCACATCGGTGCCGGACCGCGCCACATGCAACGCGGCATTGCGGCCCAGTCCCCGGCTGCCGCCGGTGATGAGGGCGATGGCCGGACGGGCGGCCATGCCGGCGGTGGCCGTAGAGGAGGAAGAAGATGCGGCGTGGGTCATGGCGGGGACCTTTCAGTGAGGAGTGAGAAGCAGTGAACGGACTCTATTGATCCGCGCTGCATCCATAAATCACTGAAAATTGATCGCATCGTTCTTTGGATACGAACAATGAGCCCGTTTGACCGCATGCACATCTTCGTCCGCGTGGCCGAGCTGGCCAGCTTCACGCAGGCCGCCGAAGCGCTGGGCATTCCCAAGGCCAGCGCCTCCACCGCCGTGCAGCAGCTCGAAACCCAGCTTGGCACGCGCCTGCTGCACCGCACCACCCGGCGCGTCCAGCTCACGCAGGACGGGCAGGCCTATTACGAGCGGTGCAAGGATCTGCTGGCCGACGTGGACGAGCTGCAGTCCATGTTCCAGCAGGCCGACGGCGCCGGCCTGAAAGGACGCGTGCGCATCGACATGTCCACCGGCATGGCGCGCAACGTGGTGGTGCCCCGCCTGCCCGAACTGCTGGCGCGCCACCCCGGTCTGGAGGTGGAGCTGAGCAGCACCGAGCGCCGCGTGGACGTGGTGCGCGAGGGCTTCGACTGCGTGCTGCGCACGGGCGCCGTGGTGGACAGCAGCCTGGTCGCGCGCCCGCTGGGGCTGGCGCGGCTGGTCAACTGCGCCAGCCCGGCCTATCTGCGCGCGCATGGCACGCCACGCTCGCTCGCCGACCTACCGGGCCACCGGCTGGTGCATTTCGTGAACACGCTGGGCGCCCGCTCTGCAGGCTTCGAGGCCGTGGTGGATGGCGCACTCGTGCTCACCCCCATGCAGGGCGCCCTCACGGTGAACAATGCCGAGGCCTACATGGCCGGCTGCCTGGCGGGGCTGGGCCTGATCCAGGTGCCGCATCTGGGCGTGGTGGACCTGCTGGCGCGCGGCGATCTGGTCGAAGTGCTGCCGCAACTGGCCGCCCCGCCGATGCCGCTCACGCTGATGTACGCCAACCGCCGCAACCTGCCGCGGCGCGTGCGCACGGTGATGGACTGGCTGGCGCAGGTGGTGGCGGAGCATCTGGCGCAGGTGGCCGCCGCCTGAACGGCCTGGCCCCCACGTGTCCCTGGGCCGCTAGACGCCCAGGTACTGCCGCCGCGCCGCGGCGTCGCCCGCCAGCTGCGCCATCCCGGCGCTGTACACGATGCGGCCCTGCTCCAGCACGCAGGCGCGGTCGGCCACGGCCTCGGCGAAGGGCAGGTTCTGTTCGCTCAGCAGGATGCCGATGCCCTGCGCCTTCAGCGCGCGGATGGTGCGCGCCATCTGCTGCACGATGACCGGCGCCACGCCCTCCGAGGGCTCGTCCAGCAGCACCAGCAGCGGCTGGCCCATGAGGGTGCGCGCCACGGTCAGCATCTGCTGCTCTCCGCCGCTCATGCGCCCGCCGGGGCGGTCGGGCATTTCGCCCAGGTTGGGGAACAGCGTGAACAGCCGCTCGGGCGTCCACAGCGGCGCGGGCGTGCCGTCCGGCCAGTGGCGGGGTTTTTGGCGGCCCACCTCCAGGTTCTCCAGCACTGTGAGGTCGGTGAAGATGCGCCGATCCTCCGGCACGTAGCCCAGGCCGCGCCGCGCGATGGCGTGCGGCGGCTGGCGGTCGATACGCTGGCCCAGGAACTCGATGCGCCCGCTGCGCCGCTCCAGCAGGCCGGCAATGCCCTTGAGCGTGGTGGACTTGCCCGCGCCGTTGCGCCCCATCAGGGCCACCACCTCGCCATGCCCCACGCTCAGCGATACGCCGTGCAGGATGTGGGCCGCGCCGTACCAGGCGTGCAGGTCTGCCACCTCCAGCAAGGGTGTTTTTGCTGCCAAAGCCTTGCTGGGCAAGCGCAAGGCGCTATCGTTTTGATTCGTCATGCCGACTCCAGTGCCAGCCCCGTGCCCAGGTAGGCGGCCTGCACCCGCGCGTCGTCCTGGATCTGCTGCGGCGTGCCTTCGGCCAGCAGCTGGCCGCGCACCAGCACGGCCACGCGGTCGGCCAGGCCGAAGACCACGTCCATGCTGTGCTCGGTGAACAGCACGCCCATGTGCCGCTCGCGCGCGATGCGCTGCACCAGCTGCATGAGCGCCAGGCGCTCGGCCGGTGCCATGCCGGCGGTGGGCTCGTCCATCAGCAGCAGCGCCGGGGCGTGCGCCAGCGCCATGGCCAGCTCCACGCGCTTGACGTCGCCGT
Source organism: Diaphorobacter sp. ED-3 (assembly GCF_027625375.1). Taxonomy (NCBI): domain Bacteria; kingdom Pseudomonadati; phylum Pseudomonadota; class Betaproteobacteria; order Burkholderiales; family Comamonadaceae; genus Diaphorobacter; species Diaphorobacter sp. ED-3. The sequence continues at coordinate 278,240 of NZ_CP115182.1, read as the reverse complement.
AGGCCAGCGCGCTGCACGGGCGCTGCGCCTGGGCAGCCATGCCCACCTGCTCCAGCAGCGCCAGGGCATCCTGCGGGCGGTGCGCATCGGCACGGCGCCACCAGCGCCAGGCCTGCCGGTCGTGCGACAGCAGCGCCATCTGCACGTTCTGCAGCACGGTGAAGCTGGCGAAGGTCTGCGCGATCTGGAAGGTGCGCCCCACGCCGCGCCGCCAGACGGCGCGTGGCGCCAGGCCGGTGATGTCCTGCCCCTGCAGCAGCACGCGCCCCGCGTCGGGCGGGAGCTGCCCGCCCACCAGGTTGAAGGTGGTGCTCTTGCCCGCGCCATTGGGGCCGATCAGCGCCAGCAGCTCACCCGGCTGCAGCGTGAACGACACGCCCTGCACGGCCTGCACGCCACCGAAGGACTTGCGCAGCCCCTGGACCTGCAGCAGGCTCATGGCGCGCCCTCCTGCGCTTTGTTTTTGATAGCTGCTCGCGCTTGCCACATCTGCGCAAAACCCGAAATCCCTTGAGGAAACAGCAGCACCAGCAGCAGCATGATGCCGCCCAGCAGCGCGCGCCAGTAGTCGGTACTGCGCGCTACGGTGTCGTGCAGCCAGGTGAACACGCCCGCACCCACCACCGGCCCGGCCAGCTGCTGCATGCCGCCCAGCAGCACCATCACCAGCCCGTCCACCGAGCGCGACACGCCCAGCGCATCGGGCGCCACGCTGCCTTTGGAAAACACGTACAGCGCCCCCGCCAGACCGGCCAGCAGCCCTGCCACCACAAAGGCGGCCCACTGCACGCCGCGCACGTCGATGCCAATGGCGTCGGCCCGCAGTGCCGAGTCGCGCGCCGCGCGCAGCGCCCAGCCCAACGGCGCAAACAGCATGCGCCGCAGCAGGTAGATGCCCGCCACGGCCAGCGCCAGCACCAGCCAGTAGAAGCCCGCACCCTGCGCGGCCCACTGCGGCGGCCACACGCCGGTGATGCCGTTGCTGCCGCCGGTGAACCCGTCCCACTGGTAGGCGATGGCCCAGGTGATCTGTGCGAACGCCAGCGTCAGCATGGTGAGCGACACGCCCGACAGGCGCACGCAGAACCAGCCGTACACCAGCGCGCCGGCCGCCGCCACCAGCGGCCCCAGCAGCAGCGCCGTGCCCATGGGCCAGTCCAGCCAGCGCACCAGCAGCGCCGCGCCGTAGGCGCCCAGGCCGAAGTACGCCGCATGGCCAAACGAATGCAGCCCGCCCGGCCCCAGGATGCAATGCAGGCTGGCGGCGAACAGCGCGGCAATCGCGATGTCGGTCAACAGCACGGTGGCGTAGCTGCCCGGCTCCACCGCCAGCGGCAGCAGCGCCAGGGCCAGCACCAGCGCGCACCAGGCGGCCGTGGCACCCTGCCCCGCCCGGCGCAGCGGCGCCTCGGGCGCGCCCACGCCGCGCGCCGCGGCCTGCGGGCGGCCCATGAGGCCCCAGGGCCGGCAGATGAGCACGGCCGCCATCACCAGGAACTCCACCACGAGCGTGAGCTGGGGAAAGGCCACCTCCACCCCCGCGACCTCGACCACGCCCAGCCAGATGCACACGGCCTTGAGCTCGGCAATCACCAGCGCCGCCACGAAGGCGCCGGGCAGCGAGCCCATGCCGCCCACCACCACCACCACGAAGGCTGCGCCGATGGTGAGCATGTCCAGCTCCAGACTGGCAGGCTCGCGCGGCAGCTGCAGCGCGCCGCCCAGGCCTGCCAGCAGGGCCCCCAGCGCGAACACGCTGGTGAACAGCCAGGCCTGGTTCACGCCCAGCGCACCGACCATCTCACGGTCCTGCGTGGCGGCGCGCACCAGCGTGCCCCAGCGCGTGCGCGTGAGCAGCAGCGTGAGCAGCACCAGCACCAGCGGCCCCACGGCGATGAGGAACAGGTCGTAGGCCGGGAAGCGCCGGCCCAGCAGGTCCACCGCGCCCTCCAGGCCCGGCGCGCGCGGGCCGAACAGCTCCTGCGGCCCCCAGAGCCACAGCGCCGCGTCCTTGATCACCAGCACCAAGGCGAAGGTGGCCAGGAGCTGCAACAGTTCGGGTGCGCGGTAGATGCGGCGCAGCAGCAGCACCTCCACCGCCGCGCCCAGCAGGCCCACGGCCAGCGGAGCCAACAGCAGCGCAGGCCAGAAGCCGAGGGCCTCGCCCAGACGCTCCACCAGGGCATAGGCCAGGTACAGGCCCAGCATGTAGAACGAGCCGTGCGCGAAGTTGACGATGCGCATCACCCCAAAGATCAGCGACAGCCCCGCCGCCACGAGGAACAACGTGGAAGCGCCCGCCAGGCCATTGAGCAGTTGGGCCAGCAGCCCCGAAACATCCATGTCAGTCGTCCAATGCCGCACAGGGCCACCGCAGCCCGCGCGGTTGAAGCCCGCAGCCGTCGCGCCCGGGTCGCCCCGCGGTAGCGGCCGCGCGTTCCCCCACGGGAAGGGCGCCGGCGCAGAGTCCGGCGGTCACTCGTCCTTGCGCAGCCGCTTCACCTCGGCGTCGCTGGGCTGGTACTTGGCGCCGTCGCGGTAGGTGAAGTCCACCATCACACCCTTGCCCATGCGCAGCGCGGTCTTGCCCACGTAGGCACCCATGGTGGACTGGTGGTCCTGCGTGCGGTAGGTGATGGGACCGAACGGCGTGGCCACCTGCAGGCCGCGGAAGGCGGTGATGAGTTTCTCGGTGTCGGCCGATCCAGCCTTGGCCAGCCCCGCCGCAACCGACTGGACGGCGTTGTAGCCCACCACCGAGCCCGCGCGCGGGTAGTCCTTGAAACGCTTCATGTAGGCGTCCAGAAAGGCCTTGTGCTCGGGGGTCTGGATGGCGTACCAGGGGTAGCCGGTGACGATCCAGCCCTCGGGCGTCTCGCTCTTGAGCGTGTCCAGGTATTCCGGCTCGCCCGACAGCAGGCTCACCACGCTGCGGCCCGTGAACAGCCCGCGGGTGTTGCCCTCGCGCACGAATTTGGCGAGGTCGGCGGCGAACAGCACGTTGAAGATCGCATCGGGCTTGGCGTCTTCCAGCGCCTGGGCCACGCTGCCGGCATCCACCTTGCCCAGCGGCGTGGCCTGCTCGGCAACGAACTCCACGTCCGGCTGCGCGGCCTTGAGCAGCTGCTTGAAGGTGGCCACGGCCGACTGGCCGTACTCGTAGTTGGGGTAGACCATGGCCCAGCGCTTTTTCTTCAGCGCCACGGCTTCGGGCACCAGCATGGCCACCTGCATGTAGGTGGAGGGGCGCAGGCGGAAGGTGTAGCGGTTGCCGTGCTCCCACACGATCTTGTCGGTGAGCGGTTCGGCCGCCAGGAAGAAGCGCTTCTTCTGCTGCGCGAAGTCGGTCAGCGCCAGGCCCACGTGCGACAGAAAGCTGCCCATGAGCACATCCACCTTCTCGCGCGCGATCAGTTCCTCGGCCGCGCGCACCGCGTCGCCGGGGGTGGCGTTGTCGTCGCGCGTGACCAGCCGCAGTTGCTTGCCCTGGATGCCGCCAGCCGCATTGATCTGCTCGACCGCCAGTTCCATGCCCTTCTTGTAGGGCTCCAGGAAGGCGGGCTGGGCCTTGTAGCTGTTGATCTCCCCGATCGTGTAGGCCCCCTGCGCATAGGCGCCACCTGCAAACAGCAGGGCGAGCAGGGGGGTGAAGGGCTTGTGCATGGTCGAATCCTTTGCCACAGGTCAGCTTCCGGGCAACGCAACTGTACCGCTGCCACGAGTTTGCCCGACAATGCGCGGGTTTGCCCGCATGGCAGGGGGCAGCCAACGCCCGCACGCGATGCGACGGGTGCCGTGGACACAGCGCAAATGTCGGCTTATGCCTTCCGCGCATATCAAAGCCGCGACACTAACGCCACCGGCCCTGCCCCCACGGCTCCCGTTCGCCCTGTTTTCGTTCATTTTTCTGGCACCCATCCATGAGCGCATTTCACGAAGAGCGTGTACTGACCGTACACCACTGGACCGACCGCCTGTTCTCCTTCACCACCACGCGTGACCCGGCGCTGCGGTTCTCCAACGGCCACTTCACCATGATCGGCCTGAAGGTGGACGGCAAGCCGCTGCTGCGCGCCTACAGCATCGTCAGCGCCAACTACGAGGAGCACCTGGAGTTCCTCTCCATCAAGGTGCCGGACGGCCCGCTGACCTCGCGCCTGCAGCACATCCAGGTGGGCGACTCCATCATCGTGGGCAAGAAGCCCACGGGCACGCTGCTCATCGACTACCTGCTGCCCGCCAAGCGGCTGTACCTGATGTCCACGGGCACGGGCCTGGCGCCGTTCCTGAGCGTGATCCGCGACCCCGAGACGTACGAGAAGTTCGAGCAGGTGATCCTGATCCACGGCGTGCGCCAGGTGGCCGAGCTGGCCTACCACGACTACATCACCAAGGAACTGCCCCAGCATGAGTTCCTGGGCGAGCTGATCACCAAGCAGCTCAAGTACTACCCCACGGTCACGCGCGAGCCCTTCCGCAACCAGGGCCGCATCCCCGACCTGATCGACAGCGGCAAGCTGCCCGCCGACCTGGGCCTGCCCGAGCTCAACCCGCTGGAAGACCGCGTGATGCTCTGCGGCAGCCCGGAGATGCTGGCCTCGCTCAAGGAACTGCTGGAAAAGCGCGACTTCGAGGAAGGCAACACCACGCGCCCCGGCGACTTCGTGATCGAGCGCGCCTTCGTGGAGAAGTGACGCACGCGGCCCTCGCCGCGTCGATTTGCTAGCAAAATAGGAGCTATTGGCGCTTGCCCACCGGCGATCCAACGCCAATCCCCCCTCAAAACGGCCTGCCCGCAAGCGCAGGCCGCTTTTATTTTCGTAGCACCTGGGTAGCCACTCTCGGCAAGCGCAGGCCCCTGCGCTCAATAGCCCCGGTCCACTACGCGCACCGGCTCCACGCCCGCGCGATCGGCGTCCGCCCCCGGGTCCACGCGCAGGCTCTTGCCCTGCACGCGCACGGCCGTGCCCTCGGCCAGCGGCTGGGCGCGCGTGAAGTTGCGCACCGAACCGTCATCCATGCGCACGCGCATCTGGTAGACCGTGGTGGTACGGGCGCGCTGCTCCACCTTGTGGCCCACGTAGCCGCCGCCCACGGCGCCCAGCACCGTGGCCGCGGTGCGGCCCGACCCCTTGCCGATCTGGTTGCCCAGCACGCCCCCCAGCACACCGCCGGCCACCGCGCCCACGCCCGTGGCCGGCGCGGCCTGCTCGACAGCGCGCACCGACTCCACCCGCCCGCAGGTGGCACACACCGGCGCCGCACTGCGCTGCGCCACGGCCCGCTGCAGCGGTTCGCCGCGCTGGGTTGGCACTGGCGAGGGCGATGCCCCCGGCTGTGGATAGCCCTGTGCATACGTCTGTGGGTCGTCCTGTGGATACGCCTGTGGAGAAGGCGGCGCTGCTGCGCGCCGGGCTGTGGGATTTGCTCCTGAATCGAGAGCTGCCATCGCTTGCCGCGACTGGGCTGGAGGCGCTTTTTCATTCAACACTTCCGCCTCGGGCGTGCGCGGCGCGGTGGCTGCCAGCGTGGCGGCCGGTCCGCCGGCCGCGGAGTCGCCAGCAGGCGGACCGCCGCGCAGGTTCTGCGCCAGCAGCGTGCCGCCCAGGGCCAGCACACTCACGCCCAGCACGCCCACGGCGGCCCACAGCCATTTGAGCGAAGCCGCGGACAGGGTCGCGGCAGGGGAAGCAGAGGTGGAATGCATGTGCTCGTCCGGTTGCCAGAGGAAAAGCCGCGGGCTGCGCATGCAGCCGCCACGGCACCGGCGCCAAGGCTAACGCCGGCCCTGCTTCACAAAACCGCGCGCGGCGTAACGGACGTAATCAGCGGTCAACGCCCCGCCGGCGCGGGGGCGGCGGTACGCGTTTCGTGCAGCGCCCGCGCGCTGGCGGCCGAGAACAGCAGCACCGCGGACGAAAAGTAGATCCACATCAGCAGCACCACCAGCGAGCCCGCAGCGCCATAGGCCGACACCACCGCCGCGGTGGACAGGTACAGCGCCAGCAACTGCTTGCCCACCGTGAACAGCGTGGCGCCCACCACCGCGCCGAATACCAGGCAATGCGTGGGCGGCTTGGGGCCGCTGCCGATGCGCATCAGCCCCAAGAACAGCGCCACCGCCACGGCGAAGGCCACGGCCTCATTGACGATCTGCAGCAGCGTGCCCGAGCCGAACGGCAGCCGCGCGCTGGCCCAGGTGGCCAGCACGTTGATGGCCGTGGACAACACCAGCGACACCAGCAGCAGAAAACCGATGGCCAGCACATAGGCCAGGCCTCGCAGGCGCAGGGAGGCCATGCGCCACCACGCCTTGCGCTCGGGCGCGGGCTGACCGTGTGCCCACAGCCGCTCCAGCGCGCTCTGCAGCTCCACAAACACCCCCGTCGCGCCGGACAGCAGCAGCACGAAGCCGGCCACCGACGCGAGGCGCCCCTCGGCCGGTTCCTGCGCGCTGGCCAGCGCCAGGCGCACCACCTCGGCGCCGCGCTCGCCCATCACCCCGCGCACCTGGGCGATGAGATTGCTCTCCAGGTAGGCCTGGTCGATCCACCACCCGAGCACACCCACCAGCAGCAGCAACAGCGGCGCCAGGCTCAGCATGCCGTAGAACGACATCGCCGCGCTCATGCGCAGGCCGTCGGCGTCCAGCCACATCTGCACGGCGCGCACCAGCGGCGCAATGGGCTGCAACACCCGCTGCAGCAGTGGCTGGGCAATAGATTTGAGGCTCTGCAGGGTCATTGGCATGGCCCGATTGTGAACAGTGCGGGCCCGGCCCCCTGTCGGCGCAAGCCGATAGCTGGCCGCGCACCGGCTGCCGCACGGACCAGGTGGACGCTCTTACACTTCCCAGTCTTCACTCACCACGACAGACAAGCATGCAAACGCGTTGCGCCCTGGTCGGCATGCCGGGCTCGGGCAAATCCACGGTGGGCCGCCAGCTCGCCCGCCGTCTGGGGCTTCCCTTCGTGGACCTGGACCAGCGGCTGGAGCAGCGGCTGGGCACCAGCATCCGCGACTATTTCGACCGGCATGGCGAAGCGGCCTTTCGCGACCACGAGGCTGCGCTGCTGGCCGAGCTGGCCGCCCAACCCGGCGGCATGGTGCTGTCCACCGGCGGCGGCGCCGTGCTGCGCGAGGACAACCGCGCCACGCTGCGCCGCGGCTTTCCCCATGTGATGTACCTGCGCGCTTCGCCCGACGAGATCTTCAAGCGCATCAAGCACGACCGCACGCGGCCCCTGCTGCAGGTGGACGACCCGCTGGCCCGCCTGCGCGACCTCTACCGCGCGCGGGACCCGCTGTACCGCGAGGCCGCGCACTACGTCATCGAGACCGGCCGGCCCATGGTGCACACGCTGGTCAACATGATCATGATGCAGCTGGAGATGGCGGCGCCGGGCGACCCGGTGTAGCAAGCGCCCTTCCTCAGACATGAAAAAGGCCCCGCATGCGGGGCCTGGGTTCTCTTGCGGCGCAGAGGCTTACCAGCTGCGCACACGTCCGGTGTCGATGTGCACGAACTGCTCCCGGGCGTAGTAGCCCACGCCGCCCGCCCGCAGGGAGATGGCGGCGTCGCGCAGATCGCTCAGGGACACGCCGGGCAGGCGCACGTCGATGGCCTTGCCGTCCATGTGCAGGCTGCGCCGCGCCACACCGCCGCCGCGCGTGGTGCGCAGCGTCTCGTTGGTGTGGGGGCTGCGGTAGCCGGAGATCACCTCGAACGGCTGCTGCGTCTGCAGCGTCTGCCGCACGCGGTGCAGTAGGTGGAACAGGTCCGGGTCCATCACGCCGACGTCGCCGCTGTAGTGGTCGCGCAGGAAGTGGTTGAGCGTGGGCAGCGCCGCGGGAACGAATTGTTCGCCCTGGGCGTAGACCAGCGCCAGCCGCTCATGGGTGTGCAGGTGGTTGAAGGCCAGGCGCCGCGCAAGGTCCTGCGCTTCGCTGAGCGACGCCAACGCCGCCTTGGGCAGCAGCACCGCGGCCGCAGCGGCGTGCGCGACGGCGGCGCCGCGCCCCAGGAATAGACGGCGGTGGGGGTTGTGCGGTGGAGCCATGCGCGAAAAACCTCGAAAAAGCGAAAAAACGCGCTATTTTGGACCGATCACCCCGGCAGCACTACCCGCGCGGACCGCATCGTAGGGTTTTGCCGAATGCTGGCGCAGCAGGCTGGCGAGCTTGCGGTCATGGCCGTACAGGTCGCCATAGAAGTGCGGACGGCCGTCCTGCACCACCACGGTGATGTGCGTGATGATGACCGGCACCGGGTGCGGCAGCCGTACGAACACGGGCTTGGGCTGCGCCATGGCCGCACGGATGCGCTCCACGGTCCAGGTGGGATCGTCCTGCAACACGAACTGGGCGAGCGCCACCGGCTCCTCGACACGCACGCAGCCGTGGCTCAGGTCGCGCCGGCTGCGGCCGAACAGCGTGGGCGCCGAGGTGTGGTGCAGGTAGATGTTGTCGTTGTTGGGCAGCACGAACTTGATATCGCCCAGCGCGTTCAGCGGCCCCGGGCGCTGGCGTATGCGCGCCTGGCCTGCCAGCACGGCGCCCAGCATCTCGGGTGTAGCGTCGGTGCTCACCCCCGCCGCGCTGACGAATTCCATGCCCTGCCGGGCCAGGTAGCCCGGGTCGCGGCGCAGGCGCGGCACGATTTCGCCGCGGGCGATGGACGGCGGGATGTTCCAGTACGGACTGAATTCGATGGACTGCATGTCCTCATCGAACAGCGGCGTGCGCGTATCCAGCGCCTTGCCGACGATGACCGCCATGGACAGGCGCAGCGTGATCCTGCCGCCCGCGTACTCATAGGCGCGCAGGCGGTATTCGGGCACGTTCACGGCGATCATGCGCGGGCCCTGCAGCACGGGCGTCCAGCGCAGACGCTCCATCTGCAGCGCGATCTGCTCGGCGCGTGCGGCCGGGGGCACATTCAGCGCCGCCAGCGTGGTCGCGCCCAGCACCCCGTCCGCCTCCAGCCCGTGGCGGCGCTGGAAGGCCGTGACGGCCTCGACCAATGCGGGGGTGTATTGCGCTGGCGCGGACGCTGCGGGCGGCTCGCCCGTGGGCTGCGGCGGCAGGTCGCCCAGCGCCACCAGCCGCTCGGCCAGCACGCCCAGGCCCGCCCAGGGCTGGCCCGGCGTGAGCTTGCGGCCCGGCAGCGCGGGCAGCGGCTGCGCCCAGGCAGGGTGAGCGCCCAGCGCGCGGTACTGCGCCAGCAGTGTGCGCAGCGCCGGGTACATGGGCACGCGAGGGATGGCCGCGTCCCGCGCCTGCTGGATCTGGCCGTCGGCCAGCGCGGTCTGCAGCGCGGCGCGCAGGTCGGGCTGGGGGCGGCGGGAGTGGTCGTAGCGCTCGTTGAGCCGTGCCGGATCGATGCGCCCGCCGTGCAGCTCATACAGGTAGCGCTCCACGGCCTGCGTCAGCTCCTGGTCGAGCGCCACGGCGCAGGCGGCATCCAGGCCGCGGGCGGCTGCGGCCGCCAGCGCATCACTCAGGTGCTGCGCGCCATAGTCGGCCGGCTCCAGCCCATCGGCTGCGGCTTCGTTGAGCCAGCGCACCGCTTCATGCGCAGCCGGCAGGGGGCGCCCGTCAGCCGTCAGCCAGGACGGGTTCGCCCAGGCAGCCAGCGGCATCCAGGCCGCCAGCAGCAGGGGTGCAGTGTGGTGTGTCAGCAGGCGCAGGTTCATGGGTCGATCTTGGCATGGCCTGCGCCGACCAGGCGCTATAGCCCCAGATTCGGCGCAAGCGCGCGCTCCACCTCGGCCAGGGGCACTCCGCTGCGCTGGGCCATGTCCTGCACCTGCGCATCGTCGATCTTGCCGACGCTGAAGTAGGTGCTCTCGGGGTGGCTGAAGTAAAAGCCGCTCACACTGGCCGCGGGCGTCATGGCGTAGCTGTCGGTAATGTCCATGTCGACGTCGGCCGTGCCCAGCAATGCAAACAGCGGCTTCTTCACCCGGTGATCGGGGCATGCGGGGTAGCCCGGCGCGGGGCGGATGCCCACGTACTTCTCGGCGATCAGTTCGTCGTTGGACAGCCGCTCGCCCGCCTGGTAGCCCCACCAGTCGGTGCGCACGCGGTGGTGCAGCCATTCGGCACCGGCCTCGGCCAGGCGATCGGCCAGGGCCTTGAGGGTGATGGCGCTGTAGTCGTCGTGGTCGGCCATGAACTCGGCCACCTTGGCATCCACGCCGATGCCGGCAGTGACGGCAAACGCGCCAATGTGGTCGGCCTGCGTGGGTGCGCCACCCTCCAGGCGAGGCGCGATGAAGTCGGCCAGGCAGCGACTGGGGCGCATGCGGCCCTCGGCGTCGGGCTGCTTCTCGGCCTGCTGGCGCAGGCCGTACCAGGTGAGCACGACCTTGTCGCGCGCGGCATCGGCATACAGCTCGATGTCGTCATCGCGCACGGTGTTGGCGGGCCAGAAGCCCACCACGGCGTGGGCCGTGAGCCAGCGGCCCTCCACGATCTTCTTGAGCATGGCCTGTGCGTCGCGGAAGACGCGCGTGGCTTCCTCGCCCACCACCTCGTCCTGCAGGATGTCGGGGTACTTGCCGGCCAGGTCCCAGGTCTGGAAGTACGGTGCCCAGTCGATGAAGGGCACCAGTTCGGCCAGGTCGATGTTCTTGATCACGCGCCGGCCGATGAACTTGGGCGCCGGCGGCTGGTAATGCGCCCAGTCGATGCGCGTCTTGTTGGCGCGGCACTGCGCCAGCGGCCACACCGGCGTCTTCTTCTTGTTGGCATGCAGGTGGCGCACATGGTCGTAGTCGGCCTGCACCTCCGCCAGGTAGCTGTCCTTTTGCTCGCCCAGCAGGCTCTGCGCCACGCTCACGCTGCGCGAGGCATCGGGCACGTAGACCACGGGGCCCTGGTACTGCGGCGCGATCTTGACGGCCGTGTGCACGCGCGAGCAGGTGGCGCCGCCGATCAGCAATGGAATCTTCTTGATGCGGAAGTACTCGTCCTTGTCCATCTCGCCGGCCACGTACTGCATCTCTTCCAGGCTGGGCGTGATCAGGCCCGACAGGCCGATGATGTCCGCGCCTTCGGCCTTGGCGCGCGCCAGGATTTCATGGCAGGGCACCATCACGCCCATGTTGATGACCTCGAAGTTGTTGCACTGCAGGACGACGGTCACGATGTTCTTGCCGATGTCATGCACGTCGCCCTTCACGGTGGCGATGACGATCTTGCCCTTGCTGGACACGTCCAGGCCGGCGGCTTCCTGCTGGCGCTTTTCTTCCTCGATGTAAGGGATCAGGTGGGCCACGGCCTGCTTCATCACGCGGGCGCTCTTGACCACCTGCGGCAGGAACATCTTGCCCGCGCCGAACAGGTCGCCCACGATGTTCATGCCGTCCATCAGCGGACCTTCGATCACATGCAGCGGGCGGCCGCCGCCTTGCACCACGATCTGCTGGTAGGCCTCCTCGGTGTCTTCGACGATGAAGTCGGTGATGCCGTGTACCAGCGCATGCGACAGGCGCTCACCCACGGTTTTCGGGTGCTCGGGCGTGCCGCGCCACTCCAGCTTCTTGCTGTCGTCCTTGGCGGCACCCTTGGCGGCCTCGGCGATCTCCAGCAGGCGTTCGGCCGCGTCGGGGCGGCGGTTCAACACCACGTCTTCCACACGCTCGCGCAGCTCGGGGTCGAGGTCGTCGTAGACGCCGACCATGCCCGCGTTGACGATGCCCATGTCCATGCCGGCCTTGATGGCGTGGTACAGGAACACGGTGTGGATCGCCTCGCGCACCGGCTCGTTGCCGCGGAAGCTGAACGACACGTTGGACACGCCGCCCGACACCTTGGCGCCCGGCAGATGCTGCTTGATCCAGCGCACGGCCTCGATGAAGTCCACGGCGTAGTTGGCGTGCTCTTCGATGCCCGTGGCGATGGCGAAGATGTTGGGGTCGAAGATGATGTCCTCGGGCGCCATGCCCACCTCGTCCACCAGGATGCGGTAGGCGCGCTCGCAGATCTCGGTCTTGCGTGCGAAGGTGTCGGCCTGGCCCTTCTCGTCGAAGGCCATGACCACGGCAGCCGCGCCGTAGCGGCGGATCAGCTTGGCCTGGCGCTTGAACTCTTCCACGCCCTCCTTCATGCTGATGGAGTTGACGATGCCCTTGCCCTGCAGGCAGCGCAGGCCGGCCTCGATGACCTCCCACTTGGAGCTGTCCACCATCACCGGCACCCGGGCGATGTCGGGCTCGGAGGCAATGAGGTTCAGGAAGCGCACCATCGCGGCCTTGCTGTCCAGCATGGCCTCGTCCATGTTCACGTCGATGATCTGCGCGCCGTTTTCCACCTGCTGACGCGCCACCGACAGTGCCTGCTCGTACTGGTCGTTCAGGATCATGCGCGCGAACGCCTTGGAGCCGGTGACGTTGGTGCGCTCGCCCACGTTGACGAACAAGCTCCCCTCGCCGATGAACACGGGCTCCAGCCCCGACAGGCGCATGGGCGGCACGGCGTGCGAAGGGACGGAAGATGCGGGGGCGGACGACGGCATGGGGCTCACCTGGATAACAAGAACAGACACATCAGGTGAGCGCCGTTGGTACACGCACGGCTGCATGCCGCGGTGGGCCCGAGCCTGACGCCGCCACGCGCGAGCCGCCTGTGCGGCCCCGGCCGGCGGGCGCTGCAGCGCTCCTCGGGAAAGCGTCGAATTCTACGCGGCCCACCTTTGGGGGGCAGGCATATGGATATACCCCCGCGTGCACTGTGCGCCCAGAACGTGGCCCCTACACGGGGCGGTGGCTGTTTCAAGCAAAAACAGACCGCAAGCCAGCCACAGCAAGCGCTAAAAGCTATCAAACAAGGAGCATCAGCCCTGCTCCCGTAACAGTCGCAGCTTGCGGTACAGCGTGCGCGTGCTGACCCCCAGGGCGCGTGCCAATTCGCGACGCGACGCGGCCCCACCCGCCAGCGCCGCGCGCAGGGCCTCGGATTCGATGTCACGCAGGGTGGCATGGTCGGGCTGCTGCGCAGCGCGGGCCGGCGCCGCCGCGGGCGCATCGAACGAGAGCGCGCGCTCGATCGTATGGGCGGTCACCACCGCGCCGTCGGTCAGCAGCGCGGCACGTTCCAGCACGTTGCGCAGCTCGCGTACGTTGCCGGGGAAGGGGTGCTGCGCCAGCCGGCGCAGCGCCGCGGGCGCAAGCACCAGGCCCCGCCCCCCGGCCACGCGCTGCAGGAGCGATTCCGCCAGCAGCGGAATGTCCTGCGGGCGTTCGCGCAGCGCGGGCAGCTGGATGGGAAAGGTGCTCAGGCGGTAGTACAGGTCCTGGCGAAACCGCCCCTCGCGCACCATGGCGCGCAGGTCGCGGTGGGTGGCCGCCACCAGTCGGATGTCCGCGCGGCGCAGCTCGGTGTGGCCCACGCGGCGGTAGGTGCCGCTTTCCAGCAAACGCAGCAGCTTGACCTGCATGGTGAGCGGGATGTCGCCCACCTCGTCCAGGAACAGCGTGCCGCCGTGCGCCGCCTCCACCAGGCCGGCGCGTGCGGCATGGGCGCCGGTGAAGGCGCCACGCTCGTGGCCGAACAGTTCGCTCTCGAACAGCGTCTCGGGCAGGCTGGCGCAGTCCACCACCACCAGCGGCCGCCCCGCGCGGGGGCTGGCCTCGTGCACGGCGCGCGCGGCCAGCTCCTTGCCCGTGCCCGACTCGCCCAGCAGCAGCACGCTGGCCTGCGACGGGCCCACGCGCGCGATCAGCTCCAGCACGGCCTGGAACGCGGGCGCGCGCCCGATCATGCCCAGCGCGCCCGGCTGCCCCTGGGCAATGCGCAGCGGCTCCATCTTCTCCAGAAAGTACTGGGGCTGGCCCGCCTCGTCGCGCAGCGGCACCAGTTCGATCTGCACGTATTCCTCGCCCGCCGGGGTGTGGTGCAGGTGCAGCACGCGCTCGCGCTGGCCGCTGAAGAGCGAGCGCGCCAGCGGGCAGGTCTCGCCCGCCTGGTCGCACGGCACGGGCGAATGGTGCGAGACCGCATGGCAGGTGCGCCCCACCACCGGCGCGCCCTGGCCGAACTGGCGACGGTAGGCGCCGTTGGCGGCCACGATGCGGTAGCCGCGGTCGAACAGGATGTGCGGCTCGGGCAGCCCCTCCAGCCAGGAGGCGAGCAGCGCGGTCTGCGCCACCTGCGCCGGGGTGGGGGAAAGATCAGGAGTGTCGGCCATGGTGACATATGGTGTCACAAATGGCATGCATTGGCAGTGTTTCTGCCGTCCACCATGGCAGCGCTGACTCCTTGGGTGGATGTAAGCCTTTGTTCCACATAGGGATTTCGCACGCAGTGCCGCGCAGCCAGGCTGGCACGGCTCTTGAGTCAGGACAAGCAAGCGCGCGGTCCTTTGGCCGCGCCCATCGTGAAGGAATCGCCATGACTGCCCTGCCCGCCTCGTGCACCTGCGCTGCGCCCGACGCAGAACGCCGCACCCTGATCCACGCCACGGCCGCCGCCGGGGGTCTGGCCGCCGTCGGCGCGGCCGTGCCCCTGGTCAGCAGCCTGGCGCCCAGCGAACGCGCACGCTCCCTGGGCGCGGCCGTGGAGGTGGACATCGCCGGCTTGCCGCCGGGCGGCATGCTCACGGTGGAGTGGCGCGGCAAACCCGTCTGGATCGTGCGGCGCACGCCGGAGATGCTGCAGTCGCTGCAGGGGCTGGAGGCACAGTTGGCCGACCCCGCATCGGCCAAGGACCAGCAGCCCGACTACGCGCGCAATACCCACCGCTCCATCCAGCCGGAGGTCTTCGTGGCCATCGGCATCTGCACGCACCTGGGCTGCTCGCCCACGGCCGTGGCCCCGGGCGCGCCGCAGTCCGGCCTGGGCGCGGGCTGGCCCGGGGGCTTCTTCTGCCCCTGCCATGGCTCCACGTTCGACAACGCGGGTCGCGTGTACCGCAACAAGCCCGCACCGACGAACCTGGAGGTGCCGCCGCACCGCTTCCTGAGCGCCACGCGGCTGCTGATCGGCGAGGACAGCGCCAGCGCCTGATCGACCGCCCTTCGCCCAAGACCATCACAACCACGCCCCCTTCCATGCCCGCCCCACAGACCCAGCCCCCCGCTGCCGAACGCGACGTCTACGTCGACCTGTACGAAGCCAAGAAGAAGATCTACCCGCGCGCCATCGGCGGCGTGTTCACGCGCTGGCGCTGGGCGCTGGTGCTGCTCACCCAGGGGGTGTTCTACGGCCTGCCCTGGTTGCAGTGGGGCGAGCGGCAGATGGTGCTGTTCGACCTGGGCGCGCGGCGCTTTTACCTGTTCGGCCTGGTGCTGTACCCGCAGGACTTCATCTACCTCACCGGCCTGCTCATCATGTCGGCGCTGTCGCTGTTCCTGTTCACGGCGGTGGCGGGGCGGCTGTGGTGCGGCTTTGCCTGCCCGCAGACGGTGTACACCGAGCTGTTCCTGTGGCTGGAGCGCCTGACCGAAGGCGACCGCAGCGCGCGCATGCGCCTGGACAAGGGCCCGTGGACCTTCGAGAAGCTGTGGCGCAAGACGCTCAAGCAGCTCGCCTGGGTGTCGGTGGCGCTATGGACCGGCTTCACGTTCGTGGGCTACTTCGTGCCCATCCGCCAACTGGGCGGCGAGCTGCTGGCGCTGCACGGCACCTGGCAGATCTTCTGGGTGGGTTTCTACAGCTTCGCCACCTATGGCTTTGCGGGCTACATGCGCGAGCAGGTGTGCAAGTACATGTGCCCGTATGCACGCTTTCAGAGCGCGATGTTCGACAAGGACACGCTGATCGTCACTTACGACACCCAGCGCGGCGAGCCGCGCGCCGCGCGCAGCAAGAAGGTGGACGCCAAGGCCGCCGGCCTGGGCGACTGCATCGACTGCTCGCTGTGCGTGCAGGTGTGCCCCACGGGCATCGACATCCGCAAGGGCCTGCAGTACGAGTGCATTGGCTGCGGCATGTGCGTGGACGCCTGCAACACCGTGATGGACAAGGTGCAGTACCCGCGCGGGTTGATCCGCTACGCCACGCAAAACGGCATGCAAAACCGCTGGAGCAGCGCACAGATGCTGCGCCGCGTGCTGCGCCCGCGCGTGCTGTTCTACAGCGCCGTGCTGCTGGCGCTGTGCACGGCCATGCTGGCCAGCCTGGTCACGCGCACGCCGCTGAAGGTGGATGTGGTGCGCGACCGCGCCGCGCTCTCGCGCGTGGTGGCGGGTGGGCAACTGGAGAACATCTACCGCGTGCAGGTCATGAATGCCACCGAGCAGCCCCAGCGCTACCGCATCACGGCCAGCGGCCTGCAGGGGCTGCAGGTGGCCTCGGAGCCCGAAGTGGAGATCGGCCCCGCCGAGTCGCGCTGGGTGGCGGTGCGGCTGCAGGTGCCCTATGGCGCCGCGCCCGCCGGTTCGCACACCGTGCACCTGGACGTACAGGCGCTGGGCGACCGGGCGCAGGTGTCGGAAAAGACCGTGTTCCTGGTGCCGCGGTAGGCGCCGCCGCAGATTACAAGCCAAAAGAGCTTTCAGCGCCCTTCTATCAATCGCTGGAAGCTCCTTATTTCATAGCAACCCGCTATCAATCCATGCGGATGTTGCGCTCCTTGATCAGCGCGCCCCAGCGGGCCAGCTCCTTGTCCAGGTGCGTGGCCAGCTGCTGCGGCGTGGTACCGATGGGCTCGGCGCCGATGGTCTCGAACTTGGCCACGGTATCGGGCTGCTTCATGGCGTCGATCAGCGCGGCGTTGATCTTGTTCACGATGGCCGCCGGCGTGCCCGCGGGCGCGAACACGGCGAACCAGGGCGAGACCTCGTAGCCCGGCACGCCGGCCTCGGCGATGGTGGGCACGTCGGGCAGCGTGGCCGATCGCTTGGCGCTGGTCACGCCCAGCGCGCGCAGCTTGCCAGCCTGGATGTGCGGGCGCGCCGAGGTGATGCTGTCGAACATCAGGTCCACCTGGCCGCCCAGCATGTCGGTCACGGCCGGGCCGCTGCCCTTGTAGGGCACGTGCAGCAGGTTCAGCCCGGCCATGGAGGCGAACACCTCGCCCGCCAGGTGAATGGAGGTGCCGTTGCCGGCCGAGGCATAGGTGAGCTTGCCGGGGTCGCGCTTGGCATGGGCGATCACGTCGGCCACGGACTTGTCGGTCGTCTTGGCGGTGTTCACCACCAGCACATTGGGCACGATGGCCAGCAGGCTGATGGGCGCGAAGTCCTTCACCGGGTCGTAGCTCAGGCGCGGGTACAGCGCCTTGTTGGTGGCCATGCCGATGGACGTGATCATGATGGTGTAGCCATCCGCCGGCGACTTGGCCACGGCGTCGGCGCCGATGTTGCCGCCCGCGCCGGGGCGGTTCTCGATCACGAAGGGCTGGCCCAGCGTGCGGCCGGCCTTCTCGCCCAGCGTGCGGGCAATCACGTCCATGGCGCCGCCCGGAGGGAAGGGCACGACCCACTTGATGGGCTTGGAAGGCCATTGGGCGTCGGGCTGCGCCATGGCGGCAGCGGGCAGCAGGCCGGCGGCGGCCAGGGTGCAGGCGCCCAGCAGGGCAATGCGGCGGGAGAAAGTCATGGTGTGTCTACCTCAGGTCCAGGATGTCAGGCGGCGGCCACGCGGTCCATGCGTGCCTCGGGGCGCTGCTCGTCGGCCGACAGGGCCTTTTGCAGCACGAAGTCAAAGCGCACGCGGGTGAACGGCGCGCTGATGCCCAGCGATTCATAGCCGGCGGCGGGCGTGCCCGGCTCCAGCGTGACCACCAGGCCGTCGCGCGTGGCGAAGGCGAAGTCGTCGTCCAGGAAGCTGTCGCCCGGAATGTTGACCTGCGTGGTCAGCGTGCGCAGGCCGTCTGCCACCACCAGGAAGTGGATGTGCGCGGGTCGGTTGCCATGGCGGCCCAGGGCGTCGAACAGTTCGGCCGTGGGGCTGCCCGGCGGGATGGCGTAGCCCGGTGGGATGAAGCTGCGAAAGCGATAGCTGCCGTCCGCCCCCGTGCGGATCTTGCGGCGCAGGTGGTAGGGCGCCTGGTCGGGGTCGAAGTGCGAGTAGCGGCCCAGTTCGTTGGCGTGCCACACGTCCACCAGCGCGCCGGCCACAGGCTGGCCCGCGGTGTCGAGCACGCGGCCTTCCATCACCACCACCTCGCCGCGCGGCGGCTCCTCGCCCTCGTCCAGGCGCACCTCGCGCTCGGACAGCGGCGCGCCGGCCACGAACAGCGGGCCCTCGATGGCGCGCGGCGTGCCCGCGGCGCGCTGGGCGCGCTCGTCGGCCTCGTCCATGCGGATGTCGATCAAGCGGTCAAAGCCCAGGCCGGCGGTGATCAGGCCCGTCTGGCCGCTGGCGCCCAGGCGCGTGAGCCAGCTCACGCCGGCCCAGAACTCGTCGGGCGTCACGTCCAGGTCTTCGATGGTGCGGAACAGGTCCGTGACGATGCGCTGCGTGATCTGGCGCACGCGGGCATTGCCCTCGGCCACGTGTACGGTGTTGACGATGTCCAGCAACTGCTGGGCGGTGTATTCGGCCATGTCTCTCTCCTGTGGGATGGAATGTGGGGTGTCGGGGGCCGTGCGTCAGCCGGCGGCGCCTTCCTGCACGATGGCCGACGGATGGTTGGCCAACGGCGTCACGTGGATGTCCATGTAGGGGAACAGCGGCAGCTGCGACAGCAGCTGGTGCAGCTCGTCGTTGGACTGCACGTCGAACACGCTGTAGTTGGCGTACTCGCCCACCACGCGCCAGATGTGGCGCCAGCGGCCGTCACGCTGCAGGTCTTGCGAGTACTTCTTCTCGCGGGCCTTGATCTCGTCGGCCTGCGCGGCGGGCAGGTCGTGGGGAATCTTCACATCCATGCGAACGAGGAACAGCATCTGGGTTTCTCCTGGCAAAAAAAGGGTTCAGGCGGGCTGCGCGCTGGCGCGGCCCAGGTCCACGTGCACGGGCGTGAGGCCCTGGCGTGCACGGTCGAAGCGGTCGAGCCGATCGGGCACCACGGTGAGGCCGAAGCCCGGCCCGTCGGGCAACTGCAGCGCGAAGTCGGAAATGACCATCTGCTGCTCCACGATGTCGTCTACCAGCAGCTGCGGGCCGAACAGCTCGCAGTTGTGGTGCGTGCCGCCCAGCGTGGCAAACACATGGGCCGAGGCGGCGCTGCCGACGGAGGTCTCCAGCATCGTGCCGCCGTACCAGCCGATGTCGGCGGCGCGCGCCACGTCGGCCACGGCGCGCGTGCGCAGCAGGCCGCCGTGCTTGGCGATCTTGAGCGAGAACACGTGGCAGGCGTTATGGCGCGCCAGGCGCATCGCGTCCTGCGGCGTGCAGACGGTCTCGTCGGCCATCACCAGCGCGGTGTGGGGCAGCGTGGCGGTGAGCTGGCGCAGCGCCTCCTCGTTCCACTGGGCCACGGGCTGCTCGATCAGGCCCACGCCGGCGTCGATCATCTCGGGCAGGTAGCGGCGCGCGGTGGCGCCGTCCCAGGCCTGGTTCACGTCCACCGTCATGCTGGCGCGGCCGTCCAGCGCGCGGGCGATGCGTGCCACGTGCGCCACGTCCTCCTGCGGCGCGCGCGCGCCGATCTTCAGCTTGAAGATGCGGTGGCGGCGCGCGGCCAGCATCTTCTCGGCCTCCTCGATGTCCTTGGCGGAGTCGCCGCTGGCCAGCGTCCACGCCAGGGGCAGGCTCTCGCGCTGCTTGCCGCCCAGCAGTTGCCACACGGGCAGGCCCAGGCTGCGCGCCACGGCGTCGATGGCGGCCTGCTCCACGGCGCTCTTGGCAAAGCGGTTGCCCTTGCAGGCCAGGTCCATGCGCTGCAGCAACTGCTCAAAGCGGCCCGCGTCCTGGCCGATCACGACAGGCGCGAGGTAGCTGTCGATGGCATGCCGGATGCTCTCGGGCGATTCCTCGTTCCACGAGGGGCCGCCGATGGTCGCGGCCTCGCCGAAGCCGCTGGCGCCATCGCTCAGCCACAGCTGCACGATCACGGGGCTCTGGCGCTGGATGGCGCCGAACGAGAGCTTGTGCGGGCGGATCGTGGGGATGTCCAGGATGCGTGCCTGGATGCGTTCGATGCGCAGCACGGAAGCGGAAGGAGAAGTCGTCATGGAAAGCGGGCCGTGGCGGAAAAAAGCGTTACGGGCCATGACCTTAGCGCTGCCCTCGGGGCGAATCCAATGAGATATATTGCAGTTTTTGTTCGACGCTATCGAACAGTCACAGGTTTTAGGGTTAACCCTTAGAACGGATTGCACCCATGGAACTGCGCCAGTTGCGGTACTTCTTGAGCGTGGCCGAGACCGAGCACCTCACCCGCTCGGCGGATGCGCTGTTCGTCACGCAGTCCACGCTCTCGCACGGCCTGCGCCAGCTGGAGGCCGAGCTGGGCGTGCCGCTCTTTGACCGCCTGGGGCGCGGGCTGCGCCTGTCCCAGGCGGGCCACGCCTTTCGCGACCACGCAGCGCGCGCGCTGCAGGAGCTGGAAGCCGGGCGGCAGGCCGTGGCCGACATGAGCGCGCTGCAGACCGGCACGCTCCAGGTGGGCGTGATCCCCACCTTTCTTACGCGCTTCGTGCCCGACGCGGTGGCCGCCTTCAGCGCGCGCTACCCGGGCGTACAGCTCACCGTGCGCGACCTGCGCAGCGGCCAGATCGAGGAACTGCTGATCGCCGGCCGGCTGGATCTCGGCATCGCCTTCCATCCCGCGAGCCGCGAGGAGATCGAGGCCGAGCCGCTGTTCGAGGAACGCATGCATCTGGTGGTGCACCAGGGCCACCCGCTGGCGCGCAGGCAGCGCCTGCGGCTGGCCGAGCTGGCGGGCGTGCCGCTGGCGCTGCTGCCGGCCAGTTTTGCCACGCGCCGGCTGATCGATGCGGCCTTCGCCCAGGCGGGCGTGACGCCGCTGGTGCGCGTGGAGATGGAGTCGGTGGATGCGCTGCTGCAGGCCTGCCGCAGCGGGCCGCTGGCCACCATCGCCGCCGAGCACGCGGCCCTGCACGCGGGCCCCGACATGCGCGCCGCCGTGCTCACCGAGCCGCGCACCGTGCGCCGCGCCGGCCTGCTGTGGCGCCGCGGCGCCTCGCGCAGCGCCGCGGCGCGCGAGTTCGTGGCGCTACTGCGGCCTGCCATCGCACGCACCGCTGCTCCGCCTTCCCTGCAGGGCGGTGCTGCACAGCAAGAGTAAAAAATGGCTCTAGCGCTTACCAGTCAAGCGCGAGCAGCTATGAACTAAGGAGCACCTACCGCTACCCCGGCTGGCGCGGCAGCAGGCACGGCCTGCGCCGATGCCGGCAGGCCGAAGACGCGGTCGAACGCCCAATTGAAGGCGTAGGTGTAGACGAGGAAAAACAGCAGCAGGCCGGCCTCCATCACCGTGGCCTGCCACAGGCTCACGCCGAACCACCAGGCCATCAGTGGGATGAGGACCAACGCCAGACCGCCCTCGAAACCCACGGCGTGCACCACGCGCCGCAGTACGGAGCGGCCCTTGACGCGCTGGCGCGCCTCCCAGCGCTCGAACAGGGCGTTGAAGGTCACGTTCCAGGCGATGGCCAGAGCGGACGCGACGACGGCCATCACCCCCGAAGCGCCCGCGCCCTGGCCAATGGCCATGAAGAGCAGGCTGGAGACGATGATCGCGATGATTTCGTAAAGGGTGACAAAGACCACCCGGCGCTTCGGCCCCTGCAGGCCGACCGCATGTGTTGTTGCACTCATGCGGCGCAGTATAGGGAGTGAAATCTGAAGGAAAAAGTCATCTTTTTTCAGAAATATTGATAGATTGGCGCATGGCCTTCACTTCCGACAACGTCCTCGTGTTCCTGGCCGTGCTGGACCGCGGCTCGTTCTCCGCCGCGGCGCGGGCGCTGTCGCGCGTGCCCTCGGCCGTGAGCATGGCCATCGCCCAGCTGGAAGCCGAGCTGGACATGCCGCTGTTCGACCGCAGCGGCCGCGAGCCGCGCCCCACGGCGGCCGCGCGTGCGCTGGAGCCGCAGGCACGCGCGCTGGCGGCGCAGCTGCAGCAGCTCAACACCCAGGCGCTGGCGCTGACCCAGGGGCTGGAGGAGCGCCTGACCCTGGCCATTGCACCCGAGCTGCTGGCCGCGCGCTGGCACGGCCCGCTGGCCACGCTGGCGCAGGACTACCCGCTGCTGCAAGTGGAGGTGCTGGCCGCGCCCCAGGCCGATGCGCTGGCCCTGCTGCATGCCGGACGCGCCCAGCTCGCGCTGGTGTTCGAGCGCCCCAGCCTGGACGGGCGGGAAGACTTCCAGGAGGTGGGCAGCGAAACCCTGGTGGCCGTCATCGCGCCGCAACATCCGCTGCTGGCGCCGCGCGCGGCGGGTGCGGGCCCTGCAGGCCTGCGCGAGGAACACCTGGCCGGCACGCGCCAGATCGTCGTGGCCGGGCGCGACCTGGGGCAGACCGATGCGCGCTTCGTCTATGCGCGCCACCATTGGCGCACCGACAGCCACTTGGCCGCGCTGGGCTTGATCGAGGCGGGCCTGGGCTGGGGCTGGCAGCCGCGCGCGCTGGTGGCGCCGCGCATCGCCGCCGGCACGCTGGTGGAACTGCCCCTGGAGAACCTGAGCAACGGCGCCCAGTTGTGGGTGGACGTGGTCTGGTCGCGCGAGCGCCCGCTGGGCCTGGGCGCACGCCGCTTCGTAGAGTTGATGGCGCGCCAGCGCCCCGGCAGCAGCCCGGCGCCACAATAGCCAGGCACCGACCATCTTGAGGAGCGTTCATGCCCACCTACCTGCCACCCTTTGACATCGCCGACGACGCGCTGGCCAAGCAATGGCGCCAGTGGCAGCCCAAGGACTTCGCCTCGAACGGCGGCAACGGCAAGAACGACAAGAACGACAAGCACGCCGACAAGGACAACGGCGCGCTGCACCTGAAGGACTACGACCCTGGCGCCAAGCCTTTTTCCTGCGGCGACAAGGCACTGGACAAGGCCCGCGTGGAGGAGCTGGCGCTGGAGCTGGACGCGCTGCAGGACCTGCTGTACGCCGACCGCCGCTACAAGCTGCTGGTGGTGCTGCAGGGCATGGACACCGCCGGCAAGGACGGCACCGTGCGTGGCGTGTTCGGCCGCATGAGCGCCCTGGGCGTGCATGCCGTGGGCTGGAAGGCGCCCACCGAGCTGGAGCGCGCGCACGACTACCTGTGGCGCATCCACCGCCAGGTGCCCGGTGCGGGCGAACTCACCGTGTTCAACCGCAGCCATTACGAAGACGTGCTGGTGCCCGTGGTGAACGGCTGGATCACGCCCGAGCAGCAGCGCCAGCGCTATGCGCACATCAACGACTTCGAGCGGCTGCTGGCCGAAACGGGCACGGTGGTCATGAAGTTCATGCTGCACATCAGCAAGGACGAGCAGCGCCAGCGCCTGCAGGAGCGCCTGGACGACCCCACCAAACGCTGGAAGTTCGACATGGGCGACATCCAGGTGCGCGAGCAGTGGGACGCCTACCAGCGCGCCTATGAGGCCTTCCTGCCCGCCACGCACACCCCGTGGGCGCCGTGGACCATCGTGCCCGCCGACTCCAAGACGCACCGCAATCTGATGATCGCCAGCGTGCTGCGCGGCGTGCTGCAGCGGTTGGAACTGCGCTACCCACCGGGCGACCCCGCGCTGGAAAATTTCACAGTCAAATAGGGCTCTAGCGCTTGCGCGGCAAGCGCCAACAGCTCCTTTTAAAGGAGCAAATTTCACCAAGACGCGGGCATGGCAAGGTTATGCATCGAATGCATTAGATGGAAACATGGCGGCGTTGGACAGCCCTGGGCGACAGGCATAAAGTGCTTCGCTTGGTAGACATTCCCCAAGGAATTCCGCATGTCCAACACCCCCAACCCACCCCTTCCCACCCACGCGCTGCCGTCCTATCTGGACCCCAACCACCTCGGCCCCTGGGGGGTGTATCTGCAGCAAATCGACCGCGTCACCCCTTATCTGGGCAGCCTGGCGCGCTGGGTGGAGACGCTGAAGCGCCCCAAGCGTGCGCTGATCGTGGATGTGCCCATTGAGCTGGACAACGGCACGATCGCCCACTTCGAGGGCTACCGCGTGCAGCACAACGTCAGCCGAGGCCCGGGCAAGGGCGGTGTGCGCTTTCACCAGGACGTGACCCTGTCCGAAGTCATGGCCCTGTCGGCCTGGATGAGCATCAAGAACGCGGCCGTGAACGTGCCCTACGGTGGCGCCAAGGGCGGCATCCGCGTCGACCCCAAGACCCTGTCGAAGGCCGAGCTGGAGCGCCTGACGCGCCGCTACACCAGCGAGATCGGCATCATCATCGGCCCCTCCAAGGACATTCCCGCCCCCGACGTGAACACCAACGCCCAGGTCATGGCCTGGATGATGGACACCTATTCCATGAACGTGGGCACCACCGCCACCGGCGTGGTCACGGGCAAGCCCGTGGACCTGGGTGGCTCGCTGGGCCGCGTGGAGGCCACGGGCCGCGGCGTGTTCACCGTGGGCGTGGAGGCCGCGCGCCTGACCGGCATGGCCATCGAGGGTGCGCGCGTGGCCGTGCAGGGCTTTGGCAACGTGGGTGGCACGGCCGGCAAGCTGTTTGCCGAGGCCGGCGCCAAGGTGGTGGCGGTGCAGGACCACACCGGCAGCATCCACAACGACAAGGGTCTGGACGTGCCGGCGCTGCTGGCGCACGTGCAGCGAACCGGCGGCGTGGGCGGATTCGCCGGCGCCGAGCCCATGGCCAACGACGCCTTCTGGGGCGTGGCCTGCGACATCCTGATCCCCGCAGCGCTGGAGAGCCAGATCACCAAGGACAACGCGGGACGGATCCAGGCCAAGATGGTGATCGAGGGCGCCAACGGCCCCACCACCCCCGAGGCCGACGACATCCTCAACGACAAGGGCGTACTGGTGCTGCCCGACGTGATCTCCAACGCCGGCGGCGTGACGGTCAGCTACTTCGAGTGGGTGCAGGACTTCTCCAGCTTCTTCTGGACCGAGGACGAGATCAACGCCCGCCTGGTGCGCATCATGAAAGAGGCCTTCGCGGGCGTGTGGCAGGTGGCGCAGGAGAACAAGGTCACGCTGCGCACGGCGACCTTCATCGTGGCCTGCAAGCGCATCCTGCATGCGCGCGAGATGCGCGGCCTGTACCCCTGAAACGGCCCGCTCCGTGCGCAAGGCGGCCTGCGGGCCGCCTTTTTCTTTGCCTGCCCTTCCCGGCCCCGGCGCACGCGCATACGGGACATCGCGGATGGCGCGCGCGCACCCCATTTTTATAATCGGCCGTGCAGACTGCCCTTGGCGGCCTGCATGCGCCCTTTTGTTCGGGCAGGCCGCAGTCCCTGTGGCCACCTGCAATCCCGAACCGTCTGCCGGGCGCGTCATCGCGCTGGCCATTCCTACGATGGCCAGTTTCATTGCTCTCCCTGCTGCCTGCGGCAGCGCCACGCCCATGCCTTCCCCGCGAGGGAGCGGCAGGGCGTTTCATCACACAAGGAGTCTCCCCAGGATGCGCATGTCCCAATGCCTGCCTCTCAGTTTTGCCACCCTCGCCGCCCTCGCCCTGCCGGCCACCGCGCAGTCGCAAGTGACCATCAGCGGCTATCTGGACACCGGCGTCTTTCGTGACTACGACAAGACCCGCAAGCTGGGGACGATCCAGCGCAGCCATCTGGCGGTGGCCGGCACGGAAGACCTGGGCGGTGGCCTCAAGGCCAACTTCCGCCTGAGCACACGCTTCGAGCTGGACACGGGGCAATCCGAAGGGGCGGGCAGCAAGCCCTTCTGGCATGACGAATCCACCGTGGGCCTGCAAGGCGGCTGGGGCCAGTTGCGCCTGGGCCGCGCCCTCAGCGCGATGTGGAGCCAGGAATGGAAGTTCGACGCCTTCTCCAACTTCAACCGCATTGCCTCCACCGCCTGGCACATGGCCCACTACTACACGCCCACCGACCGCGCCAGCAACAACGGGGCCGCGGAATATGGACGCATGACCAACGGCATCTACTACGACTCGCCCACCTGGGACGGCTTCTCGTTCAATGCCAGCGCCGCGACCGAGCGCACCCAGGCACCCGGCCGCGACGGGCGCGGCGGCTCGGTGGCACTGAACTACGACCAGGGCCCGGTGGCCGCCATGGTGGGCTACGAGCGCAACGGCAGCGGTGACAAGGACCTGTTCCTGGGCGGTCTCTACCGCCTGGGCGCCGCCACGCTGATGATGGCCTACGACCACAGCCGCGCGGGGAGCAGCCCCGATACGTCGCGCATGGTGTCGGTGGGCGGCAGCTACGCCCTGGGTGTCACCACGCTGCGCGCCAGCTATGGCCGCCAGCGGCTGAACGACGAGGTGACCCACCACATGGCGTCACTGGGGGCGGAGTACAACCTGTCCAAGCGCACCATGCTCTACGCGAGCCTGGGGCACCAGCGCTACGAACACAACCCCTCGCGCACGGCGTTCGGCGTGGGCGTGGCCCACGCCTTCTGACGCTGCCTCAGAGCACGCGCTGCGCGCGCAGCGCCTGCAGTTGCACGGCATCCAGCCCCAGCCGCTCGCGCAGCACCTCGTCGGTGTGCTGACCCAGTGCGGGCGGGGCATAGCGCAGGGTGACGGGCGTATCGGACAAGCGCAGCGGGCTGGCGGTGGTCACCACGCGGTTGACCACCTCGCCGGCCGGCGGCTGGGCGCCGGGGTAGCGCTGCTGCTCCACGCGCAGTCCGCGTGCGCGCACCTGCGCATCGTCGAACGCCTGGCCGAC
The DNA here is from genome assembly GCF_027625375.1 of Diaphorobacter sp. ED-3. Classification (NCBI taxonomy): domain Bacteria; kingdom Pseudomonadati; phylum Pseudomonadota; class Betaproteobacteria; order Burkholderiales; family Comamonadaceae; genus Diaphorobacter; species Diaphorobacter sp. ED-3. The sequence goes on along the minus strand of NZ_CP115182.1, from coordinate 251,534 downwards.
GTGGTTGATCGGGCCGCAGGGCACGGCCTTGTCCTCCAACAGCGCGATCCAGGCGGCCGTGGGCCGCGTGCGCGTGAGGGCGGCCATCAGGGGGATCAGCGTCTCACGGTGGGTCACCCGGCCGGCGTTGGTGGCAAAGCGTTCGTCGCCGGCCCAGTCGGTACCCGCCGCTTCGCAAAAGCGCGCGAACTGCCCATCGTTGCCGATGGCCAGCAGCATGTTGCCATCCTGCGTGGGAAAGTCCTGGTAGGGCACGACGCTGGGGTGGGTGTTGCCCTGGCGCTTCGGAATGTTGCCGGCGTTGAGGAAGCCCGCACCCTGGTTGGCCAGCACCGCCATGGCCACGTCCAGCAACGCCATGTCGATGTGCTGGCCGCGTCCCGTGCGGTGGCGCGCCTCCAGCGCACCCAGGATGGCGGTGGTGGCATACATGCCGGTGAACAGGTCGATCACAGCCACGCCCACGCGCATCGGGCCGCCGCCAGGCTCGCCATCGGCATGGCCGGTGATGCTCATGAGGCCGCTCATGGCCTGGATCAGCAGGTCGTAGCCGGCCCGCGGCGCATACGGCCCGGTGTGGCCGAAGCCGGTGACCGAGCAGTAGATCAGGCGCGGGTTCAGGGCCGACAGGCTTTCGTAGTCCAGCCCGTAGCGCTTGAGGCCGCCGGTCTTGAAGTTCTCCACCACCACATCGCTTTGCTGGGCCAGCTCGCGGATCAGCCGCTGCCCCTCGGGCGTGGCCATGTCCACGGTGACGGAGCGCTTGTTGCGGTTGCAGGCGGCGAAGTAGCAGGCGTGTTCGCTCGGCTGGCCGTCGGCATCGGGAAAGAACGGCGGGCCCCAGTGGCGCGTGTCGTCGCCATCGCCGGGCTTCTCGATCTTGATCACGTCGGCGCCCATGTCGGCCAGGTTCTGGGTGCACCATGGGCCGGCCAGCACGCGCGATAGGTCGAGCACGCGCAGATGGCCGAGCGCGCCGGCGCGGCCTGCGCCAGGGGAAGAGGAAGAATCAGGGGTGGTCATGGACAGGCGGTGGTTGCCGAGCGGAAGGCGCATGGTACGGCCCGCCCCGGCGCCGCGGCTTTGCATTTGTGAAAGCTGGCGTTCACGCAGGGCCGCCATGGTATCCAGCGCTTTCTACAATGCCGGCCATGGCCATGCATTTCGATCTTGTGGATCTGCGCCTGATGGTGCACATCGCCGACGCCAACAGCATGACGCGCGGCGCGGAACTCTCCTTCATCTCCCTGCCGGCGGCCAGCACGCGCATCAAGAACCTGGAAGAAAGCATCGGCACCAAGCTGCTGTACCGCACCAGCCAGGGCGTGACGCTCACACCGCCGGGCCAGGCCTTCGTGTCCCACGCGCGCATGGTGCTCGGGCAGATCGAACACCTGCGCGGCGACATGCAGGAATACGTGCGCGGCATCAAGGGCCATGTGCGCGTGTTCGCCAACACCACCTCTCTGGGCGAATTCCTGCCGCCGGTGCTGCGGCACTTCCTGCGCCGCAACCCCGACGTGAACATCGACCTGCGTGAGCGCCTGTCGCACGACATCGTGCGCGCCGTGACCGAGGGGCAGACCGACATCGGCATCGTCGCCGGCCTGGTGCGCACCGAGAACCTGGAGACCCTGCCCTACCGCCGCGACCGGCTGGTGTTGGTGGTCCCCAAGGGCCATGCCCTCGACGGCGAGATGCAGATCGACTTTGCCGACACGCTGGAGCTGGACTACGTGGGGCTGCACGAATCCAGCGCCATCCATGCCTTCCTGCGCCACGCCAGCGACCAGCTGCACCGCCCGATCAAGCTGCGCATCCAGGTCGGCAACTTCGAGACAGCCTGCCGCATGATCGAGGCCGGCGTGGGCGTGGGCGTGCTGCCCGAGTCCGCCGCCAGCCGCCATGCGCAGGCCATGGACATCGCCATCGTGCCGCTGTCGGACGCCTGGTCGGTGCGCGAGATGCAGATCTGCGTGCGCAGCATGGAGGCCCTGCCCAGCTTTGCGCAGGAACTGGTGGACCTGCTGGTGGCCGATGCGCATGGGCGGCTGCAGCTGGAGTGACCGCCGCAGCCGCTGCGGCCCGCGCGATCTTTGAGTGAAATTGGCCTCTAGCCCTTGCTATACAAGCGCTAGCAGCTCACTTTTTTGAATCAAGCGTGGTCGGCACCAGCCAATACTTGAAGGTGCCGTGTGCGGTGGCCACGAGCTGGCCGTCCTCGTCCAGCAGTTGGCCCGCGCAACTGCACAGGCTGCGCGTGGCATGCACCACCCAGCCTTCGGCCAGCAGCGCGCCGCGCCCCGGGCGGTGAAAGCGGCTGCTCATCTCCACCGTCACCGCGGTCTGCGAGGGCGCCTCGGGCAGCTCGCCCGCGGCGCGCGACATCACGGAATCCAGCAGCGCCATGACCACGCCGCCATGCGCAGCGGGTAACTGGTTGAGCAGTTCCTCGCGCAGGTGCGGCAGGCGCACCTGCACTTTGCCCGGCGGCGCCGGCACCTGCGCGGCGCCGATCAGGCGCATGAAGGCGCTGCGGTCCACCAGCGGCGGAGCCCCGCTCATGCGGCGCGCGCCTCACGCACCATGTTGCGCGCGATGATGATCTGCTGGATCTGCGTCGTGCCCTCGTACAGGCGGAACAGGCGCACGTCGCGGTAAAAGCGCTCGATGCCGTACTCGGCCATGTAGCCTGCGCCGCCCAGGATCTGCACCGCGCGGTCGGCCACGCGGCCGCACATCTCGGTGGCAAACATCTTGGCGCACGAGGCCTCGGTGGAGACGTTGTGCCCGTCGTCGCGGCGGCGCGCGGCGTCAATGGTCATGCATTCGGCGGCGTACAGCTCGGCCTGGCTATCGGCCAGCATGGCCTGCACCAGCTGGAAGTCGCAGATGGGCTGGCCGAACTGCTTGCGCTCCAGGGCATATGCGAGTGCGTCGCGCAGGATGCGCTGGGCCACGCCCACCGCCACCGCGGCGATGTGGATGCGGCCCTTTTCCAGCACCTTCATGGCGGTCTTGAAGCCGCGGCCCTCCTGCAGGCCGATGAGGTTGGCCGCCGGCACCTTGACGTTGTCGAAGATCACGTCGCAGGTGTGGGCGCCGCGCTGGCCCATCTTTTTGTCGTACTTGCCAAAGCTGATGCCGGGCGTCTTGGCGTCCACGATGAACGAGGACACGCCGCCCGCGCCCTTGTCGGCCGGGTTGGTGCGTGCCATGAGCGTGAACATGCCGGCGTGCGGCGCATTGGTGATGTAGCGCTTGGTGCCGTTGACGATGTAGTGGTCGCCGTCCTTGATGGCCGTGGTGCGCAGCGATGCGGCGTCCGATCCCGCCTCGGGTTCGGTCAGCGCGAACGAGGCGATGACCTCGCCGGTGGCCAGCTTGGGCAGCCACTGGGCCTGCTGCTCGGGCGTGCCATCCATCAGGATGCCCTGCGAGCCGATGCCCACGGTGGTGCCGATGATCGAGCGGAAGGCCGGCGCCGTCTGGCACAGCTCGAACAGTACGCGGCATTCCTCCTCCATCGTCAGCTCCAGGCCGCCGAACTTCTCGGGAATGGTCATGCCGAACAGGCCCAGCTCGCGCATCTCCTGCACGATGGACTCGGGAATTTCATCGGTCTCGGCCACTTCGTTCTCGGCCGGCACCAGGCGTTCTCGCACAAAGCGGCGCACGCTGTCGAGCAGGGCTTCCAGGATGTCTGGGTCGCGGATCATGAGGGTTCTTTCTTCGGTATGCGGGTTCAGAGGGTGTCGGCGGTGCCGAGCACGGCGGTGGACTGGCTGGACAGCGTGCCGCCGTTGCCATGCACCACGGCGGTGTCATGACGCGATAGCTGGCGCGCGCCGGCCTCGCCACGCAGTTGGCGCACGGCCTCGATCAGCGCAAAGATGCCGTACATGCCCGGGTGCACGCACGACAGGCCGCCGCCGTTGGTGTTCACGGCCAGGCGCCCGCCGGGCGCGATGCCGCCGTTCTGCACGAAGGCGCCGCCCTCGCCCTTGGCACAGAAGCCCAGGTCTTCCAGGAACAGCAGGGTGTTGATGGTGAAAGCGTCGTACACCTGGGCCATGTCCATGTCTTTGGCCTGCAAACCCGCCATCGCGAAGGCCTGGGCGCCCGACTGCGCTGCCGCGGTGGTCGTCAGGTCGGGCATGCAGGAGATCTGGCGGTTCCAGATGGCCGTGGCATTGCCCAGCACATAGACGGGCGGATTGGGCAGGTCGCGCGCGCGCTCGGCGCGGGTGAGCACGAGGGCGCCGCCACCGTCCGTCACCAGGCAGCAGTCGCGCACGGTGAGCGGGCTGGCGATCGGCCGGGCCGCCAGCACATCCTCGATGGTGAGCGGGTCGCGCATGAACGCCTCGGGGTTCTGCTGCGCCCAGGCGCGTGCGGCCACGGCCACCTCGGCCAGTTGTTCGCGCGTGGTGCCGAATTCGTGCATGTGGCGCGCGGCGGCCAGCGCATAGGCGGACACGGGCAGCACCGGCTCATACGGGAATTCGTACGGCTGCGGGTCCAGGAAGCGGCGTGCGGCCACGCTTTCCTTGCGCCCGAAGGTGGCCGAGCGCTGCGCGCTGCCGTAGCACACCAGCACGGCCTTGCACTGACCGGCCTCCAGCGCGCGGATGGCGGGCAGCAGGTGGGCGATGAAGCTGGAGCCACCGATCATCGTGCCATCCACATAGGTCGGGTTGATGCCGAGGTGTTCGATCACCGGCATGGTCCACATGCTGGCGTTCACACTGCAGGTGGCCAGGCCGTCGATGTCCTGCATGGTCAGGCCCGCGTCGGCCACGGCCGCGTGCGCCGCGCGCACCAGCAGCGTCATGTCGTCCATGCCGGGCGCCTCGCCGCAGCCGTAGGTGGCAGCGCCGACGATGGCTGTGCGGCCGCGCAGCGGCCGGTTCACGGCGGCAGCGTCCAGGGGGGATTGCGGAACGCGGCTCATGCAGCACCCCCTTGCGCTGCGGGCTGGAACAGCACCAGGCCACGCCCGTCCTTCTGCGCCACGCGGGCCTGCACCCGCTGGCCGATGCGCACGTCTTCGGGCGCCACGCCCTCCACGCGGCTCATCATGCGCACACCTTCATCCAGATCGATCAGCGCGACGTTGTAGCTGCCCCCCGCGTCCGCCTTGCGTGCGATGGTGGTGGCGGAATACACGGTGCCCAGGCCGCTGGCGCGCACCCAGCGCAGCGGGCTGGCGCCGCAATGCGGGCACAGCTCGCGCGGCGTGAATACGTGGTTCTTGCACTGCGGGCAGTGCTGCAGGCAGAAGCGGCCGGCATCCAGCTCGGCCTGGTAGTGGGTCTGTGCGCTCAGGTGCATGGGATTCTTCGAGTCTTCGGAGTACGAGGCACAGCATGCCCCGGCCACCGCATCACTTCAATTCGACAATCTGAAAGGGCGTCTTCGCCGCGGCATCAACCCAGCGTGATCCCCGCCGTCTTGATCACCTTGGCCCACTTGTCCAGCTCGCCGCGCAGGCGCTGGCGCATCTGCTCCTGCGTGCCGGGATCGGCCTCGGCGCCGGCGTCCAGCAGGCGCTGGCGCACGGCGGGGTCTTTCATCGCGGTGTTGAAGTCGGCGTTGATCTTGTCCAGCACGGCCTGGGGCGTCTTGGCGGGCGCGAACAACGCGGCCCACGAATACGCCTCATAGCCCGGCAGGCCCGATTCCACGCCCGTGGGCACGTCGGGCAGCATGGCCGACCGCTGGCGGCTGGCCACGCCCAGCACCTTCACGCGGCCGCTCTTGATGTGCTGCAGCGCCGTGGGTGCGTCGCTGAACATGAGCTGCACCTGGCCGCCCAGCAGGTCGTTCATCGCGGGTGCGCTGCCCTTGTAGGGAATGTGCTGCAGCTTGGTCCCCGCCTCCATGTTGAACAGCTCGCCCGCCAGGTGCGTGCCGCCCCCGTTGCCCGACGAGCCATAGGCCAGCGGCGTGCCCTTTTTGGCCAGCGCGATCAGCTCCTGGATGGTGTTGGCCGGCACCGAGGGGTGCGCCACGATGAACACCGGGAACATGGCCGCAAAGCTGATGGGCGCGAAGTCCTTCTCGATGTCGTAGGGCAGCTTGCCCATCAACGATGGGTTGACCGAGTGGTGGATGGCACCCACGAAGAGGCCGTAACCGTCGGGTGCCTCCTTGGCGGCGGCCGTGGCGCCCACCACGCCGCCCGCGCCGGCGCGGTTGTCGATGACGGTGGGCGTCTTCCAGATCTCGGACAGCCTGTGGCTGAAGACGCGGGCGGTGGTGTCCACCGGGCCGCCGGGCGGGAACGGCACGATGAAGCGCACGGGCTTGCTGGGCCAGGGGTCGGCCGCGAGCGCCGCCAGCGGATGGGCGGCGGCAAGCAGGCTGCCGGCGATGAAGTTGCGGCGGGAGGGGGTGGAATGCATGGTGTGTCTCCTATCGTTCAGGTGGTCAGGCCCAAGGCCTGGTCTTTCAGGGTGCGCTTGAGCACCTTGCCGTTGGTATTGGTGGGCAGTTCGCTCAGGGCGACGATGTGGGACGGGCGCTTGTAGGGCGCGAGCAGCTCGCGCAAATGGGACTGCATGGCATCGGCATCCAGCGCGGCGCCGGGGCGCAACTCCACAAAGGCCACGATCTCCTCGTTGCCGTCCTCCACCGTGCGGCCCACCACGGCCGAGCGCTGCACGCTGGGGTGGGTGTTGAGCGCGGTTTCCACCTCGGCGGGGTAGACGTTGAAGCCCGAGCGGATGATCATTTCCTTCAGACGCCCCACGACGAACAGCGCGCCGTCGGCATGCATCTCGCCCAGGTCGCCGCTGGCGTACCAGCCACCTTCGCGCATCACCGCGGCCGTGGCCGCGGGGTCGCGGAAGTAGCCGGGCATCAGCCCCCGGCCGCGGATCCACAGCTCACCGCGCTCGCCCAGCGGCAGCGGCTCGCCGGTAGCCGGGTCGGTCACGCGCACCTCGGCCTCGGCCACGGCGTAGCCGGCACTGGTGTCGGGCCGCTGCTCGCCCAGGCGCGTGAGGTGCACCGAACCCGCGTATTCCGACAGGCCGTAGCCGTGGTGCAGCGCCTGGCCGAAGGCGGCCTCCACGCGCTGCTTCAGCGCCAGGTCGAGCGGGCCCGCTCCGGTGTAGAGATAGCGCAGCGCTGGCGCCTCGGGCCGCTGGATGCCGCGCTCCTGCAGATGCGCCAGCAGGCGCGAGAACAGCGCGGGCGGCCCCTGTAGCTGCGACACGCCATGGTGGGCCAGCGCATCCAGCAGGTCGTCGGGATCGAACTGCGGACGCATCACGAGCTGCGCGCCGGCCAGCAGCGAGCTGATCAGCACCGTGCCCAGACCGAAGATGTGGGTCATGGGCACAAAGGCGTAGCTGCGGTCCTGCGGACCCAGCGCACGCGATGCCCCCGACACGCGCGCGAAGTGGATCAGCGCATCGTGCGTGAGCATCACGCCCTTGGGCTGGCCCGTGGTGCTCGAGGTGAAGATCAGCGAGGCGACCGTATCGCGCAGCGCACCTGCCTCGGGCTGCGCGTCCTGGAGAACCGCGCCGTGCTGCATGCCCGGCAGCGCGGAATCGACCGCCGCGAAGCGCTGGGCATGCGCGGCGGCGCTGCGCGATGCCGCAGCCGTGAAGAACACCACGCGCGCATCGGCCTTGCCGACGAAGGCGTCGATCTCGGCCGGTGCCATGCGTGCGTTCACGCCGCAGGACCAGGCGCCCACGCGGCTGCAGGCCAGGATCAGCGCAGCATGCTCGGGGCAGTTCTCGGCCACCACCAGCACGCGGTCGCCAGGGCGCACATCCAGGGCCCGCAGTTCGGCCTCGGCCGTGTCGGTGAGCGCGCCCAGGTCGGCAAAACTCAGGCTGCGGCCGTCCGGCAGATGAATGAAGGGCCGCGCGGGCGCCTCGGCCAGCCAGCGGTCCAGCAGGTGATGGATGCGCTCTGCCATCTCAATCCACGGTGATGCCCTGGGTCACCGTGGCCCACATGGCGCGCTCCTGGGCGCCGCGCTCGGCCAGCTTCTGCGGCGCGCCGGTCCACTCGTCGTAGCCCAGTTCCTTGTAGCGCTTCTTCAGCTCGGGCTGCTGCAACGCTGCATTGACGGCCTTGTTGAGCTTGGCCACCAGCTCGGGCGACATGCCCTTGGGACCATAGACGCCGTACCAACCACCCACGTCGAAGCCCTTGAGGCCGTCGATGCCCGACTCGGCGAACGTGGGCACGTCCGGCAGCGAGGCATTGCGCTGCGGCGAGGTGACGGCAACGGCGCGCACCTTGCCGCTGTGGATGTAGGCGCTGGCGGTGCTGATGATGTCCAGCATCATGTTGAGCTGGCCGCCGATCACGTCCGTCATCGCCGGAGCGTTGCCCTTGTAGGGGATGTGGTTCATCTCGATGCCGCTGCGCTTGGCGAACAGCAGCGCGCCCAGATGGTTGGAGCCGCCCACACCGGCCGAGCCGTAGGCGAGCTTGCCCGGATTGGACTTGGCGGTGGCCACCAACTCGCGCACGCTCTTGTAGGGCTCGTTGTTGTTCACCACCAGCACGTTGTAGTAGCTCAGGATGGGCGCCACGGGCGTCAGGTCCTTGGCCGGGTCGAACGGCATCTTGGTCATCACATTGGGGCTGATGGTGATGGTGGGGCTGGCCGCAAACCACAGCGTCATGCCATCGGGCTTGGACCGCACGACCTCGCTGCCGGCAATGGTGGCGTTGGCGCCGGTCTTGTTTTCCACCATGACCGGCATGCCCAGTTCCTTGGACAGCGCCGGTGCGAACAGGCGCGCCCCCTGGTCCACGGGGCCGCCCGCGGCGTAGCCCACGATGAGGCGCACGGGCTGGCCGTCCTGCGCGGCGGCAGGCAGAGCGAAGGCGAAAGGCGCCAGGGCCAGGGCGGCCGTGGCGAGACGACGGGAAGCGGGCATGGTGTGTCTCCTGATGTTGTAGGTAACGCGGGCACCGCTGGGGCGGAGGGCCAGCGCGTTGGCAGCAATGGTGCGGCCCGGTGCGCACGCTGGGAATCTGCTTTTGCCAAAGCCGGGGTTCAGGTGTCCTTAGGGCCAGGCCAACAACGCGCACGCTGGCGCGCGCCTTGCACCGCAGCCGTGCAAGGCGCCAGGTCACGCAGTCACACGCGGCGGTCTGCGGCGGCGCAGATCCACCGCTCAGTGCAAGGGCCGCGCGTCAGACGCGCTCGAACACCGCGGCGATGCCCTGGCCGCCGCCGATGCACATGGTCTCCAGGCCGTAGCGGCCCTTGCGGCGCTGCAGCTCGTGCAGCAGCGTGGCCAGGATGCGCACGCCCGTGGCGCCGATGGGGTGGCCCAGCGAGATGCCCGAGCCGTTGACGTTGAGCTTGTGCGCGATGGCATCCTGGTCCTGCCATTCCCAGCCCTTGAGCACGGCCAGCACCTGGCAGGCAAAGGCCTCGTTGAGCTCCACCAAGTCCATGTCGTCGATCGTGAGGTTCAGCCGCGCGAGCAGCTTCTTCACGGCCGGCACCGGGCCGATGCCCATGTGCGAGGGCTCGCAGCCCGCGGCCGCCCAGCCCACCAGCGTGGCCATGGGCGTGAGGCCCAGCTCGGCCAGCTTGTCCTCGGCCACGATCAGGCAGGCGGCCGAGGCATCGTTTTGCTGGCTGGCGTTGCCGGCGGTCACGGTGCCGTTCGGCATCAGCACGCGCAGCTTGGCCAGGCTCTCGGGCGTGACGTCGGCGCGAAAGCCCTCATCGCGGGCAAACGTGACCGGCTCGCCCTTGCGCTGCGGCACCTGCACGGGAACGATTTCGTCGGCAAAGCGGCCCGCCTCCCAGGCGGCCGCCGCGCGCTGGTGGCTGCGCAGCGCGAAGGCGTCGGCCTCCTCGCGCGTAATGCCATAGTCGCGCGCCAGGTTCTCCGCCGTCTCGATCATTCCGGAGATCTTGCCGAAGCGCTCCACCGGCTGCGAGCGCTCGCGCCCGCGGTCCAGGCGGTCGTAGAAGCGCACGTTGCCCGAGCGCGCGCCCCAGCGCATGTCGGTGCTGTAGTACTCGATGTTGCTCATGCTCTCCACGCCGCCGGCGATGACCACGTCGGCGGCGCCGCTTTGCACCATCATCGACGCGGTGACGATGGCCTGCAGGCCGCCGCCGCAGCGCCGGTCCAGCTGCATGCCCGGCACCGACACCGGCAGGCCCGCCTGCAGCGCGGCCCAGCGGCCCACGCAGGGCACCTCGCTGTTGGCGTACGACTGGGCCATGACCACGTCGTCGATGCGCGCGGGGTCGATGCCACTTCTCTCAACCACGGCGCGCACCGTGGTGGCGGCCAGCTCCTCGACGGGCACGGGCCGCAGGCTGCCGCCAAAGGTGCCAACGGGGGTGCGGACGGGGGTGACGATGGCGGCTCTGCGCATGGTGTTGCTCCTTGAAATATGAATGAAAATGGCCGCTAGCGCTTATCTGACATGCGCTAATAGCTATCAAATTTGAAATACCGCGCCACAGCGGCGCAGCGTGTCGTGGGCCTGGCGCTCCAGGTCGGCGCGGTGTTCGGGGGCGGCAATGTCGATCAGCCGGCGCACGCGGCGCGACAGCGTCTGCCCCCGCAGGTCGGCCACGCCATGCTCGGTGACGATCAGGCCCGCGTCGCTGCGCGGCGTGCTCACCGGGCCCGAGAGCTGCGCCACGATGCGCGTCTTGCCCTTGGCGGTGGCGGGCAGCGCCACGATGGGCAGGCCGCCTTTGCTGCGGGCGGCGCCGCGCAGGAAGTCCACCGCGCCGCCCACGGCGCCCACGTAGCAGCCGGCGGCCACCTCGGCGTTGATCTGGCCGGTGAGGTCCACCTCGATGGCCGCGTTGATGGCGGTGAGCTTGTGGCTGGTGGCAAGCACCCCGGGGTCGTGCGTGTAGTCGGTGCCGCGCAGCTCGATATGTGGGTTGCGGTGCGCCCAGCGGCGCAGGCGCTCGCCACCCATGAGAATGCCGCCGATGCCCACGCCGGTGTCCAGACTCTTCCTGGCGTTGGTGAGCACGCCGGCTTCGGCCAGAGCGGCAATGCCGTCGCCCACTGCACCGCTGTGCAGGCCAAGGTCGCGGTGGCCGTGCAGCGCGGCCAGCACGGCCTCGGGCAGGTTACCGATGCCCAGCTGCAGCGTGGCGCCGTCCTCCACCCACCCCGCCACATGGCGCGCAATGGCCTGCTCCACCGGGCCGGGCGCGCTGCGGCTCTGGTTCAGCGGCGGGTGCTCGGCGTCGATGAGCAGCGCGAAGTCGCTGGCCTGCAGGTGCAGGCCGCCGTGCGTCCAGGGCACGTCGGGGTGCACCTCGGCGATCACCACACGCGCGCGCTCGATGGCGGCGGGCAGGTATTCCTGCACCAGCCCCAGGCTGTAGCGGCCCTGCGCATCGGGCGGCGACACCTGCAGCAGCACCACGTCGGCCGGCAGCACCCCCGCGCGGATCAGGCCCGGCAGATGGGAATAGTGGCTGGGCAGGATGTCCAGCACGCCGGCCTGGGCCAGGGCGCGGTGCGGCCCGCCCGCGGCATAGCCGAAGAAACCGATGGCGTCGGCCTGCCCGGGCTGCAGCGTGTCCGACGCGCCGATGCCCACGAACACGCGCAGCCGCCCGCCCTGCGCCAGCGCGTGGCGCTGCTGCACCACGGCGCGTGTGAGCGTCAGCGGCTCGGCCGTGGCCTGGCCCCACCACAGCGTGTCGCCGGGGCGGATCAGTGCCTGCAAGCGTTCGGCCAATGCGCTCATATCAGGCATCCATGGCGCAGCGCGCCACCCGCAAGCCATGAAACTGGCGCGCCGGCACCGGTCCGATGGCCGCGGAGCAGGCCATGCCAGCGGACGCCGTGGAGCGGGCTTTGCCCGGCCACTGGCGTCGTCCCCCTGGGGGGATGGCGCCACAGGCGACACAGGGGGGAGTCATTTCCTGTCCCAGTCGAAGCGCAACGGCTGCTTGTCCTTGAAGCGTCGCACCGCGTCCTGGTGGTAGTCGGAGCCACGGCACACAGATTGCGCATAGGACTCCAGTTCGGCGATGGTGCGCGCGTCGCTCTCGAAGGACTGGTTCATGATGGTCTTGGCCATGCCGATGGCAGCGGTGGAGGCCTCGCCAAACCGCTGCGCCAGCGCCAACGCGGCCTCGGTCAGCGCGGTGGCGTCGTCCACGATGTCGAACACCATGCCCAGTTGCTTGGCTTCCTCGGCATCGACGGTGCGCGCGGTGAAGACCAGCTCCTTGGCCTTTTGCTGGCCCACGATGCGCGGCAGCAGGTGCATCGCGCCCAGGTCGGGGATCAGGCCGATGCGGCCGAACACCGCGCAGAACTTGGCGCGGCGCGTGGCCAGCACGAAGTCGGCTGCCAGCGCCAGGCTCAGGCCCGCGCCGAAGGCCGGGCCGTCCACCGCGGCGATCACGGGCTTTTCCAGGTTCACGAGTTCGGGGAACCACTGGTGCAGCTCGCGCATGCCCTTGCGAAAGGCCAGGCCGGTGCGGGTGGTGTCCAGCATGGCCGAGATGTCGCCGCCCGAGCAGAACGCGCCGCCCGCGCCGGTGAGGATGACCGCGTGCACCTGCGCGTCATCGCGCATCTGCGCGATGGCGGCGGCCAGGGCCGGGCGCATGGCCTGGTTGAGCGCGTTGCGTGCCTCAGGGCGGTTCAGGGTGATGGTGCCGACGCCGTCCTGCACGGAGGTCAACACGGGGGATGCGCTCATGGCGTGCTCCAGGGTATTTGATTCAGAACGAGCTCCAGCGCTTACCTATGAAGCGCCGGCAGCTCACTTTTTGATAGCTCACGCCAGTTCGGCGAAGCCGTGGCTCAGCACCACCTTGTCGCGTTCGAGCACACGGGCGCGCAGCTGCACCTGCGCCGGCTGGCCGGGCACGCGCCAGATCTCGGTCACCAGCGTCTCGCCCGGGTACACCGGGGCGGCAAAGCGGATGTCCAGCGCCTTGAGGCGCGCGGGATCGCCGCCGCAGCACTGGCGCAGCAGCGCGTGCGCCACCAGGCCGTAACTGGCCAGCCCGTGCAGGATGGGGCGCTCGAAGCCGGCCTTGGCGGCCACGGCCGGGTCGGCGTGCAGCGGGTTGTAGTCGCCCATCAGGCGGTAGAGCAGCGCCGCCTCGGGGCGGGTGGGCTGGGTGTCGGTGAAGTCGGGCGCGCGGTCCTGCGGCGTGGGCTGCAGCGCGGGCAGCGGTGCGTCGCTGGGCTGGCCGCCTCCCTGCTGGCTGTAGCCGCCATCCCCGCGCAGAAAGGTCACCTGCTGCACGGTGGCCAGCAGCTCGCCGGCGGCGGTTTCCAGGCGCCGCTCCGTCACCATGATGGCGCCCTTGCCCTCGCCCTTGTCGGTCAGGTGCGTGATGCGGTTGTGGCCCACGACCTCGCCGCTCGCGGGCAGCGGGCGGTGCAGGCGCATGCGCTGCTCGCCGTGCAGGAGCTTGACCCAGTCGATGCCCGTGTCCGGCTCGCGCGCCCAGAAGCCCGGGTAGCCCAGCACCACGGCCTGCGACGGCAGGGCGCGCAGGCCGCCTTCCAGCCCCTCGTAGACGAAGGGCAGCGCGCTGGCGTTCAGCGGATCGTTGCCCAGCCCGAGGCTGAGCGCGTAGAGCATGGTGTCGCGCTCGGTGTAGTGCTGGCGCACCGGCGTGAAGACCCGGCTTTTCAGGTGTTGGTAGTCAATAGCCATTTCGTTCCTCCATGACGCTGCACGTCACCTGCATCGCTTGAAACTGGCGCGCCCCAGCCCAGGGCAGCCGAGCAAGGGCCTGGGCCGGCCGCGCCGCCCCGCAGCGAGGGCTGCGTCCCCCTTCCCGCAGCGCGCAGCGCGCAGAGAGAAGGGGCTGAGGGCCGCGGCTCCAAGCCTGCCTGCGCAGGCTTGGACGGCCCCGAAGAGCTGCCGCCTCTGGCGGCTGCACCGAGGCGCGCAGCGCCTCAGGGGGTTGTCTCTGTCACACCGGATCCCAGGAGAACACGTCGCCCGAGCGCTCCATGGGCACGAACGAGGCCTTGAGCGCGGGCATGCCGTGCTCGGCGATGAACTCGGGCGTCCAGCCTTCGCTGCGGTGCACCGAGCGCAGGGGGCGCGGCTGGCTCATCAGGAAGATTTCGTTGTTGCGCACGGCGAAGACCTGGGCGTTCACGTCCTGGGCCTGGTCCGACAGCAGGTACACGGCCAGCGGAGCGATCTTGTTGGGCGTCATCTGCTGGATCTTGGCCACGCGCGCCTGCTGCTCGGGCGTGTCGGTGGGGATCGAGCCGATCATGCGGCTCCACGCAAAGGGCGCGATGCAGTTGGAGCGCACGTGGAACTTCTGCATGTCCAGCGCGATGGACTTGGACAGCGCCACCAGCCCCAGCTTGGCCGCGCTGTAGTTGGCTTGGCCGAAGTTGCCGATCAGGCCCGAGGTGGAGGTCATGTGCACGAAGGCGCCGCTCTCCTGCTCCTTGAAATGGTTGGCGGCCGCGCGGCTCATGTAGTAGCTGCCGTACAGGTGCACCTTGAGCACGGCGTCCCACTCGTCCAGGCTCATCTTGTGGAAGAAGCGGTCACGCAGGATGCCCGCGTTGTTGACCACGCCGTCGATGCGGCCGAAGTGGTCCAACGCGCACTGGATGATGCGGCCCGCCGCAGCGGCCTCGGCCACGCTGTCCATGTTGGCCACGGCCTGGCCGCCGGCAGCCTTGATCTCCTCGACCACCTTCTGCGCGGGGCCGGCGTCGGTGCCTTCGCCCGTGGTGGAGGTGCCGATGTCGTTCACCACCACCTTGGCCCCGGCGGCGGCCAGCGCCAGCGCCATGTCGCGCCCGATGCCGCCGCCAGCCCCCGTCACCACCACCACCTTGTCCTGCACCATCTTCTGCGCCATGTCTGTCGTCCTTTGTTTGCGATAGGAAATCAATGGCTGCGAGCATGACGGCAAAGGGCCGCCCGCGCTATTCGGCAATCGCAAGGGCGGGCTTCGGCCCCATGAAAGCGGCGCGAGGACCCCGGGGGCTTCATGGGCGCCGAAGAGGCGCTTTCACAAACGCGGATTGCGCGGGTGTCGGCCAGACCGCACGATAGCGACCATGACCGAACCCACCATCGACACCGCCCAGCTCGCGCACCTGCAGACCTGGCAGGGCCAAAGCGAAACCCTGAGCGACACCCTCACGGCCACGCCCATCGCGGCGCTGTCGGCCACGCTGGACCGCGACGACCCCGCGCCGGCTCCCGGCACCACCGTGCCGCCGCTGTGGCACTGGCTGTACTTCCTGCCGCATGCGCGCCAAAGCGAGATCGGCCCGGACGGGCACCCCAAGCGCGGGGGCTTTCTGCCGCCCGTGCCGCTGCCGCGCCGCATGTGGGCGGGCGGGCGCCTGCGCTGGGAAATGCAGGGAGATGGTGCCAACCCGCTGCAGGTGGGCCAGCAGGTGCAGCGCACCTCCACCATCCAGTCCGTCAAGCACAAGGCCGGGCGCTCGGGTGAGCTGCTCTTCGTGCTGGTGGAGCACCAGTACCGCAACGCGCAGGGCCTGGCGCTCACCGAGGAGCACGACATCGTCTACCGCAGCGCCGCCCAGCCCGGCGACCCGGCGCCCACGCCGCAAAAGCCGCCGCTGGAGGGCCAGGCCGCCTGGTCGCGCACCATCGTGCCCGACGCCGTGCTGCTGTTTCGCTACTCCGCGCTCACCTTCAACGGCCACCGCATCCATTACGACCGCAAGTACGTGACCGAGGTCGAGGGCTACCCCGGCCTGATCGTGCACGGCCCGCTGATCGCCACGCTGCTGCTGGACCTGCTGCGCCGCAGCCTGCCCGGTGCGCAGGTGCTCACGTTCGACTTCCGCGCCGTGCGACCGACGTTCGACCTGCACCCGTTCAGCGTGCACGGCAAGCCCTCCAGCGACGGCAAGTCCGTGGAGCTGTGGGCCCAGGACCACGAGGGCTGGCTGACCATGCAGGGCACCGCCACGCTGGCCTGAACACTACTAAATTCATAGCTACTAGCGCTTTCTGCATCAGCGCTAAAGAGCAAAAACACTTGAAATCCACCATGATCCACCAGCCCGACCAGTACCAGGAAATCCGCGACGCCGTGCGCGCTCTGTGTGCCCAGTACCCTGACGAATACTTCCGCAAGGTCGACGAGGCCCGCGCCTACCCCGAGGCCTTTGTCGATGCCCTGACCCAGGCCGGCTGGATGGCCGCGCTGATTCCGCAGGAGTACGGCGGCTCGGGCCTGACCATGGCCGATGCCTCGGTCATCATGGAAGAGATCAACCGCAGCGGCGGCAACTCCGGCGCTTGCCACGGCCAGATGTACGTGATGAACGCCATCGTGCGCAGCGGCAGCGAAGCGCAAAAGCAGAAATACCTGCCCATGATTGCCTCGGGCGAGCTGCGCATCCAGTCCATGGGCGTGACCGAGCCCACCACGGGCAGCGACACCACCAAGCTCAAGACCAGCGCCGTCAGGAAGGATGGCCGCTGGGTCATCAACGGCCAGAAGGTCTGGATCTCGCGCATCCAGCACAGCGATTTGATGATTTTGCTGGCGCGCACCACGCCCGCCGACCAGGTGAAAAAGCGCTCCGACGGCCTGTCGTGCTTCCTGATCGACCTGCACCAGGCGATTGGCAACGGCCTCACCGTGCGCCCCATCCTGAACATGGTCAACCACGAGACCAACGAACTGTTCTTCGACAACCTCGAGATCCCCGAGGACGCGCTGCTGGGCGAAGAAGGCAAGGGCTTCAAGACCCTGCTGGACGGCCTGAACGCCGAGCGCACGCTGATCGCCGCCGAGTGCATTGGCGATGGCTACTGGTTCATCGACCGGGCCAGCAAATACGCCAAGGAGCGCGTGGTGTTCAACCGCCCCATCGGCCAGAACCAGGGCGTGCAGTTCCCGATTGCCGATGCCTTCATCGAGCTGGAAGCCGCCAACCTGATGCGCTGGAAGGCCTGCGAGAAGATTGACGCCCACCAGAACGCGGGCGCCGAGGCCAACATGGCCAAGTACCTGGCGGCCAAGGCCAGCTGGGAAGCGGCCAACGTCTGCCTGCAGACCCACGGCGGCTTTGGCTTCGCGTGCGAGTACGACATCGAGCGCAAATTCCGCGAGACGCGCCTGTACCAGGTGGCGCCGATTTCGACCAACATGATCTACAGCTACGTGGCCGAGCACATCCTGGGCTTGCCCCGTTCGTTCTGAGATGAACAACCCCCTGAGCGGCTGCGCCGCTTCCCCCTTCTCTCGCGCTTCGCGCGGGAAGGGGGACGACGCCAGCGCGGCGGGGCGGCGCGGCCGGCCCAGGCCCTTGCGCGGCGTCTGCTGGCTTGGGTCGCGCCGGTCGCAAGCGCCGCTCACCGCGCTCGTACAGGGAACGACTGACCCATGACAAAAACCATCCGCCCCCTTGACGGCATCACCGTCGTCTCGCTGGAACACGCGGTAGCCGCGCCGTTCTGCACGCGGCAGCTGGCCGACCTGGGCGCGCGCGTCATCAAGGTAGAGCGCCCCGGCAGCGGCGACTTCGCGCGCGGCTACGACCAGCGCGTGAAGGGCCAGTCGTCGCACTTCACCTGGATCAACCGCAGCAAGGAGAGCCTGGCGCTCGATGTGAAGCAGCCCCAGGCCAAGGCCGCGCTGCTGCAGCTGCTCAAGACCGCCGACGTGCTGGTGCAGAACCTCGCGCCCGGCGCGGCCGCGCGCATGGGCCTGTCGTATGAAGTGCTCAAGGCGCACAACCCCAAGCTCATCGTGTGCGACATCAGCGGCTACGGCGCCGACGGGCCGTACCGCGACAAGAAGGCCTATGACCTGCTGATCCAGAGCGAGGCGGGGTTCCTCTCCGTCACGGGCACGCCCGAGACGCCATCCAAGTCCGGCATCTCGGTGGCCGATATTGCCGCGGGCATGTATGCCTACACCAACATCCTGTCGGCCCTGCTGCTGCGCGGCAAGACGGGCGAGGGCAGCCACATCGACGTGTCCATGCTCGAAGCCATGGGCGAGTGGATGGGCTATCCGATGTACTACGCCTTTGACGGCGCGCCGCCGCCACCGCGCACCGGCGCATCGCACGCCAGCATCTACCCCTATGGCCCGTTCGTGGCGGGCGATGGCAAGACGGTGATGCTGGGCCTGCAGAACGAGCGCGAATGGAAGGCCTTTTGCGACGCCGTGCTGCAGCGCCCCGAAGTGGCCACGGACGCGCGCTTCTGTTCCAACGCCCAGCGCAACGCCCACCGCGACGCGCTGCAGGCGCTGATCCTGCAAGAGTTCTCCACGCTCAGCGCCGCCCAGGTCGTCGAACGGCTGGACCAAGCGGGCATCGCCAACGCCCGCGTGAACGACATGGCCGACCTGTGGGCGCACCCGCAGCTGGCCGCACGCCAGCGCTGGATCGAAGTGGATTCCCCCGTGGGCCGCATCCCGGCGCTGCTGCCGCCCGGCGTGAACAGCGCGTTCGATTACCGCATGGATGCCGTGCCCGCCGTGGGCCAGCACAACGCCGCCATCCTGGCCGAGCTGGGCTGGAGCGCCGAGCAGATCGACGCCCTGCAGGCACCGCAACCTCTTTGACGCAAAAACCATAGCTGCTAGGGCCTGTTCACACTATTTTTGCCAGATGCGTTGCGATCAAAAAGGGCCAGGCGCAAGGCGCCAAACGAAGCTGGGGTGCTACCCCAGCGAGGCTTGGCAACGCCGCGAATGGCCCTTTTTGATCGCAACCCGGAGGGAACGGAGTGAAAACCGCGCCATTCGTCGTTGCCCTCCTAGCCAAGGCCCCGGCCTTGGCGTCGTCACGCGCCTAGATTGGCGCGGTTTTCACGCCATTCGCACTGGCAAAAATAGTGTGAACAGGCCCTAGCGCTTGATACGCCTGCCCGGGAGCCCGAAATGAAGCAAGAAACCCAAGTCACCATCCATCCCCTGGCCCAGTTTGCCGCCACGCTGCAGTGGAGCGACGTGCCCGCACCCGTGCAGCGCCGCACCGAAGACCTGTGGGTGGACTGGTTCGGCTCCGTGCTGGCCGGCTGCCGCGCCCGGCCCGTGGCCAGCATCACGCGCTTTGCCCTGTCGCAAGGCCCTGCCAGCGGCCCGGCCGAGGTGATCGGCCACGGCGCCACCAGCAGCCCCATGATGGCCGCGCTGGCCAACGCCGCGGCCAGCCATGTGGCCGAGCAGGACGATGTGCACAACGGCTCGGTGTTCCACCCGGCGGCCGTGGTCTTTCCGCCCGCGCTGGCCGTGGCGCAAAGCATCGGCGCCAGCGGCGCGCAGCTCATGGCGGCCTGCGTGGCGGGCTATGAGGTCGGCATCCGCGTGGGCGAATTCTTGGGCCGCAGCCATTACAAGGTGTTCCACACCACGGCCACGGCCGGCACGCTGGCGGCAGCCGCTGCCGTGGGGCGCCTGCTGAATCTCACGCCCGCGCAGATGCAGCACGCCTTTGGCTCGGCCGGCACGCAGTCGGCGGGGCTGTGGGAATTTTTGCGCACCGCGGCCGACAGCAAGCAGCTGCACACGGCCCACGCCGCCGCGGCCGGCCTGATGGCCGCCTACCTGGCCCAGGACGGCTTCACCGGCGCGCAGGACATCTTCACCGGGCCGCAGGGCCTGGCCGCGGGCATGTCCAGCGATGCCAACCCGGCCAAGCTCACCGAGGGCCTGGGCACCCGCTGGGCCACGGCCGAGACATCGTTCAAGTGGCATGCCTCGTGCCGCCATACGCACCCCGCGGCCGACGCGCTGCAGCAGGTGATGCGCGAGCACGGCCTGGCGCCCGCCGACATCGCACAGGTGACCTGCCATGTGCACCAGGGTGCCATCGACGTGCTGGGGCCGGTGGTCTCGCCCACCACGGTGCACCAGAGCAAGTTCTCCATGGGCACGGTGCTGGCATTGGCCGCACGCTTTGGCCATGCGGGTTTGACCGAATTCGACGAGCAGTTCCTGGCCCCGGACACTGTGACCTTGCGCGAGAAGGTGCGCATGGTGCTGGACCCCGAGGTGGACGCCGCTTACCCGCAGCGCTGGATCGGCAAGGTCACCGTGCAGACGACCGACGGCCGCACGCTGGCCGGGCGCGTGGAAGAGCCCAAGGGCGACCCCGGCAACACCCTCTCGCGCGAGGAACTCACGGCCAAGGCCCTGCGCCTGGCCGCCTACGGCGGCGCGGTGTCCGACGCGCAGGCCCGGGCGGCCGTGCAGCGCCTGTGGCAAGTGCAGGAGTGGCCGCGCACGCAGCATCTGCTGGGCTGACCGGCGGTCCCGCCTGCGCCGCGGCCCATGATCCCCCCAGGGGCGCAGAAGACGCCCCCTTCACCACCACCGACAAGGAGACATACGCATGACCGCACGCTTCACCCCGATTTCCCGACGCACCACCTTCGGCGCCATCGCCGCGGCCTGCGCGGCGATGGCCTTGGGCGGCCCTGCCGCCGCCAACACCTGGCCTGAAAAGAGCGTCACCCTGGTCGTACCCTACAGCGCCGGCGGCCCCACCGACGTGGTGGCGCGCCTGCTGGCCGTGCCCATGGGCCAGTCGCTGGGCCAGACGGTGGTGGTGGAGAACACCGTGGGCGCGGGCGGCACGCTGGCTCCCGCGCGCATCGTGCGCTCCAAGCCCGACGGCTACACCATCCTCATCCACCACATGGGCATGGCCACGGCCCCGGCGCTGTACAAGAAGCTGCCCTATGACCCGCTCAAGGACTTCGAGTACATCGGGCAGGTGCTGGATGTGCCCATGACGCTGCTGTCGCGCAAGGACTTCCCCGCCAACACCTTCCCCGAGCTGCTGGACTACGTGAAGAAGAACCAGGACAAGGTGTCGCTGGCCAACGCGGGCGTGGGTGCCGTGTCGCAGCTGTGCGGCATGCTGTTCATGCACCAGGTGGGCGTGAAGCTGACCACCGTGCCCTACAAGGGCGCCGGCCCGGCCATGAACGACCTGATGGGCGGCCAGGTGGACCTGCTGTGCGACCAGACCACGCAGACCGCCCCGGTGATCCAGGATGGCAAGCGCGCCAAGGTATTCGGCGTGACCACGCCGCAGCGCCTGGCATCCATGCCCAACATTCCCACGCTGGACGAGCAGGGCCTCAAGGGCTTCGACGTGAAGGTGTGGCACGGCATGTACGCCCCCAAGGGCACGCCCAAAGACGTGATCGAGAAGCTCAACAAGGCATTGAACGTGGCGATCAAGGACGAGAACGTGAAAAAGCGCATCGCCGAGCTGAGCTCCGACCTGGTCTCGCCCGACAAGGCCACGCCCGAAGGCCTGCGCAAGCACCTGGCGGCCGAGGTGGCGCGCTGGGACAAGGTCATCAAGGCCGCCGGCGTGAGCGCCGAGTAATCTCGCCCGTTTTGCCCCGGCTGGCACGCTGCCGGCCGGGGCGCTTGCACCACAAGGCACCCCATGATCGACCGGCTGGACCACCTCGTGCTCACCACCGCCCATGAAGCGCAGTGCGTGCACTTCTACAGCACCGTGCTGGGCATGGCGCTGCAGACCTTTGGCGAAGGCCGCAAGGCCTTTGTGTTCAACGGGCAGAAGATCAACCTGCACATCCAGGGCCGCGAGTTCGAGCCCAAGGCCCTGCACCCCCTGCCGGGCGCGCTGGACCTGTGCTTCATTGCGTCCATCCCGCTGGCGCAGGTGCAGCAGCGCCTGGCCGAGCACGGCATTGCCATCGAGTGCGGCCCGGTGCAGCGCACCGGCGCGCGCGGCCCCATCCTCTCGGTCTACGTGCGCGACCCGGACCACAACCTGATCGAAATCTCCGAATACGCCTGACCCGCGCTGTTCCCGCCTCCCTGCTTCCCTGCTTCCCATGACCGACTCCGTGCGCCACGCCTGCTCCTTCCTCTTCGTTCCCGCCACCCAGCCCGAGCGGCTGCCCAAGGCCCTGGCCAGCGGCGCCGACCTGGTGATTGCCGACTGGGAGGACGCTGTGGCCCCCGCAGACAAGGAACGCGCCCGCACCGCCCTGGCCGATGCGCTGACCGCCCTGCCGGCCCCGCAGCGCGCACGGCTGCTGGTGCGCATCAACAGCGAGGCAACCCCCTGGTTTGCGGCCGATCTGCAGGCGTTGGCACAACTCACCGCCCAGGGCTTGGCCGGCGCCGTGGTGCCCAAGGCCGAGCGCGCGCAGACCCTGCAGGCCGTGGCCCGGGCCGCCGGGCCGCAGGCTGCGCTGGTGCCGCTGGTGGAAAGCGTGGCGGGCCTGGCGGCCGCCGACGCGCTGGCTGCCGCGCCCCAGGTAGCGCGGCTGGCCTTCGGGCATCTCGACTTCCAGGTGGACGCAGGCATGGCCTGCGCCGAAGACGAGCAGGAGTTGCTGCCCGTGCGCATGGCCCTGGTGCTGGCCTCGCGCCGCGCGGGGCTGGCCGCGCCCATCGACGGCGTGACGGTGGACACGCGCAATCCCGAGCGCATGGGCCGCGATGCCGAGCGCGCGCGGCGCATGGGCTTTGGCGGCAAGCTGTGCATCCACCCGGCGCAGGTGCCAGTGCTGCATGCCGCGTTCGACCCCGATGAGGCCGCCGTGACCCATGCGCAGCGCGTGCGGCAGGCGCTAGAGCAGGCGGGCGGCGGCGTGTGCGTGCTGGACGGCCGCATGGTCGATGCACCGGTGCTGGCGCAGGCCGAGCAGACCTTGCTGCGCCACGCGCGGGCGCTGCAGCGCCTGGCGAGGGTCTGAAGGCCCGCTCCGGTTTCGTGCCTGCAGCTCTGCCGCGCGCCGGCACAATCACCGGCGTGCCCCTACCGTCATTCTTCCCTCGATGAGACTCTCCCGTACACAACCGCTGTGGGTCATGCTGCTCACGCTGCTGTCGGGCTTTGCGCTGAGCCAGGCTTACCGCACCACCACCGCCATCGTGGCCCAGGGCCTGCAGGCAGATTTCGGCCTGCAGGCTTCCTCGTTGGGGGCGTTTGCCGGACTGTTTGGTTTGTCGTTCGGCATTGCGCAACTGCTGATGGGCATCGCACTGGACCGCTACGGCCTGCGCCGCACGGTGCTGGTGGCTGCGCCCCTGGGCATCGCTGGTGCGGCCCTGTCTGCGCTGGCGCCCAGCTCTGGCTGGCTGATGGTCGGTCAGGTGCTGATCGGGGTGGGCTATTCACCCGCCTTCGTGGCCTGCACGCTGTTCATTGCGCGCTATTTCGCGGCCGACCGGTTTGCCTTTTTCTCGGGCCTGAGCATGGGCCTGGGCGGGCTGGGGTTGCTGTTCACCGGCACACCGCTGGCCTGGGTGGTGCAGCACTGGGGCTGGCGTGCCGGCTTTGGCCTGCTGGCTGGCCTGAGCCTGCTGTCGTGGCTGTTGATTTATGCGCTGGTGCATGAACCGGTACGTGCCGATACCGCACACCGTCCAGCCAGCAGCTGGGGGGAGGCGCTGACGGGCATGGGACGGCTCTTTACCGTGCCACACACCTGGGGCATCGTGATCCTCGGCATGTCGTGCTATGCGGCCTTTTTGTCGCTGCGCGGCCTGTGGCTGGGGCCTCTGCTGATCGACCGCTACGGTTTTTCGCTGGTGGACAGTGGCAACGTGGCGCTGGTGTTGTCGCTGATTGCGCTGTTCACCCCCGCCGCTTTCGGCCGCATGGACCCGGGCCCCGCCCGGCGCCGCACCTGGGTGGGCCGCGCTTCGCTGTCGATGGCCGGCCTGTTCGCCATCATGGCCTGGGTCAACAACGCCCAGGCCACGGTGGCGCTGATGATCGCGATGGGGCTGCTGTCAGGCTACAGCATCTTGCAATATGCCGACGTGCGCTCGTCCTACCCCAACGAACAGACGGGACGCGCCCTGTCGCTCTACACCATGGCCATGTTTCTGGGGGTGGCGCTGATGCAATCGCTGACCGGCGCCGTGGCCGCCTGGGCCACCAGCGCCGGGCTGGAGCCCTACCGCGCCGTGTTGCTGTGCATCGCCGCCTGGCTGGCGCTGGCGTCGCTGGCCTTCAGGCTGCTGCCAGCGTCCGCGCTGCTCCAGCAACGGTAACCAGGGCCGCGCGGGAGACTGCCCCGCGCAACGTGCTCAGCGCTGGCGCCACACGGCCCGCGCGCCGGACTGGCCCAGTCCTTCCATGACCGACTGCGTATGCGCGCCGGGCGCGCAGGCCTCGCCCGGCTCGTAGGCTGCACCGTCAAAGCGGGGCGCGGGTGCCGCCTGTAGCACCCCCTGGCGTTCGGAATACACATCCCGCGCACGCATGTGCGGGTGCTGCGCCGCCTCGACGGGGCTGAGCACGACGCCAAAACAGGCGTCGGTGGGCTCCAGCAGCGCCTGCCAGTGCGCACGCGGCTGCGCCAGGAACAGCGCGGCCAGCCGCGCGCGCCGCACCGGCCAGGCGGCCTTGTCCCATTGCGACCCGGTGAAATCGGGGTCCTCGGCCAGCCCCAGCACCTGCAGCAGCAGGGTGTAGAACTGCGGCTCGATAGCGCCCACGGTGACGTAATGGCCATCGGCGCAGACATAGGTGTCGTAGAAGGGCGCGCTGTCGTGGATGCTCTGGCCGCGCACATCGGCCACCAGGCCGCTCTGGCGCGCACTCAGCATCAGGTTCAGCATATGGGCCGAGCCGTCCACGATGGCTGCGTCCACCACCGTGCCGCGGCCCGTGGCGCGCGCCTGCACGATGCCCGACAGCAGCCCCGTCATCAGGTACATGGCACCGCCGCCGATGTCGCCAAGCACGGCGAAAGGCGAGACGGGCCGCGCGTCCGCAGGACTGCAGCCCCACAGCGCGCCGCTGACGGCGGCATAGTTCGTGTCGTGCCCCGCACGCGGTGCCAACGGTCCGCTCTGGCCCCAGCCCGTCATGCGCCCGTACACCAGGCGCGGGTTGACCGCCATGCACTCCTCGGGGCCCAGACCCAGGCGCTCCATCACGCCAGGGCGCATGCCCTCGATGAGCGCATCGGCCTCGGCCATCAGAGCCAGCACCAACTGGCGCCCCTCCTCGGTCTTGAGGTCGGCAAACACCGAGCGCTTGCCGCGATTGAGCAAGGCGCCGGTGGTCTCGCGGCCCTTCGTTTCACGGACTATCGAGATCACGTCTGCACCCAAATCGGCCAGGTGCATCGCACAAAACGGCCCCGGCCCCAGGCCGCCAATCTCCAGTACGCGCACGCTGTCCAGAACCTTCACGATGTCTCCTTGGTAGATGTTGTATGGGTGGCGGACGCGGGTATCAGGTGAGGCCGGAGGCCCCGAGCACGCTCTCCACCGAGCGCACCAGCGTGCGCAGGCGCGGGCCCAGGTCTGTCTCCAGCCGGGCGTACATGGGGCTGAACACCGGCACCGAGACGGCGAACACCCAGAGTTCCCCGTCCTGAGGCTGCGACATGGGCACGGCGATGGATTCGATCTCGCGGTGCAGGTCGCCGTGGCTGCGGCAGAAGCCGTGGCGCGCAAAGTCGTCGCGTGCGTCCGTCAGTCGCTGCTCCAGCCACGCGGCGCGCTGCGGTTCGTTGCGCTGCAGGTCCTGGAGGTAGGCCTTGCGCTCATCCTCGGCCATGCCCAGCAGGTAGGCGCGGCCCGTGGCCGTGCGCGACAGCGAGATGGGCACGCCGATTTCCTGGCGGAACACGGTGTTGCCCATGCCGTTGGCCAGCTCCACCATGCACAACCGGCGCTTGTGGCCCACGGCCAGCTGCACCTGCCCCTCGGTCAGGTCGGCCAGCGCCTGCATGTGCGGCCGGGCGAACTGGCGCAGGGCCATGCGCGTGAGCACGGGCGAGGACAACTGCAGCAGGCCCAGGCCGGGCACGTACTTGGACAGGCGCTCCGAGTAGCGCAGCAGGCCCAGCTCGCACAGCGTGTCCGTCAGGCGAAACAGCGTGGGCTTGGGCAGGCCGGTCAGGTCCATCAGCTCCTTGGCGCTGAGTTCCTGGCACTTGCTGGAGAAGCACCGCAATATGGAAACGCCACGCACCAGGGCGCTGACCAGTTTGCCGTCCGGATCTGCGTTCACGTTCACATTGACCTCAAAAAGCTTGAGATTTTCACCTGTTTCAAAGTCAGGTCTGCGGCCACTGGAAGGGCATCGGCCTTTTCTCCAGGAAGCAGCGCACGGCCTCGCGGTGCTCGGGCGTGCCCATGGCCAGAGCCTGGGCGTTGGCCTCCTGCTCCAGCAACGACGGCAGGTCGCTCGCGGCCAGCGCGAGCGAGCGCTTGATCAGGCTCAGCGCCACGGGCGATGCGCCCACGAAGCTGCGCGCAATCGCCTGGGCGCGGGCCTGCAGCGCCTCGGGCTCGGCCAGTTCGGTGGCAATGCCCAGGCGCAGCGCCTCCTCGGCCTGCACCTCGCGGCCCGATAGCATGAGCTCTCGCGCACGCTGCACGCCGACCACGCGCGGCAGGGTGTAGAACGCCGCGCAGTCCGGCACCACGCCCACGCGGATGAACGACATGGCAAAGCGCGCGCGGGTGCTGGCGATGATGAAGTCCGCCGCCAGCGCCAGGCTGAAGCCCGCGCCATAGGCCGCGCCATCGACGGCAGCAATCACCGGCTTGTCCAGCAGCATCAGGTCCTTGAGCCAGTCGTGCAGGCTGCTCAGGCGCTGGCGCCAGCCGCCGTTGTCCAGCCCGCTGGCGGCGATGTTGGAGAGGTCGCCGCCCGAGCAGAAATGCGCGCCCGCGCCCGTCAGCACCAGCGCGCGGATGGCCGGGTCGGCCTGCACCTGGCGCACCACCGCGGCCATCTCCACGCGCATGGCGGGGTCGAAGGCGTTGCGCTTGGTGGGGTTGCTCAGGGTCAGCGTGGCCACGCCGTCCTGCACCTCGAAAACGATGCGCTCGTATACCTGGCTCATGCCGCGCTCCGCGGCACGTACGACGCGCGCATGTCGCGCCCGCCGCGCAGCGACGATCCGCCGTCCACCGGGATGACGGCGCCCGTCACGTAGCCCGCCTGCGGCGACGAGAGGAACAGCGCCATGTTCGCAATGTCATCGAGCGTGCCCATGCGCTGCAGCGGCACGGTGGCCACGGCATTCGCCAGCGCCTCGGGCGTGGGCGCCAGGCGCCGCATGCCCTCGGTGTCACCGATCGGGCCGGGCGCGATGGCGTTCACGCGCACGCCCACCTCGCCCCATTCCATGGCCAGCACGCGCGTCATCATGTCGATGCCGGCCTTGGCGGCGCAGGCGTGCACCTGGTACATGGTGGGGTTCACGCCCTGCGGCGCCGAGATGTTGATGACGCTGGCGCCCGGTTTCTTGAGCATCGGGTATGCCAGGCGCAGCACGTGGAAGCTGCCGTTCAGGTCGATGTCGATCACGGTCTTGAAGCCGTTGGGCGACAGGTCGGCCGCGGGCGCGATGAAGTTGCCCGCTGCGCCGGAGATCAGCACGTCGATGTCACCGAACTGCGCATGCGCCTGGCGCAGCGCGGCGTCCACCGCAGCGGGGTCGCGCACGTCGGCACTGATGCCCAGCGCCTGCGCACCCAGCGCGCGCAGGCCTTCGGCCGCCTGCTGCACCTTGTCGGGCGAGCGGCTCATGACCACCACGTGGGCACCCGCGCGTGCAAACACCTGGGCGATGCCGAGGTTGATGCCGCTGGTGCCGCCGGCCACGAAGACGTGGCGGCCTGCGAAGGAGGAGGACTCAGCCATGGCGCCCTCCTTTCAGTCCAGCTGCAGCTTCTGGCTGCGGATCAAGTCGCCCCAGTCCTGCCGGTCGCGCTCCACGATCTTCGAGAACTGCTCGCTCGCCATGCCCCCGGGGCGGCCGCCCAGCTCGCGGTAGCGCTGGACCACGGCCGGGTCCTGCAGCACGGCGACGAGGTTGTCGGTGAGCTTCTTGACGACGGCCGGCGGCGTTTTGGCGGGCACGAAGAAGCCCATCCAGCCTACCTTGTCGAAGTCCTTCATGCCCAGCTCGGTCATGGTGGGCACGTCGGGCAGCTCGGGCTCGCGCGTGGCGCCGGTCACGGCCAGCGCGCGCAGCTTGCCATCCTTCACATGGCCCAGCGACCCCGTGAGGTTGTCGAACATGAACTGGGTCTCGCCGGCCACGATGGCCATGGTGGCAGGCGCCGAGCCCTTGTAGGGCACATGCACCACGTCCACCCCCGCGCTCTGACGCAGCAGCTCGCCCATCAGGTGCGTGGTCTGGCCCACGCCCGCGGACGAAAAGGCCAGCTTGCCCGGCTCGCGCTTGGCCGTGGTGACAAGCTCCTTCAGGCTCTTGATGGGCGATTTCACCGGCACGACCAGCACGTTGGCGAACGAGATCATGTCGGTCAGCGCCACGAAGTCCTCCGCCTTGTAGGGGAGCTTCTGATAGGCGGTGTAGTTGATGGCGTTGGAGCCAGTGTTGCCCACCAGCACGGTGTAACCGTCGGCCGGCGCGCGCGCCACGAGGCTGCTGCCCAGCGAGCCGCCCGCGCCGGGCTTGTTGTCCACCACGATGGGCTGGCCCAGCCGCTCGCTGAGCTTTTGCGCCATGAAGCGCACAGGCGTGTCGGTGGTGCCGCCGGCCGCGCCGGGCACGACGAAGGTGATGGGGCGTGTGGGCCACGCGGCGTCGGCCCGCGCGGGCTGCGACGCCGTCAGGGCGGCCAGGCCCAGCAGGGCGCTGGCGCCCGCCAGGCGCAGCGCGTGGCGGCGGTGAGAAAAAGGCATGGTTTGACTCCTGGGGTTCTTGCGGCGCCACGGCCGCTCTTTTGCTATGAATTAAATAGCTGTTTGCGCTTGATGGACGGGCGTTAGCGCCTCTTTTTCCTCAAACGCCTTTCCACACGGGTGCGCGCTTCTCGGCAAAGGCCGCAGCGCCCTCGCGCGCGTCCTGCGAGGCGAATACCGGCGCGGTGATGGCAGCCTGGCGCTCGAACATCTCGGCCTGCGACCAGTCGGCCGACTCCTGCGCCACGCGCTTGCTGGCGATCAGGGCCAGCGGCCCGTTGGCGGCCACGGCCTGGGCCAGCTCCAGGGCCGCTTCCAACGCCTGGCCGGGCTCGACCAGGCGGTTGATCAGGCCATAGGCCTGCGCGCGCTCGGCGCTGAACATGTCGCCCGTGAGGATGGCTTCCATGGCCACGTGGTAGGGCAGGCGCCTGGGCAGGCGCAGCAGCCCGCCGGCGGCAGCGGCCAAGCCGCGCTTGACCTCGGGAAGGCCGAATTGGGCCGTCTTGGCGGCGACGATCAGGTCGCAGGCCAGCACGGTTTCAAAGCCGCCGGCCAGGGCATAGCCCTCCACCGCCGCAATCAGCGGCTTGCGCGGGGGCTGCTGCGTGAGGCCCAGGAAGCCCCGCCCCGGCAGGCTGGGGCGCTTGCCCTGCAGAAAGCCCTTCAGGTCCATGCCGGCGCAGAACGTGCCGCCCGCGCCGGTGATGACGCCCACCTGCAGCGCGGGGTTGCGGTCCAACTCGTCCAGCGCCGCCGCCATGGCCTCGGCCATCTCCAGCGTGGCGGCGTTGCGCGCCTCAGGGTTGCTCAGCGTCATGACCAGCACGTTGCCGCGCACTTCGACCCATACCGTGGATGCCATCACAAATTCCTTTCAGTTCTTGATCGCGCTGCATGGCCCACACTGCATGCAACCGGCGCGACCTGAGGCCCGGGCAGCCGAGCAAGGGCCGCCCCGCAGCGAGGGCTGCGTCCCCCTGCCCGCGTAGCGCAGCGAAGCGAGAGCGGGGGGAAGCGGCGCAGCCGCTCAGGGGGGTGTCCTGATCACCTAGGCTGCATGCGGATGGCCCCATCGAGGCGGATGGTTTCGCCGTTGAGCATGGGGTTCTCCAGGATGTGCAGCGCCGTCATCGCGTACTCGCTGGGGTGGCCCAAGCGCGCGGGGTTGGGCACCGATGCGCCCAGGGACTGGCGCACGTTCTCGGGCAGCTTGGCCAGGATGGGCGTGTCGAACAGGCCCGGGGCGATGGTGCACACGCGGATGAACTTGGAGGCCAGGTCGCGCGCCGCCACGATGGTCATGCCGATCACGCCGGCCTTGGACGACGCATAGGGAATCTGGCCGATCTGCCCCTCGTAACCCGCCACCGACGCGGTGAGCACGCAAGCGCCGCGCTCGCCGTCGATCGGCTCGTTCTTGGCCATGGCAACGGCCGCCAGGCGCAGCGTGTTGAAGGTGCCGATCTGGTTCACGCGGATGATGTTGATGTACTTCTCCAGCGAGCCGGGGCTGCCGTCCTTTTCGATCAGGCGCACCGGGCCGCCGATGCCCGCGCAGTGCACCAGCGCGCGGAAGTTGCCGAACGCCTCGGCCGCGGCGATGGCCTGCTGCATCTGGCCTTCGTCGGACACATCGGCCTTCACATAGCGCAGGCGGCCGGCGTACTGCTGCTCCATGGCCTGGCCGCGCTCGTCGTTCAGGTCCACGGCCACCACGTTCAGGCCACGCTCCAGCAGCGCGATGGCCGAGGCCTCGCCCAGGCCCGAGACCCCGCCCGTGACGAGGGCGGTCATTCCTTGTTGCAGCTTCATGGATTCTTCCCCTTTTTGGTCTCTAGCGCTCGTCCATCAAGCGCTAGCAGCTATCAAATCAATAGTTACAGACGTTCGATGATGGTGGCGTTGGCCATGCCCCCGGCCTCGCACATGGACTGCAGGCCGTAGCGCTGGCCACTGTCTTCCAGGGCGTGCAGCATGGTGGTCATGAGGCGTATGCCCGAGGCGCCCAGCGGGTGGCCCAGGGCGATGGCACCGCCGCGCGGGTTCAGGCGCTCGCCGTCGGCCTTCAGCTCCTTCTGCCAGGCCAGGGGCACGGAGGCGAAGGCCTCGTTGATCTCGTAGTGGTGGATGTCGTCGAGCTTCATCCCGGCCTTGGCCAGCACGCGCTGCGTGGCCGGGATGGGCGCGGTGAGCATGTACAGCGGGTCGTCGCCCACCACGTCGAAGGCCACGAAGCGCGCACGGGGACGCAGGCCCAGCTGCTGGGCACGCTGCTCGCTCATGATGAGCATGGCGCTGGCGCCGTCGGTCATCTGGGAGGCGTTGCCGGCCGTGGTGGCCCACTGGATCTGCGGGAACCGCGCGGACAGCTCCTCGTTCTCGAACACGGCCTTCAGGCCGGCGAGCTTGTCCACCGTGGTGCCGGCGCGGATGGTCTCGTCTGCCGTCACGCGGCCGGCAGGGGTGTCGATGCCCACGATCTCGCGCGCAAAGCCTCCGCTGGACTGCGCCGCGTGGGCACGCTGGTGCGAGCGCGCGGCATAGGTGTCCAGCGCGGTGCGGTCCAGGCCCCATTGGGCGGCCACCAGGTCGGCCGAGACACCCTGCCCCACGAGGCCGGGGGCGTAGCGGGCGTCAAAGCGCGGGCCGGTGGTGTTCTTGCCCATGCGCGAGCTGCCCATGGGCACGCGGCTCATGGACTCGACGCCGCAGGCGATCACGATGTCCTGCGTGCCCGCCATGATGGCCTGCGCCGCGAAGTGCACGGCCTGCTGGCTGGAGCCGCACTTGCGGTCGATGGTGGTGGAGGGCACGTGCGCAGGCAGGCCCGCGGCCAGCCAGGCCAGGCGCCCGGGCGTGCCCGCCTGCTCGCCGGCTTGGCTCACGCAGCCGCAGATCACGTCGTCCACCGTGCCGGGATCCAACTGGTTACGGGCGACCAGTTGCTCCAGCACCTGCGAGAGCAGGTCCACGGGATGCACCTCGGCCAGTGCGCCATCGGGCTTGGCCCGGGCCATGGGGCTGCGGATGGCATCGACGATGACGGGAATATTCATACTGACTCCAGGTGTTTATGAGACAAATGATCCATTAAAAATGATTTCCAGCCGGTTTGAATGTGTTGAAGACCGTGTTTACCCGATGTGTTTTGGTCGGTACGCCTGAAAAAATCGTCTCACACAACATTTTTGTGAGACATGCATTTCGCATTTTTGGGTGACTCCAGTCCCCATGGCGGCGCACCGAGGAGCAACGGGTGACAGGTATGCAGGATTTCTTTGGCCGCGCGGCGGCAGCTCCCGACCGGGTGGTACTGGTCATGGCCGAGACAGGCGCGCGCTTCACCGCCGGCGAAGTGGCGCAACGCGCCATGGCGATGGCGCAGTGGCTCCACACCCAGGGCCTGCAGGCGGGCGAGCGCTTCGCGGTGGTGCTGGAAAACCGCGTCGAGATCCTGGCGCTGGCGCTGGCAGCCCGGCAGGCCGGCCTATATGCCGCCGTGCTCAGCACGCACCTGACACCGGCCGAGGTGGCCTACATCGTGCAGGACTGTGGCGCGCGGCTGGTGGTGGCGTCCGCCAAGACCCTGCCCCAGCTGGCCGAGTTGCAGGCCCACCATCCCCTGCCCTGCTGGACGGTGGACGAGGCCCCTGCGCAAGTCACGTCGGTGCAGGCCCCATCGCTACAGGCCGCGCTCGACGCCCTGCAGGGGCCGCCTGCGGACTTCGCCGACCGACCGCTGGGGCGCGATCTGCTGTATTCCTCGGGCACCACGGGCCGGCCCAAGGGCGTGCTCAAGCCCCTGTGGCCCGCCCACCTGCGCGGCCAGACCGACCCCGAGGCGCTGGGCACGGCGCGCATCATGGGCATGGGCGAAGAGACCGTGTACCTCTCGCCCGCGCCGCTGTACCACGCTGCGCCGCTGCGCTACACGCTGCGCGTGCTGGAGCTGGGCGGGCAGGCCGTGATCATGGAGCGCTTTGACGCCGAGACCGCCCTGGCCCTCATCGAGCGCTACCGCGTCACCCACAGCCAGTGGGTGCCCACCATGTTCGGCCGCATGCTCAAGCTGCCCGGGGCCGTGCGTCGGCGCTACGACCTGTCCAGCCACCGCGTGGCCATCCACGCCGCCGCGCCCTGCCCCGTGGATGTGAAGCACGCCATGCTCGACTGGTGGGGCGACATCCTCATGGAGTACTACGCGGGCTCCGAGGGCTGCGGCACGACGATGATCAACTCGGCCGAGTGGCGCCAGCGCCCCGGCTCGGTGGGCCGCCCCACCACGGGCCGGCTGCACATCGTGGGCGACGACGGGCAGGAGTTGCCCGCGGGCGAGATCGGACAGGTGTACTTCTCGGGCGGCGGACAGTTCAGCTACCTCAACGACGAGGAGAAGACGCGCCAGGCCATCAACGAGCGTGGCTGGATCACCTATGGCGACATCGGCCATGTGGATGCCGAGGGCTACCTTTACTTAAGCGACCGGCGCGCGGACCTGATCCTCTCGGGGGGCGTCAACCTGTACCCACAGGAGATCGAGAACGCCCTGCTGCGCCACCCCGACGTGTACGAGGTGGCGGTGGTGGGCGTGCCCCACCCCGACTTCGGCGAGCAGCCCCTGGCGGCCGTGGTGCTGCGCCACGGCGCGCAGGCCTCGCTGGACACGGCACGCGCCATTGCCGCCCAGGCGGCCGAGGTGTTGGCGCGCATGAAGCTGCCCCAGCGCGTGGTGTTCGTCGATGCGCTGCCGCGCCTGGAGACCGGCAAGCTGCTGCGCCGCAAGCTGAAGGAGCGCTTTCGTGACGAGCCGCAGGCGGGTTTTGCCCTGCGGGACTCCTGAAACCATAGCTACTAGCGCTTACCAGATAAGCGCTAAAGCCCATTTAGACATTTAGACCCTGAGACACCGACCATGCAAGACCTGATCCAGCGCACCGTTTTCCGTGAAGACCATGAACAGTTCCGTGACGCCGTGCGCCACTTCTTCGACAAGGAAATCGTGCCGCACCTGGCCGACTGGGAGCGCAACGGCATCGTGCCCAAGGAAGTGTGGCGCAAGGCCGGTCGCGAAGGGCTGCTCAACACCATGCTGCCCGAGCCCTACGGCAGCGGCGGTGACTTCGGCCATGCGGCCGTGTTGATCGAGGAAGTGGGCCGCACCAACGCCACGGCGCTGGGCTTTCCGCTGCACTCGGACATCGTGGCGCCCTACATCTACGCCTACGGCAACCAGGAGCAGCACGACCGCTGGCTGCCCAAGATGGCCGCCGGCGAATTGATCGGCGCCATTGCCATGACCGAGCCCGGCGCGGGCAGCGACCTGAAGTCGGTGCGCACCACCGCCAAACTGGTCAAGAGCAGCGAAGGCGACCACTACGTCATCAACGGTGCCAAGACCTTCATCACCAACGGCATCAACTCCGAGATCGTGATCGTGGTCTGCAAGACCGCGCCCGACCTGGGTGCCAAGGGCGTGTCGCTGATCGTGGTGGAAGACGGCACGCCGGGTTTCAGCAAGGGCCGCAAGCTGGAAAAGATCGGCCTGATGGGGCAGGACACCTCCGAGCTGTTCTTTGACAACGTGAAGGTGCCCGTGGGCAACCTGCTGGGCGAGGAGAACATGGGCTTCAAGTACCTGATGCAGGAGCTGGCCCAGGAGCGCCTGGTGGTGGCGGTGCGCGCGGCCCGCTGCATCGAGTCCTTCCTGCAAAAGACCATCGACTACACGCGCGAGCGCAA
The DNA here is from genome assembly GCF_027625375.1 of Diaphorobacter sp. ED-3. Classification (NCBI taxonomy): domain Bacteria; kingdom Pseudomonadati; phylum Pseudomonadota; class Betaproteobacteria; order Burkholderiales; family Comamonadaceae; genus Diaphorobacter; species Diaphorobacter sp. ED-3. The sequence continues at coordinate 217,176 of NZ_CP115182.1, read as the reverse complement.
GGCCTTCGGCCAGACCGTGTTCGAGTTTCAGAACACGCGCTTCAAGCTGGCCGAGGCCAAGGCGCAGGCCACCATGCTGCGCACCTTCGTCGACGAATGCATGAAGCTGCACATGCAGCGCAAGCTGACGCCCGAGCGCGCCGCCATGGTCAAGCTCAACGCGACGGCGCTGCAGAACAAGCTGCTCGACGAGTTCCTGCAACTGCACGGCGGCTACGGCTACATGACCGAATACCAGGTGGGCCGCGCCTGGACCGATGCCCGCATCGGCCGCATCTACGGCGGCAGCGACGAGATCATGAAGGAAATCATCGCCCGCACGCTGTAGCACGAGCCATTCCCTTTCCACATAAAACCCAAGGAGACAACACCATGGCATTCACCCGGCGCAAGACCCTGGGCCAATGGCTACCCCTGATCGCCCTGGCCGCCACGTGCGGCGTGGGCGCCGCACAGGCGCAGGACCATTACCCGAGCAAACCCATCCGCGTCATCGTGCCCTATCCGGCCGGCGGCGGCACAGACATCATTGCCCGACTGATCGGCACGCAGCTGTCCCAGCGCCTGGGCCAGGCCGTGGTGGTGGAAAACAAGCCCGGGGCCAGCGGCATCCTGGGCAACGACACCGTGGCCAAGGCGCCCGGCGACGGCTACACGGTGCTCATGGGCATCACCACCGTTGTGCAGATCCCGGCGCTGTACAAGAAGGTGCCCTACAAGCTCAGCGACCTGGCCCCGGTGTCGCAGGTGGCCAAGTCGGCCGACCTGCTGATGGTGCCGCGCAGTTCGGGCGTGACCACGCTGCAGCAGTTCGTGGACAAGGCCAAGGCAGCCCCCGGCACGCTCAACTTCGGCAGCTACGGCAACGCCACCTCGTCGCACATGAACGGCGAGCGCTTCAAGCAAAAGGCCGGCATCGACATCACGCACATTCCCTACCAGGGCTCGGGCCCCGAGATGGCGGCCATGCTGGGCGGGCAACTGTCGCTGGCCTTCGTGGACGCCACGGCCGCCTACCCGCACATCAAGTCGGACAAGATCAACATCCTGGCCATCACCGGCGCACAGCGCCACCCGGCCCTGCCCCAGGTGCCCACCATGACCGAAGCCGGCTACCCCGGCCTGGAAGCCAACGGCTGGTTCGGCATGTTCGTGCCCGCCACCACGCCCAAGGCCATCGTGGACAAGCTGGGCAGCGAGGTGAGTTCCATCGTCAAGTCGCCCGAGCTGAACAAGCGTCTGACCGAGATGGGCCTGATCCCCGTGGGGTCCCTGCCCGACGACTTCAAGGCCCAGATCGACAAGGACGCTGCCCACTGGAAGGCCGTGGCCGAGGCCGCCAAGATCTCGATGGACTGAGATGAAACGACGCCCCCCGAGTCGCTTCGCGCCTGCCCCCCGCTCTCGCATTGCTGCCATGCGGGCAGGGGACGCAGCCCTCGCTGCGGGGCGGCTCGGCGCGGCGCAGGCATAGGCCGGCATAGGCCCTTGCTTGGTGGCGGCCCTGGCTTGGGGTGCACCGGTTGCGTGGGCTGCGGGCGGTGCGTAGCGCTATGGATAACTGAGATGCCATACAGGCAAAGGAGACGCGCGATGAAACACGAAGCCCACCCCCTTGGATGGAACCGGCGCCACCTGCTGGCCCTGGCCGCCGCAACCGCGGCGGCAGGCCCGTTGGGCGCACGGGCGCAGGCCGCGCCCGCCGGCTTCGCCACCCGCCCCGTGCGGGTGGTGGTGCCCTTTGCCGCTGGCGGCGCCACCGACGTGATCGCCCGCATACTGGGCGAGCGCATGGCGCAGCGCTTTGGCCAGTCGGTGGTGGTGGACAACAAGCCCGGCGCGGCCGGCCTGATTGCCGGCGAGACGGTCGCCAAGGCGCCGCCCGACGGCATGACGGCGCTGCTGGGCACCACCTCGTCGATGCTGACCAACAAGTACCTGTACAAGAAAACGCCCTACGACCCGCTGACCGAGCTGACCCCGCTGGTGCGCGTGTGCCTGGCGCCGATCGCCCTGGTGGTCACCGCCGACACGCCGGCGCAGAACCTGCAGGACTTCATGGCCTGGATCCGCTCCCAGAAGGGCAAGCTGACCTATGGCTCCTACGGCATCGGATCGCACGGCCAACTGGCCTGCACCACGCTCAGCGAGGTGGCCGGCGCCGACATGACGCATGTGGCCTACAAAGGTGAGGCGCCGATGGTGCAGGACCTGCTGGGCGGACAGATCAAGATCGGCATGGGCAGCCTGCTGTCGCTCAAGGCGCACGTCGACGCGGGCAAGCTGCGCGCGCTGGCCGTGACCGGCCCGCGTCGCGTGCCGCTGCTACCCGAGGTGCCCACCTTCACCGAGGCCGGCTACCCACAGGATGCGCTGTCGATTGTGGGTTGGTTGGCGATTGCCGGCCCCAAAGCCATGCCGGCCGACGTGGCGCGGCAATGGGCCCAGGCCGCCAACCACGCCGTGGCCAGCCGCGAGGGCCTGGCGCGCATCATCGCCGCCGGCTTCGTACCGGTGGACGACGACACGCCCGAGAAGTTCGCCCGCCTGTGGGCCCAGGAAGCCCCTGTCTGGGGCCGCCTGCTGCAAGCTGCAGGCGTCCAACCCAGCTGAGCAGCCCCGCTGGCGCCTAGGCGCTGGCGGATGCAGTGGAGCGGGCGATCAGCTTGAAGCTGCCCGTCGCCATGGCCACCAGCGTGCCGTCCTCGGCGCGCACTTCGCCGCGCACGAAGCTGATGGAGCGGCCGCGCCGCTCGCAGCGCGCGGTGGCAATCAGATCGCCCGTGCCCGCGGCGACGTAATGCAGCGTCAGGTCGATGGTGGCCACGCCATAGGCAGCCGGGTCGTGCGCGCGCGCGGCCGCAGCCAGCGTGCAGTCCAGCAGCGTAGCGATCGATCCGCCGTGGACCTCGCCGCGGCTGTTGGCCTGGTCCGCCTGGAAACGCATGCGCACCTGGGCCATGTCGTGGCCGATGCGCTCACCGCGCAGCGCCATGGCGCGGGCCATGGCCATGGGCAGGCCAAAGAACATGTCGGGGGCTTCGCCGGCGAAGGGGCTCAGGGGAATGTCGGCGGTGATGGAAGACGGTTGTTGCATGAAGGGGATTGTCAGTGGTTCATGGTGCACCCGCACGGCAGGGCCCAGGCACGGGCGGCCGCGCAAGCGGCCTATGCCGGCCGCGCCGCGCCGGCGCAACCGCGAGCGGGGGAAGCGGCGCAGCGGCTCAGGGGGTGTCAATCCACTCTTGCCCCCGTGGACTTGACCACGGCGGCCCAGCGCGTGATCTCGCGCTCGATGTGCGCCTGCAGCGCCTCGGGGGTGGAGCCCACGGGCTCGTAGCCGCCGGCGGCCAGTTGGGATTGCAGCTGGGGCTGGCGCAGCGCGGCGGCGATCTCGCGGCTCAGGCGCTGGGTGTTCTCGGGTGGCGTGCCGGCTGGCGCGATCAGCGCATACCAGCCGGTCACGTCAAAGCCGGCAATGCCCTGCTCCTGCACCGTCGGGACCTCGGGCGCCAGGGCCGAGCGCTGTGGGCTGGTGACGGCCAGCGCATGCATGCGCCCGCTGCGGATGTGCGGCATGGAGGTGGAGATGCTGTCGAACGTGAGGTCGATGTCACCCGCCAGCATGGCGTTGACCACGCCGGCGCTGCCTTTGTAGGGCACGTGCGTCATCTTGACCCCGGCGATGCTGCTGAAGTATTCCGCCGCGAGGTGCCCGGTGTTGCCGTTGCCGGCCGAGCCAAAGGTGAGCTTGCCCGGCGCAGCCTTGGCGGCCTGGATCAGTTCATGGATGTTTTTTGCAGGCAGCTTGCCGCTGGCCGCCACCACCATGGGCAGGTTGGCCACCAGCGACACGGGGGCGAAGTCCTTGCGCGTGTCGTAGGGCAGCTTGGGGTAGAGGCTGTCGTTGATGGCATGCGCGGCCAGCACCATGAACACGGTGTAGCCATCGGGCTTGGCCCGCGCCACATACTGCGAGGCCAGTGTGCCGCCCGCCCCGGGTTTGTACTCCAGCACCACGGGCTGGCCCAGCTGCTGCTGCAACTGCATCGCCAAGGGGCGCCCCAGCAGGTCGGCGCTGCCACCAGGCGGGTAGGGAATCACGAGCTGGATCGGCTTGGCGGGCCAGGCGTCCGCGGCGTAGGCAACGGGCGCCAGCAGGGCGCTGGCGGTCAGGGCCATGCTGGCGAGCAAGGCGCGGCGCAGCCGCGAGGGACGAGGCAGTGACATGGCAGTCTCCGGGTGGTGAGAGGAAAGTCAGCCGGCGATGGGCGCCGCTTGCAGGTACTGCTCGCGCAGCGTGCGCTTGAGCACCTTGCCGATCTCGCTGCGCGGCAGGCGCTCGACCAGCCGCAGGTCGGCCACGCGCTGGGTCTTGCCCACGCGGGTGTTGAGCCATTCGCGCAATTCTTCTGCGGTGTGCTGTGAGCCCGAGCGCCCCACCACATAGGCCACGGGTGTTTCGCCCCACTGCTCGGAGGGCACGCCGACCACGGCGCACTCGGCCACCTGCGGGTGCTGGCACAGCACAGCCTCGATGTCGCTCGGGTAGACGTTGAAGCCGCCCGTGATGATCATGTCCTTCTTGCGGTCGCCCAGCACGATGAAGCCGTCCGCGTCCAGCCGGCCCACGTCGCCGCTGCGGATGTAGCGCCGGCCTTCCGCATCGAACCACTCGGCCTCGCGCGTCTTGTCCGGCAGGCGGTAGTAGCCGCTCATCATCCCAGCCGAGCGGCCGACGATCTCGCCCTGCTCGCCCGCAGGCAGTTCGCGCCCCTGCTCGTCGATAAACCGGATGGCGGCGCCCTCACCCGGGCGGCCCACGGTGTGCAGCTTGTGCGGAAAGTCATGGCAGTGCAGTTCGCAGCGCACGCCGCCTTCGGTCATGCCGTAGTACTCGATGAGCCGGCCCGGCCAGCGCCGCAGCACCTCGGCCTTGAGCGCGGCACTGAAGGGCGCGCTGGTGCAGAACTTGTGTTGCAGCCGGCTCAAGTCCGTGCGGTCGAAATCCGGGCAGGCCATCAGGCGCTGGTACTGCACGGGCACCAGCATGGTGTGGGTAGCGCCGTGCTGCTGGGCCAGCGCCAGATAGCGCGTGGCATCGAACTTGCGCATCAGCACCAGCGTGCCGCCCAGCGCCAGCGTGGGCAGCGCCGCCACCAGCGTGGTGTTGGAATACAGCGGCGTGGCGCACAGCGAGACGGCATCGGGCCCGTAGCCGTTGGTGACTGCGCGCCGCACATGCGCCCAGCGCATGGCCCAGGACTGCACGATGCCCTTGGGCACACCCGTGGTGCCCGAGGAATAGATCACGTTGAACGGCCAGTCGGGCGCGGGCGTGATCGGTGCCGGTGCGCCGTCGCCCTGGACCAGCCATTGCGACCAGGGATCGCCCGCTTCGGGCGCATCGTCCAGGGCCACGCAACGCAGCGCAGCGCCCGCATGCAGCGGCCATTGCGCGGCCACCTCGCGGTCGCGCAGCACCAGGCGCGCGCCGCAGTTGTCCAGCATGGCGCTCAGGTGCTCGGCCGTGGCCGAAGGCGCCAGCGGCGCCACGGCCACGCCGGCGCGCAGAGCGCCCAGGTAGGCCAGCACATATTCGACCGAGGTGCCTGCGCAGATGGCCACCACATCGCCGGGTTGCATGCCGTCACGCTGCAGGCTGCGCGCCACGCGGTCCATGCCGGCGTGCAGCGCGGCGTAGTCCAGCCGCTGGCCCTCTAGGACCAGGGCGGCGTGGCCAGGGCGGTGCGCGGCCTGGCGTTCAATCAGTTCGGGCAGCGAGCCGAAGGGCTGGGCCAGCAGGTGTTCGATGTCTGGATGCATGGAATGGGAGAGCAGTGAAAAGACGGGGCGCGTGCCCCGCCCTGGTTATTCGAGGGACAGGCCCGCCGCCTTGACGATCTGTGCCCAGCTCTTGCGTTCCTGGGCGATGAAGGCGTCGTACTCGGCCGGCGTCTCGCCACCGGGCACGCCGCCCAGTTCGGCAAAGCGCTGGCGCACCTCGGGCGTTTGCATGGCCTTGCGCGCCGATTGCTGCAGGCGCTCGACCACCGCATCGGGCGTGCCGGTCGGCGCCAGCAGGCCGAACCAGGCCGTGACCTGCATGGGCACGCCGGCCTCGGCCATGGTCGGCACATCAGGCAGTTGCGCCGAGCGCTCGGCGCTGGTGATGGCCAGCGCGCGGAACTTGCCGGCCTTGATGTGCGGCATGGAGCTGGGCAGGTTGTCGATCATGAAATCCACCTGCTGCCCCAGCAGCGCCGTGACGGCAGGCGCCGCGCCGGGATAAGGCACCAGGGTCACTTCGATACCGGACTTCTGACGGAACATCTCCGAGGACATGTGGGGGGACTGCCCCACGCCCGAGGTGGACACATTGAGGCGGCGCGTCTTCGCCAGGCTGACCAGCTCCTGCGCACTGCGCACGGGGGAGTCGGCATGGACTACGAGGATGTTGGGCACGGAGATCACGTTGGTGATGCCGCGCAGGTCGCTTTCCTTGTAGCTGAGCTGCTTGTAGAGGCTGAAGTTGATCGCCACCGGGCCGATGTTGCCCATGAGCAGCGTGTAGCCGTCGGGCTTCGCGCGCGCCACCTGCGCGGTGCCGATGCTGCCGCCGCCGCCACCCTTGTTCTCCACGACGATGGAAGTGCCCAGGTCCTTGGCCATCTTCTCGGCCAGCACGCGCGCCGCGATGTCGGTGGTGCCGCCCGCAGCGGCTGGCACGACGATGGTGATGGGACGCTCGGGCCAGGCAGCCCAGGTGGCCAGCGGAAGGGCGGTCAGGCAGAGGGCAAGCAGATGGCGGCGCAGGGGCATGTCGTGTCCTTGTCGTGTGCAATGGGGTTCACCACACGATAAGGGCAGGCTGACGGCGACGGCTCAGGGTTTCATGGGAGACACGCTTCGTGATTCAGCAACCCATGCTTAGGCAGGTTGAAAGGACGGCGGGGACGCGTGTACACGTGGTGACTGCGGCCGCCGGCCGCACACGCCTGTCAAGCCGTGGCACGCTGCACGAATCGCGCAAGACGCTCCACGCCCTCACGCAGTCTGGCCCCGTCGGACACCGCGTGGCACCAGCGCAGCCAGCCTTCACCCTCGGGGCCGAAGGCCGCGCCCGGCGCCAGGCCCAAGCCGGCCTCGCTCACCAGATGTTTGGCAAGCGCCAGGGAGTCGTCAAAGCCCGCCAGGCGGAAGAACACGTACATCGCCCCGCCGGCATCGGGCACTTCCACACCCGGCACGGCACGCAGCGCTTGCACCAGCAGCCGGCGGCTTTCCACGAGGCCCGCGCGCAGCTGCGCCACATGCGCCTCGCCCTGCTGTAAAGCCACCGTTGCGGCGCGCTGCACGGGCTCGAAGATGCACGAGAAGTTGTATTCGATGACCTTGCCCAGGTCGGCCTCCAGCGCCTCGGGCACCACCATCCAACCCGCGCGCCAACCCGTCATGCACCACGCCTTGGAACAACTGTTGACCGAGATGATGCGGTCGCCCGGTGCGTAGTGGCGCAGGAAAGAAGGTGCGCTGGCCAGCTGCGGGTCGTATACCAGACGCTCGTACACGTCGTCGCTCAGGATCCAGATGCCATGGCGGCGGCAGTGCGCGAGGATCGCCACCAGGCTTTCCTCATCGATGGTCCAGCCTGTGGGGTTGTTGGGTGAATTGAGGATGAGCATGCGCGTGCCCGGCGTGAGCGCATCCAGCAGCCGATCCAGCGCAAGCGTCCAGCGCCCGCCCCGCACCGCCAGTGGCACGCGTTCAACCTGCGCGCCCAGGATGCGCGGCATCTCCAGCAGGTTGGGCCACAGCGGCGTGACGGCCACCACGCGGTCGCCCGGCGACAGCAGCATCTGGCAGGTAAGCATCAGCCCGGTATCGCCCGAAGCCACAGCGCCGATGCGCTGGGCGGACACCTCGCGTCCGTGCAGGTCCGACAGATATTGCGCGATGGCCTCGCGCAGGTAGGGCCGGCCCAGATTCTGCGAATAGAAGGTCTCGCCCGAACCGAGCGACTGCGCCGCCGCATCCCGGATGAACTGCGGCGTGGGCTGGTCGGACTCGCCGAACCAGAAGGGCAGCACGTCCGCGCGCCCCATGCCGGTGTTGGCGACTTCGCGGATCAGCGATTCGCCCAGGCTCTGGATGGCGGGCCGCGCCAGGGCGGGCAGGAGGGTATCGGTGGGCGAAGCGGGGTTGTGCATGCGGGCCAGATGGAAAGCGAAAAGGTATGGGAAACAGGGCGCTACGGGTCGTAGCGCGTCAGCACTCCACGATGTTCACCGCGAGGCCGCCGCGCGAAGTCTCCTTGTACTTGGTCATCATGTCCGCGCCGGTCTCGCGCATGGTCTTGATGACCTGGTCCAGGCTCACATGGTGCGTCCCGTCGCCATGCAGCGCCATGCGCGCGGCGTTGATGGCCTTCACCGAAGCCAGGGCGTTGCGCTCGATGCACGGGATCTGCACCAGCCCGCCCACCGGGTCGCAGGTCAGGCCCAGGTGGTGCTCCATGCCGATCTCGGCGGCGTTCTCCACCTGCGCGGGCGTGCCGCCCAGCACGGCGCACAGGCCCGCCGCGGCCATGGAGCAGGCCACCCCCACCTCGCCCTGGCAACCGACCTCGGCGCCCGAGATGGAGGCGTTCTCCTTGTACAGGATGCCGATGGCGCCAGCCGTGAGCAGGAAGTCGACCACGCCAGCCTCGGTAGCGCCGGGAATGAAGCGCCAGTAGTAATGCAGCACTGCTGGCACGATGCCCGCCGCGCCATTGGTGGGGGCCGTGACCACGCGCCCGCCGGCGGCGTTCTCCTCGTTCACTGCCAGGGCGAACAGGTTCACCCAGTCGATCACCTGCAGCGGGTCCTGCTGGGTGTCGGGCGCGTTCTGCAGCGCCTGGTGCAGCGCGGGCGCACGCCGGCGCACCTGGAAGCCGCCGGGCAGCACGCCGCCCACGCTGCAGCCGCGCGCCACGCAGTCCTGCATGGCGCGCCAGATGGTGAGCAGGCCGGCGTCGATCTCGGCGTCGGTGCGCCAGTGGCGTTCGTTCACGCGCATCACCTGCGCGATCGATCCGCCCTGCGCCGCGGCCTGCGCCAGCAGCTGTTCGCCACTGTGAAAGGGCAGCGGCAGCACCTCGGTGTCGGGCGCGATGGCGGCCTGGCGCTGTGCGTCAGCGGCCGCCTCCTCGCTCACGATGAAGCCGCCGCCCACCGAGTAGTACACCTGCGCGGCCAGCGTGCCGCCCGCCGCATCGAAAGCCTCGAAACGCATGCCGTTGGCGTGCAGTGGCAGCGTGACGTCGGGTACCAGCAGCAGGTCGGCCGCCTCGTCGAATGCCACTTCGGGGCCGTCGGCCAGCGGCAGGCGGCGCCGGCTGCGGATGCGGGCGATGAGCGGCTCGATGGCGTCCACCTCCACGGTGTCCGGCGCATGGCCGGCCAGGCCCAGCAGCACAGCGCGGTCGCTCGCGTGCCCGCGCCCCGTGGCGCCCAGCGAGCCGTAGAGCGTGCTGCGCACGCGCGCCACCTGCGCCAGCACCCCCTCGCGCGCCAGCCGCTGCGCGAACAGCCGCGCAGCGCGCATGGGCCCCACGGTGTGCGAACTGGACGGCCCGATGCCGATCTTGAACAAGTCGAAAACGCTGACGGCCATGGGCAAGACTCCAGAGGGCAAGGGTTACGGTCGTGCGCCATGCTGGCGCGGTCGCGATGGCAAGGGAATCGGGTGTTTCGCCCTAGCCAGGCCCCGTCGGTGCCGCAAGCGGCGCCGGCTGCACGCGCAGCGCCAGGCAGAAGGGCTGCACGCAGGGTGCGCGGCCTTCGTAGGGGCAGCCGGGCGCGCTGCAGGGGGGCTCGGCCGCACGGTCGTGTTCTTGCACACGCGACTGGCCGCTGGCCTGCAGCGCGGCCAGGGCCAGCCAGGGGTCGGTGCGCGCCTGCAGCGGGTCGCGCCCGTACACCACGGCGGCCGCACCGGGTGCCGGCGCCAGGTCCAGCGACAGCCACCCGCTGGTGCGCTGGCCCGCGGCGCCCGGGCCTTGCAGCACCAGCGCGAACAGGCCGGGCGCCAGCGCCTGTGGCGGTCCGGCAAAGCCCACCGACAGGGCCGCTGGCGCGGTGGGCGCAGACGGCAGCGCAGGCATTGCGGCAGCAGGCAGGCGCAGCGTGAGCGTGAAGCCGCGCGCACCGTCGGGCGTGTACACCATGCCTTGCGCCACGCGCGCAATCTGCAAAGCCGGCAGTCCGGTGCCGCCAGCCGCCGGGTCGGTGCCGGCGGGCCACGGCTGGGCCGCCAGCACACGCGGCGCCGCGCCGCCTGCCGGGCCGAGTTGCTGCACCAGCGTATTCAACAGCCGCAGCAGCGGCGCCCCCACACCCTGGGCAGGCCACGGCGCAGGGATGGCCGCGGCGCGCGCAGAAGCGCCCTCGTCCGCCACGGCATCGGCGGAAAGAGCCGCCGGCCCGTGGGATGCGGCCGCTGCCCTGGACGGTGCAACCGCGCCGCCAGCCATCGCCTGCAGGCCCTGGCGTGCCAGATCGGAAAGGCTTACCCGCTCACGGCCTGCCGGCACGGCAGGCATGGGGGGCCGCGCCGTCGGCAGCAGGTTTGGTGAGAACGGCACAGGGGGAGCGTCGGTCGGCGCGGAGCCTGCTGGCGCGGCGCCCGCCGGGGTGGGCGCTGCCGGCGCGGCCAGCAGCCAGTTCTGCCGCTGCAGCGCAGCCTCGGCCAGCACGCGCACGGCGGGTGCCAGCGGCGGACGGGGCGGGTCGATGGAGGAGGCCATGGCGCCCCAGTGTCGCAGAGCGCGAGCCCCGCGCCAACGGTGGCGGCCTCCCGAGGGGAGGCTTTTTGCTACTCAATTAATAGCTTCTACCGCTTGCTGGATAAGCGCTAGAGGCGATTTTGTTTCAAAACCCTGCGCGGAGCCTCATCCCTTGAGGCCCAGCCGCCGCGCGAGCTTGTGCAGGTTGCTGGGGTCCACGTCCAGCGTACGCGCGGCCTGCGCCCAGTTGCCGCCATGCGCCACCAGAGCGGCATTCAGGACCTGGCGCTGGCAGGCATCCACCGCGTCACGCAGCGTGCCCGTGGGCGCGGCCAACGACAAGGCGCCGCCTGCCACGGGTGCCATGGGGGCATCGCTGCGGGGCGTGGGCACGGGTTCGTCCAGCGCGTCCAGGTCCAGCAGGCCGGCCTCCAGCGTGACGATCTCGTTGCGGTCCACGCCGCGGCTCAGGGCCTTGAGCGCGGCGCGGCTGATCACGTGTTCCAACTCGCGCACGTTGCCCGGCCAGCGGTAGCGGCGCAGCGCGGCCTGCGCGTCAGGCGACAGGCGCAGGCTGCGCAGCCCCAGGCGGGCGCGGTTGAGCTCCAAAAAGCGGCCGGCCAGCACCAGCACGTCGTTGCCCCGCTCGCGCAGCGGGGGAATGGGCACGGGGTAGACCGAGAGGCGGTGGTACAGGTCGGCGCGGAAGGCCCCGCTGGCCACCTGCTCGCGCAGGTTGCGGTTGGTCGCCGCAATCACGCGCACGTGCACGCTGCGCGGGCGGTCGGCGCCCAGGCGCTGGATCTCGCCGTTTTGCAGCGTGCGCAACAGCTTGGCCTGCACGGACAGGGGCAGCTCCCCCACCTCGTCCAGAAACAGCGTGCCGCCCTCGGCGGCCTCGAAGCGGCCCGCGCGGTCACTCACCGCGCCCGAGAACGCGCCGCGCACGTGGCCGAACAGCTCGCTCTCGGCCAGCGACTCGGGCAACGCCGCGCAGTTCACATGCACCAGCGGTCGCGCGCGCCGCGGCGACTGGTGGTGCAGCAGCCGCGCGAACAGCTCCTTGCCCACGCCGGTCTCGCCCAGCAGCAGCACGGGCAGCTCGGACGCGGCCACCACGCTCAGCTCATGCAGCAGCCGCTTGAGCGCCGGGCTCTCGCCCACGATCTCCAGCTCGCCGGCGCCGCCGCGCTCGGGCGTCGCCAGGGCCAGGTCGCCTTCGGCCGGGCCGGTCGCGGCCATGCGCAGGGTGCGCAGTTCCTGCTCCAGCCGCGCCACGCGCACCACGGCCTCCACCAGCGGCACCCACTGGCCCAGCCGCTGGCGCGCGGCGGGTCCGAAAGTGCCGGTGGCCAGGGCATCCAGCGTGAGCACGCCCCAGGGCCGCCCCTCCACGTGCAGGGCCACGCCCATGCAGTCGTGCACGGGCAGCGGCTCGCCCACCAGGGTGTCGAGCAGGCCGTCGTAGGGGTCGGGCAACTGGCTGTCGTGCTCGAAGCAGGTCACCTCGCGCCGCGTGAGGATGGCCGCCAGCCGTGGGTGCTGGCCTACGGCAAAACGCCGGCCCAGGGCGTCGCTCACCAGCCCGGTGACGGCCACGGGGCGCAGACGCTCCTCCTCCAGTCGCAGCAGGGCCACGGCCCCGCAGCCGAACTGCGTGCGCAGCAGGTCCACCAAGCGCTGCAGGCGCACGGCCTGGGGCAGCTCGGCCCCCAGGTCGGCGCACAGCAGCAGGGCAGAGGTGGCGGCCGCATGCGATGCCTCAACAATGGTCATAAAAACCCTTTAAAGGTGTTTTTTACCCAAATTGATATGGGTCTATTTTACCCACGATGGTGTAAACCCTTGATTTTCCATGGCAGCGCCGCTGGCCCAGGGATTGCAAGAGGAGAGGCATCTCTTACCGCGACTGTTCGACCATGCATCGTTACTCCCCCTCCCCCACGGTGTGCAGGGCCCGGCCCGCGCACCCTTGCGAGGGCGCAAGGAAAGTCCCCCCACCCTTCGCCCCGCTGCACCGCTTGATAAACACAATGACGGAGGCCCAACATGGGTAAGTACGCCAAGTATTGGTACACGCTGATAGGCGTGTTGATTGTCACCTTCAGCCTGCTGGGCTTCTACGGCGCAGAGGTCTACCGCACCGCGCCGCCGATCCCGGGGCAGGTGCTGGTGCAGGGCAGCGACAAGCCGCTCTACACCAAGGACGGCATCCTCGACGGCCAGACCGCTTGGCAGTCGGTGGGCGGCATGCAGCTCGGCTCCATCCTGGGCCACGGTGCCTACCAGGCGCCCGACTGGACGGCCGACTGGCTGCACCGCGAGCTGACAACCTGGCTCGAACTGGCCGCGCAGAAAGACCATGGCAAGGCGTTTGCCGATCTGGACGTGGGCCAACAGGCAGTGCTGCGTGACCGGCTCAAGACCGAGTACCGCACCAACACCTACGACAAGGCCAAGGACACGATGGTGATCTCGCCGCTGCGCGCCGAGGCCATCGCCATGACCGCCCAGTACTACGACAAGCTGTTCAGCAACGACCCCTCGTTGCAGAAGACGCGCGAGAGCTACGCCATGAAGGAGAACACCCTGCCCAGCGCCGAGCGCCGCGCGCAGATGGCCGGCTTCTTCTTCTGGACCTCCTGGGCCGCCTCCACCGAGCGTCCCGCCGACGACGGCGGCACCGGCGCCACCTACACCAACAACTGGCCGCACGAGCCCCTGGTCGGCAACCAGCCCACCGGCGAGAACCTGGTCTGGTCGGTGATGAGCGTGGTGGTCATGATGGCCGGCGTGGGCTTCCTCGTGTGGGGCTGGGCCTTCCTGCGCAAGCACGACGAGCAGGACCCCACCCCTCCCCAGCACGACCCGCTTTCCCGCGTGGCCCTGACGCCTTCGCAGCGCGCCCTGGGCAAGTACCTGTTCCTGGTGGTGGCGTTGTTCACCGCACAGGTGCTGCTGGGTGGCTTCACCGCGCACTACACGGTGGAAGGCCAGACGTTCTACGGCGTGGAAATCTCCCAGTACCTGCCCTACTCGCTGGTGCGTACGTGGCACTTGCAGGCCGCACTGTTCTGGATCGCCACCGGCTTCCTCGCCGCAGGCCTGTTCCTTGCGCCCGTTATCAACGGCGGCAAGGATCCCAAGTACCAGAAGCTCGGCGTGGACGTGCTGTTCTGGGCACTGGTCGTGGTCTGCGTGGGCTCGTTCATCGGCAACTACTTCGCCATCGCGCAGATCATGCCGCCCGAGTGGAACTTCTGGCTGGGCCACCAGGGCTATGAGTACGTGGACCTGGGCCGCCTGTGGCAGATCGGCAAGTTCGCCGGCATCGCCTTCTGGCTGGTGCTGATGGCCCGCGCCATCTTCCCCGCCCTGCTGGCCCCCAACGGCCAGGACAAGAACCTGCTGGCACTGCTGACCTCCTCGGTGGTGTGTATCGGCCTGTTCTACGGTACCGGCCTGTTCTACGGCGAGCGCACCCACATCTCGGTGATGGAGTACTGGCGCTGGTGGGTGGTGCACCTGTGGGTGGAAGGCTTCTTCGAAGTGTTCGCCACCACGGCACTGGCCTTCATCTTCTCGACCCTGGGCCTGGTGTCCTACCGCATGGCCACGGCTGCCAGCCTGGCATCTGCCTCGCTGTTCATGCTGGGCGGCGTGCCCGGTACCTTCCACCACCTGTACTTCTCGGGCACCACCACTCCGGTGATGGCCGTGGGTGCCTCCTTCAGCGCGCTGGAAGTGGTGCCGCTGGTGGTGCTGGGCCATGAAGCCTGGGAACACTGGAGCCTGCAGCACAAGGCCACCTGGATGAAGAACCTGAAGTGGCCGCTGATGTGCTTCGTCGCCGTGGCCTTCTGGAACATGCTGGGCGCCGGTGTGTTCGGCTTCATGATCAACCCGCCGATCTCGCTGTACTACATCCAGGGTCTGAACACCACGCCGGTGCACGCCCACGCCGCACTGTTCGGGGTGTATGGCTTCCTGGCCCTGGGCTTCACGCTGCTGGTGCTGCGCTACGTGCGTCCCCAGATGGTGTTCAACGAGCGCCTGATGAAGACCGGCTTCTGGTGGCTCAACGCCGGCCTGGTGCTGATGATCGCGACCAGCCTGCTGCCGATCGGCCTGTTCCAGTTCCACGCCAGCGTGGCCCACGGCACGTGGTACGCCCGCAGCGAGGAGTTCCTGCAGCAGCCGTTCCTGGAGACCCTGCGCTGGGTGCGTACCTTCGGTGACCTGGTGTTCATCACCGGCGCCCTGTGCGTGACCTGGCAGGTGGTGAGCGGCGTGCTGTTCGCCCCCCGCGCCCCGGCCGCCCCGAGCACCGGAGCCCTGGCAGGCGCCAACCGCTGACGCACCGCGGATACCGGGTGCGCCGCCCCGCGCGGCGCGCCCGGTCCCGCCCTCGGACCTTTTGAAGAACCGCCATGAACATCGACCGCTTCAAGCACGAGCACCGGGACATCCTGGGCCAGATCGCCACCCTGCGCCAGCTGGCACACAGCGACGGGGAGCACAACGCGACGGCGATTGCACAGGGCATCGTGGCCATGAGTTCCACCATCAAGCTGCACCTGGCCGTCGAGGACCGCCTGCTGTACCCCGCGCTGCGCCAAGGCGCCGACGCGGAACTGGCACGCCTGGGCGAACAGTTCCAGCGCGAGATGGGGGCAATTGCCGCGGCGTACATGGACTTCGCACGGCGCTGGAACACGCCGGAGCGCGTGCGCACCGACGCCGAGGGTTTCCGTGCAGATGCCAACACCGTGCTGCGCCATGTGTACGAACGCATGCAGCGCGAAAACCGCGACTTCTACCCGCGCATCGAGGCCGAGGAGGCCCTGGCGCATTAAGGCCCACTCTATTTTTCATAGCTATAAGCGCTTACCTGTAGAGCGCCGCAGCTCGAAAACGTTTCCATCGGCAAGGCCTTAGGGGCACCTTGCTTTTCAGCCGGCCTTGTGCCGGCTTTTTTTTCGCGCCGCGCGGGCCCCTCCGCGGCTGCCGGCGGGCTTGTCGTTTTTGTGGGGCGATCGCCCGCACAATCACTGCCGTGATGTAACGTCTGCCTACATTTGCACGGGGTACCGCGTCCACGCGCCCCTGGCATCGACCCACCACCACGCCGCACATGATGCACCCCGCCCACCGCCAGGAGTTCCGCCAGTCCCTCATCTGGTTCGCCGTGCTGCTGGTCAGCCTGTGGCTGTTGAAGACCCTGCCCGCGCCGGATGCCGCGCGCGGCATGGCGGGCTACTTGCCGCTGCACACCGCGATGGAGGTCGTGTCCATCGGCGTGGCGGCAATGGTGTTCAGCATCAGTTGGGCCACGCAAAAGTACCGGCCCAACGGGCGGGTGCTGGTCCTCGGCCTGGGGCTGCTGGGCGTGGCGGTGCTGGACCTGACCCACAGCCTGTCCTACGCCGGCATGCCGGACTTCGTGACCCCCAGCGACCCGGAAAAGGGCATCAACTTTTGGCTGGCCGCGCGCGCGCTGGCGGCGCTGGCCCTGCTGTGGGCCGCGTTATGGCCCCACCGCTGGAATGAATGGCTGGGCCGCCGCTCGCGCTACGCGGGGCTGTTGTGGGTGGCGCTGCTGGTGGGCGCGGTGCACTACGTGCTGCTGGGGCATCCGCAGTGGCTGCCCCGCACCTTCACGCCCGAGGCAGGGCTCACGCCCTTCAAGGTCCGTTTCGAATACGCGCTGGCAACCGCGTACGTGCTGGCGGGCGTGGGCTTTCTCATGCACCTGCGCCATGCGCGCGAGTTCGGTCTGTCGCACCTGGCGCTGGCATCGTTCACCATGGCCATGAGCGAGATCTTCTTCACGCTCTACGCCAACGTGACCGATGTGTACAACGTCGCCGGCCACTTCTACAAGATCCTCGCCTATGGCTTCCTGTACCGCGGCCTGTTCGTGGAAACGGTGCAGATCCCGTACCTGGACCTGCGCGCCGCCGAGGCCCGGCAGCGGGCCACGCTGAACACGCTGCCCGACCTGCTGTTCGAGGTGGACCGCAAGGGGGCGTACCTCGCGGTGCACGCCAACGAGACCAGCAAGCTCATGACCCCGCTGCCCCAGTTGCTGGGAAAAACGCTGGACGAGGCGCTGCCGCCGGCGGCGGCCGCGCAGTGTTTCGAGGCACTGGCGGAGGCTGAACGCACGGGCATGAGCCGCGGCCAGCGCATCACGTTGCCGCTGCCCCTGGGCGAGCGGCATTTCGAGCTGTCCGTCTCCCGCAAATCCGCGGTCGCGGGCCAGCCCGACACCTTCCTGATGCTGTCGCGCGACATCACGCCCACCGTGGAGAACGAGGAGCGCATTCGCTCCGAGGCCGGCCTGAACGCCGCCCTGCTGGACCTGCAGCAGCACGACATCCACCAGCCCGAGGCAGACCTGCTGCGGCGCGGCCTGGCGCATGCCCAGACCCTGACCGGCAGCGCGCTGGCCGTGCTGTACTTCGTGCACGACGACGCTCGCGGCACCTCACTGGCCGCCTGCTTGCACGAAAACGCCCCGCCCGACATGCCGCCGTGGGAAACCGCCCTGCGCGAACGCCGCGCCGTGGTGACGAACGCGCCGCACGATGCGGCGGCTGGGCGCGCACCGGGCGGCGCGACGGCCCGCTGGGCTTGCGTGCCCGTGGTGGAAGGCGGCAGGCCGCGCCTGCTGCTGGGCGTGGCCGGCAAGGCGCGGGACTATCACCCACGCGACGCACAGGCGCTGCAGACCGTGGCCGACGCCCTCTGGAAGCACACGGCCCAGCGCCGCCAGGAGGCCGTCATCCACCGCCTGTCGGAGGCGCTGGACCAGAGCCCCAGTCCGGTGGTCATCACCGACATCGACGCCAGCATCGTCTACGTCAACAAGGCCTTCAGCGAAGTCAGCGGCTACGGCGCACAAGAGGTGCTGGGCCGCAACCCGCGCGTGCTGCAGTCGGGACTGACGCCCCGGACCACCTATGCCGATATGTGGACCAAGCTGCCGCGCGGCCTGCCCTGGCAGGGCGAACTCATCAACCGCCGCAAGAACGGACAGGTCTATACGGAAAACGCCTCGCTTTACCCCGTTCGCGACGTGTTCGGCGAAGTGACGCATTACGTCGCGCACATGGAGGACATCACGCAGCGGCGCGAGGCGGAGGAGCGCATCCGCGCCCTCTCCAACTACGACACGCTGACCGGCCTGCTCAACAAGAAAGCCTTCGACGAACAGTTGACGCAAGCCATCGACCGCGCCGACGCAAGCCACGAACGGGTGTCGGTGCTGTGGTTCGACCTGGACAACTTCAAGCTGGTGAACGAAACCCTGGGCCACGCGGCCGGTGACGAACTGCTGTTGGAGATGGGCAACCGGCTGCGCGCCTGCCTGGCGCCGCACATTCCCGTGGCGCGCTATTCGGGCGACGCTTTCACGGCCATCGTGCCCCTGGCGGACCAGGCGGCGGTGGCGCTGCTGGCGCAGGATGCGCTGGCGCAGCTGCAGACCACACTGCAGATCCAAGGCCATGCCGTATCCGTCAGCGCGTCGGCCGGCATCGCCGTCTACCCCGACGACGCGCGCACCGCCAGCACCTTGGCGTCCGCCGCGGAAGTGGCGATGTACCGCGTCAAGCAGGACGGGCGCAACGGGCTGCGCTTCTTCGCACCTGAGATGCAGGCGCACACGCAGCGTTCGCTGGAGCTGGCCGCCGGCCTCAAGGACGCGGCGCACCGCGGCGAGCTGTTCCTGGTGTTCCAGCCCCAGCGCACGCTGGGCAGCGGCGCGCTGGCGGGCGCCGAGGCGCTGCTGCGCTGGCGCCATCCGCGCTGGGGGCTGGTGTCTCCGGCCGAGTTCATCCCGATCGCCGAGCAAAGCGGCTCCATCGTGGCCATCGATTTCTGGGTGGTGGAGCAGGTGGCGCAGCAGTTGCGCGCCTGGGATGCCGCGGGCCTGCCGCCGCTGGTGGTGGCGGTGAACGTATCGGCTGCGCAGTTCGCGCGGCCGCACTTCGTCGAGGAGCTGGTGCGCATCCTGCAGCGCATGGACGTTTCGCCCCAGCGCATCGAGGTGGAGTTGACCGAGGCCGTCGCGCTGAAAAACCCGGAACAGGCCGAGACCACCATCCGCCGCCTGCATGAGGTGGGCTTTCGCGTGGCGCTGGACGACTTCGGCACAGGCTATTCCTCCATGAGCTACCTCAAGCGCTACGCCATCGACAAGCTCAAGATCGACCAGTCCTTCGTGCGCGAACTCGCCCACCAGGCCAGCGACCAGGCCATCGTGACGGCCATCATCAAGATGGCCCACAGCCTGCGCATGGCCACCATTGCCGAAGGCGTGGAGACGGCCGAGCAGGCCGCGTTGCTGCAGGCCTGCGGCTGCGACGAAATGCAAGGCTACTGGTACAGCCGGCCGCTGGAGCCCGCCGCGTTCGAGGCCTTTGTGCGCAATGCGCAGGCCGGCGTCGAGTTGGCCTGACACGCGTCGCGCCGCACGCAACCCGGTTGCTACTGTTTTAATAGCTTCCAGCGCTTACCCCTCCAGCGCCAGAAGGCCAAACGGCGTCAAACCCTCCACGGCGCCCCGATCCCCCGCCCAGCCTCTTGGGTGCGGGCCTGCTGCGGCCCCACCCAGTGGCACGCGGGCCACAAGCCCCGCACCGCACCCCCCCACTGCACAGGTCCTTTTCTGCCCTGCGGTTTGTGCCTGATCAAACTACCTATAGTGTTTGATAGGTATGGTGAACACTATATGTAGTGTTTTAAGGGTTGCCATGACACCACCATCTCCGATCGTCGCCAGCCTGCCGCGCGACGTCATCCAACGCAACGGCGAGCGCACGCCTTTCGATGCTGTGCGCATCCAGTCGGCCATCGCACGGGCCGGCCAGGCCACGGGCGAGTTCGGCGAGGACGAGGCCCGTCTGCTCACGGCGCAGGCCACCAAGGTGCTGATCCACCGCTTCCATGGCGAGGCGCCGGCCATCGAGCAGATCCAGGACGTGGTGGAGCAGACGCTGATCGCCGCCAACCATCTGCAGACCGCGCGCGCCTACATGGCCTACCGCCAGCGCCACGCCACCCTGCGCGCCGACCGGCAGACGCTGGTGCATGTGGAAAGCTCCATCAACGAGTACCTCACGCGCGCCGATTGGCGCGTGAACGCCAACGCCAACCAGGGCTACTCGCTGGGCGGGCTGATCCTGAACGTGGCAGGCAAGGTGACGGCCAACTACTGGCTCTCGCACGTCTACGCACCCGAGATCGGCGAGGCGCACCGCAATGGCGACATCCACATCCACGACCTCGACATGCTCAGCGGCTACTGCGCGGGCTGGTCGCTGCGTACGCTGCTGCACGAGGGGCTCAACGGCGTGCCGGGCAAGGTGGAGGCGGGGCCCCCGAAGCACATGAGCTCCGCCGTGGGGCAGATCGTCAACTTCCTCGGCACGCTGCAGAACGAGTGGGCGGGTGCGCAGGCGTTTTCGTCCTTCGACACCTACATGGCGCCCTTCGTGCGCAAGGACGGCATGGACTACGCCGCCGTGCGCCAGTGCATCCAGGAGCTGGTCTACAACCTCAACGTGCCCTCGCGCTGGGGCACGCAGACGCCGTTCACCAACCTCACCTTCGACTG
Organism: Diaphorobacter sp. ED-3; assembly: GCF_027625375.1. Taxonomy (NCBI): domain Bacteria; kingdom Pseudomonadati; phylum Pseudomonadota; class Betaproteobacteria; order Burkholderiales; family Comamonadaceae; genus Diaphorobacter; species Diaphorobacter sp. ED-3. The sequence goes on along the minus strand of NZ_CP115182.1, from coordinate 196,786 downwards.
GACCTGCCCCGAGGATCTGCGCGAGCAGGTGCCGGTGATCGGCGGCGTGGAGATGCCGTTTTGCTACGGCGAGCTGCAGGCCGAGATGGACGTCATCAACCGCGCCTACATCGACGTGATGACCACGGGCGATGCCAAGGGCCGCGTGTTCACCTTCCCCATCCCCACCTACAACATCACGCCCGATTTTCCGTGGGAGAGCGAGAACGCCGTCGCCCTGTTCGACATGACGGCCAAGTACGGCCTGCCGTACTTCCAGAACTTCATCAACTCCGAGCTGTCGCCCAACATGGTGCGCTCCATGTGCTGCCGCCTGCAGCTCGACCTGCGCGAGCTGCTCAAGCGCGGCAACGGCCTGTTCGGCAGCGCCGAGCAGACCGGCAGCCTGGGCGTGGTCACCGTCAACTGCGCGCGCCTGGGCTATCTGCACGCGGGCGACGAGGCAGCCCTGCTGGCGGCGCTGGACCGCCTGCTGGAACTGGGCAAGCAGAGCCTGGAGGTCAAGCGCAAGCTCATCCAGCGCCTGATGGACCAGGGCCTGTTCCCGTACACCAAGCGCTACCTGGGCACACTGCGCAACCACTTCAGCACGCTGGGCGTGAACGGCATCAACGAGATGGTGCGCAACTTCACCGGCGGCGCGCACGACATCACCAGCGACTGGGGTCACCAGTTCGCCCTGCGCCTGCTGGACCATGTGCGCGCGCGCATCGTGCAGTTCCAGGAAGAGACCGGCCACCTCTACAACCTGGAGGCCACGCCCGCCGAAGGCACCACCTACCGCTTTGCCAAGGAAGACAAGAAGCGCTGGCCCGCCATCCTGCAGGCCGGTACGGCCGAGCAGCCCTACTACACCAACAGCTCGCAGTTGCCCGTGGGCTTCACCGACGACCCGTTCGAGGCGCTGCAGCGGCAAGAGGCGCTGCAGGGCAAGTACACCGGCGGCACGGTGCTGCACCTGTACATGGGCGAGCGCATCTCCAGCGGCGCGGCCTGCCGCGAGCTGGTGAAACGGGCGCTCACCCACTTCCGCCTGCCCTACATCACCGTCACGCCCACCTTCTCCATCTGCCCCACGCACGGCTACCTGGCCGGCGAGCACAAGTTCTGCCCGCGCTGCGACGAGGAGCGCCTGGCCGCCAAGCGCGCGCGGCTGGCGGCGTGATTTGAATGAAATCAGCCTCTAGCGCTTATGCAACAAGCGCCAACAGCTATTGTTTTTGAAGTTCTTCCACCACCAACCCAGGAGTTTGTCATGACCCACTTTCCCGCCACCGAGAACACCGCCCTGGCAACCGCCGTGCAGCTGACCGACGCCGAGCGCCAGCCCTGCGAGGTCTGGACGCGCGTCATGGGCTACCACCGCCCCGTGGCCAGCTTCAACACCGGCAAGCAGGGCGAACACAACGAACGCCAGTTCTTCGCCGAGCCGGGCCGTGCCTGCTAGGACCAGCCACACCGCCGCCGAGGCGCTGCGCATCGGCGGCATCACGCCGCTGACCACCATCGACTTTCCCGGCAGGCTGGCCGCCGTGGTGTTCTGCCAGGGCTGCCCCTGGCGCTGCGACTATTGCCACAACGCCGGGCTGCTGGACGCGGCCGCACCCGCGCCGCACCGCTGGAGCGAAGTGGAGCAACTGCTGCACACGCGCCGCGGCCTGCTGGACGGCGTGGCGTTCTCGGGCGGCGAGCCCACGCTGCAGGCCGCCCTGCCCGACGCCCTCGCGCGCGTACGCGCCCTGGGCTTTGCCACCGGCCTGCACACGGCGGGCATGTACCCCGAGCGGCTGCAGGCCCTGTTGCCGCTGCTGGACTGGGTGGGCCTGGACATCAAGGGGCCGCTGGCACATTACGACGCCATCACCCGCACGCCGGGCAGTGGCGACCGCGCCTGGGAGTCGCTGCGCTGCGTGCAGGCCAGCGGCGTGGATTACGAGTGCCGCACCACCTGGCACGCGGGACTGTTCGACACGGCGGCCCTGCAGGCGCTGGCCGAAGACCTGGCCGCACAAGGCGTGCGCCAATGGGTGCTGCAGGAATGCAGCACGCCCGCCAGCGTGCCCTGGGCCCGGACGGCGCCGCCCACGCAGTGGCCGCTGCCCACCAGCCTGCGGTGCGCCTGATCAGCCGGCCGCGGCCCCGGCGCCGCACACCCGCAGCACTTCGGCGCCGTACGCCTCCAGCTTTTTCGCACCCATGCCGCTGATGCCCTGCAGATCCTCCAGCGTGGCCGGGTTGCGCTCGGCAATGGCGGCCAGCGTAGCGTCGTGGAAGATCACGTAGGCCGGCAGGTTGTGCTCGCGCGCCACCTCGGCGCGCCAGGCCTTGAGGTTGATGAAGCGCACCTGGGCGTCCTGTCCCAGGTTGGCCGCTGCCACCGGCGGGGCGCTGGCGCGGCGCGGCTTCTTCGGCCCGGCTGCGGCCGTGGCCTCGCGCAGCAGCACGCTCTGTTCGCCGCGCAGCACGGGACGCGAACCCTCGGTCAGCGCCAGCGTGTCAAAGCTGTGGCCGCCCTCGGTCGTGACCTTGTGCAGCCCCACGGCGCCGGCGGCCAGCAACTGGCGCAGCACGCCGCGCAGCTGCGCCTCGGAATACTGTGCGCCCAGGCCGAAGGTGGAGAGTTTTTCATGGCCGAACTGCTGGACCTTGTCCGTGGCCTTGCCGCGCAGGATGTCCATGATGTGGCCCGTGCCGAAGGTCAGGCCGCTGGCCTCGTGCACGCGGTAGATGGTGGACAGGAGCTTGCGCGCGGCATCCGTGCCGTCCCACACGGCCGGCGGATTCAGGCAGTTGTCGCAATTGCCGCAGGGTTCGGACGCCTCGCCGAAGTAGCCCAGCAGCCGCACGCGCCGGCAGTCCGTGGCCTCGGCCAGGGCCAGCAACGCATCCAGCTTGCCGCGCATCACGGCCTTGAACTCTTCGCCCGCGGGGCTCTCGTCGATCATGCGGCGCTGGTTCACCACGTCCTGCAGGCCGTAGGCCATCCACGCGTCGGCGGGCAGACCGTCGCGGCCCGCGCGGCCCGTCTCCTGGTAGTAGCCCTCAATGTTCTTGGGCATGTCCACATGGGCCACAAAGCGCACGTCGGGCTTGTCGATGCCCATGCCGAACGCGATGGTGGCCACCATCACGATGCCGTCCTCGCGCAGGAAGCGGTCCTGGTTCTGCTGGCGCACCTCGGCGGGCAGGCCCGCGTGGTAGGGCAGCGCCGTCAGGCCCGCATCGCACAGCGCCTGGGCCAGTTCCTCCACGCGCTTGCGGGACTGGCAATAGACCACGCCGGCCTCGCCCAGGTGCTCGCGGTCGATGAAGCGCATGAGCTGCGTGAGCGGCTCCTTCTTTTCCTCGATGCGGTAGCGGATGTTGGGCCGGTCGAAGCTGCTGACGAACTGCCGCGCCTGCTGCAGCCGCAGGCCCTGCACGATGTCCTCGCGCGTGAGCGCGTCCGCCGTGGCCGTGAGGGCAATGCGCGGCACGCCCGCATAGCGCTCGTGCAGCACCGCGAGCTGGCGGTATTCAGGCCGGAAGTCGTGGCCCCACTGGCTCACGCAATGCGCCTCGTCGATGGCGAACAGCCCCAGCTGCCCGCGCGCATGCAGACCGTCCAGCAGCGTGAGAAAGCGGTCGGTGGTCACGCGCTCGGGCGCGGCGTACAGCAGCGTGATCTCGCCGCGCGCCAGGCGCCTCTCCACGTCCTGCGTCTGCTGCCAGTCCAGCGTGGAGTTGAGGAAGGCCGCCTCCACCCCCGCCTCGTGCAGCGCACCCACCTGGTCGTGCATCAGCGCGATCAGCGGCGAGACCACCACCGTCACGCCCAGCCCCGCATCGCGCCGCACGATGGCCGGCACCTGGTAGCACAGGCTCTTGCCGCCCCCCGTGGGCATCAGCACCAGCGCGTCGCCGCCGGCGATCACATGGTCAATGATGGCCTGCTGCGGGCCACGGAACTGCTCGTAGCCAAAGACGTCGTGCAGGACGAAATGCGCGGGGGACAAACCGGTGGACTCTCTTTTTGATAGCTGTCAGCGCTTATTGGATAAGCGCCAAAGGCACTTTTGGCCTATAAAACGCGGCCATGCGGAGGGCCCCACCATGGCGCAAAGCCCGTTATTGTGCGCCCGCCACCGCGGGCGGCGCCGGCTTCCTACAATCGGCCCCATGACCCTGCCCCACTACACCCGCGCGCAAGCGCTGCCCGCCATCCTGGAACAACGCATCGCCATCCTCGACGGCGCCATGGGCACGATGATCCAGCGCTTCAAGCTGACCGAGGCGCAGTACCGGGGCGAGCGCTTCAAGGACTTTGCGCGCGACGTGAAGGGCAATAACGAGCTGCTGAGCCTCACGCGCCCCGACGTGATCCGCGACATCCATGAAGGGTATCTCGCGGCCGGCGCCGACCTGATCGAGACCAACACCTTCGGCGCGACCTCGATCGCGCAGGACGACTATGGGCTAGCCGAGCTGGCCTACGAGATGAACCTGGAGAGCGCCAAGCTCGCGCGCGCGGCCTGCGACAAATTCAGCACGCCCGACAAGCCGCGCTTCGTCGCCGGCGCCCTCGGCCCCACGCCCAAGACCGCCAGCATCAGTCCCGACGTGAACGACCCCGGCGCGCGCAACGTCACCTTCGAGCAACTGCGCGCGGCCTACCACGAGCAGGCGCGCGGCCTGATCGAGGGCGGCGCCGACGTGCTGCTGGTCGAGACCATCTTCGACACGCTGAACGCCAAGGCCGCGCTGTTCGCCATCGACGAGGTGTTCGAGGAAACCGGCGAGTGCCTGCCCATCATGATCAGCGGCACGGTGACGGATGCGTCCGGCCGCATCCTCTCGGGCCAGACGGTGACGGCTTTCTGGCACAGCGTGCGCCACGCGCGGCCGCTGTCCATCGGCCTGAACTGCGCGCTGGGCGCGGCGCTGATGCGCCCCTACATCCAGGAGCTCAACCGCGCCGCGCCCGACACCTTCATCAGTTGCTACCCCAACGCCGGCCTGCCCAACCCGATGAGCGACACGGGCTTCGACGAGACGCCCGAGGTCACCAGCCGCCTGGTGCACGAATTCGCCGCCGAGGGCCTGGTCAACATCGTGGGCGGCTGCTGCGGCACCACACCGGACCACATCGGCGCCATTGCGCGCGCCGTGGCGCCGGTGGGTACGCGCCGGCTGTTCCAGACCGAAGCCGCCTAGAGCGCCCGCCGCATGCGCCCAGCCACCGACTGAGAGGACCCGGCGACATGCAACCTAGCCCCCGCACTTCTTTCCCGGCAACTCCCCGCCGGGCCACCGCCACGCTGGCCCTGTGCGTGGCCGCGTGCCTTGCCGTCACCGGCTGCGCCACGCCACCCCCGCCCCCGGTGGCGCCCGACCCCGCCCTCGATGCGCGCGCCCGTTACGACGCCGACCTGCAGGACTGCCGCGACCGCGCGCAGCAGGTGGGCGTGCTCAGCGAGACGCTGGACGCCGTGGTCCAGGGCGCGCTGGTGGCGGCGTTTCTCGCCTGGGGACTCGGGCGCAGCGACACCGGCGTGCGCGACTGGGCTCTCACGGGCGGCGCACTCGCGGGCGGCTCGCAGGGACTGCAGGCGCTGGAGCGGCGGCGCCAGCTGGTCGCGCACTGCATGGCCGTGCGGGGCCACCGCATCAGCCCGCTGGCAGTGGCCGGGCCGCAGCCGGGCGCCGCGCCGTCCGTGCCCGTGGCACCGGCGGCGCCGCCGCGCCCCTCGGGCGCCGATGCCTACAGCGCCGAGCGCCTGGCACGCGAGCAAGCCTGCCATGCCCAGCCCGTGGCCGCGCTCGCCGCCAAGGGGCCGGGCTTTGAGACCTACAGCGTGCCGTGCAGCAACGGCGACGCGCTGGCGATCCGCTGCGAGTTCGGCAACTGCCGCGTGCTGCGCTGAGAGAACTCCTGTTTTCATAGCTGTTCGCGCTTGCCAGTTGGGCGCTATGGGCCTATTTGGCTTTGAACGTCGCCCTCTTCCGCGCTCACCCTCTTACCCGGACGGCGCAAGGCTCCTAGACTGGTCCCACGACAACACGGAGGCCACGCACCATGGACTGGACCACCCACCAGGTCTTCAACCAATACCCCGAGCTGAACGACTACCACCCGCTGGCCACCGACGCAGCGCTGTGCGAGGCGCTGGAGCGTGCGGGCGCCGGCTGGGCGCGCCTGGCGCTCGACGCCTATGCCGCACGGCTGGGCATGGCCGAGACCTACGCCCTGGCCGAGCAGGCCAACCGCCACACGCCGCAGTTGCAGCGCTTTGACACGCGCGGGCGACGCATCGACGCGCTGGAGTTCCACCCCGCGTGGCACCAGCTCATGGCGCTGTACCGCGGCGAGGGGCTGATCTCCCGGCCCTTCCAGGACGAGCGACCGGGCCGCTGGGCCGCATGGGCGGCGGGCTTTTACCTGCACGGCCAGGTGGAACAGGGCACGCTGTGCCCCGCCACGATGACGCAGGCCGCCATCCCGCTGCTGCGCAAGGAGCCCGCGCTGTGGCAGTCGCTGCAGTCCCGGCTCTACAGCACCGCCTACGACCCGCGCGACCTGCCCGTGGCGGACAAGGCCAGCATCTGGCTGGGCATGGGCATGACCGAGAAGCAGGGCGGGTCGGACGTGCGCGCCAACACCACCGTGGCGACACCCATCGGCACGGGCGGGCGCGGCGGCGAATACCGGCTGCGCGGACACAAGTGGTTCTTCTCGGCGCCGCAGTGCGATGCGCACCTGGTGGTGGCGCGCACCGGCGAGGGCGGCCCGTTCGCCTGCTTCTACGTGCCGCGCTGGCGCCCGGACGGCAGCCGCAACGCCGTGCGCGTGCAGCGCCTGAAGGACAAGGTGGGCAACCGCAGCAACGCCAGCAGCGAGGTGGAGTTCGAGGACGCCTGGGGCCTGCTCATGGGCGAGGAAGGCCGGGGCATCCCCACCATCATCGAGATGGCCAGCTACACGCGCCTGAACTGCGTGGTGGGCAGCGCCGCCATCCTGCGCCAGGCCACCGTGCAGGCCATCCATTACGCGCGCCGGCGCCACGCCTTCGGCCGGGCCCTGGCCGCGCAGCCGCTGATGCGCGCCGTGCTGGCCGACCTGGCGCTGGAGAGCGAGGCCGCGCTGCACCTGGCCATGCGCCTGGCCCAGGCGTACGAGGACGACAGCACGCCCGCCCAGCGCGCATGGAAGCGCGTGATGACGCCCGCCGCCAAGTTCTGGGTCTGCAAGCGCGCGGTGGAGCTGACCGGCGAGGCCATGGAGGTGCTGGGCGGTAATGGCTATGTGGAGGACGGCGTGATGGCGCGCCTGTTCCGCGAGGCGCCCGTCAACTCCATCTGGGAGGGCTCGGGCAACGTGATGTGCCTGGACGTGCTGCGCGCCCTGCAGCGCGAGCCCGAGGCCGCACACGCTTTGCTGACCGAGCTGCACGCCGCGGCGCAGGACGAGCCGCGCATTGCCGCTGCCGCGCGCGAGCTGCAGGCCCTGTTGGCCACACCGGCTGAGCAGTTGGAAGGCCTGGGCCGGGTGCTGGCCCAGCGCCTGGTGCTGCTGGCCCAGGCCTGCCTGCTGCGCCAGCAGGCCCCCGCGGCCGTGGCCGATGCGTTCATCGCCACGCGGCTGGCGGACAGCGGGGCCGGCCGCGTGGCGGGCGCCATCGACACACGCGGTCTGGATGTGGCGGCGGTTCTGGCGCGCGCATTTCCGGGATAGTGGACGGGTCTTCAGAGCAAAAACGGCTTCTAGCACTCGTCCACCAAGCGCGACCAGCTATTTTTACAATAGCAAAACTGCTTCACCTGGCGCGCTGCGCCACAATGCACCATGCTGACCTTCCAAGACATCCAGCACGCCGCTGAGCGCCTGCGCGGCCAGGTACTCGAAACCCCCTGCGTCGAATCGCGCACGCTCTCGCAGATCGTGGGCGCACAGGTGTTCCTCAAGTTCGAGAACCTGCAGTTCACCGCCTCGTTCAAGGAACGCGGCGCCTGCAACAAGCTGAGCCAGCTCACTCCCCAAGAACGCGAGCGCGGCGTGGTGGCCATGAGCGCGGGCAACCATGCCCAGGGCGTGGCCTACCACGCGCAGCGCCTGGGCCTGCGCGCCGTGATCGTCATGCCGCGCTTCACTCCCGGTGTGAAAGTGGAGCGCACGCGCGGCTTTGGTGCCGAGGTGGTGCTGCACGGCGACACGCTGGAGGAAGCCCGCCAGCACGCCTACCAGTTGGCGGAGCAGCAGGGCCTGACCTTCGTGCACCCCTATGACGACGAGGCCGTGGCCGCCGGCCAGGGCACGCTGGTGCTGGAGATGCTGGCCGCCCAGCCCGACCTGGATGCGCTGGTGGTTTCGGTGGGCGGCGGCGGGCTGCTGGCCGGCATGGCAACGGCAGCGCGGGCCATCAAGCCGAACCTGGAGATCATCGGCGTGCAGACGGCGCGCTTCCCGGCCATGGTGAATGCCATCAAGGGCACGCACCACGCGCAGGGCGCGTCAACCATCGCCGAGGGCATCGCCGTGGGCCAGCCCGGGAAGATGACGCAGGAGGTCATTGGCCGGCTGGTGGATGACCTGCTGCTGGTGGACGAAGGCGACATCGAGCAGGCGGTGCTGATGCTGCTGGAGATCGAGAAGACGCTGGTGGAAGGCGCGGGGGCCGCCGGGCTGGCCGCGCTGGTGCGCCACCCCGAGCGCTTTCGCGGCAAGAAGGTGGGGCTGGTGCTCAGCGGCGGCAACATCGACCCGCTGCTGCTGGCGGCCATCATCGAGCGCGGCATGGTGCGCTCCGGCCGGTTGGCGCGCATCATGGTCAGCGCACGCGACGTGCCCGGCGTGCTCGCCCGCATCACCGCCCTCGTGGCCGAAGCGGGCGCTAACATCGAAGAGGTGCACCACCAGCGCGCCTTCACCGTGCTGGCCGCGCAGAACGTGGAGATCGAACTGGTGCTGCAAACGCGCGGCAAGGCCCACATCCAGCAGGTGCTGGACCTGCTGCGCGCCGCGCAGATGGAGGCCGAGCTGCGCTGAGAGCGCCGTGCCGCACGCGCGTGCGGGTAAGGCCCGTGCACGCGCGGGGGCGTTGTGGCTACACTTGTCCCCCATCAAGGCACCAGACCCCACAGGAGACCGAACCCATGGCCCATGACCACCCCATCGCCCCCAACGCCGCCGACGTCGAGGCCGCCACGGCCACCGATGCCGCCGAGTCCGTGGTGCATCTGATTCCCGTCGTGATCCCTGCGGTGGGTGCGGCCATGATCTTCCTGCTGGCCTTCATTGCGGTGTACATGGCCTGAACGCACCGCCCGCTCGCCACCCAGCCCCGCCTCTGCGGGGCTTTGTTTTTGGTGATCGCGTTTTGCACCGACGCCATGGCGCGCATAACGTCATGTGTTTTTTGCATGATTTAGCCCCCTGTCCGACAGACAAATCGGGGGCGTCTTCATAAAATCGTCACCCCAGCCGACCTGTGCAGGGGTGCCACCGCGGTACCCCCGTTTCGCCAGCCGACTGAGTCCCAGCGGTTTTTTCAAAGGCAGCGCGCAGATCGGTTCAGCGCGGGCCTGTGCGTCGTGACCCGGTTCGCTTCCTTTGAAAAGACTGTTTTTCAACTTCAAAGAAGCCTTCCCGATGAACGCACCCACCATGCCCGTCCTGGACATTCAGGCGCCCGCATACGTCAAGAACGCCAAGCTGATCGCCTGGGTGGCCGAAATGGCCGCGCTGTGCAAGCCCGCCCGCATCCACTGGTGCGACGGTTCGCAGCAGGAGTACGAGCAGTTGTGTCAGCAACTGGTGGATGCCGGCACGTTCAAGAAGCTGAACCCCGCCAAGCGCCCGGGCAGCTACTTGGCGTGGTCCGACCCGTCGGACGTCGCGCGCGTGGAAGACCGCACCTACATCTGCTCGGAGAAAAAGGAAGACGCCGGCCCGACCAACAACTGGATGGCCCCGGCCGAGATGCGCGCCACGCTGCAGCCGCTGTTTGACGGTTGCATGGCCGGCCGCACCATGTACGTGGTGCCCTTCTCCATGGGGCCTCTGGGCTCGCACATCGCCCACATTGGCATCGAACTGACCGACAGCGCCTACGTGGCCGTGAACCAGAAGCTGATGACCCGCATGGGCAAGGCCGTCTATGACGTGCTCGGCACCGATGGCGAGTTCGTGCCCTGCATGCACACCGTGGGCGCCCCGCTGGCTGCAGGCCAGAAGGACACCACGTCCTGGCCCTGCAACCCCCAGGTCAAGTACATCGTCCACTACCCCGAGACCCGCGAGATCTGGTCGTACGGCTCGGGCTACGGCGGCAACGCACTGCTGGGCAAGAAGTGCCTGGCGCTGCGCATTGCCTCGACCATGGGCCGCGACCAGGGCTGGCTGGCCGAGCACATGCTGATCCTGGGCGTGACCAACCCCGAGGGCAAGAAGTACCACGTGGCCGCCGCCTTTCCCAGCGCCTGCGGCAAGACCAACTTCTCCATGCTGGTGCCGCCGGAAGCCGGCTTCGCCGGCTGGAAGGTCACGACCATCGGTGACGACATTGCCTGGATCAAGCCCCATGCCGACGGCAAGATGTACGCCATCAACCCCGAGGCCGGTTACTTCGGCGTGGCCCCCGGCACCAACATGCACACCAACCCGAACTGCATGCGTTCGCTGGACAAGGACGTGATCTTCACCAACGTCGCCCTCACCGACGATGGCGATGTGTGGTGGGAAGGCATGGAGAAGGACACCGGCAAGCTCCCGGACCACCTCATCGACTGGCAGGGCAAGGACTGGACACCGCAGATCGCCAAGGAAACCGGCGCCAAGGCCGCGCACCCCAATTCGCGCTTCACGGTGGCCGCCACCAACAACCCGGCCCTGGACCCCGAGTGGGACAACCCCGCCGGCGTGGCCATCGACGCCTTCATCTTCGGCGGCCGCCGCTCCACCACCGTGCCGCTGGTGACCGAGGCCCGCAGCTGGATGGAAGGCGTTTACATGGCCGCGACCATGGGCTCCGAGACCACCGCCGCCGCCTTTGGTGCGCAGGGCGTCGTGCGCCGCGACCCGTTCGCCATGCTGCCGTTCTGCGGCTACAACATGAGCGACTACTTCCAGCACTGGCTCGACATGGAACACAAGCTGGAGGAGTCCGGCCACCAGCTGCCCAAGATCTTCTGCGTCAACTGGTTCCGCAAGGGCGAGGACGGCAAGTTCGTCTGGCCCGGCTATGGCGACAACATGCGCGTGCTCAAGTGGATGCTGGACCGCATCGAGGGCACGGCGCAAGGCGAGCCAACCATGTTCGGCATTGCTCCGCAGTACGCCGAGATCAACTGGACCGGCCTGGACTTCAGCACCGAGCAGTTCAAGACGGTGACCAGCATCGACAAGGCTGCCTGGGCCGAAGAACTGAAGCTGCACACCGAGCATTTCGACAAGCTGGCCTACCACCTGCCTCAGGAACTGCTGGCCACCAAGGCCGCGCTGGAGAAGCGTCTGGCGGCCTGACCGCCCTGCCTCGGCTCGGCATGAATTCAGCCGGGCCTACACACACAACCCCGCGACCACATCTGTGGCGCGGGGTTTTTTCATGAATGTGCCCCGGACGAAGCTGCCGCGCACATAGCAAAAAGGGCACCCGAAGGTGCCCTGTTGTCGGTTGGCGCGGGGTCGCCGCGCGGCCGTTCAGCGGTAACGGCGCAGGTCGTCCACCGCGATGCCGTTCATCGCACGGCTCAGGTCGGCCATGATGCGGGCGTCGCGCAGTGCGGCATTCCAGGTGCGCTCGTCCTCTGCCGCACGCCGGTGCGCATCCGACCAAGCCTTGGCAGCGGCACGCAGGCCCAGCACCGCGCTGCGCGCAGGTGCCGCCAGCAACGCCATTCCTGCGAAAGCGATCACCCACATCACCATCCAGCCGGCCAGCATGTGGCCATCGTTCCAGGTGTCCATGACCTGGTTGGCCACGACAAGCAGCGCGGCGACCAGCGCCGCCAGCAGCAGCGACGTTGCGCCGCGGGTGCCGTCAAAGCGGGCAGCGGTTTGCTTCAGATGGCTTGCGGCCTCTTCAATGCGTGCAATGCCGTGGTGCTGGACAGGAAGATCGATGTGTACAAACTTCGTCATGATGCGACTCGTACGCCACTGTTGGCGAAATTGCCGGGCGATGCAGCAATATTAGGGTTTACCCTGGTTTGTGTCTAATTTATATGTTGAATCACCCATATTCATCTGCGTGATGATTGCAGCATGCAGCCATTGAACTTTCGCACGCTGGATCTCAATCTGCTGCGCGTCTTTGACGAGGTCATGGCCGAGCGCAACCTGACCCGCGCCGCCGAGAAACTGGCCATCACACAGCCCGCCGTGAGCAACGCACTGCGCCGGTTGCGCGAGGTGCTGGGCGACGAGCTGGTCACGCGGCGCGGCCACGGCGTGGAGCCCACGCCGCGGGCACTGGCCCTGTGGCCCGCCGTACGGCACGCATTGGCACAGTTGCAGGAGACACTTTCCCCCGGGCGCTTTGACCCGGCGTCCGCTCAGACGACCTTCGTTCTGGCGATGGCCGACGCCACGGGTGCCACGCTGATCCCGCCACTCATCGAGATCGTGGAACGCGAGGCCCCCGGCGTCTCGCTGCGCGTGGTGCCGCTGACCACGCGCGACCCGCGCCGCCTGTTGGACGAGGAGAGCGCCGACATGGCCGTGGGTTACTTCCCCGCCGTGCTGGCCGACCTCACGGCGCGGGCGCAGTCGGACAACGTGGTGGCGCACGAAAGCACCCGCCTCTACGATAGCCAGTACGTGTGCGTGATGCGCGCGGACCACCCGCTGGCCGCCGTGCCGATGACGCTGGACCTGTACTGCGCCGCGCGCCACCTGCTGGTGAGCTTCTCGGGCAAGCCCTTCGGCTTCATCGACGGGGCATTGGCCGCGTTGGGACGTGAACGCCGCATCGTGCTTACCGTGAACCAGTTCTTCACCGCGGGACGGGTGGTGGCCACCACGGACCTGCTCACCGTGCTGCCGCGCCACTTCGTCGGCGTGGCCAGCGTGCGCGACGAACTGGTGTGGCGCCCGCTGCCCATGACGCTGCCGCCCGTGCACGTGGACGCACTGTGGCACCGCCGGCGCAACCACGACCCCGCCCACCGCTGGCTGCGCGAGGCGATTGCGCGCGCCGCGCGCAACACGCCCGCCCCCATCCACCGCCAGGATTGACCCCACCCACTCACCCATGAAGCTGCAACTGCTGTCCGACCTGCACCTGGAAGCCCACCCGCATTTCACCCCCAGCCCCGCCGTTGGCGCCGATGTCCTGGTGTTGGCCGGCGACATCGGCTCTTACCAGGCCGGCTCGCTGCTGTCGGACGACGACTTCGGCCTGGCGCGCTTCTCCCCTCTGCCGCAGTACGCCGGATGGCCCACGCCAGTGGTCTTCGTCCCTGGCAACCATGAATACGACATGCAGGACTTCGACGCCGCGCATGCGCGCCTGCGCCGCATCTGCGACCGGCTGGGGCTGATCTGGCTGGAGCGTGAGAGCATGGTGCTGCAGGGGGTCCGCTTCGTTGGAACGACGCTGTGGAGCGACTTCGACGCGCTGGCCGACCACGCGGGGATCACCGACCCGGGCCAGCGACTGCAGCGGCGCGAGAAGGCGTTCCGCGCGGCCAACTTCTATCTCTCCAAGACTGGCAGCACCCGCCAGGGTGTGCCCTTCCTGGCCGCCGAGGTGCGCGAACAGGCCCTGGTTTGCCAGGCCTGGCTACGCAACGCGCTCGCACAGCCCTTTGCGGGCACGACGGTGGCCGTCACGCACTTCGCGCCCAGCCTGCTCAGCGCCGACCCGCGCTACGGCCTGGTGCCGGGCACGGCGGGGTTTTGCAATGCGCTGGACGACTGCCTGCCCCACGCCCAGCTGTGGCTGCACGGCCATCTGCATGCGCCCAGCGACTACCTGGTGCGCGGGGCCCGCGCGGACGGCGCGCCCTGGAGCTGCCGCATAGTGGCCAACCCGCTGGGCTATGCCCGCAAGGGGGAGCAGGCAACCTTTCAGCCGCACTGCGTGCTCACCGTATGATGCGTGCGGGCCCTGCGCCCGCCACCGCGCACCGCATCAAAAATATGACTGAAGTCAAGACAACAGGCGCCAGCGCGGATTAGTCTGATTTCTCGTTTCCGGAGCACTTCGAATGAACATCCTGCTTGCTGTCGACGGCAGCATCTACACCAAGAAAATGCTGGCCTACCTAGCCGCTCACGACGAGATGCTGGGCAGCTCACACACCTACACGGCCATCACCGTGCAGCCCCAGTTGCCTCCCCGCGCGCGCGCCGCGCTCGGCAAGGAAGTCGTGGACAAGTACCACGCTGAGGAAGGCGAAAAGGTGCTGTCGCCCGTCGTGAAGTTCATGGCGCGTCATGGCGTGCAGCTCAAGACCATGACCAAGGTGGGCCCGGCGGGCGAGACCATCGCCAAGGTGGCCGAGTCCGGCAAGTACGACCTGATCGTCATGGGCACGCACGGCCACGGCTCGCTGGGCAAGCTGGTGATGGGCTCGGTCAGCACGCAGGTGCTGGCCAACTGCCAGGTGCCGGTACTGCTGGTGCGCTGATCAGGCCACCCGCATGGCGGGGCCGCTCGCCAGGCCGCTCAGGCAGGTGTCCGCGGCCCAGTCGATGATGCACTCGTCCGCATAGCCGCGGTCGCGCAGCATGCCGAGCATGGGATCGGCATTGCGCGCCAGCAGCGCACACAAGATCACATCGGGCGGCAACTCGCGCCGCAGCTGTCCCTGGGCCTGCGCCTCGACGATCCAGCCGAGGATGCAGGCATGCACCTCCTGCATCGATGCCTGGTAGGCGTCGCAGGCGCGCAGCGCCTGGGCCAGCGCGGAGTTGCGGCTGGGCAGCAGCGGCACCTCGTCGGCCAGTTGCAGTTGCAGCGTCCAGCACAGCAGCGCGTGCAGGCGCTGCATGGCGCCCAGTTCGGCCGGCAGCGCCACCAGAAAGCGCTGCAGGCGCTCCACCACATGCACCATGGCGGCCGAGCACAGGTCGTCCTTGCCGGCAAAGTGTTTGTACAGGCTGGCCTTGGCAATGCCCACGGCCGCGGCGACCTCGTCCACGGTCATGGTCTCGAAGCCTTTTTCGCCCAGCAGGCGGCTCGCGGCCTCCACGATGGCATCCTCGCGCGCCCGGAGCATCTGCTCCTTGAAGGACGGACGGGGCGGCTGCAACGTGTTCATGCGGGCGATGTTAGCGAGCCTTCACCCCGCGCAGGCCGATAACCCTAAAGACCCCCATCCGCGTGTGCCGTCAGGCCGACAGGTACTGCGCCGCCGCGCTGGTGAGCGCATCGGCCAGCGCATCCAGCACTTCCGACTCCAGGTTCCATGAGTGCCAGTACAGCTGGATGGGCAGCGTATGGCCCGGCGCCAGGTCCACCAGCCGGCCCTGCTGCAGCCAGGGGCGCGCGAGCAGCTCGGGCACCACGCTCACGCCCCAGCCCGCGGCCACGGCGCGCACCTGGCCCTCCGAGCTGGGCACGAACACGCGGCTGAGAGACACGCGTTTCAGGCCAAAGGTGCGCGTGACGAACTCGGCCTGCATATCGTCCTTGCGGTTGAACGAGACGAAAGGCACGTCGCGGAAGTTGTGCGCCGTGAGCCCTTGCGGCAGTTGTCGGCGCGCCAGCTCTGGCGCGGCCACGGCGACGTACTGCATCGCGCCCAGGGGCACCATGCGACAGCCGCGCAGCGCGCTCTTCAACGTCGTCACGCAGCCCATGACCTGGCCCGAGCGCAGCCACTCCTGCGTGAAGTCCTGGTCGTCGGCAATGATCTCCAGCGGCAGGCGCTGGCGCACCAGATCGCCGAGCGCGTCCACCGCCCAGGTGGCGATGCTGTCGGCGTTGATGGCGATGGCGATGCGCTCTTCCTCGCGGCCGCCGCCGCGCCCGCTGGGCATGAGGTCCTGCAGATCGCGCTCCAGGTCGGCGCGCAGCAGGCGCAACTGCTTGGTGTGCTTGAGCAGCAACTGCCCGGCCGAGGTGGGCTTGAGCGGCCGGCTGCGCACGATGAGCACCGAGCCCACCTGCGCCTCCAGCGCACGCAGGCGCTGCGACACGGCGGACTGGGTGATGTTCAGGCGGCGCGCGGCGCGCTCGAAACCGCCCTCTTCGACGATGGCGGCCAGGCATTCCAATGCGGCGGGGTCAAATGTGCTCACAGTCGGTATCCATTAGTCATTCTGATGAATTCCGAAGAAGTTTAATCACGCTTTTGTTTTTCATTGGGCCGCAGCACACTGCGCGCCATGAAAACCATCGTCCTGGGCGCCGGCATCATCGGCATTAGCACCGCCTGGCATCTGCGCGAGCGCGGGCATGAAGTCACTGTGGTCGACCGCCAGCCCGACGCGGCGCTGGAGACCAGTTTTGCCAACGCGGCGCAGATCTCGGTAAGCTACTGTGAGCCCTGGGCCAACCGCGAGGCGCCATGGAAGGCCCTCAAGTGGATGTTCGACAAGGAAGCGCCGCTGCTGTTTCGCCCCCAGCTCGACTGGGAGCAATGGCGCTGGTGCCTGAAGTTCCTGGCGCAGTGCAACGACACGGCCTTCGCACGCAACGTGCAGCAGATCGTGGCGCTGGGCGCGTACAGCCATGCCGCACTCAAGGACATAGTGCGCGCCACGGGCATCGAGTACCACCGGCTGGAACGCGGCATAGCGCACTTCTACACCGACCAGAAGTCCTTTGACGACGCGGCCCACGCCGTGGAACTGATGCGCCGCTTCGGCGTGCAGCGGCGCGTGGTCAGCCGCGACGAGCTGCTCGCCATCGAGCCGGCCTTCCGCGCCTACGGCGACCGCATCACCGGCGGCACCTACACCAGCACCGACGAGAGCGGCGACGCGCGCGTATTCACCCAGGCACTGGCCCGCCGCTGCGCCGAGCGCGGCGTGCAGTTCCTCTACGGTCACGACGTGCTGCGCCTGAACCGCTCCGGCGACGCTATTGAATCAATAGCTATTCGCGCTCGCCATGAAAGCGCTACAGGCCAAAAAGACCAAATACTGAAAGCCGATGCCGTGGTCGTTGCATGCGGCAGCTACAGCGCACCGCTGCTGCGGGGCGTGGGCGTGCACCTGCCCATCTACCCCGGCAAGGGCTACAGCGCCACGTTCCCGCTACTCAAACCGGAGGGCGCGCCCATGGTTTCCACCATCGACGACGGCAAGAAGATCGCCATGAGCCGCCTGGGCAACGTGCTGCGCGTGGCCGGCACCATCGAGCTGGGCGGCTACGACCTGTCGCTGGACAGCCCTGTGGCGCGCGCGCGCTGCCACATGCTGTCGCGCCGCATTGAGACCATCCTGCCCGGCGTGTGCGACACGCGCACGCCCGAGGAAGGCGGAGATCCGCAGTACTGGACCGGCCTGCGACCCGCCACGCCCACCAACATCCCGTTCATCGGCCGTACGCCGCTGCACGGCCTGTGGGTGAACGCCGGCCACGGCACGCTGGGCTGGACGCATGGCGCCGGCTCGGGCAAGGCCATGGCCGAGCTGCTGAGCGGCGAGCGGCCAGCCATGGACTTCGCCTTTCTGGGCGACGACACGCCCGCTGCCGCCTACGGGGCGCCGCGCCTGGCCTGAGCGGCTCGCACCTCAGCGTTTGCGCTGCACCAGCAGGTTGCGCTTGGCATCCTCGGGGTAGGCGAAGGTCACCGCGCCGGCCTGCACCTTGCCCATCACCAGCATGTTGGGGGTGATGGCTTCTTTCTCCTCGGCCGAGAAGGGCCGCTCGTAGGTCGCCACCACGCCGTAATACACGCGCTGCAGGTTCTCCAGCGAATGCTTGAGGGCCGTGCCGTTGACCTGCCCGTCGCGGATGCCCAGCAGGGCATACATCAGCAGGTAGGCCGCGTCGTACCCTTGCGCCGCCGCCATCGGCACGGCCGGGCGGCCCTTGAAGGCGCGCGCGTAGGTGCTCAGGAACGAGGCGCGGCGTTCGTTGCTGGGTTCGGCGATGAAAGTCTGCGCCGTCAGCGCCCCCTCGGCGGCGTCCTTGCCGCCCTGGATGAAGAACGGGAACGACAGCGTCCAGCCGCCGACCTGCGGCACCTTCCAGCCCAGCTCCTTGCGGCCTTGGGCAATGACGGCGTTCTCCGGCCCCACGGTGTAGCTGAAGATGACCTGTGCGCCCGCATCGCGCGCGGCCTGCAACTGGGGCGCCAGGCTCTTCACGCCCAGAGGGAAGTTGGTCGCGTACACGGGCGTGAGCTGGTGCGCGGCGAGCGCCGCTTCCACATCCTTGCGCCCGGCTTGGCCGTAGCCCGTGTCGTCGGCAAAGAGGGCCACGCGCGTCCAGCCGCGGCGCAGGATGTCCTCCACCACGAAGGGCGCCTGGATGTTGTCGGGGGCCGAGGTGCGGAAGATGAAGCTCTGCGCCGCCGGATAGGTGCGTGTCACGGGGGTGCCCGTGGCGCACGGCACGATCAAGGGCAGCTTCGCCTGCTGGAACACGTCCAGCGATTTCATCGCCACGCCGGTGTTGCAAAAGCCCAGGGCAGCCACCACGCCTTCTCTGGCCAGTTCCTGCGAGCGTTGACGGCCGGTGTCGGGCGAGCCCTGGTCGTCCTTGACCACCAGCTCCACAGGCCGGCCCAGGTAGCCGCCCACGGCGTTGAACTGCTCCACCGCGAGCTGGATGCCCTGCAGCATGTGCGTGCCGAAGTCCGACGACGGCCCCGAAAAGGGGCCGATGACCCCCACCTTCACGGGCTGGGCGCCCGCCATGCCCGCCAACGCCCACAGCGCCAGCGCCAGCGCCCCTGCCCAGTGTCTGGGTCTCATGGCCATCATCGCGTCTCCGCAATGTTGTGAAAAACACTCCAGCCTAACCAAAAGCGCGGGCGCGCGATGTGGTTTATTGCGCAGCGGTGCGCGGTCGCGGTCAGGGGCGGGTAAGCGATTTGCGGTGAGGGACCGCGCACGCGTTCAGTGCAGCACTGGCGCCGGGCCGGCCAGGAAGTCCAGCAGCGCCGCCTCGAAACCCTCGGGGTCTTCAAGCTGCGGCCAGTGGCCCACGCCGGGCAGCAGCACGGCGCGCGCATCGGGCAGCACATGGGCCAAGGCGAGCAGTGCCTCGGGCGGAGTGCAGCGGTCGTGCTCACCCCCGATGAGCAGCGCGGGCACCTGCAGGCGCACAAGTTCCGGCGCACGCCGCGCGAAAGCCGTCAGGGCCTCCAACGCACGGCGGTAGGTGGCGGGCGGCACGCGGCCCATGGCGTGCCGTGCAAGCTGCAGCCCCTCGGGCAGCGCGCCGGGGCCGGCGTCGCGCGCCACGGTAGGGTCGGCCAGCCGGGCCATGTCCCGTCCATCGTCCAGGCCCGCAAGGCGCGGCGCCACCCACACGGCGGTGGCGGCCTCGTCCAGCGCCGGGCCGCCGGCACACAGCACCAGCCGCCGCACGCGCAGCGGTGCCCGAACGGCGATCTCCAGCGCGAGCATCGCCCCCAGGCCGTGGCCGACCAGCACCACCTGCTCGCACCGCAGGGCATCGAGCAACAGCAGCGCACGCTGGGCCAGGCCCTTGAAGTTGTAGGGCTCCACCGGCGCACTGCCGCCATAGCCCGGCATGTCCCATGCCACGGCGCGATAGCCCGCGGCGGCCAGGGTTTCCAGCGTCGGGGCAAAGCCCAGGTGATCGCTATCGGCATCGTGCAGCAGCAACACGGTAGGGCCGGAGCCGAGCAGGGAAAAGCGTGGAAGAAGAGACATCGCAGGGTCCAGGGCCGCAGGGCATGCGCGCTGCAGGCGCGCAGGTGCAGACTGATAATAGCCCTCCCATTGCCCTACGCGGCGCGCCCAAGGCGCCGCCCCCCTTCGTGAACAGCCGCCTGCCCCACCCGCCCTCCAGCCAACCTCCCGTCTTCACGCCACGCGAGTTCCGCGACGCGCTGGGCATGTTCGCCACAGGCGTGACCATCGTCACGGCGCGCGGGGAAGGCGGCGCGCTGATCGGCATGACGGCAAACTCGTTCAACTCGGTGTCGCTGGAGCCGCCGCTGGTGCTGTGGAGCCTGGGGCACAAGACGTCGTCGCTGCCCGCTTTTTCCCGTGCCACGCACTACGCCATCAATGTGCTGACGGTGGAACAGCGCGCCCTGGCCGAGCAGTTCGCCACGCGCGGCATAGACCGCTTCGCCGGCGTGGCCTACCGCCTGGGACTGAGCGGCGTGCCGGTGCTGGACGGCGCGGCGGCCGTGTTCGAGTGCTTCAACCGCAGCCAGTACGTGGAGGGCGACCACACGATCTTCGTCGGCCAGGTGGAGCGCTGCAGCCACCGGGAAGGCGCCTCGCCCCTGCTGTACCACGGGGGGGTGTTCTACACGGAGCATCCGCTGGGAAGCCTTTCGGCCACCGTAGCCCGCCCGATGGAGAAATAGCCGCCCCGGCTTGCGCCGGAGCGCGGGCACGCCCGGCCGCTTCTGGGCTGGGCGGAACGGGCCTGATATCTGCCCGTTACTTGGCTGTCGCCTCGGGCAGTTCGATCTTCACTTCCAGCACTTCCAGGTCGTCCTGGCGCTCGAAGTGGACCTTCAGGTCGTCGGCGTTGATCTTCACGTACTTGGAGATCACCGCCACCAGCTCGCGCTGCAGCGCGGGCAGATAGTCGGGCTGGCCGGCGCTGCGGCCGCTGCGCTCATGCGCCAGGATGATCTGCAGGCGCTCCTTGGCCACCGAGGCCGTCTTTTTCTTCTCGCCTAGCAGGAAGGACAGCAGGGACATCTCGCTTACCTCCCGCCGAAGATGCGCTTGAAGAAGCCGGGCTTGGCCGCCTCGATGAAACGCAGGGGCTTGTCCTCGCCCAGGAAGCGCGCAACCACGTCCTTGTAGGCCTCGGACACATCGGTGCCCGACAGGTGGATGGCGGGCAGGCCCTGGTTGGAGGCCTGCAGCACGCTCTCGGACTCGGGGATCACGCCGATGAGCTTGATGCGCAGGATGTCTTGGATGTCCTCCAGGCTCAGCATCTGTCCGTCTTCCACACGATGGGGGTTGTAGCGCGTGATCAGCAGGTGTTCCTTGACGGGCTCGCCGCCTTCGATGGCGCGCTTGGTCTTGCTGCTGAGCATGCCCAGGATGCGGTCGGAGTCGCGCACGCTGGAGACTTCGGGGTTGGTGACCAGCAGCGCCTCGTCGGCGAAGTGCATGGCCATCAGCGCACCGCTTTCGATGCCGGCGGGCGAGTCGCAGACGATGTAGTCAAAGCCCATGTCGGCGAGGTCCTTGAGCACCTTGCCCACGCCGTCCTGCGTGAGCGCATCCTTGTCGCGCGTCTGGCTGGCGGCCAGCACGAACAGGTTCTCGCACTGCTTGTCCTTGATGAGGGCCTGGTTCAGGTTGGCCTCGCCCTGGATCACGTTGATCAGGTCATACACCACGCGGCGCTCGCAGCCCATGATGAGGTCCAGGTTGCGCAGGCCGACGTCAAAATCGATGACGGCGGTCTTGTGGCCGGCGAGCGCCAGGCCCGATGCGAAGGCGGCACTGGTGGTGGTCTTGCCCACGCCCCCCTTGCCGGAGGTCACGACGACGATTTTGGCCATGTTCTGAGAGGTCCTTGCGTTGCGGTCTGTGGAGTAAGAAAGGGTGGGGACAGTCACAGCGGCTCGATGAGCAGCTTCTCACCGTCCAGCCGCACCTGGGCCGGCTTGCCGCGCACGTTGTCGGGCAGCTCGGTCTCGGTGGTGCGGTAGATGCCTGCCACGGAGACCAGTTGCGGCTCCATGCAGGTGCTGAAAATCCGGGCGCTGGTGTCGCCGCGCGCGCCGGCGATGGCGCGCCCGCGCAGCGGTGCGTACACGTGGATGTTGCCGTCGGCGATCACCTCGGCGCCAAAGCTGACCACGGCCATCACCACCAGGTCCGAGCCGCGGGCATACACCTGCTGGCCCGAGCGCAGCGGCTTGTCCACCACCACGGTCCCCGGCGCCGGCGCGGGCACGGGGACCTCGCGCACGACCTCCACCTCGCGGATGACTTCGTGGACCACCTCGCGGGGAGTGTTCTCACGCGGCGCCTGCATGCGGGGGGGCGGCGCGTCGGGGGCGGCAATCAGGCCCGCGTCGTGCGCGTCCTGCCTCTGCGCGCTGCTGCCGCCGCGCACGGCCACGGGCTGCGTGCGGTGGCTGCGCAGCGTCTTGACCAGCGCGGCGAAGTCGATGGGCTGCGGCTCGTCCTGCACGGCCGAGAGGTCGATCAGCACCGGGTCGTTGTCGAAAAATTCGGGGTCGTCGGCCCTGCGGGCGGCCAGCTCGGCGGCGATGCTGGCCACGTTGGTGGTCTTGAGCACCATGGCCACCACGGGCAGCTGGGCACTCTTGAGGTCTAGGTGGGTGCGGGCCTGGCCCGCCGTATCAACGGCCATGAAGCGGTTCGGATGGGAAAAAAGACGCCGCGCACGGGCGCCGCCTCGAAGCCGCAAAGTGTACCTGCGCTGCGCCGCTGCCACCGTATCAGGACGTGCGGCAAACCCGGGCGCACCCCAGGCCTGGCCGCCGCGGATCTGGCTTCACCAGTCCACCGGCTGCGCCCCTTCCCGCCGCGAAGCGCGGCGAGAGAAGGGGAAAGGTGCGCCAGCGCCGCGGGGGGATGCTCAGAACTTCGGAATGCGGATGCGGCTGATCATCAGCGAGCCCGACAGTGCGAACAGCAGCACCAGCGGGTGCAGCGTGAAACCGCCGATCGTCACCGACCCCAGCCACAGCTGGCCGCGCACCGCGCCCACGCTTGCGGCCACGGCCATCAGCCCCACGAGCACGATGGAGGTGGGGATCGGCGTGCCCTCGAAGTACTTGACCTTGCCCGACGGGCCCTCGGCCAGCGTTTCGGCCGTGATGTTGAAGCGCGCCAGGCGCGAGACACCGCAGGCCACGAAAAAGGCCAGCACCACGCGGTCGTACAGCCCCTGCATGCCGCAGGCGTAGGCGATGATGGCGGGCGCCACGCCGAAGGAGATCACGTCGGCCAGCGAATCCAGCTCGCGCCCCATGGCCGAGCTTTTCTGCCGCCAGCGCGCGATGCGCCCGTCCAGCACGTCGAACACCAGAGCCGCCAGCACCAGCGCACAGGCGAAGTACACATGGCGCACGTCCGACGTTTCCAGATAGGTCATCGACGAGAACAGTGCCCCGACGCCGCACACCGCGTTGCCCAGCGTGAACCAGTCCGCGAGGTGGAACTCGCGGATCATCGAAAAGCGTTTGTGGGGAGAAGCCATGGCGGCATTATCGAACGGCCGCCGGGCCTTTCCTTGTCCGCCGATGGCTGATTCGGTCTACTGGAAACGCGGGGCGCGCTTCTCGATGAAGGCGGTGACCGCCTCGCGGTGGTCGGCCGTCTTGTGGGCGATGGCCTGGTAGCCGGCGGAGATCTCCAGCAGCGAGGCCAGCGAGGCGTGCTCGCCCTCGCGCAGCAGCCGCTTGGTCATCCGCATCACGGCACCGGGGTTGGCGGCAATCTTCTCGGCCAGCGCACGCGCGGTGGGCAGCAGCTGGTCGGCCGGCACCACGCGGCTCACCAGGCCGCAGGCCAGGGCCTCCTGGGCGCTGATGGCCTCTCCGGTGAAAGCCATCTCGGACGCCTTGGCCATGCCCACGGCCCGCGGCAGCAGCCAGGCTCCACCGTCACCGGGCACGATGCCCACGCGCACGAAGCTCTCGGCGAAGGTGGCGTTCTCGGCCGCGATGCGGATGTCGCACATGCAGGTCAGGTCCAGCCCCGCGCCGATGGCCGGACCGTTGACGGCGCAGATCACCGGCACGTCGAGCTGGTACAGCGCGTTGGGGATCTGCTGGATGCCCTGGCGGTATTCCTCGCGGATCAGGTCGGGCGTGAGCGCATCGTCGAAGAAGCGCTGCATGTCCTTGACGTTGCCGCCCGAGCTGAAGATGGGGCCTGCGCCGGTGAGGATCAGCACCTTCACGCTGGCGTCCTTGCGCACGGTGTCGCACAGCTGCACGAACTCCTGCACGGCCGTGTTGCCGGTGAGCGCATTGCGCGTCTCGGGCTGGTTCATGGTGGCGGTCAGGATGCCGCCGTCGCGTTCAATGGTCAGGAAGGCCATGGTGTCTCTCCGTAGTCAAAAGTAGGAGCTGCCAGCGCACATCACCGCTTGATTTCAATATGAAAACACATTGAACGCCTTGGTTGGCATGCGCAAACAGCTATGATTTTCAGAGCGTCATTTCCACGTCGGTGATGCGGCGCACGAGGTCCAGCGTCAGCCCGCCGTGCGCCAGCAGCGCCTCGCCGGCCACGCCGTGCCAGTAAGACTCGCTGCCGGCCGTCTGGCGCCAGGCGTGCAGACGGCGGGTGAACAGCTGCAGGTCGTATTCCGCGGTGAAGCCGATGGCGCCGTGGATGGCGTGGGCGAACTCGGCCACGGCCAATGCGGCCTCGCTGCAGCGCGCCTTGGCAGTGGCCACACGCAGCCGGTCGGGCAGCACACCGGCGCCGTTGCAGCCCAGCTGCGCAGCCATGCGCGCGGCGAACACGTGCTCGCTCATCACCGCCAGCTGGTGCTGGATGGCCTGGAACTTGCCGATGGGGCGGCCGAACTGCTGGCGCTCGTTGGCGTACTGCAGGGTGCGCCGGAACACGTCGCCCAACGCGCCGGCCATCTGCGGGGCCACCACGGCGGCCTGCAGGGTGCGTGCGTCTTGCGCGGCATCCACCGGCACCCCGGGCGCGGCCTCCACCTGGGCAGCAGTCCAGGCCAGGGCGGCATCCAGCGCCAGCGCCTGGGGCGCCGCCTGCGCATCGGCCGTGGCCAGCAGGTGCCAGGCGCTGCCAGCCTGCACCAGCACATGATCGGCCACCTGGCCGCCGCGCACCAGGGCGCAGCGCACGCCGTCATCCGGCAGCCGCTCGCCACGCGCCAGCGTGATGCTGCCGGCGGGGCGCGCTACGCCGGCCTGGGCCAGCAGCGCGCGCGCCACCATGGTCTCGCCCAGCGGCAGCGGCAGCGCATGCGCACCGCATTGCTCCAGCACGCCGAACACCTGTGTCAGCCCCAGTCCGGCACCGCCGTCGTCCTCGGGCAGCAGCGCATCGGCCAGCCCCGTGGCCTCCAGCTGCGCCCACAGCTGCTGCGTCGCAGGCGCAGCGCGCCCGCCGGATTCGATGGCGCGCACCACCGGGGGGGTGCACTGGTCGGCCAGCACCTGGCGGGCGGCGTCGGCAAACAGGTCGTTGTCTTGGCTCATGTCGTGGCTCCGTTTCAGCGCAGGCCCAGGCCCCGGGCGATCATCCCGCGCAGAATGTCGCGCGTGCCGCCGCGCAAAGAGAACGAGGGCGAGGCCTCGGTCACGTACTTGAGCGTCATCAGCAGCTCCACAGGCACGTCTTCCGCCTCGCGCGCAAACAGGTCGTCGGCGATGGCGGCGGGAATCATCTGCTCCAGCGTGGTGCCCAGCTCCTTGACCAGGGCGGCCTCCACGACGGGGCTGGCGCCCTGCACCAGCTTTTCCTGCACGGCCACCGACATGGCGCGCAGCGGTGCCAGCTGCGTGAGGACCTTGCCCGCCAGGCGCACCGCCGATTCGCTGCGGCCCTGGGGCGTGCGCACGTAGTCGAGCCACTGGTCGAACAGCACGATGGAGGAGAACAGGCGCTCGGGGCCGCTGCGCTCGAAGGCGAGTTCGGCCGTGACCTGCTCCCAGCCCTGGCCCTCGGCGCCGATGAGCGCATCGGGGCCCAACTGCACGTTGTCGAAGAACACCTCGCAGAAATGGCGGTCGCCCGAGAGGTCTTCGATGGGGCGCACGGTCACGCCGGGCAGCGACAGGTCGACGATCACCTGCGACAGGCCCTTGTGGCGGTCTTCCGCCGTGCCCGAGGTGCGTACCAGCGCGATCATGTACTGGCAGTGATGGGCGTTGGTGGTCCAGATCTTCTGGCCGTTGAGCACAAAGCCCTGGTCGTTGGGCACGGCGCGCGTCTTCACGCTGGCCAGGTCGGAACCGGAATTCGGCTCGCTCATGCCGATGCAGAAGAACGCCTCGCCCTTGCACACGCGCGGAAGGTAAAACTGCTTCTGCGCCTCGGTGCCGTATTTCAGGATCAGCGGCGCGCTCTGGCGGTCGGCGATCCAGTGCGAGCCCACGGGCGCGCCGCAGTTCAGGTATTCCTCGACCAGCACGTAGCGCGCGAACGCGCTGCGCCCGCCGCCGCCGTATTCGCGCGGCAGCGTGATGCCGATCCAACCGCGCTCGCCCAGCCGGCGGCTCAGCTGTGTGCTGTAGCCGCCCCACGAACGTGCCCGCACATGCGCGGGCAGGTCGCGCACCGCCTCTGCGAGGAAGGCGCGCACTTCGGCGCGCAGCGCCTCATCTTCCGGCGGAATGCGCGTGAGCGCGAGTGAACCCAGAACCGACATGGCCTATGCCCTTTTTCCTTGCTTAATCCAGCGATACGCCGGTGCTCTTGACCACTGACGCCCAGCGCGCCAGCTCCTTTTCGATATATGCGCCGTACTCGGCCGGCGTGGATCCCAGCGGCTCGGTGCCCTGGATGCGCAGCTTTTCCAGCACCGTGGGGTTCTTGAGCGCCTGCAGAAAGGCCTGGTTCAAGCGCTCGATGATGGGCGCGGGCGTGCCGGCCGGCACCATCACGCCCTGCCATGCGCCGGCCTCGAAGCCGTTCATGCCGCTTTCGGCCAGCGTGGGCGCTTCAGGGAAGTTGGGCAAGCGCTTGGCCGTGGAGACGGCCAGCAGGCGCAGCTTGCCGTCCTTGATGAAGGGGGCGACGGAGTTGATCGTGTCCGTCATGAAATGGATTTGCCCGGCCACCAGGTCGACGTCGGCCGGAGCGCTGCCCTTGTAGGGCACATGCGTGGCCTCGATGCCGTAGTGCTGCGTGACCTGGAAGGCCGTGAGGTGCGTGACGTTGCCGTTGCCCGCCGAGCCGTACGACAGCTTGCCGGGGTTCTTCTTGGCATAGTCCACGAGCTCGGCCACAGTCTTCACAGGCAGCTGCGGGTTGACCACCAGGCCCAGGGGCACCACTGCGGTGAGCGCGACAGGCGCGAGGTCCTTGCGCAGGTCGTAGCTCATCTTCTTGTAGAGCGCGGGGCTGAGCGCGAGGGACGAGGTGTTGTAGAGCACCGTGTAGCCGTCGGGCGCGGCCTTGGCGACGAAGGCGTTGCCGATGTTGCCATTGGCGCCGGGCTTGTTGTCCACCACAACCGACTGACCGAGCTGCTCGCCCACGGCCTGCGCCAGCACGCGCGCCACCATGTCGGTGGGACCGCCGGGCGGGAACGGCACGACGAGCGTGATGGGCTTGTCCGGCCAGGCTGCATGCGCGGCGCCGGCCAGAAGGGCTGCGCCGGCCAGTACGGCCAGGCGGCGGGTGATGCGAGCAGTCATGGGTGTCTCCTTCTTTGTGGTGAAAATCGGCTCTAACCCTTGCGCAGCAAGCGCAAGCAGCTATGTTTCATGTAGCTTCACGGCCGGCGAGCAGGCGCGTGGCCGTGTACTCCATCACCGGCTCGCCGCGCTGGTTGGTCACCGTGATGAGCGAGGTGACCACGGCGCGGTTGTTCTTGGAGGTGGGGCGGATGTCGGTCACTTCGACCACGGCGCCAATGCTGTCGCCCACGACGACGGGCGCGAGGATCTTCTGGCGCAGCTCCAGCATGGCCAGGCCCGTGCCCTGGATCATGCTTTGCAGGATGAAGCCTTCGATGAAGGTGTAGGTCAGCGCGCCCGGCACCGGGCGGCCCTGGATGGCGCCGCCCTCGTAGCCTTCCTCGATGAAGATGGCCTCCAGCATGCCGGTGGTGCTGATGAAGTTCACCAGGTCGGCCTCGGTGATGGTGCGGCGGAAGGTGCGCCAGCGCAGACCCACCTTGAGGTCTTGCCAGTACAGGCCCTGGCCCATGCGGGGAATGTCTTGGTTCATGCGGTGCTCGGTTCGGAAGGTTGCAGGGCAGCAAGCTGGGCGTCGTCCAGGCCGGCGGCGCGCAGCAGCTCCTCGGTGTGCTGGCCCAGGCGCGGCGGCATGCCGATGGGCACCTGCGCGCCGTCGAAGCGCACGGACGAGCGCGGAAAGCGCACCTCGCCCATGGCCGGGTCGCGCACGGTGGCAAAGAACCCTGTGGCCACCAGGTGCGGGTCCTGCGGCAGCTCGTCCATGCGCGCCACGGGCGCGGCGGGAATCTCCAGCTGCGCGCAGGTGCGCAGCCAGTGCTGCGTGTCGTGCCGGGCCACATGCTCGCTCAGGATCTCCAGCAGCTCGGCGATGTGGCGCGTGCGGCTGGCCTGGTTGGCAAAGCGCGGATCGTCGGCCAGCTGCGGCTGCCCCACGGCGCTGAAAAAGCGGCGCCAGTGCGCGTCGGTGTAAGGCATCATGCAGACATGCCCATCCAGCGTCCTGTAGGGCTTGCGCCAGGGCGCCATCACGCGCGGGTAGCCTGCGCCGCTGAGCTTCGGCGTGAAGTGCATGCCGTAGAAATGCTCGACCAGGTTGAAGCCCACCATGGTCTCGAACATGGGAATTTCCACAAAGCTACCCTGTCCCGTGCGCTCGCGCGCGAACAGCGCCGCCAGGATGGCGTGTGCCGCCACCAGCGCGCAGGTCTTGTCCGCGGCGATGGTGGGCAGGTAGCGCGATTCGCCCGTCTGGCGCTGCATGAGATCGGCCAGGCCGCTCATGCCCTGGATCACGTCGTCGTAGGCCGGCAGGCCGGCGTAGGGGCCGTCCTCGGCAAAGCCGTGCAGCCCGGCGAACACCAGGCGCGGGTAGCGCGCGCGCAGCTGCTCGGGCGCCAGCCCCAGCTTGCCGAGCTTTTGCGGGCGCATGCTGTGCATGAACACGTCGGCCGTGGCCAGCAGCGCGTGCAGGGCCTGCTGCGCGGCAGGCTGCTTCAGGTCCAGCACCACGCTTTTCTTGCTGCGGTTGCAGCCCATGAACACGGCCGCCATGCCGGGCTCCACGGCGGGACCGGTGTGGCGCGTGGAGTCGCCCGCGGGCGGCTCGATCTTGATGACCTCGGCGCCGTAGTCGGCCAGCACCTGGCTCGCCAGCGGGCCGAACACCACGCTGGAGAGGTCGAGCACGCGCACGCCGGCCAGCGGTCCTTGGAAGCCGCTCATGCCACCACCCCCTGCGCGCGCAGCGCATCGATGGCCTCGGGCGCCAGGCCCAAGTGTTCGCGCAGCACGGTGTCGGTGTGCTGGCCGAGCTGCGGCGGGGTGTGGCGATAGGTGACCGGCGTGTCCGACAGGCGCATGGGGCTGGCCACCAGCGGCACGGCGCCGGCGCGCGGATGCTCCATGCGGATCTGCAAGCCACGCGCGCGCACCTGCGGATCTTCGAAGACCTCGCGCACGGTGTTGATGGGCCCGCACGGCACGGCGTGCTGCTCCAGCAGCGCGATCCAGTCGCGCGTCGTGCGCGTCGCCGTCACCTCGCGGATCAGCGGAATCAGCGCATCGCGGTGCGCGATGCGCGCGGCGTTGGTGGCAAAGCGCGAGTCGCTCGCCCACTCGGGGCGCCCGGCCACATGGCAGAAGCGCTCGAACTGGCCGTCGTTGCCCACGGCCAGGATCATGTGGCCGTCCTGCGTGGGGAAGTCCTGGTAGGGCACGGTGTTGGGGTGGGCGTTGCCCATGCGCTGCGGCACCTTGCCGCCGTACAGGTAGTTCATGCCCTGGTTGGCCAGGCACGCCACGCCCACGTCCAGCAGCGCCAGGTCGATGTGCTGGCCGCGGCCGGTGTGCTCGCGCGCCTGCAGCGCGGCCAGGATGGCGGTGCTGGCGTACAGGCCGGTGAGGATGTCGGTGAGCGCCACGCCCACCTTCATCGGGCCGCCGCCGTCCTCGCCGTCGGGGCGGCCGGTGACGCTCATCAGCCCGCCCATGCCCTGGATCAGGAAGTCGTAGCCGGCGCGGTGCGCATACGGCCCGCTCTGCCCGAAGCCGGTGATGGAGCAGTACACCAGGCGCGGGTTGAGCGCGCTCAGCGAGGCATAGTCCAGCCCGTACTGCGCCAGACCGCCTGTCTTGAAGTTCTCCACCAGCACGTCGCACTGCTGCGCCAGGCGCCGCACCAGCTCCTGCCCCTCGGGGCGGATGAAGTCGATGGTCACCGACTGCTTGTTGCGGTTGGTGCACATGTAGTAGGCCGACTCGCCCGTGGGCTGGCCGGCGGGGTCGGTCACGTAGGGCGGGCCCCAGGCGCGCGTGTCGTCGCCGCTGCCGGGGCGCTCCACCTTGATGACCTCGGCGCCCAGGTCACCCAGCGTCTGGGCGGCCCAGGGGCCGGCCAGCACGCGCGACAGGTCCAGCACTTTCACGTGCTGCAGCGCGCCGGGTTGCAGGGCGGCCGGCGAGGTCATTGCAGCGGCACCTTGGCCTGGGTGACGATGCGCTTCCACAGCGCGATCTCGTTCTTCTGGAACTCGTGCATCTGGGCGGGGCCGCCGGTCATGGGCGTGGCGCCCAGGCGCTCGTAAAAGGCGCGGGTCTCATCCATCTTGGAGATGGTGGTGAACAGCTCGGCCAGCTTGGCGGTCTCGGCCGGGGGTGTCTTGCTGCTGACCATCGCGCCCACCCAGGTGTAGGCCTCGAAGCCGGGCAGGCCGGCCTCGCTGGCGGTGGGCACGTCGGGCGAGGTGGCCACGCGCTTGTCCGCCGCCACGGCCAGCACCTTGACGCGCCCGCCCTTGGCCAGCTCCTGCACGGCCGTGACTTCGGCAAAGGCGTAGTCCACGGTGCCCGCGGCGAGGGCGGTCATGGTCTCGCCGGCGCCCTTGAACGGCACATGCACGGTCTGCACGCCGGCGCTGTCGTTGAGCAGCTCGCCCATGAGCTGGTAGCCGGCCGAGCCGGCGCCGAAGTTCACCTTGCCCGGGTGGGCCTTGGCATAGCTGACCAGCCCCTTGAGGTCGGCAAACGGCGCCTGCGGGGCCGTGGCCAGCATGGCGGGCGAACGCATCATCATGGTCAGCGGCGCAAAGTCCTTCACCGGGTCGTAGGGCAGCTCCTTGAACAGCGCCGCGTTCACCGCCAGGGTGGAGTTGCTGCCGATGAAGACGGTGTAGCCGTCGGCCGGGGCCGAGAGCACCTGCTTGACCGCGATAAAGCCGTTGGCGCCGGGCTTGTTCTCCACCACCACGGACTGGCCCGTGAGGTCCTGCAGCTTGCGCGCAAAGTAGCGCGCCGAGGTGTCGGTGCCGCTGCCGGGCCCGAAGGGCACGACGAACTTGAGGGTCTTGGACGGGAAGGCCTGCGCCTGCACGGCGGGCGCAAGGGCAGCGCCCAGGGCCACGAGGCTGGCGCCCGCCAGGACGCGCAGGGTGGTTCTGCCGTGGAATGCCATGTGCAATGTCTCCTTGGAGTCTCTGCTCCGCTACGGTGCCCCGCAAAGGGGTCGGAGTTGGCACTCTAGGCAGCACCTTGCATGCTGTCTAATATTAAAAGTTTAGATTTCAATACTTTTTTCATATCGCATGAACCTCCGGCAACTCAGCCAGTTCGTCGCATTGGCGGAAACCGGCAACTTCCACCGCGCGGCCGAGCGCCTGCACATGGCGCAACCGCCCCTGTCGGTGTCCATCCGCAAGCTGGAGGAAGAACTCGGCAGCCCCCTGTTCGAGCGCACCACCACGGGCGTGGTGCTCACCCCGGCCGGCGAAGCCATGCTGGGCGACGCCCGCCGCGCGCTGTTCCACGCCCAGCAGTGCCGCCAGGCGGTGCAGGACGCGCGCGAGGGCGAAGGCGGGCTGCTGCGCCTGGGCATCATCGGCTCGGCCACCTATGCGCTGCTGCCGCAACTCATCCCCTCGCTGCGCCAGCGCTATCCGCAGATCGAGTTGGAGCTGAGCGAAGCCACGTCGTCCGAGATCCTGGAGGGGCTGGTGTCGCGGCGCTTCGATGCCGGCCTGCTGCGCTACCCGGTGCTGGACCCGAGCGGCTTCGAGCTGCTGCCGCTGGACCGCGACGACTTCGTGCTGGCCGTGGCCGAGAGCAGCCCGCTGGCGCAGCGCGACGCCATCGCGCTGGCCGAGGCCGCGCACGAGCCCTTCATCATGTACCCGCAGCACAAGGTGCCCAGCCTCTCGGCCCTGGCCATGATGCGCTGCCAGTTCTCTGGCTTTTCGCCGCGCGTGGCGCAGGAGGCGATGCAGGTGCAGACCATCATGAGCCTGGTGGCTTCGGGCCTGGGCGTGGGCCTGGTGGCCAGCGTGGCGCGGCAGGTGGTGCCGCGCGGCGTGAAATGCCTGGCGCTCACCGACAACCCGCCGGGCTTTCACGTGGGCATTGCGCTGGCGCGCCTGGCCAGCGGCACCAGCCGCGTGGTGGAGCGCTTCACCGAGCACGCGCTGCGCTTTGCCAGCGTGCCGCGCGTGGAAGGCGAGAACTGGGACAAACCGGGTTGAACCGCCCGTCCATCAAGCGCGAGCAGCTATCTTTTAAGCAACCGCCGTCGCACGGTGCCGCGCAAAGTCCACGTACCACGCCAGGCAGCCGGGGTTGGCCATGGCGTCCGGGTTGACCACCTTGTCCATCGGCTGGCCCAGCAGCAGCTTCTTGACGGGCAGCTCCTGCTTCTTGCCGCTCAGCGTGCGCGGCACCTCGGCCACCTGCACGATTTCGTCGGGCAGGAAGCGCGGGCTCAGGCTGGCGCGGATGGCGTCGTTGATCCGCGCGCGCAGGCCGTCGTCCAGCACCAGGCCGCTGCGCAGCACCACGAACAGCGGCATGTAGCTGGCGCGGCCCAGGTATTCCAGGTCCACGACCAGGCTGTCGAGCACCTCGGGCAGGGCCTCGACGGCGCTGTAGATCTCGCTCGTGCCCATGCGCAACCCGTGGCGATTGATGGTGGCGTCGCTGCGGCCGTAGATCACGCAGCCGGGGTGGGCGCTGGAGCCGATCTCGATCCAGTCGCCGTGGCGCCAGACGGCCCCGGCCTCGGGCCCCAGATCCCCGCCGCCGGGCCTGCGGCCATGCCCGGGCGGGTACATCTCGAAGTAGCTGGCGCGGTAGCGCGCGCCATCGGCGTCGCCCCACAGGAACAAGGGCATGGACGGGATGGGCTGGGTGCACACCAGTTCGCCCACGGCGTCCAGCACCGGGCGGCCCTGCTCGTCCCAGGCCTCGACGGCTGCGCCCAGCATGCGGCACTGCATGCGCCCGGGCGTTTGCGGCAGCTCGCGATTGCCGCCGATGAAGGCGCCCGCGAAGTCGGTGCCGCCGGAGATGTTGCACCACCAGACCTGAGGCACGCCCGCGCTGGCCAGGAGTTGCGATCCCCACCGCTGCACTTCGGCAGGCAGCGGCGACCCCGTGGAGCCCAGCACGCGGATCGCCGACAGATCGCCGCAGGCCGCAGGTGTGATCCCGGCCTTCATGCAGTGGCCGTAGAACGCGGCGCCAGCGCCGAAGAAGGTCACGCGCTCCTCGGCCGCCATGCGCCACAGCACTGTCCAGTCGGGCCGCTCCTTGCTGCCGCCGGGGTTGCCGTCGTACAGCACGCAGGTGGTGCCGCCCAGCAGGCCGCCGACCTGGGCGTTCCACATGATCCAGCCGGTGGAGCTGTACCAGTGGTAGCGCTCGCCCAGGGAGTTGGGCGCGTAGCTGCAGCCGATGTCGTTGTGCAGCACCGCCAGCTGCAGCATCACCAGCATCATGCCGCCATGGCCGTGCACGATGGGCTTGGGCAGGCCGGTGGTGCCGCTGGAATAGACGATCCACAGCGGGTGGTCGAACGGCAGCCACGCCGGTTCAAAGGCCGCAGTCTCTGCATCATTTCGGGCGATGACGCTTGCGTAGCAAGCGGTATCAGCTACTGTTTTTGAAGCATCCAGGTTGTTCACCAGCACCACGTGGCGCAGCGTGGGCAGTTGCGCGCGCAGTTCCGCCAGCACGTCGCAACGGTCATGGTCGCGCCCCCCATAGGTGACGCCGTCCACGGCCAACAGCACCGTCGGTGCGATCTGGCGGAAGCGGTCCAGCACCGCGTGCGTGCCCATGTCGGGCGCGCACAGGCTCCACACCGCGCCGATGCTGGCGCAGGCCAGGAAGGCGACGATGGTCTCGGGGATGTTGGGCAGGTAGGCTGCCACGCGATCGCCGGGCTGTACGCCTTGGGCCCTCATGTGCAGCGCCAGCGCCGCCACCTGCCGGCGCAGCGCGGGCCAGGACAGCTCGCGGCGCTCGCCGCGTTCGTTGCGGCCGATGAGGGCCGGCTGGCCCGCGGCCTGTGCGGCGCCCACATGGCGCAGCACCTGGCGCGCGTAGTTCACCTGCGCGCCGGGGAACCACTGCGCGCCGGGCATCACGTTCTTTGCGAGTACCGCGCGGTGCGGCGTGGGTGACTGCAGGTCGAAATAGTCCCAGACGCTCTGCCAGAAGGCGTCCAGATCGGTGGTGGACCAGCGCCAGAGCGCGTCGTAATCGTCAAAGCGCAGGCCGTGCTGCGCCTGCAGCCAATCCTGGTAGCGGCGTATCTGGGGCGCGTAAGGCGGGTGTGTTGGGGGGATGTTGTGGTGTGTCTCCATGCGCACAGCCTAGCGCGGTCGCTGCCTCCGTGCGCGCCACGCACGTGACAACTTGCCGGCCGCACCTTGCCGGCCGCACCTCGCCGGCGGCACCTGGCCGGCCGCACCTGGCCTCAGCGCCGCGGCTGCTCCGTCACGCTGGTGATGGCATAGCCCTTGTCGCGCAGCTGCCGTCCGGGCTCGGGAATACCAAGGTCGTTCCAGTGCGCCTGGGTTTCGTCCCGTTCCACGGCGCGGTGCTCGCAGTTCCAATCGGTATTGATGGCCTCCTGCGGTATGGGCTTGCCCTCGGGCACGGCCAGATGGGAATAACGCCCCTCGGCTTCGGATCGGCGGTAGATGTCCACGCGCATGTCGGGTCCTTTGCTTGCTGGTTGCAGGGTTCTCCACTGTAGTAAGACCATCGCCCGCCCGGCGTAGGAGGCGGCCGCATGGCCGCCGTGCTTGACGCAAGGCAAGATCGCCGCTTTCCGCCCTGCCGACAATTGCCCGCTGTTGCCACTGCCGGCGGCCTGTTTCTGAATCATGACAACACAAGACGTTTCCTCTCAGCGCAGCGACGTGCTCATCGTGGGTGCGGGGCCTGCCGGGCTGTCGCTGGCGGCCTCGCTGGCCCAGGCCGGCATGCAGGTGACGGTGCTGGAGCAGCAACCCGCTTCCACGCTGGCCGCGCCCCCGGCCGACGGGCGCGAGATCGCACTCACCCACCCCAGCGTGGCGACGCTGCAGCGCATCGGCAGCTGGCAGCGCCTGGCCGCGCACGAGATCGGCCTGCTGCGCGAGGCCCAGGTGCACGACGGCCCCGTGGGCCAGCGCGGGGCCATGCAGCTGCACGCAGGCGGCAGCGGCGTCCAGCATCTGGGCTGGATCGTGCCCAACCACGCGCTGCGCCGCACGGCCTACGAGGTAGCCGCGCACACGCCCGGCGTACGACTGGTCACCGAGGCGCGCGTCACGCGCGTGGCCGTCACGCCCGCACATGCCGAGCTGGAATACACCGCCACCCGCAACCTCGACGCAGCGCCCCAGCGTCTGCAGGCCCCGCTGCTGGTGGCGGCCGACAGCCGCTTTTCCGCCACACGGCGCCAGTTGGGCATTGGCGCAGCCATGCACGACTTCGGCCGCACGGTCATCGTCTGCCGCCTGCGCCACGAACTGCCGCACCACGAGGTCGCGCACGAGTGCTTCGGCTACGAGCAGACGCTGGCGATCCTGCCGCTGCCGGGCGACCTGGTCGATGGCGCGCCGATGTGCTCGGCCGTGGTCACCACCGGCGCGGCGCATGCGCAGGAGCTGCTGGCACTGCCCCCTGAGGCATTCGCCGCACGCGTACAAGCCCAGTTCAAGGACCGCCTGGGCGCCATGCGGCTGGTGGGCGAGCGCCACGCCTACCCGCTGGTCGCCGTGTATGCGCACCGCTTCGCCGCCGCGCGCTGCGCGCTGCTGGGTGACGCGGCCGTCGGCATGCACCCGGTGACGGCGCACGGGTTCAACCTGGGGCTGGCGGGTGTGGACAGCCTCACGCGCACTCTCACCCAGGCACGCGAGCGCGGCGCGGACATCGGCGCCGCCAGCGTGCTGGAGGGTTACGCGCGCGGCCATCACCGCCACGCCTGGCCGCTGTACCAGGGCACGAATGCCATCGTGCGCCTGTACACCGACGACCGGCCGCTGCCCCGCCTGCTGCGCCAGGCCGTACTGGCGGGCGCCAGCCGGCTGCCGCCGCTGAAGGCGGCCATCGTCAGCCAGCTCACGGGGCGGCGCCCGGCCTGGCCTACGGCGGCAGGCCACGCACAGCGGCCCTGATTCCCCTCCGGGGAGGGGCTGCGGCGCCGCCAGCGCGGCAGCCATAACGGCAGCTTATGGATGGGCACCCGCGCGCCACTCACGCGCGCGCACCCGGCTGCCTACAGTCGCGCCAACCCTTCCGCACAGGCGCCCATCCCCATGTCCGCTCACCCAGGCACACCGCCGCATCCGCACCCGCTTACGGCCCGCGCCGCCGCGCCCGTGGCGGTGGACAGCCATGCGCATGTCTTCCTCCAGCGCCTGCCGCTGGCCTCGGCGCGCCGCTATGCGCCGGCATTCGACGCCACGCCCGCCCAATACCTGGGCCTGCTGGACGCCCACGGCATCACGCACGGCGTGCTGGTGCAGCCGAGCTTCCTGGGCAACGACAACCGCTTCCTGCTGGACACGCTGCGCGCCCATCCCGGGCGCCTGCGCGGCGTGGTGATGACGGCCCCCGCGGCGGATGAGAAAGAACTCGCCAGCCTCGACGCCGCAGGCGTGGTCGGCGTGCGGCTGAACCTCATGGGCCAGCCGCTGCCGGACCTCGGCACGCCCGGCTGGCAGACCTTCCTGGCCCGCCTGAAGGCACTGGACTGGCACCTGGAGCTGCACCGCGAGGCGGCAGACCTGCCCGCGCTGCTGGACGCCGCACTGCCCGCCGGCTGCCGCATCGTGGTGGACCACTTCGGCCGGCCCCATGCCGCGCAGGCGGATGGCGACCCCGGCTTCGCCGCGCTGCTGCGCCGCGCCGCGTCGGGCCGCGTCTGGGTCAAGCTCTCCGCCGCCTACCGCAACGCACGCGGCGTGCCGCAGGCCGATGCCGAGGGCGCGCGCGCCTGCGCCCGCGCCTTGCTGGACGCCTTCGGGCCCGAGCGCCTCGTGTGGGGCAGCGACTGGCCCCACACGCAGCACCAGGACCAGGCCGACTACGCGCGCAGCCTGGGCGCGCTCGCCGACTGGGTGCCCGACGCCGCGCAGCGCCGCCGCATCCTCGGCGCAACGGCCGCCGAGCTGTTCCGCATTCCCCCCGCCATCTGACAAGGAGACACCATGCAACGACGTTCCATCGCCCTCGCCGCTCTGGCACTGACCCTCGCGCCGGCCGTGCACGCCCAGGCCCCGGCCGGCTTTCCCAACAAGCCCGTGAAGCTGGTGGTGACCTACCCGCCAGGCGGCACAGTGGATGCCGTGGCCCGCATCCTGGGCCCCAAGCTCTCGCAGATCTGGGGCCAGCCCGTGGTGATCGACAACCGCGCGGGCGGCGGCGGCATCATCGGAGCGCAGGCCGTGATGGCCGCGCCCGCGGACGGCTACACGCTGATGGTGGACGCCTCCAACCACGCGCAGAACCCCGCGCTCAAGAAGCGCATGCCGTTCGACACGCTCCAGGCGTTCGCGCCGGTATCGCTGATGCTCAAGGTGCCCAACGTGCTGGTGGTGAACCCGGGCTTTCCCGGGCGCACGGCCAAGGACCTGGTCGCCCACGTGAAAGCCAACCCCGGCAAGGTGGACTACGCCTCGTCGGGCAACGGCTCCGCGCAACACCTGGCGGCCGAGCTGTTCGCCATGAAGACCGGCGCCCGGATGACCCACGTGGCCTACCGCGGCGGCGGCCCGGCCATGGTGGACGTGATGGCCGGCACCGTGCCCGTGTTCTTCGCCAGCCTGGCCTCGTCTCTGCCCTACATCCAGGGCGGCAAGCTGGTTCCCGTGGCCGTGGCGGGCCAGCGGCGCTCGCCCGTGCTGCCCGACACGCCCACGTTCACCGAGGCCGGCGTGCCGGGCGTCGACGTGTACGAGTGGAACGCCCTGTTCGCCCCTGCGGGCACGTCCGCGGCGCTGGTGGACAAGATCAGTAAGGACGTGGCCGCCGCCCTGTCGGACCGCGAGATCAAGGCCCGGCTGATGTCGATCGGCGCCGAGGTGATCGGCTCCACGCCCAAGGAGCTGGACCAGTTCCGCCGCGCCGAGATCGCTCAGTGGACGGCGCTCGGCAAGCAGGCCGGCATCTCGCTGGATTGAGAACAACCCCCTGAGCGGCTGTGCCGCTTCCCCCTTCTCTCTACGCGCTTCGCGCTATGGGAAGGGGGACGACGCCGGCGCGGCGGGGCGGCCCTTGCGCGGCGTCCGCTGGCATGGCGCATGCGGGTTTTATGGGCCGTGGGCTCCGCGCGGCTCCCTGAAAAACCGTCTACAGGCGATCGGCCAGCTGACTGGCGATCGTCGGCCGGCCCGACGCCTGCCACAGCACGCTGAGCTCGAAATGCGGCAGCCGCTCGCCGTCGCGCAGCGGCGCGAACCGCACGCCCCGGTGGCGCAGCACCGTGGCCGACTGCGGCAGCAGCGACGCACCGATGCCCGCGGCCACGCACGAGAGCACGGTGAGCGAGCGGTTGGCCTCCTGCACCACGCGCATCTCCAGCCCCGCGCGCGAAAAGGCCTGCGCGATGCCCGCGCGCAGTGCGGGCAGCTGCGCCTGCGGGAACCACACCAGCCCCAGCCGTGCCACATCGGCCAGCGCGGCGCGGCCGTCGGCATCGGCCGGGCAATCCGCCGGCAGCACGGCCACCAGCGGGTCGCGGCGCACCAGCTTCTGCCGCACGCGCCCCTGCAGGTCCACGGGCGTGTGCAGCATCGCCAGGTCGATGCGCCCTTCGCCCAGCGCCTCCAGCAGGTCGGCATTGCTCATCTCCGAGAGCACCACCTGCGTGCCCGCGAACTCGGAGTGCAGCAGCCGCAGCGCGGCAGGCAGCGCCTCGTACACCGCATGCGTGACGAAGCCGATGTGCAGCCGCCCCGTCTTGCCGCCAGCGATGGCACGCGCCCGCTGCTCGGCGGACTGCGCCAGCGCCAGGCTGGCGCGCACGTCGTCGATCACGGCCCGCCCCGCGCCGGTGAGCACCGCCCCGCGCCGCGAGCGCTCGAACAGGCGCACGCCCAGGTCGGCCTCCAGCCGCCGCAGCGCCTGGCTCAGCGCAGGCTGCGCCACTCCCAGGTGCTCGGCCGCAGCCGTCATGCTGCCCCAGTCCGCCACCGCGAGCAGGTAGCGCATGGTGCGCGTGTCGAACGGCTCGCCGGGCGGGCGCTGCGGGGGATGGGACACGGAAGAAGGCATGGTGGGCAAGGGTAAACCGATAATCGGCGCCCCATGCCTTCCACACCTGCGCGCGTGCTCTCCGTCATCCCGCCGATGACGCAGCTCAACACGCCCTACCCCTCCACCGCCTACCTCACGGGCTTCCTGCGCTCGCGCGGCGTGGCCGCCTTCCAGGAAGACCTGGCGATCGCGCTGGTGCTGCGGCTGCTCTCGCGCGACGGTCTGGCGCAGGTCGCCGAAAGGGCGCGGGCCCTGCCCGCAAACGCGCAGAGCCCGGCGGTGCAGTTCTTTCTTGCACAGCAGGAGCGGTACCTGGCCACCGTCGGCCCAGCCATGGCCTTTTTGCAGGGGCGCGACAGCACCCTCGCGCACCGCATCGTGGGCCGCCACTACCTGCCGGAGGGGCCGCGCTTCGCGGCGCTGGACGTGTACGAGGACGACGGCAGCGGCGACCCGCTGGGCTGGGCCTTCGGCGCCCTGGGCCTGACCGACAAGGCCAAGCATCTGGCCACGCTGTACCTCAACGACCTGGCGGACGTGCTGCAGGGCGCCGTGGACACGCGTTTCGAGTTTGTGCGATACGCCGAACAGCTCGCCGGCAGCCAGCCCACGTTCGACCCGCTGGCCGACCCGCTGGCCGACGCGCTGGCGTAGGCGCCGACCCTCGTGGACGAGGTGCTGCAGCAGCTCACCCATGAGGCCGTCGCGCGCCACCAGCCCGGCGTGGTGCTGCTCTCGGTGCCCTTCCCGGGCTCGGTGTACGGCGCGTTTCGCATTGCCCAGGCCCTCAAGGCACAGCACCCGCACATCGTCACCGTGCTGGGCGGCGGCTTCGTCAACACCGAGCTGCGCGAGCTGACCGACCCACGGGTGTTCGATTTCTTCGACTACGTGACGCTGGACGCCGGCGAGCGCCCGCTGCTCGCGCTGCTGGAGCACCTGCAAGGCCAGCGCGGGCGCCAGCGGCTGGTGCGCACCTTTGTGCGCAATGACGATGGTGCCGTGCAGTACATCCACCTGGCGGAGCCCGACGTCGCCTTTGCCGAGATCGGCACGCCCACCTGGGACGGCCTGCCGCTTCAGCGCTATCTGTCGCTGCTGGACATGCTCAACCCCATGCACCGGCTGTGGAGCGACGGACGCTGGAACAAGCTCACCGTGGCGCACGGCTGCTACTGGAAGAAGTGCAGCTTCTGCGACGTGAATCTGGACTACATCGGCCGCTACGAGGGCGCCAGCGCCCAGGTGCTGGCCGACCGCATCGCGGCCATCGTGGCCGAGACCGGGCAGACGGGCTTTCACTTCGTCGATGAAGCCGCGCCACCCAAGGCCCTCAAGGCGCTCGCGCAGGAGCTGATCGCACGCGGCACCGGCATCTCCTGGTGGGGCAACGTGCGCTTTGAAAAGACCTTCACGCCCGAGCTGGCCGAGCTGCTGGCCGACGCGGGCTGCATCGCCATCTCGGGCGGGCTGGAGGTCGCCTCCGATCGGCTGCTGGGCCTGATGAAGAAGGGTGTCAGCGTGGACCAGGTGGCGCGCGTGACCCGCGCATTCAGCGACGCCGGCATCCTGGTGCATGCCTACCTGATGTACGGCTTTCCCACGCAGACCGTGCAGGACACGGTGGATGCGCTGGAGTACGTGCGCCAGCTGTTCGAGAACGGCTGCATCCAGAGCGGCTTCTTCCACCGCTTTGCCTGCACCGTGCATTCGCCCGTGGGGCAGAGCCCCGAGGAATACGGCGTGACCCTGGCCCCGCTGCCGCCGGGCGGTTTTGCCAAGAACGATGTGGCGTTCATCGACCCCACGGGCGTGGACCACGACGCGCTGGGCGCCGGGCTGAAAAAGGCCACCTACAACTACATGCACGGCATCGGGCTGGAGCAGGACGTGCGCATGTGGTTCCCCTTCCACGTGCCCAAGACCACGGTGCGGCCAGGCCGCATCGCGCGCGCCCTGGCGGCGCGATAGCTATTGTTTTAATAGCCTCTCGCGCTTTCCCCGCAAAGCGTTGCGCTCACCGCGCGTACACTACATGCCCGGTATTTCTGAGCAACGAGGTGTCCTATGTGGTGGCAGCAGCAACGTTTTTCGGCACAAGGGCGCTGGCAGGCCATTGCAGAGCAGACGGCCGTGGTCGAAGTGGATGTCCAAGGCGCGGTGCGCGAAGTGAACGCGCGGTTTTGTGACCTGCTGGGCTACCAGCGTGCCGAATTGATCGGCCTGCCCCAAACGATTTTCTATCCGCCGGAATACGTTGCCAGCCCTGCCTTTCAGGCCAATTGGCGGCGCCTGTGCGGCGGCGAATTCGTGCAAGGCACGGCGCAGCGCCGCTGCAAAAACGGCACCGTGGTCTGGGTGCAGGGCATGTTCTACCCCGTGCGCGATGCCCGCGGCCGGGTGGAGCGCATCGTGGGGCTGGTTTACGACGTGACCGCCACGCAGGAGCAGACGCAGCGCGCCCATGCCATCCTGGAGGCCATCGAACGCTCCATGGCAGTGATCGAATTCGACCTGCAAGGCCATGTGCTGCGCGCCAACGACCACTTTCTGCACACCATGGGCTACACCCGCCAGAACCTGGTGGGCCAGCACCACCGCATCTTGTGCCCGCCCGCATTCGCGCAAAGCAGCGACTACCCACGCTTTTGGGACGATTTGCGCGCGGGCGTGTATTCCAAGGGCAAGATCGAGCGCGTCGATGCGCGGGGGCGCACGGTGTGGCTGGAGGCGACGTACAACCCGGTGCTCGACCCTGACGGCGTGGTGAGCCACATCGTCAAGTTCGCCACCGACATCACCGCGCGTGTGCAGCAGGCGCAGGCGCGCGAGCAGGGCGTGAACACGGCGTTTGCCGTGGCGCAGGAGACGCAGCAGCTCTCCGAAGAAGGCACGCAAACCATCGTCGACGCCACGGCGCGCATCCAGTCGATCGCCCAGCTGTTCGAGGACACCGCGGCCCGCGTGCACGAACTCGGGCGCAAGACCGAGAGCATCGCCGCCAGCGTGCAGGGCATACGCCGCGTGGCCGACCAGACCAACCTGCTGGCCCTCAACGCGGCGGTGGAGGCCGCGCGCGCCGGCGTGGCCGGGCGCGGCTTTGCCGTGGTGGCCGAAGAGGTGCGCAAGCTCGCCGGCGACAGCCGCACCGCCACCAACGACATCCACCAGACCATCCAGGCCGTGCTGCAGGAGATGCGGGCGATGATCGACCACATCCAGGGCGGCGTGGCGGCGGTGGAGCAGGGTGCCCAGCTGTCACGCCAGGCGCGCGACGCCATCGAGCGCATCCGCGAGGACGCACACAAGGTGGTTGACGTGGTGCAGGAGCTGCACGCGCTCGAGACCGGCAAGCCGGGGCGCTGAGGGCCTGGCAAACCTGGGCCCCGTGACGGCAGAAAACGGCCCCGCCACGCTCGGCAGGCCGGCGGCGATGGGCCCGTCTGGCACCCCTGGGTGATAGCGCACTCCGGCACACTCCTGATTTGATAGCTGTTTGCGCTTGCCACACAAGCGCCAGAGGCCCATCTAACCTCTAAAATCAGCGCTTTCACACAAGGAGAGCCCCATGGCCCTTTTGCAATGGAATGAGCGCCCGGCGCAGGTGCTGCAGGGTGGCGGCGTGATCGGACCGGATGAGCGGCTGCCCTGGGCGCAGACCGGGCTGATGGGCATCCAGCACGTCATCGCCATGTTCGGCGCCACGGTGCTGGCGCCCATCCTGATGGGGTTCGACCCCAACGTGGCGGTGCTGATGAGCGGCATCGGCACGCTGATCTTCTTCCTCATCACCGGTGGTAAGGTCCCGAGCTACCTGGGCTCGTCGTTCGCCTTCATCGGCGTGGTGATCGCGGCCACGGCCTATGCAGGCAAGGGCCCCAACGCCAACATCGGCGTGGCGCTGGGCGGCATCATCGCCTGCGGCCTGGTGTACACGCTGGTGGGCGTAGTGGTGCACCTGGTGGGCACGGGCTGGATCGAGCGCTTCATGCCCCCGGTGGTCACCGGCGCGGTGGTGGCCGTGATCGGGCTGAACCTGGCCGGCATCCCCATCAAGAACATGGCGGCCAACAACTTCGAGGCCTGGATGCAGGCCCTGACCTTCGTGTGCGTGGCGCTGGTGGCGGTATTCACCAGCGGCATGCTGCAGCGCCTGCTGATCCTGGTGGGACTGATCATCGCCAGCCTGCTGTACGCGCTGCTGACCAACGGCATGGGCCTGGGCAAGCCGATCGACGTATCGGGCATCGCCAACGCCGCCTGGTTTGGCCTGCCGCAGTTCCACGCGCCC
Organism: Diaphorobacter sp. ED-3; assembly: GCF_027625375.1. NCBI lineage: Bacteria > Pseudomonadati > Pseudomonadota > Betaproteobacteria > Burkholderiales > Comamonadaceae > Diaphorobacter > Diaphorobacter sp. ED-3. The sequence goes on along the minus strand of NZ_CP115182.1, from coordinate 153,039 downwards.
GTGTTCAGCGCGCCCGCCATGCTGCTGATCGTGCCGGTGGTCATCATCCTGGTGGCCGAGAACCTGGGCCACATCAAGGCCGTGACGGCCATGACCGGCAAGAACCTGGACCAGTACATGGGCCGCGCCTTCATCGGCGACGGCGTGGCGACGATGGTGAGCGGCGCGGTCGGCGGCACGGGCGTGACGACGTACGCCGAGAACATCGGCGTGATGGCCGCCACGCGCATCTACTCCACGGCGGTGTTCCTGGTCGCGGCGCTGCTGGCGGTGCTGCTGGGCTTCTCGCCCAAGTTCGGCGCGCTGATCCAGGCGATCCCGCTGCCGGTCATGGGCGGCGTGTCCATCGTGGTGTTCGGCCTGATTGCGATTGCCGGCGCCAAGATCTGGGTGGACAACCGGGTGGACTTCTCGCAGAACAAGAACCTCATCGTGGCGGCAATCACGCTGATCCTGGGCACCGGCGAATTCACGCTGAAGTTCGGCGACTTCGCGCTGGGCGGCATCGGCACCGCGACCTTCGGCGCCATCGTGCTGTACGCGGCCCTGAACCGCGGCAAGTAAGGCTGGGCGGGAGCGCCCAGGCGCTCCCGTATCCATAGCTGCTGGCGCTTATCCTGAAACGATTCAAGGCACTTTCCGCCTTGATAATCAATCATGACAAGCGCCAGCAGCTCTTTTTTTAGCAGCAAACCGATCAACGCCGCAGCAGTGACCACACCATCTCGATGCCTGCGGTGAGCAGGTCGAACTCGTCGCTGCGCGTGCCCTCCAGCCGTTCGCGCTGGCGCGCACGCTCCTCCCGCGCGCGGTTGCGCTCCAGCGCCACCAGCGCGTCGGCCAGGGCGTCGGGCGAGGCGGCGTCCGCCGGCGCGGTCTGGCGGGCGGCGCTGCCGTGGCGCGCCAGGGCCTTGTCCACCGCCTGCGGGTCCAGCAGCGACAGGGCCGAGCGGCAGTAGGGGCAGGCGTGGTCGTGGCGGATGTCCACCGTGCCGCCGCAGCTTGTGCAGTTGATGGTGCCCACACGCTCGGCCAGCGCCTCGATCTCCATCGTGGACAGGTGCCGCACGAAGCCCTTCTCGACCATGAACGAACCAAAGGTCGAAAAGCGCCCGTGGCGCGCCGCGCAGCGGTAGGTGACGTAGCGCCCGCCCTGCGCCACGTCGTAGCCCTTGGCCAGCGCCTGGCTGCAGCGCGGGCAGCGCAGCCGGTCGGCCAGCGGGTGGTGCGCGTCGCCTCGGTGCTGGTGCAGCAGCTCGAACAGCTCCAGCACGGCCGCCGGCGCCAGGCGCGTGTTCTCCTGCGGGTCGAACCACATGCCCTGGCAGGCAAAGCACAGGTCCAGCTCCAACGTGCCTCCGGTGCTGGCGGCAAAGCGCCGGATCTCGGTGGGCTGGCGGCACGAGGGGCAAAGCGGCGTGAACGGCATGGTGGACGCGATCGTACTGCCTGCCCGGCCGGTGCCGCGACGCGGCCGCGCCTGCGCGGGCGGCCTGCGTCAGCGCGGTGTAAGGCCAGGGTTATCCCTAGCCGCGCAAGGAGCCGCTGCTAAGATTTACGCTCTTTTTTGCGCCCCGCGCCAGCTGCCCGCCAGGCCTGCACGGGGCGCTTGTCCGTCTGGAGTTAGCGTGTCCACCTCGTCGTCCCCCCGTATCCAGCACCCCGGTCTGGCCCAGAAAATCATGAGCGCGGCCGAAGCCGCGGCCCTGATCCCGGCCGGCGCCAATATCGGCATGAGCGGCTTCACCGGCGCGGGCTATCCCAAGCAGGTGCCCCTGGCGCTGGCCGCGCGCATCGAGGCCGAGCATGCAGCAGGCCGGCCGTTCCAGGTCAACGTGTGGACGGGCGCCTCCACCGCGCCCGAGCTGGACGGCGCGCTGGCCAAGGTGAACGGCATCCACCAGCGCCTGCCCTTCCAGTCGGACCCGATTTGCCGCGACAAGATCAACGCGGGCGAGGTGCACTACCTGGACATCCACCTCTCGCACGTGGCGCAGCACGCCTGGTTCGGCTTCCTGGGCCCCATGCAGGTGGCCGTGGTGGAGGTGCTGGGCATCCTGCCCGACGGCCGGCTGATCCCCTCGGCCGCCGTGGGCAACAACAAGACCTGGCTGGAGATCGCCGACAAGGTGATCCTCGAGGTGAACTCGCTGCCCCCGATCGAGATGGAGGGCATGCACGACATCTACTACGGCACGGCCATTCCCCCGCGCCGCCAGCCCATCCACCTGACGCAGGCCACCGAGCGCATCGGCGAGCCCTACCTGCGCGTGGACCCGTCCAAGGTGATCGCGGTGGTCCAGACGCACCAGCGCGACCGCGACACGGCCTTCGCCAAGCCCGACGCAGTCTCCAACCAGATCGCGGCGCACATCATCGACTTCCTGGCCCACGAGGTGAAGGTGGGCCGACTGCCCAAGAACATGCTGCCGCTGCAGTCGGGCGTGGGCAACGTGGCCAACGCGGTGCTGACCGGGCTGCTGGACGGCCCGTTCGACGAACTGCTGGGCTTCACCGAGGTGCTGCAGGACGGCATGCTGGAGCTGATCAAGCGCGGCAAGATGACCGCGGCGTCGGCCACCGCGATCTCGCTGAGCAGCGAGGCGCTGAAGGACTTCAACGAACACATCGCCTTCTACCGCGACCGCATCGTGCTGCGCCCGCAGGAGATCAGCAACCACCCCGAGCTGGTGCGGCGCCTGGGCGTGATCGCCATGAACGCCATGATCGAGGCCGACATCTACGGCAACATCAATTCCACGCACGTGATGGGCTCGGCCATGATGAACGGCATCGGCGGCTCGGGCGACTATGCGCGCAACGGCTACCTGTCGTTCTTCGTCACGCCCTCGGTGGCCAAGGGCGGCAAGGTGAGCTGCATCGTGCCCATGGTCTCGCACGTGGACCACACCGAGCACGACACGCAGATCATCGTCACCGAGCAGGGCCTGGCCGACCTGCGCGGCCTGTCGCCACGCCAGCGCGCGCAGGTCATCATCGACAAGTGCGCGCACCCGGACTTCCGCCCGCTGCTGCAGGACTATTTCGACCGCGCGCGCAGCAAGGGCGCGCAGCACACGCCCCACATCCTGGGCGAGGCCTTGTCCTGGCACGAGCGCTGCCTGGCCACGGGCAGCATGCTGCCCTGAGGGCCCAGCCGTCCCTGGCGCCCCGGGGCCTACACAAAGAACGGAGAACTGGCGCGCCCCAGGCAAGGGCCTGGACCGGCCGCGCCGCCCCATCGCCGTGGGGCGCGCCCCCTGCCCGCATCGCGCAGCAAATACGAGAGCGGGACTGCGGCGCGCACTAGCTGCCTGCGCAGGCTTGGACGTTCCCGAAGGGCTGCCGCCTTGGGCAGCTGCACCGAGGCGCAAAGCGCCTCAGCGGTGCCGCTTTCAGGCGATGAAGCGGCCCGTGCTGCCCAGCACGCCCAGGTCGATGAAGCGCGAGCCCACGTAGGGCGCCTGGCCGCTGTAGTCCACCACGAAGCCGCCCAGGTCCAGGTTGCGGATGCCCGCCAGCGCCGCGCGCAGCTTGGGCTGGGTCACGTCCTTGCCGGCACGGTCCAGGCCTTCGATGAGCACGCGCGCGTTCACGTAGGCCTCCAGGCTGCCTTGCGAGAACTCGCTCTTGCCCTGCGCGCGCATGGCGGACTGGTAGTCGCGCACCAGCTGCAGCTTGGCGCGGTTGGGGTCGGGCACGATCATGGACAGCGCGAGGCCGCTGCCGTCCTCGCCCAGCTGGCCCAGGCTGGCGCTGGGCAGCGTCACGCTCAGGCCGGCCATGAGCACGCCGGGCGATTCCTTCTTGATGCCGCGCACCAGGCCCACGGACACCGTGCCCGCGGTCGCCAGCAGCACGGCCGAGGGGCGCGCCGCGGCCACGGCCTGCAGCACCTGGGGGAGGTTCTTGCCGTCGGTGGCCACGGCCACCTGCACGGCGGGCTTCATGTTCAGCGCCGCCAGGGCGCGCGTGGCGTCCTCCAGCATTTCGCGGCCGTAGCCGTTGTCCAGGTACACCACGCCGATGCCCTTCAGGCCCATGCCCGCCAGTCGCTGGATGAGGCGCTGCACCTCGTCGGTGTAGCTGGCGCGCACATGGAACACGTTGCGCGTGGTCTTGCGCAGCGACGACGCGCCCGTGATCGGCGCCACGTAGGGAATACCGGCCTCTTCCACCAGCGGCACGATGGCCGTGTTGTTGGGCGTGCCCACGCACGACAGCAGCGCCAGTGCGCTGCCCTGGCCGATGATCTGCTTGACGTTGGCCAGCGTGCGCTCGGGGTCATAGGCGTCGTCCACCATCTGCAGCTGCAGCGTGCGCCCATGCACACCGCCGCGCGCGTTGGCCTGCGCGAAAGCAGCGCCCGCGCCCAGCTGGATGTCGGTGCCAAAGCCCAGCAATGGGCCGCTCATGGCGGCCGAGCAGCCGATCGAGAGGGCCTTAGCGGACACGCCTGGCGCGTCCTGCGCACGGGCCGGGAGCACGAAGGCCGGCGCGGCCGCGAGGGCGGCGGCTCGGCCGGCTTGGAGGACAAACTGGCGGCGTTGCATGGTCAAAGGAATGTGTGGGTTGGATGGGAAGGCAGCCCCGCGGCGCCCCGGCCCGCTGGTGGGCCGCGCAAAGCACTGCGCACGGGAAACGGATAAGCTCCAAACGAGCAAACCGGTCGATTCTGGGCGTGTGGAGGTTGCAACTTCCGCCACCGAGCCCACCAATCGTGCCAAAGCCCGGAGCCGCTGCCGGGCGCAGCCCTGATGTGAGACCCCTCAGACCATGTCCCTCTGGAAAAAACCCACCACCCTCGCGCTGATCACCGCCTCCAGCGCCAACACCGCCGTGAGCCACCTAGGCATCGAGTTCACCGAAGTCGGCGACGACTTCCTGCGCGCGCGCGTGCCCGTGGACGAGCGCACGCGCCAGCCCTTCGGCCTGCTGCACGGCGGCGTGAGCGTGGTGCTGGCCGAGACACTGGGCTCGGTGGGCGCCTACCACGCCAGCCCCGAGGGCTGGCTGGCCGTGGGCCTGGACATCAACGCCAACCACCTGCGCGCCGCCAGGAGCGGATGGGTCACGGGCACGACCCGGCCGGTGCACATCAGCAAGACCACACAGGTCTGGCAGATCGACATGGTGAACGACGCGGGCGAGCTGACCTGCGTGTCGCGCATCACCATGGCGATGCTGGCGCCGAAATAAAGGCATCCCCCTGAGGCGCTGCGCGGCGTCTGCTGGCGTGGCCTGCTCCGCGGACTTCGGAAGGGCAGCATGACGAGGGATCGCGCGCCGGCACCGTTCCGGGCCGCAGTGGGACAATGGGTCCAATCGGGGTGTAGCGCCTGATGGATAAGCGCGAGCAGCTACTTTTTTAATAGCAACACCACCCCACTCGCGCCCAAAGACAGCGCCTGCGGCCTGCGCTGCGGCTTTCGGAAGGTTGGAGCGGGGTGATGGATTGCGCGCCGGCGCACCTGCCGCGTTGCGGTGACTTATGCGCCCCATCGTGTTATGCGTCCAATCGTGCCGCAGCGCTTGACCAGTCTGCGCTGGCAGCTACTTATTCAGTAGCATCGTTCTGGCGTGCCAGGCGCTCGCTCTTCCAGTAGACCTCGCTGCCGCCGTCCATGCGGTTGAGCGCGCGCGAGAGCACGAACAGCAGGTCGGACAGACGGTTCAGGTACTGGCGCGGCGCGGCGCGCATGGTCTCATGCTGCTGCAGCGCCACCACGGAGCGCTCGGCACGGCGGGCCACCGTGCGGCACACATGGGCCTGGCAGGCGGCGCGCGTACCCGCGGGCAGGATGAATTCCAGCAGCCGCGGCAGCTCGGCGTTGTAGCGCGCGAGCGCGTTGTCCAGCTGCAGCAGCGCATCGTCCTTGAGCAGCTCGTAGCCGGGCATGGACAGCTCGCCGCCCAGGTTGAACAGCTGGTGCTGCACGTCGATCAGCAGCTCGCGCATGTCCGCGGGCAGCGGCTCGCACAGCAGCAGGCCGATGTGGGAGTTGAGCTCGTCCACGTCGCCCATGGCCTGCGGGCGGCCGCTGGCCTTGGACACGCGGGTGTTGTCGCCCAGGCCCGTGGACCCGTCGTCGCCGGTGCGCGTGGCGATTTGTGTCAGTCTGTTTCCCATGGCGCGTTTCCTCCTCATTCGGGGCCGGGGCGACGATTGTGCGTTACATCCGCCGGGCCATTGTGGAGACGGGCAACAGCGGGCAAAAGTGCTGGCTGCGGCATCCATGCTGCGGTGCAATGAAGGCCTGTTCAACTTCCACCGGAGCCGAATCGATGCCTCACACACCGCAACGACGCACCCTACCCTCCTTCGATGCCCGCAGCGTGATGCTGTTTGCGGCGCTGACCGTGGGCGGTGCGGCGGCGCAGGCCCAGACGCCCAGCGCCCCCTCCGCACAACCGCAGTACCAGACGGGGCCGGGCCCAGCCACAACGCAGCCCAAAGCGACCTTTGGCGGCAGCAGCACGGCCACGCCCAGCGGCAGCAGCGCCAGCGCCAGCGCCTTTGAACGCGCCGATGCCAACCGCGACGGCCAGCTGAGCAGCGCCGAGGCGGGCCAGCTACCCGCCATCGCCAACCGCTTCCAGGCGCTGGACAAGGACAAGAACGGCAGTCTGTCCCGCACCGAATTCGAGGCCGGCAGCCGGTCTTGACGCTTAAAGGGACGGGCATGGTCAAGCATTGATTACGCACCCTTCGAGCGCAACGCCGTACCCGTCCTGGGCGGCCCGTCTGGGCGACCCCGCCCTCTCGGGCCGCCACCACCCCCCGCCTGCACTGTCCTCCAGGGTGCGGGCGGGGTTTTTCCATGGATACACGCTAGATCGGCCTTTCGCCACAGGCCGACCATGGTGGACTCTCAACACGCGGCCCGCAGGCCGCAGCCCGGACTTCTAGAATGGCCGCCACCCACGCGCCTTGAAGGAAGCCCGCCATGAACGCCCCCGCGACCACCGCCCATCTGCAACCCCTGACCACGCCGCGCCCCGTGCCGCAGGCGATGCTGGACGCGCTGGCCGCACGCTTTGGCGCGCAGTACTCGGCGGCGCAGGCGGTGTGCGAGCAGCACGGGCGCGACGAGGGCTCGCTACAGGCGCCCCCGCCGGCGGCCGTGGTCTTTGCCGAGAGCACGCAGGACGTGCAGGACGCCGTGCGCCTGGCCGCGCAGTATGGCGTGCCAGTGATCCCCTACGGCGCGGGCTCGTCGCTCGAAGGGCACCTGCTGGCCGTCCAGGGCGGCATCAGCATCGACATGGGCCGCATGAACCGGGTGCTGTCCGTTGACGCCGACGACCTCACCGTGACCGTACAGCCCGGCATCACGCGCAAGCAGCTCAATGAGGCGATCAAGGACACGGGCCTGTTCTTCCCCATCGACCCCGGCGCCGACGCCAGCATCGGCGGCATGGCCGCCACGCGCGCCAGCGGCACCAACGCCGTGCGCTACGGCACCATGCGCGAGAACGTGCTGGCGCTGGAGGTGGTCACCGCCCGTGGCGAGGTGATCCGCACCGGCACGCGCGCCAAGAAGAGCAGCGCGGGCTATGACCTGACGCGCCTGATGGTGGGCAGCGAGGGCACGCTGGGCCTGTTCACCGAGGTCACCGTGCGCCTGTACCCGTTGCCCGAGGCGGTGAGCGCGGCGATCTGCTCGTTTCCCACCATCGAGGCCGCCGTGCGCACGGTGATCCAGACCATCCAGCTCGGTGTGCCGATCGCGCGCGTGGAGCTCATCGACGCCAACAGCGTGCGCATGGTCAACGCCCACAGCAAGCTCCGTCTGCGCGAGGAGCCGCTGCTGCTGATGGAATTCCACGGCTCGCCCGCCGGCGTGCAGGAACAGGCCGAGGTGGTGCAGGACATTGCGCGCGAATGGGACGGCAACGCGTTTGAATGGGCCACCACGCCCGAGGAGCGCACGCGCCTGTGGACCGCGCGGCACAACGCCTACTTTGCCGCCGTACAGAGCCGCCCGGGCTGCAAGGCCATCAGCACCGACACCTGCGTGCCCATCAGCCGCCTGGCCGACTGCCTGCTCGACTCCGTGGCCGAGGCCGACGCGAGCGGCATCCCCTACTTCCTGGTGGGCCACGTGGGCGACGGCAACTTCCACTTCGGCTACCTGCTGGACCCGGCCGTCCCCGCCGAGCGCGAGACAGCCGAGCGGCTCAACCACCAGCTCGTGGCGCGCGCGCTGCGCCTGGGCGGCACCTGCACCGGCGAGCACGGCGTGGGCGTGCACAAGATGGGCTTTCTGGTGGACGAGGCCGGCGAAGGCGCGGTGGAGATGATGCGCGCCATCAAGCGCGCGCTGGACCCGCAGAACATCCTCAATCCGGGCAAGATCTTCGCGCTGTAGCCTGCGCCGCGGCGGCCGCGCGGGCACTCCTGATTCAATAGCTGCAAGCGCTTGCTGCATAAGCGCTAGGGCCTTTTTTACCCTTGTTTTCCGCACAACGGGCCCGAGCGCGCGGGCAATAAAAAGCCCAGCCGGTCCGCGGCTGGGCTGGGGGCAGGCGCTCCACCACCCGGCACCACGCGGACCACGCCGCGCGGCACCGGCGTGGCTTCAGGCGCCGAACAGCTTGTTGGCCGTCTCGGCCACCAGACGGCCCTGGAAGCGTGCGCCGTCCAGCTCGGTCGCGCTGGGCTGGCGCTGGCCCTGGCCGCCGGCGATGGTGGTCGCACCGTAGGGGGCGCCGCCCACCACTTCGTCCAGCGTCATCTGGCCCTGGAAGCTGTAGGGCAGCCCCACGATCACCATGCCGAAGTGCAGCAGGTTGGTGATGATGGAAAACAGCGTCGTCTCCTGCCCGCCGTGCTGCGTGGCGGTGGAGGTGAACGCCGCGCCCACCTTGCCGTTGAGGGCGCCGCGCGCCCACAGGCCGCCCGCCTGGTCGAGGAAGCTGCCCATCTGCGAGGGCATGCGGCCAAAGCGCGTGGGCGCGCCGACGATGATCGCGTCGTAGTTTTCCAGCTCGGCCACGGTGGCGACGGGTGCGGACTGGTCCAGCTTGAAATGCGCGGACCGGGCGATCTCCTGCGGCACCGTTTCGGGCACGCGCTTCACGTCCACCGTGGCACCGGCAGAGCGCGCGCCTTCGGCGACGGCCTGCGCCATGGTTTCGAGATGGCCGTAAGTCGAGTAGTAGAGAACGAGTACCTTGGACATGACTTTCCCTTTTCAAGAACGCTTGTGCAGCCACAAGCAGCATGGCAGGCAGCGCGCGCAGCACCCCGCCGCCTTCATGGGCCAGCACACAGAGGCACCCCGCTCCAGCAGGCTCCACCGGCGCTGGTTCGATCTCACTTAACCACCCCGGTCCGGCGCCGCGCGGTGCGCGCGCACCCGGGCAGCCAGGCAGCGCACGTAGTCATCGCGGATGCCCAAGAGGTCGAGTTGGCACGCCAGCTGGTCCAGGTAGTCGCGGTTGCTGCCCACGCTGCCCTGCGCGCTGGCGATGATGGCCGCGGTGTCGTCCAGCGACAGCCCGCCGCGGTGCAGCGGGTGCGCGGTGTTGGCGGACAGCACCAGCGCCCGCACACCGCCCTGCGGCGTGTGCAGCGGTTGAAAGCCCGGGCAGTAGCTGCCGTGGATCATTTCGCGCCGCCACAGCATGCGCGACTCCCGCTCCAGCAGCGCCTGCGGAATGCGGAATGCCAACCCCTCGCAGTCACCCACGCCGCGCTGCAGCGTGAGCACCAGGCCCGGGCTGTCGGGTGTACCGCGGCCGATCGTGGTGGCCAGCGCGAAGCGGCGCGCATGGTCCGCGAGCCGGGCGCGGCGCACCTCGTCGAAATGGATGGCGGGGTTCCACATCAGCGAGCCGTAGGCAAACACCCAGAGGTCGCACCTCTCGCTCTGCGCCAGCACGGCCTGGCGTGAGCGCTCGACCACGTCATCGGGCAGCCGCCAGTCGGCGGACAGGCCCTGCTGGCGCGCCTGCGCATCCCAGGCGGCGAGCACCTCGTCGGTCAGGCGCAGCCCGCTGGCCTGGGGCGGCGTGAGCCGTCCTTGCAGTTCGGGCAGGTGCCTGAAGGCGTGGGGTTCCATGGGTGGGGTCGATGCAGAACCGGGGGGAAGGAGCGGGCGCGTACGCTGGAGAACGGCGCGGCGGCGCGCAGCTCTTCACTGCGGTTCACTGTATTTCGCATCTACCGCTTGATCAATGGGCCAGAGCGCATCACACCGTCCTGCATAACGGCCGAATGCAGGCTGCGACGAACGCTTGCCGCCCCGCGCCCAGCGGCAGGGGAACCGCCAAGCCGGTATGCGCGGCGCAGGGCTTGCCCTGGAGGGCGCGCCAGCGCTCCTGTTTCAATAGCTGTTAGCGCTTGCTACGTATGCGCTGGAAGCCCCCGGAACCTGTCACGCGGCCTGCGCCTGGCGTCGCGCCACGCCACCGCCCACCAGGGCCGCCGAGACCACACTCAGCACCAGCGCCAGGGCCGAGCCGTAGAAGATGTCGGCGGTCTGCCCGCGGTCCAGCAGCACGCCAAACAATGGCGCCGCGACGGAAAAGCCCAGGTCCAGCCCCGAATACACCGTGCCGTACACGCGGCCCGTGGCGCCGGGGGGCGCGGCGCGCTTGATGAGCATGTCGCGCGACGGGCCGGCAATGCCCACGCCCATGCCCGCCAGCGCCGCCACGGCCAGCGCCACCGTGCCGGGCAGTGCGCCCAGCCCCACCAGCACCAGCAGCGCGGCGGAGGCCATCAGGCAGATGCTGATGGTCTTTTCCAGCCGCACCACGCGGCCCACGAGGAAGCCCCCGATCACCATGCCCACGGCGCTGCACAGCATGTATCCCGTGACCACCATGGAGGTCAGCGACAGCGGCATGTCGTACATCCGCTGCAGCGCCGGGGCGGCAAAGCTCTGGATGGCGCTGAGCGAGCAGGTGCTCCAGAAGAAGAACGAGAAGCACAGCCACACGGCCGGCAGCTTGAGGAAGGCCATGGGGTGTTCCTGCGCGTGCGCGCTGCCCGTGGCGCCCTTGGCCGGCGCATGCGCCCAGGCGCCCTGGCGATCGTCCAGCGCGTCGCGGTTCCACACCATGACGGCCAGCACCACCAGCGCCAGCGCACCGCCGCTCAGGCAGGCCATGCGCCACGATCCCGTGGCCGTGGCGATGCCCGCCATGAACAGCGGCGCGGTGGCCCAGCCCAGGTTGCCCGAGATGCCGTGCACCGAGAAGCCGTGGCCCAGCCGCGCGGGCGACACACGCTTGTTGAGGATGGTGAAGTCCACCGGGTGGAACGGCGCATTGCCCAGGCCCGCCAGCACCGACGCCACCACCAGGCCCAGGTAGCCGCTGGCGCTGCCCGCGGTCAGGCCCGCCAGCGCAAAGCTGGCCAGCGCGGCGAACAGCACCGGGCGTGCGCCCACGCGGTCCACCAGGAAGCCCGACAGCGCCTGGCCCACGCCGGAGACCACGAAGAACACCGAGACCAGCAGCCCCAGTTCGGAATAGCTGTAGCCGAACTCCGCGATCAGGAACGGAAACAGCGGCGGCAGCAGCAGGTGAAAGAAGTGCGAGGAGCCGTGCGCAAGGCCGATCAGGCCAATGGTGCGCGCATCCTGGCGCAGGGTGGGGACAGCAGTCGTCATGGGCATGATCTTAGGCAAGGCAGCCGCGGCCGATATACGATAGTCGGCCAATTGCTGTTGTGATCATGCCAAGCCCGTCCCTTCCCCGCCCTGCCCCGCCGCCTGCCGAGCCCGCCGCGGCCAGCACCGCCGGCCGCGCGGCGCGGCCGGCGCGCGTGCTGTCGTATGTGGAGTCGCTCACGCCGCACCTGTTCGTGCCCAGCCGGGAGCGCCCCGTGCGCGCCAAGCACCGCGAGCTGCGCGCCGACACACAGGTGCGCCCGCACAGCCACCCCTGGGCGCAGGTGGCCATCTCCACCACGGGCGTGCTGCGCCTGACGGTGCCGCGCGGCACCTACATCGTGCCGCCCTCGCGCGCGCTGTGGATCCCGCCGGGCGTGGAGCACGCCGTGACCATGGTTGAGGACGCCGACCTGCGCACGCTGTACTTCTACCAGCCGCCCGGGCGCTGCGGCCCCGCCGTCGCGCGCGCGCAGGAAGAGCCCTGGCGCCAGTGCCGCGTGCTGGAGGTGTCCGAGCTGCTGCGCGCCGTGGTGCGCGAGATGCCCACCGACCCCGACGACGGCGCCCCGCCGCCGCCCGAGCTGCTGCACCGCGAGCGCCACCTGAGCGCGCTGATCCTGGACGAGTTGCGCCGTGCCAGCAGCGTGCGCCTGGGCGTGGACCTGCCGCGCGACAAGCGCCTGCGCCACCTGTGCGAGGCGGTGCTGGCCGATCCCACACGCCACGACACGCTGGCCGACTGGGCGCGCGACACCGGCGCCAGCCCGCGCACGGTGGCGCGCCTCTTTCGCCAAGAGCTGGGCAGCACCTTCACGCAGTGGCGCCAGCAGGTGATCCTGGCGCGCGCCGTGGCGCTGGCCGCGGGGCGCAAGCCCATCAACCAGATCGCGGCGGAACTGGGCTACAACAGCCCCAGCGCCTTCAGCGCCATGGTGCGGCGGGCCGTGGGGCTGGCGCCGGGGCGCTTCCTGGGGTCGCCATAGATCTCAAGGCAAATAGGGCTCCAGCGCTTACCCCATAAGCGCAAGCAGCTCTTTTTTCAGGAGCACTACACAGACAGCATGCCCGTGGCGGCGGCCAGGCGGGCCAGCGTCCAGCCCCGGCCCAGCAGCAGGCGGCGCGTGGCCAGGGCTTCCTGCACGCGCGCATCCACCTGGCGGCCCAGGTAGCGCGGGGTCTTGTGCTGCAGGCAGACATAGCCCTGCGGGTAATCACGCCCCAGGCGCTGCCACAGCGCATGGGCCCCTGCGGACTGGCGCGCGCCGGACACCAGGCACTGCCCACCGTCCAGCGCCCAGCGGTACACGGCCGTGGCAAGGCCCCGGCGCTGGTAGGCGGGCGCGTAGCGCGAATGCGGCGCGCGCAGGTGGCGGTCGGCGCGGCGGTTCAGTTCGACAAGGCGGTTGAAGACCGTGGTGCCCGCCAGGCACTGGCGCAGCGGGTCTTCGATGTAGACGTACAGCTCGCCATCGGCCACGCGGCTGCGCACGAAAAGGCCGGGGTGCCCCGGCAGGGGCGTGGAGGGCAGGCCATGCAGGGCGTCACCGGGAGAGTGCAGCCGCTGGTGCAGGGCCGAGAGTTCCTGCTCGATCGTGGCGTCGGGCGGGTCCACGTCGATGCGCAGCTCGGCGGGCTGCGCGAGGCGGCGCGCCTGGCGCCGGGAGACATCAAGAAAGGAGGAAAAAACGCCAGAAGCGTCGGGGGCGGGCGGCGGCTTGGGCCACGCCAGCCATGACGACCAGAACGGCGGCAGGGACAGGTACATGGAACTGCGGCAATAACAATGCGGCGCGCATGCTAGGCCACCGCGCGCCTGAAGGCCAGCCCCGCCGGCGATACCGCACCCCGCGGGTGCGATACCGTGCCGTTCATGGCGTTTTCGGGCTATGGCTCTTGCGAGAAAAGCGCTGACAGCTATGAATAACGAAGCACTTTCCCCATAAAGCGCCCACGAAAAAGCGGCCCGAAGGCCGCTTGCTTGCCGGGGGCGAAGCCCCTTGCGTCCCGCTCAGCGCGACAGCGCGCCGGCCGTGGCCGAGTCCAGGCGGCCGGTGACGGGCAGGCCCTGAGCCTGCTGGAACTCGCGCAGCGCACGCGCCGTCTTGGGACCGGCGGAGCCGTCGGGCGTGCCCACGTTGTAGCCCATGGCGTTCAGGCGTTCCTGCGCCTCGCGCACCGACATGGCCGCGCCCGCGCGGGTCTGCGAGGGAGCCGCGCCGCCATCCACGCCCAGGCGGCCGCCGCCGCCCAGGCCCTGGCCCTGCACCGACTGCGCCTTGTAGTTGCGCAGCGCCACAACCATCTGGTTGTAGGCATCCATGAACGCAGCGGTGATCACCTTGCCTTGCGCGGTGTTCTGGTAGCCCCCCAGGCCACCGCCGGCCGAGCCGCCGAACAGGCTGCCGAAGCCGGCAAAGTCGCTCTTGGAGGCGCTGCCTTCGGAGGCCGCCACCTGCACGCCCGAGCGGTTGTCCACCAGGGTCAGCATGGCGCTGGCCTCGCGCGTCTTCAGCCCGCCGCCGACGGCCGCCAGCGCACGGCCGCTGCCGCCGCCGATCAGGCCGCCCAGCACGCCGCCGATGGCGCCTGCGTCGTTGTTCGAGAAGATGATCTCGGGCGACATGCCGTAGTCGGACGCCACCATCTGGCCCCGGCCAAAGTTGCTGCCACCGCGCATCTCGCCGGAGCCCATGAGCTGGCGCTCGCGGTCCATGGCGCGCATGCCGGCTGCGCCGCGCTCCACCACGATGAAGCAGTTGGACTGCTGGATCAGCAGGCGCAGCAGGTTGGCCGTGGGGGGCAGCTTGTACTCGTTGCGCAAGATGGTGTACCAGCCGGCGTCCTGGTTCTCGACCAGAGACACGGTGCCCAGGGGCGACTGGCAGCGCTCCAGCTGGCCGCTCTCGTTGGCGGCGCTGCCGCCGGCGGCAGCGCCGGTGGCCACGGTCTTGGATTCGGCGCTGCCCATCCGCATGTTGGTGGTTTCGCAGCCGGTCAGGGCCAGGGCGGCGCAGGCGGCCGCCAGCAGCGTCAGTGGTTTACGGGACATAGCTTTCCTTCCTCTCTCTCTTTTCTTGCATTCCGGGGTGTGTGGACACGTCTCAACCGAGGCGTTGCGGTCTGCGCACGCGGTACAGGACCGGCGTGGCCGACGTGAATGCAAAATCATACCGATTCGGCAGTTTTTGCAACCGATGTTTGCAAGTTGTTTCGTTTTAGTGTGGCGCAGCACCGTCCCCCGGCAAAGGCAATTGGTAGATCCACGCCGCATGGCCGGCGAAGGAATCCAGCCGCGCGCTGGGGCACACGCCCGGCACGGCGAACGCCAGACTCACGAGCCAGTTGCCCGGCGCCATCTCCGCGCGGGCCTTCGCGGCCACGCGGGCCATGCTCTCGGGCCGCTGGAACACGTACACAAGGTCGTAACCGCCCCAATCTGCGGCCCAGAGGTCACCGCGCCGCACGCGCGCCCAGGGGCAGCGCAGCCGGCACAGCAGCGCCAAGGGTCCGCTCCACTCCAGGCCGTGCAGTCGCGCCTGCGGATAGGCCGCGCGCAGGGCCTTGAGGCCATCGCCCAGGCCACAGCCGGCGTCCAGCACGGCAGCACCCGCGGGCAGCGGCGCGGCGTCCTGCAGGCCGTGCAGCGCACCCGGCGGGGTGGGAAACAGCGGCGCATCGCGCCAGGCATTGAGCGGATACACCAGCAGCAGCAGCGCCAGCGGCAGCAGCCAGCCCCAGGCCGGCAGCGCCACCGCGCCGCCCAGCGCCGCCGACAAGGGAAAGCCCAGCGCGATCAGGCCGCGGCGCCACCAGCCCTGCGCCAGCAGGCTGCCCGCCACACCCACGGCGCAGGCCAGCCCGAGCGCTGCCAGCGGGGCCACGCTGCCGCGCAGGCCCGCGAACAGCAGCCACGCCGCTGCCCACACCAGCACCGCCGGCAGCGGCCAGGGCAGGACGATGCGCCGCGGCGGCGGCGCGTGCAGACGATGGGGTCGGCGGGGCCGGCGCGGCATGGGCACGGGCCGCAACGATGCGGCGTCAGCCGCCGCGCAGGCGCTCGATGAGGCCGTTGAGCGCCTCCAGCGAGCCGAACTGGATGGCCAGCTCACCCATCTCCTCAACCCGGCTGCCGCGCTTGACGCGCTTCTTGACGCGCACCTCGACCTCGGCCATGAGCAGGTCGGACAACTCTTCCTCCACGCGCTTGAGGTCGCGCGACTTGTCCTTCTTGGGCTTTTGCGGCGTGAGGGCGAACTCCGCCCCCAGCTTCTTGACGAGGCTCTCGGCCTCGCGCACCGACAGCTTCTTCGCCGCGATCTGGTTGCCCGCGGTGATCTGCGCCGCGCGCTCCAGCGACAGCAACGCGCGCGCGTGGCCCATGTCGATGTCGCCGGCCATGAGCATGGTCTGCACCGGCTCGGCCAGGTTCAAAAGGCGCAGCAGGTTGCTCGCCGCGCTGCGCGAGCGCCCCACGGCCTGCGCCGCCTGTTCGTGGGTGAGGCCGAACTCGCGGATCAGGCGCTGCAGGCCCTGGGCCTCTTCCAGCGGGTTGAGGTCTTCGCGCTGGATGTTCTCGATGAGCGCCATGGCCGCGGCCGCCTCGTTGGGCACGTCGCGCACCAGCACCGGCACCTCGGCCAGGCCCGCCAGGCGCGAGGCGCGAAAGCGCCGCTCGCCCGCGATGATTTCGTACAACGGCCCACTGGCGCTGAGGGCGCCCATCGCTGCTGAAGCCCCCTGCGATGCACGCTCCTGGCGGCGCTGTTGCGCCTGTTCGTCGTCGAGGCGCCGCACAAGGATCGGCTGCATGATGCCCTGGGCCTTGATGGATTCGGCCAGTTCGTACAGCGCGCCCTCGTCCATGCGTGTGCGCGGCTGGTAGATGCCGGGCACGAGACGGTCCAGGGCCAGCGTGCTCACCGGCCCGTCTGCCGCACCCGCTGCGTTGGCGCCGGCAGGCGCCTTGTCGGCCACCTTGGGGCCCAGCAGTGCTTCCAGGCCGCGTCCCAGGCCCTTGGGTTTCTTGGTGACCATGTGTCTTCAGTCCTTGTTCATCAATGCGCGCAGCAGTGCGTGCCCTTCGGGCCAGTCGCCCAGGTCGGAATCGGCGTTGATATGGCCGCGGGGACCGGAGTCCACGAAGCGTGCGCCCCATGCACCGGCCAGCATCTGCGCACGCTCAAAGCTGCAGTAGGGATCGTCCTGGCTGCCCACCAGCACGGCCGGAAAGGGCAGCACCTGGCGCGCGATGGGCGCCCAACCGGGGACCTGCACGGCCAGGTCGGGCCGCTCCACATCACCCGGCGCCACCAGCAGCGCGCCGCGCACCTTGTGCGCGTGGCGGGTGTGCGCCGCCCACCAAGCGGTGAGGATGCACCCCAGGCTGTGCGCGGCCAGCACCACCTCGCCCGGCGCATCGGCCACGACCTCTTCCAGCCGCGCGGACCAGTCGCCGCGCAACGGACGCATCCAGTCGTGCTGCTGCACGCGCTGGTAGCCATGCAGCCGCTCCCACTCGGTTTGCCAGTGGCCGGGGCCGGAGTTCTGCCAGCCGGGCAGGAGGAGGATCTGCGAGGGGTTCATGCGGCGTTACTATGATTTATATAGCTGATAGCGCTTATCCAATAAGCCTTGGAGGCCATTTTGACCGTAAGACCTTGGCCAGGCATCACATGCGCTTCACGCGCTCCACCATCTCGCGCGCGAACTCCAGAAAAGCCTGGCTGCCCTTGGCCGCGGGATCGAACACCACGCCGGGCAAACCGTAGCTAGGCGCCTCGGCCAGGCGCACGTTGCGCGGGATCACGGTGTCGAACACCTTGTCGCCGAAGTGCTCCTTGAGCTGCTCGCTGACCTGGCTTTGCAGCGTGATGCGCGGGTCGAACATCACGCGCAGCAGGCCGATGATCTGCAGGTCGGGGTTCAGGTTGGCATGCACCTGCTTGATGGTGTTCACCAGATCGGTCAGGCCCTCCAGCGCGAAGTACTCGCACTGCATCGGCACGATGACGCCGTGGGCGCTGCACAGGCCGTTCAGCGTGAGCATGGACAGGGAGGGCGGGCAGTCGATGAGCACGAAATCGTAGTCGGAGTCCACCGCCGCCAGGGCGGCCTTCAGGCGGCGTTCGCGCTGCTCCAGCGGCACCAGTTCCACCTCTGCCCCGGCGAGTTCGCGGTTGGCGCCCAGCACGCGGTAGCCGCACTGCTCCGACAGCACGGCGGCCTCCGGCACCGAGGCCGACTCCAGCAGCACGTCGTACACCGACAGCTCCAGCGCGCGCTTGTCCACGCCCGAGCCCATGGTGGCATTGCCCTGCGGGTCCAGGTCCACGAGCAGCACGCGCTGGCCGATCTTGGCCAGGCCCGCGGCCAGATTGACGGAAGTGGTGGTCTTGCCGACCCCACCCTTTTGGTTGGCAATGCAGAAGATCTTGGCCATGCGGGGCAATTCGCTATTACTTGGAAATGGCCAGCTTGACGCCGAAGCCGATGAGGAACACGCCCGCCGTTTTCTCCAACACGCGCGCCACCGTGGGGTTGGCGCGCATGCGCTCGGCCAGGAAGTGCGTGAGCAGCACCACAACCAGGCTGTACAGGAAGGTGAGCGTGGCGATGGTGGCGGCCATGGCGGCGAAGGTGACCAACCCGCGGTGCGTGGCCGGGTTCACGAACAGCGGGAAGAAGGCCATGTAGAACACGATGGCCTTAGGGTTGAGCAGCGTGATGACCGCCCCCTGGCGGAAGTAGTGGCGCGGCGCAATGTTCAGCACGGGAACATCCCCCGGCTTGGCGGTGAGCATCTTGTAGCCCATCCAGCCCAGGTAGACGGCGCCCAGCCATTGCACGGCATGGAATGCTGCCGGATACGCGGCCAGCAGGCCCGCCACGCCCGCCACCGCCATCCACATGAGCACCTGGTCGGCGGCGATCACGCCCATGCAGGCGGCCATGCCGGCGCGCACACCGCCCTTGCCGGTGGAAGTGATGAGCGCCAGATTGCCCGGCCCCGGGATGGCGAGGAACAACACGATGGCGGCGACGAATGCGCCGTAGTCTGCAATGCCGAACATGGGAGCGCCTTGCGAAGCGGGAGGGGGCTTGAGTTTACGCGACGGGGCGCAGCCAGAGGATGCAGCGTTCGGCCTGCAGCCCCGGCACAGTGAGTTGTTCCACGTGAAACACGCTTACGTCCGCCGGTAGCGCGGCAATCTCGTCGTGCGGGTGCTTTCCCTTCATGGCCAGCCACACGCCGTGCGGTGCCAGTGCCTGGCGCGACCAGGCGGTGAAGTCCGCCAGCGCGGCAAAGGCGCGGCAACTGACCACATCGAACGGACCGGCCAGCGTTTCCACGCGCGCATGGATGCCATGCAGGTTGGACAGACCGAGGGTGCCCGCCGCCTGCTGGATGAACGCTGCTTTCTTGGCCACGGTGTCCACGCAACTCACATCCACTTCCGGGCAACAAATGGCGAACACCACGCCAGGCAGTCCCCCGCCTGATCCCACATCCAGCAGCCGTGCGCCCGGGCGGGCCGCACTGCCCTGCGCCGTTTGCGCGACATGGCGGCGCAGCGGCGGGACGGCAGCCAGGCTGTCCAGCAGGTGGTGCGTGAGCATTTCCTGCGGATCGCGCACCGCCGTGAGGTTGTAGACCTTGTTCCACTTTTGCAGCAGCGCCAGGAAGTCCAACAGCTGCGTGATTTGCGCTTCCGACAGCTCCAACCCCAAGGCGTTGGCGCCCTCACGCAGGGTGTGTTCCAGGCTTGTGTTCGTCACCACGCTCATGCGACCGTCTCCATCCCATCCGCCGACTGCGGGGCAAACCCTTTAAAACCGCCCTTCTTCAGGTGGACCATCAGCAGCGAGATCGCCGCCGGTGTCACCCCGGAAATGCGCGACGCCTGGCCCAACGTCTCCGGCCGGTGCTTCTGCAGTTTTTGCCGCACCTCGATCGACAAGGCCGCCACCTGCATGTAGTCCAGATCTTCGGGTAGGCGCAGCTTTTCGAAGTGCGCGGCGCGCTGCACCTCATCCCGTTGGCGCTCGATATAGCCCGCGTACTTGGCGGCAATCTCGACCTGCTCGATCACGGGCGCACTCAGCTCGCCCAGCGTTTCACGTGAAACAGCCTCGCTTGCATACTTGCCGCCATCCATGGTCGTCAGTGCGTCGTACCCCACGTCGGGACGGCGCAACAGGTCGAAGAGGTTGTATTCATGTTCGATGGCTTTACCCAGCACGCGCTCGGCCTCCACCGTGGGCAGGTTGCGCGGGTTCACCCATGTCGATTTCAAACGCTCTGTTTCACGTGAAACCGCATCGCGCTTGCGGCTGAAAGCGTCCCAGCGCGCATCATCCACCAAACCCATGCGACGCCCCGCATCGGTCAGGCGCATGTCGGCGTTGTCCTCGCGCAGCTGCAGGCGGAACTCGGCGCGGCTGGTGAACATGCGGTAGGGCTCGGTCACGCCCTTGGTGATCAGATCGTCCACCAACACGCCCAGATAGGCCTCGTCGCGCGCGGGCACCCAGGCACCCTCCCCTCGGCATTGCAGCGCGGCGTTGATACCGGCGAACAGACCCTGCGCCGCCGCCTCCTCGTACCCTGTGGTGCCATTGATCTGGCCTGCGAAGAACAGGCCCTGGATCTGCCGCGTCTCGAAACTGCTCTTGAGCGAACGCGGGTCGAAGTAGTCGTACTCGATGGCGTAGCCCGGCCGCAGGATGTGCGCGTTCTCCAGGCCGCGCATCGAGCGCACCAGGTCGTACTGGATGTCGAACGGCAGGCTGGTGCTGATGCCGTTGGGGTAGAACTCGTGCGTGGTCAGCCCTTCCGGCTCCAGAAAGATCTGATGGCTTTCCTTGTCGGCAAAGCGGTTGATCTTGTCCTCCACGCTGGGGCAGTAGCGCGGGCCCACGCCTTCGATCTTGCCGGTGAACATGGGACTGCGGTCAAAGCCGCTGCGGATGATCTCGTGCGTGCGCGCGTTGGTGTGCGTGATCCAGCAGGGCACCTGGCGCGGGTGCATGGCCGCGTTGCCCATGAAGCTGAACACCGGCACAGCACCCTCGTTCACGCCACCGGGCATGCCGTCGCCGGGCTGCTCCTCACACTGGCTGAAGTCGATGCTGCGTCCATCGATGCGCGGCGGCGTGCCGGTCTTCAAGCGCCCCTGGGGCAGCTGCAGCTCCTTCAGGCGTGCCGACAGGCTTACGGCCGGCGGATCCCCCGCGCGGCCCGCTGCGTAGTTGTTCAGACCCACGTGGATCTTGCCGTCCAAGAAGGTGCCCGCCGTCAGCACCACCGTGCGACTGCGAAAGCGGATGCCCACCTGCGTGACGGCGCCCACCACGCGGTCGCCCTCCACCATCAGGTCGTCCACCGCCTGCTGGAACAGCCACAGGTTGGGTTGGTTCTCCAGCATGCGGCGGATGGCCGCTTTGTAGAGGATGCGGTCGGCCTGCGCGCGCGTGGCGCGCACGGCCGGACCCTTGCTGCTGTTGAGGATGCGGAACTGGATGCCCGCCTCATCGGTCGCCAGCGCCATCACGCCACCCAGCGCGTCCACCTCCTTCACCAGGTGGCCCTTGCCAATGCCGCCGATGCTGGGGTTGCAGCTCATCTGCCCCAGCGTCTCGATGTTGTGCGTGAGCAGCAGCGTGCGGCTGCCCATGCGTGCGGCGGCCAGCGCGGCCTCGGTGCCGGCATGGCCTCCGCCAACGACGATGACATCGAAATCCTGGGGGTACAACATGGTGGGGTGCTCCGGGCCCGCTGCGGCCCTGTCAAACGGTGAACAAGCCCGGCTTTCACGGCGCCGGTACCGCCCCCACCCTCGCGCCTGCGCTGCCGGCCCGGCGGGGAACCCGTGATTTTCCCATCTTTGCCACCCCGATGCGCGGCGGGGTTTGTTTCACGTGAAACCGCGCAGGAAAAGTGTGTCCAGGCTGTGCTCCAATCCCGCGCATGAAGTTCCTCGTATTCGCGGGCAGCACCCGCACCCAATCATTCAACCGCCGCCTGGCCGCCGTGGCCGCACACATGGCGCGCGACGCCGGCGCCGAGGTCACGCTGCTGGAGCTGGCCGACTTCGACATCCCCCTCTACAACGCCGACCTGGAGACCGTCGGCACCCCGGCCGACGTGATCCGGCTGAAGGAAGTGCTGGACGCCCACCCCGCCTGGGTGATCTGCTCGCCCGAATACAACGGCAGCTACACCGGCCTGCTCAAGAACACCATCGACTGGGCCTCCAGCCCCGTGGCCGGACACGCGGAATGGAGTGATGGCACTCGCCCGTTCGCGGGCAAGGTGGTGGGGATGCTCAGCGCGTCCAACGGCGCACTGGGCGGCCTGCGGTCGCAAAGCCACCTGGCGCCGCTGCTGCTCAACCTGGAATGCTGGCTGGCGCCGCGCCATTTCGCGCTGCCGCGCGCGGCCAGTGCCTTCGACGCCCAGGGCCAGCTGGTCGACGCAAGCCAAGCCGCCCACGTGCGCGGCGTGGTGGAGCAGGTCCTGTGGGCTGCCGGGCGGCTGCACGGCACCGCGTGACAGAAGCAAAAACCGGTACCAGCGTATATCCAGCAAGCGCTGACAGCTATGAATTAAATAGCGCCATGGATTGCCGCCCCGGCTGCGGCGCCTGCTGCACGGCGCCGTCGATCTCCTCGCCCATTCCCGGCATGCCGCACGGCAAGCCGGCCGGCATGCGCTGCGTGCAACTGGACGACGACGCACGCTGCCGCATCTTCGGCCGGCCCGAGCGCCCCACGGTGTGCGCCTCGCTGCGGCCCAGCCCCGCCATGTGCGGCGACAGCCGCGCGCACGCGATGCGCTGGCTGGCGTTGATGGAACAGGCCACGCAGCCGTCCACGCCCCGCTGAGGCCGCCTTGCCCCCAGGCGCAGCGCCGCGGGGAAACGCCCCCACAAAGGCCTTGGCATGGCAGACCCGCGCAGGTCGGCATAGCATGCGCTGCGGAGATTTTCTTCATCACTCTCTTGAAAGGACAAGACCGCATGAAGCTCTACTACTCCCCTGGCGCCTGCTCGCTCTCCCCGCACATCGTGCTGCACGAAGCCGGCCTGGCCCACACCTCGGTGCTGGCCAGCACCAAGAGCCACAAGCTGCAGGACGGCACCGACTACTACACCATCAACCCCCTGGGCTACGTGCCGGTGCTGGAGCTGGACGACGGCACGCGCCTGCGCGAAGGCCCCGCCATCGTGCAGTACCTGGCCGACCAGGCGCCGCACAAGAACCTCGCCCCCGCCAACGGTACGCTGGCGCGCTACCGTCTGCAGGAGTGGCTGACCTTCATCGGCACCGAGATCCACAAGGGCTTCAGCCCCCTGTTCAAGCCCACCACCCCCGCAGACTACAAGCCCCTGGTGCATGAGCAACTGCTCAGCCGCCTCAAGTGGGTGGACGGCGAACTGGCCCACAAGCCCTACCTCATGGGCGAGCACTTCAGCGTGGCCGACGCCTACTTGTTCACGGTGACCAATTGGGCCCCCGCCGTGAACCTGGACATCTCCGCACTGAAGAACCTGGCGGCCTACCGCGAACGCATCGCCGCCCGCCCCGCCGTGCAGGCCGCCATGAAGGCCGAGGGCCTGCTCAAGTAAGGCCCATATGGCCGCGCCCGGCATCTGCGGGGCGCGGCTTGTGCGTGCCGGCGCCTCACCGCAAAAATCCCCCCGCGCGCCGCACGCCCGGCGCCATCCAGGGCCGCCAGCCGGCCCCACCGCCGTACCCCCTCCCTGTTTGACGTAGCACAGAACCCGTGGTTCTGCAGCGCCTGGGTGTACTGCACGCCTTGAGCGATACAGGTAACCTTTGATGCGTTCCGCACCTCCCGCGGTTCGCTTTGCAAGAAGGTACTGAAGTCGCATGCCCACTCTGTTCGATCCCATCCAGGCCGGTGACCTGCACCTGGCCAACCGTATCGCCATGGCGCCGCTGACGCGCAACCGCTCGCCCCGGGCCGTGCCGCGCGACATCACCGCCACCTACTACGCCCAGCGCGCCAGCGCCGGGCTGCTGATCACCGAGGGCACGGCCATCAGCCACCAGGGCCAGGGCTATGCCGATGTACCAGGGCTGTACGCCACCGAGCAGCTCGATGGCTGGAAGCGCGTCACCGCCGCCGTGCACGCACGCGGCGGCCGCATCGTGACCCAGCTCTGGCATGTAGGTCGCGTATCGCACCGCGCGCTGCAGCCGGGCGGCGCAGCCCCCGTGGCGCCCTCGCCCATCGTGGCCAAATCCAAGACCTATCTGGTCGACCCCGAGACCGGCGCCGGCCGGTTCGAGCCCACCTCCGAGCCGCGGGAGCTCGACGCCAGCGAACTGCCCGGCATCGTGCACGCCTTCGCCGCGGCGGCGCGCAATGCGGTGGAAACGGCAGGCTTTGACGGCGTGGAGATCCATGGCGCCAACGGCTACCTGCTGGACCAGTTCCTCAAGACCGGCGCCAACCAGCGCACGGACGACTACGGCGGCAGCATCGAAAACCGCGCCCGCCTCATGCTGGAGGTAACACGCGCCGTGGCCGATGCCGTAGGCCCGGGTCGGGTGGGCCTGCGCCTGTCGCCCGTCACGCCGGCGAACGACATCGTGGACGCCAACCCGCAGCCGCTCTACGAGTACCTGGCCCGCCAGCTTGCGCCGCTGGGCCTGGCCTATGTGCACGTGATCGAGGGAGCAACGGGCGGTCCGCGCGAGGTGGAAGGACGCCCATTCGACTACGCCGCCTTCAAGGCCGCCTACCGCGAGGCTGGCGGCCGGGGGGCATGGATGGTGAACAATGGCTACGACCGCGACATGGCCCAGGAGGCGCTGGCCAGCGGCCGCGCCGACATCGTGGCCTTTGGCCGCGCGTTCATCTCCAACCCCGACCTGGTGGAGCGCCTGCGGCGGGGCGCCCCGCTCAACGCCTGGGACCAAACCACGTTCTACGGCGGCGGCGAGCACGGCTACATCGACTACCCCGCGCTGGAGCAGGCCCCGGCCTGACGCAGGCGGCCCGCCAAGCATCACGCCCGGCGCCGGGCGTGATGCTTCATGGATGGATATAAAAACCGGCCCCAGCGCTGATGGGCAAAGCGCTGGCAGCTATCAAAACAAAAGCGGGTACACCCATGGACCCGCGGGCAGCAGGGAGACATGCATGGAGACACCGGCCATCCTCGTCCTGGGCGCCGTCGTGGCGGGCTTCGTGCAAGGCCTGTCGGGCTTTGCGTTCAGCATGGTGGCCATGTCGTTCTGGGTCTGGGTGCTGGAGCCACACCTGGCGGCGGCGCTGGCGGTGTTCGGCTCGCTCACCGGCCAGGTGCTGGCTGCGGTGACCATGCGCCGCGGCTTCAATGCCGCCCTGCTGTGGCCGTTCATTCTGGGCGGTCTGGTGGGCGTGCCCGTGGGCGCCAGCCTGCTGCCC
The DNA here is from genome assembly GCF_027625375.1 of Diaphorobacter sp. ED-3. Taxonomy (NCBI): domain Bacteria; kingdom Pseudomonadati; phylum Pseudomonadota; class Betaproteobacteria; order Burkholderiales; family Comamonadaceae; genus Diaphorobacter; species Diaphorobacter sp. ED-3. Next base: position 127,974 of record NZ_CP115182.1, on the reverse strand, counting down.
CACCTGAACGCCCACTGGTTCAAAGCCCTGCTGGGCACGCTGCTGGTGTGCTGGTGCCCCGCCATGCTGATGGCGCGCAGCCTGCCGCGGGTGCGTTGGGGCGGGCGCACGGCCGACACCGTGGTGGGCCTGTGCGGCGGCGTGATGGGCGGCATTGGCGGCTTCACGGGCGTGCTGCCCACGCTGTGGTGCACGCTGCGCGGCCTGCCCAAGGACACCCAGCGCGCCGTGGTGCAGAACTTCAACCTGGCGATGCTGGCCGTGGCCATGGCCACCTATCTGGCCAAGGGTATGGTCACGCGCGACATGCTGCCCGCCTTCGGCATCGTGGCTACGGCCGTGCTGGTGCCGGTGCTCCTGGGTACGCGGCTGTATATCGGCATCAGCGAGGTCCGCTTTCGCCAGATCGTGCTGGGCCTGCTCACGCTGTCGGGCGGTGCGCTGCTGGTGGCTTCCGTGCCGCGCCTGCTGGCATCGGCATAAAAATCGGCTCTAACTCCCGCCCAGTAAGCGCTAGCAGCTACTTATTAAATAGCAATCTGCTAACTTCCTTGCGCGCCATCACAGGCCGCAAAACCAAGGGGCAAAAAAAACGCACCCGAAGGTGCGCAAGGAGGGTTTGTTGAAAACTGGCGGCGGCGCCCGGCCGCCGCGTGCGTCATGCAGCGCTCAAGCGGCGCTCAGGCGCGGCGTGTCGCCGCCCCGCAGCGCGGGGGCCGGCGCGCCGGTGCGCGTGAAGGCCGCTGGCGCGTGGCCGTCGTCGGCCAACTGGAACTGGCTCACCACCTGCGACAGGCGGGCGGCCTGCTCGCGCAGCGACTCGGCCGCCGCGGCGGACTCTTCCACCAGCGCGGCGTTCTGCTGCGTCATGCGGTCGATCTCGCCCACGGAGGCGTTGACCTCGCCGATGCCGCCCGCCTGCTCGGAGGCGGCGGAGTTGATCTCGCCAATGATGTCGGTCACGCGCTGCACGCTGGACACGATCTCCTGCATGGCCTTGCCGGCATCTTCCACGTGGCGCACGCCGCCGTCCACGGCCGTCACGCTGGAGCTGATCAGGCCCTTGATCTCGCTGGCTGCGGCCGCGCTGCGCTGCGCCAGGCTGCGCACCTCGCCCGCCACCACGGCAAAGCCCCGGCCCTGCTCGCCCGCGCGCGCGGCTTCCACGGCCGCGTTCAGCGCGAGGATGTTGGTCTGGAAGGCGATGGAGTCGATCAGGCCGATGATGTCGCCGATCTTGCGGCTGGAGGAGGAGATCTCGTGCATGCTGTTCACCGCCTGCTGCACCACCTGGCCACCGCGCGTGGCGATGCCCGAGGCCGAGGTGACGAGCTGGTTGGCCACCTGCGAGGACGACGCCGTCTGCTGCACCGTGGCGGTGAGCTGCGAGAGCGCGGCCACGGCTTCTTGTGCGTTGCTGGCGGTCTGCTCGGTGCGGGCGGACAGGTCCTGGTTGCCGGTGGCGATCTCCTGGCTGGCCGTGGCGATGTTGCTGCTCGCGTCGCGCACCTGCGCCACCATTGCGCCCAGGCCGTTTTGCATGTCCAGCAGCGCGCGCTGCAGGTCGGCCGCCTCGTCACGGCCTTCCACGTGGATGCGCTGAGACAGGTCGCCCCCGGCGATCGCCTGTGCCATCGCGCGGGCCACTTCCAGCGGGCGGCAGATGGACACCATGTTCAGCAGCGTGAGCGGCACCACCACCACCACAGTGATCAGCACCGCCAGGGCGAACAGCCACTTGGTCTGGTCGGTGACGCGGTCCTGGTGCGCAATGGCGCTGTCCACCTCGGCGGCCAGGCGCTTGTCCAGCGCGGCCACCTTGTCGGTGGCGATGTTGAACTGCTCCACCGCCTTACCACTCATGCGGTTGGCGATCGTGGCGGTGTCGTAGCCGCCAGCCTCCAGCTGGCGTGCCACGTGCGCAAACTGCTCGCGGTAGGCCACCAGGTGCTTGGCGACGTCCTTCGCCTCGGCCAGGTCCTCGCCCTGCCAGATCTGGCCCAGCGTGGCCGTGACCTTGCCCGCACGGTCCAGCGACGCCAGCCACCGGTCGTGCGCGGCGCGCACCGACTCGGGGCGCTCGTAGTGGATGATCATGTCCTTCTCGTGCTGGCGGATCTCACCCATCTCGCTGCGCAACTGGCCCATCAGCTTCACCGCGGCATGCGGCTGGCTGATGAAGTCCTGGGCCAGCCCGTGGATGCGGAACATGCCCAGCATGCCGGCACCGCCCAGCAGGCCCAACAGGCCCAGTACCACGCCAATGGCGCCGATCATTCGCAGGCGGATCGTGAAGAGCCGCATGAGCGCGTAAATATTCATCACCGTTTCCTTGTCGTGTGCAGCCCCCGGCGGGCCACCCTCCCATGATGTGCGTCACGCAATCCGTCACCCTGTCAGGCGATGGCTTGCGCGTGACTTACGAACGAAGCCGCGCGCCAATATGCAACAAAACGTTGCAGTTTGCCAGAGAAATAAGAATCCTTTTGTCTCGTTTATCCCGCAATCACCCCCGCCAACGCTTGAGCAACAACGCGTTCGTCATCACGCTGACCGAACTCAGCGCCATCGCGGCCCCCGCGACCACGGGACTCAGGTAGCCCAGCGCCGCCAGCGGAATACCGGCCACGTTATATGCAAAGGCCCAAAACAGGTTCTGGCGGATCTTGGCCACCGTGCGCCGCGAGATGTCCAGCGCCGCCGCCACCAGCTGCGGGTCCCCGCGCATCAGCGTGATGCCCGCCGCGTGCATGGCCACGTCGGTACCATTGCCCATGGCCATGCCCACATCGGCCGCGGCCAGCGCGGGCGCGTCATTCACGCCGTCGCCCACCATGGCCACGACATGGCCCTGCGCCTTCAGCGCATTCACCGCCGCCGCCTTGTCGCCCGGCAGCACCTCGGCCATCACCTCGCCGGCCTCCGGCTGCAGGCCCAGGCGGCGGGCCATGGCCTCGGCCGCGCCGCGGTTGTCGCCAGAGATCATCACGCAGCGCACGCCCTGGTCGCGCAGTTGCGCCAGTGCCTCGCGTGCGCCGGGCTTGGGCTCATCGCCAAAGGCCAGCAGCGCGCGCAAGACATAGTGCGCCCCCGCGCTCGGCACTATCGTGTCCTCGCTGCCCCCCAGGGGAGTGCTCGCGGCTTCGGGTGGCCGTGCGCCGCTCGGGTCCTGCGCGACCCGCTCGGCCACCGCGGACACGGTGGCGCCTTCGGCCTGCAGCGTGGCCGCACGATCGGCCAGCGGGCCCAGGTCCACGCCCAGCTCCTGCATCCAGCGCAGGCTGCCGACCAGATAGCTGCGCGCTGCCACCTCGCCCTCGGTGCCGCGGCCGGGCACGGCGCGCACTCCGTCGGGCGCAGGAACAGGCAGGCCACGCTCTTGGGCGGCGCTCACCACGGCGCGTGCGAGCGGGTGCTCACTGCCGCTCTGCACCGCGGCCACAGCCGACAGCAGTGCCGCCTCATCCACCCCCGGTTCCACGTGAAACGCCGTCAGGCGCGGGCGGCCCACGGTCAGCGTACCGGTCTTGTCAAAGGCCACGGTCTGCACGCGGTGGGCGGTTTCCAGCGCCTCGGCATCCTTGATGAGGATGCCGTGCCTGGCCGCCACGCCGGTGCCCGCCATGATGGCCGCCGGCGTGGCCAGTCCCAGCGCACAGGGGCAGGCGATGACCAGCACCGCCACGGCATGGATCAGCGCGGCCTCCACGCCCGCGCCCGTCCACAGCCAGCCCAGCAGCGTGACGATGGCAATCGCCAGCACCACCGGCACGAAGACGGCCGACACCTTGTCCACCAGCCGCTGGATGGGCGCCTTGGCCGCCTGCGCATCCTCCACCAGGCGGATGATGCGCGCGAGCACCGTCTCGCTTCCCACGGCCGTCACCTGCATCACGATGCGCCCATCGCCATTGATCGAGCCGCCGGTGAGCGCCCCGCCCTCCGGGCCATCGGCGCTGCGTACCACGGGCAGCGGCTCGCCGGTCAGCATGGATTCGTCCACCTGCGTGTGCCCTTCCACCACCGTGCCGTCCACGGGGATGCGCTCGCCCGGGCGCACCACCAGCCGGTCACCCGCCATCACCTCGGCGATCGGCACGTCCACCTCGCCGTCCCGGCCCAGCAGGTGGGCCACCTCGGGGCGCAGCGCGTGCAGCGCGCGGATGGCGGCCGTGGTCTGGCGCTTGGCACGCGCTTCCAACCACTTGCCCAGCAGCACCAGCGTGATGACCACGGCCGATGCCTCGAAGTACAGGTGCGGCGTATGCCCCGCGCCATGGGTGGATTCGGCCGTGGCCCACAGCCACAGCGACAGGCCGTAGCCCGCGCTGGTGCCGATGGCCACCAGCAGGTCCATGTTGCCCGTGAGCGCCTTGGCGGCATGCCAGCCCGCCTTGTAAAAGCGCGCGCCCAGAATGAACTGCACCGGTGTGGCCAGGATGAACTGCACCCACGCCGGCAGCATCCAGTGCAAGCCGAACAGATCGCCCAGCATGGGCAGCACCAGCGGCGCCGATAGCAGCAACCCCACCGCCACCGGCGTGAAGCCTGCCCAGGGCGACTGCGCGCTCTCCTCACCCGCTTCCTGCTCCTCCACGCTGCGCGGCTCGTAGCCGGCATTGCGCACGGCGCGGCGTGCCAGCGCCTCTATGCCCCCGCCGCTGGCGGCGTCGAACACGATGTGCGCGCGCTCCGTCGCCAGGTTCACCGTGGCGTCCTGCACGCCCGGCACCTTGCGCAGCGCACGTTCCACCCGGCCCACGCAGCTCGCGCAGGTCATGCCGGCAATGCCCAGGTCCAGCGTGCCCGCGGGGGCGTCGCCCGATGCGGCAGGGGAAAGGGAAGCAGAAGTCATGAAAGCCACCTTGGAATCGATACAGGGCGCACCTTAAACCTTGACATGCTGGCAAGGTCAAGCGGCAGGCCGCGCGGGTCCCCGCTTGACTTTGACACCATGTCAGGCTTCATGATGCAGCTGTCGGCCACCCGCTGGCCCGCAACCCATCCACCGCCCTTTGATCGAGAGGACCATCATGCAATACACATTTCAAGTCCAGGGAATGACCTGCGGCCACTGCGAACGCGCCGTGGTGCACGCGGTGCGCCAGGTCGACACCGACGCCCTCGTGAAGGTGGACCTGGCCACCGGCCAGGTCATCGTGGAGAGCGACAAGTCGCGCGAAGCGCTGGCCAACGCCATCCAGGAAGAAGGCTACAAGGTCGCCGCATGAGCACCGCGCCGCGGCGCCCCGCCCACCGCGTGCCCAGCGACGGCGCGGGGCCCGCGGCCGCGCTGGACTGGCCCGTGGCCATCGGCACCGCCGCCGAGCGCGCAGGCGTCTCGGCGCGCATGCTGCGCCACTACGAATCACTGGGCCTGCTGACCGGCGTGGCGCGCACCGACAGCGGCTACCGCCAGTACACCGAGGCCGATGTGCACACCCTGCGCTTCATCCGCCGCGCGCGCGACCTGGGCTTCTCGATGGAGGAGATCGCCACCCTGCTCGGCCTGTGGCAGGACAAGCAGCGCGCCAGCAGCCAGGTCAAACGCATCGCCCAGGCGCACATCGACAACCTGAGCGAGCGCATCGCCGCCATGCAGGCCATGCAGCGCAGCCTGCAGGCGCTGGTGCACTGCTGCCACGGCGACGACCGGCCGGACTGCCCGATCCTGGACGATCTGGCCATGGCCGGCATCCCGAATAGCGGCGCCGCCGACGTCGCTATTTAATTCATAGCTGCCAGCGCTTGTGGACAGGTCGCTGGAGGCCTAAAACACCCCAAACCAACCCGCCGGCCGGGCCACAATGGCCGCCTTGACACACCCTGCAGGAGGCATGCCATGGCACACCCTTTCAAGGTGGGCGACCACGTCAGCTGGAACTCCGAGGCCGGCCGCGTCAGCGGGCGCATCACCGCCGTCCACACCCGCGCGCTGCAGTGGAAGGGCTACACCCACCACGCCAGCGCCGAAGAGCCGCAGTACGAGATCCAGAGCGACAAGACCGACCATGTCGCCCTGCACAAAGGCAGCGCGCTGCACCGCCTGGCCCGCTGAGCGGCACACGCAATGGCCGCGCCGCCGCTCTACACCATCGGGCACTCCACGCTGGCGGTGCAGGACTTCATCGCGCTGCTGCAGCGCGAAGGCGTGACACGGGTGATCGACGTGCGCGCCATCCCGCGCTCGCTGCGCCAGCCGCAATTCCACGAGGACCGGCTGCCCGCCGCGCTGGCCGCGCAGGGCATCGCCTACACCCACATGCCGGCGCTGGGCGGGCGCCGCTCCTTGCAGCGCGGCGTGCCGCCCACCACCAACGGCTACTGGGACAACCGCAGCTTCCACAACTACGCCGACTACGCGCTGCAGCCCGCCTTTCGCGCCGCGCTGGCCGCGCTGCGCACGGCCGCGGCACGCGAGCCCTGCGCCATCATGTGCGCCGAGGCCGTGTGGTGGCGCTGCCACCGCCGCATCATCACCGACCACGTGCTGGCCGCCGGCGGCGCGGTGCGCCACATCCTGGGCGCGCGCACCGAGAGTGCGACACTCACCCCGGCCGCGCAGGTCCACCCGGACGGTACGGTCACCTATCCACCTCCAACCACCGTATCTGCCCCATGACCCACCGCGAAGTCTTCGTCGTCAGCACCGCACGCACCGCCATCGGCACCTTCGGCGGCAGCCTGAAAGATGTGCCCAACACCCAGCTTGCCACCACCGCCGTGAAGGCCGCCATCGCGCGCGCCGGCATCGCGCCCGACGCCGTGGGCCATGTGGTCATGGGCAACGTGATCCCCACCGACACCAAAGACGCCTACCTCTCCCGCGTGGCGGCGATTGACGCCGGCTGCCCCATCGAGACGCCCGCGTTCAACGTCAACCGCCTGTGCGGCTCGGGCCTGCAGGCCATCATCAGCGCAGCCCAGGCCATTGGCTATGGCGACTGCGACGTGGCCGTGGGCGGTGGCTCGGAATCCATGAGCCGCGGCCCCTACTTCGACCAGGGCGCGCGCTGGGGCCAGCGCATGGGCGACAGCAAGAGCATCGACTACATGCTCGGCATCCTGCACGACCCCTGGCAGAAGATGCACATGGGCATCACCGCCGAGAACGTGGCCGAGCGCTACCAAATTTCGCGCGAGATGCAGGACCAACTCGCCCTGGCCAGCCAGCAGCGCGCCGCCGCCGCCATCGCGGCGGGCTACTTCAAAGAGCAGATCGTTCCGGTGGAAATCGCCACGCGCAAGGGCTCCGTGCTGTTCCAGGAAGACGAGCATGTGCGCGCCGCCACCACGCTGGACGTGCTGGCCGGCATGAAGCCCGCGTTCAAGAAGGAAGGCGGCACGGTCACGGCCGGCAACGCCTCGGGCATCAACGACGGTGCCTCCGCCGTGGTGCTGGTGGCGGGCGACCGCCTGCAGGCGCTGAACGTGAAGCCCCTGGCGCGCCTGGTGGGCTATGCGCACGCCGGCGTGGACCCGGCCTACATGGGCATCGGCCCCGTGCCCGCCACGCAAAAGGTGCTGCAGCGCACCGGCCTGAAGGTGCAGGACATGGACGTCATCGAGGCCAACGAGGCCTTCGCCGCCCAGGCCTGCGCCGTGGTGCAGGAGCTGGGCCTGGACCCTGCCAAGGTCAACCCCAACGGCTCGGGCATCTCGCTGGGCCACCCCGTGGGTGCCACGGGCGCCATCATCACCACCAAGGCGATTGCCGAGCTGCACCGCACGGGCGGGCGCTACGCGCTGGTGACCATGTGCATCGGCGGCGGCCAGGGTATCGCGGCGATCTTCGAACGGGTTTGAGTCGTTCTGGCCTTCAGCGCTTGTCCATCAAGCGCTGCTAGCTCCTGATTAAGTAGCAACCAAACGATCCCGCGCCTTCCTCACGGCCGATCAGAACGCCGCCTGCAGCTCTTGGGTGGATCCGACCCTAGGGCTGCATACCCGATTCCCGCGCTTTTCTGAACCGACGCGCGCAGGCTGCGCATCCACGGCAGTACGTCGGACATCATGAGGGGAAGGCTTGCGCGGCCACTACCGGGCCGATGAACCAGCGGGTGCCCACCCACCAGCCACCCGGCGGGACCGGGTGGCTTTTTTTATGCCGCGGCTTCCGGCTTGTAGAACACCTCCACGCTGCCCTTGAGGGTGATGAGCAGCGGGCGGCCCTTGCGGTCCAGGGTCTTGCCGGCGGGCACCTTGATCCAGCCCTCGCTCACGCAGTACTCCTCCACGTCGACACGCTCCTTGCCGTTGAAGCGGATGCCGATGTCCGCCGCCTGCTGGAACACGGCCGCCACATGGTGCGGGCTGCGCGGGTCGATGGCCAGGCGGTCGGGCAGGGGGAGCAGGGCGGAGTCGGTCACAGGGAAAGGTCTCGGAAAGCAGTAAAGGGCCTGCATTGTCCCGCAATCCCGGGGCGGCTGTGGCCTGCATCGCGGTACCACGTCTCCATCGCTCCTGAAAAAAGAGCTGCTAACGCTGTGTCAGCCTTCGCTTGCGCCGTTTTTGCTCGGCAGTCTTCCCCGGAAGGGCGCCTTGTGGATAAGTCTGCGGAGCGTTCTGGCACAACTGGCCAGTTATGCACAGGTGCGGGGCGCATCTGCGGCTTGTCCCCATTTGCGGTACAGCAGGCGCCTGCAGCCGTCCCCATGCTTTGGCGCAGCGCAAGTGCTTGATCTGTCAAACAAAAATCGGCTTGCCCACAGGCCGGGCCGCCCTCTACTACTACGACTATTCTTTATAAGAACTACAAAGAACAACCCGTGGCAAACCGCAGCGCCGCACAAAACCCCTTTCTCGGCCCCGGATTGAGGAGGCTTCGGCGTAAAAAAAGCGCCTTGTCAGGCGCTTTTTTGGGAAAGAGGGAAGGTTGCGATCAGCGCAGCAGCGCGTAGCCCACACCGATCGCGGCCAGCAGCCCCACGGCATCGGCCACCAGCGCGCAGGCCAGTGCGTGGCGCGTGTGCTTCACGCCCACGCTGCCGAAGTACACGGCCAGCACGTAGAAGGTGGTCTCGGTGGAGCCCTGCACGATGGCAGCCAGGCGCCCCACGAAGGAATCCACACCGTGCGTCTGCAGCACGTCGATCATCAAACCCCGTGCGCCGGCGCCCGAGAGCACCTTCATCAACCCCACGGGCAGGGCCGGCAGGAAGTCGGTGTTCCACCCCAGCGCCGCCACCCCCGCGCCGATGGCCGCCAGCAGCGCATCCATGCAGCCCGCGGCGCGGAACACGCCGATGGCCGCCAGGATGGCCACCAGGTACGGAATGATCTGCACCGCCACGCCAAAGCCCTCCTTGGCGCCGTCGATGAAGGCGTCGTACACGTTCACGCGGCGCCAGGCCCCGGCCAGCAGGAACAGCGCCACCACCCCCAGGATCACGCCCGCGCCCGTGGCACCCGCAATCTGGGCGGCTTGCTCTGCGGGCAGTTGCGCCAAGCCCGCCACCGCCGCCGCCAGCACGCCGCCCACGGCCAGCAAAGGCAGCAGCAAGCGCGCGCGCCAGATCGGCAGGCGCTGAAAAAGCGCCACCGCCAGCACGCCCGCCAGCAGCGAGGCGAAGGTGACCAGCAGCGTGGGCAGGAAGATGTCGGCCGCGTTGAATCCCGCGCCCAGGCCCTGCTTCAGCGCCACGCTCTGGCGGATGGCGATGACGGACGTGGGGATCAGCGTCAGCCCCGCCGTGTTCATCACCACGAACATGATCTGCGCGTTGCTGGCCGTGCCCGCCGGTTCGCGGTTGAGCGTCTGCAACTCCTGCATGGCCTTGAGGCCCAGCGGCGTGGCCGCGTTGTCCAGCCCCAGCAGGTTGGCGCTGATGTTCATGGTCATCGCGCCCTGGGCGGGGTGGCCGGCGGGCACGGCGGGAAACAGCCGCGTGAGCAGCGGCCCGGCCAGGCGCGCCAGCAGCTCGACCATGCCCGCGCGCTCGCCCACGCGCATCAGGCCCAGCCACAGGGCCATGATGCCGGCCAGGCCCAGCGAGATCTCGAAGCCCGCGCGTGCGCCGTCGAACAGCGCCGTCAGCAGGGCCTGGAAGATGCCTGCCTCGCCCAGCAGCCAGCGCACCACGGCGGTGGCGAACGCCACGATGAAAAACCCCGTCCAGACCCAGTTGAGTGCCATGGAACTCGATGGTAGCGGCTGGCCCCGTCCGTGCGCCGTGGCAGACTGCACCCCATGCCGCCCCCCACCCTGCTCGTTGCCGACGACCACCCGCTGTTCCGCGCGGCGCTGATCCAGGTGCTGCACGAGCGCTTTGCGCCGCTGCAGACGCTGGAGGCCGCCAGCGCCGCCACGCTGGGCCAGGCGCTGCAGGACCACCCCGAGGTGGAGCTGGTGCTGCTGGACCTGGCCATGCCCGGCGCGCGGGGCTTCTCGGCCCTGCTGCACGTGCGCGGGGAGTACCCGCAGGTGCCGGTGGTGGTGATCTCGTCCAACGACCACCCGCGCGTGATCCGCCGTGCGCAGCAGTTCGGCGCGGCGGGGTTCATCCCCAAGTCGGCCCCGGCCGAGGACATGGGCGCGGCCATCCGGGCCGTGCTGGACGGCGGCAGCTGGTTCCCGCCCATGGCGGCCGAGCGCTCCGAGGCCGACGCCGCGCTGGCCGCCAAGCTCGCGCAGCTCACGCCGCAGCAGTTCCGCGTGCTGCTGTGCCTGGCCGATGGCCTGCTCAACAAGCAGATCGCGCATGAGCTGGGCCTGGCCGAGAACACCGTCAAGGTGCATGTGACGGCCATCCTGAAAAAGCTGGAGTGCTACAGCCGCACCCAGGCCGCGGTGCTGGTGAAAAGCCTGGAGACGGAGCCGGAAGCCGCGCCCTGAGCGCAGTACCCTGCCGGCACAAGTTTCAAGCCAAATCGGCCTCTAGCGCTTGTCTGACAAGCGCAAGCAGCTACTTTTTTCGTAGCATCATCTGGCTGATGAGCGCGCGCAGTGCGGACGGGCGCACGGGCTTGAGCAGGTAGCCCCAGCCGCGCTCGGCCGCCTGGCGGCGCAGGGTGCTGCTGCGCTCGGCCGTCACCAGCACCACCGACGGTGCCTGGCCCCACACGGTGCACAGCCGGTCGTACAGGTCGGGGCCGTGGAAGGGCCCCATGCGCACGTCCAGCAGCACCAGCTGTGGCGCGTTGCCGGGCGCGGCCAAGTCCAGGGCCGACTGCGGGCTGCCCGCCAAAGGCACTTCGCAGCCCCAGCGGCGCAGCAGCGCGCCGGTGGCCTCGCAACTGGGCGCGTCGTCATCGATGTACCAGGCCGTGGTGCCCTGCAGGGGCTGGTCGCCCTCGGGCGGGGCGGCTGCGCCCGCGGCGGCGGGGCGGGGTGCGGCGGCGGCATCGGCCAGCGGCACGCACACCCAGAACACGCTGCCGCGCCCCAGTTCGGAGCGCAGGCCAATCTCGTGCCCCAGCAGCTTGCCCAGGCGCTCGACGATGGCCAGCCCCAGGCCCGCACCCCGGTCGCCGTCCTGGCTGTGGCCCTCGCCCAGGCGGCGGAACTCCTCGAAGATCTCGCGCTGCAGGCTCTCGGGGATGCCGGGGCCCTGGTCGTGCACCTCGATGCGCAGGTACCTGCCGCGGCGCCGGCAGCCGATCAGCACGCGCCCGCGGGGCGTGTAGCGGATGGCGTTGGACACCAGGTTCTGCAGGATGCGCCGCAGCAGCGCCTCGTCGCTGCGCACCGCGTAGCGCGTGCCTACGGTGCGCAGGCGCAGGCCCCGGCTGGCGGCGATGATGCCGAAGTTGTGCTGCATCACCTGCAGCAGCGGGCCGAGCGCGAAGTCGCGCACATGCACTTCCAACTGGCCCGATTCCATGCGCGAGATGTCCAGCAGGCTGTTGAGGATGCCGTCCTGCGCGGCCAGCGCGCCGTCGATGCTGTCGGCCACCTGGCGTCCGGCGGCGTCGTGCAGGTGGCCGCGCAGCAGCGAGGCGAACATGCGCGCCGCATTCAGCGGTTGCAGCAGGTCGTGCACCGCGGCGGCCACAAAGCGGGTCTTGTAGCGGTTGGCGGCCTCGGCCTCGCGCCGGGCGGCGTCCAGATCGCGCGTGCGTTCGGCAATGCGCAGCTCCAGCGCGTCGGCCAGCGAGCGCAGCTCGCGCGCGGCGTTCTTGTAGCTGGTGATGTCGGCGTAGCTGGTCACGAAGCCGCCGTCGGGCAGCGGGTTGCCGCGGATCTCCAGCACCGTGCCGTCGCTCTTGGCGCTCTCATGCAGGTGGGGCTTGCCGCTGCGCAGGTGCTGCAGGCGCCGCTGGATGGCGTCCTCGGTGGGCGTGGCGCCCAGCAGGCCGCGGCGCGCGTTGTGGCGGATCAGCGCCTCCACCGGCGTGCCCACGCGCATCAGCTCGGGCGGAAAGCGAAACAGTTCCACGTAGCGCGAGTTCCACGCCACCAGGTTCAGGTCGCGGTCGATGACCACCACGCCCTGCGGCAGGTGCTGCAGGCTGCGCGACAGGCCGGTGTCGGCCTCGCGCGCGGCCTGCACGATGCCGTCCTGCGCGGTGCGCAGCTCCTGGGCATGCTGGCGCAGCACGGTCTCCAGCTCCTGGCGGCTGCGCTGGCGCAGCAAGGCCAGGCGCTGTCGCTGGCGCACGAACAGCACCAGCAGTGCCAGGGCCAGCCACAGGCCCGCGGCCGCACCGGCCGCCCAGCGGCGGGCCTCGATGGCGCTGTCCGCGTGGTGCAGCAGGTGCAGTTGCCAGCCGGTGCCTGCCAGCTCCTGCGTGTGCCACAGCAGCGGGTCCGGCAAGGGGGGCTCCTGCGCGCGTGCCAGCACCGTGCCTTCGTCCACCCGCCGCTCCACCTGCAGGCCCAGCGGCGTGAGGGGCTGGCCGGTGTACTGGCGCGTGGCCTCCAGCTCCTGGCGCGCCTGGGGCGTGAGGGGTGCCAGCAGCCGGTAGCGCCAGGCGTCGCGGCTGGCGAGGAAGACCACGCCGTGCGCGTCCGAGGCCAGCACCACGTCGGGGCTCTGGCGCCATTCGCGCTCCAGCTCGGTCAGCAGGATCTTGATGGCCACCAGGCCCAGCGTCTGCCCGTCATCACCGCGGATCGCCGTGGACAGGAAGTAGCCCGCCTCCCCCGTGGTCAGGCCGATGCCGTAGAAGCGCCCGTGGCCCTGCGCCAGCGCCTGCTGCACGTAGGGGCGGAAGTGGTAGTCCTCTCCCACGTTGTTGGGGGTGTCGCGCCAGTTGCTGGCGGCGATGGCGCGGCCTTGCAGGTTGATGAGTGTGAGCGTGGACGAATGGCTGGCACCGTTGGCCTGCTCCAGCTTGCGGTTGAGCACGTCCACCTCGGCGGGCGTGAGCGGGTGGGTCAGTGCATCCCTCAGCTGCGCGTCCAGCGCCAGCACCTCGGGCAGGGTGCGAAAGCGGTCGATGCGCTGCTCCAGCGCCTGGCCGTACAGCGTGAGCTGGCGCCGCACCCCCTGGCTTTCGTCGTGCAGCGCACGGCGCTGCGCGTACTGGCTGGCCAGCAGCATGCACACGGCCATGCCCGCCAGCACGAACAGTGCGACAAGCGCGGTGAGCAGCGGGCGGCGGCGGCGTAGCGGCATGGGCGGAGTGTCTCTGGGTTTGGTGTCCGTGGGCGGGGCGGGCGCGCCGTCTAATACCAATAGGTTATCGGCGCGGCGGCGATGCAGGGGTACAACCGCGGACTTCCAAAGATGCGCGGCATTGCACGGCCCTGGCGCGTCTTTTTTTCGACCTCCGGAGACACGCCGCATGCATGCCATTTCCTCTGCCGCCCCCGCCCCGTCGGTGCGGCTTCCGTTCTATCGCCAACTGTATTTCCAGGTGGTGTTCGCCATCATCATCGGCGTGCTGCTGGGCCACTTCCAGCCAGAGTACGGCGCGGCGATGAAGCCGTTCGGCGATGCCTTCATCAAGCTCATCAAGATGATCATCGCGCCGGTGATCTTCCTGACCATCGTCACCGGCATCGCCAGCATGAGCCACCTGAGCGCCGTGGGCCGCGTGTTCGGCAAGGCCATGGCGTACTTCCTCACCTTCTCCACGCTGGCACTGGTCGTCGGCCTGGTGGTGGCCAACGTGATGCAGCCCGGCACGGGCATGCACATCAACGTGGCCGAGCTGGACCAGACCGCCGTCAAGGGCTACGTGAGCAAGTCGCACGAGATGACGCTCACCGGCTTCGCGTTGGACATCATCCCCAAGACGCTGATCAGCCCCTTCGTGGGCGACAACATCCTGCAGGTGCTGCTGGTGGCCGTGCTGTTCGGCGTGTCGCTGGCCATGGTGGGCGACGCCGGCAAGCCCATCCTGGACTTTCTGGACGGCCTGACCAAACCCGTGTTCAAGCTGGTGAACATCGTCATGAAGGCCGCGCCCATCGGCGCCTTCGGCGCCATGGCGTTCACCATCGGCAAGTTTGGCCTGGGCTCGCTGGTGAACCTGGCCGAGCTGGTGCTCACCTTCTACATCACCTCGGCCGTGTTCGTGCTGGTGGTGCTGGGCGCGGTGGCACGGGCCTGCGGCTTCTCGGTGCTCAAGCTGATCCGCTACCTGAAGGCCGAGCTGCTGCTGGTGCTGGGCACCTCCTCGTCCGAGTCCGCCCTGCCCTCGCTGATGGAAAAGATGGAAAAGGCCGGCTGTGCTAAGTCCGTGGTGGGCCTGGTGGTGCCCACGGGCTACTCGTTCAACCTGGACGGCACCAACATCTACATGACGCTGGCTGCGCTGTTCATCGCGCAGGCCACCGACACGCACCTCACGCTGGGCCACCAGATCGCGCTGCTGCTGGTGGCGATGCTGTCGTCCAAGGGCGCGGCCGGCGTGACCGGCGCGGGCTTCATCACCCTGGCCGCCACCCTGGCTGTGGTGCCCGAGGTGCCGGTGGCCGGCATGGCGCTGATCCTGGGCGTGGACCGCTTCATGAGCGAGTGCCGCTCGCTCACCAACTTCATCGGCAACGCCGTGGCCACAGTGGTGGTGTCGCGCTGGGAAAACGCGCTGGATGCCGACCGCCTGCACCGCGTGCTGGATGGTGAGGCCGAGTTCCTGCCAGAGCCCGAACGGGCGGTGGAACCCGTCGTGCTGGCCCGCCACCGGGCCTGATCCGGCAGCGGCCTTCAAGCCAGGCCCCAAAGCCCATGCACCGGCAACGGCGCGTGGGCTTTTTTCATTTCACCATGACTCCAGCACCGAACTTTGCTGGACTACGCCGAAGCCCGATACAGCAGGTTTATCAATAACTTAGGCGAGTCCAACATATGCCGGTGCTTTCCGAAACCTGACCCGGCTTCCCCTCTGATGGCCCCTACATGGCTCTTGGGAATCGGGTCTTTCCGAGGAGTCATCGTGGCAAAACTCAAGCTCACCAAGTCCGCAGTCGATGCGGCACAACCCCAGGCGCAGGCCGTCGAACTCCGGGACACGCTGGTGCCCGGCTTCCTGTGCAAGGTTACACCAGCGGGCCGCAAGGTGTTCATGCTCCAGTACCGCACGAACGCTGGCGAGCGGCGCAAGCCCGCCCTGGGCCTGTACGGGGAACTGACCGTCGAGCAGGCCCGCTCGCTGGCCCAGGAATGGCTGGCCGAGGTGCGCCGGGGCGGCGACCCCAGCGCGGCCAAGGCCGCCGCCCGTTCAGCCCCCACGGTCAAGGAGCTGTGTACCAAGTTCATGGAGGATTACTCCAAGCAGCGCAACAAGCCCAGCACCCAGCGCGGGTATCAGGCCGTCATCGACCGCTGCATCGTTCCGATGCTGGGCCGTTTGAAGGTCCAGGACGTGAAGCGCCCGGACGTGGCCACGGCGATGAAGAAGATGGCGCACAAGCCGGCCGAGGCCAACCGTGCTTTCAGCGTGATGCGCAAGATGTTCAACCTGGCCGAGGTGTGGGGCCACCGGCCTGACGGCACCAACCCCTGCCGCCACGTCCCGATGTACCCCAACGGCAAGGCCACCCACCTCATCAGCGACGAGGACATGGGCAAGCTGTTTCGGCGACTGGAGCACATCGAAGCCGAGGGTCTGGAGAACTACGTCATCCCGCTGGCGATCCGCCTTCAATTCGAGTTCGCCGGCCGCCGCTCCGAAATCGTGACGCTCCGATGGGATTGGGTGGACCTGGACAACCGCCGCGTGGTCTGGCCGGACAGCAAGACGGGCGGCATGTCCAAGCCCATGAGCGAGGAAGCCTATCGACTGCTCTCGACGGCGCCACGGCAGGAAGGCACTCCCTATGTGCTGCCGTCTCCAAGCCATCCCGGCAAGCACCTGACCACGGGCGAGTATTACGGCGGCTGGAGCCGCGCCCTCAAGGCGGCGGGCGCCACGCACGTCGGCACGCATGGCATCCGCCACCGCTCCGCGACCGACATTGCCAACTCGGGCATCCCGGTCAAGGTCGGCATGGCGCTGACGGCGCACAAGACCGTGGCGATGTTCATGCGCTACGTCCACACCGAGGACGATCCGGTGCGCAAGGCGGCCGAGCTGGTGGCGAACCGGCGCAAGACGATCACCGAGGCGCAGCGGCCTGCGGAGGTGGCTGCATGACCAAGAAGGCGCCTGCGATGGCGGGAGTCGCACCCGCCGCCGTGCCTGCCGGCTACGCCGGCATCCACGGCGGCATCGTGGATCTGCTCGATGCCGCGCGCCAGACGGCAGCGCGCAGCGTCAATGCGCTGATGACGGCCAGCTACTGGGAGATTGGCCGCCGCATCGTGGAGGCCGAGCAACAGGGCAAGCGGCGCGCGGGTTATGGCGAGCAGTTGATCGAGCGGCTGGCAAGCGACCTCACCCAGCAGTTCGGCCGTGGCTTCAGCCGTCAGAACCTGCAGCAGATGCGGTCGTTTTTTCTGACCCGGCCAATTCGCCAGACAGTGTCTGGCGAATCTTCCCCGGAGCCAGTGCGGCCTTGGCGGCTGGACGAGCTGGCGCAGGTCTTCACGCTGCCGTGGTCGGCCTATGTGCGGCTGTTGTCGGTCAAGGACGAGCATGCGCGCCAGTTCTATGAAGCCGAGGCCTTGCGCGGCGGCTGGAGCGTGCGCCAGTTGGATCGGCAGATCGGCAGCCAGTTCTACGAGCGCACGGCGCTGTCGAAAAACAAGGCGGCGATGCTGGCCAAGGGCGCGGTGGCCAAGCCCGAAGATGCCGTCGCGCCCGGCGATGCCATCAAAGACCCCTATGTGCTGGAGTTCCTCGACCTCAAGGACGAGTATTCGGAGTCCGATCTGGAGGCCGCCTTGATCCGGCGGCTGGAAGACTTCCTGCTCGAATTGGGTGAAGGGTTCACCTTCATTGGACGGCAGCGGCGCTTGCGCATCGACCAGACCTGGTATCGGGTGGACTTGCTGCTGTTCCATCGCAAGTTACGCTGCCTGGTCATCATCGACCTGAAGCTGGGGAGTCTGACGCATGCGGACGTAGGCCAGATGCACATGTACTGCAACTATGCCAAGGAACACTGGGCCTATCCCGAGGAGAACCCGCCGGTGGGGCTGATTCTTTGTGCCGACAAGGGGCTCGCCCTGGCGCGGTATGCGCTGGAGGGCTTACCCACCAAGGTCATGGCGGCGAACTACCGGATGGTTCTGCCGGATACCGATGTGCTGCAAAAGGAACTGGAAAGCACGCGGCTCTTGCTAGAGTCTCGCGGAACGATTCGTCCCAAGACGTGGAAGCGGTAGACACACCTGCGGAGCTATACGCCTGTTTGGAGATTGGGCAGAACCTCAGTCTGTAGTCGGTTTTACGGCTTTCTTCCGTGAGGAGGAAGAAGGCAACGACGGCAAACATTCAAACAAACGTTCCGCATAGACGAATCCCATCCGCCTTACTGCGTCCTGATCGAAATACAGTAGCCATGCGGCAAGTAGCGCCAGCGAAATGAGCAATGTCAAGCCTGCGGCAAGCCCTGGATCGGCAAGGTGCACCAAGTCAAATTGGAGAGGTGCTACCTGCAAAATCTTTGCAATCAACAATCCGTAGACGACGCCCATGAGGCACGACAGGATACCGACAGGCTTCATCGCCAGCATGTTGCGATGAAATCCATAGGCGATGTTCTCTTTCAGCAAGAGCTGCTTGTTGGAACGCGTGAGTTCGCGAAGCCGCTTAGTGGCACCGATGTAGATGTCGTCTGCCTTGTCTGGGTTTGCTGATTCTTCTTCTGCCGTTGGCATGGCGATACCCAACTTGGCAGTGATCGCCGTGTGATAACGCTGCTTGCTGACACCATCAAGGAACTTGTCGCGGTGGCGTAGTGCGATGGTCGTGGGCATGCCACCCCATTTTGAGACCAGCATCTCTTCAAGTTTTTTACCACGTCCGCGCGCTACGCTCGCGAGTGCATAGATAGCGCCGCAGCCGCCCAGCAGGCCGATCACACCTGTAAGCACAGGGTGCCGAGCCCCGTAGACGCACAACAGCGGCACCAGCACGGGTAAGGCCACAAGAAGGCCAGGGATAACACGTGCCTTGCGCTCGTAGGGGTCTTTGACCAGTTCAAAAATTGTTGTCATGTGAAGTCAGGCCTGTGCCGCCAAGGCGTCGATATAGGGTTGGATTTCATCGCGGTTTTTCAGCGTGATCTGCTGTGCGAGGGGGTCTGGTGCTTCCTTGGTATGCAAACCCAAACGTCTCAGCGTGTAGTACAGAAACGCTTGGCGGCATGGAAGTTTGACCTCTCCATCTTCCATGCCGTAGTCCAACTCTAAGACTCGTTTCTTGGCTGCAGGCAAATCGGGATGCGGTGCAAGTACCAGCGTCAATACAGTTTGCCAATGCGAATCTTGGTTGGAGTCCACTTGGGTCGCCTCGAAGCCATCGATGCGCAGGATTCGAGCAAGGACGAAATCGCTGAAGCGCTGGCGCTTGTGGCAAAACGCGCGCATGTGCCAGCGAAAACCGTCATTGCCAAGGGCGTGGGGAGACAGCAAGCGAACCGATTCATCCAACGACGTCATGGACTGGTAGCTCACCAGAATGGATTCCTGCTGGCGGATTGCGCGCACCACTGCTTCGACGGTCTGCTCATTGATCGTGCGCCAAGGGGACGGGGCCCAATCTGTCTCCGGCGCGGAGCCGATGAAGCTGGCCGTCGGCTCGACAATTCCCATCTTTGTCGCTAGCAGTTCTGCTAGATAGCGTTGCGCCGAGCTTCGTTGGTAAAGCGGGTGAAAACTCTGCGCTGCCGTGTAGGTCTTGGAGCTGCGGTCGTAAGTCAGGTTGCTCGGCGCCAACTCCATGTACTTGGAAATGTCCAGCGATGCCTGCGGGACCGAAATACCAAAGTGCTCGGTGAGATCCATCCGGTTGATGCGCCGCTCCCAGCGCAGACGGAAATCGATGAATTGAAGTCTGCTCTCCAGCCCCCAACTTAGCCCCTTAGGCTCAGCAGGTTCGGCGGCAGGAAAGGAAGGTTTTTGCATCAGTCACGCCTAAAAAGTAGACGGATATAAAAAATCGTCGTACATTAACTATACGCGATCATCCTTCGGTCGTCTACCCGGAGACCCCAGTGCCTACAACCATCACGTTTTTTCCCGTCGACAACGGGGACATGACCCTCATCAAGTTCGGCGATCTCGACGCGACGACTCTGCTGATCGACGTAAACATCAGGCAAGACGCCGACGACCCTGACGGGGAGGCGCGCGATGTCGCCAAGGATTTGCGCGAACGACTGAAGAAGGATGAGAACGGCAGGCCGTATGTCGATGCGTTCCTGCTGAGCCACCCGGATCAAGACCATTGCCGAGGGTTGAAGCGACACTTCTACCTAGGGCCACTCGACAAGTACCCGGACGACAAGAAGGACGACAAGGACAAGAAAATCGTGATCCGCGAGATGTGGTCGTCCCCGATCGTGTTTCGACGCGCCAGCAAGACGCACACCTTGAGCGACGACGCCAAGGCATTCAACACGGAGGCGCGTCGGCGCGTGCAACTGAACCGTGACAAGAATTTCGCCGTCGGGAACGGTGACCGCATTCAGATCATGGGCGAGGACATCGACGGAAAAACCGATGATCTCACTTCGATTGTGCGGAAGGTGGACACGCGCTTTTCAACGATCAATGGCAAGAGTTCCGCATTCTTTTCTGCGTTTCTTTTGGCTCCACTGGACGCCCAGGATGACGAGGAAGAGGAAGAGTGCCTGGTCAAGAACCAGTCCAGCGTTATTCTGAACATCACGTTGGCGGCTGACGCGCAGACGCCGGATGGTGCGAAATTCCTTACTGGTGGCGATGCTGAGGTGTTCATCTGGAACCGCCAGTGGCAACGCCACAAGGCTGAAGCAGATGTGCTTGAGTACGACATCATGCAGGCGCCTCATCATTGTTCCTGGCATTCGCTGTCCTATGACAGCTGGTCCGACTACCGTGAAAAAGCCAAGCTCGATGCTGATGCTCGCAAGGCGCTTTCGCAGACCCGTGACGGCGCCGTCATCGTCGCCAGCTGCAAGCCGATTGCAGATGATGACAGCGATCCGCCCTGCATCCGTGCGAAGCGTGAGTACGTGACGATCGTGGACGAAGCAAAAGGCGAGTTCTACTGCACAGGCGAGTACCCCAGCGAAAAGTCCGTGGAACCGCTCGTTTTCACCGTAACCGCTCAGGGTGTGCAACCTCCCTCGAAGAAGGAGTCCGGATCGAAGGCCGCTGCCGTGGTGACCTCTGCGCGCACCCCCATGCCGCACGGAGCATCATGACGGGCACCATCGCAGACGCACTGCATCAACTTCAGCGGCATCGAGGCCTTATCCGCGTTGGCGAGCCAAGGACAACTGGTGCATCGACGGAGATTGAAGTCGATGTTGCGGTCCAACTGCCGAACAGGTCTCGGCGCAATGGTATCTCTGAGACCGGAGTGCGCACCGTCGAGACGTGCGTGCTGGTATTCGGTAGTGACTGGCCCCTGTCTGCACCCGAGCCCTTCTTACGTGCGGACTTCCCGCTCAACTTGCCGCACATCAACCCCCATCGCCAAGGCGAGTTAGTCTCGCCGTGCCTATTCGAAGGGTCGTTGAACGAGCTGCTGCATCGGTTTGGCCTGGACGCCGTTGTCGATCAGTTGATCGACTGGCTGCACAAGGCCGCGGCCGGAACACTCCTGGACCTGGAGCAGGGGTGGGAACCAACGCGCCGAGACAGCTGTCCTTCGACCGTTGTATTCAGTGCCGAGAAGGTCGCGGCCGCCGCTCCCGCTGACGGCACGATTCTGGTGGTTCCCGCAGGCTACGTGACGATCGATGGCGGTCTGTACGCCATCATCAACGCCGAACTGACCGCACAAGTCGATCCTGTGTTTTATCAGGATGTTCACAACGACAAGCTGGGCAAATGGGGGAACGGCCATGCCGCGGCCTTCATCGCGCGCGCTCCGATGACCGACGGCCTCCCGCATGTGATCGGACGCTATCAACCAGAGACAGTTGTCGATCTCGCGACGCTGCTCGATCGAGCAGCGGAGCTTGGTATTGATCGCGACGCTTTGGCCCAGGAAGTGGACGGTTATTTCGGACGCTCAATCCTGGATATGCGACAGGACTCGCATGGCTGGGTGCATGGTTTGTACGCGATTGTGATTCTGGCTGTGCAAAGGCCAGCGTCGCTTGTGGGCTCGCCAGGGAGGAGTGTCGAGGTATTGCCCTATGTGGTGCGCTATGAACTCAACGCTCAATCGCTCCTGGAGCGTAACGCCACGGTTCACCCGGCCTTTCACGCGCATGCGTTGTCTCCTGAACTGCTGGCAAGGACGTCCGGCATTCCATACGCAGCCACATCACAGCCGCTGGTCGTGCTCGGCTGCGGAAGCGTGGGATCGAAAGTCGCGATGCAACTGGGGCGAGCGGGCTTTGGTTCGATGACTTTCGTCGACAACGAACCCATGTCGCCTCACAACGCCGCGCGGCATGCACTCATTGAGCGGGCATCAGTTCTGGTTCCGCCTCGGAAGTCGGCGCTGATGAAGACAGCCTTTGAATCGCTGTCGCATCTTCAATCGCGAGCGTTCGACACCGACGCAGTGACTCTTTTGGTCGATCCGGAACAGTTTGCGGCAACCGTTCCGCAGGATGCGGCCCTCATCGTGGATGCGACGGCGTCACTTCAGGTGCTGGCTGCAGAAACACAATCGGCAGCGTTGGATCAATCCCCAGCCCGATTGGCACGGATCGCGATGTATGGTCAGGGGCGCTGTGTGGCGGTATTGCTCGAAGGAGCTGGCCGTGCCGGCCGAGTTGACGACCTCACGGCGTTCTTGTTCGAGTGCTGCCGGTTTGCACCGGAACTGCGTGCGTCGATTGCCGGCGAGACGTCTGAGCCGACTCGGATTTTCGTGGGTGACAACTGTCGTTCGCTGACGATGCCTATGTCTGACGCCGTTGTTTCGCGGTCGACGTCACTGGCCGGCCTGCAACTGGAACGATGGCTCGTTGATGGGCTTCCGAAGGAAGCGACGCTTTGCGCCGGAATCTCAGATGCCGAAGGCCTTGGAATGGCATGGACCCGCGCCAGCCTTGGCCCGACCACTGCGCTTGAAGTCGCAGACGATGGTGGCTGGAACATTCGGGTCCTGTCCCCAGTTGCGCAAGCAATCCATGCTGATGCGCTGCGCTGGGGTGCTCTGGAAACAGGCGGCGCCTTGATCGGCCGCATCTCGTTTGAAAATCGAACCATCACCATTGCAGGCCTTGTTGAGGCACCGCCTGACAGTGTTCGAGAGGCCGCCCGCTTCGTCCTCGGAACCAACGGGCTTGTTCAAAATTTGCGCGCCGCAAACGCGGCCTCTTTGGGGTATCTCGCCTTTATAGGAACGTGGCACAGCCACCCGAAAGGCGGCGCACATTCGGGTATCGACCGAAATACATTGCGCGGCATCGCCGAGGATGCTGGCGGCCTTCCGGCCGTGTCGTTGGTATGGACTCCGACAGGACTCACGTGTGCGGTGGATCGCTGGTAGGTGCAAAGCCACCGGCACTTTGTTGGCATAAAACAAGAGGGATGTATGGCTGACTACTTCGAGATCGACTTTCTTGGCGTCGAAACAGCGAAAAGCGGGGACGCGATCACGCTGCGCTACTCGGTGAATGGCACCGAGGGCGTGCACGTTGTTGACGGTGGGTATCTGGATACGGGTGATCAGATAGTCGAGCATCTGAAGACGTACTATGGAACAACAGTCATCGACCATGTGATCCTCACGCACCCAGATCGCGATCACGCCAACGGACTACGAAAAGTCCTGGAGCAATGCACGGTCAGGAATCTTTGGATCAACCGGCCGTGGATATACGCGGACCAGTTGATCGATCGCTTTGAGACCTATGAATCGGTTGAAGCCCTGCGACGGAAGTTGCGCTCAATCTACGATGCCACGGCAATTCTTGAGGATATTGCGGTGGAGAAGGGAATTCCAATCCATGCCCCCCTTCAGGGGCAGAGCATCGGTCCGTTCGCGGTCATGGCACCTACCCTGGGGCGCTACTTGGACCTGATCGTGGACTCCGCGAAGACACCGGAAGCTGTCGAAGAAAGTGCTTTTGATAGCGCGCTGAGCAGCATATTCCGGGCAGTGAAGGCCGCGACCGCCTACATCAAGTCCCTGTGGGGCGAGGAATATTTCCCGCCTGAGCCGACCAGTCGTGAGAATGAAATGAGTGTGGTGCAGTCGGCTGTCTTGAACGGTCATCGCGTCATGCTTACTGGCGATGCCGGGCGTGAAGCACTGCAGGAGGTGATCGACTACGCACCTTTCGTGGGACTCGCGCTGCCAGGTATTCGGTATTTCCAAGTGCCCCATCACGGCGGGTGACACAACGTTTCGACCGAAGTCTTGGATCAACTGCTCGGCCCACGGTTGAACAGTATGCCGGACAAGCACCATTGGAATGCCATATGCAGTTCTGCCAAGGCGGATGAGGATCATCCGCGGAAGTCGGTGATTCGCGCCGTATTGCACCGGGGTGGGCACTGGGCGGCAACTGAAAGCCAGAACATACGCATCGGGGCAGGCATCACCCGCGATGGCTGGGTGCCGATTCCCCAGGCGGCGTATCCGGAAGATCAAGAAAATTGACAGCGCCTGAAGGCCAGCACCACTTTTCAACTGCCTGCTGACAACTTGGCCTGCATCCCGACGTTCCTTCGTCGGGCTCATGGGCTGCGCCCCGAGCTTCGTGCCGAATCGCAGTCATCCGGCTTCAAGCCCGGACGCTCTGATCTGGACTGACGCTTCGGACCTGCGCGCTACGCTTGTCAATACCGGGGTGGCTGCGTGGTGAGGTGTGGCGGCTTGCTGTTCCCTTCATCGTGCCACGGCGTGCTCGCCGTCAATGACTGCGCACCTTCGGCGCTTGCGGCCTGGCGGCCGTCTTCGATCTTTGACTGCTTGCGCTGCGCCGTGCCCTGCAAGGGCTGGGCAATTCCGCCCGGTAACCTTACAGGAGTTCACCATGAACCACGCATTCATCACGGACGAGCAGCGCATCGTGCTGCTGGCCAACGGCCGCGAATCCTTGGAGAACCCGGACTTCGATCCGGCCCCAGTGGTCAAGCTGTTCACGCCGGATGCCGGCGCGACCTGGCTGCTGACCGAGATTGATCCCGATGACCACGATCACGCCTTCGGTCTTTGCGACCTGGGCCTAGGGATGCCGGAAATCGGCTGGGTCAGTCTTTCCGAACTGGCGACCGTGCGCGGGCGGCTGGGCTTGCCGGTAGAGCGGGATCTGCACTTTCGTGCCGAGAAGCGGCTGAGCGCCTATGCGCGCGATGCGCGGCTGGCGGGGCGTGTCGTTGTCTGACCTGGTTCTGGGGCGCCGCAAGGCGCTCCTGAGCGTTCTCAATCATTTCAGGAGGTCAAGGCCATGAGCAGCCACCACGACTACATCCTCGAAATCACGGCAGAGCATGATGCGTTCAAGCCGTTCCCACCGGAGAACGGCCAGCCCTTGCGCTTTGCGCTCGGCGACGCGGTGATCTATACCAACGGGTTTGGCGCACAGTTCCGGTGCCGCGTCACCGGGTTTTATCGTCCCAGCGGACTTTCGGGCCTGTACGCGCGCGGTGCGCGCTACCTGCTGGACTCGTCATCGCCGTGGATGCCGGTGTCGGAAGCCAGCCTGCGCCCCGACGACCCGGCCTGATGCCTTCGCGCCCCTGGCGGGGCGCTACGCGCTGCGCTTGCCTCCAGGGGAAAGCCCTGCGGGCTATCCCCGCCGCGCAGGCTTGGCGCCCCTCTCGCGCAGCGAACCGGCTGGTGCCGGATCGCTCCCTTCATGCCGGACATTACGATGGCACTTCGGGCGTGGGTGTGTCGGGTTCGTAGTCGCCCAGCCACTCGAAGAGACGTTCGATATCGCAGTCCAGCTGGTTCAGCGTGGCCTGGGCCATTGCGTACCAGGTGGTGCCGTCGTCCGTTTCTTCGGAGGCGGACAGCAGGACGTTGAGCTGTGCGCGCCGTCCCAGCAGGCGCTGCATCTCGTTGCCTACCGTCTTGCGGTCGGTGGTCCAGATGAGGGTCGGCAGAAAGATGCCAGGCCCTTCTGCTCCAGGCGCAGGCGTTCCGGGTTGCATGGGATCGCTCATGGTGGTTCTCCAGAAGGTGGAGATTCCACGGTAGGCATTGGCCCGTGACCGGGCCACTCGAAATTCGCGCTATTTCGGGGGGATTTCGGGATCAGCGCCGATCGGCCGTGGCGCAGTCATGCGGGCGGGCTGCCTTTGAGCCGGTGCTTACCAGGGCTTCCAGCGCCGCTGGGGTGTTTGCGGCACGGCGCCGAGCAATTGGATCGGCGGCAGTGCATGGGGCGCATTGTTCCTGGGGAAGCGCCGGCGCACTTCGCATTCCAGTTCGTGCGCGAGGCCGCGTGCGTCCTTCTCGCCGCGCAGTGCCCGTTGCCGCCAGTCTCGGGCCTGGGCCATCAGTTCATCGTCTTGTAGGGCTCGTATGTCCATGCCATTGCCATTTTGCCGATGGCTGGGTGGGTAGCTGTCCACGGGGATTTCATTGAAGTCATGTGGGCGTCCCCGGCCACCTGGGAGATGGCCGGTCGCGCTCTCGTGCTAGCGCATCGAGCCGCCTGCGGCGTCTCGCCCCCTTCGGGCTTCGATCGTTCCCTCACTCCGTTCGGCTGACGCCTCCGGCCCGGCTTCCAGCTTCGAGCCTGCGCGCTTCGCTTGCCGTGCGGTCGGCTTGTGGGATGGCCGTTGCCATGTCCAGTCCTCTTCCCTGACTTCATCACCTTGTCCGCGACTGTAGCCCGCGGCCGTGTGCCGTCAAGGCGCGCAGGGCCGTGTCCTCGGCTGCGCCTGCGGGCCGCCCCACCCTGCGCTTGTTTCCTTGACGGCCCCCGTCCGCGCGCTCCCTTTCGTCGCGGGCGATGAACTCAGGAAAGACGGTGGCAACAGGGCCAACCGGGTTCCTCGCGCCGACCGCACCGAACAGCCGAAAGGCTGGGCTTCGAATCTTGGAATCCGGTGTGCGGTTTTCTTCAACAGCCTTTTTGTTCAGGAGAAAGACCATGCAACTCGCATCCCGCTTCGCTTCCCATTCCCCCGCATTGCGCAGCGACTCCCCGCTGTCCGATGACCAGATCCGCCGCGTGGCCCCGTCCATCTTCGCGGATGCCCCCCATGAAAGCCGCTCCGAGCGGTACAGCTACATCCCCACCGCCGCCGTGCTGACCGAGCTTCGCAAAGAGGGGTTTCAGCCCTTCATGGTGTGCCAGACCCGCGTTCGCAACGAGGGCCGGCGCGAGCACACGAAACACATGCTGCGCCTGCGCCACGCCAACCAGATCAACGCCCGCGAAGCCAACGAAATCATCCTGCTGAACTCGCACGACGGCACGAGCAGCTATCAATTACTGGGTGGCATGTTCCGCTTCGTTTGCAGCAATGGCCTTGTCTGCGGCGACACCGTGGGCGATGTGCGCGTGCCCCACAAGGGCGACGTGGCGGGCCATGTCATCGAGGGCGCCTATCAGGTGCTGAGCGGCTTCGAGCATGCGCAGGAATCGCGCGAATCCATGCAGGCCATCACGCTGGATGCCGGGGAATCGGAAGTGTTCGCCCGCGCCGCGCTGGCCCTCAAGTACGACGACCCAACCAAGCCCGCGCCCGTCACGGAATCGCAAATCCTGATGCCGCGCCGCTTCGACGACCGCCGCCCCGACCTGTGGAGCGTGTTCAACCGCACGCAGGAGAACCTGACCAAGGGCGGATTGCATGGCCGCGCCGCCAATGGCCGCAGACAGCAGACCCGCCCCGTGCAGGGCATTGATTCGGACATTCGCCTGAACCGCGCCCTGTGGCTGCTGGCCGATGGCATGCGCGCCCTCAAGGCCTGACCCCCTCTGACGTGTTCCCCGCCGGAGGGGCGGTTTCCCCTCCATTCCCTTGTTTCACTTGATTGGAGATTCACCATGAACGCCGTTACTTACACCGAAGCTCAAGCCCTCGACAGCCGCGCAAACGTGCTGCAAGCCGCCGACCCGAGCAAGCACATGATTCTGGTTCCGCTGTCGCGGCTGGTGCTGCGCCCCACGGGCCGCAACGTGCGCAAGACCGTCCCGCGCATGTCCATCCCCGAGCTGGCCGCGAGCATTCAGCGCGTGGGCCTGCTGCAAAACCTGATCGTGATTCCCGCCGCCGATGACCTGCATTACGAGGTGGTGGCAGGTGGCCGACGCTTTGCGGCCCTCAAGCTGCTGGCAAAGAAGCACCGTATCGCCAAGGATTGGGACGTGCCTTGCCTGCAGGTGGCCGATGGCACGGCCCGCACCGCCAGCCTGACCGAGAACGTGCAGCGCGAAGCCATGCACCCAGCAGACCAGTTTGAAGCCTTCGCCGCGCTGGTGGCCGAAGGCCGACCGATTGAGGACATTGCGGCGGATTTCTCCGTTACGCCGCTGGTGGTGCAGCGCCGCTTGAAGCTCGCCAATGTCTCGCCGCGTTTGATGGAGGACTACCGGGCCGATGCCGTGAGCCTCGATCAGCTGATGGCGCTCTCCATCACCGACGACCACGCCGCGCAGGAATGCGCGTTCTACGATGCGCCGCAATGGCAGCGCCAACCCTCGCACTTGCGCGAACGTCTGACGGAGCGCGAGATTGACGCCTACCGGCATCCGCTGGTGCGCTTCGTCGGGCTGGACACCTACGAGCAGGCGGGCGGCGGCATCCGCCGCGACCTGTTCGCGGAGGGCGATGCAGGCGTGTACCTGACCGACGCCGCGCTGCTGGAACGACTGGCGCAAGACAAGCTGGCGGGCATCGCCGCAGAGGTGAAGGCCGAGGGCTGGGCTTGGGCTGATGCCACGCCGGGCGTGACCCATGCCGATCTGCACGCCTTCCAGCGTGCGCCGAGGGAGCGCCGCGAGCCGAACAAGCGCGAAGCACAGCGCATCGAGAGGCTGCAAGCCAAGATGCAGGAGGTGGCCGAAGCCATTGATGCCGCGACGGACGCCGACGACGAGGACAAGGCCGATGCGCTGCAAGAGGAAGGCGAGCGGCTGGGCGAGCAGTTGCAGGCGCTGGAAGACGGCTTGCAGGGGTACGGCGCGAACGTGAAGGCCGCAGCCGGGGCCATCGTCACCATCGGCCGCAACGGCGAGGTGGTGATTCATCGCGGACTGCTGCGCGAGGCCGAGGCCAAGGCACTGCGCACACTGGAGAAGCTGCGCCAAGGGTTCAGCGACCCAGATGCCGCGAACGATGACGAAGGCGAGGACGACGAGCCGCCCAAGGCAGCAGCGATTTCCGACCGACTGGCCCAGCGCCTGAGCGCCCATCGCACCGCCGCGCTGCAAATCGAGGTGGCCCGGCATCCGCAGGTGGCGGTGGCCGCGCTGGTGCATGGCATGGTGCAGACCGTCTTGCAGGGCCGCTACTACGGGCGCGACCTGCCGCTGGGCGTGAGCCTGAAAGTCCAAGACCGGCTGGACGGCATGGCCCCGGACTGGCCCGAGTCACCCGCCGCCGTGGCGCTGCGTGAATTGCAGCAGGCGTGGAGCGGCAAGCTGCCCGAGGACAGCGCCGAACTGTTTGCCGCGCTGCTGGCGATGGAGCAAGGCGAACTGGTCAAGCTGCTGGCCGTGTGCGTGGCTTCCACGGTGGACGTGGTGACGCCTCGCGCCACACCGCACCAGCCCGGCGAGGAACTGGCGCAGGCCGTGGGCCTCGACATGGCCGCATGGTGGCAGCCGACCGCCGAGGGGTATTTCAAGCACGTTCCGAAGGCGGCAGTTCTGCAAGCCGTGGGCGAGTACGCGCCCGATCAGGTTTCCCGGCTGGCGAAGCTGAAGAAGGCCGACATTGCCAGCGAAGCCGAGCGGCTGGCCGATGGCGCGGGTTGGATGCCTGCCATCTTTAAGGTCGAAGGCCCGCAGCAGGCAGTGAAGGAAAGCGCGCAGGAGGCAGGCCCGGAGCAGGACGCCCCGGAGGATGCCGAGGCAATGGCGGATGAACCCGCCGAGGCGCTGGCCGCTTGACCCACGCCGAAGGCAAGCGCCCCGGCTTCGACCGGGGCGCTTCGCTGCAAGGAGAAGCCCCCATGACCCGCACCACCACCAACCGCCCGCGCATGGCGGCGGTCTATGCACCCGGCACGGTGCGCGCCCGCCGCTGGCACGGCGATGGCGACGTGCGCGGCTACCGACCGCCCTCGGGCTGGTCGGCCCGCGCTGACCTCACCGACATACATCCCATCACGGGCCGCGCCTTGCCGCGTGCCGTGTGGTGGATCATCGAAACGAAGGAATGATCATCGTCAGCACCGCGCCCAGGCCGTTCCGCCCTGGGCGCGGTGAAACGCATAATCCGGGCGCGGCGGTGGCCGCGCCCGGTGTTGAAGCCGAATAGCCGGGGCATTACGCCGCCGCCTTCACTGGCACTCAGGCGGCGGCGTTGAAGGCATCGCTGTACTGCGCGATGCCTTCGGGCACTGGCCCATGGAAGGCCAGTGCGAGAAAATAGCCGGGCGGCACGCCCGGCAGTTGCAGGCCCGCATGGGCCTGGAAGCCAAAGCGCCCGTAGTACGCGGGCTCTCCGAGCAGCACACAGCCTTCGGCCTGCATGGCCCGCAGTTCAGACAGCGCCTGTTCCATCAGGCGCGAGCCGATGCCGTGCCCCTGCCTCTGCGGCAGGACGGAGATCGGCCCCAGGCCGCACCAGCCTTTGGCCTTGTGGCCGTGGTCGTTGGTGATAGTCACCGGCGACAGAGCCACATGGCCGACGACCTGGCCGTGTTCTTCGGCCACGATGGAAAGCGTCAGTTCGCTAGCGTCGCGCAATGCACGCACGATGAATTGCTCCGTGTGGCTGGTGTGCGGCGCATCGGCGAAGGCGGCAATGGTCACGGCCTCGATAGCGGCAATGTCGTTCGTGGTTTCGTGTCGTAGCTGGATGGTCATGGTGTTCTGCGTTCCCTGCTCAAAATATAGAACGGCCTGGGCGTGTCGGCGCGTAGCGCCGCCGGGCTTTCGGGCTGCGCCCCGTGCCGGCTTCGCTGTCACGGCCATTCGGCTTCAATCCACTCACGCCTTCGCGCCTGCGGCGCTGCGCGCTGCGCTTGCCTCCGGGGGATCGGCGCAAGGCCCATCCCCGCCGCGCGAGCTTGGCGCCCCTCGATGCCGCCGAACCGTCGATGCCGGATCGGCCCGGCCAGCGCCCCGCCGCAATGGACGGAGCTGGCGAACACGCTGGTGCTTGCTGCGGCAGGTTGTGCGAATGCGTGCCGTCCTCAACGCTGGCGGTTCTCGCCCATCACGTCACGAAGGACGGTTCACGGACATCCCGCCCGGCATCGCTATGGAGCTTCCACGCCACGCCTCAAGACCGGCGCCGCAAGGTGCGGCCGGGGCGTTCTCGCTTGTCGTCGGGTGGTTGACCTGGCCCGCGTCAGTGGGCGAGCCGGTGCTGCCTTCGTGCGGGGATGCCGAGCCGGCCCTGCCTCCTTTCGATGCGGTTCGGCCCAAGGCGTCCTTGTGTTGTTGTGAATCCTAGCGGTGGCGCGGCTGCGCCTCGGGCTTCATGGCTGCAACCGTCCGGCGAAAACAATTTCCCCTGCTTTGTCACTGCGTTCGGCGCATTCCTCGCGGGACAAATTCTTTTCGCCTCCCGGCTCTCCACTGCGTTGCGACCGCAAGCGGTGCAGCCCGCCCGTCCTCCGCCGGCCGGATCACAACAAGGACGCGATGGGCGCGAACCTTGTTCCACCAAAAGGAGTTTCATCATGGCCAACATCGGCACCTTCACCGCAGACAAAGACGGCTTCACCGGCACGCTTCGCACCCTGACGCTCAACGTCAAGGTCAAGCTGGTGCCCAACGACAAGGGGGACAACGAGAAGGCCCCGGACTTCCGCCTGCAGGCCGCCAGCCACGACATCGGCGCGGCGTGGAAGAAGACCAGCGAGGCCGGGCGGGAGTACATCTCCGTGACCCTCGACGATCCTTCGTTCCCGGCCACGGTCTATGCCCGCCTGATCGAAGGAGAGAACGGCACGCACGACCTGATCTGGTCGCGCAGCAAGCCCCAGGCGGCCTGACGGCCGCCAGCGCCCCGCCCACTGCGGCGGGGCGCTGTACTGCTTGGATCAGCAGACTGGAAGGCTTGGCTCTCCCAGCTTCGTGATGGTGGTGGTCGGGCAGCATCACCATGACTTCGTGTTGCCAGGGCGAATGCAGGGCGATTCGGCGCACTGCGCCGACCGGGCTTTGCGGGCTGCGCCCCATGCCGACTTCGCCGTCATGGCCATTCGGCTTCAATCCCTATCGCAGCTGCGCGCTTCGCTTGCCTCCGGGGGAAAACCCTGCGGCCTCTCCCCGCCGCGCGATGCTTGGCGCCCCTGAAGTCCCCGAACCGGCTGCACCGGATCGGCCACGCCAGCGCGGTCGCACGCTATGGCGTGTCACTCTTCTTCGCCACAGTCTCCAACTCCTGGCGCACCTGCGCCAGCAGCTGATCGACCTGCTGCAGGTCGTCGCCGGCATAGGCCAGCGTCAGCAGCGTGAGCGGGTGCACCTCCATGACCTCGCACAGCTCGGCCAGCTTGTTCAAGGTGGGGCTTTTGAGGTCGCGTTCCAGCGTGCTCATGTAGGTGCGGCTGGACACGTCCGAGAACGCTTCCTGGCTCAAACCACGTGCTTTCCTGATGGTCTTTAGTGCCTCCGACAATGTATGTTTCGCTGCCAACCCTGGATCTCCGCAAAATCCAAGATGACATCCGATTGAGCCCTATAGGGCTACAATCTATAGTGTTCAACTATGCCCGCCTGCCGCTTTCGTGCTTTTACGGAAGGCGCTGTTCGCGTTAAGTATTGATGAGCTGTCGACCAAGGGCCGATGCGATGAACTGCGCAGGCAAAATCCCGTCTTTGAACCATGTCAGGAGCCGCTGCCAGGCCAAATAGTTGGGCAGGTACTTGGTGGCGACGCCACGCAACTCGCAATTCAGCCAGCCCTTGAGGCGTGAGTGATAGCCGTTGACAGTCTGGACGTGGAATGAGGGGTTCTGTGGTGAGCCATGCTTGGACGCGCTGAACATCTTCAGCGTGACGCCCAGTTCGCGCGGCAGCGCGTAATAGGCCGAGTTACCGTCGGAACACACTACGGTGTCAGGACGCACCAGCGGTCGGAGCGTGGCCACCAGTTCTTTGCCGTTCATGGCAGGCATAACCCGGTCAGCTGTGTGCTGCTGGCCACGGGCCCGGGCTATGAGGACGGGAACCTGCTCCTTGGAGAGTCCCCGCTTTGATGCTTTGCCCCCGCGCTTGCGGGCTTCGCGCGGTAGATTCCGCTCGCCTTTGCGGGAGTGCAAAAAGTAGGTCTCGTCCACCTCCAATAAGCCCTCCAGAGCCTTGGGCTGCTGCGGAACGACGGCAGTAAGGAAGCGATGGCGCCACCGGAAGGCGGTGGAGACCGCCACACCGGTGTCGGCAGCGGTATCGCGAACCGTCATTCCAGACGCCATGCAGGCGGCATTAGCGGCCAGCCGTTCCTTGCGACGCAGGCGAGCCAAGGGCGTATTCGTTGTTACGCCGGATGTGCGGTTGCAATCGCGGCAGAGATACCGCTGTAACCCATGAGCTCGACCGTTTTTGACGACCGAGAGACTGCCGCAGTGGCGGCAGCATACGAGGCCGCGAGCCTCGTCCAGCGCACGGAAGGACTCCAGGGCCGCTTGTCGTTGTTCAATGGCCTGAGCCAACTCTTTGAGCTGGTCAAGGGTCATGTTTCCTATCTTGCCTAGAACGCGCTGGAAGTGGTCGAGTCGCATCACTGCCTCCCTTGCTGGTCAACAGTATGGACGAAATCAATACGTAACGCGAACAGCGCCTTACGGAAATCCGTATCTGCAGCTTCTCACAGAAGCACAAAACCGCATCCGTGCCTTTCCACAAACCCGCCGATGCGGTTTTGCGCTTTCACGCTTCGGCGGTTTTGTGCGAATGAGGTGACGCCCATGAACCAACTCATGACCGAGGACGAGCGCAAGCAACTGCTGGAACACGGCCGGGTCCGGGCCGCTGGCCGGGCCATCGACCCGCTGCCCGTGGTGCGGTTGTTCACGCCGGACGCACACGCCACTTGGCTGCTGGTGTCGCTTGACCCCGCTGACGGCGATACGGCCCATGGCCTGATCGACTTGGGGATCAGCATGCCTGAGCTGGGCGAGATCAAGCTGTCCGACCTCGCATCCATCGTCGGGCCGAGCAAACAGCCCGTGATGCGAGATCGGTATTTCCGGGCGGTGCGCCCGTTGTCGGAGTACCTGCGGCTGGCCCAGGAGAACGGTTCCGTCCTCGATTGAGCCGTTCGCGCCCCGGCCAAGCCGGGCGCATTGAGACTATTTCGGTCTTGCTCCAGACCTGTCAGGTCTTAGTCGGCACTGTTGCACCAATCGGGTGCCACCTTGGCATAAACAGCCATGACGCCAGCCGTGCCATCGGGCACGGTGGATAGCGCAGGAGGCGCGCATTTCCTCGCGCGCCACCGTCGCATTCAGACGATCCACGCAATCCATCGGATGCTTTTCGTCTTGACACGCAAGTTACTAATCTACCAGCTTATTCACGATTGGATGCTAGTTCGATGCGGTGACGTTTGCGTGTGAAACCGGTGACGGCGGTCCTGCTCTACGGGAGCTTGCGTCATGGCCGAACCGCACCACCTTGCGCACTGGTATCCGACCGCCGCCTACCTCTACGTGCTGTGCCTGGACACACTGGCGCTGGCCTGGGAGTACCTGCGCCGCCATCCCGATTACCGGCTTGACTGGCTGCACCGTGCGCGCCGCCCCGATGCTGCGCATCGCTGGGGCTTGCGTCTGCTGGAAGACCCGGCCCTGGATGCGCGTGACGCGCATCCAGCCTGGCTCCCCGGCCATGGGGCCGTGGCGCAGCTCTACCCTGATGCCGACCCGCCACCGGATGCCGAGCCGTTCGCGTTTTGGCGCATCCCTGGCCACAAGCAACTGCTCCACGACGGCAAGGGCCTGGCGCTGATCGCGCGCAGTCCCGGCCATTGCCTGCGCTTCGTGCTGGCACCTGGCCTGGAGGACGGCATGGCCGTGGCCCATGCCTACCGTGGCCGTGGGGCCACCCACGTGCCTGACACGCCTGCGCCGATGGCTCGCCCCCGACCGCCCCCATCCGCGTTGCTGGAGCTGCACACCCTGCAGGCGCTCGACGCCACCCTCGCGGGTGCGTCCTTGCGTGACGTGGCCGAGGGCTTGTTCGGCGTGGACGCCGCGGCCGGTTGGTACAGCGACGGCGGCCTGCGCTCCAAGGTGCGCCGCCTGGTGCGGCGCGGCGATGCGTTGATGCGCGGCGGCTATCGCCGCCTAGCACAACTGCCTCCGCTTGAGAAGGGTCGTTTTGAAGAGGGCGCAAAACGACCCTGAGCACGAGGGCTTCGTTTTCTGAGACTGCCTCCATCCGGTTGCGCTGTGTGGCCGGAGCTTTGAAAGCTATGGAGGTTCTCACCATGCGTCCTGCTCCCTTGCGGCCTGCTGCCGCTCCCATTGCTTCCGCTGCGCAGCCGCAGCGCTATCTCACCAACGACGAAGCCGCCGACTACCTGCGGCTGTCGCCGCGCACGCTGGAAAAGCAGCGCGTGCTGGGAGGCGGTCCCAAGTTCCGCAAGTTCGGCCGCCGCGTCATGTACGCCGTGGCCGACCTCGACGCCTGGGCTACGGATCGCAGCTTCGAGAGCACGTCCGATCCTGAGTACGCCGAGCACCATGCGGCGGACAGCCGTGCGCGCTGATCGCTGGCGCGCGGGTGGCCTTCGCCATGTCCAGCCCTGCGCTGCCGTCCCGGCAGCGGCCCCTGCCGGAGCGCGAACAGCTCGACCTGTTCCGCGCCCTGCCGGGCGACATGGCGCCGCGCGACAGCCAGGACCTGATGGCCTTTCCGTTCTTCTCGCTGGCGAAGTCGCGGCGCACGGCGCCGATCGACTTCCGCGCCAGCGGCATCACGATCCGCGTGGAGGGAACGCAAGAGCATGGCATTGCCACGATCTGGGATGCGGACGTGTTGATCTGGGCCGCCAG
Source organism: Diaphorobacter sp. ED-3 (assembly GCF_027625375.1). Classification (NCBI taxonomy): domain Bacteria; kingdom Pseudomonadati; phylum Pseudomonadota; class Betaproteobacteria; order Burkholderiales; family Comamonadaceae; genus Diaphorobacter; species Diaphorobacter sp. ED-3. The sequence goes on along the minus strand of NZ_CP115182.1, from coordinate 92,442 downwards.
CCAGATCGTGGAAGCCCGCGATGCAGGACTGCGCCCCTCGCGACTGATGCAGGCAACGCCCTACGAGATCCTGCGCTTCATCGGGCGCGGCACGTCGCTGCGCGACTATCAGCGCCTCAAAGCGGCCTTGGATCGCTTGCAGTCCACGACGGTGGCCACGTCCATCCGGGAAACCACGGGCAGGCGCTTACACCGCTTCTCGTGGGTCAACGAATGGAAAGAGATGGCCGATGCCAGCGGCACACCGCTGGGCCTCGAACTGATCCTGCCGGACTGGTTCTATGCGGGCGTGCTCGACGCCGCCCTGGTGCTAACCATCGACCCGGCGTATTTCCGGCTCACGGGCGGGATCGAGCGCTGGCTGTACCGGCTGGTGCGCAAGCACGGCGGGCGACAGCCTGGCGGGTGGCAATTCGACTTCCAGCATCTGTACCGCAAATCGGGCAGCGTGGCGCGGTACTACGACTTCGCCGCCGACCTGCGGGCGCTGGTGGCGCGGCAAGCCTTGCCGGGCTACCAGTTGGGCATAGAGCACGTCTCGGGCATTGCCTCGCCGCTGTTGACGTTCCGGCCCGTGCCGTCCACGGCACGGGGATAACTGCTGCGCAGCCTGTGGACGGACTCGTGCTATCAGGCAACAGAGGTATCGTGCTATCAGGCAATGAATCCTCGTGCTATCAGGCAACAAAATCGGCCGCAAAGCCAATGCTGGCGCGGGTTTCGGCCTCTCCTAACTTCCCTAACTTAAATTCTCTAACTTTTAGTAGAAGCGCCGCGCCACGGTGGACAACCACCACGCGGCACGAAAAGCAGCAGCAACAGCCGGGCTTTCCAACACGGAGGGCCAGGCCATGATCGTCGCGTTGCTCAATCAAAAAGGCGGCGTGGGCAAGACCACGCTCGCCACCCACGTCGCCGGCGAGCTGGCGATGCGCGGGCAGTCGGTCATCCTGCTGGATGCCGACCCGCAGGGCTCCGCGCTGGACTGGACACAGCGCCGCAGCCAGCAAGGTTTGCCTAGGCTGTTCAGCGCCGTGGGCCTGGCACGCGAAACGCTGCACCAGGAAGCGCCAGAACTCGCCCGGCGGGCCGATCACGTCGTCATCGACGGGCCGCCGCGCATTGCCGCCCTGGCGCGCTCCGCACTGCTGGCGGCCGAGCGCGTGCTGATCCCGGTGCAGCCCAGTCCCTACGACCTGTGGGCCAGCGCCGAGATGGTGGCGCTGATCCGCGAGGCGCAAGTCTTCCGGCCTGCGCTGCGCGCGGCCTTCGTCATCAACCGGCGCGTCAGCACCACCGTGATCGGACGCGAGGCACGCGGCGCGCTGGCCGAGCAGCCGCTGCCTGCGCTGCGCGCGGAAGTGCATCAGCGCATCGTGTTCGCCGACAGCGTGGCCGCCGGCCGGCTTGCACGCGAGACGGCGCCAGACAGCGCCGCCGCGCGCGAAATCACCGCGCTGGTCGATGAACTGCTGCGGTGGCCGTCATGAGCACTCCTGCCAGCAAGCGCACGGGCAAGCGCATCGGCATCGGCGCTCGCCCGCCCGCGAATCCGCACGCCGAGGCGTGGATTCGCCAGGGCAGTGCCGATGACCTCCAGAAAGGCGACCTCTACACGGCCCGCCTGACCCTCGACATCACGCCCGCCATGCGGGCGCGCATCAAGGTATCGGCCTTCACGCAAGGCGTGACGGTGGCCGATCTGTTGCGCGCGCTGCTGGAGCGGGAATTCCCGGAGAAGTCCTCATGAACACACCCGCCTCGACGGCTTCGGCACCGCCGTCCATCCCGCCTGTCGGCGTGGCCGACGGCGTACCGCTGACGCGCGTTGCGCTCGCATACATCGACCAACGCTTCGACCTCTACCTGCGCTTCGGTGATCCTGCCCGCATCATCCGGTTCGACCGCTGGCGCCGCTGCGCGGTGTTCACGCCGAATGCGGTTCTCTGCCGCATCCGCTGGCAGGCCAACGACTACGGCACGATCCGCTGGCAGCTCATGGTGATGCAGGCGTGCATGCCGATGGATGGCGCGCAGCGCATCTCCGGCGTGCAACCCGGCGCGCGCCTCTTGCTGCACGCCGAGGGTGAGCAATCGGTGCGTGCCGTGCTGGCGCGCATCGACGCCATCGAGGCGCTGGGCATCACGCCTGTCGGCGTCTCGCCCGCGTACTGGCGCACGCTCGCCAACCGGCTCGCAGCGCACTTGCCGCTGCCCGAATACACCGCCGAGCGGCACGCCGCCTGGCTGGCCGGGAGGGCGCTGCCATGACCGCAGTTTCCACTTCCGGCACCGCGCCGCACCCTCGCTTGCGCGTGCGCGCTCGCCTCGTGCTGGCGGGCCTGTCCGCCTGCGGCCTCGCTGCGCTGGCCTGGGCGTCCTTCGTGCATCCGCTGCCACGCCTGACCTACAACCCGTCCGACAGCGTGGAGGTCGGCTGGTATCGCATCGATCCGCTCGACCATCGCACCAGCTCGCCACCACGTCCGTTGTCGGTAGGCAGCATCGTGCTGGTGCCGCTGCCTGCCGAGGCTGCCGCGCTCGCTGCGCAGCGCGGCTACCTGCCGACGCGCATTCCTCTGCTCAAGCGCGTGGGCGCGGTGGCGCCGCAAGAGGTGTGCATCGCTGACGGCAAAGTCCACATCGACGGCGTGCCTTCAGCCGCCGTGCTGTCTGCCGATCGCTGGGGCCGGCCGCTGCCATCCTGGCAGCAATGCCACCGCTTGCGGCATGGCGAGCTGTTCCTCCTCAGTGTGACCAATCCGGCGTCGTTCGATAGCCGGTATTTCGGGCCGGTCAGCGCAGCTTCCGTGATCGGCGTTGCGCGCCCCGTCTGGCTGGAGTCGCGCCCATGATGGCCACCGATTCGCTGCGCATCATCGTGCTATCGGGCGTGTCGTTCTGCTGGCCGTTGTCATGTCGTCGCGCGTGCAGTGCGAGCGCATCCGCGCTGCACTTCGCGCTGCCTCCGGCGCAGCCGTCCCACGTGCAGGCGTCTTGCCTCGAACACGGCTGGCCTGCGGCCATTGCCGTGTTCGCCGGTGCGCTGGCTGCTGGTGCAGCCTTGCCACCGGGCCGCAGTTGCCGGGATCGAGAACCTGGGGGACAGGGGGAGGCAAATGCGGAAGGCAAGACAAAAGGGGGCGGCACCTGTCGGCCCGCAAAGCCAGTCTGCACGTGGGGGGGCGAGGCACGCAGCGGCTTTGCCGCCGTGCCGCTTGGGGCGTGAGGCACGCACCGATACAGGCATGTCCGCGTGCTTCGCACGCCCGGACACGCCAGAGTTTGCAGGGAGCGCAGGCATGACCAACCGCCGCGACGATGATTTCCGCATCCGCCCCAGCGCACCGAAGAACCGGGGCCAGGGCTTCGTATCCAAGGTGCTCCAGCAGGCAGGCAAGGCCAGCGGCGGCAAGTCCACGGTGCGCCGTCCTGGCGGCAGTGGCAAGGGCACCGGCCAGCGGCCCGGATCGCGCCTGGGACGCGGCCACACGGCGGCGCGCTTCGCAGGGGCGAAGCTCACGCCTATGTCGCGGCGCGTGACCATCAAGACACTACTGGTCAACCAGCAGCGGGCCAGTCCGCAGTCGCTCGCCAAGCACCTGCGCTACATCGAGCGCGACGGCGTGGGCCGCGACGGCGAACCGGGTCGGGCCTATGGGCCGCAGACCGACGAAGCTGATCTGAACGCATTCAAGGAGCGCTGCGCCGATGATCGGCACCACTTTCGCTTCATCGTTTCGCCCGAGGAAGGGGCCGAGCTGGAAGACCTGCGCACCTACACGCGGCACCTGATGGGACGCATGGAGGCCGACCTGGGCACGCGGCTGGAATGGGTGGCGGTCGATCACTGGAATACCGACAACCCGCACACCCACCTGATCGTGCGCGGGCGCGACGACACCGGCAAAGACCTCATCATCGCGGGCGACTACATCACTGATGGTTTTCGTCATCGCGCCGCCGAGCTGGCGACCGAATGGCTGGGGCCACGCACCGAGCTGGAGATCCAGCAGACCTTGCAGCGCGAGGTGGAGCAAGAGCGGTGGACTAGCCTGGATCGCACGTTGAAACGCGAGGCCGGCGAGGATGGCCGGGTACAGATCGAACGCTTCAACGAACCGACGTTGCAACGCCAGCGCCTGCTGCTGATCAGCCGCCTGCAACGCTTGCAGCACCTGGGCCTGGTCGACGAGACGCAGCCCGGCAGTTGGGCCGTCCATGCCGATGCCGAGAAGACCTTGCGCGCCCTGGGCGAGCGTGGAGACATCATCCGCACCATCCAGCGGGCCATGAGCGGCCAGCCGCGCGAGCTGGCGGTGTTCGAGCCGGGCGACGATGGCCGAACTATTCTCGGCCGCGTAGCCGCGAAGGGGCTGGCCGACGAACTGCGCGACCGGGGCTATCTGGTCATCGACGGCGTGGACGGCAAGGCCCACTACGTCGCGCTCAATGCCCGCGACGAGCTGGCGAACTATCCCAGCGGCGCCGTGGTGGAGGTGAAAGGATCGGCCGACGTGCGCGCGGCGGACAAGAACATCGCCGCGCTGGCGAGCGATGGCTTGTACCGTACCGACCATCACCTCGCCATCGCCCAGGGGCAGGCCGTGCCCGGCCGCGATCCGCAGGAAGTCGTCGCGGCCCATGTCCGCCGACTGGAAGCCTTGCGCCGCGCCGGCATCGTGGAGCGTGTGGCCGAAGGTCTATGGAAGGTGCCGGACGATCTGCCCGAGCGTGGCCGTCAGTACGACGCGCAGCGCCTGGGAAGCGTGGCCGTGGAACTGAAATCGCACCTGCCCATCGAGCGGCAGGCCCGCGTGATCGGGGCCACCTGGCTCGACCAGCAACTGATCGGCGGCGGCTCGGGCCTGGGCGACCTGGGCTTTGGCGGCGAGGCCAAACAGGCCATGCAGCAGCGCACCGACTTCCTGGCCGAACAGGGGTTGGCCGAGCGGCGCGGGCAGCGCGTGATCCTGGCGCGCAACCTGCTGGGCACGCTGCGCAACCGGGAGCTGGCGCAGGCCGCGAAGGACATTGCAGGCGAAACGGGCCTGGAGCATCGGCCCGTGGCCGACGGGCAGCGCGTGGCCGGCATCTACCGGCGCAGCGTCATGCTCGCCAGCGGGCGCTACGCGATGCTTGATGACGGCATGGGCTTCTCGCTGGTGCCGTGGAAGCCGGTGATCGAACAGCGATTGGGGCAGCAGCTTTCCGCGACGGTTCGCGGCGGCGGGGCGTCCTGGGAGATTGGGCGGCATCGGGGGCCAACCATTTCTTGAGTCAAGGTAAAGCCACAAGCCGGTGGGCAAAATTAGATTTTATCCATAGATGGGTGATCAATCCAAAGCGTTACCAAAGGTTGGGATGTCAAAATTAGAATTATCTGTAATTTCGGATACACGGCCACATTCAAAGGCACGCTATCGCGTATGTGGATTGATGCTTTCCGACCAGTGCCGCATGCGCCTTCCGCAGAATTTGGGGCAAATCCACGATGAAGAGAATAATTTGGACGTTCTGGTTTTTTGCGCTGGCATTGAGCGCTCTATGGCTTTTTACCGATACGCTCTGGCCTGCACAGTCCAACTACTTCGCCCTGCGAACGGTATGGATTCAATACAGCGGCGTACTGGCCATCGGCGCGATGTCCGTGGCGATGGTGCTGGCCACGCGCCCTGCGTGGCTGGAGCCCAGCTTGAACGGACTGGACAAGATGTACCGCCTGCACAAGTGGCTCGGCATCGCCACTCTGGCCGCTGCAACAGTACACTGGCTGTGGGCGCAGGGTACCAAGTGGGCCGTAGGCTGGGGCTGGCTGACGCGCCCGGCGCGCAAGCCCCGCGCAGCGGCTGATTCAATGGGCTCCATTGAATCGGCGCTGCGTGGCTGGCGCGGACTGGCCGAGGACTTGGGCGAATGGGCCTTCTACGCCGTCGCGGTGCTACTGGTGCTGGCTTTGGTTAAGCGCTTCCCCTACCGGCCGTTCGCCAAGACGCACCACTGGATGGCAGCGATCTACCTAGTGCTGGCCTTCCACACCTTGGTGTTGGTGCAGTTCTCCTACTGGGCGCAGCCCGTGGGCTGGGCTTTGGCTATGCTGCTGGCGAGCGGCACGGTATCGGCGGTGTGGGTGCTACTGGGCCGGGTCGGTGCGCAGCGCACCGCGCACGGTGTCATCGAATCGCTGCAGACCTACCCTGCGCTGAACGTGCTGGAAACCACCCTGCGGATGGACCCGGGCTGGCCCGGCCACCGGCCCGGGCAGTTTGCCTTCGCCATGTCCAACCCGAAAGAAGGCCCGCATCCCTACACGCTGGCCTCAGCCTGGGTGCCGGAAGACCGGCGCATCACCTTCATCACCAAGGCGCTGGGCGACCACACCCGCCGGCTGCCGGAACGCCTACAAGTTGGCGACCGGGTGACGGTCGAGGGGCCTTACGGCTGCTTCACTTTCGACGACGGGCGTGCCCGCCAGATCTGGATCGGCGCCGGCATCGGCATCACCCCATTCATTGCGCGCATGAAGTATCTGGCGCAGCACAAAGGCCGAGACGCACGCCCCGTCGATTTGTTCCATCCGACGAGCGACGCTGATCCGCAGGCCATCGAGAAGCTGCGCGCTGACAGCCAGGCGGCCGGCGTTGCGCTACACCTGTTCATCGACAAGAAAGACGGTCGCCTGACGGGTGAGCGCCTGCGTGCCATGGTGCCGGGTTGGAAAGACGCCAGCGTCTGGTTCTGCGGCCCCACGGCCTTCGGCCGCGCGTTGCGCGCCGATCTGCTGGCCCAGGGGTTGGAGCCGGAAGCGTTCCACCAAGAGCTTTTCGAGATGCGCTGAATGGAAGAAAGCATATGCGCATATTGATCGTGGAAGACTCGCAAACGCTGGCCGAAGCCCTGAGCCAGAGCCTTCAGTCGGAAGGCTATGCCTGCGATACAGCAGCCGATGGCGTGTCCGCGCTGAAGTTTCTTGCCAGCTACCGGTACGACGCCATCATTCTGGACTTGATGCTACCCCGGCTGGACGGCTTTGGCGTGTTGCGCGCATTGAGCCGGGAGGCCCATGCCGCACCGGTGTTGGTGCTCTCCGCGCGCGAACTGCTCGATGACCGGGTGCGGGCCTTGGATGCGGGTGCCGATGACTACCTGACAAAACCCTTCGAGCTGGCCGAGCTGCTGGCTCGCCTGCGGGCGCTGGTGCGGCGTCCGCCGCAACGGGACGTTCCAGTTCTGCGCCACGGCGATCTGGAGGTCGATCCGCGCTCGCGCACCGCGAGGTTCAAGGGCATGGATCTTGGGCTCACACCGAAGGAATATGGACTGCTCGACTTGCTGCTGCGTCGGCGCGGCGCCACGCTGTCGCGCCCGCAGATTTTTGAACATTTGTACGACAGCCGCAGCGATGCATCGGACAAGGTGGTAGAGGTGATCGTCAGCACCTTGCGAACCAAGCTTGCCCAGTGCGGCCTGGATGAACTGATCGTGACACGCCGTGGCTTCGGCTACATCCTGCCCTAAACGATGGTACGTCCCGATTCCGAAGCCCTTTCTGATGCGAGTCAAGGCGGATCCTGGTCCTTGCAGCGGCGGCTGGCTGCCAGCCTGGTGATTTGCATTGGAGGAACCTTCGCGATCCTGTTTCCCGTCCTCGACTACTGGATTGACCACGAAATCTACCGACGGATGGATACCACCCTGATGCAACGATCAGCGGCGGTGGGGCGCGTGCTGCAGGAGTTGGATGCGAGAAAGCTCGAAAGCCTCATGCCGGAATACGAGCCTGGCGGGCATACCGAGTTCTTCACGGTCTTTGATTCGCAGACCCACCGGACCTTGCTGCGTTCGCCCAGCAGTGCTGGGGCCGAGCTTGCACTTGGGCCACTGGAGCAAGGCACCCCGCGCTATTACGACGTGACACTCCCGGATGGCCACGCGGGCCGCGCGCTGGCGACGCGCATATCCGTGGCTGGCGAAAAGTCCCGGCTGCTGGTCGTGGCGACAGAACGCAGGGATTGGGATCAAACCGAGCGGCGCATCCACTTCGCGCTCCTGGGCGGCATCGTGCTGGCGACGTTCCTGGCCACAGGCCTAGCGCTTCTCATGGTTCGGCGCATCGTAGTCATGCTGGAGCGCGTCGGCGTGCAACTGGCCGACCTGCGTTCGGATCGGCCGATTGCGCGGATCGGAGCGGACTTTCCCCGCGAACTGCGTCCGTTTGCCGAAGCCTTCAATCAGGGCTTGCATCACCTGTATGCGGCCATTGTCCGCGAGCGTCGCTTCTCCCGCGATGTGGCCCACGAGTTGCGCACGCCCCTGGCGGAAATCCGCATCAGCGCAGAAAGCGCTTTGATCGATGCCGACCCGGCCCGAATCCAGCGCGCCCTAAATGCAACGATCCAGGCCAGTTCACGCATGCAGCGCAGTGTGGACACTCTGCTGTTGTTGGCGCGTCTTGAGTCCGGCCAACACACACTGGCGCTGGATCCTCTGGATCTGACAGCTTTGCTGCAAGAGTTACTGGCGGGACTCAACGTCCAGAAAATGGCACCCAAGTCACCCATCCGCGTGACTTTGCCTGAATCAGCATGGGTGCAAAGTGATCAGGGCGTGATCGAACGCATCCTCTCCAACCTCTTGCGCAATGCCATTGAATACGCGCCCGAAGGCGACGACATTCAATGTAGGTTGGAGCTCGAGGCATCCGGCTGGATGTTAACCATCGTTAACACAGCTCCCAATTTGCAGGCATCCGATCTAGATCAATTCGGCCTTCGCTTCTGGCGCAAGGATTCCGAAGGCGGCACGGCGCATCACGCTGGACTGGGACTGGCGCTGGCCCTGGCTCTCGCGCATGCCATAGACCTGCCGCTGGCGTTCTCACTGGACAACGGTCGGCTGTCCGCGCGGCTTGGCCCTTGGCCACCGCTGCTCTGAGATTGACGCAGATCTACACCGCAGTGCCGAACATGGCTCCCACGCCCGCTGTCACCGCCATGGCAAATGTGCCCCAGAACGCGACGCGCAGCGCACTTTTGAAGAGCGGCGTACCACCCACGGCAGCAGCCGCAGCGCCGAGCAGGGCCAGGAAGACAATCGCCGTCGCGACGATCCAATAGAGCAGGCTCTGCTCTGGCGCCAGCAGAACCACAGCCAGCGGCATGGCCGCGCCCACGGCGAAGCTCCCGGCGGACGCCATTGCAGCTTGCAGCGGGCGAGCGCTCAGCGTTTCAGAAATGCCCAGTTCATCGCGCGCGTGCGCGCCCAGCGCATCATGTGCCATCAACTGCGTGGCGACTTGATCCGCGAGCCGATGATCCAGGCCACGCCGGACGTAGATGGCGGCCAGTTCCCGATGCTCTGCATGCGGACTACGGTTCAGTTCATCTTGTTCCCGTGCCAGATCTGCCTTTTCCGTATCAGCTTGTGAATAGACCGACACGAACTCGCCTGCAGCCATGGACATGGCGCCGGCTACCAACCCCGCGATGGCCGTGGTCATGATGCTGGCATGGCTTGCATGGGCAGCAGCCACGCCTGCAACTAGGCTGGCCGTGGAAATGATGCCGTCATTGGCACCCAGAACAGCGGCGCGCAGCCATCCGATATGTTCAGTGCGGTGACTTTCAGGGTGGGCGCGGTGGTGAAATTTGGTCATTGGAGATTCGAATTCATGTAAAGCAGCCTGAGGCCAGTAGGTCAGGGGCGTCGACCGGGAAGCATGCGAACCACTGTGTTGTCACGCATGACGTAGTGGTGCAACAGCGCCGCCATCGCATGCAATCCGATCAAGACATAGCCCAATGTCGCCAGCGCCTCATGGACATCCTTGAGTTGGCGCGACAAAGCAACGTCGGTGCCGATCAGAGAGGGAACGGGCAAGCCAAACAGAACAATCGGCTTGCCCGCCGCACTCAAGGTGAGCCATCCGAGCAGCGGCATGGCGAGCATGAAGCTGTAGAGCGCATAGTGCATGCCATCGGCGAGCGTGGCCTGCCAGCGTGGCATGGGTGGTTGGATCGCGGGCTTCACGCCCGCCTGGATGCGCACCCCGATACGGATCACGACGATCACCAGAACGCTGAGGCCCAGCAGGTAGTGCAAGGACTTCATGGCGTCTCTCAAGGCTCCCTTGGGTGCCAGTCCGCGCAATTCCATGCTCGCATAGACCGCAATGATGAGAATCACGGTCAGCCAGTGCAAGCCTATGACCAAGGGACTGAAACGGTATTCGGAATTCTTGATGTCCATGGCGCATGGCCCCGATGTTTGAGATGGCAAAAAAGCGAACCGCTGGCTATCCTGGCTATCGGATCAAGTGACTGAGAAGTCAACTTACCGGCAGCTTGTGGCTCAAGACAAGCGGTTTTTTTCTGAATAGATCGTACAGAGAAAATTTCGCTTTCTCCAAAGCTTTCTCAAAGCTTCACCGAAGAACATGAGCTGATCTTTACAAGAGATCGACCGCATGTTTCGCCTCATTAACCTCGCGCACCGCTTCATATGCGACGGATTTTCAATTCGCGCTGTGTGCTCTCTACTCTGCTCTACGTCATTTGGGGCGGCACAAGCATGAGCTTCCCAACCTTGAAAGCGGCGGGCACCGCCAGCCGAACCAAGACCTTGGCCCTGTCCGCCGTCGGTGTGGCAGTTCTGGCTGCCGTAGGGTACGGCTGGTGGGCTTGGGCAACCCAGCAGACAACCGTAGCCGATAGAGACGCGAGCGAGGCTGTCGCCCAACCGAACGCTGGCGGCGTTCACCTCAACGCCGCTCAGCTTCGCGCGCAGGGTGTGGAAACCGCACTCGTCAAGGATGCCGCAGTGATACCGCTGGATGGCTTACCCGCGCAGACGGTGGCACCACTCTCGGCCAGCGCGCAGGTCGTGGCGCCATATGGCGGTGTGGTGACGCGCGTTCTGGTCGATGAAGGCGCCGCAGTGCGCCAAGGACAGGCACTGGCGCGCATCCAGAGCAAGGACGTTCTGGCGTCGCAGGCTGATCTGGCGCGTGCCCGCACCGAAGCGGCGGTGGCCGCGGCGCAGGCCCGGCGCGATGCCACGCTCTTGGCCGAGGGCATCATCCCAGCCACGCGCAACGAGCAAACCCAGGCGCGCGCGGCGGCTGCGCAAAGTACGTTGCAAGAGGCCAATGGCGCCCTCGCACGGCTTCGACCCGTTAGCGGCGGGCAGGCCGGCGAGTATGAATTGCTGGCGCCTTTGTCCGGGCGGGTGATGCGTCGTCACCTGAGCCTCGGGCAAGCGGTCGCGCCGCTCGACATCGCCTTCATAGTGGCTCAGCCTGGCCCGCTGGATGTCAGCGTCGCGGTTCCGCTGCGCTGGCGCTCGGATCTCCACCCAGGCTTGGAAGTGCGTCTTCCCGATGGCACGATCGCTCGCGTGACGGCTGTTGGTGGCGACACTGACCTCAGTAGTCAGAGCCTGCGGGTACGTGCCCGCGTCGATGCAGATCAGGCAGGGGCAGACCGCTATGCGGCCGGGCAGCAGATCAGTGTCGCGCTGTTGCTGCCAGCACCGCAGGGCACCTTGAGCGTGCCATCGTCCGCGCTGCTGCCAGCGGGCAGCGCCCACGTGCTCTACGTTGCTGAGCCGTCATCGCAAGACAAGCAAGGCGACCTACGCGTCCGCGCTGTTCCGGTGCAACTGCTGGGGCAAGACGAATCAGAGGCGTCAAGCGCCGTGCGCGCCGTCTCGCCAGACACTGCGCCGCTTGCGGCAGGCATGCAGGTCGTCGTGCGCGGTACGGCACTGCTCAAATCCATGATTCCATTGCAATGAGGGGCGACCACGCATGTTGTCCCGTCTGATTGAATTTTCCCTGCGCCAACGTGCGCTGGTACTGCTTGGCGTGCTGGCTTTGGCGGGTGCGGGCCTGGCGGCCTTCCTGCAACTGCCGATCGACGCCTATCCGGATATTTCCCCCACGCAGGTCAAGCTGATTATCAAGGCCCCTGGCATGACGCCCGAGGAGGTGGAGTCGCGCGTGATCACGCCGCTGGAGATGGAGTTGCTCGGCGTGCCGCGGGGCGTGATGCTGCGCTCCACGGCCAAGTACGCCATCGCCGACATCACGCTGGACTTCGCCGAAGGCAGCGACATCTACTGGGCACGCCAACAGGTGGCCGAACGCTATGCAGGTGTTTCGGGCAGTCTGCCCGACGGCGTCAGCGGCGGGCTGGCACCGATTTCGACGCCGCTGTCAGACGTGTTCATGTTCACCATCGAAGGCGGCAGCCTCACGCTGAGCGAGCGGCGCGCCCTGCTGGACTGGACGCTGCGCCCGGCCCTGCGCACGCTGCCCGGCGTTGCCGATGTCAACGTGCTGGGCGGCGAAGCCAAGAGCTTTGCCGTGGTGCCTGACCGCGCGCGGCTTTCCGCTGCGGGCCTCGGCTTCTCGGACGTCATCACGGCGATCAGTCGTAACAACCGCAACGACGGCGCAGGCCGCCTGGATGCGGGCGAGGACACGCTGATCGTGCGCGCTGAAGGCGCGATCCACACTTTGGACGATTTATCCCGTCTGATCCTGCGCGCGGGGGCCAATGGCACGGCCCCAGTTCGCCTGGGCGACGTGGCCCAGGTGCGCATCGAAGGCGTGACGCGCTATGGCGCCGTCACCCGGGACGGCGCGGGCGAAGCGGTGGAAGGCATCGTGGTGGCGCTGCGCGGGGCCGATGCTTCGGCGCTCGTGAAGGCCATCCGCGCCCGGCTGGACGAGGTGGCTCCCAGCCTGCCGCCCGGCGTCAAGGTGGTGCCGTTCTATGACCGCAGCACGCTGATTGAGCGCGCCGTGGGCACGGTGGAAAGCGCCTTGCTGGAAGCGACGGTACTGGTCGTCATCCTGCTGCTTCTGTTCCTCGGCGAGCTTCGCGCCGCGCTGGTGGTGGCGGTGATGGTGCCTTTGGCGGCGCTGGGTACCTTCTTGCTGATGCGCCTTGTCGGCATGAGCGCCAACCTGATGAGCCTGGGTGGGCTCGCAATCGCCATCGGCATGCTGGTGGATGCTGCCGTGGTGGTGGTGGAAAACGCCGTCAGTCGGCTCGACCCGCACGCGCCCAGTGCGCACCAGCCGCGCCTGCACCGCATATTCGCCGCGGCGCGCGAGGTCGCCATGCCTGTGGCCTCGGGCATCCTCATCATCTGTCTGACCTTCATGCCCCTGCTCACTCTGCAAGGGTTGGAAGGCAAACTGTTTGTGCCGGTGGCGCTGACCATCGTGTTCGCCCTGGGCGTCTCGCTGCTGCTGTCGCTCACGCTGGTGCCGGTGCTGGCCTCGCTGCTGCTCAAGGAACACACGCACACCGAGCCGTGGGTGATGCGCTGGGCCACGCGCCTGTACCAACCGCTGCTGGAGGCTGCGCTTCACCACCCGCTACGCGCATCGGCGGTCGCCATCGCGGCCCTGGCATTGGGTGTGGTGGCCTACCTCGGCACGGGCAAGGCGTTCATGCCGACGATGGACGAGGGCGATATCCTGCTGCAACTGCAAAAGCCGCCGTCCATTGGGTTGCAGCGCTCGCTGGAGATTGACCTGGCAGTGCAGAAGGCCATCGGTGCGGCGGTGCCCGAGGTGCGGCACAGCATCGGGCGGGTGGGCTCCGACGAGCTGGGGCTCGACCCGATGGGCCTGAACGAAACCGACCTGTTCATGCAGCTCGCACCGCGCAAGGATTGGCATGCAGCCGACAAGGACGCGTTGAGTGCCGAGATACGCAAGGTGATGGATGCCTTCCCCGGCCTGGAATTCGGCTTTACCCAGCCCATCGAGATGCGCATCTCGGAAATGCTCACCGGCAGCCGGGGCGACGTGGCCGTCAAGCTGTTCGGCCCTGATCTGCAAACGCTGGGCGATCTGGCGCAGCGCATGGCCGCTCGCATCGAGAAAGTGCCCGGTGCGCGCGACGTGCTCACCCAGGCCAGCGACAGCGTGGAATACCTGCAGGTGAAGGTGGATGCGCAGGCGGCCGGTCGCGCCGGACTGGCCGTGACGCAGGTTCAGGACGAGCTGCGCGCGCAGCTCGAAGGCGTGCCGGCCGGGCTGGTGATCGAGCCGGACAGGCGCACGCCCATCGTGGTGCGCGGGGATGCCCGGCTGCGCGGATCGGCCGAGCGGTTCAAGGACTTGCAGCTCGCCCGAGGCGATCAGGGCGAAATCCCCTTGACCTCGCTGGCGCGCATCGCCACCACTGATGGCCCCGTGCTGGTGCGGCGCGAGAACGGTTCGCGCTTCGCGCTGATCCAGTCCAGCGTGAGCGGGCGCGATCTGGTCGGCTTCGTAGATGAAGCGCGCGCCGCCGTGGCGCGCGACGTGCCGCTGCCGCCCGGCTACCGCGTCGAATGGGGCGGGCAGTTTGAGAACCAGCAACGTGCAGCGGCCCGCCTAGGCATGGTGGTGCCGGTGGCCCTGGGGCTGATTTTCTTCGTGCTGTTCATGACCTTCGGCTCGGTGCGGCAGGCCGCGCTCATCCTCGGCAACGTGCCGTTTGCCATGGTCGGCGGCGTGGCGGCGCTGTGGCTGTCGGGGCAGTACCTGTCGGTGCCTGCTTCGGTCGGCTTCATCGCGCTGCTGGGCATCGCCGTGCTCAACGGATTGGTGCTGGTGACGCACTTCAACCACCTGCACGCGCTAGGCCTGCCCATGGAACAGGTGGTGCGCGAAGGTTCGCTGCGACGGCTGCGCCCCGTGCTGATGACGGCTTCCATCACCGCCTTTGGCCTGGTGCCCCTGCTGCTGGCCAGTGGCCCTGGCTCTGAGATCCAGCGCCCACTCGCCATCGTGGTGATTGGCGGACTGGTCAGTTCCACGGCGCTGACCCTGGTCCTGCTGCCGGTGCTGTACCGGCGATTCGGCCAGGCCATCTCCTCACAACAAGGAGTCCACGCATGAACGGATTGAAAGAAGCGCAACTGGTGCGCCTGAATCTGGTGTTTCCACCCACGCTCGAAGACGCCGTCACCGATGCCCTGATGGCCGACCCGGTGCTGCCAGGGTTCACCCTGTTGCACGCCGAAGGGCATACCGGCGACTTCGCGCGCGCGTCCATTCGCGAGAAGGTTCGCGGCCGTGTGGATCGGCGCGTCATCTGGGTGTTGATCGAATACGAACAACTGGAACAGGTCCTGGCGCATCTGCGCCAGCGCATCGCGTCTAGCGATGTCCGCTGGTGGGTGGAGTCGGTGTTGGCAAGTGGAAGACTGGTATGACGAGTAAAAACAAAGGATGCAGCCTGGTACTACCGGCTGGTGCCGTCATGGTGGCTATCGCGGTTTTGACATTTCATCCCGCGCAAGCGCGCGCCGATGATCTTTCGTGGCTGCCTGCGCAGGCGCAAGTCGAAGCGGCGATAAAAATCCAGCCGGTCGTGAATGCCGCAGCCGCTCGCTTGGACGCGGCGGCCGCCACGCAAAGCGCCCTTGAAGCCGGTAGCCACGAATTTGAACTCAGTAGTGGCCTACAACGTCGCAACGTGACCAACGAAGCGCGTCGCTACAACGAATGGGAAATCCAGCTCAGCCGTGCTGTTCGCTTGCCAAACAAGGCGCGTATAGATCGGGACATCGGCAGCCGCACCCGTAGGGTGGCCGATATGCGCCTTGAAGATGCCGAGCTCCAAATGGCAAGGCGACTGTTGGAAGTCTGGGCCGGATGGCTGCGCAGTTTCATCGTGGCTGACGAGATGCAAGCGCAGGAAAAGTTGCTTATTCGTGAGCAGGAAGCAATGGCCCGCCGCGTGGCCCTGGGCGATGCAGCGCAGCGGGACAGCGACGTTCTGCAAGCCGAACGCGCGATGCTTGCAGCCCAGGTTAGCGCTGCGCGCGATGCAGAACGGGCAGCACGACAGACGTTGGTGATTGAGTTCCCCGGCATTGAGATTCCCGCGCGGCCATCCACGCTGCCAGATCCCGATCCTTTGCCGGGCGGGGTACAGGAGTGGCTGGCGCGAATTGTGCGACAAAGCGTCGAAATCGGCATTGCCGATGGAGAGGCGGCTCGCCTTGCCAAGGTGGCCGAGCGAGCTCGCGCCAACCGCACGCCCGACCCCACAGTCGGGGTACGGATGATGTCTGAACGCGGTGGGACGGAACGTGTCATTGGCGTTGTCCTGACGGTGCCATTTGGCACTGACTATCGCAGTGCAATGGCTGCCACGGAAAGCGCCAACGCAGCTGCCGCAGAGGCAGAGGCGCTCGGCGTGCGGCGCGCGGTGGAGCAAAGTGCGTGGGTAGCCGCGCAGGCAGCTGAAAGTAAGCGCACGCAGTGGCAGTCATTCGCGCAGGCGCTGGCCGCGCAGACCACGGCCAGCAACCGCACGCGGCGAGCTTGGGAACTGGGAGAGGCCCCCTTGGCCGAATACCTCTTGACGTTGCGAAACCTGCACCAGACACGCCTCGGTGAGGCACAGGCTCGCATCGATGCGCTGCAAGCGTCAGCACTGGTGCGTATCGATGCGCATGCGCTGTGGCATTCGAAGGAGGCACATGCCGATGCCCCTCAATGAATCCCGACTACTGGGCAACGCCCCACTATCCAACGCACCATTCGCACCTCGATTCTTAATCACTCATTTAGGGATGCCCTGAATAACTCGAATGCGTAAGTGCTACAAGGTCACCGGTTTCAGATAGTGCGATGGATGGCGTTTAGCCTGGGTCTTCGCACCACTTTCCACGCCCTTGCGGGCCATCTGCACCGCCTTTGCGGCCATTTGCCTGATTTCAGGGGCACTCATCCCTGCGCCTCCAGCAATTGATGGCGCACCATCCAAAGATTGGACAGCGCAAACAGCGTCTTGAGCTGCAACGTGTTCTTCTTCAATCCCCGGTAGCGCACCTTGGTGTATCCAAACTGTCGTTTGATCACCCTGAAGGGATGCTCCACCTTGGCACGGATGCTCGCCTTGATCTTCTCCACTTGGTCTATCAGCGCGTCAACGGGGTTGTTCTCTTTGTCCAGCGCTCTGCGTTTGCCTGGGCGCATCGCGATGTGCCACCGCACTGCCTCCTTGGCATCCGATCTAAATTTGACCCACCCTGCCGATTGAACTTTGACCCAGGGCTTGGGGCCGGCATCGGCTGATGCCGGCTGTGGACAACTGTAGCGCAGAGCTTGTTCAGCCCGCCTCGTCGCCCTTGCTGCGCCGCTCCTGCTCCCTGGCCTTGATGCGTTTGCGCGTGGCCGCTGTGGCCTGGGTGACGCGGTAGCTCTCGTTGCCAGTCTCCACGATGTGGCAGTGGTGCGTGAGCCGGTCCAGCAGCGCCGTGGTCATCTTGGCGTCGCCGAAGACGGTGCTCCACTCCGCGAAGTCCAGGTTGGTCGTGATGACGACGCTGGTGTGCTCGTAGAGCTTGGACATCAGATGGAACAGCAAGGCACCGCCGGCCTGGCTGAACGGCAGGTAGCCCAGTTCATCGAGGATCACGAGGTCCAGCCGCAGCAGGCTGGCCGCGAGGCGCCCGGCCTTGCCCTCGGCCTTCTCCCGCTCCAGCGCGTTGACCAAGTCCACCGTGCTGTAGAACCGCACTCGCTTGGCCATCGTGCCGATGCCCGCCACGCCGATGGCCGTGGCCAGGTGGGTCTTGCCCGTGCCGGGGCCACCCACCAGCACCACGTTGTGCGCCGCGGCCGTGAACTCGCAAGTGGCCAACTGCGTGACGAGTTTGCGGTCCACCGGCGACACTTCGAAGTCGAAGCTGGCCAGGTCGCGGTGTACCGGGAACTTGGCACTGCTCATCTGGTGCTGCACCGACCGTGTGGCGCGGTCGCTGGCCTCGGCCTGCAGCATGTGCTCCAGCAGCCAGCGCGAGCGCTCGACTTCGGCGCTGCGTTGCTCACCGAGCTCGGCCCAGGTGGCGGCCATGCCGTGCAGGCGCAGCGCCTTCAGCTCTGCAATGACGTCAGCCATGGTCGGCCTCCTGCTCAGCCAGCCGGCGCAGCCGGTCGTAGCGGCCCGGGTCAGCCTGCACGGGTGTGGTCGTGCTCAGTGGCGTGGCGACGTTGGGCGGTCTCTCGGGCGCCATGAGCCGTGCCAGTACATTGGCCACATGCTCCGGGCTGATCCGCCCGCCAGGCCCCGCTCGCTCCAGCGCCAGCTCGGCCGCCACCAGCACCTCGTCCAGCCCGGCCGTGCTGCTCAGCGCCAGCACTTGCGCCATCAGCCGGTCGCCGCCCGCGTGGCGAAGCAAGGCCTGGCGCAGCCTGGCCAGTGGCTCGGGCAGGTCCACGAACGGCGCGCCGTTGCGCAGCGCCCCAGGCTTGCGCTGGACCAGTGGCACGTAGTGCTGCCAGTCGTAGGCCGTGCGCCCCTTGCCGGTAAGCCGCAAGTGTTCGGCCACCACGCGCTCGTCGGCAACGATCACCACGCGCTGCGGATACAGCCGGGTGCTGACCGTCTGCCGGGCCAGTTCGCAGGGCACCGAGTAGCGGTTGCGGGCCACGGTGACCAGACAGGTGCTGCTCACGCGAGAGACGTCCTGCACATAGCCGTCGAAGTCCACGGGCTTGGGCATCAGGTGGCTGCGCTCCAGCTCCAGCATCTCCGCCACGCTGAAGGCCTTGTGCTCGGGGTGGCGTAGTTCAGCCCACAGCGCCTTGCAACGCTCGCCCAACCAGGCGTTGAGCTCCTCCAAGGACCCGAAGCGCTGCTCCCGCGCGGCCAGCCAGATGCGCCGCCGGCTGTCCTGCACGTTCTTCTCGACGACACCCTTCTCCCAGCCCGAGGCGACGTTGCAGAAGTCCGGGTCGAAGAGGTAGTGCGCGCACAGCGCCGCGAAGCGGCTATTGACGTCACGGTGCTTGCCGCGGCCAACACGATCTACGGCGGTCTTCATGTTGTCGTAGATGCCTCGGCGCGCCACGCCGCCCAGGGCCGCGAAGCCGCGGGTGTGGGCGTCGAACAGCATCTCGTGGCCCTGGCTGGGGTATGCCACCAGCCAGAAGGCCCGGCTGGCGCACAGCTTCATGTGCGCCACCTGCAGCCGCTGGTACACGCCGCCAATGACCAGCGGCTCCTCGCTCCAGTCGAACTGGAAGGCCTCACCAAGCTCGAAGCTCAGCGGCACGTAGGCATCGCCCACGGCCGCGCCGCCCTGGGCCGCGCGCCAGGCGCGGATGTAGTCGGTCAGTCGGCTGTACCCACCGTCGTAGCCCGCAGCCTTCAACTGCTCCAGAAGCGCCTTGGCGCTGCGTCGCTCCTTCTTGGGCCGCCGCACATCGGCCCGCAGCGCCTGCTCCAATTGCTCGACATACGGCGCCAGCTTGGTCGGCACCGCCGGCCGGCGGTACCGGGGCTGCTCGGCCTTGCCCAGCCTCAGGTACTTGCGCACCGTGTTCCTTGCCAGGCTCGTCGCCTTGGCGATCTCCCGCACCGACTTCTTCTCGCGGTGGTGCATCCGCAAGACCTTGCCAATCATGACCATGGTGATCACTCCTCACACCCCCGCCCAGCTGTGGATATCTCGGGCAGGGTAGGTTGAACACCTGGGTCAAATTTGGATCGGCAGGGCCCTCACGGGTGGGTCAAATTTCAGTCGGCGCCAACACTCCTTGGCATCCGGGCGCTTGTCGATACCTTGGTAGCCCGCATCACCAAACCCGTCTGTCTCCTGCCCGTGCAGCAAGCTGTTGCCCTCTACAACGTCGGCCACGTTACCCGAGGTGCCTATGACGGTATGCACGAGTCCCGAGTCCGCATCCACGCCGATATGGGCCTTCATGCCAAAGTGCCATTCGTTGCCCTTTTGGCTCGAATGCATCTCTGGATCGCGCTTTCTGTCCTTGTTCTTGGTAGAGCTAGGCGCTGCGATCAGTGTGGCATCGACCGCAGTGCCTGCCTTGAGCAGCAAGCCCTGGGCTGCCAGAAGCTCGTTGACAGTGGCCAGAATCTGCTCGGCCAGCTTGTGTTTCTCCAGCCGATGACGAAACCTCAGGATGGTGCTCTCGTCAGGCACCCTCCCATGGGCATCAAGACTTGCAAACTCCCGGTAGATCGGGGTGTCAAAGAAGGCCTCTTCCATCGCCAGATCTGACAGGGTGAACCACTGCTGCATGCAGTGGATGCGCAGCATGGTCTCCAGGGCAAAGGGTGGGCGGCCGTTCTTGCCTTCGGGGTAATAGGGCGCAATGAGTTCGACCAGAGCAGCCCAGGGAACCACCAAATCCATCTGGATCAGCAGTTCTTGCTTGCGGGTCTTTTTGGTGCTCAGTTTCAGGTCAAGGCTGCTTTGCTTCATGGGCGGGGAGGATGCCATGACTTCCTGGCTTCTAGCAGACTGCGTTCGGGGTTTTGCAGGATTTCCTTAGCGCTACCAGCGGGTGCGGCGCTGATCATCAGCAGTCTATTGATGGATGGCGGTGGGGACTTCTGGGTCGCCGATCATCTCTATCGCTTGCAGGGCAGCCGATGGGCTTTGCGGGATGCCTGGCTAACCAGCAACCTGCTGCATCGTGGTGGGAAGAATCTTTCCACCTTCCTGGCAATTGCGGTTGCAGCAACGTGCATCTGGGCTTGGAGAAAAAAACGTAGCAACAAATGCTCGGCATACCTACGCTGGCCGCTACTGTATCTTTTTTGTGCGTACTTGATCGGGGCACTGACGGTTTCGGCGCTGAAATCGTTCACTAACATGGATTGCCCCTGGAACTTGGTGCGCTATGGCGGAGCGCGAGTGTTTGTGGGCCTGTTTGAAACACGCCCGCCCGGTATGCCGCGCGGTGTGTGCTTTCCCGCAGGGCATGCAAGTGCCGGATATGCATGGGTCAGCCTATATTTCTTTACCTTGATGGTTCGTCCTGCCTGGCGTTGGATGGCCTTGGCTGCAAGTTTGATGATAGGTGCCATCTTTGGATGGACCCAGCAGGTGCGCGGAGCCCACTTCCTTTCCCATGACTTGTGGACGCTCCTGATTTGTTGGGTCGTTGCCTTGGGTCTTTTCATGGTCTGGCAACGCTGGTTTGTTGATGGCTCAGGCGATGTCTATTCATCGGGGTTCCAAGCATGAGAACTTTCAAACAGGCTCTCGGTCTGATGCCGCGATTCAGAACTGCAAACCTCAAGGACCTAAGCCATTGGCGACCACAATGCAGCGTCGAGTGGCTGATCTTGATGACCAGTATTTTCTTTGCACTAGGGTCTGTTGAGAATCAATCTGAGAGGCGTGAATGGATGTGATGCAATAGGAGCATGAGCATTCGATGGGTACTGACAGACGAGCAATGGGCCAAGATGGAGCCGCACTGCCTTGGCAAGCCAAGTGATCCGGGGCGCAGCGGCACCGACAACCGCCGCTTCGTTGAGGCAGTGCTGTGGATAGCCCGCACAGGCAGCCCTTGGCGAGACCTGCCGCCAGAGTTCGGCAAGTGGAACACGGTGTTCAAACGCTTTAGAGACTGGGTTAAGGCCGATGTGTTCCAACGTCTGTTCGATGCAGTGAGCGAGCAGCCGGACATGGAATATGCGATGGTGGATGCCACGATTGTGAAAGTGCACCGGCACGGCCAGGGGGCAAAAGGGGGACTTCGGGCCAAGCCATAGGCCATTCGCGCGCAGGCATGAGCACGAAGATCCTGGCGCTGACGGATGCGTTGGGCAATCTGGTGAAGTTCGTCTTGATGCCAGGGCAGCGCCATGACACCAAAGGGGTCAAAGAGCTGATCGCTGATGTGCGCTTTGAAGCCTTGCTCGCCGACAAGGCCTTCGATGTGAACTGGCTGATCCAGGAGTTGGACAAGCGCGGGGCGCAGGTGGTGATCTCACAGATGCCGCGAAGGAGAGCGCCACTGGAGATTGACCGGGAGATCTACAAATGGCGTCACTTGATCGAGAACTTCTTTGGCAAGCTCAAGGAGTTCAAGCGCATCGCCATGCGTAGCGACAAGACGGATACCAGCTTCGCAGCGATGATCTATCTCGCGGCTGGGGTTATCAACTCTCGGTGATTCTCAACAGCCCCTAGCCTGCAATGGTCTATTTTGGAGTAGCGCCTTAGGCGTCCAGTCCAGCTTACGCATGGGTACATCCGTACTGCTGTTTCTGGTGGGAATTCACAGTCTGCTGTTGAGTTTGGTTGTGTGGCGCTGGAATGCCAAGGTTTTACTTGCGGTGCTTTTTGTTGCCTCTGCCCTCGCAACACATTACATGCGCAGCTTTCATATCTACCTCGATTCGAGCATGTTGCGCAATGTTCTAGCCACAGACTTCAAGGAAAGTCGCGAGCTACTGACGCCTGCATTGATTGCTCCACTAAGCCTACTGGCAGTAGTTCCGATTATTTTTCTTTGGCGAATCCGATTGCTCGGGCGTACTTGGCTGAAAGCAACCGTGTGGCGTATGGGATTGATGCTGTTTTCGACACTGATGATTTCGGGCGGTGTCATGCTGTCATTTCAGGACATGTCCGCACTGATGAGAAATCATCGCGAAGTGCGATACTTGATTACACCGGGAAACTATCTGGTGGGTTTGCCGAAGGCACTGACAGGTTCCTCTATCACGCAGTCCGCCGAAAAAATACCCATTGGAGCTGATGCCGTTGCAACAGTCAGGCCCGAAGGCAGTCGGCCACGTTTATTAGTCTTTGTCGTAGGCGAGACGGCTCGCGCCCAAAACTGGGGATTGAACGGCTATGCACGCGAAACAACGCCTCAATTGACTCAGATGGGTGTGATCAATTTCTCCGACATGCACTCCTGTGGAACTAATACCGAGGTTTCTGTGCCTTGCATGTCCTCGTCCTTTGGTCGCCGAAACTACGATGAAGACAAGATTCGCTCACACCAATCCTTACTGCATGTTCTGGAGCGCGCCGGTATTACCACCTTATGGAGAGATAACCAGTCAGGTTGCAAAGGGGTGTGCGATGGTCTCGAATATCAAAGCCTAGGGAATGCACAAAGTTCCTCTTTATGCGTTGATGGTCGGTGTTTCGATGAGATTTTGCTTGAAGACTTACCAGCTCAGGCTCGCAAAAATCCCGGTGATCGTGTGATTTTTTTGCACCAGCTTGGAAATCATGGCCCCAGCTACTTTCAACGATACCCAGCAGCGTATCGAAAATTCATCCCAACATGCGACACACCGGAAATGGGGAAATGCACCCGCGAACAGATTGTGAATAGCTACGACAACGCTATTCTCTACACAGATCATTTCCTAACCCAAGTCATTAAAAAATTGCAGGGCCTTTCCGACTACGACACAGCTATGATATTCGTCTCGGATCACGGCGAATCCCTGGGCGAGAAGGGACTTTTTCTGCACGGCATGCCTTATGCGATTGCTCCACAAGAGCAGACTCGTGTTCCTTTGGTTATGTGGTTCTCTTCAACGTTTACTCAAAGTCGAGGGCTGAATATTGGCTGTTTGAGTGAGCGAGCCCGCTCTTATGCGAATCACGACGCATTGTTTTCGTCTGTCTTGGGGCTAATGCAGGTTAAAACAAGTGAGTACGATAGGAATTTCGATTTTTTCTTTGGCTGTGATGATAAGAATATATAAGAGTTGTTCTCATGAAAGATAAAAAACACACAATCGCAGCTGATTCCATGTCCGCATTCGAAAATAAACAAAAATCTCGCCGAGGAATATTGAGAATTTGGCATGCGTCCCATTACTCAATTCAGGGATTGCGCGCTGGATGGAAGGTTGGGGCAGGGATGGGTCGAAGTCGCTCTTCTCTCAGGAAGTATCCTTATTTTGATGATTGTGGAGCTACTCAATACTGCTGTGGAATCGGCGATTGATCGTATTGGCCCTCAATGGCATGAGCTATCAAAGCGTGCAAAGGACATGGGAAGCGCTGCCGTGCTGTTAGCCACTTTGCTGACTGGGGGGGTTTGGCTGTCAGCACTCTGGCAAAGGCTGATTAATTAGCCGCGCAAATGAAATTAGACGAATTAAAGTGGAGTGAGCACAATGGAGCTTCGACATCTTCGCTGCTTTCTCATCGTTGCGGAGGAACTTCATTTCGCTCGCGCCGCTGAACGACTACATATCGACCAATCTCCACTTTCACGCACTATCAAAGAATTAGAAGAGGAACTTGGTGCTCGTTTATTCATTCGTACTACCCGAAGCACTCAACTAACCCGTGCCGGGCGACAGCTTTTGGAGCATGTCCCGCGCATTTTTACCGCATTGGATCAGGCCCGTGATGGCGTCAAGTCTGCCACCAACGGATTTTTAGGCCAGTTACGCATTGCCTTGTCTGATGGTGTAACACCCACACGATTGTCAACTTTGCTGGCGCGATGCCGTGAAGAGGACCCTGAAGTTGAGATGCGTCTGTTTGAGGTGCCGCTCGGGCTGCAGATCAAGGGTTTGCATGAAGATCTGTATGACGTAGGTTTTTCGATGGCAGAGGATGGAGGCGATGGTATCTTGGTCACACCTGCTTGGGAAGATGAACTGATGGTAGCGGTGCCAGCCCGCCATCCCGTGCTCGCCTTCAAACAGGTTCCGCTGAAAGAAGTGCTGCGCTATCCGTTGGCACTGGGCGACCCGGCGGTCTGCGAAGGCCACGCGCGGCAGATCGATCGTTTTCTGCGCAAGCTCGATCAGGAGCCGCTGATTGCGCAGCGCGTGGTAACCTTCGACGTGATGATGACGCTGGTTTCCGCTGGCCTGGCTTTGGGCCTAGCGGGCGAGGCGCATATCGCCTCCAGCCGCGAGCCGGGTGTCGTGGCCCGCCGCTTGGCAGGCAAGCCATACATGCTTACGACCTATCTGCTACGCCGCGATGCGGAGCCGTCCGAGATGCTGGCTCGGTTCATCGAGCGTGTGGCCTTCATTGATTCGGCAGACGGTATCGACGCTGCCGACGATGCCTGAACCATCCGACGAAAGGACTGGAATCATGAACAGAGTGATGCTACTGATGCTGACCGTCGCACTGACCGCATGTGGCTCGTCTCAACCTTCGGAAACCGTGGATTTCCTCGCGGCGCATCCCGAGCGCATCAAGGAGATTCAACGGCAATGCAAGGAAGATCGCACAAAAGTCGGTGATGAACTTTGCCGCCGTGCTGCCGAAGCCGCCAATCGGCGTTTCTTCGGTGACCGACCTGAGCAGAAGTCCAAATAGCTCTGTTGTAGTCGCTTCGCAGCGACAAAGTTCTCGCTGACACCTCACTACGCCGCAACGCGCTCCCGTCTGCGGCGTTTTTATTGCCTTCGCTCCTGCAAGAAATCAGGCTTTTTCGGCCTAAATCCCCGCCATAACGGTCTTTGACCGACCTATGCACACGCCTTGATCCTGATGCACGCGGCACGTTGTTGTGCCGTGATTGGAGGCGGGATCATGCAAGGGACGAACGTGCTGTTCGGTCAGATCGCCGTGGTATTCGGCATCGTGATCGCCGGCGTGTGGGCAGCCACACAATGGACAGCCGCCGCCCTGGGCTATCAGCTACGCCTTGGCTCGCCCTGGTTCGACTTCTTCGGTACGCCGGTCTATCACCCGTGGCGGCTGTTCGAGTGGTGGTTCTTCTTCGATGCCTACGCGCCCAGCGTCTTTGACATCGGCGGCGCCATTGCGGGTGGCAGCGGCCTGGTGGCCGTGCTGGTGGCCATCGGCATGTCGATCTGGCGCTCGCGGCAATCGCGCCTGGTCACGACCTACGGCTCGGCGCGCTGGGCGAACGCGGATGACATTCGCGAGGCCGGTCTCACGCAGCCGGACGGCGTGTTCCTCGGCCAGCACGAACGCCAGTACCTGCGCCACGAAGGTCCGGAACACGTCCTGACCTTCGCACCAACCCGCTCGGGCAAAGGCGTGGGCCTGGTGGTGCCCACCTTGTTGAGCTGGCCCGCGTCCGCCGTCATCCATGACATCAAAGGCGAGAACTGGCAGATCACCGCAGGCTGGCGCTCGCGCTTCTCGCATTGCCTGCTGTTCAACCCGACCGATGCGAAGTCAGCGGCCTACAACCCGCTGCTGGAGGTGCGTCGCGGCGCCCATGAGGTGCGCGACGTGCAGAACATCGCGGACATCCTGGTCGATCCCGAAGGCGCGCTGGAGCGGCGCAACCATTGGGAGAAGACCAGCCATGCTCTGCTGGTCGGCGCCATCCTGCACGTGCTCTATGCGGGCGAGGACAAGACGCTGCGCGGCGTCGCCAACTTCCTCTCCGATCCGGCTTGCCCATTCGAGCTGACGCTGCACCGGATGATGACCACGCCGCATCTCGGCTATGGCCCGCATCCGGTCGTCGCATCGGCGGCGCGCGAAGTGCTCAACAAGTCGGACAACGAGCGTTCCGGCGTGTTGAGCACGGCCATGTCGTTCCTCGGCCTGTACCGCGACCCTACGGTGGCCGAAGTCACGTCGCGTTGCGATTGGCGCATTGCCGACCTGATCGCGGCCGAGCATCCGGTATCGCTGTACCTTGTGGTGCCGCCTTCAGATATTTCGCGGACGAAGCCGCTGATCCGCCTGATCCTCAATCAGATCGGGCGACGGCTGACGGAATCGCTCGATGGCTCCGACGGCATCGAGCGCCGCCACAAGCTGCTGCTGATGCTTGACGAGTTCCCGGCGCTCGGGCGGCTCGACTTCTTCGAGACGGCACTGGCCTTCATGGCGGGCTATGGCATTCGCAGCTTTCTCATCGCGCAGTCGCTCAATCAGATCGACAAGGCGTATGGGCAGAACCATTCGATTCTGGACAACTGCCATGTCCGCGTGACGTTCGCCACCAACGACGAACGCACGGCCAAGCGGATCTCCGAAACGCTGGGCACTGCAACCGAGCTGCGCGCACAGCGCAACTACGCAGGCCACCGGCTCGCGCCGTGGCTGGGCCACCTGATGGTGTCGCGCCAGGAGACCGCGCGCCCACTGCTGACGCCGGGCGAAGTGATGCAGTTACCGCCGGATGAAGCCGTGGTGATGGTGTCCAGCGTGGCGCCGATCAAGGCCAAAAAGCTGCGCTATTACGCGGACACCAATTTCAAGCGGCGCGTGCTGCCGCCGCCCGTGCTTGCGGCCGGACGCTATGCCGACGTTCCGCCCTCGCGAGCCGACGACTGGAGCGGGCTGGCGATTCCCGCCGTGCCTGCCGCACCGGCCACTGCACCTACTGATGGCCTGGAGCACTTGGGTTCGGCCGACGACGGCGGACCGCGCCGTCAGCCCGAACTTTCCGAAGCCGTCGCCTACGACCCCGAGCTGGCCGCGTCCGCAGCCGACCTCGGGTTGCTCGATGACGATGACGACCTGCCGCTTCCCCTTCCTCGCCAGCTTGACCCGGCCATGCAGCGCACGGCCCGGCTGGCTTCCCTCGACCCCAACGACGGAATCGAGCTATGAGCCACTACCGCCTCAACCTGTTCATCCAGCCGGAGCATGCCAAGCGTCTGGACGAGCTGGCCGCCAAGAAAGGCGTATCGAAATCCAGCATCGTCGCGGCGGCGCTCGCATCGTGGCTGTCGCCCGATGCTGCCGACCAGCGCGAGGCAGCGATTGCCAAGCGGCTTGATCGCCTCTCGCGCCAGGCCGAGCGCATGGAGCGCGACCAGAACATCGCCATCGAAACGCTGGCGCTGTTCATCCGCTATTACCTCACGGTCAGCACGCCAGTTCCCGAGGCGCACCAAGACGCGGCACGCGCACAGGGCAAAGCGCGCTTCGAGCAGTTCGTTGAACAGTTGGGTCGCCACCTGCTGCGCGGTCGAAGCCTGGTGCGCGATGTGGTGGAGGAACTGCACCCCGACCCGGCGCGGATGGATGACGCGGCGGCAGTTGCCGAAGCGCAAGAGCGCGCCTCATGAGCGTCGCACCTTCGTCCTTCGCCACCTCGCTCGACCGCCGCATTCAGATGCTGCGCACGGCGATGGGGCCGCTGATCGCTGCCGCGCTCGAAGACCCGGACGTGGTGGAAGTCATGCTCAATCCTGATCGCACCCTTTGGGTGGATCGGCTTTCATCGGGCCGCGCACCGATGGGCGTGGAGCTGTCCGAGGCGGACGGCGAGCGAATCATCCGCCTTGTCGCCGCCCACGTTGGCGCAGAAGTCCATCGCGGCCAGCCGCTACTGTCCGCCGAACTGCCCGAAACCGGCGAACGCTTCGAGGGTATCTTGCCGCCCGCCGCGCCAGGGCCGGCCTTCGCGCTGCGGAAGCGCGCCATCGGTGTGATTCCGCTGGAGCGGTACGTCATCGACGGGATGATGACCAGCGCGCAGGCGGGCTTTCTCGTTCGTGCCGTGCGCGAGCGGCAGAACGTCCTGATCGCCGGCGCCACCAGCAGCGGCAAGACCACGCTCGCCAATGCGCTGCTGGCCGAGATCGCCGCCACGGGCGACCGCGTGCTGGTGCTCGAAGACACGGTGGAACTGCAATGCGCGGCCCGCGACCACGTTCCGCTGCGCACCCGCGCAGGCGTGGTGTCGATGACCGAGCTTGTGCGCTCGTCCATGCGCCTGCGGCCTGACCGCGTGGTCGTGGGCGAGGTGCGCGGCGCCGAGGCGCTGGATCTCATCAAGGTGTGGGGCACGGGCCATCCGGGTGGCATTGCCACGATCCACGCCGGCTCCGCCCTCGGCGCGCTGCTGCGCCTGGAGCAACTGATTCTCGAAGTGGCGGTGAACCCGCCCCGCGCGCTGATCGCCGAGGCGGTCAACGTGGTGATCCACATCGCCGGGCGCGGACGCAAGCGCCGCATCGAGAGCATCGCCCGCGTCGTCGGCTTCGACGGCGTGGGTTACCGACTGGCGGATGCGATGGACGCGCCGTTTCCCGAGCTGCCGCCACTTCCCGATGCCGCACCCGCTGCGGCGACTTCCCCATCCCTCGACCTTTCTGGAGAACTGCCATGACGCACGTTGATGCTTTCCGTATTTCTGTAAATCCGCTTTCCCGCCGCTCCAGTCCCGCGCGGCTGGATGGCCTGGCCCGCCCGGCCATGCAAGGCTTGATGCTCGCTGCCTTCATGCTGCTGCTTGCGGGCACTGCACAGGCCGCCGGTTCCTCGATGCCGTGGGAAGGCCCGCTGCAATCCATCCTTGAATCCATCCAGGGGCCGGTGGCGCGCATCGTCGCGGTCATCATCATCATCGCCACGGGCCTCGCGCTCGCGTTCGGCGACACGTCGGGCGGCTTTCGCAAGCTGATCCAGATCGTGTTCGGCTTGAGCATCGCCTTCGCCGCGTCCTCGTTCTTCCTGTCGTTCTTCAGCTTCTCGGGCGGGGCCGTCGTATGAGTGCCCCGGACACCTTCGCGGCCGGGTTCGA
This sequence comes from Diaphorobacter sp. ED-3, assembly GCF_027625375.1. Lineage (NCBI taxonomy): Bacteria > Pseudomonadati > Pseudomonadota > Betaproteobacteria > Burkholderiales > Comamonadaceae > Diaphorobacter > Diaphorobacter sp. ED-3. Next base: position 63,203 of record NZ_CP115182.1, on the reverse strand, counting down.
GGTGCCGCTGCATCGCTCGCTCACCGAGCCGATCCTGCTGGGCGGCGCACCGCGCACCGTGGCGATCGCCAACGGCACCTTGGCCGCCGCTGTCGGGCTAGGCCTGCAACTGTGGATTCCCGGTGTCGTGCTCTGGATCGTCGGCCATTCGCTGGCGATGCGGGGCGCGCGCGTCGATCCGCAGTTCATGGCCGTGTTCGCGCGGCACATCAAGCACCGCCCGCTGCTGGACGTGTAGGGGAGGACGCCGCGATGCTGAACCTCGCCGAATACCGCCAGCGACCGGCCTTGCTCGCCGACTGGCTGCCCTGGGCCGGACTGGTGGCACCGGGCGTCGTCTTGAACAAGGACGGCAGCTTCCAGCGCACGGCGCGCTTTCGTGGCCCCGACCTCGACAGCGCGACGCAAGGCGAGCTGATCGCCACATCGGCGCGCTTGAACAACGCGCTGCGCCGCCTGGGTTCGGGCTGGGCGCTGTTCATCGAAGCCGAGCGCCGGTCTGCCGCCGACTACCCGCACTCCGATTTCCCCGAACCGCTGTCCTGGCTGGTCGATGAAGAACGCCGCGCCGCCTTCGAGGATTCGGGCAACCACTTCGAGAGCGGCTATCACCTGACGCTGGCCTACCTGCCGTCCGAGGAATCCCGTGCTCGGGCCGCGGGCCTGCTGTACGAAAACCGGCCCACCGAAGGCGTGGATTGGCGCGAGCGGCTGCACGCCTTCGTCGCTGAAACGGATCGCATCTTCGACCTGCTCGATGGCGTGATGCCGGAGATCGCCTGGCTTGATGACAGCCAGACGTTGACCTACCTGCATTCGACCGTCTCGACGCGCCGCTACCGCGTCGGCGTTCCCGAAGTGCCGTTCCACATCGACGCGCTGCTGACCGATTCCGCGCTGGTCGGTGGCCTGGCGCCGATGCTGGGCGACCAGCACCTGCGCGTGGTGTCGGTGCGCGGTTTCCCGACCTCGACCTGGCCGGGGATTCTGGACGACCTCAACCGCCTGGGCTTCGCGTATCGCTGGAGTACGCGCTTTCTGTGCCTCGACAAAGCCGAGGCGGAAAAAGAACTCGCCCGACTGCGCCGCCAGTGGTTTGCGAAAAGGAAGAACGTCATCGCGTTGCTGCGCGAGACGATCTTCCAGCAGGAAAGCCCGCTGGTCGATACCGACGCCAACAACAAGGCCGCCGACGCCGATGCTGCCTTGCAGGAGCTGGGCAGCGATCAGGTCGCCTTCGGCTACCTGACGGCGACCGTCACCGTCATGGACGCGGACGCCGCCGTTGCCGACGAGAAGCTGCGCATGGTGGAGCGCGTCATCCAGGGGCGCGGCTTCGTCACCATCCCCGAAACGCTCAACGCCGTGGATGCGTGGCTGTCGTCCATTCCGGGCAACGCATACGCCAATGTCCGCCAGCCCATCGTCTCGACGCTGAACCTGGCGCACATGATGCCGGTGTCGGCGGTATGGGCCGGCCAGGAACGCAATGCGCATCTCGATGGGCCGCCGCTGATCGTCACGCGCACAGACGGCGCCACGCCGTTCCGGCTGGTGACGCACATCGGCGACGTGGGCAACACGCTGGTGGTTGGCCCCATCGGCATGGGCAAGTCGGTGCTGCTGGCGACGATGGCGATGCAGTTCCGCCGCTATCGCGGCTCGCGCATCTTCGCCTTCGACATGGGGCGCTCGATCCGCGCGGCCATCCTGGGCATGGGCGGCGAGCACTACGACCTGGGCGCGGACGACGAGATCGCCTTCCAGCCGCTGGCGCGCATCGACCGAGAGGGCTACCGCACCTGGGCCAGCGAATGGGTGGAAGGCCGCCTGCTGCACGAAGGCGCGGCCGTCGGCCCGGACGAGAAGGCGGCCATCTGGTCTGCGCTGGGGAGCCTGGCCAGCGCGCCGGTGGAGCAGCGCACGCTCACGGGCCTGACGGCCTTGCTGCAATCGAACACCTTGCGCCAGGCACTCGCGCCCTACGTCCTGGGCGGCGCGCACGGCAGGCTGCTGGATGCCGACCACGACCGCCTCGGCACATCCGACGTGCAGGCGTTCGAGATGGAGGAGCTGATGCACAGCAAGGCTGCTGTGCTCGCGGTGCTGCGCTACCTGTTCGCGCGCTTCGAGGAGCGGCTGGATGGTGCGCCCACGCTGCTGATCCTCGATGAAGCCTGGCTGTTCCTCGATGACCCGGTGTTTGCGGCGCGCATCCGCCAGTGGCTCAAGACGCTGCGCAAGAAGAACGTCAGTGTCATCTTCGCCACGCAGTCGCTCGCGGACGTGAAGGATTCGGCCATCGCGCCGGCCATCATCGAAAGCTGCGCGAGCCGGATTTTCTTGCCGAACCCGCAAGCGACCGAACCGCAGATTCGCGCGATCTACGAGGGCTTCGGCCTCAACAGCCGGCAGATCGAGATCGTCGCCACCGCGCAGCCCAAGCGCGACTACTACTACCAATCCCGCCTCGGCAACCGCGTGTTCGACCTCGACCTGGGGCCGGCGACGCTGGCCTTCGCGGGTGCTTCCACGCCGCAAGACCAGCGCGCCATTGATGAGGTTCTTGGCCGCGTGCCGCAGGACGCCGGCGTGCCCGGCTTCGCGGGCGCCTGGCTGCGCCATCGCGGCCTCGATTGGGCGGCCGACCTGCTGCCCTCGTTCCCCGGCTACGCGCCGGGTTCCCTCCGTACCGCTGACCACCCCCAGGAGAACCAACTATGAAATTGCATACCCCCAAGCTCGCCGCGTTGACCGCCGCCTGCGTGCTCGCATTCGGCATCGCGCAACCCGCCCACGCCTTGTTCGGCGTCGGCGACATCGTGCTCGACCCGACCAATCTGGTGCAGAACACGCTCACCGCCGTTCGCACGCTGGAGCAGATCAATAACCAGATCCAGCAACTCCAGCACGAAGCGCAGATGCTCATTAACCAGGCGCGCAACCTGGCCAGCCTGCCGTCCAGCGTGGTCGGCCAGTTGCGCGCGAACCTGGCGACCACCCAGCGACTGATCGCGCAGGCCAAGGGCTTGGCCTACGAAGTGACAAGCATCGACCGCGAATTCGTGCGCCTGTATCCCGAGAAGTACGCCGCCACGGTGAGCGGCAATCAGATGTACCTCGATGCGCAGGAGCGTTGGAAGAACACGCTCAACGGCCTGCAAACGACCATGCAGATGCAGGCCCAGGCGTCGCAGAACCTGAGCGACGACGAAAGCGTGCTGGCCGACCTCGTGGGCAAGAGCCAGTCGGCCGAGGGCGCGCTGCAAGCGATGCAGGCCATGAACCAGTTGCTGGCCTTGCAGGCCAAGCAGTCGATCCAGACGCAGCGGCTCCAGATCACGCAAGACCGCGCGGCCTCGCTGGAACTGGCGCGGCAGGCGGCGGCCACGGAGCGCGGGCGCGAAGTGACGCGCCGCTTCCTGGGCGAAGGCACGCCGTACACGCCGCAGCCCGTCAATTTCTACAACCGCTGACGGAGGCTGCCATGCAACGCACGCCCGTCGTGTTTGCTTTCGCCATTCATGCGCTGGTGCTGGCCGGCTGTGACCGGCCGCAGCAAGTGTCGGTGAATGCGCTCGCCGCCGACCCGGCCCGGTTGCACGCGCTGCGCGCGCAGTGCCGCGCGGGCGCGCACGACGGCGCGTTTTGCGCGCAGGTGGCACAGGCCGACCTGCGGCGCTTTCTCTCCGGCCAGGCCGGGCCGAATGAGTACCAGACGCTGGCCGACCTGCCGCCGATCCCGCCCAGCTTCGATGAACCCGCCGATGGCAGCGCGGCAATCGCTCTGCCTGGGCAGGAGGACTCGCCATGAACGACGTGACGGTCATCGACCGCTTCCTCGACACCTTCTCGCGCTACATCGACTCGGGCTTTGGCCTGTTGCACGGCGAAGTGGCGTTTCTGACCGCCACGCTGATCGTCATCGACATGACGCTCGCCGGGCTGTTCTGGGCGATGAGCCATGCCACCGGCCAGGGCGAGGACGTGATCGCCAAGCTGATCCGCAAGGTGCTGTACGTCGGCGCCTTCGCCTACATCATCGGCAACTTCAACTGGTTGGCTGGCATCGTGTTCCGCTCCTTCGCCGGGCTGGGCCTGACGGCCAGCGGCTCGACCCTGAGCATGGAGAACTTCCTGCAACCGGGCCGGCTGGCGAAGGTCGGCATCGACGCCGGTGCGCCGATCCTGAAACAGATCGGCGACATGGCGGGCTTCCCCGAAGTCTTCGTGAACATCACGCCCATCGTCGTGATGTTCCTCGCTTGGCTGATCGTCCTGCTGTGCTTCTTCGTGCTGGCGATCCAGCTTTTCATCACGCTGATCGAGTTCAAGCTGACCACGCTTGCCGGCTTCGTGCTGGTGCCGTTCGCGCTCTGGAACAAGACCGCATTTCTCGCCGAGAAGGTGCTGGGCAACGTGGTGTCGTCCGGCATCAAGGTGCTGGTGCTGGCGGTGATCGTGGGCATCGGCTCGGGCCTGTTCGCCGAGTTTCAGGTACAGCCCGCCGAACCATCCATCGACCACTCCGTGGTCGTGATGCTGGCCTCGCTGACGCTGCTGGCCTTGGGCATCTTCGGGCCGGGCATTGCAACCGGGCTGGTGTCCGGCAGCCCGCAGCTCGGCGCAGGTGCGATGGCCGGTGCGGCGCTGGGCGCGGCCGGCGCTGCTGTTGCCGTGGGCGCTGCGGCTACGGGCGTCGGCGGCGCAGTCGCCGCCGGGGCGCGCATGGCGCCCGCAGCCGCCAAGCTGGCCGGTAGCGGAGCGCGTGCCGCCACTGGGGCCGCCAGCAGCGCGCGGTCGGCGTTTCAGGCGGGTTCTGCATCCGCCGGCGGCGGCCTCAAGGGCGCTGCCGCTGGTGTCGGCAATGTCGCCAAGACCGGCGCGCAGGCGACCGGGCAGAAGGTGGCTGAGGGCGCGCGCTCGATGAAGGAGCGTGTCGCCGCCGCCTTCCGGCCCGATGACGCCGGATCGGCGTCAGGGGGCGGTGCCGCACAGGCTGCAAACGAGCCAACCCCATCCACCGCGCAACCCGCCTGGGCCAAGCGCCTGCATCGCAGGCAGCAGCTCACCCATGCCGCGACGACCGCCGCCCACACGCTGCGCGGCGGCGATGGCGGCAGCTCCAGCCAAGGCCCGAGCCTGCGCGATTCCGATTCCTGATCTTCAAGGAGAACTCCCATGCGATTCAAACGACCGCAGGTGCGCTACGCCGATACGCCACAGCCTGCTACTCCGTATCAATCCGCCGCCCAGGTTTGGGACGAGCGCATCGGCTCGGCCCGCGTGCAGGCCAGAAACTGGCGCTTCATGGCCTTTGGCTGCCTCACGCTGGCCGTGCTGATGGCGGGCGGCCTAGTCTGGCGCTCGGCGCAGTCCATCGTCACGCCCTACGTTATCGAGGTGGACAACGCGGGCCAGGTGCGCGCTGTCGGCGAGGCCGCCACGCCCTACAAGCCCAGCGATGCGCAGATCGCCTACCACCTGGGCCGCTTCATCGGCCTGGTGCGCTCGCTGTCCATCGACCCCATCGTGGTGCGGCAGAACTGGCTCGATGCCTACGACTACACGACCGACAAAGGCGCGGTCGTGCTCAACGAGTACGCCCGCACGAATGACCCGTTCGCGCGCATCGGCAAGGAGTCGGTGACGGTGCAGATCACCAGCGTGACCCGCGCCAGCGACACGTCTTTCAACGTGCGCTGGACGGAAACGCGCTTCGTCAATGGCGCGCTGGATCGCACCGAACGCTGGAACGCGGTGATTTCCACGGTGCTGCAAACCCCGCGCACCGAGCAGCGTCTGCGCAAGAACCCCCTGGGCATCTACGTCAACGGGCTGTCGTGGAGCCGCGAACTGGAAGCTAACGAAGGAGCAAAACCATGAATGATCTTTTCCGTAAATCCGCCTTGCCGGTGATGCTTCTGGCTTCGACCGTGCTGTTCTCTGGCTGCGCTACTCAGGGCAAGCCGCCACCGACCATTTCGCTCGATGAGCCGGTGCAGGCCCAGCCGCTGCCGGAGCCACCAAAACCGGTGGAGGTGGTCACGGTGCCGCAGCCGCTCGCGCTGCCGTCGCAGTTGAAACCACTGCCAGAGACCGAGGAGGCCAAGCCCGCGCCGGAACCCGCGGATGAGAAAGTGCGCGTCTCGCGCGCCAATGCCGAGGCCCGTGTCGCGCCCACGCGCGAAGGCTACGTCAACGCGATCCAGGTCTGGCCCTTTACCGATGGCGCGCTTTACCAGCTCTATGCGGCCGTGGGCCGCGTGACGGTGGTTTCGCTGCAGCCCGGCGAGGAACTGGTGACGGTCGCGGCCGGCGACACGGTGCGCTGGATCGTCGGGGACACGTCGAGCGGCAGCGGTGAGGCTCTGCGCGTCAACGTGATGGTCAAGCCGATCCGCTCGGGCTTGAAGACCAATCTGGTCATCACCACCAGCCGCCGGACGTATCTGCTGGAGCTGACTTCGACCGAAAAGACGTGGATGGCGTCGGTGTCCTGGGAGTACCCGAAGGACAAGATGCTGGCCTTGCAGCGCCAGGCGCAGGCGGCCAGCGCCGCCGCCCCGGTCGATAGCGGCCTGTCGCTGGAGAAGATCCGTTTCCGCTATGCCATCAGCGGCAGCAATCCGCCGTGGAAGCCGCTGCGTGCTTTCGATGACGGCGAGAAGGTCTACATCCAGTTCCCGCCCGGCATCGCCCAGGGCGAGCTGCCGCCGCTGTTCGTGATCGGCGCGCAAGGCGACGGGCAACTGGTGAACTACCGATTCCGTGCGCCGTACTACATCGTTGATCGCCTGTTCGGCGCGGCCGAACTGCGCCTGGGCGGGGACAAGGGCGACGTGGTGCGGATCGAGCGCACGGACGGCACACGGAGGAACTGACCATGAGCCAGGACGATTCCCCTGATCTTGCGGCGCAGGCGGGCAAGGTCGCGCCCGAGGCGGTGGCGCTGCGCGCCCAGCCGCGCCCGGTCACGCGCCTGAACCGGCGCACGCTGGCCATCCTCGTCGGCGTCCTGTCGGTCGCCGTGCTCGGGGCCACGATCTGGTCATTGCAGCCGCACCGGCGCGGCACGGGCGAGCAGACCGAGCTTTACAACGTCGATCGCGTCTCGAAGTCCGAGGGGCTGGATGGTCTGCCGGCCGACTACTCGAAGCTGCCGCCGAAGGTGCCCGAGCTGGGGCCGCCGCTGCCGGGTGATCTCGGCCCAGCCATCGTGAAGTCGCAGCAGCCGGTGACGCCGGCCTACGCACCGCCGGGACATGATCCGGCGGATGCGTGGCGCAAGGAGGCCGATGCGGCGGCGAACTCGTCGGTGTTTTTCCGCTCGGGCAACCAAGGCAAGGCCACCGCGCCGGTCACGGCGCAAGCCGCTGCGGCTGCGCCCGGCAGCGCCTTGGCGGGCTTCGACCCGCTGGCCGCTGGCCCGGCCTCGACGGCGGCCCAGCCATCCGACCCGACAGCCGTGCAGAACCGGCAAGACCAGAAAGAGGCTTTCCTGAAAGGCGGTTCTACGGAAACCCGCAATTCCGGCAATCTCCAGATGCCGGCCTCGCCGTATCAGGTCATGGCGGGAACGGTGATCGCGGGCGCGCTGGTGACGGGCATCAAGTCCGATCTGCCGGGCGACGTGATAGCCACGGTGACGGAGCCGGTCTATGACACGGCCACTGGCAAGTTCCTGCTGATCCCACAGGGATCGCGCATCCTGGGCAAGTACAACAGCCAGGTGAGCTACGGGCAGAGCCGCGTACAGGTGGTGTGGAACCGCGTCATCCTGCCGGACACGTCCTCGCTGAAGCTAGACAACCTGGCGGGCACTGACCCTGCCGGCTATTCCGGCCTGGAGGATGGCGTCGATTGGCATTGGGATCGCGTCTTCGCGGGTGCGGCGCTGACGACCCTGCTGGGCGTGGGTGCCGAGTTGGCCGCACCGGAAAACCGGCAGGATGGCAACCGCATCGTGATCGCTGGGCGCGATAGCGCGCAGGACAGCATCAACCAGGTCGGGCAGGAGATGACCCGGCGCAACATGAACATCCAGCCGACGCTGACCGAGCGGCCGGGCCTGCCGGTGCGGATCATCGTCAACCGCGATTTTGTGCTGCGGCCGTACCAGCCTATGTTCTTCAACCGTGGAATTGCGAAATGAACACCACCAGGAAGTTGCGGCTTGGGCCGCTGCCCAAGGTCGAGAGCGTCAAGCTGGCCTTTGCGTGCCCGGTCAGCCTGAAAGCCGACCTCGACCGTTACGCCGCGCTGCACGCGCAGGTGTACGGCGAAGCGGTCGATGCCACGACGCTGATCCCGCACATGCTAGAGGCCTTCATGCAAGGAGACCGTGGGTTTCAGAGAAACAGCGCTAGTAAACACGCATTGCAAAACGCTGGTGGAGTAACCATCTCCGGTTGCCGTACGCCGTGAGCTTTTTGGCTATGCGTGACCTAGGTTGCGGGAGTTGGCATCGCGGCTTCGAATTTCGAGGGCTGCAAGCGGTGGGGTGTGCTACAGGTGCGCCATTCACCCACCCGCCAAGTGCTTCAGTGCTTGTGGCCGCCCTGGGCATCGTGGCCAGCCGGCTGGGCGCTGGCGTTGAGCGCACGCACGGGAGCCTTCACTTCGACCGATTCGCGCTTGCCGTCCGGGCCCTCGATGACGAGGGTCAGAGGCACCGTGTCGCCTTCCTTCACCTGCTGCTTCAGGTCCATCAGCATCACGTGGTAGCCGCCGGGCTTGAGTTCCACGGTCTTGCCTGCGGGCAGCTCGACGGCCGGCACCTGGCGCATCTTCATCACGTTGTCCTGCATGGCCATCTCGTGGACCTCGACGGCGGGCGTAAGCGGCGAGCTGGCCGAGACCAGCTTGCTATTCTTGGTTGCCTTCAACTGCATGAAGGCGCCGGTGGCTTTCTGTTGCGGTACGGTGGCGCGCACCCAGGCATCTTTGACGGTGACTTGCGCCTGGGCGGTGGCCGCGAGCAGCGAGGCGGCGACGATGGCTGTGCGGATGACGAGTTTCATGGTGTTCTCCTTGAGGGGATAGAGGGTCAGGCAGGGTTCAAGAGCTTGCGGATGTCGTCCGCATAGTCTTGGGCGGGTTGCTCATGGCGCAGGGCCAAGCGCAGCTTTCCTAGCGGGTCGTAGACGTAGCTGAGCGATGTGTGGTCCATGGTGTAGGACGATCCCGTCGGCATTTTCTTGTAGTAGACCTTGAAGTCCTTGGCGATCTGTGCGGTGCGTTCCAGGTCGCCGTACAGACCGATAAAGCTGGGGTCGAATGCAGCCGTGTAGGCTTTGAGCACCTCGGGCGTGTCGCGCTCGGGATCGACCGTGACGAACAGTGTCTGGAAGCGCTCGCCGTCGGGGCCGAGAAGCCGCTTGACCTCGGCCGCCCGCGCCAGGGCCGTCGGGCAGACATCTGGGCACTGAGTGAAGCCGAAGAAGACCAGGATGGCCTTGCCTCGGAAGTCCGCCAGCGTGCGCTCATTGCCATCCGGGTCGGAGAGCCGGATGTCCGTGGCATAGGTTGCACCGGTCAGATCGACACCTTTGTACGTGGGGACGTCTCAGAAAACGGAAAATAAAGCACGTTAAGCCCATTGCAGACGCTAGATATTGACGAGTACGTCGGGTTTTCTCTTGTTTGAGTTGCCTCTTGTGGTAAGATAGTAATCAATTACTATCTTACAAGGAGTGCTCGTGGACACCCATCCAAGGCATCTGCCGGCCGATGAACGTCGTGCCGTAACTGTCGAGTCCGTCGTGGCGCTTGCCGGTTCACAAAACCCAAGCGAGATAACCACTGCAGCTATCGCTAAACACATGAACTTGACCCAGGGTGCGCTGTTTCGGCACTTCCCGAACAAGGAAGCCATTTGGCAGGCGGTCATGGAGTGGGTAGCAGAGCGCCTATTAGCCAGAATCGATCGATCCGCACAAGGAATCGAGTCGCCCTTGGCAGCCATGGAGGCGATGTTCATGAGTCATATCGAATTCGTAGCTGAGCACCCAGGCGTGCCAAGAATGATGTTTGGTGAGCTTCAGCGTGCCGAATCGACACCGGCCAAGCGCATGGTGCAAACCTTGATTCAGCGCTACGGCGAACGTTTGCATCGTCTCATCGAGAAAGGCAAGGCCAGCGGCGAGTTGTCTCCCTCGCTTGACAACGAGGCGGCGGCAACGCTGTTCATTGGCACGATCCAGGGCTTGGTCATGCAATCGCTGTTGGCGGGTGATGTGGGACGTATGCACCGCGATGCGCCGCGCGTCTTTGCAATTTATCGGCGTGGCATAAGGAGTGCGCAATGAAAAAGTTACCCTTGCAAGGCCGCACCCTGGCGCTGCTTGCCGTCATCATTCCTTTGCTGGTGCTTTTTATTTATGTCGGTCTGCGATCAGGGCCGCTCGCCCCGGTCGCGGTGACGGTGGCAAGCGTGGAATCACGGGCTATCACACCGGCGCTGTTCGGCATCGGCACGGTGGAGGCGCGCTACACCTACAAGATCGGGCCGACGTTTGCCGGGCGCGTCAAACGCCTGGAGGTGCATGTAGGCGACCAGGTCAAGGCCGGACAGGTGCTCGGCGAGATGGAGCCGGTCGACCTCGATGATCGGGTGCGCTCACAGGAGTCGGCATTCAAGCGTGCGGAAGCGGCTTTGCGCGAGGCAGAAGCCCGGCAAGCCTACGCGCAAACCCAGGCGCGCCGCTACGAGCAATTGTTTGCGGTGCGCTCGACCAGCGAGGAAATCGTCACCACCAAGCGGCAGGAACTGCAGATCGCCGATGCCGCCTTATCTGCCGCTCGGGAAGATATTGTCCGGGCACGCTCCGACCGCGAAGGACTCGTCGCGCAGCGGAGCAATCTGCGCCTGATCGCGCCGGTCGACGGTGTAGTCGCCGTGCGCGATGCCGATCCCGGCACGACCATCGTCGCGGGCCAGGCCGTGGTGGAAGTGATCGACCCCAAGAGTTTGTGGATCAATGCGCGCTTCGACCAGATCAGCGCATCGGGGCTGGCTGGGGGGTTGCCGACTCTTATCGTCCTGCGTTCGCGTGGTGGCCAGACCTTGAAAGGTCGCGTGCTGCGGGTGGAACCCAAGGCCGACGCGGTAACCGAGGAAACGCTTGCCAAGGTGACATTCGATAACAAACCAGAACCTTTGCCACCGGTGGGTGAACTGGCCGAAGTCACGGTTGACTTGCCGGCGCTCCCGGCCGCTCCACTGATCCCCAACGCTGCCGTCCAGCGTGAGGGCGACAAAGTTGGTGTCTGGCAAATCGTGGATGGTGATCTGCATTTCTCCCCGGTCAAGCTCGGCACTTCCGACCTCAATGGTTACGTGCAGGTGCGCGAAGGGCTCAAGAATGGGGACCAGGTTGTGACCTATAGCGAAAAGGCACTGACGGCGCGCAGCCGCATCCATGTGGTCGACCATATCCCAGGAGTGTCACGATGATCAGCCTGGCCGGCCGCGACATTCTCCATGCCTGGGGAAAATTCGTCTTCACCGGCATCGGTCTGGGTCTGCTGATCGGCGTCACCCTGGTCATGGCTGGGGTGTACCGAGGCATGGTGGACGACGGCAAGGCGTTGCTCGACAACAGTGGCGCTGACCTTTGGGTGGTGCAAAAGGATACTCTGGGTCCTTATGCGGAGTCGTCCAGCCTCAACGATGACGTGTATCGCGCCATTCTCGCCATGCCGGGAGTCTCACAGGCAGCGAACGTGACCTACCTGACCATGCAGGTACGCAAGGGCGAGAGTGATGTACGCACCATGGTGGTCGGCATCGCGCCCGGTGCGTTGGGGGCTACACCCGGATGGCCTCCTTATCTCGTCGCTGGACGCCAGATCACGCGCGGTCACTACGAGGCGGTGGCCGACATCGCCACCGGCTTCAAACTGGGAGATCGTCTTGCCATTCGCCGAAATCATTACACCGTCGTGGGGCTGACACGGCGCATGGTGTCGTCCAGCGGCGACCCGATGGTATTCATTCCGCTCAAGGATGCCCAAGAGGCTCAGTTCCTCAAGGACAACGACGCCATTTGGCAAAGCCGGCGTCGCACCGAAGCCAACCCGGCCTTCAATCGACCCGGTGTTACTGGTTTGCTGGATGCCGTGATTGCTTCACAGAGCACCAACGCGTTCGTCAATGCAGTGCTGGTCACTCTGAAACCTGGTCATGCGCCGGACGAGGTTGCCGAATCCATCCGGCGCTGGAAACGTTTGACGGTCTACACACGGGCACAGATGGAAGACATCCTCGTCGGCAAGTTGATCGCCACGTCGGCCAAGCAGATCGGCATGTTCTTGGTGATTCTGGCCATCGTTAGCGCGGCCATCGTTGCCTTCATCATCTATTCGCTGACGATGGACAAAATCCGCGAGATCGCGGTGTTGAAGCTCATCGGCACACGCAACCGAACCATCGCCGCGATGATCATGCAGCAGGCGCTCGCCCTGGGCGTGATTGGTTTCGTGGTCGGCAAGATCACAGCCACTTTCTCAGCGCCCCTGTTTCCCAAGTACGTACTGCTGATGCCGTTCGACTCCATCGCCGGTTTTTTCGCCGTGCTCGTGATCTGCGTTCTAGCCAGCATCGTCGCCATTCGCATGGCACTCAAGGTCGACCCGGCCGAAGCCATTGGAGGTTGAGATGAGTGGCAAAGGCATTCGCATCGAAGGTTTGAGAAAACGTTATGGCGAGGGCGATACCGCGGTCAATGCCTTGAAAGGCGTGGACATGCAGGTGGCACCCGGCGAGGTGGTGGGCCTGATTGGCCCTTCCGGGTCCGGCAAGAGCACGCTGCTCAAATGTCTGGGCGCGGTGATTGATCCGACCGCCGGTCGCATGACGCTGGGCGATGAAGTGATCTACGACGATGGCTGGAAAGTCCGCGACTTGCGCGCCTTGCGGCGCGACAAGATCGGTTTCGTTTTCCAGGCACCATACCTGATTCCGTTTCTCGATGTCACCGACAACGTGGCGCTACTGCCGATGCTCGCAGGCGTCGCGAATGGGGAGTCGCGCGCGAAGGCACTGGAACTGCTCACCGCGCTCGATGTGCAACACCGGGCTCGCGCCATGCCCTCGCAACTCTCCGGTGGCGAGCAGCAACGGGTCGCCATTGCGCGAGGTTTGGTCAATCGCCCTCCGGTGATCCTGGCTGATGAGCCCACAGCTCCACTAGACAGTGAGCGCGCCATGGCTGTAATCCGCATCCTCAATGACATGGCTCGGAAGTTCGAGACCGCCATCATCGTCGTCACCCATGACGAAAAGATCATCCCCACTTTCAAGCGCATCTACCACATCCGCGACGGTGTGACCCATGAGGAAGCTGGCGAAGGGCGGGAGTTCGAATGAGAGAACGATTGAATTACAGGAGAATTTCATGACCCACCGCAAACACAGCCACGCATTTGGAACTATCACCCTGACCGTTACGGCCTGCCTGCTTTTATGGGGTTTTCAGTTGCCAGCTTGGGCTGGTGACGCTACCCAGGTTGAGCCACTGGCGCTACGCAAGATCATGCAGGAACTCGGGCGCAACATGCAGGCTATTACCGGTGCGATTTCGCAGGAGGAATGGGTTCAGGTCGTTCAGCTCGCCCCAAAAGTTGCTGCACACCCCGAGCCACCGCTTACTGAAAAAAAGCGCATCCTTGCTTACCTCGGCGCTGATGCGACCAAGTTCAGAAACTTTGACGCGCAGACTCACGAGGCGGCGCTGGCCATGAAGCTGGCTGCTGCGAGCAGCGACGGCAAGGCGGTGATCCAATCATTCGCCCACGTGCAGGAAAGCTGCTTGGGCTGCCACCAAGCTTTCCGTAAACCTTTCGTGGAGCATTTTTATGGAGCACGCTAAAACATGCCAGCGCCCCATCAGCCTCGAAAGACGGCTTGCGGCAACTTACCTGGTAGCTGGTCTGGTCACCGCCGGTCTGGCCGGTTGCGCCGCCGGCCCTGATTTTCAGCGTCCCACCGCACCCGATGTGGCTCGCTACACTGCAACACCGGTGGCTGATAGAACCGCGTCCGCTCCCACGCAGTTCGGCGAAACACAACGTCTAGTCGAAGGGCTTCCGATCGAAACGCAATGGTGGCAAAGCTTGGGTTCATCCACACTCGACGGACTGATCAACGAAGCTTTCCATGTCAGCCCGACGCTGGCGAGCATCAGCGCCAATTTGCGACAGGCGCAGGAGCTTCTTGCCGCACAGGCGGGCTCGACGCAATATCCACAGGTAGATGTCGCACTGGGATCTCAGCGCCAGCAAATGAGTCCCAGTAGCCAAGGGTTGAGCGGAGACGCACGTCAATTCAGCCTCTACAACGCCAGCGTTGGCGTGCATTACAACCTCGATCTGGCTGGCGGCAACCGGCGCGCACTCGAAGCCTTGGCTGCTCGCGCCGACTACCGTCGCTTCGAACTGAATGCTGCGCGCCTGGCCCTTGCCGGCAACATGGCAACCGCTGCCATTACCCGAGCACGCCTCGCCGCGCAACTAGAAGCCACTACTGCCATTTTGCGCGTGCAGGATGAGCAACTGCGCCTAGCCCATGAACGCGTGCGTATCGGTCAGGCCTCACCTGATGAAGCGTTGAGCCTACAAGCTCAGGCGGAGCAAACGCGGGCAGAACTGCCTGCGCTGCGTAAACAACTGCAACAAACCGAACATCTACTGGCGGTGCTAGCCGGTCGTGCCCCAGGCACGGGTGGCATCCCGGCCTTCACTCTGGCCGATTTCACTCTGCCCGTCGAGATGCCGCTCGTCGTGCCCTCAGAACTGGTGCGCCGCCGACCGGATATCCAGGCGTCAGAGGCGCTGTTGCATGCGGCCAATGCAGACTATGGTGTGGCTGTCGCCAAGCTCTACCCACAGATCAACCTGAGCGCCAACCTTGGCTCTCAAGCGCTGACCACCGGTACCCTGTTCGGTGGTGGCTCGGCAGTGTGGGGCCTGGTTGCGCAGCTCACCCAGCCTCTTTTTAATCCAGGGCTACCCGCTGAAAAAAGAGCGGCGCTCGCCGCTTTTGATGCCGCCGCAGCCAATTACCAGAGCGTCGTATTGGAGTCTTTGCGTAACGTCGCCGACACCCTGCGCGCGGTGGAAAGCGATGCACAAACTTTGACTGCCCTCGCTGCCGCTGATATGGCTGCACAGGCCTCCTTGCAGTCGGTCGAGCGGCAATACCGGCTGGGCGCGGCCAGCTACCTGCAACTGCTCATCGCGCAGCAACAGGCACAGTCAATCCGGATCAATATGGTTGCGGCCCAGGCACAACGCCTAGTCGATAGTGTTGCTTTATATCAGGCCCTGGGAGGTGGTGTCAGTTAAGGCTATGCCCTAACCTGATGTCATTTTCAGAAGACGACTGCACCATTCAACTGGGTATGAAGCTTGTTGTGCATATGGCTTTTGACAGCCAGATATCAGAACTCCTCTGCACGAAACTCGTCTATGCTCAATACTCGTGTGCACCAAAGCGAGGTGAGCATGGGGACCGATATCGCACCGATTACCGAGCACGGCGTGGCTACCCTGCCAGAACAGGCATGGGAGCGTGCGCGTCGTCGCGCGGAGATCATTGGGCCGTTGGCGCAGTCGGAGACGGTCGGGCATGAAGCGGCCGACGTGGCAGCCCAAGCATTGGGTCTGTCCCGGCGGCAGGTCTACGTCCTGATCCGCCGCGCCCGGCAAGGTTCGGGACTGGTCACTGACTTTGCGCTTGGGCAGTCGAGCGGAGGCAAAGGTAAAAGCCGCTTGCCGGAGTCGGTCGAACGAATCATCCGCGAGCTAATGCAAAAGCGCTTCCTGACCAAGCCGAAGCGTAGCTTGGCGGCGTTCCACCGCGAAATTGCGCGGGAGTGCAAGCTGCAAAAGCTGCGGGTGCCGACGCGCAACACGGTGGCGTTGCGGATCGCCAGCCTTGATCCACTCAAGACCACTCGCCTTCGAGAAGGTCAGGATGCGTCCCGCGCCCTGCAAGGTGTTGGTGGTGTTCCGCCGCCTGTCTCCGCACCGCTGGAGCAGGTGCAGATCGACCACACAGTCATCGACCTGATCGTGGTGGACGAGCGCGACCGGCAACCGATTGGCCGACCATATCTGACCATCGCCATCGACGTGTTTACCCGCTGCGTTCTCGGCATGGTCGTCACGCTGGAAGCGCCGTCATCCGTTTCGGTTGGTCTGTGCCTCGCGCATGTTGCTTGCGACAAGCGTCCCTGGCTGGAAGGACTGAATGTGGAAATGGACTGGCCGATGAGTGGCAAGCCCAGGCTGCTCTACCTGGACAACGCGGCCGAGTTCAAGAGCGAGGCCCTGCGCCGTGGCTGTGAGCAGCATGGCATCCAGTTGGACTATCGTCCGCCTGGGCAGCCGCACTACGGCGGCATCGTGGAACGGATCATCGGCACGGCGATGCAGATGATCCACGACGAACTGCCGGGGACAACCTTCTCGAATCCCGGCCAGCGCGGGGACTACGATTCTGAAAACAAGGCAGCTCTGACATTGCGCGAGCTGGAGCGCTGGCTCACATTGGCGGTCGGCACCTATCACGGCTCCGTGCACAACGGCCTGCTCCAACCGCCGGCCACGCGTTGGGCTGAGGCCGTGGCGCGTGTCGGTGTACCGGCCGTCGTCACCCGCGCCACGGCTTTTCTGGTCGATTTTCTGCCAATCATCCGCCGCACGCTGACCCGCACCGGCTTCGTCATCGACCACATTCACTACTACGCCGATGCGCTCAAGCCGTGGATAGCTCGGCGCGACCGCTTGTCTACGTTCCTGATCCGGCGCGATCCGCGCGACATCAGCCGTATCTG
Organism: Diaphorobacter sp. ED-3; assembly: GCF_027625375.1. Taxonomy (NCBI): domain Bacteria; kingdom Pseudomonadati; phylum Pseudomonadota; class Betaproteobacteria; order Burkholderiales; family Comamonadaceae; genus Diaphorobacter; species Diaphorobacter sp. ED-3. The sequence goes on along the minus strand of NZ_CP115182.1, from coordinate 46,362 downwards.
GGTGCTGGAACCGGAGGGGCAGCATTACTTGGAAATCCCCTACCGTACCTTGTCGCACCCGGCTGTCACCCTCTGGGAACAACGGCAGGCGCTGACGAAATTGCGGCAGCAGGGACGCGAACAGGTGGATGAGTCGGCGCTGTTCCGCATGATCGGACAGATGCGCGAGATCGTGACCACCGCACAGAAGGCCACGCGCAAGGCGCGGCGCGACGCGGATCGACGCCAGCACCTCAAGGCATCTCCTCCGCCGGACAAGCCGATTCCGCCGAAAACGGACGTTGCTGATCCGCAGGCAGACAAGCTGCCACCGGCCAAACCGTTCGACCAGATTGAGGAGTGGTAGCAGTGGACGAATATCCCATCATCGACTTGTCACACCTGCTGCCGGCGGCGCAGGGCTTGGCCCGTCTTCCGGCGGACGAACGCATCCATCGCCTTCGCGCCGACCGCTGGATCGGCTATCCGCGTGCAGTCGAGGCGCTGAACCGGCTGGAAACTTTGTATGCGTGGCCGAACAAGCAGCGCATGCCCAACCTGCTGCTGGTCGGCCCGACCAACAACGGCAAGTCGATGATCGTCGAGAAGTTCCGGCGCACGCATCCGCCCAGTTCCGATGCCGACCAGGAGCACATCCCGGTGCTGGTCGTGCAGATGCCGTCCGAGCCGTCGGTGATCCGCTTCTACGTCGCGCTGCTCGCGGCGATGGGTGCGCCATTGCGGCCGCGCCCACGGCTGCCGGAAATGGAGCAATTGGCGCTGGCCTTGCTGCGCAAGGTCGGTGTGCACATGTTGGTGATCGACGAACTGCACAACGTCCTGGCCGGCAACAGCATCAACCGCCGAGAATTCCTCAATCTGTTGCGTTTCCTCGGCAACGAACTGCGCATCCCGCTGGTCGGCGTCGGCACACGCGATGCCTACTTGGCGATCCGCTCGGACGACCAGTTGGAAAACCGCTTCGAGCCGATGATGCTGCCGGTGTGGGAGGCCAACGACGATTGCTGCTCACTGCTGGCCAGCTTCGCGGCTTCGCTCCCGCTGCGGCGACCCTCGTCGATTGCCACGCTGGACATGGCCCGCTACCTGCTCACACGCAGCGAGGGCACCATCGGCGAACTGGCGCACTTGCTGATGGCGGCGGCCATCGTCGCCGTGGAGAGCGGCGAGGAAGCGATCAACCATCGCACGCTGAGCATGGCCGATTACACCGGTCCCAGCGAGCGGCGGCGGCAATTCGAGCGGGAACTGATGTGAAGCCAGCGCCACGCTGGCCACTGCATCCGGCCCCCAGAGAAGGCGAAGCCTTGTCTTCGTGGCTCAACCGCGTGGCCCTTTGCTATCACATGGAGGTGTCCGAGCTGCTGGAGCACGATCTTGGTCACGCTCAGGTTGATGACCTGGATACCGCGCCACCACTGGCGCTGTTGGCGATGCTCTCCCAGCGGAGCGGCATCGAGCCGGACCGGCTGCGTTGCATGAGTTTCGCCGGCTGGGTGCCTTGGCTACTGGACAGCCTTGATGATCAGATTCCAGACGCATTGGAAACCTATGCGTTCCAGCTCTCGGTGCTGCTGCCGAAACTCTGCCGTAGGACGCGATCCATCACGAGCTGGCGTGCCTGGCTGCCCAGCCAGCCGCTACATCGCGCCTGTCCGCTCTGTCTGAATGACCCGGCAAACCAAGCCGTACTGCTTGCATGGAAGCTGCCCCTGATGCTGAGCTGCCCGCTGCATGGCTGCTGCCTGGAATCCTATTGGGGCGTGCCTGGACGGTTTCTCGGCTGGGAGAACGCCGACACTGCGTCGTGCACCGCCAGCGACGCGATTGCAGTCATGGACCGGCGTACCTGGCAGGCACTGACGACCGGCTATGTGGAACTGCCGCGCCGACGCATCCATGCTGGATTGTGGTTTCGACTGCTACGCACGCTGCTCGATGAGCTGAACACCCCGCTTTCGGCGTGCGGAACCTACGCGGGGTATCTCCGCCAAGTCTGGCAAGGCTGCGGGCATCCGCTGCGTGCTGGGCAAAGTCTGTGGCGACCGTATGAAACCCTGAACCCGGCAGTACGGTTGCAGATGCTGGAGGCGGCGGCAACGGCAATCAGCTTGATCGAGGTGAGGGATATAAGCCCGCCAGGCGAGCATGCAAAGCTGTTCTGGTCCGAGCCCCAAACCGGGTTCACCAGTGGTCTGCCGGCGAAAGCGCCGAAGCCCGAACCCGTCAATCACTGGCAACGGGCGGTCCAAGCTATCAGTGAGGCGATCATTGAAGCGCGGCACGACCCCGAGACGGCGCGCTCGCTGTTCGCGTTGGCTTCCTATGGTCGGCGCGATCCCGCTTCCCTGGAACAGTTGCGCGCCACCTTTGCAAAGGAAGGCATTCCCCCGGAATTTCTGTCACATTACGAGGCTGATGGACCCTTTGCATGTCTTAGACAGAATGACGGGTTAAGTGACAAATTTTGACGACCAGAACTTTCCGGTGCACACTGTCACATAATCGAACGTATATGTGACAGGTGCAAGATGCTGATTGGCTACATGCGGGTATCGAAAGCAGACGGCTCACAGGCCACCGACTTGCAGCGTGATGCACTGATCGCTGCCGGCGTCGATCCGGCCCATCTCTACGAGGATCAAGCGTCGGGCAAACGCGAGGATCGTCCCGGCCTGTTGAGCTGCCTGAAGGCGCTACGACCGGGGGATACGTTGATGGTGTGGAAACTTGACCGGCTCGGGCGCGATCTGCGGCATCTCATCAACACCGTGCATGACCTGACCGGCCGTGGCATCGGTCTGAAAGTGTTGACTGGGCACGGTGCAGCCATTGACACCACGACGGCCGCCGGCAAGTTGGTCTTTGGCATCTTCGCCGCGCTGGCCGAGTTCGAGCGCGAACTGATTGCCGAGCGCACGATTGCAGGATTGGCTTCGGCGAGGGCGCGCGGTAGGAAGGGCGGCCGGCCCTTCAAGATGACTGCCGCCAAGTTGCGGCTGGCGATGGCCGCTATGGGGCAGCCCGAAACCAAGGTCGGCGATCTATGTCAGGAACTGGGCATCACACGGCAGACCTTGTATCGGCACATTTCGCCGAAGGGCGAGTTGCGCCTTGATGGCGAGAAACTGCTCAGTCAAGTTTGATGGCAGGACAGCGGTTACTGTAGACGAATCGTGACGACTGGTTGAGTCAGTATGTCCTACCTGTTATCACTTGAACGCCAATAACAGAACGCCTCCGGCGACCATCGAAATGCCGGACCACTCCCTCAGTGACGGGCGTTCGCCCAAAAAGGCGAAAGCAAATACCGCCACCAGGACAAGACTGAGTTTATCCACTGGCGCAACCTTGGATGCATCGCCAATCTTGAGTGCGCGGAAGTAGCAGACCCACGATGCCCCTGTTGCCAAGCCGGACAGCCCGAGGAAAAGCCATGTCTTGGGTGATAACTCCAAGGGGTTGGCCCATTTCCCCGTGTAGGCAACAAACGCCGACAGGACGACGATGATGATGGCCGTGCGGATCAAGGTGGCCAGATCGGAATCAACTCCCTGAATGCCAACCTTGGCAAAAATAGCCGTCAGTGCCGCAAAGATGGCGGACAGCAAAGCCCAATAAAACCACCCCGCCGAATTGACCATTTAGCCTGCCTCCACGTTTCTCAAACCGCTACCGCATGGGAACGATAACGGCAACATTTAAGCCAGTTTGCTTCTCTTGATCTGAGAAGTCGAGGCGGATTTCAGCACCGATGCGATTGGCAATCGTCTGGACAATGGATAGTCCCAGACCCGAGCCGATCTGCTCGCTCCCCAGCGTGCGGTAGAAGGGATCAAACACTCGATCCCGTTCAGCCAACGGAATGCCAGGCCCACTGTCCTGAATACGTAGTACGACCTTCCCTTCCGAAACACCCACAGAAAGATCAACACGCCCTCCCTCTGGCGTGTAGCGGATGGCGTTATCGACCAGGTTCTTGACCACAGCGATCATGTCCAGCTCGCTTGCCCACACTTCGGCGTCCAGCGTGCCTTCGACACCAATGTCGATGTACTTGGCCTCGGCCAGCGGCATGAGGTCTTCCAGCACGCGGCGGTAGATGCTCTGGACAGATACAGGCGACTTCGGCAGGTCGGTGGCTGACTGCGCCTTGGCCAAGGTCAAGAGTTGATCGAGCAGGCTGCGGCTGCGCTCGATCCCTTGGCGCAAAACCGTCAGCCGTTCGCGCGCCACGCTGGACATTTCCGCTTCCGCGAGCCGTTCTGCTTGCAGCGACATGGCTGTCAGCGGCGAACGTAGCTCGTGCGCGGCATCCGCCACAAAGCGGCGCTGAGATTCCATCGACTGGCTGACACGAGCGAGCAGGCGATTGATCGCCACGGCAAACGGACGTACCTCGACCGGAAGGTGGCGGTCTTCGACGGGATGCAGTTCCTGCTCTGCCCGCTGGTCTATTTCCTTGGACAGCGCCGCGATGGGCTGGAACATCTTGCGCACCAGGTCAGCAACGATCAACAGCAGCACCGGCACGAGAATCAAGAAAGGCATCACCGTGCGCAGTGCCCCGTCGCGGGCAATTTCATTGCGGAAACCGGACTCCTGAGCCACAGCAATGCGTTCGCCGCTCGCCGTGGTCTTGACCAGCACGCGAAACGTCTCGCCACCAACTTCCAGCGTGTGCAATCCATCCGCCAAGGTCGCCGGGAGCGGGAGCACGCCTCCTGCATCCACGCCTACCGTAGAGGGACTGACCTCACCCAAGCGCTGGACGATCACGCGCGACTCTTCATCGACATCCTTGAGACGGATATCGGTGGTTGGCACGGCAGGCAACAAGCGCTGGCGATCCATGAGCTGCGCCACCTGGCGCAGTACATCGTCCTGTAGTTCGTGCGCTTCATCGAAGGCGGACAGGAACGAGAATACGCCCGCCACAACGGCCACCACGAGGATGGCCAGCGACAAGGTGAAGGACAGCTTGAGCTGAACTGATTCGTTCAAGCGCCTTTTGAGACCATCCATCCGACCCCCCTGACGTTCTTGATGACCTCGCCACCGAGCTTGCGCCGCAGTGCGTGGATCAGATATTCGACGGCATTGCTTTCGACTTCTTCCCCCCAGCCATAGATGCGATCCTCCAGTTCGCTGCGCGAAAGGATGGCACCAGGCCGAACCAGCAAGGCTTGCAGTAACGAGAACTCGCGGTTGGACAGTTGCACTTGGGGGCCATCATTGGCACAAGCCTCTTTGGTGGCCGGGTCGAGCGTCACCACGCCGTTGCTGAGCACGGGAGCTGCCGTGCCACCTTTGCGCCTCAGGACGGCGCGCATCCGGGCCAGCAGTTCCGCCATCTGAAAGGGCTTGGACACATAGTCGTCGGCCCCGCCATCCAGGCCGCGCAGGCGATCATCCAGACCATCGCGAGCCGTGATGATGAGCAGGGGAACCGGGTTGTCCTTGGCTCGGATGCTGGCCAGCACCTCCAGCCCATCCTTTCCGGGCAGACCGAGGTCGAGTAGCACCAGGTCGTAATGCTGGCAGCCCAGCGTGGTGAGCGCCGTCTGCCCGTCCTTCACCCAGTCGGCGGCGTAGGACGCATCCTTCAATGCGCCCTGGATCGCGTCACCGATCATGGGATCGTCTTCGACAAGCAATACCCGCATTCCCCCTCCGTTCAATCGTTGTTCAATGTGCCGTCCTGGCTGCTCTCTGCCTGAACAGCAGGATCGCAGTCAGCATGAAGGCCAACAGTGCGGCCGATGCCGAATAGCGGCTCAACGCCAGACCACCCGCGCTCAGTGGCTTGTCCAGAAAATCCCCGACCACGGCACCCAGCGGGCGAGTCAGGATGAACGCCGCCCAGAACAGCAGCGTGCGGGACACGCTCGTCCAGTAGTAGGCTGCCACGACCAGCGCGAGCAGCCCGCCGAACACGACGGCCGCACCCGTGTAGCCCAAGCCCGCCGTGTCGGCTGTCCAGTCGCCTAACGCGGTGCCCAGCGTTTGGGAGAACATGATCGTCAGCCAGTAGAAGGCTTCCGCCTTGGGCGAGCTGACCGTGCTTACCGACACGGAGCCAAGGGTGCGATGCCAGACGAAGAGAGAGCCAAGCAGCAAGGCCAGCAGCAAGCTCGAACCGCCAGCGTACCCGATTCCGAGCGATCGGTCCGCGAAATCGGCCAGCGTCGTGCCGACCGTGGTTGTCGCGATGATGGTCGTCCAGTACAGGAAGGGGTGGAAGTCCTTGGCCTTGACCTGCGCGACCACGGCAGCCAGGAAGATCGCCGCGAAGATGGCTGTACCGACCAGGTAGCCCAGGTTCATGGACATCGAAACCGCATCACCGCCAGTTTCACCGAGCGTCGTGGCGGCAATCTTGATGAGCCAGAAGCCCAGCGTAACTTCGGGCACCTTGGCCAAAGCGTGTTCAGTGGATGTTTTCATGGGGCGCGCTCACTTTCCTTCGAGCGTGTTAAAGGTTTTCAGCAGGGCATCCATCGCAGCCTTGCAGTCAGCCTGGCTTGGCGTGTCTGCGCGAAGCGCCGCAAGCGACTTGTCGATGGCCTTGTCGAGCAGATGCCAGTCATCTGCCGCGCGCGGTTTGAGTCCGGCTTCGGCCGAGTCCCATGCGACTTCCAAGTCCTTGATGCGTGACTTGGCAGCAGGCAGATCGCCCTTGTCAACAGTGGCGGCGACATCGGTGGCGATGCTGCGGAAGGCCGACAGGTCGCCCAGCTTGGAGGCAGTTTTGCCTTGCGAGGCCGAGACAGTCTGGGCCGGTGTAGTTGATGCTGTGCTTGCGTTGTTCTGATCGGCAGATTTGGAACAACCAGCCGCGAGGGCCAAGAGCACGGCGGCCGAAATAGCCGCAACAGAGCGAGCGATTGAGTGCTGTATGAACATGTTTTTCTCCTTGTGTAGAGCGAAGAGGGTTATTCGACGAGCTGGGCCGAGCGGCGTCCATTCATGCCGATCTGCGCGACGGCCACCAGCATGACGATCACCGTGAGGAACAAGGCGCTTGTCCACATGGCACCCATGCCAAGGCCACCATAAGTCTTGGCCTGCGTCAGCAAGTCGCCGAGTGCGGCCCCGAAGGGGCGGGTCAAGATGTAGGCGATCCAGAAGGTCAGAACGGCGTTGCCGCCCATGCGCCAGGCGGCAGAGGTGATGCCAATCAGCACACCGAACGCCACCGCGCCCCAGGTAAAGCCCACGCCCAATGCCTCGGTCGCTAAATCGCCCGCAGCCGTGCCCAGCGCAAACGTGCAGAGGATGGCAGCCCAATAGAACAGCTCCCGGCTGCGCGTCACGATGTCATGGATGGACAAGGTGCGTTCGACCCGATACCAGACAAAAAAGATCGCGGCGAGCGCCACGGCGAACGCCGAGGTGCTGATGTACAGGCTGACGCCAAGGCCATCGGTCAGCAGATCGGTGATCTGGGTGCCGACCACGCTGACCAGTACCACCGTCAGCCAGTAAATCCAAGGGGTATAGCGGCGGGTACGCAACTGCATGAACAAGGCGGCTGCCAACAGAGCCGCCATGACCGTTCGAGTCACGCCTTGGCCCCAACCTGCGTTGACCGCCAGAAAATCGGCTCCTGTCTCGCCCACCGTGGTGGACATGATCTTTATGATCCAGAACGACAGCGCGACTTCCGGGACTTTATTGAGCCAGCCAGTGGTGCTGCTCGTGGGCAATTTGTTCATGGTGTTCTCCTGCCGGGGGTGAAATGGTTTGCCAGCAGTTTGAACATGCTGACTTAGCCCGCCCATAGGCTCACTCGCGCACCCATCCAAGCGCGATCAACCCGCTGAAAAGCCGCCGATGGATTCCGGTGGAAAGTTGATAACTTGGCAATAGATACCAGTGTGCTTCACGTAACGTCAGCCAGGCACAGATTGCAGCAACGGCGATGGCCCCGAGCATGTCGAATGGGAAGTGCACTCCAAGGTAGATGCGCGCCCAGGCAATGGGAACGCCCAGCAAAGCCAAAGTCACGCCTGCAATTCGTGGGCCTCGTTGCAGCGCGAGGCTGAAGGCAACCGCCCACCACAGCGTCAGGTGATCGCTTGGGAAAGACGAATCGGCAACATGAGGGATGAGGGTGTGACCCAGGCCGATCATGAAAGGTCGAGGATGCAACCAAGCCAGGCCGATGATCTGGTTGATGAGCAGGCCCAGCAATCCCGATGCGCTAGCAACGAGCATCGTCTTGCGGGTAGGCTCGCCGCCGCGAAGCCAGCCGATGCCGATCAGGAGTGGAACCGCCCAGATGAGCTGTTCGGCAAAGAAGGTGGCCAACGTCAGAGCCAAAGCACTGGGATGCTCCGGTGCGTTGAGCCAGAGAAAAAATGTATGGTTGAGTGATTCCATGAGGTCTCCGGGCCGGATCGCCTCCGAGGGAAACGATCCGGCCATACTGTCGGGAGTCAGTCCCGCTTGTCGTGGTCATCATCGTGATCCGCCTTGTCCTCGGCAGACGAGATGACCGTGCCCTTGTCGGCATCGACCCGGACATCGAAGACCTTGGCCCCGCTGACGACTTCCACGTCGTAGACCCAGCCTTGCTTCGAGTTCTCGTACTCGGCGCGTGACGCCTTGCCATTGGCGTGCTGCTCGGCGACGGTGACCGCCTGAGTGAGGGGAATCTTGGCCTTGCTGATTGCCAGTGCGTCGTTTTCCATACCGCCATTGGCGGCGTAGGCGACCGCGCCGGTTGCAGCGATGGCGACGGCCAGAAGGGAAAGTTTGGTATAGCGGTACATGATGCTTCTCCAGAAGAGTGCAGGGATTTGCACAGTGGAGAAGGTACGCAGGCAGACTTAGCTCGCACTGAGCCGGGAAGTTTTCGCTCTCGCCGATGTAGTGTTATCGACTCCTGACAATTGGTGCAGTCGTCTTCTGAAAATGACAACGACGAAGAGTAAGAGTGGATCCAACGGAGTCACTTCCCACAGGCGCAGCCATCTAGGCCTGTTTGACTGACAGCATGGCTGCTAACGATAGGCTTGGCATGAATGATCCACTCGGGCCCTGTCGCCAAGTTCGTGAATCTTTAGGCCAGGCCTCTTCTCACCTCTTTTGCCAAGTCGAAAATCGTTGCTATCAGCGGAGCGTTCTGTCGTTCGCGACGACAGATGAAGTCGACGTGGGTGGCCATTGCTGTATCCAGAATCTTCAGCTTCACAAGACGCGGATCTGGAACATAGGCTGTCTCGGCAACGACGCCTAGTCCTATTCCTTGTGCGACTGCCTCGCGGACAGCCTCCCGGCTTCCCATCTCCAGCGCAACCTGGATGTTGATATTGCGGGCAATTAGCTCGCTCTCGAAGACTCTTCTTGTCGTTGAACCTTCCTCACGTATGACGAAGCGCTGGCTCTGAAGGTCCTTGAGCACTATCTCACCGCACCGGGCTAGGGCGTGCTCTCGGTTCGCAAAGACCACCAGGCGCTGTGACCTGTATGGCATGCAATGGAGTTCGGGGTGCTCGGCGTGATTGAGGACCACGCCGACATCACCCTGGTAGTCGAGGAGCTTTTCCGTGATTGAGCGGGAGTCGCCTACACGGACAGAGACCTCGACCTGGGGATGGCGGCTCCCGAAGGCCTTCAGAACAGGGACTACGTTGTACGGGCCGATCGCGTGAATCACAAGACGCCCGACGAATCGGTTTTTGGCTGCTGCCAAAAGGGCGTGCGCATCTTCCTCGCCGCTGAATGCCCGCCGCGTGTAGTCCAGCAGAGTCCTGCCAAAGGTAGTCAGCTCAAGCCGGCGGCCTTGACGAAGAAAAAGCTCCACGCCGTACTCATTCTCCAGGCGCTGAATATGCGCTGAGATGGTGGGCTGCTGTAGATCAAGCAGCTTCGCAGCAGCAGTCATGCTTCCGGCCCTTGCCGTCGCATCAAAGGCTTTCAAAGCCGCAAGTAGCGTGAGTCCAGACATAGGTGTTATCTATAGATACCCCTATTTTTCGGGGTGCAAGTTTCATATTGATGACACGTTCCACGAACAAACTGCACGCATGCCTAGCCGTATCGAACTTCTTTCTGCGGCAAATGTGCGTCATAAGCGCTCTCGCGCTGCTCGCAGGCAGAAACTTGCAAAGGTAACAACATGAAGTTGGAGAAGGACCGAGACGTTCTGAGTCTCAAGGGAGTTTCCGTCCGCTACGTTGACTCGACCGTGGCCTTGCACCCGACGAGTCTGGATGTGAAGCAGGGAGAGTTTTTGGTGCTTCTGGGCGCCTCGGGCGCAGGGAAGTCCACCTTGTTACGAAGCATCAATGGACTGGTGCTGCCCACAAAAGGCGAGGTATCGATACCTGGCCTGGCAGGTGGGGTAGTCAACGCAAAGACGCTGAGAGAGCACCGCAAGCGCTGTGGGATGGTTTTCCAGCAGCATCATCTGATTGGACGTCAGTCGGTCCTCAGGAATGTTCTGATGGGAAAGCTCGGTGACAGGGGTGCATTCGCTTCGCTATGGCCGTGGAGCAAGAAGGACAAGCTGGAGGCGCTCACAGTGATTGAGCGTGTCGGGCTGCTCGAAAAGGCGCTCTCCCGGGCTGATGCCTTGTCTGGGGGGCAGCAGCAGCGCGTAGGCATAGCTAGGGCGCTAATACAGAAGCCACGAATCCTGCTGGCCGATGAGCCTGTTGCCAGCCTGGACCCGGCAACCGCACATAGCGTGCTCACCTTGTTGCATGAGATCTGCAAAAAGGACCACCTCACCGCAATCGTGAGTCTTCACCAGGTGGAGCTCGCGCGCTCGTTTGCAGACCGAATCATTGGGCTCCGCCAGGGAGCTGTTGTATTCGAGGGTAGGGCAGAGCAGCTGAGTCCTGATGTTGCGCGGAACCTCTATGCAAAGCAGTCCAACGCTTCCAACACGAGTGCGTCCACTGATAGCCCCCGAACTCTTCAATCCAGTCAAACCAAGGAGCTCTTGCCATGCTGAATCGCCGTAACTTCTCTCTTGTTGTCAGCGCAGCTTCTTTTGCTGCACTCCTTCCTCTGTGGGCTCATGCGCAGGGAAAGGATCCATCAAAGCTTCGTGTCGCCCTTCTTCCAGATGAGAACGCTGCCAGCATCATCCAGAACGCGCAGCCTCTTAAGCGCTATCTTGAACAGCAGCTCAAGAAGGATGTTGAGATTGTGGTGACTACCGATTACTCCTCGATGATCGAGGCAATGCGGTTCGGTCGGATTGAGGTAGCGTACTTTGGACCGTTTTCGTACGTTTTGGCCAAATCTAAGGCGTCCGGGATTGAGCCCTTTGCGGTGGGCGTTGAACGTGGGTCGCCCACATACCAGTCGGTCCTCATCGCAACGGCCGGAGGGCCGGTGAAAACGCTTGAAGACGTGCGCGGCAAGCCCTTCGGATTTGGCGACCAGGCGTCCACATCAAGCCACCTTGCACCACGTGCACACCTGCTCAAGAAGTACAAGCTTGATGGTGAGAAGGACTATCGGCCAGTTCACCTTGGGGCACATGACGCGGTCGCACGTGCGGTGCAGTCGGGTCAGATTCCAGCCGGGGCTCTGTCCAAGCCGATTCTGGACAACCTCATCGCTCGAGGAAGCATTGATGCCACGAAGATTGTTCAGCTTGACCTTTCTGCTCCCATTCCAAACTATCCGGTCGTCATGCAGGGGGACCTCAAGCCTGAGCTCAAAGCTGCCATCCGCTCTGCCTTTCTGGACATGAAGGATGCTGAGGTGCTCAAGGCGTTTCGTGTCCAGGCGTTTGCCGCCACTGATGACGCTGCATATGACGTCCTTAGGGATACCGCAACCATCCTGAAGCTTGATTTGGGCCGTATGCAATGACCTCGGCTGCATTCGAGAACATCATCAGTCGCGACAAGCGGGAGCAGTTCATTGGACTGCGCAATACAGCGTTCGTCCTTCTGGTTTGCCTTGTAGCCCTGTACGTCACGGGGTTCTTCGATGCACAGCGGTTCATCGAAGGCGCCCCGGCTGTCAAGCAGCTCTCATCTGAGATGGTCCCTCCCAACTTCGACCGCTGGGAGCACTGGGTCATCCCGCTGAGGGACACCTTGGCGATGTCGATTGCCGGCACAGCACTGACTATCGTGCTTTCACTTCCGCTGGCGCTCCTGGCGGCTCCAAACACCACCCCCAATCCTTTGGTGGGAAGAGTGGCCAGAGTCATCCTGGCGGCATTCCGGTCCGTGCCAGAAATCATTCTTGGCATTCTGTTCGTGGCAGCCGTAGGGTTTGGTGCTCTACCTGGGGTGCTCGCACTAGCGTTGCATTCCACGGGAATGGTCGCAAAGTTTTACGCGGAAGCCATTGAGCACGTGGATCCGAAGCCACTTGAAGCAGCTGCTGCGGTAGGCGCAAGCCGCTTTCAGGTCATCTCGCATGCCGTTATCCCCCAAGTCCTTCCACAGTTGGCAGACATAACCATCTATCGCTGGGAGTACCACTTCAGGGCCTCCGCAGTACTTGGCATTGTCGGTGCAGGTGGCATCGGCTTCGAGCTGATGGCAGCACTTCGCCTTGTCAAGTATGACGAGGTCTCAGCCATCCTTCTGTCGATTCTTGCCTGTGTCCTCGTGGTTGACAGCATTGGATCGATGCTGCGAAAGCGTCTCAAGTAAATCGAAAAATGAATCATCGGAAAATCGTCGTAACGCAGCCAGTTCATGAAGAGGTTCTAAGGAAGCTCCAGGCTGAGGGTGAGGTCATCATGAATCCAGGGCCTGACCCCTGGAGCCCCAGCCAGCTCAGGGAGTACCTCGTGGATGCTGATGCCATGATGGCCTTCATGACAGACAGTGTGACCAAAGAGTCGCTGCTGAACGCTCCCAGGCTCAAGACCATCTCCTGTGCACTCAAGGGGTACGACAACTTCGACCTGAGGGCTTGCGCACAAGCCGGGGTGAGCGTCACCTTTGTTCCTGACCTCCTCACAGAGCCCACAGCCGAGCTGGCCATCGGATTGGCTATTGCTGCTGGCAGGAACGTGCTTCAGGGTGACGCCGCTACAAGAGCAGGCTACTCTGGGTGGAGGCCAGCTCTATACGGAACCGGGCTTCATGGGTCGGTGGCCAGCGTGATCGGTCTCGGAAAAGTTGGGCAGGCCATATTGGCGCGACTCGCGGGCTTTGGCTGCGCGCGGCTGCTTGGTGTAGACCCAAGTGTGCGTCTAGATCAGGTCGAACTGGTCACGCTTGATGAGGCTGTCAGCACATCGGACTATGTGTTCCTGGCAGTGCCTCTTGTTAGCGATACGCGCCACCTGGTTGACTCCAGGATGCTTCAACTATCGAAAAAGGGCCAGATCCTTGTAAACGTGGGTAGGGGGTCTGTGGTCGACGAAAGGGCGGTTGTCGATGCCTTGGCGAATGAGCAACTTGGCGCGTACGCCGCTGACGTCTATGAGATGGAAGATTGGCTACTTCCAGACAGACCTCGCGAAATTCATCCGGGATTGACCAACAACGCCAGAACAGTACTCACTCCCCACATCGGCTCGGCTGTGAGACGCGTACGGTTCGAAATTGAAATGCGGGCTGCTGAGAACCTAGTCCGCTCACTCAGGGGCGAGAGTTTGAGTGATGTTGCTGTCGAGGCCAGCGCGGCAGCATAGGTATGGTTGCTCGGCGGTTTGCACGCCAGCTGAAATGGGCGCGGCTTCAGAGCCTATGTCCTATGGCTGGGTGCAACCTGCCCGTGTGATGCCATCCTGCTCGCCAAGGGGAAATGACTTGAGTCATCATCGAAGTGGTTTAGCGATGATGTTCTCTGCACGGCGCAGCTCATGGGGTAAGCCCAAATGGGCGCATGGCAAACACCAGATACTTCGAGGGGTCAGGCTACAACACTGATCGTTCTTGGCCTCTGATAGTGGTTTCAACCCAGGACGTTTCAGCTGAGGTCATTACATTCGGCTCGTAGTAGAGGTGACGCTGCTTTGCGAGTTCTTGGACTGCACGGCTGAACCCTAGGTCTAATACAACCGCACTGCGCAGAGTGTTGAGATGCACCGCCGAAAGTGTCTCCCTCGCCCCTTTAGGGTCTGCCTTAGAGTTCACGCAGACGACGAGGTGCGTTGTCGCCGATAGACTGCTTTGATGCATCTCAATGAATCTAGGCTGTTGATTTCCACGCAGAACTGACCCACCGGGGGCTAGTGGGTCACTTCTGGGTGGAAATCAACACGCTGTTCAAGCCGGGGCTGAAGTTCGAACCCGTGTTCGACTACGAGCAGGTGCTGGTCGTGGCCAAAGACCACCCCCTGGCTTCTACGGCCTACGTGAAGCCCCAGCAGCTGACCCGGGAAGTGCTCATCAGTTACCCCGTGGACATCGAACGCCTGGACATCTACAGCCAGTTCCTGTTGCCGGCCGGCGTGACGCCCAAGCGCCACAAAGCCATCGAAACCACCGACATCATGGTGCAGATGGTGGCCAGCGGCCGCGGTGTCGCCGCGCTGCCGCGCTGGCTGGTCGAGGAATATGCGGCCAGGATGGACGTGGTGCCTGTGCGGCTGGGCGCGCGCGGTATTGCCAAGCAGATCTTCCTGGGCGCACGCGAGGCGGATACCGCCATTGACTACGTGCGGGCCTTCGTCGAACTGGCCCGCCAGCCTGCAACTGCCACCACCGCTATTGCCCAAGGAGCCAAGGGATGAACACCACCGTCGAACGCAAAGCGCTTGCGCTGCCCGGAGGCCACGACAAGGTGCTGCTGCATTCGTGCTGCGCGCCGTGCTCAGGCGAGGTCATGGAGGCCATGCTGGCCTCGGGCATTGACTACACCATCTTTTTCTACAACCCCAACATTCATCCGCTCAAGGAATACGAGCTGCGCAAGAACGAGAACATCCGCTTCGCGGAGCAGTTCGGCGTGCCCTTCGTCGATGCGGACTACGACCGGGACAACTGGTTCGAGCGCGCCAAGGGCATGGAGCACGAGCCCGAACGCGGCGTGCGCTGCACCATGTGCTTCGACATGCGTTTCGAGCGCACGGCGCTGTATGCGCATGAGCACGGCTTTCCGGTGATCACCAGTTCCCTGGGCATCTCGCGCTGGAAGAACATGCAGCAGATCAATGACTGCGGCGTGCGTGCGGCGGCCAAGTACTCTGGCCTGATGTACTGGGAATACAACTGGCGCAAGGGCGGCGGCTCGGCGCGCATGATCGAGATCAGCAAGCGCGAGAACTTCTACCAACAGGAATACTGCGGCTGCGTCTACTCGCTGCGCGACACGAACCGCCACCGCGTGGAAAGCGGCCGCGAGCGCATCCAGCTCGGCGTGACGTTCTACGGTGACGAACAGCCCCCCAAAGATTGACGCGCCTTGCCGGGTGAGCGATGCCGCTCCATGGCTTCCAACCGACCCGATCAGCGCTGGCGGGTCGGAACTCTCCCAACAGTCGCCAGATATGGCAAGCCCCTTGCTTCATTCCGACAAGTCCAAGCCCATCGGCAACATCACCGACGCCTATTCGTTAGAGGTCAACGCGAAGGATATCTCTGCGCTGACCGCAGCGGCGCCGCGTGTATTGCCCGGGTCAACCATTTCCATTCCCTACCTGGCGAACCAGGACAACGACGCGCGACTGGCCGCAGCGCAGGCCGTTCGCGGACTCGGCTTTGAGCCCATGCCTCACCTCGCTGCACGCCGTATCGCCTCGTTCGCAAAACTGGAGTCGTTCATCCAGCGCGCGGTCGCGGAAGCCGGCGTCAAGCGTTGCTTCGTGATCGCTGGAGATCCGTCCACCCCGCTGGGGCCGTTTGCCGACAGCTCCTCACTGATCGAATCAGGCGTGTTCGAGCGCTCGGGCATTCAGATGGTCGGCGTGGGTGGCCATCCCGAGGGCCATCCGGTCATGAGCACATCTGATCGTTGGAAAGTGCTCGAACACAAGTGTCGCTGCATCGAAGGGCGCGGCATGGCGCCCTTGATCGTCACGCAATTTGCCTTCGATGCCGACATCGTGCTGGCCTGGCTGGAAGCCCTGCGCGGGCGTGGCGTCGAACATCCCGTACGCGTGGGCGTGCCGGGCCCTGCAGGCGTGGCGGTGCTGGCGCGCTATGCCGCCTTGTGTGGCGTTAGCGCATGCGCGTCGATGTTGTCCAAGTACGGCATCTCGATCAGCAAGCTGTTCGGCATAGCAGGCCCGGATCTCTTTGTGGATCGTCTGACCACCCGCCTGACCGAAGCACATGGAAAGGTGAGCCTGCATTTCTTTCCATTCGGAGGCATCGCTCAGTCCGTGAAGTGGGTAGAGCAGTACTGCTCGCGTGCCGAGCCTGAACAACCCATCGACACGGCTCCCATGTGATTACTGCGCCTCCAGCAGTCGCTTGCACTGGCATGCCCCATAGAAGCAGACCTCGTTGGGGCGAACGCTTCGAGAGCATCCTACCGCCCGCCTCAGCCTTCGCGTTGCGCAAGCGCCCCATGGGCGCGATCCCATTGGCACAGGACACACGCGGCCAACATCACCGGACGCAGGCGCAAGTGCCACATCGAAATGGATCGCCCGCATCATCGGCTTCGACGGTGCGAGCTATCGATTGGCAGATTGGGGGGGCAAACACGATAAACGCCCTTCTCGAACTGCCTTCTGTAGGAAGATGGTGATAGACCGAAACTTTGATGATGCGACTTTGCTCGCTGAGACATCCTTACGTTTGCCACTGCAAAGCGCCTATGTGGCACCTAGCTCGCAAATCAGCAAGGATGCGTAGCGACCAAAATATGGACTAACCTGTTATTCCATAAGACCTTTTACGGAACTGTCCGTCTACATCAAAGACTTGACAGCGGACATTTTTCATGCCCTCAGAACGGCGCGTCGTCGTCGAGGCCGCTGGCCGCGGCATGCAAAGCCCCGGCGGCAGGTGCGGGGGCGGCAGCAGCGCCACCCAGGCTCGTGCGCCCCTCGCCGCCCAGCGCCGCGATCAGGTCGGGAATCAACTGCGACAGCTCGCCCGTGGCGATCGCCACGTCGGCATCGAAGCCGCCATCGTCCTGCGTCTGGCCCTCGAACACCGTGTCCAGGAACGCCACCTTCTTGAGCTGCAGCCCCTCGGTCAGCACGAAGCTCACGCGGTCGTCCCAGCTCATGGCGAGCTTGGTGGGCAGCTTGCCCGCCTCGATGTGGCCCTGCACTTCCTCGATGTCCAGCGGGTGGCGGGCGTAGCGCACCACGGCCTTGGTCTCGTCGGGCGCCTTCAGCTCGCACTCGCGGTCGATGGAAAAGCCCGCCGGCGGCTCCTGCTCCTTGAGCCACAGCGCCATCGCCGCCTGAGGGCTGGTCTGCGTGTCCAGCAGCGCCAGCGACAGGCCGGGCAGGTGCTCCACCAGCAGGCTCACCACCTCGTCGGCACGGCCTTGGGCGCCCGTGTCCAGCACCAGCAAGTGCGCCTGTGGGTCGATCCACACCCAGGTGCCGCCCTGCTTGGTGAAGGCCATGGGTAGCAGGTCCAGCTTGGCCTCTTCCTTGAGCTCCTTGGTTTCCTTCTTGCCGGGCTTGCGGCCGGTCTGCTGCTCGATCTGCGCGGCCTTTTCCTTCACCTTGCGCGCCAGCACGGTGGCCGGGAGCATCTTGGCTTCCCATTGGAAGCGCAGCATCCAGTGGCCGCCCACGCTCTCGGCCAGCAGCCCATGGGCCTCGCCGCGCGGGGGCACCCAGCCGCTGGACTTTTCCTGCGTGGCGCCGCACTCCTGGAAGGGCGCCTTGGCCAGCGCTTCCTCCAGCTGGGTCAGCTCCACCTGCCACTCGGGAGCAATGCGGTACACGATCATGTTCTTGAACACGGGGAGATTCCTTTTGAAATGCCGGCCCCGCGCCAGGGCTGCACGACGGGCGGGGCGGTGAATGGTCCTGATTTGATAGCTGCCAGCGCTTATTGGATAAGCGCTGGAGGCACTTTTTGCATAAAACGACTGTAGCCGGCATGGTGGGGCATGCCGGGTGAATAGCAGAACTTTACACAGGCGCAGAATTCGCTCACGGGCGCGTTACACACGCGGCGCACACTGCTTTGCAAGCGCAGGGTGCAGTGTCCCCCATTCGGGTGGACCACCAGGCGCCCATCACTTCCTGTGTGAAGCAAGAAAGGAAACACCATGGCCCGTTTCAAGATCACCCAGCGCCTGGCCGCCACTGCCGTGGCGGCCGCTGTGCTCGCCGGCATGGCTGTGCCCACCCTGGCGCAACCCGGCCCCGGCCCAGCCGCCACCGAGCAAGGCGCATCCCAGGCGCAGCAGCATCCGCGCCAGCGCGCCCTGACGCCCGAGCAGCGCGAGCAGTACATGGCCCAGCGCGCCGAGGCGTTCAAGCGCAAGCTGCAGCTCACGCCCGAGCAGGAGCCCGCATGGAACAGCTTCCTGCAGTCCATGAAGCCCGACGCCGACGCACGCAAGGCGCGGCTGGATTGGCAGGGCATGGACCAACTCACCACGCCCGAGCGCATCGACCGCATGCGCGCGTTGCGCTCCCAGCGCGCGGCCGAGATGGACCGCCGCGGCGACGCCGTCAAGGCCTTCTATGGCACGCTGACGCCCGCGCAGCAAAAGACCTTCGACGCCGAAGGCAAGCGCATGTACCGCCACTGGGGCGGCGACCACCCCATGGGCAAGCGCTGGGGCAAGGACGGTGCGCGGGGCGACTTCCGCGGTGACGGTCGCGGCATGCGCCACCAAGGCCCTGGCCCGGGCGCAGGCGCTGCTCCCGGCGCGCCGCTGACGCCGCAGTAAGCCGGCCCAGGGCCAGGTGCGCATCCGCTGCGCCCGGCCGCGGGCTGCGGCTCCGGCCTACAGGGCGGCTGGGCAGTGGGGGGCTACAGTGGTTATATATTCAGGTAACAACAACACCTCGCAACCATGCCTACCATCGCCCGCCGCAGCGCCTTTTTCCGGCGCACCACCCTTCTCTCCCCGGCACCTTTTCTCGCGGCCGCCGCCGCGTGCCTCACGGCCCCTCCGGCCCTGGCGCAGCCGTCAGAGGACCGGGCCTACGCCCCTTCGGTCTACGTGCAGGGCGAATGGGCGCGGCGCCAGACGGATGCCATCACCATCGGCGCCACCCTGCCCTGGGGCACCTGGCGCCGCCCGCTGTGGGGCGGCGAGTTGCGCGGCCATTGGGATGTTTCACTCAGCCGTTGGTCCTTTGACGGCATCGGCGGGCACAACAGCGCCGTGGTGGTGGGCGTGGCGCCCACGCTGCGCCTGCGCCCCGACGAGGGCCGTTCCCCCTGGTTCTGGGAGGCCGGCATCGGTGCCACAGTGGCCAGCCACCGCTACCGCGTGCAGGACCACGAGTTCAGCACCCGCTTCAACTTTGCCTCGCACCTGGGCCTGGGGCGCAATTTCGGCGCACAGCGCCAGCATGAGCTGATGCTGAGCGTGCAGCACGTGTCCAACGCCGGCATCAAGAGCCCCAACCCCGGGGAGAACTTCCTGCAGCTGCGCTACGCGTTGCACTTCTGAGCGGCCTGTGGACAAGCCTGGGGATGCGGCGCTGGTCATCTGCGCCTTGTCCACAGCACCCGTCCCACCGGCGCAGTTGTACCCATTTCAGGCCGGACTTGACCCGGTGCCGGGACACAGACTTTGCAGTAGCGCAAGTACGCGCCGCCATTCAGAAAAAGCGGCTTGTCCACAAAATGGCGCGGGCTCTACTACTACCACTATGAAGTAATAGACACATTCATGAATAACCGGGGCGATGGCCGCGTGGGTCAGGTCGTCGGTCGGTGTGCTTCATTATTGATAGCTGCCAGCGCTTGCCCATCAAGCGCCAGCAGCCATTTTTCCTACAAGCCGGGTTATTTGGCCAAGCCAAGCTTCTCGATGATGACCTTTTCGGTCTTCATGGTGTCCAGCGCGTACTGCTTGTAGGTGGCGCTGTCCATGTAGTAGGTGTCCATGTCGAACTTCGCCAGGGACTCCTTGTAGTTGGGCATCTCCATGGCCTTCTTGAAGGCGTCGTGCAGCACCTGGGCGATCTTCGGGTCCGTG
The DNA here is from genome assembly GCF_027625375.1 of Diaphorobacter sp. ED-3. Classification (NCBI taxonomy): domain Bacteria; kingdom Pseudomonadati; phylum Pseudomonadota; class Betaproteobacteria; order Burkholderiales; family Comamonadaceae; genus Diaphorobacter; species Diaphorobacter sp. ED-3. The sequence goes on along the minus strand of NZ_CP115182.1, from coordinate 26,346 downwards.
CCCTTGGGCACCACCAGGCCGAACGGCGAGGTCTGCACCAGGTTGATGCCCACTTCCTTGAGCGTGGGCACGTTGGGGAAGCGGGCCGAGCGCTTGTCCCCCCAGACCGACAGCACGCGCAGCTTGCCCTGCTCCACGTACGGCGCCCAGCCGGGCGTGTCGGCAATCGACATCACATGCCCGCCCAGCACGGCCTGCAGCGACTCGGAGTTGCCCTTGTAGGGAATGTGGTTCAGCGTCACGCCGGCCTGCAGGGCGATGTTCTCCATCGTCAGGTGCAACGTGGTCAGCGCACCGGGCGTGCCGTAGTTCAGCTTGCCGGGGTTGTCCTTGGCGTAGGCGATGTAGTCCTGCATGGACTTGATGGGCGAGTCCGCGGGCACCACCAGGCCGAAGGCGTAGCCCGCCAGGCCGATCACGTATTGCAGGTCGGTGGCCGGGTTCCAGTTGATCTTCTGCGTGTAGGGCAGGCGGAACACCGGCAGCGGCACCTGTGCGAGCGTGTAGCCGTCGGCCGGGGTGCTCTGCATCATCTGCGCGGGCAGCACGCCGCCGGCGCCGGGCTTGTTCTCGATGATCACGGGCTGGCCCAGGATCTTGGAGGCGTTCTCCGCCAGCACGCGGAATGGCACATCGGTCGAGCCGCCGGCGGTGAAGCCGATCAGCACCTTGATCGGGCGGCTGGGAAAGCGCTCGGGTTGCGCCAGCGCGGGGCCGGCCACGCAGCCGGCGGCCAGCAGCAGGGACAGGGTGCGGCGGTTGAGCAAAGCATGGGTCATGGAGGGAGTCCTTGGGTCTATGGCCTCCGGCGCTGCGATCAACCTGCTGTGCAGGCCGTGTGCTGTGGAGGCCTTCAGGTGGCGTGGTTTCTCTGTGCGAAATTCATGGAGGCACGGGAGAAGTGGCGTGATTTCAGTATCCCCCTGATGAAAAACCCTTCTCGCTAGGGAAATCCATGAGTCTGTGCAGAAAAGTTGCGATGAAATAATTCCGCTAAGAGAAATTTACCTGGAGAGTGGGAATGGCGCGCACACGGAACATCGACTTCGACGAAGGCGCGGACAGCCGGCGATTCGTGACCGCGCTGGCCCGGGGGCTGGACGTGCTGGCGTGCTTCCAGGTGGACGAAAAATGGCTCACCAATGCCGAGATCGCCGCGCGCACCGGCCTGCCCAAGCCGACGGTGGTGCGCCTGGCCTACACGCTGTGCGTGCTGGGCTACCTGCGCCATTCGCGCGACAGCGGCAAGTACGCGCTGGGCGACAGCCTGGCGGCACTGGGCATCACCATGGTGTCCAACCTGCGGCTGCGGCGCATTGCACGGCCCTACATGCAGGACTTCGCGGACCGCTACGACATCTCGGTGTCGCTGGGCATCCGCAACGGGCTGTCGGTGCTGTACGTGGAGAACTGCCGCTCGGGCACGCCGCTGTCGCTGGGGCTGGACCTGGGCGCGCGCCTTCCGGTGGCGGAGACGGCCATGGGCCACGCCTTGCTGGCCGTGATGGAGCCGCGCGAGCGCGAGCGGCTGCTGGCCGAGATCCGCCAGGCCGAGGGCGAGCGCTGGCCGCAGTTGCGCCAGGCCATCGAGACCGGGTGTGCCCACTGGCGGGCGCGCGGCTTCACGGTGGTGGTGCGCGACTGGCAGACGGACATCGCGGGTGTGGGCGCCGCCATCCGCCAGCCCGACGGCCGCGTGATCAGCTTCAACGCAGGCGGCTCGGCGAGCAAGTTCCCGCGCGCGCTGCTGGAGCAGGAGATCGGCCCGCAGTTCGCACGCATGGTCAAGGGGCTGGAGCCGTTCGTGCGCAGCGAGGAAGCGTAAGCTATCGATTAAATAGCTGACAGCGCTTGCTGGACAAGCGCTAGAAGCCAATTGGGTTTAAAGAGGCGGCGTGCGGGCTGCGGCGATGTGGTCGTGCAGCAGTTGCTCCAGCAGGTCCAGCGGCAGCGGCCGGCTGAAAAAGTAACCCTGGTACACCGCGCAGCCGGCGTGCGCCAGCCAGTCGCGCTGCGCGCTGGTCTCCACGCCCTCGGCGATCACCTCCAGGCCCAGGCTGGCGGCCAGGCCGATGATGGTGCGCACGATGGCCGCGTCGTTGGGGTCCGTGAGCAGGTCGCGCACGAAGCTCTGGTCGATCTTGAGCTGCCCGAGCGGCATGCGCTTGAGGTAGGCCAGTGACGAGTAGCCAGTGCCGAAGTCGTCCAGCGAAAAGCCCACGCCCAGCGCGCGCAGCGCCGCCATGGTGGCAATGGTGGCGGCCAAGTCCTCCACCAGCAGGCTCTCGGTCAGTTCCAGCTTGAGCTGGGAGGCCGGCGCGCCGGTGGCGGCCAGCACGCCCGCCACGTCGTCCACGAAACCCGCATCGCGGAACTGGCGCGAGCTCACGTTCACTGCCATGGTCAGCGGCGCCAGCGCCGGCACCCGCTGCCAATCGGCCAGCACCGAGCACGCCGTGTGCAGCACCCAGTGCCCCAGCGGCAGCACCAGGCCGGTCTCCTCGGCCAGCGGAATGAACTGCCCGGGCGACACCATGCCGCGCCGCGGGTGCGCCCAGCGCAGCAACGCCTCCACGCCCACGATCGCGCCCCGCGCATTGATCTGCGGCTGGTAGTGCAGCAGAAACTCTTTCTGCGCCCGCGCGTTGCGCAGGTCCGCCTCGAGCGAGGCACGCTCGGCCACGGCATGCTGCATGCTCGGGTTGAAAAAGCGCAGCGTGTTGCGTCCCGCGGTCTTGGCCTGGTACATCGCCAGGTCGGCCTGCTTGAGCAGTTCGCCCACCGTGGTGGGCGCGTGGTTGAACAGCGCGATGCCGATGCTGGGCGTGCTGCGGTACTGGTACCCGGTGAGCGCATAAGGGGCGCTGAGCACGGCGAGGATCTTCTCGCCCACGGCGCCCGCCTGCTCCGCCAGCGTGTCGCTGTGCGCGCTGAGCTGCTCCACCAGCACCACGAATTCGTCGCCACCCAGGCGCGCCACCGTGTCTGCGCTGCGCACGCAGGTGTTCAGCCGCTGCGCCACGATCTGCAGCAGCTCGTCCCCCTGGTCATGGCCCAGCGTGTCGTTGAGGGTCTTGAAGTTGTCCAGGTCGATGAACAGCAGCGCCCCGCCCTGCTCCAGGCGCTGCGCCTTGGCCAGGGCCTGGTCCACGCGGTCCAGCAGCTGCACGCGGTTGGGCAGGTGGGTGAGCGGGTCGAAGAAGGCCAGGCGCTGGATCTCGCGCTCCTGGTGCTTGCGCGTGCCGATGTCGGCGTTGATCGCGAGGACCGACTCGGGCTCGCCACGGTCGTTGCGCACCAGCGTCCAGCGGCCTTCGGCTTCGAGGGTGCGGCCCGCGCGGTCGCACTGCAGGATCTCGCCGCTCCACACGCCATGCTGCATCACGTGCTGGGTGGCGCGCAGGAAGTCCTCCGGGTTCTGGTACAGCAGCGTGGCGATGGAGCGGCCGAGGACCTCCTCGCGCGACCAGCCGTACATGCGCTCTGCGCCCTCGTTCCAGAACGTGATGCGGTGCTCCAGATCGCGCACGATGATGGCGTCGCGCGCCTTGTCCAGCAGCGATGCCTGCTGGCGGATGCGCTGGTCGTCCGTCTGGCGCTGCAGTTCCGCGGCCGCGCGCGCGGCGAAGATCTGCAGCGTGTTGCTGACGAAGCGGCTGCGCTCCAGCGCCTGGCGGAACACCACGAAGATCATGCCGATGGGCGTGCCGTCGCTGGCCGTGAGCTGCTGGCCCACGTAGCTGCGCGCGCCCGTGCGCGCGAGCACCGGCGCCCGCGGGAACCGCTCGCGCGCACGGTCGCGGATGACCAGCGAGCGCTGGGTCAGCAGCCGCTCGCTCGGCGTGCCTTCCAGTACGTATTCGGCATTGGGCTGGGCCACGCCATCGACCACGTGCGACAGCGCCACCGCCCGCCGCGCCTGCCCGGGGGCGGCCGGCAGGAAGCGGCCCACGCAGGCCACCTGGGCGCCCAGCGCCTCGGCCATGTGCTGCGCCAGATGGTCGAAGAACGCCGCGCCCACGCCGGCCGAGACGGCGGTGGCCACCTTGACCAACGTGGCCTGCAGGCGCTGCTGCTCCGCGCGGGCACGCAGGTTCTCGATGCCGAACGCCAGGTCGGCAGCCATGGCCTCCAGCAACTGCGTCTCCTGCACCCCCAGGTGCAGCACCTCGGGCGCATACAGGTACAGCAGGCCGAAGGTGCGCTCGGCGTTGCGCAGCGGCAGGCACACCACGGCGTGAAAGCCCAACTGGGCCATGCGGTCCGCCAGGTGGCTGAAAGCCGGGCTGTGGTGCACGTCGTGCACGATCACCGTGCGGCCGGTGCGCACGCACACGCCTGCCGGGCCGTTGCCGCCCGGCTCCTGCGCCGACCAGCTCAGGTGCAGGTGTTCGGTGTAGTCATGGGCTTGGGCGACGCCCGCGTGCGCCACGGGCTCGATGCGCCTGTGCGCATCGTCGCGCGCCATGCCCACCCAGCCCATGCGGTAGCCGCCGATCTCCACGGCCACGCTGCACACGGCGTGCAACAGATCGGACTCGCTGGTGGCACGCACCAGTGTCTCGCTGCAAGCGCCGCGCATGCGCTTGGCCCGGTTGACGCGCGCCAGCTCGTCCTCGATACGGCAGCGCTCGGTCACGTCGCTGGCCAGCATCTGCCACGCCGGGCGCCCGCCGAAGTCCGTGTCGCCCACGACGACTTCCACGTCCAGGGCGGCGCCGTCCTTGCGTGCGTGGCGCCACAGCCGTGGAGCGGACGCGGGAGACCCGGGTGCATGGGCCTCGCGGCGCAGCATGTCGAGTGCGCAGGTGGCCGCGTCCTGGTTCTCCGCGGACCAGAGCGCGCGCAACTCCATGCCCAGCAGCTCCTGCTCCGCATGGCCGTAGTGGCGGACCATGGCGTGGTTCACCGCCAGCAGACGCAGGCTGTCGCGGTCGCAGACCCACATGGGCTGCGGATGTTCGGCAAAGAGCGTGCGGTACTGCTGCTCGGACGCACGCAGCTGCGCGTCCACGCGCCGCAACTGCAGCATGGCGCCCAGCGACTCGGCCAGGATGCGCAGGTGCAGCAGATGCTGCGCCTCCAGCGCTGCGCCCCGGGGCACCCTCACCTGGAGCAGGCCCGCGAGCAGCGCGCCGCTGCCCAGCGGCATGCTGACCCGCCAGTGGGGGGGCTGCGCACTTCCCACATCCTGCGCGGGGGCGTCCGTGGCTGCCTGTAGGCCCGCGCGTGCGGCTTGCTCCATGCCCTGCCAGGATGCGCAGGCGTCCAGCGGCACGCGGGTGCCGATCGCCGGCAGGGGCGGCGCACCCACGCTGGCGCGCACGGCCAGCGCATCGTTTTCGCGCAACGCGATCATTGCCCCGACCGCGCCCGTGATCGCGCAGGCGGCTTGGGCGGCCTGCGCCAGGACGTGCTCCAGGGGCAGCTGCAGGTCTGTGATCAGTTGCTGGAGCTGCAGCAGGAGTGCATGCGCCGCCGCCTCGTCGTGCGCCTGCACCGCTGCGGCCGGGCCTCCTGCCTCGGCCGGGTGGGCTGACGGGGTTCCAGTGGAATCGCTGATAGGCATGGCGCGCTGCGTGTCATGCCCACGCGCGGCCGGGATGGCGCTGCGGGAAGGAGCGAGAGGCGGCCCGGGCCATGGCGCGCGTCAGGAGCGGCCCAGGCTGGCGCCGGCCAAGGGGCTCGGCGGTGGCGCGGCGGGGTGTCGGAAGAACATGGCGGGCGCTTCTTGCCCGAAAGGCGGGCGGATGTGACTGATGGTACATGGGCGCCCTCCTTCTTTTCGGCCGCGACGGCGCCGGAGCGTGTCAGCCGCGCGTGCGGCGTTCGCGCACGGCCGCAGCCAGCTGCTGCAGTACCGGCACGGTCTGAGCGAAGCTGATGCAGGCGTCGGTGACCGACACGCCGGGTGTGAGCGGCTGGCCGTCCACGATGTCCTGGCGGCCCTCCTGCAGGTGGCTCTCGATCATCACGCCGGTGATCCGCGCATCGCCCGCGGCGATCTGCTGGGCCACGTCCTGCGCCACGTCGATCTGGCGGCGGTGCTGCTTGCTGCTGTTGGCATGCGACAGGTCGATCATCACCTGCGGGCGCTGGCCGGCCTTCTCCAGCATCGCGCAGGCGGCCTGCACGTCGGCCGCGCCGTAGTTCGGGGCCTTGCCGCCGCGCAGGATCACATGGCAGTCGTGGTTGCCGCGCGTCTCGAAGATCGCCGCCTGCCCCATCTTGGTCATACCCATGAAGGCATGCGGTGCCTGCGCGGCCTGGATGGCGTCGGCCGCCACCTTCACGCCGCCATCCGTGCCGTTCTTGAAGCCCACGGGGCAGGACAGGCCGCTGGCCAGTTGCCGGTGGCTCTGGCTTTCGGTGGTGCGCGCGCCGATGGCGCCCCAGCTCACCAGGTCGCTGATGAACTGCGGCGACAGCAGGTCCAGGAATTCCGTGCCCACGGGCAGGCCCAGCGCCAGCACGTCCAGCAGCAATGCGCGGGCGCGCTCCAGGCCTTCGTTGATGGCGAAACTGCCGTCCAGGTGCGGGTCGTTGATGTAGCCCTTCCATCCCACGGTGGTGCGGGGCTTCTCGAAGTACACGCGCATCACGATGAGCAGGTCCTGCGCCAACGCATCCGCCTGCTCCTTCAACAGGCGCGCGTACTCCATGGCCTGGTCATGGTCGTGGATGGAGCACGGCCCCACCACGACGATGAGGCGGTCGTCCTGCCCGTGCAGCACGCGCGAGATGGCCACGCGGCTGCTTTCCACCAGCGTCTGCGCCGCCTCGGGCGCGGGCTGCCATTCCTGCAGCAGCGCGGGCGTGATGAGCGGGCGCACGGCTTTGATGCGCAGGTCGTCGATGCGCGTGGTGTCGTGGGTGGTGAGCGGGGATGCGAGGCGTTCGGTCAGGGTCATGGTGCCCCGATTGTCGCGCTACCCGCGTGAGCGCCTGTCCGGGGAGTTCGGCGCCCTGCCCCGGCGGCAGGTGGCGGTGAAGGAAGGTAACACCGCCTGTGGCCGCCGCAAGCGGCGCCGTGGAAGTTCAGGGGCGCCGGAAGCTCGCGAACTGTTGCGACCAGTAGCGCGACTTCAGGTGGTCCAGGCGCACCGTGCCGCCGCTGGACGGCGCATGTACGAAGCGCCCCTCCCCCACGTAAATGCCGGCATGCGTGGGCCGGCCGCGGCCGAACACCACCAGGTCGCCCGTGCGCAGCTCGTCCGCGTCGATGGACTGGCCGAAGCCGCTCAACTGGGCCACCGTGCGCGGCGGGGCCACGCCCGCGCGGCTGGTGTACACGTAGCCGATGAGGCCGCTGCAGTCAAAGCCGCTGTCGGGCGTATTGCCGCCGTAGCGGTAGGGCGTGCCCACCAGTCCCAGGGCATGGATGGCGATGTCGCTCGACTGCTCGGGCGACAGGCGGGAATAGGCGGCGTTGCGCGAGGCAGAGGTGGGCGGCGTGGTGCCGCAGCCCACCACCAGCAGGCTGGCCGCGAGCGTCAGGACGGGAAGGGCAAAGGCGCGCATGGGGGTCAAGCGTAGCAGCCGCGGCGCGATCGCGCAGCCAACACCCCGCGCCCGAACGCGCTTTCTCCTACTTTTGCAACGTTTTTTGGGGTCATTTTTTGCACTTTTCTCGCGGCGCCTCGCCGTGGGTGCACGCGCGAAGGGTGTGGGGCGCGATTGCAGCGACTGAGCCGCGCAGTACAAAAATTTGTACTAGTACAAACAATACAATGTGTGCATGCCATCGTTGTCTGTAGAAGGAAGCAATGCCAAAGACATTGCGGCAAGCCTTGAATATTCCATGCGCCGCGGCGCTCTGCCAAGCGGCGCCGCCCTGCCCTCGGTGCGCAATCTGGCCGCAGAACTGGGGGTGAATCCCAACACCGTCGCCGCCGCCTATGCGCGGTTGCGCAGCGCGGGCCGCGTGGTCACTGCGGGGCGCCGCGGCACCCGCGTAGCGGGCGAGCCGCCCCGCCCTGCCCCTTCGTTCGCTCCGCCCGAGGGCCTGCGCGACCTGGCCAGCGGCCAGCCCGATCCTGCGCTGCTGCCGCGTCCCCGCGGCGCGGCCTGGGCCGCTGCGCTGGGGCAGCCGGCAGCGGTGCCGCATGCGCCGCAAGCGGTTGCGGAGGCGCTGCTGTCGCAGGCGCGCCCCTGGCTGGAGAGCCAGGGCCTGCCTGGCGATGCCGTGGGGGTCTTCTCGGGTGCGCTGGATGCGATCGAGCGCGCCCTGCGCCAGCATGCGCGCCCCGGCGACCGCGTGGCGGTGGAAGACCCGGGCTGGCCACCGCTGCTGGCGCTGCTGCACAGCCTGCGCCTGCAGCCCGTACCCCTGGCCGTGGACGCGCAGGGGCTGTGCGTGCCGGCAGCGGGCGTGTTGGCGCAGTGCTGCGCCGTGGTGGTTACGCCGCGCGCGCACAACCCCACGGGCGTGGCCCTGGGTGCGGCGCGCTGGAAGGCGCTGCGCCGCCAATTGCGGGCCCATCCGCACACGCTGCTGATCCTGGATGACCACTGGGGCCTGCTGAGCCACGCGCCCCTGGCGATGGCCGGGGCCCTGCCGCCGCTGTGGCTGCATGTGCTGAGTGTGAGCAAGGCGTTGGGCGCAGACTGCCGCGTGGCCCTGGCCGCGGGCACGCCGGCGCTGGTGCAAGGGATGTGCGCACACCAGGCGCTGGGGCCGCGCTGGGTCAGCCACTGGTTGCAGGGGCTGGTGGCGCAGCTGTGGCGGCAGGCGGCGCAGGGACGTGCGCGGGGCTCATGGCGCCATGCCGCGGCCCAGTACGCGGCCCGCCGCGCGGCGCTGGCGGACGCGTTGCGCAGCCACGGGGTGGCGGCGCCCTGGCTGGAAGGCGAGGGCCTGCACGCCTGGGTTCCCGTGTCCGACGAAGCCGCGGCGGTGCAGGCGCTGGCGGCCGCGGGCTGGGCGGTGCAGGCGGGCGCGCCGCTGCGGCTGCACAGCGGGCAGGGTGTGCGCATCAGCCTGGGCGCCGTGGGCGTGCGCGATATGGGCCGGCTGGCGCGCGACCTGGCAGGGGCGCTGCGGCCTGCGGTGCGGGCGGTGTTTTAACGAACGCGAGCGCGCCGCGAATACGGCAGCGCTCCCGTGCTGCACGCCGCCCGTGGGGGGAATGTTGTCAAAGTCCGCTTCTTGAGATCTCGCTTCTTGCGGAGGGAGGCGGTCCTTGGAACTGCCGCCACGTGGTCTGTGGTTGGCCTCTTTGCGGGCGACGAGCTAAGGGTTAAGGGCTACCTGTGGCGGGGCACGCCGCGGCTTGCGGCGCCCGCTATCCGCTCCAGCAACGCGCGCTGGCAAGACAGACGCTCCTCGCGCAAAGTGCCCCCGAGCGGGCTGGGCGCGCCGTCAATCCAGCGACAGCTCGCGGTGCTCGCCCAGCGGCTTGGGCTGCTCGCCGGTCAACGCGGCGGTGGCCAGTTGGTAGAGCTGGGATAGTTTGCTGTCCTTCACGTCCCAGTATTCCGCATGCTCGATGCGGACGGCCAGCAGCACCAGATTGGGGTCTGTGGGACCGTCGGGGAACCAGGCCTTGGCCAGCGGCGTCCACAGTGCTTCCTTGCGCGCGGGGTCCTCGATGAAACCGGCCGTGCCCGACAGCGACACGTAGCAGTCTTCGCCCGGGTCGGCGTAGCTCAAATGCACCTGGCTGTCGGCCTGCAGGCGGCTGTGCAACTCGCTGCCGCGCGGGATGAAGAAGAACAGCTGGGACTGCGCATCGATGTCCTTGTTCAGCGTGGTCAGCGGGTGGGCATGCAGCCGGCCGTCGGCCGCGCGGTGGGCAAGCATGGCAAAGCGGATGTCCTTGATGCGGTTCCACAGCGTGGCGTGGGGGGAATCGTCGGGCATGGACATGGGAGAACCTCCGTGGGATGTAGGTGGACGCCGCGGCGCGGTGCGTCACGCACGCGCCGGGACGGGCATGCAACGCACTGTAGGGTGCGCTCGGGGTGCGCGGCGTCGGCCCCGGTCACGCCTGGATGTGCGCGCAATCCGACGCGCGGTATGAATGGGAGAAGGATGAAAAATGCCCTGTAGCGCCCGCAACAAGGGCGGGGGCAACTACCCCATTTGCAATGCCGTTGGCGGCTGTTCGGCTGGAGCGGCCTGGCGGTGGCGCTGCAGCAGCTTGCCGATGGCAGGGCGTGCGCAGCGCTGCAACTGCATCAGCAGCGCGTGGTCCGGCCAGGCCAGGCCGAAGCGTTGGCACAGGTCACGCTGCATGCAGGCCAGCAGCGCGGCGGCCATTTCCGCATCGGCCAGCGCGCGGTGGGCGCGCCCGGCACGCGGCAGGCCGAGGTGGTCCGTGAGGCGGCCCAGACTGTGGCTGGGCGCATCGGGGTACACGCGGCGCGACAGCAGCACGGTGCAGGCGAACGGATGGGGCGCGGCGAGCCCGGCGTACTGCAATTCGGCCTGCCAGAACTTGCGGTCGAATGCGGCGTTGTGGGCCACCATGGGCGCGTCGCCCACAAAGCGCGCGGCCTCGCGCATCACTGCGGCGGCATCGGGGGCGGCTTCCACCATGGCATTCGTGATGCCGGTGAGCTGCGTGATGAAGGGCGGAATCCGCACGCCCGTGCGCATCAGGCTCTGGTAGCGGTCCACCACGCGGCCGCCTTCCATGAGCACGATGGCCACCTCGGTGGCGCGTGCACCCTGGGCAGGCATCATGCCGGTGGTTTCGAAATCGATGACGGCGATGGGGGCGGACGGCATGCGGGACGGCAGGAAACCGGCCCCGCGCACCCCGTGCAATAGGCACGGGCCACCGGCACCGGTGCGTAATCGTAGCCGCCACGCACGAAGCGCCGCCGCCCCCAAAAGTGCGGATGCCGGGCCACGCGGGCCCCGCAGGCCGGGCTCAGCCCGCGCCGCCCTGGTTCTTGCTGCCGCGGCGCGACTGCGCCTGGTTGCCGCTGCCCACCTGGTCCGTGCGGTCGCTGCGGCTGTCGGGCGTGCGACGCGCCTGGTTCAGGGCCGTGGGGGGCTGGTGCCCCTGCTGGTTGTGGTCGTTGGCCACCTTGTCGGTGGCGCCAGAGTTGTCGTTGGTGCGCTTCATGGCGGGCCTTTCAGAGATCGGTCCAGTCCACTCTAGGCAGCACGGCAGAGCGCGGGCGTCGGCGATGGGCCTGCCCGCCTGTGGGACGCGGCCCGACAGGCGATGCGGGAAGGGGTTAATGGTCCAATCGGGCTCCAGCGCTTATCCAGCAAGCGCCACCAGCTATATCCATAGGAGCAATCGGTCACCCTGCGGCCCGGCGCGCCAGCGTGAACGGCGGCAAGCCCTGCAGCAGCCGCTGGCCGTAGCCGGTGCGCACCAGGCGCTTGTCGTAGCAATACACGTGGGCGCGGTCTTCCTCGGTGCGGATGGCGCGGCCCACCCACTGCGCCAGGCGGATGGCGGTGGCGGGCACCACCAGTTCGCTGAACGGGTCGCGACCGGCGCCGCGCAGCCATTCGGCGCGGGCCTCCCCCACGGGGTCGTCGGGCGGGGCGAAGGGCAGCTTGGTGATGAAGAGCGATTCGCACAGCCTGCCGGGCAGGTCCAGCCCCTCGCCGAAGGATTGCATGCCGAAGATGATGGAGGGCTGGCCTTCGGCCACGCGCTCGCGGTGGCGGGCCATCAGCTGTGGGCGGGGCAGGGTGTTCTGCACCAGCACGGCGCTGCGCATGGCGGTGGGCAGCATGTCCACGGCCTGGCGCATCTGCTCGCGCGAGGTGAACAGCACCAGCGCGCCAGCCTCGACCAGGGCCAGGTCGGACAGCAGCGCGTCCACCATCTCGGCGGTGAAGGCCTGCGCATCGCGCGGCTCGGCGCGGGTCTCGGTGGCCACCAGCGTGCCCTGCAGCGCGTAGTCGAACGGGCTGGGCACGGCCAGCGTGGTGACGGCTTCGTCGCCGAACAGGCCCGATTCGCGCAGGAAGAAGTCGAACTGCCCGCAACTGGTGAGCGTGGCCGAGGTCAGCACCGCGCCGCGCACGGCGGACCACAGGTGGTTGCGCAACGTATTGCCCGGCAGCACGGGGCTGGCATGCGCGCGCACGACGATGAAGTCGCCCTCGACCTCCAGCGTGAACCACTTGGCGGCCGGCACCGCGCCCTCGGGCGCGTCCTGCAGCAGCAACTGGGCGCCCGCGTGCACGGCCTCCAGCCGCGGCGCCAGCACGCCGATCTGCGCATACAGCTGCGACAGGCGCCGCGCCTCGTCGGGCTTGTCGCGCATTTCGCTGCGCAGGGCCTTGGAAATGGCGCGCAGGGCGTTCAGGAAGCCCTCGGCGTGGTGCGCGGCCTGGCTGAAGGGCTCCACCAACGCTTCGGGCAGCACACCGCCGGCCACGCGGGCGCGCGTGGGCAGGCTGGATGCGAACTGGCGGCGCCCCGGCACGGGCGCACGCAGTTGCTCGCCATACACGTCCATCACCAGGCGCGCGGCATCCTGCAGCGCGGCGCGCAGGCGCGCGGCGTGGTTGGGAATGTCGGCAATTTCCTCGACCTCCACCAGCTGGCCGATGCGCAGCGCGCGGCTGGCCAGGCGGTCGATCCAGGTCAGGCGCGAGAGGTCGGCCTCGCAGGCGAACTGGTCGAGCGCGGTGGCGGGCAGGTGGTGGGCCTCGTCGATCACCAGCAGGCAGTTGTCCAGCTCGGGCAGCAGACGCGCGCCCAGGGACGACAGCAGCAGGTCGTGGTTGGCCACGATGACCTGCGCGGCGACGAGCTGCTTGCGCCGCTCATAGTAGGTGCACTGGTTGAACACCGGGCAGTGCTTGCCGGTGCAGGAACTGGCCTCGGCCGCCACGGGACTCCAGGCCTCGGGCTCGGGCGGCGTAGCGAGCGTGTCGCGGTCGCCGTCCCATTCGCTGGTCGCCAGCGCGTCGGCCATGCTGGCGTAGAACTTCATGCGCGCCTCGGACTCGTGGCGCGGGCGCTTGCCGCGCTGCTCGGCCTCCTCGTCGGCGAACAGGTCGTCGTCGGGCAGGTCGCCGTCACCGCCCGGGCCGGCCGCGCCGCCGCCGGCCAGGCGCTCCAGCTTGAGCTTGCACACGTAGCGCCCGCGCCCCTTGGCCAGCGCGAACTGGAAGGGTTGCTCCATGCGTGCGGCCAGGGCCGGCAGGTCCTTGTGCACCAGCTGCTCCTGCAGCGCCACGGTGGCGGTGGAGATCAGCACCCGCGTGCCGCGCGCCAGCGCCATCGCGATCGCGGGCACGCTGTAGGCCAGCGACTTGCCCACGCCCGTGCCGGCCTGCACCACGGCAATCGCGCGCTGGGGCAGGGCATCGTCGTCCTCCAGCTTGCCCAGCTGCGCCTGGCTGAAGGTCTGGGCCACCTGCTCGGCCATGCGCCGCTGGCCCTCGCGCACGCGAAAGCCGGCCGTGGACTGGACCACCGCCTCGAACGATTGCAGGGCCTGGGCGGCCCACTCTGTGGAAGACATGGAAGGGAGATCAGGCGCGGGACCGGCTTTGCAGTGCGTGCCACTGTAAATGCATCCAGGCATGTTAGCCGAAGCAGGCTGGGCACTGCTCAGGGGCGGCTATACACCCCTGGCCGGGCACCCAGGCAATGTCTGGTCGCCCGTGCGCCCAACGCTGATGCCGTCGTCCGCCCCCGGCCTACGCGGAACCGGACGGGGTCTGCCTAGCATGGGGCGATCTGCCTTGCAGGCAAACGAGAGGTTCCCCATGCCATCCCATCGCGATACCCCGTCCCCTTCCAATGCCCCGGGCGCCGCGCCGCCGTCGCCGGGCGAGCACACCGATGTCCACGAACAGGGCGTGGACCTGCAGACCCCGCCCCAGCAGGAACACGCCGCCTGCACCCCCGCCGCGCCCAAGCTGCCGCACGAGCGGGACCAGTCCGTCACCATGACCGGCGGCGAGCGCCATCCCGAGGTCGAGCAGGCCCACCGCGACGTGGAACGCGGCCTGCAAGACACCGACCGTGGGCCGCCCGCCGACCGCACCTATCGCAAGCTCAAGGACTCGGAATAACTATTAAAAACGTAGCTGTCAGCGCTTGATGGTAAAGCGCTAGAACCTGTTTTTATTGTTCATCCGTGGGAGCGCTGCACAGCTCCACGCGCAGCCGCCGCACCTGCGCACCCGTGTACGCCTGCAAATGCGCCGTGGCCTGTGCGGCCAGCGCATCGGGCGTCGGCGCGGTGAGCAGCAGCAACTCGGGCGCTCCGCCCGGGGTGACGGGTGCCGCCCACGTGCGGCGCCGCACCGTGACGCCGTCGCGCGCCAGCGCCCGTAGCACTGCCGTTTCGCACAGGGCCGCACCGGGCAGCAGGCGCAGCAGGTGCGGCGTCTTCACTGGGGCCATCGGCAGTACGGCGGGGGCGTCGCCCGCGCGGCGGTGGGTGCCCAGTGTGGGCACGCCAGGGCCCGTGGGTGCCGGGGAAGAAACAGCCGGCAGGCGCGCCAGGTCGATCAGGTCCGCCAGCACGGCGCTCGCCGTGGGTTCGCCGCCGGCGCCCGCGCCGCTGAAAAAGGCGCTGCCGGCCGCGTCGCTATGCACCAGCAGCCCGTTGGTCGCGCCGTCCAGCAGCGCCAGCGGGTGCCGCGCGGGCACCAGGGCCGGGTGCACGCGCAGCTGGATGGCCACGCGGCCCTCGCACTCCTGCTGCTCGGCCACGGCCAGCAGCTTGACGGCGTAGCCCAGATGCGCGGCGGCGGCCACGTCGCCCCGCTGCAGGTCGCGGATGCCCTCGACATGCACGGCGTCCAGCCGCACCGGCATGCCGAACGCGTTGGCGGCCAGCAGCGCCAGCTTGTGCGCGGCGTCGGTGCCGTCCACGTCGAAGGCCGGATCGGCCTCGGCATAGCCCAGTGCCTGGGCTTCGGTGAGCGCGGCGGCAAAGCCGAGGCCCGCCGCCTGCATGCGCGTGAGGATGTAGTTGCTGGTGCCGTTGAGCACGCCTGCCAGCGCGGTGATGCGGTTGGCCGCCAGCCCTTCGCGCAGCGCCTTGATCACGGGCACGCTGCCGGCCACGGCCGCTTCATAGGCCAGCACCCGGCCGTGGCGCGCGGCAGTCTGCGCCAGCGCCTCGCCATGCGTGGCCAGCAGGGCCTTGTTGGCGGTCACCACATGCTTGCCATGCGCCAGCGCGGCCTGCACCCAGTCGCGTGCGGCGCCCGTGCCGCCGGCCAGCTCCAGCACCACGTCCACGCCGGGGTCGGTGGCCAGTTGCAGCGGGTCGGTCAGCAGGCGCACGCCGGGCGCGCCGTCCAGCGCCGCAGCGGCACGCGCGGTGTTGCGCGCGGCGACCGCGACGATCTCGATGGCGCGCCCGGCGCGTGCGTTGATGAGGTCCCGGTTGCGCCGCAGCACCCGCCACACGCCGCTGCCCACGGTGCCGGTGCCGATCATGCCCACGCGCAGGGCAGGGGGCGGGGCCGGGGCGCGGCGCGCACTGGCGTGCACCTCGGGCGAGGGGCTGAGCTGGGGTTCTACGAACATGTCTTTCTCCAAACACGGGCTGCAAAAGCCCACAAAAAAACCCAGCGGCCGGGGCTGGGTTTCGTTCGGAGGGGGAAGAAGACACCAGGGGGCCGCCGGTGCGGCCACCCTGCGCGTGCGCTAGGTCGCCGCGGTGGTCATGGTGGTAATCATTCGTGCGTTCACGCCCGATGCGCAGGCCCGCGCCGCGCCGGTGGCGGGGGTGCGTGGGTCAGAGCAAAGCAGTGTGAACAGCATGCGTGCAGTGTAGCGCAGGTGACGGTGCAGCGTGCTTTACTCTTGTTTTGATAGCTGCTAGCGCTTGATGGACAAGCGCTAGAGGCGGTTTTGGTTTGAATGCCTCGGGATGAGAATCAGCAGCCCACGGCCTGGCCGTCGCGCCGGTGGTCGGAGCCCGCGGCGTAGGCGAAGCCGGTGCCGGGCGTGGCCTCCAGCCGGCGGATGATCTGCGCGCTGCCGAATTCCAGGCTGCCGGGCGCGGCCACCTGCGGGTCGTGGCCCAGGGCGCGCAGGCCGTCGACCACGTCGGCGGGCACGGTGTGCTCCAGCGTCAGCGCGCCCGCGTCGTTGATGCGCCAGCGCGGCGCGTCGGAGCAGGCCTGGGGGTTCAGGCCCTCCACGGCCTCGCGCAGCACCATCTGCACATGGCCCTGGGCCTGCATGTTGCCGCCCATCACGCCAAAGGCCATGTGGGGCTGTCCGCCGCGCGTGACGAAGGCCGGGATGATGCTGTGCATGGGCCGCTTGCCGCCTGCCACCTGGTTGGGGTGGCCCGGCGTGGTGACGAAGCCCATGCCGCGGTTGTGCAGCGCGATGCCCGTGCCCGGCACCACCACGCCCGAGCCGAAGCCCTTGAAGTTGGACTGGATGAACGACACCATGCGCCCCTCGCTGTCGGCCGTGCACAGGTACACCGTGCCGCCGCTGCCGGGCTGGCCGGCGGGGTACTGGCCGGCGCGCTGCGGGTCGATGAGCGCGGCGCGCTGGCGCAGGTAGGCCGGGTCCAGCAGCTGCGCGGGTGTGAGGCGCATGTGGTCCGGGTCGGCCACGTGGGCGTACAGGTCGGCAAAGGCCACGCGCATGGCCTCGATCTCCAGGTGCATGCGCGCGGCCGAGCCCGCTGCGGTGCTGCGGTAGGGCAGATGCTCCAGCAGGCCCAGCGCCATCAGCGCGGCGATGCCCTGGCCGTTGGGCGGGATCTCATGCACCGTGCGGTCGCCAAAGGGCACGCTGATGGGCTGCACCCATTCCACGGCGTGCGCGGCCAGGTCCTCCAGCGCCAGGCCGGCGCCGTGCTGGCGCGCGTAGTCGGCCATGGCCTGCGCCAGCCGGCCGCGGTAGAACGACGCGCCGCGCGTGCGTGCGATGTCCGCCAGCGTGTCCGCCTGGTCGGCAAAGCGCCAGATCTCGCCCGCCTGCGGCGCGCGCCCGCCGGGCGTAAAGGCCTCGAAGCCCGGCTGGCCCTTGAGGTCGATGGCCGCTTGCGCCCACTGGCGCGCGATCACCGGGCTGACGGGAAAGCCGTCGCGCGCGTGGCGGATGGCGTCGGTGAACAGGTCTTCGAAGGGCAGGGCGCCAAAGCGCTCGGACAGTGCCACCCAGCCCGCCACGCCGCCGGGCGTGGTCACCGTGTCCCAGCCGATGCGCGGCATCTGCGGCAGGTGGGCAAAGCGCTCGGCCGTCCAGGCGCGCGGCGCGCGGCCCGAGGCGTTCAGGCCGTGCAGCGCGGCGCCGTCCCACACCAGCGCGAAGGCGTCGCCGCCAATCCCGTTCATCACCGGCTCCACCACCGTGAGCGTGATGGCCGCGGCCAGGGCCGCGTCGATCGCATTGCCGCCGCGCGCAAACGCCGCCGCGCCGGCCTGCGCGGCCAGCGGCTGGGAGGTGGAGACCACGTTGCGCGCCAGCACGGGCTGGCGGCCGGAGGGGTAGGGGAGTTGCCAAGTCATGGAGGCCGATCTGGAAGGGAAAGGAATGCCGGGTCGATTGTGCCGCCGTGAAGGCGCCGCCCTACTGCGTGGAATTGCGCACCATGCGGATCGCATCGAACGGGCAGCGCAGTGCACACAGCGCGCAGCCGGTGCAGCCCGGCGCGTCATGCAGCACCGAGCGTTTGGGGCCGAAGCGCTCCGGTCCCTGCACCTGCAGCGACAGCACATGCGGCGGGCACACGCCCACGCACCAGCCGCAGCCGGTGCAGCGCTGCGGGTCGATCGCGGGCAGGGCCTTGCGCGGGGCGGTCATCGGCGCAGCATGCCACGGCGGGCGCTACAGTGCGGGGCTTATGGCTGAATCCGCTGTTTCCATCACCCGCCACCTGCGCATCCACGGCCTGGTGCAGGGCGTGTATTACCGCAAATCCATGACCGAAGCCGCGCGCCGCCTGGGCGTGCAGGGCTGGGTGCGCAACCGCCAGGACGGCACCGTGGAAGCGCTGGCCAGCGGCGCCGCGCCGGCCGTGCAGGCGTTGATCGACTGGGCCCACGAGGGTCCGCCTGCCGCGCGGGTGGAGCGTGTGGAGGTGGGAGAGGCGCCCGCCTGCGACGCCCAAGGGTTTGAGCAGCGCGAGACGGTTTAAGCCAAATCGGCCTATAGCGCTTATCCAGCAAGCGCTGGCAGCTATGAAAACGGGAGCTTGCCGGCAGCGGCCGTTCCGGCTGGGCGTCAGGCGAGCTGCCGCAGCAATTCCAGCGCGCCGGCCGGTGCCCGCTCCTTGGCGCCGTTGATGAAATACACGAATACGTCGCGCGGCCGCTCGCCGCCGGTCCAGGTGCGCACACCGGAGGCCCATTGCGCGATGGCCTCGGGCGTGTAGCCGGTGGGGATGTCGGCTTGGCTGCGCATCAGCCGCAGGTAGGCAAAGTCGGCCTCGGGGTCGGCCATGGCGGGGAATTTCTCGGAGTCCGTGCACACCGGCACGCAGCCGTAGCGGCGTGCCAGGGCGATGAAGGCCGGCGTGGCAAAGCTCTCGTGCCGCACGTCCAGCGCATGGCGCAGGCGGCGCCCATCCACTTCGCGCGGCAGCAGCGCCAGGAAGGCCTCGAAGTCCGCTTCCTCGAACCGCTTGCTGGGCATGAACTGCCAGACGATGGGGCCGAGCTTGCCCTGCAACTGCGCAATGCCGCTGCCCACGAAGCGTGCGATCGCATCACCCGCCGTGGCCAGCACCCGCCGGTGCGTCACCAGCCGGTGGGCCTTGAGCGAGAACATGAAGCCGTCGGGCGTTTCGTCGTGCCACTTGGCGAAGGTGGCGGGCTGGAAGGTGCTGTAGAACGTGCCGTTGACCTCGATGGCCGTGAGCTGGCGGCTGGCGTAATGCAGTTCCTTGGCCTGCGCCAGGCCCGGCGGGTAGAAACTGCCGCGCCAGGGCGCGAAGGTCCAGCCGCCGATGCCGACGCGGATGTGCGGGCGGCCGGTGGCGGTGTCCACGGCAGCGCCGGTCACTGCACCAGCGTGGCGCTGAGCGTGATCTCCGGCACAGCGGCCAGCGCCTTGGACAAGGGGCAGTTGGCCTTGGCGTCGGCGGCCAGCTTCTGGAAGGTGGCCTCGTCCATACCCGGCACCTTGGCCTTCAGCGTGAGCGCGATGCGGTCGATGAGAAAACCCTCGCCCTGCTGGGTCAGACGCACGCTGGCCGTGGTGTCGACGCGCTCGGTGGCGAAGCCGGCCTTGTCCGCCGCGAACGAGAAGGCCATCGTGAAGCAGGCCGCATGCGCCGCGCCCAGGATTTCCTCGGGATTGGTGCCCTTGCGGTCGTCGCCAAAGCGGCTGGCAAAGCCATAGGGGTACTTCTGCAGCGCTTCGGTCTCGGTGCTGATCTGGCCCTGGCCGGCCTTGCCGCCGCCTTCCCAGTGAACGCTGGCCTTCTTCTCGGACATGGGAACCTCCACAGTGTGCAAAGACGCCCATCACACCACGCCGCGCGCGCGGCGCAGGTGGGCGGCCGCTGGCTTGCGGCGTGGGCCGCGTCCTACAGCGTGGTGGTCAGCCGCGGCGCTGCCGCTCGCGCGCGCCGTAGGCGCAGTAGCCGGGCTTGGGGCTTTTCTTCTGCGGGTGCAGGCGGCAGGTCTCGGGCCGCTGCTCGTACACGGTGCACAGGCGCGTGGCGGCGTCCAGGAACTGGCAGTCGCCATTGGCGCGCCGCGCCAGGGTGAAGAGGGTGTTCTTGTGGTTGAAGTGGTCGATCAGCCGCGCCTTCTGCAGCCGTTTGGCGATGTGGCGGGGCTCTTCATGCTCGGCCTCGAACGCGTCCACCAGGCCCAGGCGCACCAGGTCGGACAGGTGCACCTCCAGCGGCATGGTGCAGCAGTTGGCCGCGCAGCTCTCGCACAGGCCCGCGCGGTAGCGGGTCCAAGTGTCGACGCGATCGACGTCGACGATGGCGATGGGGGATCTCATGGCGCGGGCGTGCAGGGCTGCGGGGCCAGCGGCCGGGCCTGCGCCGCCAGCGCGTGCAGCTCGTCGCCCGTGAGGCGGTAGCGGATCCATTCGCTCTGCGGGCGCGCGCCCAGGCTGTCGTACAGCGCGATGGAGGGTGTGTTCCAGTCCAGCACGCTCCACTCGAAGCGCCCGCAGTCGTGGTCCACGGCGATGCGGGCCAGTTGCCGCAGCAGCGCCATGCCTGCGCCCTTGCCGCGGTGCTCTGGCGAGACGTACAGGTCTTCCAGGTACAGGCCGTGGCGGCCCTGCCAGGTGGAGTAGTTGAAGAAGTACACCGCGAAGCCCACGGCGGTGCCGCCGGCCTCGCAGATCAGGCCGTGCACCTTGGGGTTGGCGCAGAACAGCGTGCGGTGCACGTGCGCGGGCGTGGCCAGCGCCTCATGCTCCGCTTTTTCATAGATCGCCAGTTCCCGCACGAAGTGCAAGATCAGATCGGTGTCGTCAATGGTGGCGGGGCGGATGGTCAAGACGGTCATAACTGCCAACGGCTTTGGTGCAGCAGAAGTTCATTAAAAACGCAATGGTGTGAAGGGCTGCAACCGATGCATTGCTGCCGGTTGCTTTTTGATAGCCATGACCTGCTATGCAGCGGTGGTGTTCTTCACGGTAGACAATAACAACTCAAGCGCTGAAATTCCTCAAAAAATGATCGATTGGGTCCCTGTAGTCTTCATCACGTTCAAGGTGCTCGTCTTCGGCACGTGCATGTTCTTTGCCATCAAATGGCATTACGACCAGGGGAACAAAGGAACGGACAGGCGCGCGCTGCTGCGCACGAGCGGCAAGGTCGTTGCCGTTTTCATGCTGGCGCTGCTGGCGGTGTTGCTCTTCACCTTCGGCCTTTCCAGGATGCTCGGTATGGACTTGCGCCTTCCGTGACGGCAACGACTGGCACGGCAGCCGGGATTGCCTTGCGGGGTGATCGATAAAAACGTTTTGTCTCCAGCGATGAAAAAGCCATGGATGTTGGTCCATGGCTTTTTCTCACTGACGGCGCCCCAATCGTCGGGGGATGGGCCCTTTACAGCAACGATCAGACGTCGATGTTGCCCGCGCGCAGCGCATTGGTCTCGATGAAGTCGCGCCGCGGCTCGACCTCGTCGCCCATGAGCATGGTGAACACGCGATCGGCCTCGATGGCGTCGTCGATCTGCACGCGCAGCAGGCGGCGCACCTCGGGGTCCATGGTGGTTTCCCACAGCTGCTCGGGGTTCATCTCGCCCAGGCCCTTGTAGCGCTGGCGGCTGGTGGTGCGCTCGGCTTCGCTGATCAGCCAGGCCATGGCCTGGCGGAAGTCGCCCACCTTTTCCTCCTTGGCCTTCTCGCCCTCGCCACGCGTGACCTTGGCGCCTTCCTGGATCAGCCCGCGGAAGCTCTCGGCGGCCTGGGCCAGGGCGGCGTAGTCGTCGCCGGCCACGAAGTCCTGCGTGATCAGGCTGCTCTTGATGTTGCCATGGTGGTGGCGGCTGATGCGCAGGATGGGCTTGTCGGTGCGCGGGTCGATCTCGCCCGCCACATCGGCGGGCACGCCGTTGGTGTTGAGCTCGCGCAGCTTGGCCTGCAGCTGCACGGCGCTGGCCTCGGCGTCCTGCAGGGTGTCCAGGTTGAAGACCACGCCGTCGGCCACGGCGCGCAGCGCCTCGGCATCCATGAAGGCGGACAGGCGCGCGATCACCTGCTCGGCATACTGGTGCGTGCGCGCCAGCTGGGCCAGTTCGTCGCCGGCCAGCGTGCGGGGCTGGTTGCCGCCGGTGGTGATGCTGGCGTGGTTCAGCGCCACGCGCAGCAGGAAGGTGTCCAGCGCCGCGGCGTCTTTCAGGTACAGCTCTTCCTTGCCGTTCTTCACCTTGTACAGCGGCGGCTGGGCGATGTAGATGTGGCCGCGCTCCACCAGCTCGGGCATCTGGCGGTAGAAGAAGGTCAGCAGCAGCGTGCGGATGTGGGCGCCGTCCACGTCGGCGTCGGTCATGATGATGATGCGGTGGTAGCGCAGCTTGGCGACGTCGAAGTCGTCAGCGCCGCTCTTGCCCGATTCCACGGCGGCCTTGCCGATGCCGGTGCCCAGGGCGGTGATGAGGGTGACGATTTCGTTGCTGGACAGCAGCTTCTCGTAGCGCGCCTTCTCCACGTTCAGGATCTTGCCGCGCAGCGGCAGGATGGCCTGGAACTTGCGGTCGCGCCCCTGCTTGGCGGAGCCGCCGGCGGAGTCGCCCTCGACGATGTAGATCTCGCACAGCGCCGGGTCTTTTTCCTGGCAGTCGGCCAGCTTGCCGGGCAGGCCCATGCCGTCCAGCACGCCTTTGCGGCGTGTCATCTCGCGTGCCTTGCGCGCGGCCTCGCGGGCGCGGGCGGCCTCGACGATCTTGCCGCAGAGGATCTTCGCGTCGTTCGGTTTTTCTTCCAGATAGTCGGTGAGCGCCTTGGCGACGATGTCCTCGACCGGCGCGCGCACTTCGGAGCTGACCAGCTTGTCCTTGGTCTGGCTGCTGAACTTGGGTTCGGGCACCTTCACGCTCAGGACGCAGCACAGGCCTTCGCGCATGTCGTCGCCGCTGACCTCGACCTTGGCCTTCTTGGCCAGCTCGTTCTGCTCGATGTACTTGCCGATCACGCGCGTCATCGCCGCGCGCAGGCCGGTCAGGTGCGTGCCGCCATCACGCTGCGGGATGTTGTTGGTGAAACAGAGGACTTGCTCGTTGTAGCCGTCGTTCCACTGCATGGCCACTTCAACGCCAATCTCGGTGCCGGGGATGCCGCCGTAGGTCTCGGCCGGGCGCGAGCCCGTGGCGTGGAAGGCCGTGGGATGCAGCACCTTCTTGGTGCCGTTGATGAACTCGACGAAGCCCTTGACGCCGCCGGCGCCGGAGAAGTCGTCTTCCTTGCCGGTGCGCTCGTCGATGAGGCGGATGCGCACGCCGTTGTTCAGGAACGAGAGCTCGCGCAGGCGCTTGGCGAGGATCTCGTAGTGGAAGTCGTTGTTTTCCTTGAAGATCTCGGTGTCGGGCAGAAAGCGCACCTCGGTGCCGCGCTTTTCCGTGGGGCCGATGACCTTCATGGGCGAGACCTCGACCCCGTCCACGACCTCGATGAGGCGGTTCTGCACCACGCCCTGGGCGAATTCAAGCTGGTGTGTCTGCCCGTCGCGGCGCACGGTCAGGCGCAGCTTCTTGGACAGCGCGTTCACGCAGGACACGCCCACGCCGTGCAGGCCGCCCGAGACCTTGTAGCTGTTCTGGTTGAACTTGCCACCGGCGTGCAGTTCGGTCAGCGCGATCTCGGCGGCCGAGCGCTTGGGCTCGTGCTTGTCGTCCATCTTCACGCCGGTGGGAATGCCGCGGCCGTTGTCCACCACGCTGATGGAGTTGTCGGTGTGGATGGTGACGACGATGTCGTCGCAGTGGCCGGCCAGGGCCTCGTCGATGGAGTTGTCCACCACCTCGAAGACCAGGTGGTGCAGTCCGGTGCCGTCGGACGTATCGCCGATGTACATGCCCGGGCGCTTGCGCACGGCCTCCAGGCCCTCCAGGATCTGGATGGCGCCCTCGCCGTAGCCGTCGCTGCCGGCGACCGATGCGACGGGCTGCTCGGCCGGGGCGGAAATGGGCTGTTCGGGGGCGGGCTGCGATTGCTCTGCGGTCATGAAAGGGCTGCCTTCGGTCCAGGCGCACCGGCACGGCGTGCCGGCGGCCTTATAGGAATCAAATGTGCCGCTAGCGCCCATCCATCAAGCGCTAACAGCTATCAAAATAATAGTATGTCAGATGCGCATGGGCATCACGACGTACTTGAAATGCTCGTTGTCGGGGATGGTCATCAACGCGGAGCTGTTGCCGTCGGCCAGGTCGACCTTCACCATGTCCTGGCCCATGTTGGCCAGGGCGTCGATGAGGTAGCTGACGTTGAAGCCGATCTCGATGGCGTCGCCGCCGTAGTCGATGTCCAACTCGTCCACCGCCTCTTCCTGCTCGGCGTTGTTCGACGCCACACGCAGCAGGCCGGGTTCAATGTTCAGGCGCACGCCCTTGAACTTGTCGCTGGTCATGATAGCCGTGCGCTGCAGGCTGGCCAGCAGCGGGGCGCGGCCCAGGGTCACGCTGTTGTGGTGGTTCTTGGGAATCACGCGGTTGTAGTCGGGGAACTTGCCCTCCACCAGCTTGGTGACGAACTCCATGCCGCCGAAGCTGAACTTGGCCTGGTTGTTGGCGAACTGCATCTCGATGGCGCCGTCGGCATCCGACAGCAGACGCTGCAGCTCCAGCACGGTCTTGCGCGGCAAGATGACCTCCTGCTTGGGCACTTCCACGTCCAGCTGCGCGCTGGCGAACGCCAGGCGGTGGCCGTCGGTGGCGACCAGCGAGAGCGTCGTGCCCTCGGCCACGAACAGGATGCCGTTCAGGTAGTAGCGGATGTCCTGCACTGCCATGGCGAACGACACCTGCCCCAGCAGGCTCTTCAGGACCTTCTGCGGCACGCTGAAGGCGGGGCCGAAGCTGGCGGCCTCCTGCACCAGCGGGAAGTCCTCGGCCGGCAGCGTCTGCAGTGTGAAGCGGCTCTTGCCGCCCTTCAGGATCAGCTTGGACTGGTTGGACTCCAGGCTCACCGTCTGGTCGGAGGGCATGGTCTTCAGGATGTCGATGAGCTTGCGTGCACCCACCGTGGTGGTGAAGTCGCCCGTGTCGCCGCCCAGCTCGGCCGTGGTGCGGATCTGGATCTCCAGGTCGCTGGTGGTGAGCTGGATGGCATTGCCCGTCTTGCGCAGCAGCACGTTGGCCAGGATGGGCAGCGTGTGGCGGCGCTCGACGATGCCGGCAACCGATTGCAGAACGGCGAGAACCTTGTCTTGTGTGGCCTTCAGGACAATCATGTCGTCAACCTTTGGTGGTTTTTGGGGATAGGTGCGCAGACGGCGGCATGGGCAGTGCCCCCTCCCGGGCCGTCCAACGCGCCATTTTGCCCGCGAACGGGCGTGCTTTTGCGGGGGGCGGTCCTTTTCGCTCCATGGGGTGCGTCAACCCTTCAGCGTCTGCTCGAGCACGTGCAGCTGCTGGTTGAGTTCGGTGAGCTGCTGGCGTTCGGCGCCAATCTTTCGCACCGCGTGCAGCACCGTGGTGTGGTCGCGCCCGCCGAACAGCTCGCCGATCTCGGGCAGGCTCTTTTGCGTGAGCTCCTTGGCCAGGTACATGGCGATCTGCCGCGGGCGGGCGATGCTGGCCGGGCGCTTCTTGCTGTACATGTCCGCGACCTTGATCTTGTAATAGTCGGCCACGGTCTTCTGGATGTTTTCCACCGAGATCTGCCGGTTTTGGATCGACAGCAGGTCGCGCAGCGCCTCGCGCGCGAGTTGGATGGAAACTTCCTTCTGGTTGAAGCGGCTGTAGGCCAGGATCTTGCGCAGCGCGCCTTCGAGTTCACGCACGTTGGAGCGCACATTCTTGGCCACGAAGAAGGCCACCTCTTCGGGCATCTCCGACCCTTCAGCGCGCGCCTTGTTGATCAGGATGGCCACGCGCATTTCCAGCTCGGGCGGCTCGATCGCCACCGTCAGCCCAGAGTCGAAGCGCGAGACCAGCCGCTCGTGGATGTTGGCCAGACCCTTGGGATAGGTGTCCGACGTCATCACGATGTGGCTCTTCTTGGCCAGCAGCGCCTCGAAGGCGTTGAAAAATTCTTCCTGCGTGCGGTCCTTGTTGGCAAAGAATTGCACGTCGTCGATCAACAGCAGATCGAGCGAGTGGTAGCGCTCCTTGAAGTCGTCGAAGGTACGGCGCTGGTATGACTTGACCACATCCGAGACGAACTGCTCCGCATGGATGTAGAGAACCTTGGCGTCGGGACGGTCCTGCAGCAGCTTGTTGCCCACGGCATGCACCAGGTGGGTCTTGCCCAAGCCCACGCCGCCATAGATGAACAGCGGGTTGTACAGGTGGCCGGGCGAGCCGGCCACGTGCATCGCCGCCGAGCGCGCCATGCGGTTGGCCGTGCCCTCCACCAACGTCTCGAAGGTCAACGCCGGGTTCAGGCGCGTGCGGAAGGCGCCGGCAGGCGCCTCGTCGGCCGTGGGGTGGGCGGACGGTGCATCGCCGGTGGCGGGGGTGTCTGGCGCCGTGGGACGGACGTAAGTCCTGACAACGGATTCCCGCTGAGCAAGCGCTAACTCCAGTGTGACCGGTTGGCCGTACAGACCTTCCAGCAGGGCCGAGATGCGGCCGGCATACTGTGCGCGGATCCAGTCGAGCTTGAAGCGGTTGGCCACCAGCAGGGTGACCTTGGAAAAATCGGGGGCGACCTGGGCCACCAGCGGCTTGATCCAGGTGTTGAACTGCTGTTCCGGGAGGTCCTGCGCCAGCTGTTCGGCGCAGGCCTGCCACAGACCCTGGCCGGCGCTGGCGCCGTCGCTGTCGTGGCTGGAGGAGTGAAGTCCCTCGTTCAT